>JAURWY010000015.1 GCA_030654695.1 Polaromonas sp.
AAGTGGTGCCGAGTCTTGGCGCACAGGACGTCCTGGGCGACACCAAGATCTGCAAGGTGTCGATCGTCGGCATCGGCATGCGCAGCCATGTGGGCGTGGCCAGCACCATGTTCCGCGTGCTCAGTGAAGAAGGCATCAACATCCAGATGATTTCCACCAGCGAGATCAAGACCTCGGTGGTGATCGACGAGAAGTACATGGAGCTCGCGGTGAAGGCGTTGCACAAAGCTTTTGGCCTGGATCAGGCGCCAGCCTGATAAACGCCTCAAAGTCGTGCCATAATCGCGGCTCTGATTTTCAGGAATCGTGACCGAGTGGCCGAAGGTGCTCCCCTGCTAAGGGAGTATGGGGTGTAGAGCCTCATCGAGGGTTCGAATCCCTCCGATTCCGCCAAAACTGTGTTTTTGTTGGTCCTTAACAGGCCACTGAAACACCCTAAGAACCCCGTTATGCCTAGCGTAGCGGGGTTTTTTTGCGTCTATACGTATTTTTTGGTATTCTTAAAGCCACGGATTATTGTTGGTACTTCTGTTGGTTGTTGGTATGACGGTTGTTGGTATTTTCAGAAGTGCACGCTTTAAGGGGGTTCTATGCCGCTCAGTGACACCCAGATCAAAAAAGTCAAAGCCACGGACAAGCTGCAAAAGTTGTCTGACGGTGGCGGTTTGCAACTGCATGTTGCCACCACGGGCGGGAAATTGTGGCGTTGGGCTTACCGATTTGACGGCAAGCAGAAGACTATGGGCCTTGGCACTTACCCAGCGGTGAGCTTGGCTGATGCCCGACAAGCGCGTGATGACGCCAAAAAGCTCTTGTCAGCAGGCACGGACCCCATGCAGGCGCGCAAAGGCGCAAAGCTGGCACGCATGGCAGCATCTGCGCATTCGTTCGAGTCAGTGGCCCGGCAGTGGTACGCCCACTGGAAAGGGCCAAAGAACGCCCGTCATGCAGATTACGTGCTGGCGCGCCTGGAAGCTGACGTATTCCCGGCCATCGGTGCACGGCCGATCGCTGACATTGCCGCCCCTGAATTGGTGCGCATGGTCAAGGCGATAGAGGCACGGGGCGCGCTGGATATTGCTAAGCGGTGTTTGCAGATGACCGGCCAAATTTTCCGCTATGCCATTGCACACGGTATCGGCGGCGCTACCCGTAACCCGGCGACAGACATCAAGCCAACAGATGTGCTGACACCAAGGAAAAAAGAGAACTACGCACGCATAGATGCCCGAGAACTGCCCGACCTGTTACGCAAGATCGAAGGCTATCAAGGCACACCGATCACCCGGCTGGCTATCAAGCTGATGGCGTTGACGTTCGTTCGCACGGGTGAACTGATCGGCGCGCGCTGGGATGAATTTGACCTAGAAGCAGGGCGCTGGGATATTCCAGCGTCGCGCATGAAGATGAAAACGCCCCACATCGTGCCGCTATCTACACAGGCGGTGCAGGTGCTACAGGTGTTGCTCGGCGTTACCGGGGGCAGGGAGCTTTTGTTTCCGGGAGAACGTGATCATGCCAAGCCCATGAGTAACAATACGATCCTGGGGGCGCTGGATCGCATGGGATACAAAGGCAAGATGACCGGGCATGGTTTTCGGGGGGTGGCCTCGACGATCCTGCATGAACAGGGGTTCGACCACCAGCATATCGAATTGCAGCTGGCGCACATGGAGCGAAACGCGGTGAGCGCAGCCTATAACCACGCCCAATATTTCAAACAACGTGCCGCCATGATGCAGGCATGGGGCGACCACTTGGAAGGGCTCGTCAAGAGTAATATATTGCCGTTGCGGAAACTGGCTTAGGTATTGACCATGGCAGGTATCGCTGAAAAAAGGGGAAGAGGGCGGCCACCAAAATCCGGTAGCCTTGCTGAAATGCGTGCCGATTTCGACAGACTGTTGAGTCAAACTAACCCGGACGTTTTGAATCGAGGTCGCGGCATCTTTGGCGATGCTTCAAAGAATGACATCACGGGAAACCCTGCCCAAGATGCAGAAACTCTCAGCCGCGACCGCGCACAGATGTTAAAGGCGGCTCGACCAGCTAGAGCCAGAAAGCGCCCGGAAGCTGAAAGGCAGGCAATTTTGGCCAGGGCTGAGCGTTTGGCAGCACTGACTGAGGTGATTCGCCTCTGGCCACATAAATCTGCATCCAACATAGCGGAAATATTGCATTCAAGAAAACAGTTTGAGGATAAAGCGCTTCGAACTTTGCGACAGGACATCGCTGAAGTCAGAAAGTTGGCAGTCCCAGTTAAATAAAAAATCCAACTCGCGAACATAAGCCCATTGAAACAAGAAAGGGCTTTTATGGACGCATTCATCGAATCAGTGCCAACTAAGGTTAAACCGCAAACCCCGGCGCTATACGCCTTGCCAGACATTCTGGCACGCGGAAAATTTTCAAAATCTCACCTGTACAACATGATGGAACGGGGGCAGTTCCCAAAACCTGCGCTTGTGCTTGGGTCACGTTTCACACGTTGGGACGAAGAAGTCGACTGTTGGTTTGCCGATGCCCCGGCATGGATCGCCGCGCACTCAAACGTAGCGGCCTAGCTTCAAAAAAATGCCCCACCACACAGAGGGCAGGGCAAACACATTACAGGTGAATTATGTCAAAAAAACTCGCACTCACGCAAGTAAGCACAGCCGTACGCGTGACCTTCAAAGCTGATGGATTACGGGCCGGTTTGAGCAACATTGCGGACAAAAAAATGTATGTCACATGGCAACTGGAGCCAAACCCTGATAACCCAGACAAGCCTCGCAAAGTGCCTTACGGGATTTCAGGTCAAAAGCTGAACGGTAGCTTTTCTGACCCATTGTTGGTGAAGCAACTCATGACACTTGAGCAGGCCATTGACTGGTGTGGCAAACGGCAGCATACAGGCGTTGGCATTGTATTTTTTCCGGATTGTGGCGTCGTGGCGCTAGACGTGGACCATTGCCGCAACAGGGAGACCAAAGCGCTATCTTTCAATGGTGCACAAAGATCAAGCATCGAATTGCTTAAGCCTCATTCGTTTCTTGAAGTGTCCCAATCTGGCGAAGGACTGCATCTGATCGCACTTGGTAATGCACAGACCATCCGTGATGCCGGATGCTTGGAACTCTTTGGCGACAAAAACTTTATCGCCCTGACTGGGCACGGTGGCGGCCTGGCAAACATCTGCCCTGATGGATTGATAACCCGTGTTGCAGACATCGTGAGTCAACTAAAAATTGCGCGTCATCACAATGGCAACGTCATCCCTTTTGATCCGGCAGGGTCATCACAAAACGTCAGCGCATCGGCAACAAACCAAATCGTCGGATCAGTGCCGCGTAGCCACGGAACACAAGACCCGGATCGGGTGCGCTCTGCACTGCTCCACCTGGACCCTCATGACTTTCAAGACTATGACAGTTGGCGCGATGTAGGCTGGATGGTGAAGGACGCGCTAGGTGATGCTGGTCTTGAATTGTTTGATGAATGGTCAAAGGCTGACCCAGCCCAATACGACCGTGCCGAACTGGAAAAGGTCTGGACCTCTGACAAGGGTGACGAAAAAGCGGCAGCGGGCATCAGAGTGGCCGGTGCTGGATCGTTGTTCAAAATGGCACGGGATCGCGGTTGGGCAGACCCTGCAGCAAAAAATTCAGCCAGCGCCAATGACGAGGAGATGGCACCCAACGCGACCGACCTTGCGTTGGCGCGGGTGTTTGTCAAGTTGCAAGGACAAGGCTTTCGTTATGACCACGCGCTACGCAAGTGGCGACATTACCAATACGGGAGCTGGGCTACTTGCAGCAAGGGTGAACAGATTGAAGCTGTGAAGCGCTGCGCTGCGGCACTGCTACGGTTATCTGGTGACGCGTTAAATGCAAACCCAGACAGCTCCTCAGGTAAAAAAATGCAAATACTGGCAACCCGGGCACAAAGTGAACGCTGTATCAGCGCTGCGTTAAAACTTGCGGAATCTGACCCTGCAGTTGCCGTCAGTGCCGAACAATTCGATGACGATCTCGATCTGTTCAACGTGGCCAATGGCGTCGTGCACCTACCCAGTGGTCAATTACTGCCGCATGACCCAAAGCGACTCCTTTGGAAGCAGTCGCCCGTTCACTACGACCCCTTCGCTACCTGTCCGTTGTTCCTGCTTTTTATGGAACAGATTTCGTGCGGTGACCCCGACTGGATCGACTACATGCAGCGGCTGTTGGGCTACATCTTGTGTGGGCGGGTGCATGAGGAAAAAATGTTTTTCTGGTATGGCGATGGACGCAATGGCAAATCCCTGCTGGCCAATGTCATACGTTTCATTTTCGGTGCTTATTCGATTGTTGCGCCAGTCGCCATGTTCATGGTGTCCAGCAAAAGCGCGAACGAAGCCACACCGCAACTTGCCAACCTGCCGGGCAAACGCTTGATGCTGGCAAATGAAACCGAGGCTGGTGCACGGCTATCAGCCCAAATGTTGAAAGTCACGGTGTCCACTGAACACATCGCAGCGCGCGCGCTGTACGGCAACTTGTTTAGCTTTGCACCGACACACAAGGTTCTGATGCGTGGCAATCACTTGCCGATCATCCAGGAAGGTGACGAAGGCACATGGCGGCGTATTGATCTGGTGCCGTTCGACTTGAAGCTGACTCCGGCGCAATGCGACCCCGACCTCGAACGTAAGCTTCTCGCAGAAGCGCCCGGCATTCTGAACTGGCTGATCCAGGGTCACCTTAACTGGAAGGCCCACGGGTTAACACCAGCAGTTCGCGTGCGCAATGCCAGCAATGCTTATCGCAAAAACTCCGACGTCATTGCCAACTGGCTGGCAGACGAGTGTGTGGTTTCCCCTGCGGCAGAAGTTGAAAAGTCTATCGCCTATAGCCGTTACCGCACGTGGGCAGCCGATGAAGGTCTGCGTTGCATGGCCAAAAAATCATTGACCCGCGCGCTGGTCGAGCGTGGTTTCGGCGAGGGTCGTCAACCATCAGGCGCCAGGCGCGAGGTTTACCGGGGGTTCCGATGCAAGTAGCACCTGTTTCCGTCAGGGATCGTCAGGGATTTTCGGGGTTTTCCCGTAACTTTCTCTATGCAGTCCTCGTAAGAAGACTTTGGGTAAAAAGCCATAAATCCCTGACGATCCCTGACGGCTCACCACCCCCACCATCGCCTAGTCGCCTGTTCCTGTTTTTAACACCCATTTATTACTAGGGAGGTTCATCATGAAGACAGACCCAAAAGCCACCGTGCAGCGCTACCTCGAAACGCTTGCCTACCAAACAACAACACAAGACCCAGCGCCATCGGCACCGGCACCACAGTCGGCAACCCCGCGCCGTGACAAGTACCTTGCCCGCCTGACCCCGTTGCCCGACCGCCTGCGCGATGCCCTAGCTAAGTTTCCGCCTGAATTGCTGGCCGACGGCTTGCATATGGACCAGATTTGGCCGCTTGTGTTGGGCAGGCAGCGTGAGAAGGCTCGTGCGTTTGAAGTAGCCGCCGCGTTACGTGCCCTTGGATGGCAGCGCGTGCGCTATTACCGAGATTCGGAACCAAGTTTGACGCTCTGGTTTGGTCCGACCATTGACCCAGCCGATGCCAAAGTCGCGATGAAGGCGAGGAAATCATGAGCCGACGACCAACCAACCCTTTGACAATCCTGCGCAAAAAGAAGCCATGGGACATAGCGGCAAACGTCACCTTGCGGGAGGCAGCCGAGATAACCACGGGACGCCCCCAATATCTAACTGAGCGCATGGCTGCGGCCTTCCATGAAGCTGCACACATCGTTGTTGCTGCACACCTCGGAATTCGTACCATCACAGTTCAACTGCCTCAAAATTTATACCGTGCGAGCGCTTGCATGAACGTGGACGGCCTTTCACCACACAACCCGATGGACATCACGACCGAGTTGGAGCAAGCCACCATTGATTTTGCCGGGGAGGTAGCCGAAGGTATCAATGGCACGATCACCGGGTGTCCATTGCCGGTCTTCAGGGACGGTATCAACGATACGCGCAATGGTCTAGCGAGAATTGCCAAGTTTTTAAGCGAAAAGCGGCGCTTAACTCTCGACCCGGCGGCATGGCCTTACATCGAGCAATGGGCAGAGGCCCACCCTGCTAATGGTTACGAAAATCAATCCCCTGATGAACACAAAAAATCATGTGTGCAAGCCATGCAAAACGATGCGCTGGCTATCGTCGCCAGAAATTTTGAACTGATTGACGCGGTTGCTGCTGTAATTCTGGCGATCTCTGAAAACCGATCACATCAAATATGGCCAGATGACATTGCAGAATGGTTACAAGTTCAGGTGCGCATGCCGTCGTATTTCCAACACAGTGCAGGGCGTGATTGCGCATACCAGTTTCCCGACTGGCTGAAACCTTACCTGACCAAGAACCTGTATCCGTACCACTTCACCAGGAACGAGCTTAGACGTTTGCAGATGGCTACTCCACGTTCCTCAATAGAAGATTTGATGGCTACTATGGATTTTGGGATTGATGAACGCGACGACAGAACCTAAACTGCATTGACTATGACTAACCCAAGCCCAGACTGCTCCTGTGAAACCTGTCTTTTGTTTTTTGCTGCCGAAAACCTGAGATATGGTCCTTTTCAACCCAGCAACTCTGCGCCAAACGCGGTCAATATGCCGACGCATTGCTACCCAACGCGGGTTCATGAGTGGGTCGACAAAACTCTTAGCCAGATGCTAAACCGAATGGATCAGCGCCCGTTCGCAGATCGGCGTTGGGATTGACCGTCCAGTTTTTAAGCATTGGATATCAAGGCTAAAAAGTCACATGCGCTCTTGGTTTCTAGCGTTATCAGCTTGTCCGCCATCGGAAATTTGACGGTCAGACATTCCCGGTTCAAAGTCACGACGATGCCATGCCCATCCTGACCGCGCTTTTTGTGTATCACCGTTGCCCCAACATGAAATGGTGACGTATGTGCTGCAACTCTGGAAACTAAGTCTGCTGGTGCATGAGCTATGTCAGCTTTTTCTGCCGCACGCTCTGCGAGTCTTCCACCGTGTCGTAGCCAGACAGTGGGAGGTTCTTGGGCGTCCATCATTACCAGCAACTGTTTTGACGGAACTACCGGAACAAACACCTTGACACCCAGCCGGGCTATCGCGTTTTGCGCCGTCTGCATGGCATGTATCGGATCGACATCAAACCATTCCCTGCTGTCTTTAGCAGACCGTTGCCGCCGATAGGTGCGCAAACACTTTCGTATTTCATCCTCGACCGACATTGGTTTCTCAACATGGGCGTAATACATCAGGCGCATATCGCTCAGTTTGTAACGGCGCGCGAAGGCTGCAATCCGATCCAACGGGCTGTCAGTCGTGGCCCCCAGTTTCATCCAGCCTGGCTGACCGATGGCTATCGCGCCATAGATGAACCCCTCGGGCGGCTGATGATTGGAGTTCCATGCGGTGTTGACCCCAATTTTTTTGACATGGTAGTTACCGGCTTGCAGCGCTCTTTCGAAGTCATCGGCGTAGCTCTTGTTTTTTCCACTTGCGGCCTTTGACCATTTTTCTTCTGCATGGCGAAAGTCAGCCAATGTGGCGCTGCATGGGTTTGTAATAAAAAGCTTGGCCTTATCGGCAGCATCATGTGCAGCTTTCCTGGCTCCGGGGGCCGTCGAGCCCTTGTTCTTTCGATTGCAGATTAGGCTGTATGTCACATATAGATTGACTGATAAGTCAGACATTCGATGCTCCGTATCTGACGGTGTTGGTGAAAATTGTCACCGTCTACCTAACGCGCCGACTTGTTTTCGTCGTGAACTGCCCTGGCTACCATGTTGGTTTAATGATTTTGACGTAATTAAAGGACGTTCAGCGCCCTATAGGTGGCTACTGTTCAACGAGCTTGCACCCCGCACCCACACAGTGCAGAATCTGACTACATGGAAGTACCGCCCGCACATAACAACGGAACCTGGCCAGCATTGGCACGGCAGGAGCCGAAGGACATGTCCTCTCAAGAGACCTGGTCAACCGCCACAATCGGCGAAATGCTCAGTAGCGGACCCAGCTATCCCGCTGCACTCGGTGAGTTTCTGCGAGATCAGGCAGTTGCGTTCAAGCTGCGCGAGCCAATTGACATCGTGTGGCGTTAGGTCGAAAAACAACAAGCTGCACCCTGATTGCATGAGGGCGAACAGTATTGACCTCCGAAGTGTAAAACCCGAGCATTTTCCCACCTACCGGAACCTGGCGATCATTCCCATGGGGTTTCTGCTGCTCAGGGGCCTGATCCACGACCTCCAGAAGCGCCGCCAATCCGTCATTTAACGCAGCCGTCCACTAGATCTTCCTGTATGAACAGGCTTTATGCTTGGCCGTCAACAGTCGAGAGATCGTGGCGTTTTGCAAAAGTGAAAATTTAATAAAACAGCAAGAAATCACTGGTCATGACTTTTGCACTACCTCATTCCCCACTTCATGGTGATAATGATTCCATAAATATTCTTCAGAGGGAGTCCACATGACGGTGATCAATCTTTACGACGCGCTCGCGTCCGCAACCCAGCACGCCTCAGCCATCACGCTGCGTGCCAATCTCATTCCGACCAGTTCCCTGCCAGACGACGGCAAGTTCTTCGTCCTGCCGCCCACCTATGCCGAGATCGGTCATTTGGCTTCTCCGGTGCGCGAAGACGGCACCCACCAGTACATCTTGATCGAATCAACCCAGAGTTGGGCCAATCGCCTTGAAGAGTTGCTTGACCGTCCTGAAGTGGGCGTCGGAGCCCTGCAGGTTGCTGCGGCCGGACGCGTCTTGTCGGTCAATCAACTGCCGCACCGCATCTTTGATGCCTTGTTGCGTGATTCCGAACTGGCGGGGCAAGCATTCAGGGCCACTCCGCTGGGTCAGTCGCTCACCGAGGCCAGGGCCGATAACGCCACGGCCTTGCTGGAGAACGCGCCGGGTACCTTGTTGTTTGGCGCCTGGGACAGCTTTGCCGGCGCAAAGATGGGTGCCGCCAAGTGGCCCGCTGCGCTGTCGGGCCAGATCATGGGCTTTGATGCGCTGCAGACCAAGAAGGCCGGCATTCGCATCGACCCGATGAACATTGCCAAAGATGCAGTCACCGGCTTCAAGTCCGAAAGTCGCGCCGAAGGTTGGACCATTGATGAAGCTCGCGCGGTAAAGGATGCCAAGGGCAAGCCTGTGGCGCTGGAAAAGGCCTCCGAAATTGGCCACGGTCATATCCTTGCCACACTGGCCACCAAGGGTGCCTGGGTCAACAGCATTGAGTTGCGCTCATCGCTGTCTTTGACCCGCTTGCGCCGTTATCACTACCCGGTGGCAGGCCACATCACGCCGGCTGCCGATGCCGCAGCCCAGACCTATCTCGCCGCCCTGGGCCTATGGCTCATGCATACGCGCCTGGTGGCTGGCCTCGAACTGCGGGCCGGGGCTGAACTCGATGCCACCCGGGCTGACTTTGTCGTGCGCACGCCGCTGCAAGCCGACATCAGCTTGCCTGTGACCGTGGAGAGCACAGGCCAGGCATTACAACAGGCCCTCGAAGCAGCCAAGGCGGCAGGCTTCAAGTTCGCGGCGCCAGCCACGTTTACAGCCTCCGAGCGGCTGGAAAAACTCATCCAGGCCAGCGAAGCACTCAGCCAATGAAGCTCAGTGTCGAGTTCCTTGGGCTCTACGGCGCAGCCGATGTGACGGCACGCAGGCAGGTAGAGTGGCCCCCGCACCCTGACCGGCTTTACCAGGCGCTGGTCGACGCGGCCTTGCCAGAAGACCGTCCGGCGCTGGCCTGGATAGAGCAGCAGGCACCGCCCGACGTGGACTGTGGGTCTGCCGTGGCGCTGCAATGGGGTTTGGATGGCTGCACCTTTGTGCCAACCAACTACCCCGTCAAAACACTTTCTGACGCCTTGCCTGAATTTCGCATCAAGCAAGCGCGCCAGTTCCCCATGGCCGTGCCTGACGGTCATGTCAGCTACGTCTGGCACATTGAGCCACCGCCCCCTGTCTTCGACAGCCTCTCACGCACCGTGGCGCGGGTGACGCACCTGGGGCGATCAGATTCGCTGGCCATGCTGGTGCTTGAACCCGGTGTAGCACCCTGTCGCTGGACGGCACAGGACAAGGGGTCGATTGCCATGCGTGTCCCCAGGCAAGGTCGCCTGCAGCAACTGGATATGGCCTTTGCCAATGGTCAACGCAGTCCGATGGCGCCCCAGGTTCGTTACGGTAATGCTGAAAGTCAAACCTTCACGACTGGCCCGTGGGCTGACATGGTGGTCATGCGCCTGACAAAACCCATCGCTGTTGAACACGTTGCGCTGGCCACCGATGCGCTTCGCCGCGCGGTGCTTTCCAAGCTGGGTGATACCGCCCCCTTGCTGGCGCACGGCCATTCGCCTGAACTGCACATGGCCTGGCTGGGTTTGCCCAATCTCAGCGACTATGGCGACGGCACCCTCCTGGGTTTGGCCATGGCGATACCTAAAGACTGTGACCCCATGGAGCGTGCGCGTTGCGTGGCCGCCATGCTCACCGTGGATCACATCATGCTGGCGGGCATTCGTTTCAAACTGACCCGCCCGACAGCAGCCATGTCTTTGCATGAACGCACCTGGTCGCGCCCGGCCTCGCGCTGGGTATCGGCCACCCCGGTGGTGCTGGACCGTTTTCCCAAGGGCAAGGTGACCGCCGAGGACATTGTGGCGCTGGGTTGCGAACGTGCCGGCTATCCCCGACCTGTGAGCGTGATCTTATCGCAAGAGAGCGCGGTTGCCATGCCCCCGGCGCGGATGTTTCGACTCCGTAAGCCGGTCGGTTTGCATGCCCATGTCGAGCTGGTTTTTGAACGCCCCGTGAAAGGGCCACTGCTGGTGGGCAAGGAACGCTATTTTGGATTGGGCTTGTTTTTGCCGCAGGATGCGCGAACCCCGAGTGCCTGAGAAATGCCGGCAGGTTCGCGCGCCAGTGAAATGGCCTGGATTTCGGTATGTTTTTGGGACTTGATGGTGTTGTTATTGGAGGTTCGCGCAAGGTTGCCAAATTGTTGTGACCTGACGCGAAGTTAGCGATCAAGAGTATTTTTCCCGGCCATTGGTCGGGCTACGTTGAAGGTCCGCCTGTGGCCCGGCCAGCGTGGCGGCGGCGGTGTATTTTTCCCGGCCATTGGTCGGGCTACGTTGAAGGGGCCCACTGTGCCAGACCACACTGACGCTCAACAAGTATTTTTCCCGGCCATTGGTCGGGCTACGTTGAAGGGAGCCTGACCGTATTGACCACCGACCAAGGGGCCGTATTTTTCCCGGCCATTGGTCGGGCTACGTTGAAGGACCGTCGAGCGCATCGACACCACAAAGGGCAGCGCGTATTTTTCCCGGCCATTGGTCGGGCTACGTTGAAGATTGCCGGCGTTGTCAACCGCTTCCTGAGTGCCAGTGGTTACTTCCCGGCCATTGGTCGGGCTACGTTGAAGGGGTTGTGCCACGATACGGGCAACGCCTGCCGCAGCTTTTTTCCCGGCATTTGGTCGGGCCACGTTGAAGGTTGTTTACGCCGGTCATTTGCACGAACAGAGTAGAGTTACTTCCCGACATTTGGTCGGGCTACGTTGAAGGGTTGAACACGTTACCCGCAAGACCCGTTCCGACTTGGTATTTTTCCTGGCCTTTGGTCGGGCTACGTTGAAGGACCTCGATCAGGAAATAGCTGTCGTCGTCGGCCACGTATTTTCCCTGGCCTTTAGTCGGGCTACGTTGAAGGACCGCCATCATGCGCGACGGCATCACCGACAGCGTGTATTTTTCCTGGCCTTTGGTCGGGCTACGTTGAAGGGCTTGAACGTCAGGTAGGACAAGTATTTTCATTGCGTATTTTTCCCGGCCTCTGGTCGGGCTACGTTGAAGAAATGCCTAGGACGGCAACGGGAACGCTCTACCGCGTCGTATTTTTCCTGGCCTTTGGCTGGGCTACGTTGAAGATTGATGGTGTCCCACAGCGATTGGAAAAAGCCCTTGGTCATTTCCCGGCTTTGGTCGGGCCACGTTATAGATGGGAAGACGCCTTGATACGTGCTTTTGAGTGTGGGTTTTATTCCTGGCGTTTAGTCTGGCTACGCAGCGACCGTGATATTTCTTGGTTCAGATGGGAGGGAAAATAAACAATGACAACAAATGATTTTTCAGCGTTCTACCATTCGGTGCATGGCTACCAGCCATTTCCGTGGCAGATCAGCCTAGCTGAACGTGCCGCCAGCGGTGTCTGGCCGGATGCCCTGAATGTGCCGACATCATCAGGCAAGACCGCCGTGCTGGATGTCTGGTTATGGGCGCACACCGTGGGCATTACTGGCACGCCCAAGCGCCTGTATTACGTGATCGACAGACGCCTGTTGGTTGATGCTGTGGCCGATTACGCGCAAGACTTGTTTACGCGCAGCGGTACCGTTGGTCAAGTGGTGCGCCTGCGCGGTGGCATGGGTGCCGCTGAAGATACCTGGATGCTCAAACCCGGTGGCCTGACCGTGATCAGCACCACACTTGATCAGGTCGGCTCACGCCTGCTGTGCCGCGCCTACGGGTCGAGCCGCTGGACGGCACCGGTGCATGCCGGCTTGGTTGGCAATGACGCCCTGATCGTGATCGACGAAGCACACCTGGTTGAGCCGTTTCGGCAAACTTTACAGCGTATCGCCCACTTTCGCGGGCGCGCGACTGAGCCATTGCATACCCCTTGGCATGTGCTCACCATGACGGCCACGCCCATGGGCAGCGCGGCTGACGTTTTGGCACTTGGCGACGATGACAAGGCCCACCCCTTGCTAAGCCGCCGCTTGGCTGCGAGCAAGCAGGCCCGTTTGGTCAACGGAAAACTGTCTGATCTGGCCGCAGAGGCCTTGCGCTTGCGCGAGGGTGGCGCTGTTGTGGTGGGCGTTGTGGTCAACATGGTGGACACGGCGAGGGCGGTGCATCGCGAGTTGTCGGCCCAGGGCGACTGTATTTTGATCATTGGCCGTGCTCGGCCGATTGAGCGGGATGTGCTGGCTCGTGAAATCATGCTGCGCGCGGGCACCGGCACCCGTGGCGCAGGTCGGCAAGCACTGTACGTGGTTGCCACCCAAACCATCGAGGTGGGCCTGGACCTGGACTTCGATGCCCTGGTCTCTGAGTTGGCTCCGGTCAGCGCCTTGCGCCAGCGTTTTGGCCGGCTTGACCGCCTTGGTGAGCTGGGTACCAGCCAGGCCAGTGTGGTCAAGGTGCCCGCCGCAAAATGGCCCTACGCCAAAGAACAGTTGGACGATGCCTGGAACTGGCTGGAAGCCCGTGCCGTCAAAGTTGGCAAACTCGCGAAAGTGTCCGACATGGGCATTGCCGCGCAAGGCGCCACCCCGGCCGAACCGGTCATGCGCGCGGTGGTGTTGGGCTTGCCTGATTTGGTCCTGATGTTTGACCCCGCAGTGACGATTGACATCACCCCTTATCTCCACGGTGAAAAGCGCTCAACCGAGGCGTTTGTGGCCTGGCGCACGGCGCTTGACACCTTGCCCCCTGATGAATGGGCTGAGGCGTTGGAGGCGTCGCCACCCCTCGGGCTGGAGCTGATGCCGATCCCGCTGCATGCCCTCAAGCGCTGGTTGTCGGGCGCCGATTCGGTCGTGTCTGACCTGGAGAGCACACCCGAGCCCGAGGACTACAAACCGCGCACCACGCCGCCGCAGGTGCTGCGCTGGGATGGTGAATCGGCCGAACTGGTCGCCGTGTCGGCGCTGCGTACCTCTGACACGGTGGTGTTGCCAGCCTCCATGGGTGGTTGTGATCGTTTTGGCTGGCACCCCCAGAGCAAGGCAGCGGTGCGGGATTTGTTTGATGAAGGTTTGGTGACAGCACCCAAGTGGACCGGCAGCAACGAGCGCACCCGCTGGGCGATTGGTCTGGCCGAACACATGGCAGGGGTTGGCAGGGCGGCGATGCGCTTCGCCACCGATTGTGGTCTTCCGCACGACATGGTCACGCGCCTGGACGAGGCTGGTCGGCTCCACGACCTGGGCAAGAATGACCCAAGATTTCAACTGATGCTGGGCGCCTTTGACGGACGCTTGTTGGCGAAGAGTGGCAGCCATGAAGTTGCCGTCTCCAGAAAACTGGCGGGTTTGCCGCGCGGTTGGCGGCATGAGCTGGGTTCAATCGCCCAGCGCATCGACATTGATCCGTTGGTGCGCTACTTGGTGGGTTCCCACCATGGGCGTGGCCGACCGTGGCAACCCGCAACGCCTGACCCGCAACTGTGGCACAAAGCGCAAGCGGCCGACTGGCCGGGGCTTGCCAAGCAGATGCAGGACCGCTACGGTTTTTGGGGCCTGTGTTACCTGGAGGCGTTGTTGCGCTTGGGCGACTGGGTACGCAGCGCCGAGGAACAAGAGGCCGCTGCCCTGCTGGAGACACAACATGATGCTTGAACTGTCCGCCCTGCAAGGGCACACGCCAATTGGCTTCATGGCGGCAGTGGGGCTGCTGCGTGTCGCACCTGCGGGGACTCAAATGAGCTGGAACCAGATGACGCAAGCCGCCGAGTTGCATGGTATCCAGCGCGATGACCTGCTAACGCATTTGCTGCTACACATGACCGGGCGCGCCGATTCGCAAGAGCTGCACCTGGCTGACGACGTTCGCAAGTTTAACGTGGATGCATTCCGCGACGCCTACGCCCAGGCCGATGAGCCGCTGGCAAGCTGGATTCGGGCCTGGTGGCGTGAGGATGGCAAGGACGGCCATGCAACACCTACCAATCTGTGCCTGACGGGCGGACCACAGCGACTGATAAAGATGGCGCGCGAGTTGGCCCGGGACCTGGACCCCACACGCAAAAAGGGGGCGGACAAGTTTGTTCGCTCCAAATTTGAGGAAGCTCTGTTTGGGCCTTGGCGTTATCAGGATGACTACGCCAGCTGGGGCTGGGACCCGGCGACTTTTCGCCCTGGGGCATTGACGTCCAGCGCACCGTCGGAAATGAAGATGGAAGGAGTGGCGGGCGCGTACTGGCTGGCCTGGGAGTCACAGCCCTTGTTCCCCTGCATTCATGGCACGGGCACGTTGGGGTTTGAATTCAAGCCGCGCGCCTGGACCTGGGCAACGTGGGCGGTACCACTGGATCTGCACGCGGTGCGGGCGTTGATGCGGCAACCGCAGGAGGCGCGGGCGATAGGTGGCACGCGGTACCGCTCAGGCATTGTGATGGCCGGCCAGATTCAATACTTTGAGCCAGCGATGCCGTTTTGCTAAACCCGCATCCTCAATGTGCTGGGCGTTTTTTTACTGAGGGAGAATTTGAATTGGCTCGCAACAAGAAAAGCAGTCCCTTAGAGGACTTGATGGAATTGGTCGCCTTGATGCCTTGGTGGGCAGGGTGCTTACTAGCGCTGGTGTCTTACCTGTTGCTCCATGGGGTGGCCACCAAAGGAGCCGTGACATCGACCCAACTAGGCCCCATGATGACGCAGACCGTTTTCCTCGCGTTCGCGTCGGTGGGGCAATATCTGCTGCCATTGGTTTGTCTCTTTGGTGCAGCGATGTCGGCCTATGGCCGATCAAAGCGTAAAGGTCTTTTTGACAACGTCGTGAGCAGCCCGTCTGCCAATGCGTTGAACAACATGAGCTGGCAAGAATTCGAGCTTTTGGTCGGTGAAGGCTTCCGTCAACAAGGCTACCAAGTGACAGAAAACGGCGGTGGTGGTGCCGACGGCGGTATCGATCTGGTGCTGCGCAAAGGCGGTGACAAGTTTCTGGTTCAGTGCAAACAGTGGAAAGCCTTCACCGTGGGTGTCACCGTGGTGCGCGAGCTTTATGGTGTCATGGCTGCCAACGGCGCTGCTGGTGGTTTCGTCGTCACGTCCGGGCGCTTCACCGGTGATGCCAAGGCCTTCGCCAGTGGGCGCAACATCACGCTCATGGATGGCGCCGCCTTGTTGAGACTCATCAAGCAACCTACGGCGGCTCGCGTTACCCAACCACCACCTGTCGAGGTGGTATCCCCCAACCTTGCAGCGACACCGGCATGCCCGATCTGCTCCAAAGTAATGGTGCAGCGTGTCGGCAAACGAGGCGGTAGTTCGGGCAATGCGTTCTGGGGATGCAGTGGATTTCCTGCGTGCAGGGGGACGAGGCCGGTTGGGTGAGTTATTGACATTTCATTTGTTCACCTGATAACTGACACTGTCGGTTGGCGCCTTATGACTTGAACAGTGCATCGGCTCTCGCACCCCAAGTCACGTGAAATAATAAATCATGCCGTACACACCGGAAGACCTGAAACTCATCGCCGCTCGGACCTTGGCGCATTACAACCAAAATGCGCATGAGTTCTGGGAGGGTACGCGCGATCACGACGTGAGCCAGAACATCAATGCGATGCTGGAACACATCAAGGAACCTGCGGCGCTTGATCTGCTCGACTTTGGCTGTGGTCCGGGGCGCGACCTCATGAAGTTCAAGGAGCTTGGTCACAAGGTGACGGGCCTTGAGGGATCGACCCAGTTGGCGGCCTTGGCACGAAAGCACAGCGGATGTGAGGTGCTCGAACAGAACTTTCTCCATCTCGACCTGCCGAGCGCCCGTTTCGATGGCGTGTTCGCCAACGCTGTGCTCTTTCACATCCCCAGTCAGGCACTCCCTGGCGTTCTCAAGGCGCTGCATTGCACCTTGAAACCCGGCGGCGTATTGTTTTGCTCCAACCCCCACGGGGAAGGTCAGGAAGTGTGGAACGGTGACCGATATGGTGCCTTCTACGACTTGCAGTCCTGGGCCAATTACGTGACATCGGCTGGGTTCGAGGCGCTCACTCACTACTATCGGCCGCCGGGCTTGCCACGCGAGCAGCAGCCTTGGTTGGCAAGTGTGTGGCGCAAAGTGGCTTGCTAAAGATTGGAATCATCGCAACGTGCCAGGCTGGCGGAACCCATGGCCATTTTGAGTGCCTGATCAGCCGTTTCGCAGCGGGAGCTGTCATTCAACCAGCGCTCTCAATTGCTGGAAATTGCTTGTGGGAGTCTAGAATTGTTCGTAAACAGTCTGCGGCGTATGTGGAAATTTTTATACCGGTATTAATCCGAGTAAGACCGCCGAAAACAAGGCTGCAAGTCACTTTCAGGAGGAATTCATGACCAGCTTATTTCGTAGCGCCCAGATTAATTCGCAGATTTTGCGGTGTACATTCGATAGGTTTTTTTGAAAGCCAGCATGATTACTGAATGCCCGCACTGCGAATCCAAAGTCGACTGCGACGAAAGAGGCTCTGTCGAGATCGATATTGAGCACACGCACATCCCAACTAAATATGTGCTACTTGAATGCAAGGTCTGTCATAGTGCCCTGCTCGGTTTTTCAGAGCTAATTCAAACCGGAGAGAATGAGTGGGAATGGGACTCCGCAGCCCGTCTGTGGCCATCTCCCGAAACTGAGATCGATTGGGACATTCCAGAGATCGCCCGCAATTCACTCATTGAAGCCAAAATTTGCTTCAAGGCACAGGCGTTCAGCGCGTGTGCCGTTATGTGCGGACGTTCCATCGAAGGTGTCTGTAAGCATCACGATCCGAAAACAAAAACACTCGCTAGTGGCCTCAAGAAACTTCGCGAAGATGGCGTCATTGATGACCGGCTCTACGGTTGGGGTGAGGCACTTCGCGAAAATAGAAACTTGGGCGCTCATGCAACTACAGAAAAAGTTGCCAAAGACGATGCACGAGACCTCTTAGATTTCAGCATTGCCATATGCGAATATGTCTTTGTACTCAATGCAAAGTTTGAGCGTTTTCAGAAACGGCGAGCAAAAACCTAACATGGCGCGCAGCTTCGCTCCCCACGGTCGCTGGACGCTACGCGATAAAGCCGCGCAGCGCCGGTTAGCTATACGTTAAGCATCTGAGTCACTAACCATGACGTGCCCAGTGTGTAGCTACTCCTTCGCCGTCTCCGGGCCAGATGCAACCGGGCGGGATGCGACATTGGTTGACTGCGCTCATTGCGGCAAGTTCGGCCTCACTGGAACCCTGCCGGCTTGTCTCCCGAATCTACTGCTACAGCGCGACGCGGCGCCAAAGCTCAGCCATGTCATACGCAAGGCACACGAGACGGGTCAGCAGCTCTTGCTCAACTCGTACACCTGCGAGGCGATCTTGCAGAGCCCGCTTCCGCGACCCCGAGAGCAGGCTGACTTACTGGTTCAGTGGCTAGCAACGAACTCGCCAGGTCCCGGCGAACCGCTCGAACTGAACTACGACCTTCACGGGGCAATCGTTGGTGCCAAGTCCCACACTGGCTTCTCGATGCTCATTGACCACCTCATGTCCACTGGCCTCGTTACCGGTCCCCATCGAACCTTCATTTCGGGCGAATCCGAGGCACATGTTGCTCTGACCTTTGCGGGTTGGGACTACTACGAATCGGTTCGCCTTGGCGGCGTAACCTACCGCAAGGCCTTCATGGCCATGAAATTCGGCGACCTGGCCCTCAACGCTCTGCTGGACCAAGTGCTCAAGCCTGCGGCTAAACGAGCAGGATTTGATCTATTTAAGTTGGATGATCGGCCGAAGGCTGGCCTGATTGATGACCGCATGCGCGTAGAGATCAGAGCGTCCGACTTTGTAGTCGCAGATCTGACACACGACAATCTCGGCGCTTACTGGGAAGCAGGGTATGCAGAGGGGTTAGGGAAGCCCGTGATCTACACCTGTGAGCGCAGCAAATTCGACTCAAGCAAGACCCACTTCGATACCAATCATCACCTGACTATCGTTTGGGATGCGACTGAGCCCACAGACGCTGGGTTGCAACTGACAGAGACTATCCGCGCAACTCTCCCACACCTCGCTAAGCTCGCGGATGCCTAATCCATCATTCCACCTGACTTGGCGCATAAAGCCGCACAAGGCCGATGGATTCAAACGTTGAGTGACTGGTATCGGGATATTTAAAAGTCGGCAATGGGTCTAAGGCAATGACGATTAAGTCCCAAGTTGGCCCGTGATTTGCATGCATGCATGCATGCGAGTAACTTGTTGAGGACGCACCAATGAAACAACAGACCCTTGCCATGGCAACCGACCAGACGTTTGAGAAGTACCGCAAACCCACGCGGCGCGAGGAGTTCTTAAAGACCATGCAGGCCATCGTGCCGTGGGCAGCACTTTGCGAAGTCATCGAACCCCACTACCCCAAGGCTGGCAACGGGCGACCACCCATCGGCCTTGAGCGAATGCTGCGCCTGCATTTCATCCAGCATTGGTTCAACCTTGCCGATCTGGCCTGTGAGGAGGCGCTGTACGACAGCGCCAGTCTTCGCCGCTTCGTGGGTATTGACTTGGGGACGGAGCCTGTGCCTGACTCCACGACCATCACCAAGTTTCGCAAACTGCTCAACGACAACAAGCTGGGAGAGGCTTTGTTTGCCCAGGTTGGACGGGAACTCCAGGCGCGAGGCTTCAAGGTCAATACCGGCACCATCGTGGATGCCACCATCATTGGTGCGCCGAGCTCTACCAAGAACGCAGATAGGGCACGCGACCCCGATATGCACCAGACACGCAAGGGTCAGCAGTGGTATTTTGGGATGAAACTTCACATCGGTGTGGACAGCCAAAGTGGACTGGCCCACAGTGCGGTGGTTACGCCCGCCAATATTCACGACAAACATCCACTGCCTGATCTGCTGCATGGTAACGAGCAGCGCGTCTATGGTGACTCGGCCTATGCCAGCCAGAAGGACCTGATCGCCGGCAAGGCGCCCAATGCCCGTGACTTCACCAACCAGCGTACGCGCTACGCTGGAGTTGTAGATGAAGCTGTACGTGCCAAGAACCGCAACAAGTCAAAGATCCGTTCGCGCGTGGAGCATGTCTTTGGCGTGGTCAAACGCCTGTGGGGATTTGGCAAGGTGCGCTACCGTGGTTTGCAGAAGAACGCCACACGGGCGTTTACGGCTTTGGCGTTGGCTAACATCTACCTCGGTCGTCAAAGGCTGATGGCACAGGTGCGCCCATGAGGCGAGAAATCGGGGCGATGGCCCCAGAAAATGGCCCTGTGGGGCTGCAAAAAGGCATCAATTTCAACGCAATTTCGCAAAACTACTCTGGGTTGGGCGCATGCCGACGGTTTGACCATACTTATTCACCATTGCCCTAAACCGCCCGTTAAGCGGGAAATCGCAACCCATAGAACTCAAGCGGGTTTCAGTAAGGCCAACTGCTCAAAGTACGGCAAGTTCGCGCGCAAGATCGTCCAAATCGACGTGCTGGCAGACGACAAAGTTTGAATTTAGGTCGGTAATAAAAAAGCGCCCCAATTCACCTAACCAACGGGAATTTTCACGGCACAGACGTAAGCGCGCAGCGAACCCATCTTGACCACAGCGCAGCGGCTGTGGCTGAGAATCAAAGAGCTTGAACTTGTGGTTGCCAGCGGTGCGGCAACAGCTCATGAATCTGACTGGCCCGTTGCGTTGGCAGGCGCGTCAGGAC
>JAURWY010000024.1 GCA_030654695.1 Polaromonas sp.
AAGCCTTTCAGCCAAGCCTCTGTTTTGACCTCGCCGAGGTGCTCGGTGACTGCGCCAAAGAGAGACAGGTTGTAGGGGTGCGAGCCTGAACGGGTGCACAGCAGGCCTTTGTTTTTAGGGTCAGCGAGCTCTTCATAAGTGTCGACATCGGCTTTTTTGACGCGCATTTTGTCGTACACGACGATGCGAGCACGGGTGGAAAAGCCGAACCAAGTGGTGCCCTCGGCACTCGGCTTGGCGCGCAGTTGGGCGGGAATCGCAGCTTCTAACTTGGCTGACTTGATCGGCAGGAAGAGCCCGTCCATGTCGGCTTTGCCAAGCCTAGCGGCGTCGACCAGCAAGATGACATCGGCTGGTGATGCAGCGCCTTCGGCCTTCAGGCGCGCCAGAATCCCGGCATCGTCGGCATCCACGCGGTTGATCTTGATGCCGGTGGCCTGGGTGAAATTCCCGTAAAGCGCCTCATCTGTTTGGTAGTGACGGGCAGAATACAGGTTCAGCACCTGCTCTTGCGCTGTCGCGTGACCCGCGACACCCAGCAGGGCAGCGGCAACAAGGCTGGCAAGAATTGGTTTTTTAGACATGCGTTGGTTGTGTGAAAGTTGCAATGGAATTTAGTTTAATGCAAACACGAATAATTCTCAATAACTTTAAGAATAAAAAAGAAACTGGATGTACAGCCTTGGGTTTCAGGGCGCGGCTCGCTCGAGGCTTGCTCCTCGGCATGTGCATCCCTTTGTTGCTTGCAGGCTGCGCAGGCTTGAGCGGCGCTCCTGCGCCTTCTGCTGTATCGCCAGAGGGATCGCCCGTGGTGGCCAAGCGCATTCCGCGCATTGGCTTGGCACTCGGCGGAGGGGCCGCCAAAGGCTTTGCACACGTTGGTGTCATTGCTGTGTTGGAGGAGGCTGGCTTGCGCCCGTCCTACGTCGTTGGCACGTCTGCCGGCAGCTTGGTGGCGGCGCTGTATGCCAGCGGCAAGTCGAGTGCCGAGTTACAAAAAGCGGCGTTGGCCATTGAGGAAGTCGCCATCACCGATTGGATGCTGCCCTTGGTCGGCCGTGGGATGTTTCGCGGTGACGCTCTAGGCCGTTATGTGAACGAGGCTGTTGGGGGGCGTTTACTCGACCAAATGAGCATTCCACTGGGCGTCGTGGCGACCGATCTTGGCAATGGTCAAGCGGTGCTGTTTCAGCGCGGAGACACCGGCACAGCCGTGCGTGCGTCGAGTGCCGTGCCGGGGGTCTTTGTGCCGGTGCGGATCAGCGGGCGTGATTACGTCGATGGCGGCTTGGTGGCACCTGTGCCTGTGCTTTTTACGCGGCAGATGGGGGCCGAGTTGGTGATTGCGGTTGATATCTCGACCGTGCCCGAGGAGAACACCGCCAACGACACTTTGCAGATTTTGCTGCAGACCTTTTCCATCATGGGCAGAAGCATCAACCAGCACGAACTGAAAGACGCCGACATCATCATTCGGCCGTCCTTGGTGGGGCTTAAAAGCGCTGATTTCTCAGCCCGACTCAAGGCCATTGAGGCGGGCAGGACGGCTATGCGGGCAGCACTGCCAGCGCTACGGCTGAAGCTGGACGCGGCTTCTGTCGCGCTGCGCTAGATAAAAGCTTTGAGCACAAAAAAAGCCCGCGCGAGGCGGGCTTTAAACGGGTCTGGAAACGCGAGGTTTGCCGCGGACCCGAGGAGACAACTCAATGAAAATTAACGCTTTTTGGCAACTGGGGCTTTGGCCGCGTTGACAGCGGTGTTGCTCACTGCGGTGAAGTTGGCTTCGGCCATGTCGGTCGCTTGTTTGACGGCTTTTTGAACCGACTCAAAGGCGTTGTTGGCAGCGGCGACAGCGCTTTTCATGACAGCCATGGCGGTTTCAGAACCGGCCGGTGCATTTTTAGCAGCACCGTCCACCAAACCCATGAATTTGGATTGGGCTTCAGTGGCTTGGCCTTCAAAGGCTTTGCTGAGTTCTGCGCTGGTGCTGGTGGCGATGTCATAGAGGTGACGGCTGTAGGCGGCTGACTTTTCAGCCAATGGCTGCATCAGGCCAGCTTGCATGGCCAGCAATTCTTGCGCGTCTTTGACGCTCATCAGCGCTTGGGTCTGGTTCGCGGTTTCAGCCAAAGCGGCTTTGGAAGCCTGCACATTCAGCTCGACCAGTTTTTCAACGCCTTCGAAAGCTTTGTTGGTCAGGCCAAAAAGGGTTTCAAAGCTGGCTTTTTGCGATGCCATAACTTGTTCAGCGGTCAACATATTCAAATCTCCTGTGAGTTAAAAAATAGTTGCTCTGCCGAATCAGTTGACCAGTAAAGTCACCAATTGCTGCACTGCAACATGACTCAAAGTATATGGGTTCAAATGCTGATTGCAAGCCGTTTTTGCTGCATTGCACCATTTTAGGTGTGCGCCTCTAGGCCGCGTGGGCTGGTCGTTTGGAGGGTTATCAGGGCCTGCGTGCGCTGCCAAAGAGCCGGCTTCGGGTCACAATGCTGGGCTGTCGCGAGTCGTTTTGATCGACGGCATCTGTTATTTTTTGATACGCGATTGACGGTTTAACGTGCAAGCTTTTTACTCGGATCACTTTGTTTTGCCGCTGCCAGCCGGGCATCGCTTTCCCATGGCGAAATACGCACGCTTGCGCGAGCGCATGGGCTTCGAGTTGCTGAAGGTGGAGATGCACGAGGCGCCCAGCGCGACGGATGGTGAACTGGCACTGGTGCACAGCCCGTCCTACATCAGCGCCGTGACCAGCGGCAGTTTGCCCGCAGTGGCCATGCGCGAGATCGGTTTCCCGTGGAGCGTGGAGATGGTCGAGCGCTCACGCCGTTCAACCGGGGCGACCATTGCGGCAGCACGGGCAGCGCTGGGTCTGCACGGAGCTGCACAAGCCAAGCCGGAGGGCATAGCGGCCAACATGGCCGGCGGCACACACCACGCCAGCGCCGATAAAGGTGGCGGTTTTTGTGTTTTCAACGACGCGGCCGTGGCTGCTAGGCTGATGCAGGCCGAATGGGCCCGGCGACACGGCCGTCAGCGGCCAGCCCTCAAGGTGGCGATCATTGACTTGGATGTGCACCAAGGCAATGGCACGGCCAGCATCTTCAGGAATGACGACAGTGTTTTCACCTTGTCCATGCACGGGGCGCACAACTTCCCCTTTCGCAAAGAGGCGAGTGACCTGGACGTTGACTTACCGGACGGCTGCAATGATGCCGATTACTTGCAGGCGCTGGAGCACGCACTGGACGAGATCGACCGGCGCTTTCAGCCGGGGCTGGTGATTTATCTGGCGGGGGCCGATCCGTTTAAGGGGGATCGCTTGGGCCGCTTGAGTCTGAGCTTCGACGGTTTAGAGGCGCGCGACCGACGTGTTTTGGACTGGGCTTGGCAGCGGCGCATGCCACTGGCCATGGCGATGGCAGGTGGCTACGGCGTCCATATCGATGAAACCGTGCAGGTGCAAATGAACACTTACAAGGTGGCGTTGGCATACTGGCAGCAGTGGCAACGCATCACAGCATAAGATGTGGCTCAAATTCAAGACGCGCCATAAATGCGTCAAGTGCTTAAAGCACCTAACTATAAAAAGCCACGGAGACAAATATCAGCATGCCCGAACTTTCTTTTGAAACCGCCACTGAATCGGGTCATCAGGTGGAGGTTTCGCACCCCGAGTTTTGTGCGGGCCTGCCGGCCGGTCGTTTTCGCTTGATCGTCAATCCAGAGAAGGCGCAAAAGTACATCAAGCACCGGCTGTTCATCGTCGGTATTGCGCTGCCCATCATCGGACTGGGCACCGCGCTGAGTTGGTCGGGTTACACCTGGGCTGGTTTGCCGCTGATCGCGATCGGTTTCTTGCTGCCCCGCGTGGTCAAAGCGCATGCGCCAAAAATTTTGCTGTTCCTTGCGATGCGAGAAGCCCGGACCTACCATGACGCGCTGGAATTTGAAATCATGGAAATCCGTTTGCGCTGAAGTTTGTATTGAAGTTCGTGTTGCATCAAGCCGCCATGATTGGACAGCCTCAAGTGAGTACCAGCCCCTTAAATTCGGCGAATGCCGTGAATCAGGTCGATCAAGCCATCATCAGCCGTATGTCTGCTCGGGCGTTTTTGCCCCAAGCGGTTGACCGGTCCATCCTCACGCACTTGCTCGAAGTCGCCAGCCGTGCGCCGTCGGGCACCAACACCCAGCCCTGGAAGGTTTACGTGTTGCAAGGGCCGACTCGCGACGCGCTGGTGGACAAGGTCTGCACCGTGCATGACGCGATCCGGGCCAACCCGGAACTTGGCGCTCAGTACAAAGAAGAGTATCCGTACTACCCGGAAAAATGGGTCACGCCTTACATTGAAAGGCGGCGCGAAAATGGCTGGGGCTTGTATGGATTGCTCGGCATTGGCAAGGGCGACAAAGACAAGATGCACGCCCAACACCAGCGCAACTACCGCTTTTTTGATGCGCCCGTTGGCCTGATGTTCACGATTGACCGCGTGCTGGAGCGCGGCAGTCTGCTCGACTACGGTATGTTTTTACAAAGCATCATGGTGGCCGCCCGTGGCCATGGCTTGCACACCTGCCCCCAAGCGGCCTGGAATAGCTTTTCCAAGATTATCTTGCCGCACATTGGTGCAGGCCCAGACGAAATGCTGGTCTGTAGCATGGCGTTAGGCTATGCCGATGCATCGGCTTTGGTGAACACTTTTCACACCCCCCGCGTCAGCGCAGAAGACTTCACCACTTGGGTGAAATGAGCATCACTGAGCCAGGACGGGTGCTGGTTGCGGGTAAAGTCAGGGCTGTTTTTATTTTCCTTTGAAAGCGTTTTTTCATGACCATGACCACCACCCCTTCCGGCCTCCAATACGAAGACACTGTGCTCGGCACAGGCGCGATTGCCAAGGCCGGCCAAGAAGTCAGCGTTCATTACACCGGCTGGCTCTTCAATGACGGCGTGCAAGGTGCCAAATTCGACTCCAGCAAAGACCGCGGCCAGCCCTTTGGTTTTTCGCTCGGTGCCGGCCAAGTCATTCGCGGCTGGGATGAAGGTGTGCAGGGCATGTCGGTGGGTGGCACGCGCCGCCTCGTGATTCCGGCTGAATTGGGCTACGGCGCACGCGGTGCGGGCGGCGTGATTCCACCGAACGCCACCTTGTTGTTCGAAGTCGACTTCCTCGGCTGATCGCTTCTCCCCTTCATCGCGCTTCAAGGCCCACTTCTGCAGACCCCACCGCGCTAGTCCGCGGTGTTTTTTCAGCCATGATCATCACCAGCCTGCTCGACACCGATCTGTACAAGTTCACCATGATGCAGGTGGTGTTGCACCAATTTCCGGGTGCCCAGGTCGAATACCGTTTTCAGTGCCGCAATGCCGCCAGTCCTGGCGTCAGCCCACTGGCGCCGATGGTGAACGAAATCCGTGAAGAAATTCGTGCTCTGTGCAGCTTGCGCTTTCAAGACGCAGAGTTGGCCTACCTGCAGTCCATGCGCTTCATCAAAAGTGACTTCGTGGATTTTTTGGGGCTGTTCCGGCTGAATGAAAAATACGTCACGGTGACGCCTTTGGCGTCGGGCGAGATGGAGGTGGCCATCAAAGGTCCTTGGCTGCACACCATTCCGTTTGAAATCCCGATCCTCGCCATCATCAACGAGGTGTACTTTCGGAATACGCAAAAGCTGCCTGACGTCATGGAAGGCCGGCGTCGCTTGGATGTGAAGATCGAGCAACTCAAAGGCGAAGGCCTGAGCGCACTGAAGATCGCCGACTACGGCACCCGCAGGCGCTTCAGCCGGGCCTGGCACGAAGAGGTGTTGCGCACGTTGACTGCGCGGCTTGGCGCGGGTACGGCCGGTCAGATTGCCGGCACCAGCAACGTGCTGTTTGCCATGAAGCTGGGCTTGACCCCGCTCGGCACCATGGCGCACGAGTTTTTGCAGGCTTGCCAGGCGCTGGGGCCTAGGTTGCGCGACAGTCAAGTGTTTGCCTTTGAGTCATGGGCTAGAGAGTACCGGGGTGACCTCGGCATTGCGCTCAGTGACGTCTACGGCATGAGCGCCTTTTTGCGCGACTTCGACATGTACTTTTGCAAACTTTTTGACGGCGCCAGGCATGACAGCGGCGACCCGTTCGCTTGGGGCGAGCGCTTGATTCAGCATTACCGCATCAACCGTGTTGACCCGCGCACCAAGACATTGATCTTCAGCGACGGCCTGACCGTGCCTAAAACCATTGAGCTGTACCGACAGTTCAAAGGCCGCTGCCAACTGGCCTTTGGCATTGGCACCAACTTGACCAATGACCTCGGCTACGAGCCGCTGCAGATCGTCATCAAGATGGTTCAGTGCAACGGGCAGCCAGTGGCCAAGGTGTCAGACACGCCGTCCAAAAACATGTGCGACGACGTGAAATACCTGGCGTATTTACGGCAAGTCTTTGAGATCGAGTGAAGGCGTTTGGGGATCAGCCGAAGGGCTGGTTTGCGAATATAAAAATTAGCGGCAACACATCAAAAAAATGAAGATATCCGTGAAAGCTTTACTGCGCATTGCCATGTTGGCATTTTTGAGCGTGTCGCCGAGTTTGTCTTGGGCCGCTGACTTTGACGGGCGTCAGTTGTCGGTCTGGTGGGCGCTGCCCTTTGCCGGTATTTTGCTGTCGATTGCCCTTCTGCCTTTGCTGTTGCCGCAGGTTTGGCATCACCATTACGGCAAGATTTCCGCTGCTTGGGCGTTGGCATTCTTTGTGCCGTTTGGGTTCAGCTTCGGCGCTTCTGTCGCCAGTGTCAGCTTGGTGCATGCGCTGCTCGCTGAATACATCCCCTTCATTGTGCTGTTGACAGCGCTGTTCACTGTGGCTGGCGGCATTCACATCCGCGGTAACCTGCGTGGCAGTCCCGGGCTGAATGCGGGCCTATTGGCCATTGGTGCGGTATTGGCCAGTTTCATGGGGACAACGGGCGCATCCATGCTGATGTTGCGCCCGCTGATTCGCGCCAACGACAACCGCCAGCACCGGGCGCACGTGATTGTGTTTTTCATCTTCATCGTCTCAAACGCTGGTGGTTCGTTGACTCCGCTCGGCGATCCACCGCTCTTTTTGGGCTTCCTCAAGGGCGTGGATTTCTTCTGGACGGTCAAACACATCTTGCCCGAAACACTGTTTTTAGTGTTGAGCTTGCTGGCTATTTTCTTCGTGCTTGATACTTGGTTTTTCAAGCGTGAAGGTGTCATGCCGGTTGACCCTACGCCTGACACGCGGCGCTTTGGCTTTGACGGTGCAGCCAACTTTGGCCTGCTCGGCGCGGTGGTGGTGCTGGTCTTGCTGAGTGGGTTTTGGAAGTCCGCTGTGGTCTTCGATGTCATGGGTACCGATGTTGGCTTGCCTGGGCTGGTGCGTGACGTTGGCTTGGTGGGAGTGACCTTGTTGTCCCTGAAGATCACGGCCAACAGCGTGCATGCTGACAACCAGTTTTCTTGGGGACCAATGGTCGAAGTGGCCAAGTTGTTTGCCGGTATTTTCCTCACCATCATTCCCGTCATCGCGATGCTCAAGGCCGGCGTCAGCGGACCTTTTGGTGCGGTGGTTTCTGCCGTGACGCGCGCCGATGGCCAGCCTGATCCGATGATGTATTTTTGGGCCAGTGGACTGCTGAGCTCTTTTCTTGACAACGCGCCCACGTACTTGGTGTTTTTCAACACCGCCGGCGGTGACCCGACGGTCTTGATGACGACGCTGGCTCCCACGCTGGCGGCGATCTCGGCCGGCGCTGTTTTCATGGGTGCGAACACGTATATTGGCAATGCGCCCAACCTCATGGTCAAAGCGATTGCCGAAGATCGCGGCATCCGCATGCCTAGTTTCTTTGGCTACATGGCTTGGTCTGGTGCCATCTTGGTGCCACTCTTTATCGTGATGAGCCTCATTTGGTTTCGCTGACCGATGTCGCCGTTTTAATTGTCAGAGCCGTTTTTCATCTCATTCTCTAATTTATCTACCTGGACACACCCATGAGCCAACCTAAAATTTTGGTCGCCCGCGCCGTTTTCCCTGAAATCATCGAGCGCTTGTCGCAGCATTTCGAGGTCGAGTCAAACCAGGCCGACGTGCTTTGGTCAAAGGCTGAACTGATCGAACACCTGAAAGGGAAGCAAGGCGTTTTCACGACTGGTGGCGAACGGATTGATGCCGAGGTGCTGGCGGCTTGCCCCGACCTCAAAATCTGCGCCAACATGGCCGTGGGTTACAACAACTTCGACATTGATGCGATGACGGCTGCCGGTGTTTTGGGCACTAACGCGCCCGATGTGCTGACCGAAACCACCGCTGACTTTGGCTTTGCGCTGCTGATGGCAACCGCCCGCCGGATGACAGAAAGCGAGCAATATTTGCGCGCGGGTCAGTGGACCAAGTGGAGCTTTGACATGTTTGCTGGCTCTGACATTCATGGGTCCACGCTCGGCATTTTGGGCATGGGCCGGATTGGCCAAGGGATTGCCAAACGCGGCGCGCACGGCTTTGGTATGAAGGTGATTTACCACAACCGTTCGCGCTTGGATGCAACGCTTGAAGCGGACTGCAAGGCGAGCTACGTCAGCAAAGAAGAGCTGCTGAAAACCGCCGACCATGTGGTTTTGGTGTTGCCTTATTCGGCGGCATCGCATCACACCATCGGCGCGGCTGAACTGGCCATGATGAAGCCTACGGCGACCCTGGTGAACATCGCGCGCGGCGGCATTGTTGACGATGCGGCTTTGGCCCAAGCGCTGAAAAACAAAGTCATCGCGGCTGCCGGTCTGGATGTGTTTGAAGGCGAGCCCAAAGTTCATCCTGATCTGCTGACAGTGCCCAACGTGGTGCTGACCCCGCACATCGCCAGCTCGACGATTCCGACACGGTTGGCCATGGCGGCTTTGGCGGCTGACAACCTGATTGCATTTTTGAGCGGCAAGCCTGCTCTCACGCCGCTCAATGCGGCTGCACTTGAGCGTCAGTAAGTTGCCCCTTTTAGCCGGTGCGTGACTGCGCTGGCGTTTTATAGAGTTTCAAAGGTCTTCATGTCGTATGCGTTTGTGTGGGTTTTGTTGACGCTGGCCGTTGCCACTGTCTTGCTGTTGTTGGCATTGCTTGTCGGTCAACGACGCGCGCGGCCTGAAGACCCGCAAAAAGTGTTGAACCAGTTGGCCAGCTTGGCCGCTGCCAACGAACGGTTAGAGCGTGAACTGCGCACGGAGGTGCAGACCAGCGCACGCGGCACCCGCGCTGAACTGGCGCAAGGGCTGTCGCTGTTCCAGCAAGCGCTGCTGGCGCAGTCTGGCGACGTGGCGCGTACGCAAAATGAACAAATCGATTCTTTTCGAATGCAACTGGGCGCCATGCAACAGCATGTGTCGGAGACGCTGCAGCGTTTTTCCGATGGCTTGAACGAGCAACTTCGGCTGGTCTCTGAAGGCAACGAGCGCAAGCTTGGCGAAGTGCGCTTGGTGGTCGAGCAGCGGCTCACCGCCTTGCAAGAAGGCAACGAGAAAAAGCTAGACCAGATGCGAGCAACCGTTGACGAAAAACTTCAGGCAACGCTCGAAACCCGGCTTGGTGAAAGCTTCAAGCAAGTCGCTGACCGACTGGAGCAAGTGCACAAAGGCTTGGGCGAAATGCAAAGTCTGGCGCAAGGCGTGGGCGACCTCAAGCATTTGCTGACCAACGTCAAAACGCGTGGTATTTTCGGCGAAGCGCAGCTCGCCGCCTTGCTCGAACAGGTCTTCACGGTCGACCAGTACGCCGCCCAAATTGCCACCCGCCCCGGGGGCAAAAACACGGTGGACTTCGCTATCAAGCTGCCCGGTCGCAGTGACTCCGGCGAGCCGCTGTGGTTGCCGATTGACGCTAAGTTTCCGAATGAAGATTACGAACGTCTACTGGACGCCCAGCAACGCGCGGACGTCACGGGCGCCGAGGTGGCGGGCAAGGCGCTGGAGCTGCGCATACGGCTGGAAGCGAAATCCATCAGCGACAAATACATCGAGCCGCCTTACACCACTGACTTTGCGATTTTGTTTTTGCCGACCGAAGGCCTGTACGCCGAAGTGCTGCGGCGTCCGGGTTTGATGGAATCGCTGCAGCGTGACCACCGCGTCGTGCTGGCGGGCCCCACCACTTTGCTGGCCATGCTCAACTCGCTGCAAATGGGTTTCAGAACCTTGGCGTTGGAGAAGCGGTCGAGCGAGGTCTGGCAAGTGCTGGGCGCGGTCAAAACTGAATTTGGCAAGTTTGGCGACGTGCTGGCCAAGGTCAAGTCGCAGACCGAGACAGTGCTGAACACCTTGAGCAGCGCCGAGCAACGCAGTCGTGTCATGGGCAAGGCGCTGCGGCAGGTGGAGGCTCTGCCTGAGGCCGAGTCTGCCCGACTGATCCCACTCGATCCCCTAGAGCGCGACGCTGATTAAGCCATTCGAATGATCCGACGGACATGACGCCCGAACTGGCCCGCATCATCTTGGCTCATATTTGTTTGCACGCCTGCATGGCGGGCACGCGCATGGCGGCACCGTTGCTGGCTTTGCGCGAGGGCTACAGCCCGGCGGCGGTGGGTGTTTTGCTGGCCTTGTTCGCTTTGACGCAGGTTTTTTTGGCGCTGCCGGCGGGCCGGTACACAGACCGACACGGTTTGCGCAAACCGATGATTTTCAGCATGACAGCGGCCGTGCTGGGGGCCGGTGCTGCGGTGGTCTTCCCGGTGTTTCCTGTGCTGTGTCTGGCGGCCTTGTTGACAGGCGGCGCGACGGGCTCGGGCGGGATCGCGTTGCAGCGCCATGTTGGCCGTGCGGCCCACGGGCCACTGCAGTTGCGTCAGGTTTTCAGCTGGCTGGCGATTGGGCCGGCCATCTCCAATTTCGTTGGCCCTTTTTCTGCGGGTCTTTTGATCGATCACGTCGGCACAGACCCGGGCAGTTTGTCTGGCTATCGGGCGGCTTTTTTCATGATGGCGATCCTGCCCCTGGCCAGCTGGTGGTTGCTCAGACGCGTACAGGAGTTACCGCCTATCGTCACAGTGCCTGGCAGTGCGACGCCAAGGGCTTGGGATCTGCTGCACGATTCGAAATTCAGACGCCTGATGTTGGTCAACTTGTTTTTGGCATCGTGTTGGGATGTGCACACCTTTGTGGTGCCAGTGTTAGGCTTTGAGCGCGGCATTTCAGCCTCGGTGATCGGCACGATTCTGGGGGTCTTTGCTATTGCGGCTGCGGCTGTGCGCATGGTCTTGCCCTTGTTGGCCAACCGCGTACGGGAATGGGCTGTGTTGTGCGCGGCGATGCTGGTCACCGGGCTGGTGTTCGGCGTTTATCCGCTGACGACAACCGCACTGGCCATGGGCGTCTGCTCGGTCCTTTTGGGCTTGACGCTCGGCGTGGTGCAGCCGATGGTGATGAGCCTGCTGCACCAACTCACGCCCGAGGCGCGGCACGGCGAAGCGCTGGGCTTGCGACTGATGGCGATCAACGCTTCCAGCGTGCTGATGCCTTTGCTGTTTGGCACCACCGGGGCCATCATTGGCGTGGCCGGCGTGTTTTGGATCACTGGGGCGGCGGTCGCGGCTGGCGCACGGGCGGCTTGGTTGTTGAAAGACAACTCGTCGCCCGCCCCCTGACTTCAAAGCTCGTAAAAGCTCTTGATGGCGTCCCAAGCGTCCTGCGGATCGTCGACGTAGGTCAACAAATCCAAGTCTTCCGGTGAGATGGCGCCTTCCTCGATGAGCACATCAAAGTTGAGCAGACGTTTCCAGTAGCTGCTGCCAAACAGGACGATCGGCACAGGCTTGGCTTTTTTGGTTTGCACCAGCGTGATGACTTCAAACAACTCGTCGAGTGTGCCGAAGCCACCCGGAAAAGCCACCAAGGCTTTGGCGCGCATCATGAAATGCATCTTGCGCATCGCGAAGTAATGAAACTTGAAGTTCAGCGATGGCGACACATAAGCGTTGGACTTCTGCTCATGCGGCAAGGCGATATTGAGTCCGACGTTAGGCATGCCCAACTCATGCGCGCCGCGGTTGGCCGCTTCCATGATGCCGGGGCCACCACCCGTGCAAATGAACAATTGCTCTTGGGGTGAACTGGCTTTGCTGTGTGCCGCCACGAGCCTGCTGAAGAGGCGGGCTTGATCGTAATATTTTGAATTCCGAACCTGCCGTTCAGCCAGCGCAATGGCTGCTGAATCACCTGATTTTTTAGCTGTTGCGAGGGCTGCGTTGGCTTGCTCTGGCGCTGGGAAGCGGGCACTGCCGAAGACGACGATGGTGTTCTCGATGCCTTGCGCTTGCTGCTCCGATTCGGGCTTGAGCATTTCAAGCTGCATGCGCAAACCACGGGTTTCGCGTCGCAACAAAAATTCGGGGTCGGCAAAAGCCAGTCGATAGGCATCTGGGTTCAGCGCATAGCCTTGATTGGAGTGCGCTTGCAGTTCAGCCCATGCGTCGGCGAGGGGACTTTCGGAAAGGTCTTGAGTGGATTTCATGACCCTATTGTCAGCCAGCTAACCGGCCCTGCCGAAGCTGAACACTGGCGGCGTGGCGCCGCCAGTTCATCTCAAAACTTAAACGCGCTTGCGGTATTCGCCAGTGCGGGTGTCGATCTCGACGACGTCACCTTGCGCGACGAAAATTGGCACGCCGAGGTCAAAGCCTGTAGCGATCTTGGCAGGCTTCAGCACTTTGCCGGAGGTGTCGCCTTTGACGGCTGGCTCGGTCCAAGTGATTTCGCGCTGCACGCTGGTTGGTACTTCAACCGAAATAGCCTTGCCGTCATAAAACACGACTTCGAGTTCCATGCCGTCTTGCAGGTAGTGCAGGGCGTCGCCCATGTTTTCGGCTTCGACTTCGTACTGGTTGTAGTCAGCGTCCATGCAGATGTACATCGGGTCGGCGAAGTAAGAGTAGGTGCAGTCCTTTTTGTCGAGGATGACCTGGTCAACCTTGTCGTCGGCCTTGAACACTTGTTCGGTGTTGAAGTTGGCTATCAGGCTTTTCAGCTTCATGCGCACCGTGGCGGAGTTGCGGCCGCCGCGGCTGTATTCGGTTTTCAGCACGACCATCGGGTCCTTGCCGTGCATGATGACGTTGCCGGCGCGGATTTCTTGAGCGATTTTCATAAGAATGTGAAGTTAAGGGCCGCAGGCGGAGCAGGTTGGTGCTGGCGTGATGCGGCAAGTTAGCGGGGTGCGAAGTAGCTGGATGTCCAGACGGCTAATTCCCCAAAAGCCCCTGATTTTAGCGGTTTTTAGCCACAAACTGAAGCAGACGACTGGTCATGTTTTCTTGCCCGAGCAGCGCCGTCTGCGCGGCTTGGGCGTGCTGGCGCCAGTTGGCCAAGTCAGCGGCGCTGGGGGCGACTAGCTTTTCACCCTCTGCGTTCCATGCCCGGTGAAAGGCTTTGAGCGAGTCGGGTGCGTCCAGCTGCTGCATAAAAGCTTCCAGTTTGGGCAGGTGTGCGCCGTCGTCCTGCGGGTAAATGCTCCAGACGAAGGGCTTGCCAGCCCACAGGGCGCGCAGCACGGAGTCTTCACCGCGCACGAAATTCAAGTCACATTGCCAGAGCAAGTGGTCAAACTCGGTCTGGCTCAGCCACGGCAGCCAAGTGACCTTGAGCCGTTCTGGGTCGACTTTCTCTCGGTCAGCTTGCCACTGACTCAGCACGGCCTTGACGGCCTGCGCGGCCCGACCCGCCGTCACCAGCAGTTCGACCGGCTGACCAGCCAAGCCGTGGCGCGACCATTCGGCCAGCAAGGCGGCTAGGGCTGGCGGTTCGTAACAAAACAGCGAGACCCGCAGTCTGGATGTGTCATCTGAGGGATGGCTCTCTTCGGTTTGAACATCCGCCATGCGTTGGATCAGTCCGGGCTCGCGCAGCAAGCCGCCGGTTTGGGGCGTGAAACCGGGGTAAAAAAACCATTTGGTCCAGCCCGCCGCCGGTCCGTGGCTGACCAGCGACGGCATGGCGTGGCAGCGCTCGACGTAGCTTTCGGCGGACAGGTATTCAAGGTTTAACCAACAGCGTGCTGTTGGGGCCAGCGCAGGTTGGGCCACCCAGTGCATCAGGAATTCAGGTGGAATGTCGCAGCCAAAGGCTTCGATCAGCACGTCGCCGGGCTGCTTGGCGAGGAGGGCGACGACTGCTGTAGATTCAACAGATTGGTTCCACGGCAGTACCTCGACGCCAGCAGCGCCCGCCGGCGCCATCCAGCCCAGGGCCGAGGCGTCGTCAACCCACAAGCGGACCCGTTCGCCGCGTGCGGCCAAGTCAGCGCTGAGCCGCCAGCAGACGCCAATGTCCCCAAAGTTGTCGATGACTTTGCAAAAAATGTCCCATTGACGGCGGCTATTCATGCAAGGATTGTCCACAATACGGCAGCCTTGCCGCAAACTGATCTTCCGCTCCCACACCATGACCCAGCCTCACGAATTTGACCCCCAACTGCTCAGCGAAGTGGCTGCACTGCCCGCCATGCCCGGCGTGTACCGTTACTTTGACGCAGAAGGCGGCGTGCTGTACGTGGGCAAGGCGCGCAATCTGAAAAAACGCGTCACCAGCTATTTTCAGAAAAACCATGGCGGCACGCGCATCGGCCTCATGGTCACGCGCATCGTGCGCATGGAAACCACGGTGGTGCGCTCTGAGGCCGAAGCGCTGCTGCTTGAAAACAACCTGATCAAGACGCTGCATCCGCGTTTCAACATTCTGTTCAGGGACGACAAAAGCTACCCGTATCTGAAGCTCACGGCGGCGCAAATACCAGACAAAACGGCACAAGCGACAGCAAAGGGCGCCGCACAGTTGCCCGCGACGGCCTTCCCGCGCATGGCGTATTACCGCGGCGCGATTGAAAAAAAACACCATTACTTTGGCCCGTACCCGAGCGCCTGGGCGGTGAAAGAAAGCATCTTGCTGCTGCAAAAAGTGTTCCGCTTGCGCACCTGCGAGGACACGGTGTTCAACAACCGCACCCGGCCTTGTCTGCTGTACCAAATCAAGCGTTGCACGGCCCCTTGCGTGGGGCATATCAGCGCGGAGCAGTACGCCTTGGATACAGCCAATGCCCAGCGGTTTTTGCGCGGGCAGACGCAGGACATCGTGACCGATCTGGAGCGAAAAATGCAGCATCACGCAGAGTTGCTTGAGTTCGAGCAGGCCGCCGAGTTGCGTAACCAGATCGCGGCGCTGTCGAACATCCTGCACCAGCAGTCGATGGAAATCGGCGGCGACAAAGACGTTGATATTTTGGCCGTCAAAGTGCATGGCGGCAAAGCCTGCGTCAACTTAGCGATGGTGCGCGGTGGTCGTCACTTGGGCGACCGGCCGTACTTTCCCAGCCATGTGCAAGACGCCACCGACATCGCGGCTTTAGATGTCGAGCTGCCGGAAGGTGCAGCGGAAGTCTCAACGGAAACAACAGCTGAAACAACAACTGAAGCCATCACCGAAGCAGCGCCACCAACAGACCTCAAGCCAGTCAAGGTGAAGGCACCGAAGTCGGTCGAGTCCCTGATCCTCGAAGCCTTCATCGCCCAACACTACATTGACGTGCTGGTGCCGCCCACACTGGTCTGTTGCGCGCCGGTCGACAAAGACCTGATCCGGGCGCTGTCGGCGCAGACGGGGGTGCGCATCAGCGCTGTTCACCAACCGCGTGAGCAGCGCCGCATCTGGCTTGAGATGGCGCAGAAAAATGCCGACCTCCAGTTGGCACGTTTGTTGGCCGAGCAGGGCTCGCAACAGGCGCGCACGCGGGCGCTGGCAGAGGCGCTTGAACTGCCGACCGACAAACTAGATTTGCTTCGCATTGAGTGTTTTGATATTTCGCACACGTCGGGCGAGGCGACGCAGGCTTCGTGCGTGGTGTTCCACGACCACAAGATGCAAAGCGCCGAATACCGGCGTTACAACATCGACGGCATCACCCCGGGCGACGACTACGCGGCCATGCGTCAAGTGCTACTGCGCCGTTACACCAAGTTGGCCGAAGCCGCGCGCAACAACGAAGCCAAGCTGCCTGACCTGGTGCTGATTGACGGCGGCAAAGGCCAGGTATCGATGGCGCGTGAGGTGTTTGAAGAATTGGGCCTCGACTTGGGCCTGATCGCTGGCGTTGAAAAAGGTGAAGGCCGCAAAGTCGGTCTTGAGGAATTGGTCTTTGCCGATGGTCGCGATAAGGTTTACCTCGGCCGTGACTCCGCTGCCTTGATGCTGATCGCGCAGATTCGCGACGAGGCGCACCGCTTTGCCATCACCGGCATGCGGGCGCGACGGGCCAAGGTGCGGGTTGGCGGCAGCAAGCTGGAAGACATCGCCGGCATTGGCCCGAAGAAACGCGCCAACTTGTTGCAACGCTTCGGCGGAATTCGCGGTGTGACCTCGGCCAGCGCGGAAGATATTGCGACGGTGGAGGGCATTTCGAAGGAGCTGTCTGAGGAGATTTATCGGGCCTTGCATTGAGTTTGTTAACGCAACACCGCCGCTCGTGCCAAAATCCGATCATGTTTTTAACCATACCGACCCTCATGACCTGGACTCGCATCATGGCGATTCCGTTGATCGTGGGTATTTTTTACATTGATATTTCCCCTGTCAGCAAGAACCTGATCGCGACGGTGATGTTCGTCGTCTTCGCCGCGACGGACTGGCTGGACGGCTATCTGGCCCGCAAGCTGAATCAGATGTCGTCATTCGGCGCGTTCCTCGACCCGGTGGCCGACAAGTTTTTGGTTTGTGCCTCCTTGTTGGTCTTGGTGGATTTGCAACGTGCTGACGTTTTTGTGGCGCTGATCATCATCGGCCGCGAAATTGCCATCTCAGCCCTGCGCGAATGGATGGCCATGATTGGCGCGACCAAAAGCGTTGCCGTGCACATGATCGGCAAGGTCAAGACCTCGGTCCAGATGGTGGCCATCCCGTTCTTGCTTTATCACGGCACGTTGTTTGGCATGCTGGACACGCATCTGTGGGGCACTTGGTTGATCTGGCTGTCGGCCGTGCTGACGGTCTGGTCGATGGTCTATTACCTGAAAAAAGCCATTCCTGAAATTCGCGCTCGCGCCCAATGAGCGGCGCCTCAGGCGGTAACGGGCAGGGCGCCAGCGCCAGCATCAGCTTTTGGCTGCGCGCTATGCCGGTGGTCTTCGTGCTGATCTGGAGCACCGGTTTCATCGTCGCCAAGTTCGGCTTGCCGTACGCCCCGCCGCTGACCTTTCTGGTCATTCGTTACGTCCTCTCTATCATTTGCTTCCTGGTCTGGATTAAGTTCTCAGGTGCCGCTTGGCCGACGCAACGCAGCCAGTGGTGGCACTTGGCTGTCACCGGCATCCTCATGCATGCAGGCTACTTGGGCGGTGTCTGGGTGGCGGTCAAGGCCGGCATGGGGTCAGGCTTGGTGGCCTTGATGGTGGGACTGCAGCCGGTGCTGACCGCCGTCTGGGTCTCTCAATGGGCGGGCCAGCGGATCAGTCGGCTGCAATGGCTGGGGCTGGCGTTTGGCTTGAGCGGTTTGTTGCTGGTGGTCTGGCGCAAGTTAGGTGTCGGCACGGAGGTGAGCGGTTTCACGCTGGCCGCCGCAGTGTTTGCCTTGTGCAGCATCACGGCGGGTACTTTGTATCAAAAGCATTTTGTGACGGGGAGCGATGTACGCACGGCCAATTTGATTCAACTGGTCGCCGCGCTGCTGGTCACGTTGCCACTGACGCTGCTTGAATCCGAGGCCATCATCTGGAATCGTGAGTTTGTCGGCGCCATGGTTTGGTCGGTGCTGGGGCTGACCTTGGGCGGCAGTTCGCTGTTGTATTTACTGATCCAGCGCGGTGCCGCCACCGCCGTCACCAGCTTGTTGTATCTGGTGCCACCAACCACCGCCTTGATGGCTTGGGCCTTGTTTGGCGAGAGCATCACCGCCGCCACCATCGTTGGTACTGCGCTGACGGCACTGGGTGTCAGCTTAGTGGTGCGCTCGTCCTCGGGGCCCCAGCCGAAAGCTTAGTCTCCCAAGGTGCCGCGGCAAACTGCGTCACCAAAAAATCAATCAGCAGTCGAATCCGCCGTGGCGCATCTGCCCGGTAAGGCGCCAGCCAGTGAATGTCGGCGTCTGGCATGGCGTAGGCCGGCAGCACGCGGACCAACTCACCCGTAGCCAGTTGCGGCGCAATGTCCCACAGGCTGCGCAGCATGATGCCGTGTCCGGCTGTGCACCAGTCCCGCACCAATTCGCCTGAGTTGCTGGAGAGTGGTCCGCTGACGCGCACCCTAATCGGCAGCTTGGCGCGTTGCTTTTGCAAGGTCCAAACGTCAAAGCGTTGACTGGCTGCGTTACCGTTTTCGCGCACGATGAGGCAGGCGTGATCTTGTAATGATTCCGGTGTGCCGGGTAATCCATGTTGCTTTTGATAAGCCGGGGAGGCGACCAGCACGCGCTGGTTGCGCGCCAACCGCCTAGACACCCATTGCGCCGCTTGCCGGCTGTCAACCGACCACAGCCAGATGGCACCGTCATAGCCGTCGGCGGCTAGGTCGGGCAATTGCTCGGTGAGTTGCAACTGAATTTCGATGCGCGGGTGCTGCGCCTGAAAATTGGCCAGCGCCGGCCCCAGCCACAAGCGCCCGAAACCAAAGGTCGCGGCCAGCCGGATCAAGCCGGTCGGTTCGGCTTTGCGTTCTTGCAGTTCGGCCTCTAGGGATTCAAAGCCTTGTAGCAGCACGATGGCGCGCTCGCACAATGTTTCGCCTTCAGCGGTTGCACTCACGCGCCGTGTGGTGCGCTGAAACAGCCTCTGGCCAAGCTTGGCCTCGAGCGCAGCCAAACGTTTGGTCACGACGGGTGGCGCCACGTCTAGGCTCAACGCGGCAGCCGCCAAGCTGCCATGCTCGCGCACGGCGAGTACCAATTTCAGATCGCTGCGTTCCATGTGTTCTTGGTTAAAGTCATTGATTGATGCTTTAAAAGTAATAATCGATTGCTGGATTATTGCTTGAGTGGGCGTTGATACTGCTTCAAAATAGGCGTTGCCGAGCTTGATGTGGGGTCGGCAGGGAATTCAAAAAAACAGGAACTGTTCAGTGCTCTTTGAAGGCTTTGAGACGATCGATATGGCCGGGCCGGCAGGCAGCCTGCGCACGAGCTTGGGCGGCAGTGGTCCACCGTTGCTGTTGTTGCACGGACATCCGCAGACGCAGGCCATGTGGCACCGCGTGGCGGGTGCGTTGAGCCAGTCGTTCACGGTGGTGCTCATGGACTTGCGCGGGTACGGCGACTCAGCCCGTGTGCCCAGCGACGCCGACCACACGCCTTATTCCAAACGCGCCATGGCGCAAGACGCTGTGGCCGTGATGCGCCACTATGGTTTTGAGCGCTTTCAGGTCTTGGCGCACGACCGCGGCGCGCGTGTAGCGCACCGGCTGGCGCAAGACCATGCAGACATCGTCGAGCGCTTGATGCTGCTCGACATCGCCCCCACACTGGGCATGTATAACAACACCTCTGACGACTTTGCACGGGCTTACTGGCACTGGTTTTTTCTGATCCAGCCACCGCCGCTGCCTGAAGCTTTGATTGAGTCTGACCCGGTTCGCTACTTGCGCAGCGTGATGGGCAAGCGGCATGCCGGACTGGCCGCTTTTGCACCGGAAGCGCTGGCTGAATACGAGCGTTGCGCGCAGATTCCGGGCACGGCCATGAGCCTCTGCGAAGATTACCGGGCCTCGGCCAGCATCGACTTGGTGCATGACCGCGCTGATGTGGCTGCCGGCCTCAAACTCACGCAACCGCTGCGCGTCTTGTGGGGCGAGCATGGCGCCGTCGGCAAGTGCTTTGACGTGCCGGGCCTGTGGGCTGAACGTGCTCAAGACATGTCTGGCCGAAGCTTGCCTTGCGGTCATTACATTGCCGAAGAAGCACCCGAGCTGCTGCTTGAAGAGGCCCTCCAGTTTTTCAAACCCTGAATAATTTTTAACTCAAGGACACACCATGGCTACAAATATTGGTAAAAAAAGAATCGCTGTGATCGCCGGCGATGGCATTGGCAAAGAGACCATGCCTGAAGGCGTTCGTGTGCTGGAAGCCGCCGCGACAAAGTTCGGCATTGACCTGCAGTTTGACCACTTCGATTTCGCCAGCTGGGACTACTACGAGAAGCACGGCCAGATGATGCCGGACAACTGGAAAGACTTGGTCGGCGGCCATGACGCGATTTATTTTGGCGCTGTCGGCTGGCCTGAAAAAATTGCCGATCACGTGTCCTTGTGGGGCTCGTTGCTGCTCTTCAGACGCGAGTTTGACCAATACATCAACCTGCGCCCAGCGCGCTTGATGCCTGGCATCATTGCCCCTGTGGTGCGGCGTGACGGCAGCGCGCGTGCGCCTGGCGAAATCGACTTTTACATCGTCCGCGAAAACACCGAAGGCGAGTACTCCAGCATCGGTGGCCGGGCCTTTCCGGGTACCGAGCGCGAGTTTGTTTTGCAAGAGTCCGTGTTCACGCGCATCGGGGTGGACCGCGTGCTCAAGTTCGCCTTTGAGTTGGCCCAGTCGCGCCCTAAAAAGCACCTGACCAGCGCGACCAAGTCGAACGGTATTTCTATCTCCATGCCGTACTGGGACGAGCGCGTTGAAGAGATGGCCAAAGGCTACCCAGACCTGCGCCTCGACAAGTTTCACATCGACATCTTGACCGCGCACTTTGTGCAGCGGCCTGACTTTTTTGACGTGGTCGTGGCCAGCAATTTGTTCGGTGACATCTTGAGTGACTTGGGCCCAGCTTGCACCGGCACCATCGCCATTGCGCCCAGTGCCAACCTCAACCCGGAGCGCAAGTTTCCGTCCTTGTTTGAGCCGGTGCACGGATCGGCCCCCGACATCGCTGGCCGCAACTTGGCGAATCCGATTGGTCAGATCTGGTGCGGTGCCATGATGCTGGAGTTTCTTGGCCACAAAGAAGCGCACGATGCCATTCTCAGCGCCATTGAAAAGACACTGGCACCCGGCAGCGGCGCACCACGCACACCCGATCTCGGCGGCACGGCCGGCACGGCAGATGTTGGCAAGGCGATTGCCGCTGCCGTTTGATGCTGGCGTTTGATGCTGGCGTTAGGCGTTAATAAAACAGACTAGAATCCGCCCCTCACTTGCGAAATAAAGCAAGTGAGGCGTTGCGACTATTATTGTGACGGTGCTGGCGCCCTTGACGGGCGTCTTATCATTTCCGCTTCAAGCAGCTTTTGGCGCTTGTCGCACCCAACCCGTTCCCGCTTAGGCCGCTGTTAGCGATTAAGCGGGTATCTGGCGAAAGCGTCATAGCTTCCAGCCAGATTATTTTTTGACATCACCGAGGATCCCCCGTGAACAAAACTGAATTGATCGAACACATCGCCGAGCAAGCTGACATTTCCAAAGCATCCGCTACGCGCGCGCTGGAAGCCACCATCGGCGCCATCACCGAGACCCTGAAAGCCGGCGACGCCGTGGCTTTGGTCGGTTTTGGTACTTTCGCCGTTGGCGTTCGCGCTGCCCGCACCGGCCGCAATCCACGCACTGGCGATGAGATTAAAATCAAAGAAGCCAAAGTTCCAAAATTTCGTCCAGGCAAAGCCCTCAAAGACGCATTGAACTGAAGCAGACGAATTAAGAAGTTGGGTGCTTAGCTCAGTTGGTAGAGCAGCGCCCTTACACGGCGTAGGTCGGCGGTTCGAGCCCGTCAGCACCCACCACCAACTTCACCAATGAAACAAGGGGTTTACAGCGATGTAAGCCCCTTTTTTTTCGCGCTGCCGAAGCGCACCGCCAGTGATGTTTTGAGCGCTGCCGCAGCTCTGGCGGCGAAGGCATAATTGCGGATTGGCTTTTCGGCTCATCGCGGCACTTTGATGGCGCGCAATCCTTGGCTGTCACACAGGACTTTTCAGATGTTTGATTTCATTCGCAAGCACACCAAAATCACGATGTGGTTGCTCTTTTTGTTGATCGTGCCGTCGTTCGTTCTGCTCGGCTTGAACGATCACAGCCGTTCCGGTGACAGCAGTGCAACGGTGGCGCGGGTTGACGGTAAAAACATCACCCAAGCTGATTGGGATGCTGCGCACCGTATCGAGGTCGACCAGATTCGTGCGTCCATGCCCACGATTGACGTGAAGTTGCTGGACTCGCCTGAAGCCCGCTACGCCACGCTGGAGCGCATGGTGCGCGACCGCGTGATGGCTGCGGCTGCGGCCAAATCATTGTTGACCACCAGCGACCAGCGACTGGCACGTGAGCTGCAGGCCAACCCGCAAATTGCCGCGCTGCGCAAGCCGGACGGCTCGCTCGACATGGAGCGTTACCGCCTGTTGGTTGGTGCACAGGGTATGACGCCAGACATGTTTGAAGCCAGCGTGCGTGCCGATCTGTCGACCCGGCAAGTCATGTCGGGCGTGACTGCTACGGGGTTTTCGTCAGCTGGCGCTGCTGATTCGGCGCTCAACGCCTACTTTGAAAAACGCGAGCTGCAATTGGCCCGCTTCAGCCCGGCCACCTACGCAGCCAAACTGAAGTCGACCGATGCGGATCTGGAGCAGTTTTACCAAGCCAATCAGACCCTCTTTCGTGCGCCCGAGCAAGCCAGCATCGAATATGTGCTGTTGGACGCCGACGCGGTCAGCAAGACCATCGTCGTCAACGCGCAAGACCTGAAGACTTATTACGATCAAAACATTGAGCGACTGAGCGGGCCTGAAGAGCGCCGTGCTAGTCACATCCTGATCAACGCGCCAAAAACTGCACCCGCCGCCGAGCGTGCAGCAGCCAAAGCCAAAGCCACTGAGCTGCTGGCGCAGGTGCGCAAGGCGCCCGAGACTTTTGCTGACACAGCCCGCAAGAATTCGCAGGACACCGGCTCAGCAGCCCAAGGCGGCGACCTTGAGTTTTTTGCGCGCGGCGCCATGGTCAAGCCCTTTGAAGATGCTGCGTTCACCTTGAAAAAAGGCGAGATCAGCGATCTGGTGGAGTCCGACTTCGGTTATCACATCATCCGCTTGACGGACATCAAGACGCCTAAGCAGCGCAGCTTTGAAGAGTTGCGCCCGACACTTGAAGCCGACTTGAAAAAGCAGCAGGTTCAGCAGAAGTTTGCCGAATCCGCAGAGCTCTTCACCAACGGCGTTTATGAGCAAGCTGACAGCTTGAAGCCCGTGGCCGAGCGGCTGAAGCTCGACATTCGCAGCGCTGCCAATGTCAGCCGTAGCCCTGCCGCCAGTGTTACCGGAGTGCTGGCTAATCCTAAGTTTCTCGCGGCGCTTTTTGCAACTGATTCGATTGAGAAAAAGCGCAACACTGAAGCCATTGAAGTCGGCCCGAATCAGTTGGCCGCTGGCCGTATCGTGCAATACACGCCGGTACGGACACTGCCTATGGCGGAAGTGAAAGACAACGTTCGCGCCCGCTGGCTTGCCGACCGTAGCGCTGAAGAAGCCCGTAAAGAAGGCAGCGCCAAGCTGGCTGAATGGAAAACCAATGCAGCTGCAGCCGCGTTGCCTGAGTCGTTGACGATCTCGCGCATCGATGCCCAAAAACTCCCAGGCCCGATTTTGGATGCCGTTTTGCGTGCAGACCCTGCCGCTTTGCCGGTGCTGGTGGGTGTGGATTTGGGGGGTCAAGGTTACGCGGTAGTCAAGGTCACCAAGGTACTGCCACGCGAACCCAGGGACGCAGCCGCTGCCCAGCAAGAGCGGGCCCAATACGCGCAATGGTGGACTGCCGCTGAAGGCATGGCCTATTACAAGCTCATGCAGGAGCGCTTCAAGGTTGAAATCACAGCCCCAAGACCGGTGCCTGGACAAGGCCTGAGCGAAGCGAATGCAACTCAAGCCGCATCGAGGTAATTTGGAACCCAAGTTGCCGTTATAATTTCGTCCTTCGGTGGCTGTAGCTCAGTTGGTAGAGTCCAGGATTGTGATTCCTGTTGTCGTGGGTTCGAGCCCCATCAGCCACCCCAGTGTTTATATGGAAACCCTGCTATCTTTTCGGTAGTGGGGTTTTTTCATTTTTGGTATTTACAGACTGCTGTACCTAGTTTTGCACTGGTTGATTGGTAACTAATGTGAATTTCACATCGGCGCTAACATCCGCTTTTCTCATTCCATCGCTGAGGTTTTGCAGAAGCTGCACATTGCTTTTTAGAGATAAGTTTTTCTGTGCGTCTTGCTAAGCATTTGTTTTAATTGAACTTTTATGGCGGAATTCGACTTAGCAGTAAGTCGGCGTTCAAGATGTTGCCGTCTATAGAGATTAATTCGTGCGTATACGGTGATTGACGTATAGTCCTGTATAAATTGTTATAAACAGGTTTTGCATGGACAAGATCAAAAATCCATTTTCCCCAGGTGCAGGCTCACCGCCGCCGGAGTTGGCAGGCCGTGATGGCATTTTGGAGCAGGCGAGGGTGTTGTTGGGCCGGGTGAAGGCGGGTCGACCCGAAAAAAGCCTGCTACTAACCGGCCTGCGCGGCGTCGGGAAAACAGTGCTGCTCAATGAGATGGAGCGTCTGGCCCAGCGTGATGGCTTCAGGACTATTCTGGTAGAGGCCCACGGGGGTAAACCACTCGCTGTTTTGCTGGCGCCTCACTTGCGCCGCTTGTTGTTTGACCTTGATCGCCTCGCGGGCGCAGGCAACAAAGTGCGCAGGGGTATTGCTGTGCTGAAAAGCTTTGTGGGCGCCATCACCGTCAAGGTTGGCGATTTCGACATTGGCTTGGACATTGAACCTGAAAAAGGCGCTGCCGACAGTGGCGACTTGGAAGTGGACTTGCCAACTCTGTTTGCCGCCGTAGGTGAAGCCGCGCAGGAGCGTGGAACAGCGGTGGCCATATTGATTGACGAAATCCAGTATTTCAGCTCTTCAGAGCTCAGTGCTCTCATCATGGCGATGCACAAGGTTCAGCAGCGCCAGCTTCCCTTGGTGCTGATGGGGGCGGGCCTACCCATCCTGCCTGGGTTGGCCGGTGAATCCAAGTCTTACGCAGAGCGGCTGTTCAGCTTCCCTGATGTGGGGCCACTGCCTGAAGTAGACGCAACCCGCGCCCTGCAAGAGCCCGTTCAAGCCGCGAACGAGTCTTTTGACGCTGACGCCTTGCATGAAATTTTTCGGATGACCAAGGGCTACCCTTACTTCTTGCAGGAGTGGGGCTATCAAGCGTGGAATCACGCTGTGAGCTCCCCCATCAGCCTAGTGACAGTGCGTGAAAGCAATGCCATCGTCTCGCAACGATTGGATGAGAATTTTTTCCGTGTTCGATTCGACCGCCTGACACCGCGAGAGAAAAAATTCTTGCGAGCCATGGCTGAGCTGGGAGCAGGGCCACATCGCACGGGCGATATTGCCGACAAGTTGAATGCCAAGATCAGCACGCTGGGACCAGTGCGTGCAAGCCTGATCAAAAAAGGCATGGTGTACAGCCCATCGCATGGAGACATGGCATTTACCGTGCCATTGTTTGACGAGTTTATGCGGCGTGCCATGCCGCAGTTCGAGCAATAAATATGAGCACAGTTGGCCAAATAGAAAAGCGCACGCGACCCGTATCGTTGCACTGTTCCAGCAGCGGCTGGGCTACGACTATCTTGGCGACAAGGCTGATCTAGCGCCTGCACTTGTGCGCAAACCTGAGCTTCAGCGATGTTGGCCGCGCCTTCAAGATCTCCGCGAGTGCCTCCGCCAAATTAGTGCCCGGCTTCGCCGCCGTGTACCAAGAAATCAAATGCGCTGGTGTAAACCTGCAACTGCTGTGCGAGGAGTACGTCCATGCCCATGTGCTGGCCGACAATTCACCAGCTTTTGCGTTAAGTGCCGGGCGTGGGCGCTGAGGCTCAAGCGCGCCATACGGCAAATTCACATTTCAGGTGAGGACTTGAGAGACTCGGACTTACGGTATAAATCAGTCCAAGATTTATGCCATTGCCCCGGTAGGTCAATATTCAAGCGGTCCGACATTCAGGCAGCTAAATCGGTTGTTCGAAATAAAGCGCCGCGTGGAGTTGTTGGCTCAGTTTTTGCTAAGTGGATTTGTGACAGCTGCTTTTCTCCGTTGACCAAGAAAGAATGAAATGAATATTTTTAGTCGCCGTGCGTTCGCGTTTTTGCTTATGAGTGTCTCTGTCGTTGCGTGTGCACAAACGTACCCTTCAAAACCAATCAAGATCATTGTTCCGTTTCCAGCGGGTGGCACTGTTGATTTTTTTGCACGCGTTGTCAGTACAAAATTAACAGAATCAATGGGTCAACCCGTGCTGGTCGAAAACCGCGCAGGCGCTGGTGGAAACATTGCCGCAGAAGTTGTGGCGAAGTCAGCATCTGATGGATACACCCTTTTGATGGGTTCAGAAATTGTCGCCATCAACACCTCGCTTTACAGCAAGCTTGGCTATGATCCGGTCAAAGATTTAGCCCCGATCACTTTGGTTGGGACTGTTCCCAATATCTTAATTGTTCACCCGTCGATACAGGCCAGCTCTGTCAAAGAGTTAATTGCGCTGGCGGGGAAAAACCCAGGAAAAATGTCTTTTGCATCGACGGGGCAGGGCACATCAAGCCATCTGTCTTCCGAACTCTTTAAGCTCATGGCGAACGTGGACCTCCTGCATATTCCCTATAAAGGGGGGCCACCTGCGGTTGCTGACCTGATTGGCGGACAAGTCGACATGATGTTTATCAATATGCCCACAGGTCTTGCACACGTGAAGAGTGGTAAGGCTCGTATTCTTGCAGTCAGTAGCATTCGGCGTGTGCCTCAACTACCGGATGTCCCCACCGTCGACCAAGCGGGCTTAAAAGGGTACGAAACCAGCGCTTGGTCAGGACTTTATGCACCGGCCGGAACGCCCCATGACATCATCGCTCGGCTGAATGCTGAAGTTGTCAAAATACTCAAGATGCCAAGCGTGCGCGAGCAGTTAGCCGGTCAGGGCGCAGAGCCAGTTGGAGACACCCCTGAAGAATTTGGACGATTTACGCGCGCAGAAATCGCTAAATGGGCAAAAATAATTAAAGTGTCGGGTGCCAAGATTGAATAATCCTAGTTTGCAAGTCGCCGTCGGTGACTATGACCGGACCCGGCCTCTCATTGATGGCTCTGTTGCATTCCCTGGATTTGACGCCAATGTCATGACGGGTGACTTGGAGGACATTTTTGCCAAAGCTTTTCGTGAGGCAACATTCGATGTAACGGAGCTTTCATTCAGCAACTATTTGATAGCGACATCGCGCGACGAATGCCCTTACGCTGCATTGCCCATATTTCCCTCAAGATCCTTCCGTCACTCGGCAATTTACGTTCGATCCGATCGCACTGTCCAATCGCCCAGTGATCTTCGTGGGAAGCGCATCGGGTGTCGAGAATATTCAAACACAGCATCACTGGTTGTGCGAGGGTTCTTGTTTGATGAGTATGGGCTTGTGCCAGAAGCAAGCGAATGGGTCATTGGTGATGTTGATCATGTCGAACGTGAATCCATTGATGACCGGAATTGGCCTAAAGACCGCGTGAAGATCAAGGGCGTGGTTGGTCAGACATTAACCTCTTTGCTTTTAAACGGTGAGATCGATGCGCTGATAGCTTATAAACCGCCGGTTGAATTTATAGAGAATAATAAAATGACACGACTTTTTCCAGACTGGCGCTCGGCTGAAAAAGATTACTTTAGACGCACTCAACGGTTTCCAATCATGCACCTGATGGCTGCGCGAAAGGACGTACTTGCAAGTCACCCGAGCGTGGTTGACGCGCTCATGGATGGATTCACAAAAGCGAAGGGCATCGCTCAGGCTCGCTTGTCCACGCATCAAGCGCACCCAGTGATGTTGCCTTGGCTCACCGCAGAGCACGAAGCGACCCAAGCGCTAATGGGTACGGATTTTTGGCCTTACGGTCTTGATAAAAATATGGAAATTCTTAACACGCAAATTCGGTGGTCATATCAGCAAGGCCTGATTCCGCGGCAGTTCGAAGTGAATGAGTTATTCCATCCACTGTGCCGTTGATTGAGCAACGCAAAGGAAATCCGCTAAGGGCTGTGCCCTTCGCAGCTTCCTCTGCGTGCCATCAAAGACAAAAACTAAGCTAAAAAAGCGATGGACTTGCCCACTGTTGCGGGTTCAAAATCCAGCCCCCGCCCTTGGTCAAGATTCGCTCAGTGCGTGGTTCAGTTTATTTGCCGTTTTTCGGTGGACGGCCACCGCTCTTGACGCATTCATCCATGGTCTTGAACGCCGTGAAGTTCGTGGTTTGCTTGTAGCTGGCGCTGGTCTTGTCGTGACAAATGCTGGTCTTTGATTTTTTGACGGCAGGCTCGTCACCCGCTTTGGCAGCAGCAGGTGCGGCTGCAGCAGGCGCCGCTGTCGTTGCGGCAGCAGGCTTCGCTGCTGGTGTTGCAGCGGCAGGCTTCGCGGGTGTTGCGGAGGCTGCGGGGGCTGCGGTTGTGGCGGCCGCGGGCGCTGGCTTCGGTGCGGGAGTTGTCTGTGCCGATGCCACAAACCCAGCCGTTGCAAGCAACGCAAAAATCAGAGTGTTCTTCAACATGTGTGTGTCTCCAAAAGCATGGCAAAAAGGCCACGTTGATTTAACGCTGCCAGAGCAACTTGGTTGACGCGGGCTTTTCTGGCGTCATGGGCGAAACTGGTGTGGTGTCTGTTTCTTTGATCGATGGCAAAAATGCAATGCCTGTTCTTCTTACCAGTTCTGCGTAGCTGATGGGCGGGGAGGCTTGTGTTGCGTTCGCATTTTCTTGCCAGTAGGCCCAGGCTTTGTTCTTGTGCTCGTCATAGACCAGCTTGAAAAGGTACTTGGGAACACGTACCTGTCCTGGGCCGATGGCCGGGCTCAAGGCGATGCTGGGCACATACACCGGGCCGGTGATGACGTACACATCCCCCGTCGCACGGGACGCATATTTGCGCGTTGCTGACTCCACTGTTTTGGCCCACACGCCGCGGTTATGTTCAGGCGCTTGGGGCACCATGTTGGCCAGCGAAAAACTTTGCGCCATGGCCTGGGCTGTTGGCATGTCACCTGCAGGCGCCATGTGGCCGCGATCGTATCCGCTGCCCTTGTAGTCCTCTAGCGTGGCTCGCTCGGCAGACCGGAGTCTGGCATCCGCAAAAAACCGGTTGGTGCGCTTTTCCCCCGTGTCGGCAATCGATGCCTGATTGAGTTTTTCAGCGACGAACACCGGGGTTTTACTTTCGCCTGAATGCAGGATGGCAAAAGCGTCGTAGCAAAGCGCACGTTGTGTTGGGCGTTTTTCAACGATGGGTGCGGTTCGGTGTGCAAAAAACTGCGGACAGGCGGCGAAGTCTTCAGCCGCATGGCTCTGGGCGGCGGTACCAAAGGCCAAGAGGTAAGCGAGCGGGGATGCCGAGGGAGGAAAAATTCGCATCTGCAATCTAATAAATCATTTTTATGAGTGATTAGATTGTTACTTGCATTTCCCTTGGCGACTGCAGAGAAGTTGTCGCCACACCATAATGAACCCAGAAAAATTTCAACCAGGATGATGTTTTGATCAAGTTCTACTACAACACTGCTCCCAATCCCGCCAAAGTGGCCTTGTTTCTGGAGGAGTCCGGTCTGGCTTACGAGGTCGTGCCCGTCGACACCCGCAAGGGAGAGCAGCACGCCGCGGCCTACACCGCCATCAACCCGAACGCCAAAGTGCCCGCCATTGACGACGATGGCGTGGTCGTCTTCGACAGCAATGCGATTTTGTTGTACCTCGCCGAAAAGACCGGTGAGTTTCTGCCAACGGACAGCCCCCAAGCGCGGGCGCAGATGTATTCGTGGCTGATGTTCATCGCCACGGGTGTTGGCCCTTACTCTGGACAGGCGGTGCATTTTCGGCACTTCGCACCGGAGCCCAAGGCTTATGCCCTGAATCGATATGACTTTGAAGCTTGGCGCCATTGGGGCATCTTGGATGCCCATCTTGCCAAGCATCGCTTCATGCTGGGCGATAACTACACCATCGTAGACATGGCCTTTTGGGGCTGGGCTAGAGCCGTGCCATTTGTGTTGGGTGCCGACGCTTGGGACAAACTGCCCAACGTCAAACGCCTGCTCGATGACATCAATGCACGGCCGGCCGCCCAACGCGCGGAAGCCTTGAAAACCCAGTACGCCTTCAAGGCCGAGATGGACGAAAGCGCACGAAACGCTTTGTTTCCGCAAAATGTACGTTTGCAAACCACAGAGCTGAAATAACCGAATGCCTGATTCAAACATCTACACCCCACCCAAAGTCTGGACTTTTGACAGCGAAAACGGTGGAAAATTCGCCAATATCAACAGACCGGTGGCGGGGCCGACGCACGAGCAGGCCTTGCCGCGTGGCGAGCATCCGCTGCAACTGTATTCACTGGCGACGCCCAATGGGGTCAAGGTCACCGTCATGCTCGAAGAGTTGCTGGCGCTTGGCTTCAGTGGCGCTGAGTACGACGCTTGGTTGATACGCATCCAAAAGGGCGATCAATTTGGCAGCGGTTTTGTCGAGGTCAATCCGAATTCCAAGATTCCTGCGTTGATGGACTACAGCGGATCCAAGCCGGTGCGGATCTTCGAATCCGGGGCGATTTTGATGTACTTGGCAGAGAAGTTTGGCGTGTTGCTGCCGACTGAGTCGGCCGCGCGCGCTGAATGCTTGTCTTGGTTGTTTTGGCAGATGGGCAGTGCGCCGTATTTGGGCGGTGGCTTTGGCCATTTTTACGCCTACGCACCGTCAAAAATGGAATACCCGATCAACCGGTTTTCGATGGAGGTCAAGCGGGAGTTGGACGTGCTCGACAGGCGACTGGCCGAGAGTCGCTATGTCGGCGGGGACGACTACACCATTGCCGACATCGCGACCTGGCCTTGGTACGGCGGTCTGGTTTTAGGGCAGCTGTACGACGCCGCTGAATTTTTGAATGTGCACGAGTACACGTATGTGGTCCGCTGGGCTAACGAAATTGCCAAGCGGCCCGCCGTGATTCGCGGCCGCATGGTCAATCGGGTGATGGGACCGTTGGCGTCGCAGCTGCATGAGCGTCACGACGCTGGCGACTTTGCTACGCAAACGCAAGACAAACTGGCGCCAGCATCATGACGCAGGTCGGGCCAACATGGTGGAAGCAGGTAGACTGTGTTTTTATACAGTTTCTGCACCATGCTTTCTTCCCGACTTGAACCCTCACTTGATCAAACGCCACAGCCTTTAGCGCCCGGCCTGCCAGCTGCTCAGCTGCGGCTGATCAGCCATCGATTGTCGGCTGGCTTCCCGTCACCCGCTGCCGACTACACCGAAGAAGCGCTGAACCTGAACGACTATTTGGTGCGCAACAAGCCGGCCACTTTCATGTTCACGGTCAAGGGCGACTCGATGACCCACGCCGGCATCCACCATGAAGACAAGGTCGTGGTCGACCGTTCGCTGACGCCGCAGTCGGGCGACATTGTGGTGGCCGTGGTCAACAGTGACTACACCATCAAGCGGCTGCGCTACCGCCAAGGCCAACCCGAGCTTTGGCCGGAGAACCCGAGCTATGCGCCGATTACGTTTGCAGAAGGTGCTGAGCTCGAAATCTGGGGTGTCGTGGTGGGCGTGGTGCGGCGCCTCACCACGCGGGGCTGAACGTGACCACCTCTGCCACGGCTCAGATCGCGCCGCAGTTTGCGCTGGTCGACGTCAACAACTTCTACGTTTCCTGCGAGCGGGTTTTTCAACCCAAGCTGGAAGGCGTGCCGATGGTGGTGCTGTCGAACAATGACGGTTGCGCCGTGGCGCGCAGTGGCGAGGTCAAGGCTTTGGGCGTGAAGATGGGCACGCCGTGGTTCAAGATGAAAGACTTGGCTGCCGAGCACGGCATTCAGGCGCTCTCGTCCAACTACACGCTGTATGGCGACATGAGCAACCGCGTCGTCAGCATCTTGCGTGACTTCGCCCCCGACATCGAGGTCTACAGCATCGACGAAAGCTTCTTGCGCGTGGAGTCTGTGGTGCGGCATCACGGTGGTGGCGTGGCCATGGGCCAGCGCATGCGGGAGCGCATTCGGCAATGGACCGGGCTGCCGGTTTGCGCCGGCTTGGGCCCGACCAAAACCTTGGCCAAGTTGGCGAACCATCTGGCCAAAAAGAACCCTGAGTTCAATGGCGTGTGTGACCTGCATGCGCTGAGCAAACCCGAGCGTTTGCAGTGGATGGCGCAAACCGACGTTGCTGAGGTCTGGGGTGTGGGTCGGCGCATCGCGCAGCGACTTCAAGCCATGGGTGTGCACACCGTGCTGGACCTGCGGCGTCAGTCGCCCAAAAACATGCAGGCGCAGTTTGGCTTGGTGATGGAGCGCACCTGCAACGAGTTGCGCGGTGTGTCTTGTCTAGAACTTGAAGACGTGGCGCCGCCGAAGCAGCAAATCATGAGCTCGCGCAGCTTTGGCACGCCGGTGATCACGCTGCCAGAGTTGCGCGAAGCGGTGGCCAGCTACGTCGCCAAAGCGGCTGAAAAACTGCGCCTGCAAGGCTCGGTGGCCGCAGCGGTTCAGGTGTTCGTGCAGACCAACCGCTTCAAGCCCAACGATCCGCAATACAACGCTGGTTGGCTGGTGCCGCTCACAGACCCCAGCAGCGACACGCTGGCGCTCACGCGTGCAGCGATCTTTGGCTTGGAACTGATTTACAAGCCCGGCTACCAGTACAAAAAAGCCGGCGTCATGCTGACCATGCTGTCCAGCCAAACCGCCAGACAAGAAACACTGTTTGACGACCCAATAGCCCGCGCGCGCTCAGCCAGATTGATGGCCGCGCTCGACACAGTCAACCAAACCTATGGGCGCAACACCTTGCGCACGGGCGTCTGCGGCACCGCCGAGCGCTGGGGCATGAAGTCTGAAAACCGATCAGGCAGCTTCACCACGCGGTGGGATGAACTGCCTGAGGCTCATGCTAAGTAACGGGTGATATTCGATGCCTGCAGTGCCTGTCAAGGGGCACTGCCAGTGCCGTTATCAAACCGCCGCTAACGCCTGCTCCAAGTCTTCCAACAAGTCGTCGATGTGCTCAATGCCGATGGACAGCCGCACCATGTCGGGTTTGACGCCGGCCTTGGCCAGTTCGGCTTCGTTGAGTTGACGGTGCGTAGTGGAGGCCGGGTGGCAGGCCAGCGACTTGGCATCCCCAATGTTGACCAAGCGCGTGAAGAGTTTGAGCGCGTCTTGGAACCGGGCGCCGGCCTCCAAACTGTCGCTGGCTTTCAAACCGAAGCTGATGATGCCCGAGGCGCGACCGGCCATGAGCTTTTGCACCAGCAAATGATCGGGATGGTCGGCCAAACCAGCGTAATTGACCCAGCTCACTTTGGCATGAGATTGCAGGTGTTGGGCTACTTTGAGCGCGTTCTCGCAAATGCGGTCCATGCGCAAGGCCAGGGTTTCAATACCCTGCAAAAGCTGGAATGCGGCCATCGGGCTGAGCGCTGCGCCCATGTTGCGCAGAGGCACCACGCGTGCGCGGCCAATGTAGGCGGCAGCGCCTAGCGCTTCGGTGTAGACCACGCCGTGGTAACTGACGTCGGGCTCGTTGAGACGCTTGAAGCGCTCTTTGTGCTCGGCCCATGGGAATTTGCCTGAATCGACAATCGCGCCGCCGATGGTGGTGCCATGGCCGCCCAAGTATTTGGTGAGCGAATGCACCACGATGTCTGCGCCATGCTCAATAGGGCGGCACAGGTAAGGGCTGGCCACGGTGTTGTCCACAATCAGCGGCACGCCGTGGGCGTGGGCTACTTTGGCCAGTGCGGCCAGGTCGGTGATGTTGCCCAGCGGATTGCCGATGGTTTCGCAGAACACTGCCTTGGTGCGCGCGTCGATCAGCTTGGCAAACGAGGCCGGGTCCTTGGCATCGGCAAAGCGCACCTCAATGCCCATTTGCGGAAAGGTATGGGCAAACAGGTTGTAGGTGCCGCCGTACAGGGTGGAGGTGGAGATGATGTTGTCACCCGCCTCGGTAATGGTCTGGATGGCGTAGGCAATCGCTGCCATGCCGGAGGCTACGGCCAGCGCGCCAATGCCGCCTTCCATGGCTGCCACACGGGCTTCGAGCACGCCATTGGTCGGGTTCATGATGCGGCTGTAAATATTGCCGGCCACCTTCAGGTCAAACAGGTCGGCACCGTGCTGGGTGTCGTCAAATGCATAGGCCACGGTTTGGTAAATCGGCACCGCCACGGCTTTGGTCGTGGGATCGGGCGTGTAGCCACCGTGCACCGCCAATGTTTCAATTTTCATGCAAAGTTCTCCTGAAATTTAATCAATGTGGTTCCGAAAAGGAAGCTGCGATTGTCGGGCAGTTTGCACAGCACCATCCGCTTAGGCAGCCGCCTCTAGGAAATTACCGGGAATTAAGGTGTTCCCACTAGGCGTAACCGAGAGAATTCCCCCAGCGCTACCTCTTTCCCCTTCTTTTTCAGGAATAACACATGTCTACCAAAAACCTCGCTACCGTGACCAACGAACTGATTGAGTCCTACGGTAACACCGCTAAAAACGTGATCAACGCCTACCGCGTGGGCAACGAGCGCGCCGTTAGCTATGTCAACCAGAGCTGGGCCGCTGCCGTCAAGAAGACCGGTACCCGTCTGAACGCCGATGTGCGTGGCAATGCTGTTGCGGCCCAAAAGAAAATCTCCGCGCTGTACGCCCAAGGCGTGACGCTGACCTCGGACGGCGCTGAAGTGGCCGTCAACAAGGCGGTTGAATTGGCCGAAAAAGGTGTGGTGCAAGTCGCCGCCAACGCCAGCCGCTTTGAGAAAGCCACCGGCGTTGCTGCCCTGAACACACTGGCTGTGGCCGCAGTCCCTGCCGCCCAGGCCGTGACCAAGGTTGCCGCCAAGCTGGAAGCACAATCCGGCGCGTTGGCCAACAAAATTGCCGGGAAACAAGCCAAGGTCAAAGTCGCGGTGGCCAAGCGCCCAGTCGCCAAGAAGGTGGTTCGCACCGCCAAAGCAGCTCCCAAAGCGGCCCCAAAGGCTGCGCCTAAAGCGGCTTAATTCACATTTCAAGCCGCGCAGCGGTCAACGCTGCGCGTCCTGAATCAAAAGCAAAAGCGCCAGTCGTGCAAACGGCTGGCGCTTTATTTTTTTTGAACGGCAATGCT
>JAURWY010000009.1 GCA_030654695.1 Polaromonas sp.
CCCCCCCCGCGCGCGATTTGGAAGGTCAATTTTTTTGTCCCAAAAAATAACTTTTTAGTTATGCAGACCAGTAAATTTATGACCATGTAATCAAAAAAGTGACGTACCATGCGAATCGTTAGCTTTTAGGCAATTTGTTACGTGTGACGGGGTTAATATCCCCGGCAAAAAAACAAAGGCCTTGGTGCCCATACGGTCTAAGTCTTCTTGATCGGGTAAAAAACCTTGAGGTAGCGCTGCAATGGAACTGTTTTTTTTCTGGCTCATAGGCTCAATATTTGTTTGGGTCATTGCGAGCAGCAAGGGTCGAGAGGGCTTCGGCTATTTCTTGCTTTCAATCGTTCTCACGCCGATCTTGGTGGGAATTTTGGTTATTGCGCTTCCCAGCATTAAAAGTCTGCCGGTCGTGGTGACGGCGGTTGATGCCGTGGTACCGGACGCACAGATTCGCTGCCCAGACTGTCGCGAGCTCGTGCGCACCGATGCGCGCAAATGCAAGCACTGCGGAACAACGCTTGTTCCGCAGATTGATGAAAAAACAGCGGCGTAGCGCTCTGCTGAGTAGCCTTTTATGTCACCAAGATGGGGCGCAGCGCTGTGCCTTTCGATAGCGCTGGCAACAGCTTCGGGCATGGGCGTCGCAAAAATCCCGCGATCTGCAGCCGAAGTCTCCGCCTTTAAAAGACACAACCCCTGCCCCTCAACGCAATTGCGCCGTGGCGCTTGCCCAGGCTACCAGGTTGACCATGTGATGCCGCTATGTGCTGGTGGTGCCGACAAAATCGAGAATCTCCAATGGTTGTCAGTGGCCGACCATCGGACTAAGACGCGCCAAGACAACCGGGTGTGCCGGTATTTGAGGAAGATTAATTGAGGCAACTAGAAGTAGGAGGGCGTTGTGGCGCTTAAAAAATTCTCTGTGTATTTCGCAAGACCCGCAAACAAAGCGGAGGGGACAACATTTGCAGAATTGCTTCAAAACGCCTTCAATTTGCACGGCGAGCATTTACCTTCGGCCAACGTTGAGGGCGAGCGCTATCAAATCCGCTCGTTGCAAAAGGTGGGTACGGTATGGCTTGGAACTTTTGCCAGACTAAGAGACGACGCCCCCAACTATGTCAATGGACAAAACGTCGAGCAGGAGATTCAGCTGGAAGATGGCGCAGCAGTGATAGAGAAGTGCTATTTCCAGTACAGGACGTTAAATGAAGTAGTCGTATGGCAACTGCAAAAGACGGCAGGCAGCCTTAACAGGGCTCAAATTTACCTTTCTGAGGTTTTGGGGCAGCCAATATTTCTGCCGCAGCTAATGAACAACGAGGAGTTGGAAAACTTGCTTGCCAACAATGTCTATGAAATTGACTTTGCGTATGCTCGTCCGCCAGCTCTTCCCGATGGTGTTAGCCAATGGTCACGCCGGGCATTCGACATCATGAGCGACGTGCACGCCGCATTTGCAAAATTTACATTGCGTGCCGATCGCGGGGGGTTTCTTGCCAATGCGTCAAAGGATATCGTTCGCACGATGAGTGGCGGCAACGGCTTTAAAAAGATCAAAATACGACTAACATCCGACTCCGATCCTGTCAAACTTTTCCTTGCGCCTTTGCGGGATGAGTTCACAATAGAGTTTTTGGGGCGCTATGCCCCAGCTGCGCTTGTATATCAAGGACTGGAGGATGCATATGTTCGCCAAGAGCCATTCATTCCAGTCGGGAACGGCGCCCAACCTTAATCACATGTCCCCTGCTGTCCCACCATTGGCAACCCTGGCACTTGCAAGCGTCCTTGCCTATCATTTCGGGCTCCACCCAAGCCTTGAAGTTGAAGATACGGTGGCATTTGGTGGGACGATCGCCTCTGTCGGATCCACTATGTTGGGTTTCATGCTGGCATCCCTTGCGGTATTGGCGAGTATCAACCACACCCATCTGGTCGGGATGATGAAGAAAAATGGTCACTATGAAGACCTGCTTCTCACCGTATTTGTTGGGGCTTTGGTCTTTCTAATCTGCGCAACAGGAGGATTCGCCCTGATTTTCGGGGCCAATCCGAGTTCCTGGCTGCTCTCCTTAGTCGTGGGTTGCCACTTGGCTGCCCTTGTGTCACTCCTTGATGTCGGCCGCAAATTCTGGTTAGTTCTGAGTAGTTTGCGTTGATACCTGCCACTTCACTTTAAGGCCCGCCCCGAGCGGGCTTTTTTACACCCTTTTGGTTAGCGGGTACTATCTGCCTACATAAAAAGGGTCTGTCATGCGGAAAATAATTGTGTTTGTTTCGATAGTTGTTGTCGGGCTTGCGGCGGGTGGCGTGCTGTACGCGATTAAGGACCGAGCAGAACAAAAGGTGGTTGACGGCCTGCGCAGCAACGTCAACGCCCAAATGAAAGACCCGGGCAGCACGCAATTCCGCAATGAAAAGATCGTCAACGGTTTGATGTGTGGCGAGATCAACAGCAAGAACGGCTACGGCGCTTATGCCGGCTTCAAGCGGTTCATCTCAAGGTCTCCAAGCTACGCCTACATCGAGGGGTTTGGTTATGTTGGTGAGGAGATTGAACACAGCCGCATTCCTGAGACTCATGAGCAAATAATTGAACGGGTTGATATTGCGACCTCAGTGTTGAGGGATCAGAATGCGCTCGCAAAGGCGCATGGCAGCGGGTTTGTGTCGATGAGCAATTCCGAAACAGAAGCAGAGATGGCCAGAAGATTATTCAAAGTAAGGTGGGACCGAGCCTGCTCTTAGCAGCTGTACCAACCCAAGCAACCGCCCAATGAGGCGGTTTTTTTACGACCGCTCGCAATGAATACGTATAAACCCTATTAGGGTTTGGAGTTGAAATAAATCTAGCCAAAATCTAGCCTTGCGCTTGCTTTAATCTAGCTTATGGCTAGAATCAACTCCAGCGCACCAAGCAACCCGCCCGGTGCATTGATGGAGTCAACATGCAAACAGAGACACAAAGCCCAGACAGCGGAATCACCCTGAGCCAGGCTGTACTGGTCGCGGTATTTGAAGCGTGGGAGAACGACTACCGAGCCAACCCTGCGGAGTTCATGACGCATGAAGAAATGGCCGCCGACGCGGTCGCCAGCCTTAGCGAGTCACGCGCCATCTGGTTTCAGTCTTATCTGCGCCAATGCACGCAGACCACAGGCGGTGCAGCATGACCACCACTATCAACACCTTGACTGCATTGGCCATCGCCATGGTGCTGGGCATGGCCCACCTACTTGACGGCCCAGCCGACTACTCAGCCGAGTGGCAAAAAGCCGATTACCTGATTGAGCTGCAAGACGCAACAAACGCCCAGCGCCGCATGGAACTGGCCGGCCAAGCTGCTTGCGAAGACTTGCGAGGCTACAACACCACGGCCCAGTTTGACGCAGCCGGCACGCTGTATTGCGCCGGTGGCCAGACGGTTGTTAAGGCTTCGCTGTGAGCACGCAACAACCCACCCCAAAGGCTGAATGGTGCTTGGGCCTGTTGCCGGCGCCCAATGGTCTAACGCAACGCTGCACGCGGCGCGACGCTTGTGAGCGTTATATTTTTCGACATCACTCACCCGCTGCCGATCAGGTGGCGCAGTGGCTTTGCCCGGGGGCTGATGAGTTTTGGCCGGAGTTTCGGGCTGTTGGTGTGAAGGAGCGCAGCACATAACAAGCGCCACCCGCAAACCCCAAGACAACTTTTTTTATTATTTTTGAAAGCACCTCATGACCGCAAACAACGCACCCACCAACGCTTCAACTTCTGCCGCCACTGACACCGGTGAATTCCTCACCGACCTTGACGGCGGTGTGTTTGATCGAAAACTGTCGATCGCGCTCAGCCAGGTGGCCGCAGCCGCTGTTGACAACGACAAGGTTGGCGAGGTCTCTGTGAAGTTCACATTCAAGAAAATTCCGGGAACTACCCAAGTGCACTGCGAACACGTCTTGAAGTTCAGCCGACCAACGGAAAGCGGCAAGGCCAGCGAAGAAGAAAAACGCACGACGCCGCTGCATGTCGGGAAGTTTGGAAAGCTCACCCTCGCCCCTGAAAACCAACTCGCCTTTTTGGACCGTAACGGTCAGCCGGCATAAGTCGCGCCCTCTCTTGTATCCACCCATTTTTTGAAATTAACTGAAAGAAAACATGTTTGATAAAGACGCTATCACCAAGCTGACCGAAGCCCAGTCCATCACTTCTGCCGCCGGCGCGCTGAGCGCCCATGACAGCACCGAGAATTTGACTGCGCTGCCATCGGACTACAAACTGCACGATCTTGAGCAGTATCTGCCATGCCGTCGCCGTGCCCGTGGCGCCATGACGACCAGCAGCGCCAGCGACTTTGCAAGCTACGCCGTTAAACACGCCGAAGCAGGTGCCTGCGTTTTTGTGCAGCAAGACGAAATGACCGCCGTGGCTGTGCTGAATTTGGGTACGCCAATCCAGCCTGGTCATGCCGATAACTTGGCCAAGCTGGCGCCGAAAAAGACTGCCGCCTATACCGCGCTCACCAACATTGCCAACGGTGCGGGTAACACGCAAAAAACAGTCGCCGAGTTTCTGGAAGACTGGCCCGGCTACATCAAATGCTTCAATGACGGCGGCGCAATTGAGCCGCCCAAGGCCATCGCCGCCATTCGCAAAATCAGCATCGAAGCACTGCGCAAACAAGAAAATACCGAGCAGCAACTGAGCAATACAAAAAGCTCTTTTGAAAGCGTGCAGGCCACCAGCACCGAGCCGCTGCCGACCACCATTTATTTTGTTACCCAGCCCTACCATGGCTTAGCCGAGTGCAGTTTTGTTCTTCGCTTAGGCATCCTCACTGGTGGCGACAAGCCCACCATCAGCCTACGCATTGTCAACAAAGAGCAGCATGCCGAAGACATGGCCGAAGAGCTAGCGCAACTCGTCGTCAGCGCAATCAGTTCATGCGCTGTCGACATGCCAGTTTTGGTTGGAAGCTACAGCGCTCGCGGCTAATGATCGAGCCAGTGTCCTCAGTAGCCCCCGCCAAGCGGGGTTATATGCCCTCGCGTGAAACGATGGCGTCGATCAACACCACGCGGCTGTGGATGCTGCGCCGCATACAGCTTGCACCTTGTGCGGTCACTAGTTTTACCGGTGCGAGTGAGCCTGCGCTGAGCAAGGCCAACGCCTGGCGGCATTTGCATGCTTTGACGGTGCTGGGCTACATCATGCCGCTGGGTCAAGAGCTGCATTGCATCACGCCGGCTGGCGCTAAACATATGTACAACAAGACGCCGACGGCACTGCCGGACCGCATTTGCAACGCTGCCATGCGCGAGCTTTATCAACCCAAAGAGTTGGACTATCGGGGCCGGGCATGAACCGCGAAATGAGGCGTATGGCTATGCGCACCAAGCCTGCAGGTCGAGTCTGCAAGCCGGTGGCAGTCAACACTATGGACATGGCTAAGTGGCGTGCTGCACGTCTAAGCAAAGACGATGTGCGCGAAATCATGAGTTCGCTGCTGACATCGTTCAAAGCGCTGCGCGAAGGCTTGGCCACAGACAACGATTGGGCCTTGCTGGCCAGCGCCATGAACACCGCGCAAGCGATTGAAAAGCTGGGCGTGGTGCGCGGCCTGAGTGCACAGTTGCGGCTGACCGAGTTGGCGCTGCAGTCGGTTGAGAAGCGGGCCACGGCGACCGGCAATTGGTGCGCACCAGTGCTATATGCCTTCGAGTTGGATGACATTCGCGCCGGCTTGGAATTTCATCGGTACCAACTTTTACAGCTGAGCAACGGCGAAATGATGCAGGCCATTGCCGCTGCGCAGGCTGAGGTGATTGGCAGTGGTGGCCGGGTTTTGAAGGGGGTTAATTTATGACAAAAATCTATATTGCCGGCCCCATGTCTGGCCTGGTCGACTTTAATTTTCCTGCTTTTCACAGGATGGCGGCAACGTTTCGGGCCAAAGGTTTTGAGGTGGTTAATCCGGCTGAAATTAATGCGAACTGTTCGGCTGATTGGTTTGGCTGTTTGCGTGCGGATATTCGGGAGCTGGTGACTTGTGACGCGATTGTGATGTTGTCCGGCTGGGAGAAAAGCAAGGGCGCGAAGCTGGAGAAGCACATTGCCGACCAGCTGGGCATGGAGATTTATTTATGACTAAAAACAAAGTAATTTTGCAGGCACTTGAGTACGTCGGCGCGATGCAGTTGGCGGGTGTTCATGGTGCTGTTGTGGCCCACGATAAAACTATTTTGACGGGTGTTTTGATGACTGATTTGCGTGAGGCTTTTACCCAGCCAGACCATATTGCCGGCGCCGGCAAAAAGGCGGGGCAGGAGCCAAAAGTTAATATGAGCCGCGTTGCACAATTTAAACTCGACTCTTTGCTTAATGAGGGTTTTGTTGTCAATGGCTACGCGATAGAGCGGCACAATCATAGTGCGGTAACTCGTGGATTTATAACGGCTGGCGGCATGGTTTGCTGGTGGTTTGATCGGGATCATGAGCCTGCGTCACCACCGAAGCGCCAGCCGCTGACAGTGCAGCAAATTTTGGTTAGCCGAGAAATTGTGTTGGGTAATAGCACGGCCCATCATGTAGCAATTTGGGAATTCATTGAAATAGTCCGTGCCATCGAAGCCGCCCACGGCATCAAGGGGCAGTTATGACCCTTCAACCTATTGCTGTCGACCGCGAAACGGCTGCGAAGTTTGTGGTTTTGAGCGTGACCACAATGGAGCTTTTGTTACGCCAGGGCGTATTTCCAAAGCCTCGCCGCGTGTCGCCGGCGCGGGTTGTTTGGCTGGTTCGTGAGCTCACGGACTGGATGGAGTCGCGGCCGGTGTCTGAGCTTTTGCCGCCTCGCAATACCGGAGCGGCTAAGCCTCGGCCGGCGCTTGTTTGATGATTTCTTCCAGCTTGGCATCGAGCTGCTCTAGCCAGCTGCGGCGCTCTTTGTCATAGGCGTACAGGTTGTACAACCCTTCAACGCCAGGCACAACATGCCCGAGAATTAGTTCCCCTATTTCTTTTGGGCAACCTATTGATGCGAGTAGCGTGCGGCCAGTTCGGCGAAGGTCGTGCGGCGACCAGTGGGTGACAGTCAACCTAGTTCGAATATGGTCAGGCCTAGCACGGCCATAGGGCTGGTAATAGTTCGTTTTGGTGTTCATGTAGGCTTGCTTCTGGTGGCCGATGACGCCCGCATGCGAGCGGCTTGGAAACAACCACTCTTTGCCATTTTTGCGCAGCCGGTTGACTATTTCCAGCGCACGGCCGACCATTGGCACGCGCAAGTCAGTAGCGTTTTCGTTGTGGCGGCCTTTGGTCATCTCTTTGGGGACAGTCCACCAGAGGCCGTCGGACTCTTGCGTGATGTGTTTAGGCTGCATCTGCACAATCTCAGCGCCGCGGGTGCAAGTCCAAAGCTGCACAATCAAAAAATCCCTCACTTGCTGGCTGAACAAAGCCATGTCGGTGCGCATTAAAACGCTTATTTCATCATCCGACAAAATGCGTTTTCCGGTTCCCTTGTGCTTGCCTTCGCGTATAGCGCCTTTGCTGCGCAGTGACTTACTTTTAACCAAGATCCACCAGTTTGGCAGTTCTTCATTGATGCGGCCGGAATCTATGGCTAAATTCCAAGCGGCACCCATTTCGGTTTTGACAGACTTAGCCAGTACTGGCGTGTTTGATAGGGTTTGAGTCACGTCAAAAACAAAACGGCGGCTGATGGCGCTGGCCGGCAGACTTTTGTATTTGAGTAATGCGGTGTTGAGCCTGGCTTTGATGGCCCTGGCGCCGCGTGGCTGGCGCATTTTGTCCAAGTGTCCGGTGCCGTAGTCTTCAATCAGCTGGCCAATGGTGTATTCGACTTCTGGATTGCCCTTCACGGCCAGGGCGTCGATCTTTTTACTGGCGATTAAGTTTTCGCCGCCTTCACGCCTGGCGCGCAGGTCTTGCCACTTGTCGGCTGCGGTGGCTGGTGACATTTCTGGCCATGAGCCGATTTTGATCTGTTTCATCAAGACGCTGAAGGGGCTTTTGAATCGATACGTCCATGTTTTTTTAGTCTTGGTGGCGGTCAGCCGCAAGCCTGGGCAGCCGTCAACGACAATGTGCTGGCCTGGCTGTAACATCTTGGCAGCGCGGGCGTCAAAATACATGGTCGGCTTCTTTCGAAAGACCTGCGTTTTGATGCCGTAAAAAAGCTACGCCAAAACCTACGCCGGCGGCCAAGTGTAGGCGTGTTTCAGCGGGTTCGGTTGCGTTAGGTTTAAATAAAAACTACGCCAAGCGGCGTAACATTTACTGAATGAATTCAAAGACTTACAGAATAAACCCCTTGTTTATCAACGACTTATGAGGGGTGGCGAAAATATGAATATTGTGATTTTGGACGACTACCAGGACGCGGTTCGCAAGCTCGAATGCGCGACAAAACTAGACGCCTATCCGGCCAAGGTTTACACCAACACGGTCAGAGGCATTGGGCAACTGTCGGTGCGCCTCAAAGATGCCGACGTGATCGTGTTGATTCGCGAACGCACACATCTGCCGCGGCAGCTGATTGAAAAACTACCCAAGCTCAAACTGATCGCACAGACTGGCAAAGTTGGCGAGCACATCGACGTCGCCGCCTGCTCTGAACGCGGCATTGCTGTCGCCGAAGGGGTCGGTTCACCGACCGCCGCGGCAGAGCTGACGTGGGCGCTGATCATGACAGCGATGCGACGCATTCCGCAATACGTCGCCAACCTCAAGCACGGCGCATGGCAACAGTCGGGGCTGAAAACCAGTTCGATGCCAGCAAATTTCGGACTCGGCACCGTGCTCAAAGGCAAAACTCTGGGCATCTGGAGCTACGGAAAAATCGGCAAACTCATCGCTGGCTATGGCCGTGCTTTTGGCATGCGCGTGTTGGTCTGGGGCCGCGACGCATCACGCGAGCAAGCCCAAGCCGACGGCTTTGAAGTGGCTGCCAGCAAGACGGAGTTTTTTGAACAATCCGACGTCTTGACCTTGCACCTGCGGCTGAACGAAGCCACGCGCGGCATGGTCACGCTGGAAGACCTGTCCTTGATGAAACCCACCGCCTTGATCGTCAACACCTCGCGCGCCGAGTTGATCGCGCCCGACGCACTGGTGGCCGCCCTTAACCGCGGCCGACCTGGTCTGGCGGCCGTTGACGTTTTCGAGTCTGAGCCCATCTTGCAAGGTCACGCATTGCTTCGCCTCGAAAACTGCATTTGCACACCGCACATCGGCTATGTGGAGCAAGACAGCTATGAGCTGTACTTCGGCGCCGCTTTCGACAACATCGTCAACTTCATCAAGGGCACACCGACCAATATCGTGAACCCAGGTGCGCTTCAGGTTCGCCGCTAATTCAACGCTAAAAACAACATGACAACACTCTTCAAAACCATTGGCGTCATCGGCGCAGGCGCTATGGGCCGCGGTATTGCCCAAATTGCAGCACAGGCCGGCAGCCAGGTCATGCTGTTCGACAAAGACCAACAAGCCAGCATGCGCGCCATCAACGACATTGCCACGCAATGGGACAAGCTGGCGGCCAAAGGCCGCATCGACGCCTCGCTGGCTGAGACCTACAAAGCACGCTTATCAGTCCCCACAGCGGTCACCGAACTGAGCCCTTGCGAGCTGGTGATTGAAGCCATTGTGGAACGGCTCGACATCAAACAAGCGCTGTTTGCCGAACTCGAATCCATCGTTTCACCGCAAGCCATCCTCGCCACCAATACCTCGTCGTTGTCGATCACCGCCATTGCGGCGGGCCTCAAACACCCAGAGCGCATGGCCGGCTACCACTTCTTCAACCCCGTCCCGCTCATGAAAGTGGTCGAGGTCATCAGCGGCCTGAAAACCAGTGCCGCCACGTGCACCGCGCTGACAACTTACGCCAAGCAAATGGGCCACACGCCCGTGCAAGCGCAAGACACACCCGGCTTCATCGTTAACCACGCGGGTCGTGGCTACGGCACCGAAGCGCTGCGCATTGTCGGCGAAGGCATTGCCGACTTCGCCACCATTGACCGCATCTTGAAAGACCAAGCGGGCTTCAAGCTCGGCCCGTTTGAATTGATGGACCTGACCGCGCTCGACGTCTCACACCCGGTGATGGAGTCGATTTACAACCAGTACTACCAAGAGCCGCGCTATCGCCCGAGCGTAATCACCGCACAACGTTTGGCTGGCGGCTTGTTGGGCAAAAAAACCGGCGAAGGTTTTTACAAATACGCCAACGGCGTGGCCGAGTGGCCGCCTGAAGCACCCACCCCCGTGGTCGAAGACATGCCGCCGGTCTGGGTCTCGCCGCGTGCCTCGCGTCGGGCTGAACTGCTGAGCCTGCTGAAAACGCTGGGTGCCACCATCGAGACTGGCGCATCACCGTCTATGAACGCCTTGACGCTGGTCGCGCCGCTGGGTTTTGACATCACCACCGTCGCCGTGGTCGAGCGGCTCGACCCGGCGCGCACCGTCGGCATCGACATGCTGCTGGACGACGCAAACACCAAACGCCGCGTGCTAGCCACCAACCCCGCGACCCGCGCCGACATGCGTGACGCCGCCCACGCCTTGTTTGCACGCGACGGCAAAGCCGTCAGCGTGATCCGCGACAGCGGCGGTTTTGTGACACAGCGCGTCATCGCCCACATCGTCAACATCGCCTCCGACATCTGCCAGCAAGGTATCTGCAGCCCGCAAGACCTGGAAACAGCCGTGACACTCGGGCTTGGCTACCCGCAAGGCCCGCTGGCCTTGGGCAACCTCTGCGGCCCAACCAACATTCTGGAAGTCCTCTTCAACATGCAGACTGTTTATGGTGATACTCGCTACCGGCCTTCACCGTGGCTGCGCCGACGAGGAGCCATCGGCTTGAGTCTGCTGCAGGAAGAAAGCTGAGATGGCCGGCTCCCTGAAAAGCACCAGCGAAGGCCGCACGCTGATCCTCACCCTGAGCAACCCGGAACACCGCAACGCGCTCAGCCCGGACATGTACATCGCCGGTGTTGAAGCACTCAACGCGGCTGAAAACAACCCCGAAATTCGCAGCGTCATCATCACCGGTGAAGGCGGCACTTTTTGCGCGGGTGGCGACCTGCAGCGGCTGTTCGCCAATCGGCAAAGCGAACTCGACGTGCAGACCCAAAGCATCGACGCCCTGCACAGCTGGATCGACTCGATCCGCACCTTCCCCAAGCCGATCATTGCTGCTGTTGAAGGGGCCGCCGCTGGCGCCGGATTTTCATTGGCGTTGGCCAGTGACTTCGTCGTTGCCGCCGACAACGCCATCTTCCTCATGGCCCACAGCAGCGTGGCACTGTCACCCGATGGCGGCGGCAGTTGGGCCTTGACGCGCGCCCTGCCACGCACGCTGGTCGCCCGCATGCTGATGCTCGGCGAGCGCATGCCAGCCGTCCGTCTACACGCCTTGGGACTGGTCAACGAGCTGGCCCCGGCAGGTGGCGCCTTTGCCGCAGCGCTGCAACTGGCTGAGCAACTGAACCAACGCGCGCCCAACGTCATGGCCAGCGTCAAAGAACTCATCAACGAAGCCCAGACCCACACATTGAGCGAACAACTGAGCAGCGAACGGCATCATTTTGTGAAAAACCTGCGCCACCGCAACGCCGGCGAGGGCATCGAAGCCTTCCTGCAAAAACGCAAAGCCCTCTACCCTTGAGACCCAAAGGCATCCGATGATCCAAGTTTATTCATGGGCCACGCCCAACGGCCACAAAGTTCACGTCATGCTCGAAGAGTGCGGCTTGCGTTTAGGCCGCGACTGGCAAGCTATTCCGATCAACATCGGCAAGGGTGATCAGTTCAAGCCGGAGTTCTTGGCCATCAGCCCAAACAACCGCATCCCCGCCATCATTGACCCGAATGGCCCTGACGGCAAACCTATTTCGCTGTTCGAGTCGGGCGCCATCTTGATGTACCTGGCCGCCAAAACTGGCAAGTTTTTGCCCAAGAGCGACCGCCTGAAGTACCAGGTTCTGCAGTGGTTGATGTTTCAAATGGGCGGCGTCGGTCCGATGCTCGGCCAGAACCATCACTTTCGGATTTACGCGCCCGAAAAAGTCGACTACGCCATCAACCGCTACACCAACGAAGCCAAACGCCTTTACGGCGTGATGGACAAACAACTCTCCACTAGCAAGTTCATCGCCTGCAACCAATACACCATTGCCGACATTGCGATTTTCCCGTGGTTGCGCAACTGGGCCAACCAAGGCATTGACTGGGCAGACTACCCGCACCTGAAACGCTGGTTCGACCTCATCGCGGCGCGCCCTGCGGTGCAGCGCGGTGTGCAAGTGCTGGCCGACTTGCGCCCAGCCGTCAGGACGGCTGCAGAGCATGAGGTCTTGTTCGGCAAAGCCCAACAAGTACGCCGCTGAGAAATAATTCAGAGTCCCTCTCAAGCGGGTACTTTTAGCGCGCTATAATATGAGACTTGTCGGAGTGTGGCGCAGTCTGGTAGCGCACCTGGTTTGGGACCAGGGGGTCCAAGGTTCGAATCCTTGTACTCCGACCATTGAATCAACAAAAAAAGCTCACTCTGTGGGCTTTTTTTGTATGTGTGCAATGTTTAAGTGGCTGCCCGTAGCTCAGTTGGATAGAGCATCAGCCTTCTAAGCTGAGGGTCGGGGGTTCGATCCCCTCCGGGCAGACCAATAGCAGCAACGATTCGGCGCTACAGAAAAAGTAGCACCGGACCTTCGGGGTAACGCCGGGGTAACAATCAAACTCTCGTAGCGTCAAAACCACACACCAGAACAAGCTGCCGCATTTGAATTGCGGAATGCTTTGCTGCGCTAACGGCGCTGGTGCAGAACTGCTCTTGAAACTCCTTTACAGACCCATACGAAACACGCTTTGTGTTGTCAGGGGAATGTGAAGGAATACCGTGGACAAGCAAACTAACGACCCGCTTCGGAATGAAGTTGAGTCGGCGCAATTCTTAGGCATCAAGCCCACCACCCTGCAAGTCTGGCGTTCGACAAAACGTTACCCGCTGGCCTTTGTGAAGGTCGGTCGTTTGGTGCGCTACCGCCAGTCGGCACTGGACGCCTTTGTTCAATTGCGCACACAAGGTATCGCGCAATGAGCGCCCATGAAAAAGCCGCCGGGGTGCTGGACACACCCACGACGGCTTCTAAAAATCACTACACACCCATTGTCGCTTCTGGCGAGATCAACAGCAAGACTTATGCAACCCTGAAAGCGAACTTTGCTTTGCTGGGTCACGTCCTGCAACACAACCGCCGAGCCGACGACGGTCGCCACACCTACATCATTGAGCGCTGGGGCCAAGCGCGCTACTTCACCCATCTGCATGACGTAACGGCGTTTTTGACTCAGATCGGCGGTGCGAAATGAAAGCCATTCAACTAGAAGTTACCTGCCGCGAGTGGTGGGGCAAATGCTGGAGCGATTCCCGCCCGTTTGTGGTCGATGCGACTTTGAGCGATGCCCAAGCCCTGCCGAATGCGCCCGTCTGCATTTACGTACGCACCAAAAACGCTGAGGAGGCAGTCCAACTGCTGCGCCTTGCAGCCGATGCGCTGGAGCGTGAGCCGGAATTATTGAAACAACTGGAAGGGGTGGAAAAATGAATCCGACACTTTTAGCCAATCCGCTGACGGCAACCGATATAACTGACATAACCCACTCGCCCAAAACAAACGACGAGTTCCTTAGCGCCATTTTTACCGGCTTGACCGACAGCCAGCGTCCTTTTGTCCTTGGCTTCAGCGGCAAACCCAAAGAGCGCAAAGCATGGGCCGGTGGTGCTTGGCAGTTTGGCAAAGTTGGCACTGAGAACGCCAGCCAAAACTGGTACTTCAGTTTGGCCGTTTTTGAGCCTGCCACCGATGGTTATCACCGACGTGAAAAAGACTGTGTGGCTTTGCTGGGCGTGATGCTCGACGACATTGGAACCAAGGCTAAACCGCTTGACCGCCTGAGCGCCTGCCCGCCGAGCTACATCATCGAAACCTCAGAGGGCAACTTTCAAGCGGGTTATTTATTCGACACGCCGCAGACTGATCTGGAAGCCGTCACGGGCTTGAATCAGAGCCTTGTCGAAGCTGAACTGTGCGACCCCGGCGCTAAGTCGCCAGCTACGCGCTACGGTCGTTTACCCTTCGCCAGCAACGGCAAGACGACGCCAGCGTTCGAGTGCAAGCTGACCGAATGGCATCCCGAGCGCCGCTACAGCATCAAGCAAATCATCGAGCAGCTTGAACTAGAGCCACCAAAACAAAAGGGTCGTCCGACGCGCAAATCAGGCGCTACCCAACTGGAAGACGGCGTTTACTCTCCGCGACTTGCCGAGAATGAGGTGATTACAGCCCTCAAACAGCGCGGCTTATATAAGTCGCCACTGGGCAGCGGTAAGCACGACGTGACGTGTCCGTGGGTGCATGAGCACACCGACCAGACCGACCACGGGAGCGCCTACTTCGAGCCTAGCGACACCTTTCCCGTCGGTGGCTACAAGTGCCAGCACGGACACGGCGACATTTACAAAATAGGCAAGCTGCTTACCTTCTTGGCCGTCACCTTTACGGCAGCAAAGCACAAGCCAACGATCAAAGCCGAGGCTGGCGAGATTGGCCGAATTGCTGATGCAGCGGAAAGAGAACTAGCAGCGACTGGCCGTTATTACCAGCGTGGAGGCTTGATTGTTTCGGTTGCCAGTGACCCGGCCAGCAAGGAAACGACGATTCGGCCAGTCTCACAGCCTGCGCTGCTGCGCGCTTTGGCTGGCGTGGCCGTCTGGACGCGATTCGACTCCCGAAGTGAATCTGACGTGGTGATTGACCCGCCTCAAAAGCACGTCGCTGTGCTGGCCGATTCTGAGCAGTACAACCATCTGGCAGCGCTGGCCGGTATTGCCCGACAGCCGCACCTGCGCCTAGACGGTTCGATTGTTAGCGAGGCAGGCTTTGACGAAATGACCGGATTGTTCGGCGTATTTGATGCGCGTCAGTTCAACATTCCAGACAAGCCAAGCAAAGCGCAAGCGGCATCGGCACTGGCAGAGCTGCGCACACTACTGGCTGAGTTCTCCTTTGCCAATCAGCACGACGAAGCTGCTGCGCTGGCCGGCATCTTAACCGCCGCCATTCGTCAGAGCCTGCCATTGGCGCCAATGATTCATATCCGAGCGCCGCAAATCGCCAGCGGGAAAAGCTATCTCAGCGGAATCATTGCGGCATTCGCCAGCCCTAGCAGCCCGTCAGCGGTAGCGTTCCCAACTTCTGACGAGGAATGCGTAAAGCTGCTTTTGGCAACACTACTTGCAGCACCTGGCTGCGTGATTTTCGACAACCTGACCAGCGACTTGATTCCGTTCAAAAGTCTTTGCAGCGCCTTGACCGAGGAATCATTGACGGGCCGCATTTTGGGCGTCAGCAAGACGGCGACAGTTGGCACACGGTCTTTGTTTCTTTCATCTGGAAACAACGTCGATGCAGTCAAAGACATGGCGCGCCGCTGCATCACGATCAATATCGACCCGCAAGTGGAGACGCCAGCGACAAGACAATTCAAGTCTGACCCGCTGGCGTCTGTGCGACTTGACCGCGCGCACTTTGTCTCGCTGGCCTTGACCGTCGTCAGAGCGTGGATTATGTCGGATGCTGAGGTCTTGCCATGCAAACCGCTTGCCAGCTATGGGCAGTGGTCGTCGTGGGTACGCCAGCCGCTGCTGTGGCTTGGCTTTCCAGACCCTGCTGAAAGAGTCTTTGAGCAGCTTGCGCAAGACCCCGACCGTGAGACGCTGGGCCGCTTGCTGCACGTTTGGAGCAAAGCCTTTGGTAATGAGCCAACCATGATTAGGTCGGCATCCTCTGCCGCTGTCTTCAACGTCGAATTAATGGAGACCTTGCGCGAAGTTGCCGAAGAACGCGGCTTAATCAACAACCGTCGTCTAGGCCGCTGGATTGCGCGACACGCTGGCCGGATTGTTGACGGTCTACGCTTTGAGCGCGCAAGCGGAACAACGTCGGCAGAGCGCTGGATTGCCAAATCGGTTATGTCGGTTAAAGCGGTTTCATTCCCCGAACTGCCGGAAAGTGTCGACGAAATTTGCGAGGTGGAATTGTGAGCGCCGACGCACTGATTCGCCGAGCGATGGATGCAGGCGTCGAATTACGGATGGTGGACGGCAAGATCAAATTGATCGGCAAGCACGAAGCCGTCACCAGAATGATCGAGCCATTGCGCCGCTACAAAGCTGACGTTCTACGCTGGTTGAATCGCCCAACCAACGACCCAACCAACGACCCCACCAACGACCGAACAGTTCAAGAGACTGACTGGAAGCCATTGGCGAAGGCTTACCACGAGCACCACTTCAACTGCGTGACCTGCTGTGGCGCAGGACAAGGCCGAGGTCTTCGCTGTGGTGCAGGTGCAGCGCTGTGGCGTAGTTATGCAGACACTGAAAAGGAGGCGATCCAATGATCACTTTTTACTTTGCAGAGCTAGTGATGCAGGTGCTCAAAACCTTATGCCGCAAGCTGGGCGACCCAGCCGGACGGACTGCCCTAGCAAAGCGCGCTATCGAATGGGCCTTGCGTAAAGCAGGGTTCAGCAAAGCCCGCACCCAGCGTCTTATCTTCAAACTTTGGACACCAATCAAATGACTACTGAACAGCAAATACTCGCCGCAACAATGCAAATCCTTCGCTATGCAGAGATGGCCGAAGCCCGAGCCGCAAGGGGCCAAAAGATGCGCGATGAGATTGACAGCCTCGACAAGCGCCTGACCAACTTCATGCAGAAAATGCGAGAGGTTTTACCTAACACTTGACAAGTATGTTAGCATTGCGGCAAGTAACGCAAGTTTAAAAAATGCGTTACGCCGAGTGACTGCCGAAGCAACCCAGCGCGATGCTGCAAGCCGAGGCAAATCACCCGACCAAAGAGGTTGCCGCAGCGCGATGCTGTGGGGGTGACATAGGCCGGACTGGAACAGCGCGATGCTGCCACGGGCAAATGCTTCACTTAACCAACCTGAAAGACTCACAATGTCCAACGAATTCCAAGCCGTCCAAGACGGTATCAAGTCCCTTCAAGACAAACTGTCTGGCGAACTGAAAACAGCCCTCACTGCACAAGACGCGAAATATGATTCGCTGCTGCTGGAGCTGGGCCAAAAGTCCGACCGCCTCACTACTGGCAAATCAGCCGGTACGCTGGGTGACAGCTTCATCAAATCATTCGACGCCGAGCGCGCACTGTTTCAAAAGACCGGCAGTGTCCGTCTGGAAATCAAAGCCGCTACCGACGCTGTGACTACTTCAAGTGGCCGCAACGTCCTGAATGGCGGAGTGGGTGGTGTTGGTGCTGGTAACTTGCTGGGCCTGCAAAACGCCTTGACCGTTCGCCCAACACCCGGCACGACCGCAGTCGAGTACAGCCGCTACACAGGCCAGCAAGGTGCAGCCGCTATTCAAGCCGGTGAAGGTGCGGGCAAAGCAGCCGTTCGTCCTGACCACAGCTTGATTACACAAACAGCCATGACGATTGCCGGTTTCAGCAAGATGAGCCGCCAAGCCATGACCGACAGCGCCGAACTGAAACGAGCCATTGACACGACCTTGACGCGCTCAGTCAATAGCGCGCTTGACGTTGCACTGACAACAGGCGGCACAGGCTTTACAGGCGGCTTTACCGCTTTGGCTACCGTCAGCACTTCGCTGGTCTATGACACGCTTGTGGACGCGATTAGCGAGGCTGTGGCATCAATGCAGGTTGCAGGCTTTAACCCTGACGTGGTGAGCGTGAACCCTGCTGATTGGCTTGCCGTTGTGGTTGCCAAAGGTACGGCCAACGACCACTATTTAAGCGGTAACTATCTGGGTGCGTTGCCGATTGAAATGCGTGGCCTGCGCGTGGTGCTGAGTCCAACGGTTGCAGTCGGTACTGCCTTGCTGATTGATTCCGCACACGCTGAGTTGCTTATCGTGGACGGCTTCTCAATCGAAGTCGGCTACGTGGCTGATGACTTCACCAACAACCTTGTAACGGTTCTGGGTGAGATGCGAGCTATTCCAGTGTTCCGCTCAGTCGGTGCAATGCGCTTGGTGACACCAGCCGCAGCATAAAGAATTGCAGTCTTCATCGGACAGTAAAGCGGCAAGTCAAGCCGTGCAATGAATTGACAGCCGGTAGCAAGTAGGGATGCTTGCGTGACCGGCAACTATTTCACTGAGGGGATGGGGTCTAGCGGAACTTGAAAAGTATCGTTTCTTAAGTACCGCTTGACCACTTCGCTTTTACAAACATGGAGCGTTTTCACTTATGAAAGTTATTAAGCCACCCAACCGGATGCACTTTGCAGCGATGGCCGACAAAAGCCCCCGCATACAGCCGCCGTTATCAATGAGCGCCGCTGGTCAGCTTGTCTGGCATCAAACCGTGGGCGCACTGCCTTCAAGCTGGTTTGCAGCCGAGCACAGCGCCATGCTGGTGAGCTATTGCAACCACGTTACCCGCGCTGCTCAAATCGAAGCCGCACTGTCTACGCTTGACCCGCTGGCCGACCTAGAGCAGTTCGACAAGCTGGCAAAGCTGGCCGCTGGTGAATCAGCCAAGGTTTTGATGTGTGCCAGAGCCATGAGATTGACCCAGCAAAGCCGCTTGAAGGCCGAAACAGCATCGAGCCGTGGCCTAGGTGCTGCCAGTGCTGCCGCCGCCAGTAGGAAGCCGTGGGAGACCGGCGAGGCTGACGTGTCCGAATATTTCAACGACTTAATAGCGAGGTGACAGCATGACAAAAGCACAATTCGACGACCTCATGCAAGGCTTGAAATTATTGGCCGTGGAGATGCGAGCGACCCGGCAACTGGTGATTGACGCTATCGCAGACATTAGCGACTTACAAGCCAGAATTGCTCAAGTGGATGGCCGCTTCGACGAGTGACCAGAGCAGCGACTACAAACCAACCCAGCATTAAAACCGCTGGGTTTTTTGTTGTCTGGTGCAAGTAGGTTATGTAGGACAAATAGGTTTCAAACCGCCGACCGGCTGAAAGTGTCAGCGAATTTTCCTCGGCTTCAAGCAGTACGTGTACAGGCTACGCAAGCCCTCCAATTTGTAGACTAGCGCTCCTAGATTGCCTTCGCCGTGGCTTTCGTCGGTAACGGTGTATCGGTTGTCTTCTAGCTGCGTCAGCGTCAATTCCTGCTGCTCCTCCTGCTCCCAGTCGCGCATGAAGGTTTTGAAATCAAGTCCTTCCTTTTTGCTGGGGGCCATTGCTGCTTTGATCGCAACGGCCAATTGATTGACTGCGCCGGGTCGGTCGGCTGTGTTGCGCCGGTGGTCGGCGTCGCTCTTATCCCAGACGGCAAACAAATTATCAATTTGACCGTCTACCTTTGCGCGCTGCTCTGTTTTGAACTTAGCCTTCCAATACTCAGCGGTTTCGGTTGTCGGTTTCTCGCTCATTTTGTGCCTTCCAAAAACGCTGAGGTGGCGCGTTCCATTGCGTCGCGTACTGGGTCAACGTCAGCAATTCGCTGGTAGATGGCAGCCGCCTGCATCGACTTGTGCCCTAGCGCCTTCGCATTGATCGCAGTGTTAGCGCCAGTCCTGACAAGCCATGACCCCATTGTTCGACGAAGGTCGTGAATGCGGAGGTCGGTTAACCCTGAGCGCCGCCGCAGTGTTGCCCATGCGCGCTTAGGTTCCTGATAGTGTCCTGTCTGGCTTTCGGCGGGAAACACCCACGGCGAGGTTTCACCTATTGCAGCTTTCAGCACCTTGAGCAGCGTTACAGCTTCGGGGACAAGTGGAATATTCATTTCCTCACCCGCTTTGGCATCGGCGGCAGGAATGCGCCAGATACTGTCTGCAAGGCCAATATCAGCCCACTTCATAGCAAGCACGTTTGAACGTCGTGCGCCGGTGAGCAGGCACAGCATGAAGAAACTTTTACTCGGTTCTTCTGATTCCTCAAGCGACTGAAAAAAGATGGATAGCTCTGCCGGTTGCAGATACCGCGTTCTCGACGTTTCAGTGTTCTTTTTGACATGAGCCGCTGGGTTAGAGCCGGTAAAAGTGCCCTCCTTCGCCGCCCAATTGAAAGCCGCTTTGACCATCGACACGCACCTATTCGCCGTGGTCGGCGTGGTCTTTGAAACCTCTCGGTGCAAGGCGCGAATGTTCTCGACGCTGACTTCTGAGAGCTTACGCGACCCTATTGCAGCGTCAACGTGCTTGGTGTTGAGCCACTGATATGCCGCGAGGCTCCGAGGCTTCATTGTGGTGTTGCCGAGGTAATCGGCCAGCAATTCAGAGAATTTGGTTTCGCCGCGCTTTGCCCGTGCTGGTGCAGCATGACTCAAACCGACAGCGAGATCCGCAATTATCTTTTTAGCCGACTCCCGCGCATTAACCGGCGTCAGCTTGTCAGCACTGCCGATGGTGATGCGTTCCAAAGCGCCGCCCTTCTTTCGAGCCAGCACAGCGTAAGTCTTAACCCCTTTGGCCGTGACCCTGAGATACAGTCCCGGCGTGGCTTCATCACGGTAGTCGTCGCGCTTCCCCGCCGCCGCGTTCGGCAGTTCTTTGATTGCTGTTTGTGTAAATCTGAATTTCTTGCTCATTGCCAACCTTTCGGGGTAACACCGGGGTAACAGTTTTTGTAAAACTTGGTGAAGTTTCAATGTTACCCATAAAGGTTGGACGATAGTTAACTATATGATTTATATAGGGTTATAAAGGTAAATAAAGCTGTGGGTCGGTAGATAAAAAAGGGCTAAAACAGACTTCTAAGCTGAGGGTCGGGGGTTCGATCCCCTCCGGGCAGACCAATAGATACAACGCATCAGTGCAGCACAGAAAATAGCCACAAGCTTTCAGGAACACCGGGGTATCACTGCGCTTAAGGGCTTAAGGGCTTAACAAAGCCAATACTTGCTGATTGGCTACAGTCAAGAGAATTGAGTTGGCTAAAAGAAGATGGTGCCCCGGACCAGACTTGAACTGGTAAGACCTTGCGATCGAGAGATTTTAAGTCTCTTGTGTTTACCGATTTCACCACCGGGGCTGCGGAGAATTATGCCTCTTTTACAGGCCTGACTGCGTTAAATAGTTGCTGCAAATCAGACTCAAATTGGCATCAACTCCACGGCACCGAACAAAGCCCTCAGAGTGCTTGCTCTTGAGGTTATTTTCTACGAATCAGTAGGCTTTGATCTTGACGAACATAGATATTGACATTCGTCGGGCTGCATAGACAAAAAAGACAGCACTAAAAAAAGTGCTGTCTTTTGAATTTGGAGCGGGAGAAGAGTCTCGAACTCTCGACCTCAACCTTGGCAAGGTTGCGCTCTACCAACTGAGCTACTCCCGCAATGGAGTGGAGGCGCGACCCGGAGTCGAACCGGGCTAACTGGATTTGCAATCCAGTGCATAACCGATTTGCTATCGCGCCGCTTTAACAACGATTTGATGTACGCGTTCCGAATAGAAAAGGACAGCATTTTGAAGTGCTGCCCTTTTAATTTGGAGCGGGAGAAGAGTCTCGAACTCTCGACCTCAACCTTGGCAAGGTTGCGCTCTACCAACTGAGCTACTCCCGCGTTTCAGATCGAATTATAGCTTGGATTTTTGACTGCTTTGAGAGCCGAGCAAAAAACTTTCTAATGAATCGATCAATGTTTGATGGCGCCCGCTTGCGCAGTCACAGCTGCCGCAGAGGCGGCAATAGCAGCAGCAGCCAGAGCCACTTCTTCATCAGACAAAGGCACCGGCATCCGTTCGAGTGCCACAGCCAAAACCTGATCAATCCACTTGACCGGAATGATCTCCAAACCACTTTTGACGTTGTCTGGAATTTCTTGCAGGTCTTTGGCATTTTCTTCGGGAATCAAGACGGTCTTGATGCCGCCGCGCAATGCAGCCAATAGCTTTTCCTTGAGTCCACCGATGGCGGTGACTTCACCACGCAGTGTGATCTCGCCCGTCATGGCCACGTCACCGCGCACCGGAATGCCCGTCAACGCTGAGACAAAGGCCGTGGTCATCGCCGCACCGGCGCTCGGACCATCTTTCGGCGTGGCGCCATCTGGCACGTGAATGTGAATGTCACGCTTTTCAAACATGTCGTCACGGATGCCCAGCATGCGTGAACGGCTGCGCACCACCGTGCGAGCAGCTTCAACCGATTCTTTCATCACGTCGCCCAGCGAGCCCGTGCGCGTGATCACGCCCTTGCCCGGCATGATCGCTGCTTCGATTGTCAACAAGTCGCCACCAACTTCAGTCCACGCCAAGCCGACAACTTGACCAATCTGGTTTTGCTCTTCGGCACGACCGTAGCTGAACTTGCGCACGCCCAGAAAATCATTCAGGTTGTCTGGGGTGACCAGTACTTTGGGCAGCATCGTTTTGAGCTGAATGCCCTTGACGGTCTTGCGGCAAATTTTCGACAGTTCACGCTCAAGAGAACGCACACCCGCTTCACGGGTGTAATAGCGCACGATATCTCGCACTGCTGGCTCGGAAATATCGAGCTCGCTTTCTTTGACGCCGTTGTTCTTCAATTGCTTAGGCAACAAATAACGCATGGCGATGCTGGTTTTTTCGTCTTCGGTGTAGCCCGAAAGACGAATCACCTCCATGCGGTCCAAAAGAGCCGAAGGAATGTTCATCGAGTTCGAGGTAGCGACAAACATCACGTCACTCAAGTCGAAGTCCACTTCGACGTAGTGATCTCCAAAGGTGTGGTTCTGCTCTGGGTCCAACACTTCAAGCAAGGCGCTCGAAGGGTCACCGCGGAAGTCGGTGCCAAGCTTGTCGATTTCGTCGAGCAGAAAGAGTGGATTGCGGGTGCCAGCCTTGGTCAGGCTTTGCAGCACCTTGCCAGGCAAAGCGCCAATGTAGGTGCGACGATGGCCCCGAATCTCGGCTTCATCACGCATACCGCCCAGCGCCATGCGCACATATTTGCGACCCGTGGCTTTGGCAATCGATTGGCCGAGCGATGTCTTGCCAACGCCCGGCGGACCGACGAGGCACAAGATCGGTGCTTTCAGCTTGTCGACGCGTTGCTGAACTGCGAGGTATTCAACGATGCGGTCTTTGACTTTTTCCAAACCGAAGTGGTCTTCGTTCAGCACGTCTTCTGCGTTTTTCAGGTCGTGCTTGATCTTGGTTTTCTTACTCCAAGGCAGGCCCGTCAACACATCAATGTAGGTGCGCACCACGGTCGCTTCAGCCGACATAGGAGACATGAGTTTGAGCTTTTTCAACTCACTCTCAGCCTTTTTACGCGCTTCTTGCGGCATCTTGGCAGACTTGATCTTCTTTTCGATCTCGTCAATATCCGCACCGTCTTCGCCTTCGCCAAGCTCCTTCTGGATCGCCTTGACTTGTTCGTTCAGGTAAAAATCGCGTTGATTTTTTTCCATCTGGCGCTTCACGCGGCCACGGATTTTCTTGTCAACGTTGAGAATGTCGACCTCACGCTCGACCTGCTCATAGAGGTTCTCAAGGCGCGCTTTGATATTGCTCAGATCAAGGATGACCTGCTTGGCATCCAGCTTGAGCGGCAAATGTGCAGCGATGGTGTCGGCCAAGCGGCCGGCATCGTCAATGCTGGAGATTGAGGTCAGGATCTCTGGCGGAATTTTTTTGTTGAGTTTGACGTAGTGGTCAAACTGCTGCATCACGGCGCGGCGCAGTGCTTCGACCTCGCTGGTTTTGTCACCAGGCAAAGCCACTTCAGGCTCGACCGGCGTGACGTTGCTGGTGAAGTGGTGCTCGCCATCCACAATGGTGTTGACCTTGGCGCGTTGCTGGCCTTCAACCAGCACCTTGACCGTGCCATCTGGCAGTTTGAGCATTTGGAGAATGGTTGCCACGCAACCGACGTCAAACATGTCTTCAGCCGACGGCTCATCTTTGGCGGCAGCTTTTTGTGCCACCAGCATGATGCGGCGTTCGGACTCCATGGCGGACTCGAGCGCCTTGATGCTCTTGGGCCGACCGACAAACAGCGGAATGACCATGTGCGGGAAAACCACCACGTCACGCAAGGGCAACAGCGGCAAATCAATCGGAAGCGACGGCAATGAAGTTTGACCGGACATATAAACCTTTCACGTTAGCCGCCGGAGAGCTTTCTCATCCGGCAGCAGGACACATCTTCAAGACTTGGGGGGCTGTGCCGATATTTCAAGCCTTTTTGGCGGCTTCGCGGTAAACCAACAAAGGCGGCTTGTTCTCATCAATCGTCGATTCGTCAACCACCACTTTTTCCACATTGCTGATGTTCGGCAACTCGTACATGGTGTCAATCAGCGATTGCTCCAAAATAGAGCGCAGGCCCCGCGCACCGGTCTTGCGGGCCAGCGCCTTGCGAGCAATGGCCTTCAGCGCTGATGGGCGAATCTCAAGCTCAACACCCTCCATCGACAGCAATTTGCTGAACTGCTTGGCGACTGCATTTTTGGGCTCGGTGAGAATTTGCACCAGTGCGTCTTCTGTCAGCTCGGCCAGCGTGGCTACGACCGGCATACGGCCGACCAGTTCAGGAATCAGGCCGAACTTGATCAGATCTTCAGGTTCGACGTCCTTGAAGGCCTCGGTCAGGCTACGGGATTTCTTGCTTTTAACGGAAGCGCCAAAGCCAATGCCCGAAGTTTCTGTCCGGCTTTCAATGACTTTCTCAAGCCCTGAAAAAGCACCGCCGCAAATAAACAGGATATTGGTGGTGTCCACCTGCAGAAAATCTTGGTTCGGGTGCTTGCGACCGCCCTGCGGTGGCACGGAGGCCATCGTGCCTTCGATCAGCTTGAGCAGCGCCTGCTGCACGCCCTCGCCCGAGACGTCACGGGTGATCGAAGGGTTGTCAGACTTGCGTGTGATCTTGTCGATCTCATCGATGTAAACGATGCCCTGCTGAGCCCGCTCAACTTCGTAGTTACAGCTTTGCAGCAGCTTTTGAATGATGTTTTCAACGTCTTCACCGACATAACCGGCTTCCGTCAAGGTGGTGGCATCAGCCATCACAAACGGAACGTTGAGGGTACGCGCCAGTGTTTGCGCTAGCAAGGTTTTGCCAGAGCCGGTCGGGCCAACCAGCAAGATGTTGCTCTTGGTGAGCTCAACATCGTCCTTCTTGGCTTTGTCTTTGTGACGCAGGCGCTTGTAGTGGTTGTAAACCGCCACCGCCAAGATACGCTTGGCCGGCTCTTGCCCGATGACGTAACCGTCCAGAGTCGCCTTGATTTCAGACGGCGTCGGCAAATCGCTACGCGCATCGCTGGACTCGGTGCCTGCAGGCAACTCGTCACGAATGATTTCGTTGCAGAGGTCAATGCATTCGTCACAGACAAACACAGACGGACCGGCGATGAGCTTTTTGACCTCGTGTTGGCTTTTGCCACAGAAGGAGCAATAGAGCGTTTTTTCGCTGGAAGAGCCTTTTTTCTCGGCCATTACTTTTGCCTTTTCGCATGTCCGTAGAGGGACGGTATCTGAAGAAATGTTATCCAATGATAACCAAAGAAAAACGGCGTTTTCTGTTACAGAAAACGCCGTCGCAGAGCCTAGGGCAAGCGATTTTATTTAAGGACGCTTAGAGATAACTTCGTCAATCAGACCGTATTCTTTAGCATCGTCTGCAAACATAAAATAATCACGCTCGGTGTCGCGCTCGATGCGGTCAACCGTCTGGCCGGTGTTGCCCGCCAAAATACGATTCAATTGATCGCGGGTTTTCAAAATGTCACGGGCGTGAATTTCGATGTCGGTCGCTTGACCTTGCGCACCGCCTGATGGCTGATGGATCATGACGCGTGAGTTCGGCAAAGAAAAACGCTTGCCCTTGGCACCCGCCGACAACAAAAACGCACCCATGCTGGCCGCCATGCCGACGCACAGCGTCGACACATCCGGCTTGATGAACTGCATGGTGTCGTAAATCGCCATGCCGGCGGTGACAGAACCACCGGGCGAGTTGATGTAAAAGGAGATGTCTTTGTCTGGATTTTCGCTTTCCAGAAACAGCAGCTGCGCCACCACCAAGTTGGCTGTCTGGTCATTTACCGGGCCAACCAGAAAAATCACGCGCTCTTTGAGCAGGCGTGAATAAATATCGTAAGAACGTTCGCCGCGACCCGACTGCTCAATGACCATCGGCACCATGCCAAGACCTTGTGCGCCGGTGTATGAACCGCCGTAGCTGTAATTTGCAACCATTGTGTTTTTCTCCAGAGATGTTTGTACTGTACCTAAAATCAATCTGGGGCTTGCACCGTCAAGCACAAGCCCCAGATTCGACAAAGACTCTCGTCTCAGGTCAGTTTTGGGCCATCAACTCGTCAAAGGTAATGGCTTTTTCGTTGATCTTGGCCTTGGCCAGCACAAAGTCGGTGACATTGTTCTCAATGACCACCGCCTCGACTTCGGCCATGCGGCTGTTGTCGCTCAGGTACCAACGCACCACATCTTGCGGCTTTTCGTAACTGCCAGCCAACTCTTCAATGTGCGCCTTGAGCTGCTCAGGCTTGGCTTGCAATTCGTTGGTCCGAACCAGTTCAGCCACCACCAGACCCAAACGCACACGCTTTTCAGCTTGTGGGCGGAAGATGTCGTCAGGGATTGGCGCTTTGTCAGCGTCTTTGATACCGCGTTGCTTCAAATCGGCACGGGCACCTTCGATCATGCGATCGAGTTCAGCCTGAACGCTGGCCTTCGGCAAGTCGAGTTCGGCGTTAGCCAACAAAGCGTCCATAACCGCATTTTTGTTACGGGCCAACAAACGGAATTTGACTTCACGCTCTAGGTTTTTGCGAATGTCGACGCGCAGACCTTCGACGGTTTCGTCCGCAATGCCGAGCGACTTGGCCAAGGCTTCGTTGATCTCTGGCAGGTGGGCGGCTTCGATTTTCTTGACCGTGACCATGAAGTCAGCTTGCTTGCCGGCCACGTCTTTGCCGTGGTAATCCTCGGGGAAGCTGAGCGGGAAAGTCTTGCTTTCGCCAGACTTCATGCCGCGCACAGCGTCTTCAAATTCTTTCAGCATCTGGCCTTCGCCAACCAAAAACTGGAAGGCTTCGGCTTTGCCGCCGGGGAAGGTTTCGCCTTCGATCTTGCCTTCGAAATCAATCGTCACGCGGTCGTTGTCCTGGGCAGCAGCATCCATTGGGCGCTGGGCAAACGTGCGGCGCTGCTTGCGCAAGATGTCGATGGTCTTGTCGATGGCCGCGTCGCTGACTTCAGCGCTCAGCTTGGCCACTTCAGCACCGGCGAGATCGGCAATTTTGACGTCTGGGTAGACTTCGAAAATAGCGTCAAACTGCAAGTCACCTTCAGGAGCGCCTTCTTTTTCGCTGATGCGCGGCTGACCAGCCACGCGCAATTTAGCTTCATTGGCGGCAACCGAAAAAGCCTCGCCAACCTTGTCGTTCATGACTTCGTAGTGAACCGAGTAACCGTAGCGCTGGGCCACAACATTCATCGGCACTTTGCCTGGACGGAAACCGTCCATCTTGACCGTACGGGCCAAGCGCTTCAGGCGCACGTCGACTTCGGACTGAATGGTGTTGACGGGCAGCGTCAACGTCATTTTTCGTTCCAGCTTTTCAAGCGTTTCTACAGTCACGACCATGATCTTCTCCTAATATGCAGCTTGGTAATGAGCAGTCAGCGCCTTGAAACAAGACGGTGCTGCCCGTAAAAGTGTGGTGCGGAGAGCCGGACTCGAACCGGCACATCCTTGCGGACGTCAGGACCTAAACCTGGTGCGTCTACCAATTTCGCCATCCCCGCGCCTGAACTAAAAACGGGAATCATCAACCCTTTAGCAGTTGCATATTGCGCTTGCATATTGAGCTGGCAAATTCCCGTTTGAAATCGGCTAACTTTCTATTTTAGCCTGTAACCGGAGGGCTTCCAACCGACACCTTAAAGAGATGCCGGTGTTTCTCGTTTGACACGAAAGCTCGCGGCATACATGGCCGGCAACGCCAGCAGCGTCAGCACGGTGGCGACGATCAAGCCGCCCATGATGGCGACCGCCATCGGGCCCCAGAAAACACTGCGTGACAACGGGATCATCGCCAGCACGGCGGCGGCGGCGGTCAGCACGATCGGGCGCAAACGCCGCACGGCAGACTCGACAATGGCATCCCAGGCCGGTACGCCACGGGCGCGGTCTTGCTCAATCTGGTCGATCAAAATGACCGAGTTGCGCTGAATCATGCCCATCAGCGCAATCACACCCAGCAAGGCCACAAAACCAAATGGTCTACCCAACAGCAGCAAGGCCCCCGCCACGCCAGCAATGCCCATCGGCCCGGTGATGAAGACCAGCAAGGCACGGCTGAAGCTGTGCAACTGCAGCATCAACAAAGTGAAGGTCAAAAACAGCATGACCGGAATGCCGGCCGCGATCGACGCCGAGCCCTTGCTGCTTTCTTCCACGGCACCAGCCACTTCAATGCGGTAGCCGCCAAAACCTTGGCTGTGCCAACGGCGCTCTAAGTCCTTCAGCGCTGGCAGCAGTTCCGCCGTCACGGTGGCGCCCTGCAAACCTTCCGCCACATCGCCCTGCACGGTGATGGCGTAATCGCGGTTTTCGCGCCACATCACACCCGGCTCCCAAGCCAACACCGGCTTGGCGATTTGCGTCAACGGAATCGACTTGCCAGACGCCGTTGGAACATAAGCGTTAGCCATGTCGCTGATAGCGTTGCGCTCTTCGAGCGGCTGGCGCAACACGATGTCAATCAGTTTGTCACCCTCGCGAAACTGCCCAACTGCCGTACCGCTCAAGACCATGCGCGAAGCCTGCGCAATCGACTGGCTGCTGACGCCGAGTGCGCGCGCCTTGGCTTGGTCGACCTCCAGCCGCACCACTTTGACCGACTCATTCCAGTTGTCGTTGACGCCACGTGTGTGACTGTTGTCGCGCATCACCGCTTTGACTTCATCGGCGCGACCACGCAGCAGCAAGGGGTCCACACCAACCACCCGAAACTGCACCGGGTACGGGACAGGCGGACCGTTCGGCAACAGCTTGACGCGGCCACGCACTTCGGGAAATTCCGTCGCTAACAATGCTGGCAACTTGACGCGTAAGGACTCGCGCAACTTCAAATCTTCAGGCACCACGATGAACTGCGTCACGTTGGTTTGCGGAAAGACCTGGTCCAGCGGCAGATAAAACCGCGGCACGCCCGAACCCACCCAGGCACTCACCGTGCTCACGCCGGCCTCGTGCATCAAGCGCTGCTCGACCCGCTTGGCCGTCAATTCATTGGCCGCAAACGAGGTCCCTTCAGGAAACCAGATGTCGACCAAAATCTCAGGCCTACTGGAGTCTGGAAAAAACTGCTGCTGCACCTGCCCCATGCCAACGATGCCCAGCGCAAACGTCAGCACCGTAGCACCAATGGTCAGCCAGCGGTATTCAACACACCAGTTCACAGCACGTCGAAAGGTGTTGTAAAAAGGCGTATCAAAATGCTCATGCTGTGCGGCTTGACCGACCACCACCGGCCGCGATTTGAGCAGCAAGGTGCCCAGGTAAGGCACAAAATAAACCGACACGATCCAACTCAACACCAGCGCGATCACGGTCACCGCAAAAATTGCAAAGGTGTATTCCCCCGTGACGGATTTAGCCAAGCCAATCGGCAAGAAGCCGACGGCGGTGATCAAGGTGCCGGTCAACATCGGCATGGCCGTGACTTCATATGCGAAGGTGGCAGCGCGCACTTTATCGTAACCCTCTTCCATTTTTCGGACCATCATTTCTACCGCGATGATGGCGTCATCAACCAACAAACCCAGCGCGATGATGAGCGAGCCCAGCGATATTTTGTGCAGCCCAATGTTCCAGTAATTCATGGCCAAAAACGTCACCGCCAACACCAGCGGAATCGTGATACCGACCACCAGACCCGGCCGCATGTCGATGTAATAACGCCGCCACAACGGCAGCGTGCTCGCCTCGGCACGTTTGTGCAGACCCAAGCTGATAAAACTGACCGCCAACACGATCAACACCGCCTCAATCAACACACCCACAAACTCATTGACAGAGCTGGTGACCGCCTTGGGTTGATCTTGAATTTGCACCAGCTTGACGCCAGCGGGTAGGCTGGCGTCAAGCTGGCTGCGCAATTGCTTGAGCGATTTACCCAGCGCAATGATGTCACCACCCTTGGTCATCGAGATGCCTAGCGCAATCACTTCCTGACCTTGGTGCCGCACTTTAACGGTTGGCGGGTCGACATAACCGCGCTGGATATCGGCGATGTCACCGAGCCGCAACTGGTTGCCGGAACTGCCTCGAATCGGCATCGCTTTGAGTTGCTCTACCGCTTCAAACTGCCCGCCCACCCGCACTGGCAGCGCGTCTAGCGGTGTTTGCACCGTGCCGGCAGACTCCACCGCATTTTGCTGGTTCATTTGCGCCAGTACTTGGTTCAGGTCCAAGCCCAACTGAGTTTGCTTGCGCGACATCTCGACGTATATTTTTTCGTCTTGCACACCAAAAAGTTCAACCTTTGCCACATTCGGCACGCGCAGCAATTGCTGCCTGACGTCATCGGCAACGGTTTTGACTTCAGCGTAGCTAAAACCGTCAGACTCCAACGCATAAATGACGCCATACACATCGCCAAAGTCGTCATTGAAAAACGGCCCTTGCACACCTGCCGGCAAGGTGTTGCGCATGTCCCCTATTTTTTTCCGGACGGAATACCAAACGTTGGCCACCTCGCTGGCCTTGGACGAATCTTTGATCTGAAAAATAATCTGCGATTCGCCCGGTTTGGAATAGCTTCGGATCTTGTCGGCGTACGGCACTTCTTGCAGCGTGCGCTCAATTTTGTCCGTGACCTGCTCAGCCATCTGCTGCGCGGTGGCGCCAGGCCAGTAGCTGCGCACCACCATCGCCCGAAAGGTAAAAGGCGGGTCTTCGTCTTGGCCCAGCTGGAAATAAGACGCCAGCCCGAACACCATCAACACCACCATCAAGTAGCGGGTCAGCGCGGGGTGCTCTAGCGCCCAGCGCGATAAATTAAAAGATTTCATGCGACGCTCACTTGGCTGCGGGCGCTGGTGCGTTCGGCGTAGCGCCACTTTTTGGCTGATACAGCGTGACCTTCTGCCCGGCAGACAGCACGTGCACGCCTGCGCTGACCACCTGCATGCCCGGCTCCAAACCTGAAGCCACCACCGCCTCATTGCCATCGGCCGTTGCAATTTGCACCGCTTGTGAGCGCAGCGTCATGCTGGCTGGGTCCAACACCCACACCGCAGTGCCCTGACCCTCTTGGCGCAAAGCCGAGGTTGGCAGTTTGATGACTTGTTTGCCTTGCAAGCCAGCGCCGGCAGAAGCCGCGCTAGACACATTCACCGTGGCGCCCAACGCTGGTGCCTTCTGGTTGGCGTCCAACCCCACCTTGACCTGAAAAGTGCGCGTGACAGGGTCGGCGCTGGCCGACACTTCACGCACCACACCGCTCAACTCCGTGTTTTGGGGCCAGACCTTGACCCGCATTTTCAGACCGAGCAGCATGGCAGCCAAGCGGTCTTCCGGCACAGCAAACGTCGCATCCCGGGCGCCATCGGTGGCAATCCGAAAGACCGGCGTTCCGGCCAACACCACTTGGCCAGCCTCGGCTTCCACCGCGGTGACAACGCCATCAACGGGGGCCAGCAACACGGCATAACCGGCTTGGTTACTTTGCGTTGTCAACTGCGACTGCGCTTGCTCCAGCTGCGCCTGAGCGGCTTTGAGCGTGGCCTCGCGTCGCTCCAACTCAGCTGCGCTGATGAAGCTTTGCTCCCGTAAGTCTTTGTAGCGTTTGAACTCAGCAGCGGCCAAGTCTCGATTTGTCAAGGCAGCTGTGGTTTGAGACCGCGCGGCGTCAACTGCCAGCTTGTAGTCTTGCGGATCCAACTGCGCCAGCACTTGGCCGGACTTGACGCGCTGGCCCAGCTCAGCCTGCCGCGTGATGATCTTGCCGCCCACCCGGAATGCCAATCGTGCTTCTACTCGCGCCCTCACCTCCCCGGCAAACTCACTCTCCGCTTGGAAAGTGTCCAAGCCCACGGTCAGTACTTTGACGGCGCGGACGGGTTCTTCAAGGGCTGGTGATTTGGAGCAGCCACTGAGTACAGCCGATAGAGCCGCAATAGCCGTCATAGCGGCAACAAAGATTATTTTTTTCATGGGAGGAAAACGGGCAAGCAGGCTGTGCGGAATGGCTGAAATTCTTATTAATGACTGAGCGGTTAGTAATCTAAAAGAAGCCGCTGGCATTGTCAAGCGAAAATCTCACCATGAACGGTGTTGAGCATTACGAAAATTTTCCTGTGGCTTCGCTGCTGTGCCCGGCACGGTTTCGGCCACCGATTGCCGCGATTTATCACTTTGCCCGCACCGCAGACGACATCGCCGACGAAGGCAACGCCACCCCGTCAGAGCGTCTGGCCGCCTTGGCCGCTTACCGGGCAGACCTGAGTGCAGCCAGTCAGGGCCAAGCCGTTTCTGATCGCTGGCCGAACGTCTTTGGGGCCCTTGGCCCAATACTGCAACAGTGGCAATTACCGTTGCCCCTGCTCACCGACCTGCTCAGTGCCTTCGAGCAAGACATCGTTCAAACGCGCTATGCCAACCAAGCCGAGTTGCTGGACTATTGCCGCCGCTCAGCCAACCCGATTGGGCGTTTGTTGCTGCACCTTTACGGGGTGCAAGACGCTAGAGCCTTGACGCAAAGCGACTGCATTTGCACGGCGCTACAACTGGTCAACTTCTGGCAAGACCTGAGCGAAGACATTCCACGCGGCCGCCTTTATCTACCTGCTGACATGCAAGCCAGACACGGTGTGACCGAAGCCGAGTTGCTGAGCCAGCAACTCACAAGTAAAACCCGCGCACTGGTGGCCGACAGCGTCGACTGGGCCCGCCAGCTCATGCGGCAAGGCGCACCGCTGGTCAAAAAAGTGCCGGGCCGCGCCGGCTGGGAGTTACGGCTGGTGGTGCAAGGCGGCTTTCGAATTGCCGAACGCATTGAACAGCTGGACTTTGCGACGCTGAAGCAGCGCCCCGTCATTGGCAAACGCGATGCGCTGTTAATGGCTGGTCGCACGCTCTGGATGTAGCCCACATCTAAACGCAAAACAGCCCCGCTTGCAGCGACAATCTCGGCATGAATCCAGAGCAGTACGTCCAGCAAAAAGCCGCCGCCTCGGGCAGCAGCTTTTATTACGCCTTCCTCTTCTTACCCAAAGAAAGGCGCGCCGCCATCACCGCCTTTTATGCGTTTTGCCGTGAAGTCGATGACGTGGTTGACGAAGTCACCGACCCCGGCGTGGCCGGCAGCAAGCTCGCCTGGTGGCAATCCGAAGTTGCCAAAGCCTTTGCCGGCAACCCGACGCATCCGGTCATGAAAGCTTTGATGCCCTGCGCCGCCCAATACGGCATTGAAGCGCGGCACTTGCTGGCCGTCATCGAAGGCTGTCAGATGGACTTGGTGCAAAACCGCTTCCTCGACTACACCGCGCTGAAGCAATATTGCCACTTGGTCGCTAGCGAGGTCGGCGAAGTCGCGGCCCGCATCTTTGGCCAGACAGAGGCCAGCACCACGGCCTATGCGCACAAGCTCGGGCTGGCGTTTCAGCTCACCAACATCATTCGCGATGTCGGCGAAGACGCGCTGCGAGGCCGCATCTACCTGCCCATGAGCGAGCTGCAGCAGTTCGATGTCAAAGCCCATGAAATCCTGAATCGCCAATATTCCGAACGCTTCACCGCGCTGATGGCCTTCCAAACCCAACGCGCCTTAGCCCTCTACGACGAGGCGCTGGCCCTGCTGCCCGCCGCAGACCGGCGCGCCCAAAAACCCGGCCTCATGATGGCCAGCATTTACCGCACCTTGCTGCGCGAGATCCAAGCTGACGGCTACCAAGTGCTGCACCAACGCGTCAGCCTAACACCACTGCGCAAGCTGTGGCTGGCCTGGAAAACTCAGGCCTTTGGCACCATGTCTTGAGGTTAAAGACATGAAAGTCGCTGTGGTCGGAGCCGGCTGGGCGGGTTGCGCTGCAGCGGTTGAGGCCACTCAGTGCGGTCACCAAGTCACGCTGTTTGAAAGTGCGCGCATCGCCGGCGGCCGTGCCCGTCGCGTTGAAACCACTGTCGCCGGTGAGCCGCTACAGATCGACAACGGCCAGCACATCCTGATCGGCGCTTATGCCGAGACCTTGCGCCTGATGAGCACACTGGGCGTTGACACCTTAAGCAGCTTGCTGCGCTTGCCGTTGCGTTTGCAGTTCCCCAATGGAGATGGGCTGAGCTTTCCAGCATGGCGCGTGCCTGCGGCTGTGCAAGCGCTCATCGGCATTCTGGGCGCGCGCGGCTGGGCCTGGCAAGACAAATGGTCGCTGCTCCGGCTCGCAAGGCGATGGCAGGCTGGCGGTTTTGAATGCCCGACCGAGATGTCGGTGGCAGCGTTGTGCGTAGGACTGTCGCCGCGTGCCATGGCGGGGCTGATTGAGCCGCTCTGCGTGTCGGCCCTGAACACCCCGGCCGAGCGCGCCAGTGCGCAGGTTTTTCTGCGCGTCATGCAAGACGCTCTGTTCAGCCAGGCGGGCGCCTCAGACCTGCTGCTGCCGCGCACAGACCTCAGCACCCTGCTGCCTGACGCGGCCTTGAGATGGCTCACACAATGCGGCCCTGCGCCACGGCTTGGCCTGCGCGTCGAGACACTGACGTTTGGTTCAAAAGGCTGGCGTATCAGCCTTAGGGGCGGTGACGTGCAAGGGAACGACGAAATATTTGATGCCGTGATCCTCGCCTGCCCAGCGACAGAGGCGGCACGGCTGGTCAAAACGGCAACAATGCCAGCGGCCTTTCAAGCCGAAACCGCCCACTGGATCGCACTCACCCACAGCCTGCAGTACGAAGCGCTGGCAACGGTCTACGCGCAAGTGAGCTCAGCCACCCGAAACGTAACGACAGCCAGCTTGTCGCAGCCAATGTTGGCCTTGCCAAGCAGCCCCGAAGAACCCGCCCAGTTTGTCTTTGACCGTGGCCAACTCGGCGGCCCGACCGGGCTGCTGGCCTTCGTGGTCAGTGCCAGCCAAGGCGACACGGCGCACATCAGCGCACAGGTGCTGGCGCAAGGTCAGCGCCAGTTGGGTCTGCCGCTTGAACTGGTGCAAACCATTGTCGAAAAACGCGCCACCTTTGCCTGCACGCCCAACTTGCAACGCCCCGGCACGCAGATTGCCCCGGGCTTGCTGGCCTGCGGCGACTACATCGCCGGGCCGTACCCTGCGACGCTCGAAGGTGCCGTGCGCTCGGGTCTGGAAGCGGCCAAATTGCTAGGCTGAAGTCGACCGAGCCAAAGCCCGCACTTGCTGCTGTGCCGGCCGCTTCAGGCAACGCTCCAGCCACTCCACGGTGCACGGATAAGCCGCCAACATCTCGCGCGCTGAGCGGACCCAAGCCAAGATCGACGCCACGGCAATGTCAGCCACGGTGAAACGTTCGCCGGCCAAGTAAGGGCGAGGCGTGGGATCTGTGCCTTGCAAATGCTGCTCCAGCACGGCCAGTGGCACCATCAGCCGGCGTATGGCTTCCTCAGCCAGCAGCGGCTTACGTTTGTCTGCGGGCATGGCCACGGTGTGCATCAGCACCGTCAAAGCATCTTTTTCGCACTCCGTCACCGACCAAAACGTCCATCGCAAAATGTCAGCCAACTCTGACGAATTTTGGGCCGCCAAGCTGCTGCCATCTGCAGCTTTGAAGCGCTCTGCCAAATACAGCGTACACGCCATGGACTCCCACACCAGCACGCCGTTGTCATCTATTGCCGGAATATGGCCGTTGGGGTTGATGGTCAAAAACTCTGGCGTGCGCGTGGCGCCGCCTTGGTACGGCACCGGTACATATTCGTAATCCAAACCCAGCTCATGGGCCACCCAGAGTGGGCGCGAAGCACGGGAGGCGGCTATGCCGTAGATCTTCAAATTCATGGTGTCTCGCTTTTAAAAATCAAAAAGTGCTGTCAGTTCGGTCAGCGTGGTCACGGTTTCATGCGGTTCGGCATCGTGCGTCCAAACATGGTCTTCGCGATTCACCCACACGGTTTGCATGCCGCAGGCCAGCGCGCCCAGCACGTCCAGCGCGGCATCGTCGCCAATGTGCAGCACTTCTTCAGGCAAGACACCAGCGGCCGACGCTGCGGCCTTGAAAATGCGCGGGTCGGGCTTGCCAACGCCAAAACCCTGCGCGCTGATACTGTCTTTGAAGTAGCCGCTCAGCCCGACACGGGCCAAATCGGCATTGCCGTTGGACAGCGCCACCAGCGGAAAGCGCGCCGACAAAAATGCCAACCCGGCGTGCGTGTCGTCAAACATCGTGACCTGCTGACGCGCGTCGAAAAACACCTCAAAAGCGGGTTCGGCCAGTGCGGTGTTTTCGTCAGAACGGCCCAGCGCCAGCCGGATCTGTTCGAGCCGCAGCGAGCTGAGTTGATGGTGCAGATCAGGCCGGGCCGCCATCACATCATGCCGTAAGGCCAGACGCGCAGCGGGGTCGGCAAACAGCGCCGACGTGCGCGGCGCATGACCTCGCAGCCAGTCTTGCAGCGCCGTCTCCGCGCGTGCAATGGTCGGCCAAATCGGCCACAAGGTGTCGTCGAGGTCCAGGGTGATCGCCCTGATTTTTTGGATATCAAGCATAGGTAAGGGAGAATATCCTACATGCGCTTTTCAAAAGAACCCTCCTTCAGCCACGGCACCGTGCCGGCCCTTGGTGCCACCACTGCCGTCTTGTACTGCAACCTCGGCACGCCTGACGCACCCACCACACCGGCCGTGCGGCGTTACCTCGCCGAGTTTCTCAGCGACCAGCGGGTGGTCGAAATCCCGAAACCGATTTGGTGGCTGATCTTGCACGGCATCATCTTGCGCATCAGGCCGAAAAAATCAGCAGCCAAATACGCCAGCATCTGGACTGCCGAAGGATCGCCGCTGAAAGTCTGGACCGAAAAGCAAGCCCAGATGCTCGGCGCCGCCTTGAAAGCGCGTGGCCACCACGTCGCCGTGCGCTACGCCATGCGCTATGGCAACCCGTCGATGGCCTCACAACTCGAAGAGCTCAAAGAACTTGGCATCACCCGTGTGCTGATAGTCCCGGCGTATCCACAGTACAGCGCCACCACCACCGCCAGCGTGTTCGACGCGGTCTACACCTGGGCCGCCAAGGTGCGCCGCTTGCCCGAGTTCCGTTTTTTGAACCACTACCATGACGACGCGGGCTACATCGCAGCACTCGCCAGCAAGGTGCGGGCACACTGGGACGCGCACGGTCAGGCCGACCAATTGGTGTTCAGTTTTCATGGTGTGCCGCAACGCACGCTTGAACTCGGTGACCCATACCACTGCGAATGCTACAAAACCGCGCGCCTACTGGGCGAGGCCTTGGGCCTCACCAAAAACAACTACAAAGTGACGTTTCAGTCGCGCTTTGGAAAAGCCAAATGGCTGCAACCCTACACCGAACCAACGCTGATCGCCATGGCCCAGTCAGGCGTCAAACGGGTCGATGTGATGTGCCCTGGCTTCACCGGCGATTGCCTGGAAACACTGGAAGAAATGAACGACGAAGCCCGCGAAGCTTTCATGCACGCAGGCGGCGAAACCTTCCACTACATCAGTTGCCTGAACGACAGCCCTGAATGGGCTGACGCCTTGGCCAGCATTTGCGAACAGCATTTGAGCGGCTGGCCAACCCTGCAAGCACCCGATGTGACCGAGTTGGCAAAAAGCCGTGCTGAGGCTATGGCGCTGGGCGCGAAAGTCTGAAGACGCTCAGGCCAGCTTAGGCGCCGTCAGTCGCTTGGCCAAACGCGGCAATACCAACACCGCCAACACCACGCCCACCAGCGCGAGCGACATAGGGCGCTCAAAGAAGACCATGGCACTGCCCTCGCCGATAGACATGGCGTTACGCAGCTGGGCTTCGGCCAATGGGCCGAGGATCATGCCGACCACCACCGGTGCGGTCGGAAAGTCAAAGCGCCGCATCACCACGCCCAGCAGGCCAATGGCGTATAGCAAGAACAGATCAAACGCGCTTTGTCGCATGCCGTAAACACCGACCGTCGCAAAAATCAAAATGCCGGCGTACAAGTAGGGCTTGGGGATTTTGAGCAACTTGACCCAGAGCCCGACCATCGGCAAGTTCAGCACCAACAGCATCACGTTGCCGATGTAGAGCGAGGCGATCAAGGCCCACACCAAAGACGATGACGAGGTGAACAGCTGCGGGCCAGGCTGTATGCCGTAATTCTGAAACGCACCCAGCAAGATGGCGGTGGTGTTGGAGGTGGGAATGCCCAGCGTGAGCAGCGGAATCATGGCGGCGGTGACGGTAGCGTTGTTGGCAGCCTCAGGGCCGGCCACGCCTTCAATCGCACCTTGGTGACCAAACTCGCCCTTCACGTCGGCCTTGGCCAGTTTTTTTTCAGTGGCGTAACTCAGGAAGGTCGGGATCTCAGTGCCTCCCGCAGGGATGCAACCAAACGGCGCGCCAATGGCAGTGCCACGCAGCCATGCCGGCCATGAACGGCGCCAGTCGCGGGCCGTCATGTGGACCTTGCTCAACTTGTTTTGCTCTTCGACCACGCGGCCTTCGTAGAGCACCGCGTAGAGGGCTTCGGCCACCGCAAACAGCCCGACCGCCACCAACACGATTTCAATGCCGTCGAGCAGTTCCGGCACACCGCCGGTGTAGCGTGATTGGCCAGAGATCTGGTCCATGCCAATCAGGCCAGCGGCCAGACCAACGAACAATGCGGTCATGCCGCGCACAGTGCTTTTGCCGAGCACCGCGCTGACAGTGGTGAAGGCCAGCAGCATCAGCATGAAGTACTCAGGCGGGCCGAGCTTGACGGCATAGTCGGCCACCACAGGGGCGAACAGCGTCACCAGCACGGTGGCGATGGTGCCGGCCACAAACGAGCCGACCGCCGCCGTGGCCAACGCAGCGCCAGCGCGCCCGCTCTTGGCCATCTTGTTGCCCTCCATCGCCGTCACCATGCTGGCGGTTTCTCCCGGCGTGTTGAGCAGAATCGAGGTGGTTGAACCGCCATACATGGCACCGTAATAGATGCCGGCAAAAAAGATCATCGAGGCCGTGGCTTCGACCTTGGCCGTGATCGGCAGCAGCATCGCCACCGCCACCGCCGGGCCAATACCCGGCAGCACGCCAATGGCGGTGCCCAGCGCGCAGCCGACAAAACACCACAGCAGATTGACCGGTGTGGCCGCAGTGGCAAAGCCCTGCATCAGTTGATTGAAAATATCCATGACAGCGATGAGTCCGAAAAAACGATGAGAGGCGCTTAGAGCCAGCCGGTGCCAGTGATACCCGGCAAATTGATAGCGAGAAATTGAGTGAAGGTCCAGTAGACGGGCGTAGCAATCGCCAAGCCGATCAAGACATCTTTGAGCAACATCACCGGGCGGCGGTCTATGTCGCCTTGAGCCCCGCGCAGGCCCTGTACCGCCAGCACAAAACACAGGGTGCAACTGAAGATAAAGCCAATGGTGGTGATGAGGGCTGCATTGGCCAACAAGCCGGCCGAGACCCAAACGAATCCGGGCCAATAGGCTTTGGCCGCTCCCGTTGGCTCATCAAGCGCCCGAAAACCGCCGGTGTAAGACTCAAAGAGCATGAAACCGCCGCACAGCAGCAGCGCCAGCGCCACCACCCAAGGCAAGAAGTTCGGCCCGACGCCGCCATAACCTGCCTCAGAAGAAATACTCAATGCGCCGGTGGCCAAGCCGAGCGCCAACAAAACAACACCAACGCCGATGACCGTCTGAAAGCGTGAAGTGGTTGGAGAAGCAGGTGCGGTCATGACAAAACATCACTCAGTAAAAATCAAACAAACTGCCCGTCATGGCGAGCATAGCGTGGCCATCCATGGCTGCGAATTCGGGCTGCTGGGCTGCCGCGCTTCGCTCGCAGTGACAAAAAATACGTCATGGCGAGTGAAGCGTGGCCATCCATCTTTGAGGGGCTCAGATCATGCCGGACTTGACCATGGTCGCGCGCAGGCTGGCGAAGTCATCGTCCACAAACTTCTCGAAAGCCGGGCCAGACAGCACCGCAGGCGTCCAATTGTTTTTCTCAGAAGCCTCAGCCCACGACTTGGTCTTGATGGCCTTCAGGACCAGCGCCGTCAAAGCCTGTCGTTCCGCAGGCGTGATGCCAGGCGCGCCATAAACGCCACGCCAATTGCCAATCACCACGTTGACGCCCAACTCTTTGAGCGTCGGCACGGCCACACCTTTAAGGCGAGCGTCCGACGTCACGGCCAGTGCTTTCATCTTGCCGGTATTGATGTACTCGGCGAATTCGCTGTAGCCGCTACCGCCAATGGTGACGTTGCCGCCCAAGATGGCTGCCGTCGCTTCACCGCCGCCCCGGAAGGCCACGTAGTTGATCTTCGATGCATCAACGCCGACTTCACGGGCGATCATGGCCGCTGCAATGTGCTCGGTAGAACCCCGTGAACCACCGCCCCACTTGACGCTGCCAGGGTCTTTCTTGAGCTGCGCAATGACCTCTGCCATTGACTTGAATGGCGAATTGGGCGGCAGCACAAACACGTTGTATTCGCTGGTCAGGCGTGCAATCGGCGTCGCCTGCGACAAGTTGACCGCCGGCTTACTGGTGATCTGGCCGCCGAGCATCACGGCACCCATGACCATCAGCGCGTTGGCATCGCCCTTGCTGCCGTTGACAAATTGAGCCAGGCCCAAAGCACCTGCGGCACCGCCTTTGTTGTCAAAGATCACCGTAGACGCAGCGCCTGAGTCGACCAAGGCTTTGCCCAGTGCCCGGCCGGTGGTATCCCATCCGCCGCCTGGGTTGGCGGGAATCATCATCTTGATAATGGCAGCAGCCAAGGCTGACAGCGGCAAAGTACCGGCGGCGGCCAGAGCGGCCAGGGATTTAAGAAACATGTCGCGACGCATAAAAGTCTCCTTTTGATTAATTTTGACAACTGACCGGTCGATCATGCGCTCGCTTCCTGTCAATCGGCTGTCTGCAAACACTGGGGAAAGTGCTAATGTCCTGCCCATGACGCAGACCCTGACTTTGTTGTTGATCGAAGATGACGCCTCCATGCAAGCAGCCCTGCAACGCACCCTGAGCCGGCGCGGCATGGCCGTGACAGGCTGCACCGATGGCAGGTTAGCACTAACGCAATGGACTGCAACCCAGCCTGACGTGGTGGTGCTTGACCTCAGCTTGCCCGGCCTTGATGGGCTGCAAGTGCTGGCGCAAGCCAGACGCCAAGGTCTGCTCACGCCGGTGCTGATCCTGACCGCGCGCGGCACCGTCGGCGACAAAATCATCGGTCTCAACTCAGGTGCAGACGACTACCTGCCCAAGCCATTTGATCTGGACGAACTCGAAGCCCGACTCCGCGCGCTGAGTCGCCGGCACACCGCAACAGGGCGAGCCCATAAAACAGACTTAAGCGAAGGCAACTGGGTCGGCACCCTACGCTATGACAAAGACAGCGGTGCCATCTACCACCGCGACCAAGTCCTTGAACTCACCCCGCGCGAGTTGGCCCTGCTGCATGGACTGATCGTCAAACCGGGACAGGCAGTCTCTAAGGAGCGGCTCTTTGAATTGGTTTTTCCGGGTGAAGCCGACGTCCATTACGAAGCGGTTGAAGTCGTGGTCTACCGTTTGCGCAAAAAATTGGTCCACACAGGGGTCACGTTGGTCACGCTGCGCGGCCTCGGCTATCTGCTGAAAGTCAACGCATGAGCGCAACGAGCCTAAAGCCTGTGCAAGCCACCGCCCGCCCGGGCTCACTGCGGCGCTATTTGCTGCTGGGCATTTTGTTGCCGGTCGGGGTGCTGGTGATCGTCAACACCTTCAGCCTCTACCAACAAGCGCTCAGCGCTGTCAACACCGCCTACGACCGCACACTGTTGGCATCTGCCAAAACCATTGGCGAGCAGCTCGATGTCAGCGGCTACGACGAACAATCTGAACTCCGCGTGACCGTGCCCTACGCCGCGCTGGAAGCCTTTGAAGCTGACAACCAGAGCCGATTGTTCTACCGCGTGTCCAGCCTGAACGGCGAGATGGTCTCCGGCTTTCCGCAACTGCCCTTCTGGCGCGGCAACATCAAGCCCAAGCCGGCCTATTCAGCCTTGGTCGATTTTTACGACGATGTTTTCGATGGCGAGGATGTTCGCGTTGCCGTGTTGCTGCAACCGGTGGTGAGCTCCAGTGGCCGGGCCATGGCGATTATTCAGGTAGCCGAAACCCTGGAACTGCGCACGACCTTGGCGCAGAAAATCCTGTTCGACACGATGTGGCGACAAGCCCTGTTGCTGGCCGTGATCGCGTTGGTGGCCGTAGTCGTGGTGCAACGCGCGACCCAACCGGTGCGCCAGCTCAGCGCGCAATTGCAAGCGCGCCATGCCAACGACCTGACACCCATCGTCGCGACCGATGCACCGCGCGAACTGTGGCCCTTGGTGGACGCCACGAACCAAGTCATGCGGCGCCTAGAAAACTTGCTCAGCAACCAAAAACGCTTTGTGCGTGATGCCGCCCACCAACTGCGCACGCCGCTGGCCGTGCTGAAGGTGCAAGTGCAATCTGCCTTGCGCGGCGACATGGAAGCCCGTGAGGCCTTCAGCGACATCAACCAGACGGTCGACCGCGCCACCTTGCTGGCGAACCAGATGCTGGCGCTAGCAAAGGTCGAGCAATTGCGCCAGCAGGCCGAGCTCCAGACCCTGAATCTGGCCGATGTGGTGCGCGAAGTGGCTCTCGACTTGGCACCACTGATAGCCGACCGAGAGCTGGACTTTGACATTGAAACCATGCCGGCAAGCGTGCTGGCGCATGAATGGATGCTGGGCGAGCTGTGCCGCAACTTGTTGCACAACGCCATCAAGCACTGCCCGGTTGGCGGGCCGCTGAGTGTGCGGTTGGTGACAGACAACACCCACCTGGCCTTGACCGTGAGCGACAGTGGACCGGGTATTTCCGGCGAATTGGCAGCGCGACTTTTTCAACCCTTTTCAGCCGGCAATGTGCGCGAAGGCTCGGGCTTGGGTCTGGCGATTTGCCATGACATCGTGCTGGCGCTGGGCGGCACGATTTCGCTCGAGAACCGGGTCGACCATGGCCGCACCGCCGGCTTAGACGCGACCGTGCGGCTGCCGCTGTGTCAAGCATTTTTTAGGAAATAATGCATCATGGAAAAAATGCGCATCGACAAATGGTTGTGGGCTGCCCGCTTTTACAAAACGCGCACGCTGGCGGCTGAAGAAATAGACAAGGGCCGAATTCAGATCAACGGGCAAGAAGTCAAACCTGCGCGCGACGTCAAAGTGGGTGACACGCTGAGGCTGCGCCAAGGTCTCGTATTGCGGGTGGTGGTCGTCAAAGGCTTGAGTCTGCAACGTGGGGCGGCGCCAGTGGCGCAACTGCTCTACGAAGAAACAGCCGAAAGCGTCGCCAACCGACTACAGGCAGTTGAGCAGCGCAAGCTCAATGACGAGCCTGCAGACAGCATTGAGCACGGCCGCCCAACCAAACGCGACCGCCGCAGCATGGACAAAAGCTGGGGCGATCGCTGGAGCGCGTCAGTCGACTGAACACTGCGGCTTAAACCACCATCGGCGTGGCCGCACCGTCCATCGACAAGATCACACCGGTCACGTAACTGGCGCAAGGCGACGCCAAGAACAACACCGCGTTGGCAATTTCTTCAGGCTGCGCCAGCCGTCCGAGCGGCACCTTTTGCGTGACCTGCTGCAAAGCCTCTTCCACAGAAATATCGCTGAGTTTGGCGGCAGTGACAAGACCGGTTTTAAGCCTGTCGGTGAAGGTCGCCCCCGGGTTCACCGCGTTGACACGAACTCCTTTGGGTCCATAGGCTGCTGCCAAACCAGCGCTGATCAACATCAGCGCCGCGTTGGCCGCCCCACCCGGCAAATGAAACGGACTCGCCAACTTGCCACCCGCACCAACGATGTTGACAATCGCGCCCTGCCCGCGTTGACCCATTTTTTTAACCACCAAGTCAATCATGTGCACGTAGGTGAAAAACTTCGCATCCATGGCATCGCGCCAGGCTTGCGCAGTCAGCTCGTCGGGCACCGTGCGTTGGGCTGCGCCGGCGGAGTTAACCAGCACATCCACCGGGCCATGCAGCGCCTCGGCCTGCGTCAATGCGTGCTCTGCCTCGGTAGGTGATCTGAGGTCAGCAGCGAACAGCCCGATACGCCCCTTGAAATCAGGCTGCTCCAACAGCAATGCCGCCAAAGCCGTCTCGAGATTGCCGGAGCTACGGGACACCAAACTGACCTTGGCCCCCTCGCGCAAAAATCCTTGGGCGCAGGCTAAGCCAATCCCTTTGCTACCGCCGGTGATGAGCACGTGCTGACCGGAGAGTTTTAAATCCATGAAGTGTCCTGTGCAAAAAAATGGGCTTATGGAAACAATTTAGTCGACAGAAATGCCTGCCGCCTTGACGACTTGCCCGTAGCGGGCTAAGTCACGGCGCATTTCCTCGCGGAACTGGTCGGCGCTGCCGGGGGTGGCGTCAATGCCCAAAATACGCAGCTTCTCGCGCACGGCCGGATCATTCAAAACCGCATTCAAATCAGTGGTGAGCCGGTTGGCAACCGCGGGGGGTAAGTTGGCAGGGGCCAGCATACCGACCCATGAATTCACGACAAAATCAGGCACGCCAGCTTCAATGAAAGTGGGCACATCTGGCAGCGCAGATGAACGCTGGGCGCTCGAAACCGCCACAGCGCGCAACTTACCCGATTTGACAAAGCCATGCGCACCAGCCACCGCCGTGTAGACCAGCGGAATGGTGCCGCCGACCACATCGGTCATGGCCTGGCCACCCCCTTTGTAAGGCACATGGACCAGTTTGGCACCGGTTTTGAGCTTCAACAGTTCGCCAGCAATATGCGGTGTGCCACCCGTTCCGGATGTGCCGAAAGACAAACCGCCAGGTGTCGTTTTAGACACTGCAATGACATCCGCCAAGGTCTTGACGGGCGCATCTGGATGGGCCACCAAGATCAACGTTGCATCCCCTATTTTTCCAATCGGGGTGAAATCTTTCAGGGTGTCAAAGGGCAACTTGGCAAACACATTCGGGTTGATGACCATGGTGCCGTCAAACCCCAGCACCAAGGTGTAACCATCAGGCGCCGCGTTTTTAACCAAAGACGTGCCAATGTTGCCCGAGGCACCCGGCTTGTTGTCGACCACCACATTTTGCCCAAGGCGCTTGCCCAAGTATTCCGCGATCAGACGAGCGCTGGTGTCGGTGACACCGCCTGGCGTGAAAGGCACAACCAGCCGAATGGGTTTGTTTGGCCAAGTATCCTGGGCTTGAACTGCGGTGGTGACGCCGCCAAAACTCAGCACCGACACGGCGGCGGCAGCAGTCCATGACAGCCATTGTCTGCGCCCGCGGGGTGAGCTCAAGGATGTCACCGGCGTGGATGAATGAATTTTCATGGGAATCTCCAGTTGTTATAAAAGGCATCAAGTCAATGCTAAAGCAGATTATGGGCATCTCTTCAACGCTTTATGACGATTCCCCAAAGAAGCTGCTCGCAACGAGATGCACAGAGTCAAGCGATTGGAACTGACGCCAGACGATGTCGATCAACGGGTGGGGAAAAGCCGCCGAGAAAGCTCACTTGACCATCACAGCGTCCGTGAGTCGGTAAAAAAGGCCGTATTCGTCGTCTCTCAAGGCCATGAATCGACCTTCAACCACGACAGCCTCTAAGCTGTATTTGACAGGCGTTTGGGTTCTGACTTCGATCATGCTTTCGGGGCCGCCTGGCAAACAAAAACCACAGGTCAGCGGCACGCGTGAGAGTAAAAACCGCCGGTGTTTTTCGCCTGGTTCAATCGGCAGCATGAAGCCCTGAATGCGCTGCGTTTTGTCGTTCAGTGCCAGCTGAGTGGTATTGAATGCAGGCAGCATGCGCTTTTTCACGACTTGGGTTTTGACATCGGTCAGCACCGACCACGCGACCACATCGGCGCGATCCACCAACGGTGCAAAGGGGCTGTTGGCACCGTGCAAACCAGCGCCCTTGCCACCCGGCAAATCGATACTACCGGGCAACATGGGCGGGGCACCAGCGGAAGGAGGCGGGGGCACTTGAGCCGGTGCGGGTATGGGCATCGCCCCGACACAACCGAGCACTGCAAAACAGACCCACAGCCGGGCCATTGACCCGCCAGAGGGGCCTGCTGCCATGAAAGATGATCGGGTTGGTTTCATGTCTTGTTTCATTTAATGTGCGTGACGCATGCCGCAGTATTTCCCAATGCCCAAGCCTTTGCAGGCCGCCTGCAATTGTTTGACGCAGGCGTCTGGCTTTTGTCCACCCTCCAAGCATTTTGCGGCGGCTTCATGGGCCGCGGCCATGGCGAGATGGCGCTGCACATCTTCTTTCACTTCTTTGTCACTGTGCTGGGCGTAGGCCAGCGACATTGAGGCGCTCAGCGCAAGAGCTGAGATTAAAGCGAAGAATTTGGAGACTGATGTCATGGTGTCACCTTGATTGAATAAGTTCTAAAACGCTGACGCGGTAGGCTTCCCAAGTCGGCAGCAGGGCCGACAGCAGCGCCACGCCCAGAGCCAGTGCAGGAACCATGAGCAACTCAGCAGGCCAAGACAAAGTGGCTAAGCTCAGCGTCTTGTCGTAGTCTAGTGCCAGTGCCACCAAGGCCGTCAAGCCTTGCCCAGCGGCCACACCCAACAGAGCGGCCAGCAGCGCCAACCACATAGCCTCACACCATAACAGGCCGGCTAATTTGGCGGGTGAAGCGCCCAGCATGCGCATCAGCGCCAGGTCGGCCCGGCGCTCCCGCAGCGCACTCCACAAGGCCACAAAGACACTCAGTCCTGCCGTCAACAACAAAACCCCAGCGAGCGCTCTGAGCACGTCTGTGCCAACGCCAATCATTCCCAGCAGACGCGTGATTTCGATCGCTGGTGCCGCTGCCTGCATATCGGTGCTGGTGTTGATGAAGCGCGGGAAAGTCACGGCGGCCAATGGACTGCGGTATTGAATCAAAGCCAGCGTGACTTCACGCTCTTGCTCTAAGATTTTCTGGTCTTCAGCGTCCAGCGCGGTAGCGGACTCATGGACGCGCCAAACCGATTCAGTCGGCGTCAAGATCAGTCGGTCTAACACCGCGCCGCTGGGCGCGAGCACACCCGTCACGCTGTAAGGCATATCTCCATGCGCATGACCACCGCGACCCAAGCCGTGACTGCCGACAAAACGGTCACCCACCTTCAGCCCGGTTTGGCGCGCCACGTCGGCACCCAGCACGGCCTGCATGGGCGCCTGCCAGAGCGCACCCTGCGCCAGCACGGCCGCGTAATGATGAATGTAGTCAGGCGTGGTGCCGATGATGCGAAAACCGTTCAAGCTGTCGCCCATGCTGATGGGAATAAGCTTGGCCACGTGCGGATGCTCTTTGAGCGTCTGCAAGGAGGCGAGTGGAATGTTGCCGGTGGGCGTGTCAATGTGAAAGACGCCCGACAAAATAAGTTGCATCGGGCTGCCCTTGGCGCCGACCACGACATCAATGCCGGCCAAGTCGCGCTCAAAGGCTCGCTGAATTTGGTGGTTCACCAGCAGCACAAAAGTGATGGATGCCAAGCCCAAGGTCAGCAGCAATAAATTCAGACCGGCAGCCAAAGGTCGCGCCCACAAAAACCGCCACGCCCAGCGCCATGTTGTGATCATGCGGCGCTCCCGGCGGTCTTCGCTTCTAGGGCCAAGACCATGGCGTTTTTCGTTGCCGCAAAAAACTGCAAGATGCGTGCATCGTGGCTGGCTATCACCAGCGTCGCGCCGCTGGCTTGCGCGGCGTGTTGAAGCAACTGGGCGGCTTGCTCAGCCGCTGCGTCGTCGAGGCTGGCGGTTGGCTCGTCGGCCAGAATCAGCTTCGGCTGAAGCAACACGGCCCTTGCCAGCGCCACACGCTGTGCCTGGCCGCCTGACAACTGCGCGGGCTTGCGCTGCGCCAAATCAGCCACGCCTAGCGCTGCCAGCGACTGCATCATTTTCTCGGTGTCTTCAGGACGTCCAGCCGCCCACTGCGCCATGGCCAAGTTCTCGCGCACCGACAGCGCCGGACTCAAATGCAATTTTTGCGGGAGAAAGCCGATGGTGGCAGCACGCCATCGGTCCAGCGCTGCGCGGCTAGGCGGAGCCATCCCGGCCACCTCGGAAGCCAGCACCCGCCCGGCGATTTCAAGCGTGCCTGCCTTGGCTTGCACCAAGCCAGCGGCCAACGCCAGCCATGTCGATTTACCCGAACCCGACGGCCCTTTTAGCAACAACACGCCGCCTAGCGGAAGCTCCAGGTCGGGAAAGGTAAGCGTGGGACCACCGGCATACGCGTAAGTCAGTCCGTGGGTACGGATCATGCGTTGACTTTTGAAAACTTCTCGCGGAGTTCAGCAACATAGGTAGGCGCAGGATGCAGCGTCATGCTGGGTCCGGCTTTGGCCACTTGGCCAGGCACATCGTGGCCCACAATCCCCGGCATCTCACGTGCCACTTGCAGCAAACGCTCTAGCGCCATGCCGGTGTCGTAGCCCATGGCGTCAAGCATGTGAACCGCGTCTTCGCTGCAGACGTTGCCACTGGCACCGGGTGCATAAGGGCAGCCGCCGAGCCCGCCCAGCGAGCCGTCAAAACGCTCAATACCACTTTGCACTGCTGCCAGGATATTGGCCAAGCCCATGCCGCGCGTGTTGTGAAAATGCAAGGTCAGTTGCTGCGTCAGCTTGGCTTGCAAAGCCTCCACCAAGCGACTCACCTGCCCCGGATGCGCCATGCCTGTGGTGTCGCAAATGGTCAGCCCACGCACGCCTAAATCTGCGAAGCGCTGCACCCACTGCAACACCTCTTGCTGCGTCACCTCGCCCTCCATCGGGCAGCCAAAGGCGCAAGACAAAGACACGTTGATGGGGGTCTGGCCGTCAACCCGTTTGATGACTTCCGTCAGCGCTGCAAAACTGTGTTCGCGAGGCATACGCAAGTTAGCCAAGTTGTGCGTCTCAGACACCGACATCACCAGGTTCAGTTCGTCGGCGCGCGACTCCAGCGCCCGCTCAGCACCGCGCAAGTTGGGCACCAGCACGGTGTACTCCACACCAAGCGCGCGCTTGATGCGGCCCATCACTTCTTCGGGGTCACGCAACATCGGAATCGCCTTCGGCGAGGTGAAAGAAGTCACCTCGATCTTGGCGTAACCGCACTCGCTCAGAGCGTCAATCAAGGCGATCTTCCTGTCGGTTGGCACAAATTCAGGCTCGATTTGAAAGCCATCGCGGGTCGACACTTCGTTGAAATAAATGCGTTTCATTTTTCAATTCCTTCAACAATACCGCGGTCATACAAGGCTTGTATTTGCGCAGGGGTCAAGCCCACTTCACGCAACACAGCAAGGGTATCTTGCCCGACGTTGGGCGCGTTACGTCGGTGCGAGCCCGGCGTGCGCGAGAGCTTCGGCACAATGCCGGGCACAGCCAGTGTGCTGCCGTCGTCCATCTGCACCTGCTGGATCATGCCGCGCGCTTGGTAATGCGGGTCAGCGGCGATGTCCGCCACCGTGTAAATTTTGCCGGCTGGGACTGATGCCGCGTCAAGCGCCGCGAGGACTTCGTCGACGCTGTGCGCCGCCGTCCACAGTTCAATGGCGGCGTCCAGTTCTGTCACGCGGAGAACCCGCCCGGTGTTGTCGGCCAGCGCAGGGTCTGCGCCCAGATCTGCGCGGTCAATCACCGTCATCAGCCGCTTGAAAATGCTGTCGCCATTGCCAGCGATCAGGGCGTAGGCGCCGTCTTTGCAGAGGTAAGCGTTGCTGGGGGCGATACCCGGTAAAGCGCTGCCGGCCGGTCCCCGCACGGCGCCAAATTCACTGTACTCGGGCAGCAAGCTTTCCATGCAATTGAACACCGCCTCGTACAAGGCGACGTCGATCACCTGACCTTCGCCGGTTTTGGCGCGGTGTTGCAGCGCCACCAAAATTCCGATCACACCATGCAGCGCGGCCAGCGTGTCGCCAATGCTGACACCGACGCGCACCGGCACGCGGTCGGGTTCAGCCGTCAAGTGGCGCAGGCCACCCATGGCCTCGGCCACCACGCCAAAGCCGGGTCGGTCGCGGTAGGGGCCGGTTTGGCCGTAACCGCTGATGCGCAGCATGATCAGGCCGGGGTTGAGCTGGTGCAAATCATCAGGGCCGAGGCCCCAGCCTTCCATCGCGCCCGGTCGAAAATTCTCGATCACCACATCACACTCAGCCGCCAATGAGCGAACAATGTCTTGCGCCTCGGGCTGCCGCAAATCGAGCGCGACTGAGCGTTTGTTGCGCGACTGCACCTGCCACCAGACGGAGGTGCCGTCTTTCAGCAAGCGCCATTTGCGCAGCGGATCGCCAGCGCCCAGGGTTTCAATCTTGATGACGTCGGCGCCAAAATCCCCGAGCGTCTTGGCAGCAAAGGGGCCGGCGATCAACTGGCCGAGTTCGAGTACTTTGAGGCCACCGAGGGCAGCAGTGCTGGGGACGTTAGGTGATGAATGAATGGACATCTGAAGAGTGTGCCCCGAGACGACCAGCGCTGTCTATTGCTTCTTAATGCGCGGAGCTTTCGCCTTTGGCGAAGCCTTGAAGCGCTCAGGCCCGACATCGGCCAGAAATCGAACGAAATCCAGAATCCCCGCATCCGCTTCGCCCGCCCGCGTTGCCACCATCATGCGGCGACGCGCCCAAGCATCAGCGAGAGGCCGGCTGACGAGCTTCATGGACTGCATGATCGGCCAGGCTGCCGCTTTCGGCAAGATGGCAATGCCCAGACCGGAAGCCACCAAATGGCAGACCGCGTCGAAGCTGCGCACCTGCATGCGCAGTTTCAAAGGCACGCCGGCAGCCTGCGCCGTTTGCTGCTGCCGCGTCAACATGGCTGCACCGGTGTTCAGGCCGATGTAGTCTGCCGCCAAGGTGTCCACAAAGTCGATGGCGCTGTGCGCCTTGGCCAAGGGATGCCGCGCTGGTAGCACCAGCACCAACTCGTCATGTGCAAAAAGCTGCATGTCGAGGCCATCAGCGTCCGGGCCGTCCACCAAAATACCAACATCCGCCCGGCCGTCTCGCAGGGATGCGACCACCACCTCCGACACCTGTTCCTCCAAGTCAATTCGGACCTGCGGCTTGGCGGCGCTGTAGGTGGCGAGCAGCGGCGGCAAAAACTGGCTGATGGCGGCGGTGCTGGCCCACAAACGAATATGCCGTGCCACACCTTGCTGCAAGTCGCTCAATTCAGCGCCCAGCAAGCCCATTTGCTGGAGCAAGACGAGCCCATGTTTGGCAAATATTTTGCCGGCTGGTGTGACTGTCAAGCCGCGCGCATGGCGCTCAAACAAAGGCCCGCCCAGCGCAGTTTCGAGGTCACGAATGCGCCGGCTCGCTGCGGCCAAAGCCAAATGCGAGTCGCGTGCTGCGGCGGTAAGGCTGCCGGTGCGTGCGCAGGCCACCGCCAGTTGGATCGACACCATGTCGAAGCGGGCTAGGTTGTAGGGATGGGTTGTCACAAAATCTCAGTTTGGGGCATTATCCCCGCCGCCTGCACCGGCCCAACACAACCCAATACATAACGCTTGACGTTAATAATGCATATCGTTATGCTTTGCCAATGATTCGTTCTTTTGCCTGCAAAGATACCGAAGCACTTTCCCTCGGCAGACGCGTGAAGCGCTGGGTGAACATCGAGCGGGCAGCTTTGCGAAAGTTGGAGCAACTGCATGTTTCTGCACGGCTGGATGATCTTCGTGTCCCGCCAGGCAACCGGCTTGAATTGCTGAAGGGCAACCGCGCCGACCAATACAGCATCCGCATCAATGACCAATGGCGCGTTTGTTTTGTCTGGAAAGACGATGCAGCCTACGAGGTTGAGATCATTGACTACCACTGAAAGGAATATTGCTATGTCTGAAGTCTTGCCCGTACATCCTGGCGAAATGCTGGAAGAAGAATTCCTCAAACCCATGGGCTTGAGCAAGTACCGTCTGGCCAAAGAGATTGCCGTTCCCGCCCCTCGGATTGGTGAAATTGTGGCGGGCAACCGCGCCATTACCGCAGACACCGATCTCCGGCTGTGCCGATTTTTTGGATTGAGTGACGGTTGGTGGCTGGCCCTGCAGGCACGCTATGACCTGGCCATTGCCCGAGAAAAAATAGCCGACAAACTGACGCATATTCATCGGTATGCGCCGCCAATAGCACACGTTTCACCGAGGCAAACTTCGTCGGTTTCTGCCGACTGACGAAGATTATTTCGGATTCACACTGATACCATCAGCGGCAACATTTTTTCCTATTTTGATGATGAGCGACCAGCCCACATGAGTCCCGATGCCCAGCGTCCTTAGCCCTTCAGACCCGACCCCGATCCAGCTGGATCACGTGCGTCTGCTGCGCGGCACAACGACAGTCTTTGACGGTTTGACGCTGCGGTTGAATGAGTCACGCATAGGTCTGATTGGCGACAACGGCGCGGGTAAAAGCAGCCTCTTCAGGCTGATTTGTGGGCTAGACAAACCGCAGTCTGGCAGCGTCACTGTCTGGGGTCACGATGCACAGAGCAAACCAGCCGAACGCGTTGGACTGGTCGGCATGATGTTCCAGAATCCGGACGATCAAATCATCTTCCCAACCGTAGAGGAAGAGCTCGCCTTGAGCCTCAGCACGAACGGGCTGTCCCGCAAGGTCAACTGCCTGCAAGCCCGTCAGGTGCTGACAGCACGCGGTTTGGGACATTGGGCTGAGCGGGCCATTGGCAGCCTCAGCCAAGGCCAAAGGCAACACGTTTGCTGGCTCGCCTTGATGATGGCATCCCCCAAATCCGTGCTGCTGGACGAGCCCTTCTCAAGCCTAGATTTGCCGGGGCGAGCCATGCTCGACCTGGAAATTGCGAAGGCCAGCCAACAAGTCATTGTGTCGACCCATTTGCTCGACCACGTGCGGGGGTTTGAGCGCGTCATCTGGCTTGACAAAGGGCAAGTCCGCTCTGATAGCGACGGCGCCAGCGTTTGCGCAACCTATGAAGCCGATGTGGCGGTTCGCTGCCAGTCACCGTCCATGCGCATCGACTGAGGGCCATCGTTTGGGAAGTTTTTACAGCGACCATCGCACTTGGCTGCATGCGGTTTCAGCGCCTCTTAAGTTACTGCTGCTGGCCGTCTTTGGCACAGCTCTTTTTGTAATCAAAAGCGCCGCGGTGTTGCTCCCCTGTGCAGCGCTGTGCTTGCTGCTGTTTGCTTCACTGGGTCGGGCCACGCTGCCCGCGCGCAAACTGCTGATCATGGTTTTTTTGACTGGGCTGCTGATCACCGCATTTCATGCCTACCTGCAGCAACCGCTGCAGGGCGTGGTCAGCGCGCTGCGTTTGCTGAGCGCCTCACTGCTGGGACTTTCGCTGATGCTGACGACCCGCGCCAACGACTTGCTGGACGTGCTTGAAAGTCTGCTTTCACCGCTCAACCGTTTTGGCATCCGGTCAAATGGGTTAGCCTTACAGGTTGCGTTGATGCTACGTTTCACCGAGCATTTTTTCATTCAATGGAAACGTCTTGATGACGCTCACCGCGTGCGCACCGGAAAATCGGGTGGCCTCAAACTGTTGGCGCCCTTGACCATCCGCATGCTGACCTCGGCTCAGCGTGTGGCCGATGCGCTTGAGTTGCGAGTTCCTCCTTAAATCACCCTGAATCACTCTGACCGACTGACACCTTTCAATATGACCTCTTCTCGCTCCAGCGGACTCGCCTACGTTTCACTTTTCGCCGCTTTGGTGGCCGTCTTTGGCCTGATCCCCAAGATTGATTTGCCTTTGGGCGTGCCCATCACACTGCAAACACTGGGCGTCATGCTGGCCGGGTGCATGCTCGGCCCCAAAAGAGCACTGCAAGCGTTGCTGTTGTTTCTGGCCGTCGTCGCCGTGGGTTTGCCCTTGCTGTCGGGTGGTCGCGGCGGCTTGGGCGTGTTCGTCGCGCCGTCCAGCGGCTACTTGATCGGCTTTCCCATCGGCGCTGTGGCCACGGGTTTGTTGATGGCGTTGTTACCCGTCAACTCGCCGCGCAGCGCGGCTGTCAGCGCTTTTGTCGCCTCGGCTGTTGGTGGCGTCCTCATGATCCACCTGTGCGGAGTGATCGGCTTGGTCATGCTGGCCAACTTGAGTTGGACGCAAGCCTTTTGGGGCACGTTGGTCTTTGTGCCGGGCGACTTGATCAAATGCGCCTTGTGCGCCATCGTGGTTCACTCGGTGGCTCGCGGTCTGCCGGATTGGCGCTTTGGTGGCCGAGCCTTTCAGTCCCTCTGAGCCGCTGACCGATCTGGTCCATGCGCCGCTGGCGCACTGGGCCCGTGTGCGCGGTGATGCCGTGGCGATCAGCCATGGCTCCAGCGACGGCAGCAGCCATCTGACCTTTGCTGAGCTGAATGCGGCGGTGCAGCAACGGTCGGCAGTCTTGACTCAGTCGCAAGCACCAGCCACGGTTCTGGTGGAAGACAGCGCGACCACCATCCATCAGCTGATTGAATTTTTGGCCGTCATCAGCAGTGGCCGTTGCGCCGCCATGGCAGACCCCGATTGGCCTGCCGCCTTGCGCGAAACGATGCGCGAACAAATCGGCCTGCTGCCTTCTACGATGTCGGCGCTGCAAGCCACCTCACCTTTTTACATCGGCTTCACGTCTGGCAGCACGGGCTTGCCCAAAGGTTTTAGGCGTCACCACCGGTCGTGGACCGAGAGTTTTCGGATTTGCGTCGACACCTTCGGGCCGGCCGCTGCCAGCGGCATCTTGTCGCCCGGACGCAGCTCGCACTCCTTGTTTTTGTTCGGCATGTTGCTGGGCCTTTGGACAGGTGCGGGCGTGGTGGTTCAAGAACAATTTTCTGCGTCACGCGCCTTGGACACCTTGCGACAAGGCCACACGCCGTGCCTGATCGCGGTGCCAAGCCAGCTGATCTTGATGATTGAATGGGCGGCTCGACATGCCGCCGCCCCGATTGAGGCCACTCGCTTGATCATGATCAGCGGCGCACGCTGGGCCCGCCACCGAACCGCCGAGCTGCAAGCGCTGTTTCCCCAAGCCCGCATCATCGAGTTTTACGGTGCCTCAGAAACCAGCTTTGTTGCTTGGATGGACGCTGACGTGAACGCACCGCCGCAGCTTGTCGGCAAGCCCTTTGCCAACGTCGAGATCGACATTCGAGACGCCTCAGTGCCCGACGGTTCGGGCTTGATATTTGTCCGCAGCCCCATGCTCTTCATGGACTACATGGGGGCCCAAACAAGCGACATGGCAGACGCCACGGCGGCCATCCGCGACGGCGACTGGCTGTCGGTGCGGGACATGGGCCACCTAGACGCGCAAGGTCGGCTGTGCCTGGCCGGACGGCAAAACCGAATGATCACCACGCAAGGAAAAAACCTGTTTCCGGAGGAGGTAGAGTCGGTCTTGGGTGCGCACCCCGGTATCGCCAAAGCCTCCGTTCAGGGCGTGGCTGATGCCTTGCGCGGCATGAAGGTCGTCGCTGTTGTGCAACTGGACCCGGCGTGTGCCGGTGAGCTGCATGCCGCTGAACTCTCCGCTTGGTGTCGCGCCCCACTCGAAGCGTATAAAGCGCCGAAGCGCTACTTTGTCTGTGATGACTGGCCGCAGACGGCCAGCGGTAAGACGGATCACGCCGCGCTGGCACTGCGCTTGCAAAACCATCTCAACGACAAAGAGAACAACCTCTCCACCCCAGACACGCCATGCCGACTCCAACTGCTTTACCCGTTGCTTTGATCGCAGGCTGGGCGCGCAGCGCTGTCGCCCCGCACGGCGGCGCTTTTGGTGCGCTGCAAGCACACGACATCGCCGCGCCTGTGATTCAAGCCTTGCTGATGCGCGCCGGTATCGCGCCTGAAAAAGTGGATGCCGTGGTCGTCGGCAATGCCTTGGCTGCGGGCGGAAATCCGGCGCGTCTTGTGGCGCTAGCGGCCGGCTTGCCAGACGCATGCGCTGCCTTTTCAATCGACACGCAATGTTGCTCGGGTCTGGATGCAGTGTCGATGGCGGTTGGGTTGATTGCCTCGGGTCAAGCATCGGTTGTCATCGCCGGTGGAGTTGAGGCCTGGAGTCGGTCGCCCATCCGGCAACATCGCCCCTTGCGTGATGGCGATGCCCCTGTGGCCTATGAGCGGCCCGCGTTTGCGCCTGAACCGGCCCGTGACCCGGACATGCTGGCGTCTGCCGCCCGCTATGCCGCAACACACGGCTGGACGCGCGCAACGCAAGACGCCTATGCGGTGCAAAGTCATGAACGCGCCTTGGCGCATCAAGCCGTGTTGGCCGATGAAATCGTCAGCATCAACGACTTGGCACACGACCCGTATCCACGGCGCATCAACGCCGCACTGGCCGCACGCATGCCCGCTGCGGCGAAGTATGAGGAAACTAAGTGCGATGGCGCTGACCATCTGGACTGCTCGCTCAGCGCCTTGAGTATTTCAGCCAAAGCCGATGGCGCGGCCTTCGTGCTGCTGGCCAGCCCAGAGGCTTGCCAAGCGCTGGGGTTGAAGCCCCAAGCCGCATGGGTCGCCTCAGTCTCAGTAGGCTGCCCGCCGGAAACGCCCTTGCTTGCAGCAGAGGTGGCAGCGCGTACCGTGCTGTCAAAGGCCGTTTTAGCTTCTGCCGATGCGCTGGCGGTGATTGAGCTGCACGATGCTTTTGCCGTGCAAGGCTTGAGCTTTTGCCAAGCACTGCACATCGACCCTCTGCAGGTGAACCGGGGTGGTGGCGGTTTGGCGCGTGGCCACCCGATTGGTGCGTCTGCTGCGGTTGCGCTGGTGCGCGTGCTAGCTGAGTTGAGCCATGAGAAGCCATTGGCGTTCGGGCTGACCGCTGTTGCGGGTGCCGGCGGTCTGGGTGCAGCCGCCATTTTTCAGCGGCTCTAAACCGCTACTCAATCACCCGAAAATACTGCTCCAGCGCGCAGCGCTCCGTCACTGTTTGATTCACCGCAGCGTCTGCGTCGGCATAACCGAGGGCGATGCCGCAGACGATTTTTGAGTTCTCGTCCAAGCCCAAGTTCCGGCGAATCAGCCCCGGATAAGATGCCATGGCGCCAATGGCGCAAGTGGCCAAGCCATGTGACTGGGCAGCCAGCATCAAGCCGTACAGCGTCATGCCGAAGTCCATGTAACCACCGCTGCCGAAATCACCGTTGATGGTGGCGATCAAGGCCACGGGGGCATCAAAAAAGCGAAAGTTCTGCTCAAACTGCAGATCCCGACCGGCCCGGTCTTCTTGGGCAATGCCGATGGAGCCGTATAAGGCTTTCGCAGCCGCCACTTGACGACGCCGGAGCGACATCGGCAGAGGCGTGGGAAAGTAACTGTAGTCTTCGGGCTCTTGGGCGCCACTGCGCCAGCCTTCGGTCAGGTCGGCCGTCAGCCGCTGCCGGGCTTCACCGACTACCGAGATGAGTGAACCCGGCTGCAGGTTGGCTCCGCTGGGTGCTTGGCGGGCCAGCGTTAAAACATCTTGCAACAAACTGTCAGCCACAGGCTTGGTTTGGTACGCCCGGATTGAACGACGCTGAGCTATGAGGCTAGCGAACGAATCAGCGTGAGTAGAAAGGGAAGAAGAAGATTTGGCCACAACGGATTTCAAAATAGAAGACCGCCAGCAAATGCTGGCGGTCTTCTATTTTACGGAGGCCATGTCAGCGGGCCTGCGTTGACCTTTTCAATATTTCTTGGCGCACCGCCGAGAGCCGAGCCTTGAGCCGATTTTGATTCACTGAGCCGACGCGCAACATGATCTTCTGCCCAGCCGACAAAGTCTCCAGTGCTGGGTCAGCGAACTCATAGCGCACCCAAGGGCGCAGCGATGGAATAGGCCCCTTGACTTCTGTCAGCTGCACGGCCATCACTTGAGGTGCAATCGGTGTGGCGAGCAGATGGTTGATCACCTGCAGCAGCCGGTCATTGAACTGTCGATTTGGAAAACCGAGCTCACCATAGGTTTTTTGCAGCACGGGATACATGCGCACATACACATCAACAGCTTGCGGGATATTGATGCTTTCCAGCAGCAGCACCAGCGGTGTGTACCGCAGACCGTTGTCAGAGCTGACAATGGTTGCACCGTCATGCGTCTGCACCGTGAAACGCCCATCCGTCGGACCGATCGGCCACGCCACTGGCGGTGCATGCGTACGACCAAGATTGTCTACCGTCGCAACAAATTTTCGAGGAAAGTCGTCTAGCTGAAAAAATGTCAAAGCTGCTTTTTTACCCAGAAAATCTGTCAAGGTAGAACTGACTTGATCAGCTCCCAGCGGCAGAGCCGCAACCGGTACCTCGACGGGTTGCAACTCAGTGAAATCCGCTGGTGCAGAAGCCGCGGCCAAAGCAGGTAGCGCAGGCGCATTCAGCGCACCGTTTTCTGAAGCCGTCATTTCGGTCATTGGCAAAACATCTGGGTTTGCGGTCAGCGGCGCTTTAGGTCCGGCCATCAACCACCAGATAACAGCAATAGCCACGCCAGCTGAAACGACAGCAATCGGCAGTAAAAAAGTTTTTTGTGTGTATTTCAATGCAAACTCTTTATAAAAATAAAGCGCAGGGAGGCCTCACCAGCCCCACAACAAACCGCGCGAAACCCAGCCCTTGGAACCGCTCTCCCGCTGCACCCTGACCCAATTGCTACGGTGTTCCAAGGTTCGCAGCAGCTCACCATATTGAACTTTGCCCAAAATACGACTGTTGGTACTGGGTGCACTGCGTACATTCGCAATATTCGACTTCACAACCAAGTGCGCTTTCTTGTCAACCATGGGGCGATATATCCATCCCTTGTCGTTCTCAAAATCCCGGACTTTCAGCCATTGACCTTTGCGACTGGTGACCTCCAATGGATAGCCTTTGCCGAGTTCAAACAGAACGGGGGCATTGGTGCTGGCGCTCGCTCGGAGATTGACCACCGTGCGACCAACGCTGACCATTTCTCTGGCAGATGCGACCTGCGCAAACATAAATAGGGACAAGGCCGCGAGCAAAACTCGAGTGCAATTCAGAGTGGATGACCAAGGAGTGGTGTGCATAGATTGAAAGTGGAACGCAGACGATGCGTTGTTGAAGACCAGTAAATAGCACTTAAGTCTATTACCTAAACCTTGTTCAAGGTGTTAAAGAATATTTTTAACCTTTTGTGAGCAATTCAAGGCTGGACTAGGAAACTCATTTTGGCATTCCCCCAAACCTGTAGACACTTTTCATAGCGCAGTTTGACGCTGCCGCTCGAACTCATGAGGGCTGAGTTGATCGAGATGCTTGTGGCGTCGAACACGATTGTAGAAACCCTCTATGTAATCGAAGATTTCTGATCTGGCTTCGTTCCGCGTGTTGTAGATCCTCTTTTTGATCTGCTCACTCTTTAAGTTGCTGAAGAACGATTCCGCCACTGCGTTATCCCAGCAATTTCCCCGTCGGCTCATGCTCGGACTCAGGCGGTTATCTTTGCACCACCGTGTGAACTCGTCGCTACCAAATTGGGCGCATTCAACCGGTCGTCGCAACACCTTCAACCAGGAGGTGTTTATGGGAAGACCAGCAGGATGGATGAAGCAACTGACAGGGAGAGACACGATGCGCTCTCCAGGAGCTCCTTCGCATCGGCGAGAGATCGAGCGTCAGTTCTGGGTACAGATTGCGACCGGAATCACCAGTGAGAAGGCGGCCGAGGCAGCTGGCGTGTCGCAGGCGGTGGGGTCTCGCTGGTTCGTAAATTTGGTTTTCACAAGTACAACTTGATCAATCCCTACACCCGATTGGGCGCGGCTGTGATCGTAATGGCTTCACTGCTACTGGGGCAGCTGCTGTACAAGTGGATCGACAAACCTTTGAAACGCTACACCAAAGATCTGTCTTCGCTCATGAGAAGTGCACCTCCCGGTGCACCCCTTCTGTAGCAAAAATGACGCTCGAATTACTTCTTCTTGGTCGTCTTGATCGCTGATTCGACAGCGGTTTGAACTTGTGCAGCGGCGGCTTTCATGCCTTTGCTGACAGCTGCAAAAGCTTCTGGCGCTGGGTGGGCTTTTTCGATGGCCTCAACGCTGGTGTGAAACTGAGCGACGCCCAGAGCGGTCACATCTTTAAGGTTCTTGGCAGCGATGGCCATGTTTTCTTCTGCCAAAGTCTTCATGGCTTCGAAGGCAGCTTGCGGCTCCTTGATACCTTTGAAAGATTCGACCGTTGCAGCGACAGACGCTTGTGCGGCTTGCGCTTGCTTTTGAGCAAGCTCACCCCATGCCTGCAGATTAGCCATCAATGGCTTGAGCGCTTCTTGAGAAGCAGCTGGATTGAATTTAGCGGCATTCTCTTTCATGGTTTTGGTGATGGCTTCGAATGGATTGTTGGTGAACATGGTGGACCTTTTAAAAAATTGTTGCAGTGCAGCAATTCTACGATTGATCAACTGCAAATGTCCGATCAAAACTGAATTGGCACCCACTTTAGGGGCTGCTCACTAACGCATGGGGCAAAATGACTTTGCACGCGAAAAACGTACTCTGTAGCGGATGGTTAAAAGCGTGACATTCTGGGAAAAGCTACGGCGTACTTTCGCGCGAGTTCCAAAGTGCAGTACGCCTCTGGGTGCCAACCAAGGACACCATGGGCCTTTCATTGATGCAGAACCTACTTACAAATCATCACCGAAAGTTTCTTGAAGCCGACGGTTTTTTCATTGGAGACGGGGATATGAGTTACGAGGCGGGACCTCTGTGTAAAGGCTTTTAAAGCCTAGGCATCGGTAAACGCATCTAACTAACAGGTGACTGTCAGCACTTCTAGAATCCTACTTAGACGCCAGTTGTGGACCCGTGAACGTTTTCGCAGTTCGTTTCCACGCTGAGTTTTAGCCCCATTCTGTTTATTGCAAAGACCGAACCAGCGGTGACCACAGCTCAATCTCGCTTTTGAAGAACTGGGTGAAATAGTCTGCATCCCAATCCTGCGTTTCTATGTATTCAAAGGCAAGCTGGTCCCGAATGGTCTGGCTACGCAAACCATTGCGAATTTCTAGATTGAGTTTGGTGACGATACTTTTTGGTAACCCGGCTGGCGCAGAAAGTGAAAACCAAGTGATGGCTGTCAATTTAGGATAACCGAGTTCTGCAAAAGTCGGCACATTCGGATAATCCTTCAGCCGTTTGGTTGAGGTGATGGCCAGCACCCGCAGCTTGCCGCTTTGAATATGGCTTGCAGCAGACCGCAACGTCATGAAGCCCGCCTGAATTTGTCCGCCTAACAAGTCCATCACAGCAGGACCAGCACCTTTGTAACTGATGTGCACCATATTGAGTTTATTGCCGACGGCAAACAACTCGCCGATCAGTTGAGCATGCGTACCCAGCCCGGGCGAGCCCCAGCTCAAACCCTTTGGATCGGCATTGACATAGGCAATAAAGCCCTTGAGATCTTTCACGGGCAAGTCTGCATTAATCACCAGCGCCGAGGGTGGTCCGCCCAACAACGCAATGTGTGTGAAGTCTTTCATTGGATTCATGCTGCTGCCCAAAAGAATGGGAGCGATGACGTGCGAACCAATTCCAGACACCACGAGAGAATGACCATCGGGCGCGGCCTTGGCGACCTGCAAGGAACCGAGCGTTCCCCCTGCACCGCCCTTGTTGTCAACGATGAACGGCTGCTTGAGCGAGTTGGTCAGGTGATCGGCTATCAAGCGACCGAGGTTGTCCGCCGTGCCACCAGCAGAATAAGGAACGACGATTTTCACGGGGCGGTTCGGCCACGCTTGCGGGGTCTGTGCTGCCGCAGAGAGAGCTGCAGTAGTAAGCCAGAAAGTCAAGCCTAGCGACAACGCTGCTTGCCAACGTGCTGACACTTGTTTATTAGTCATGTCCGGTCCTTAAGGATAAACGCGCGAGGACTGAGCCTACACGGAAATAAAAACTCGTCCGCCTTCGATGCAAACCGGATAGGTTTTCAGTGGCGTCATACAGGGAGGCGCTAAAACCTCACCCGTGCGAATGTCGAAAACACCATTGTGAAAGTTACATTCAACAGCGTCGCCAATGATGCACCCTTCTGATAACGAACCCGGTCCATGCGTGCACAGATCATCTGTCACAAAAAAGTCACCTTCCAGATTAAAGACAGCAAGCGTCAAACCGGTCGCTTCAACCTTGAGCGCCTGTCCATCTTTAACATCGTTCGTCGCGCACAAATCAAGCTGGGTGCAAGCCTGTGTCATAAAAAATCCTAGTTTGACATCTACAATTTTCAAATGTTATCATTATTCTGCATAAGAGAACTATGTTCCTTTATACAGAACAAGTTCATAAACACCCAGTGACGAATTTCCTCAAATAAATTGTATTTTTGAATTCTGAATTCTAGATTTTTGGAAACCGATGATGAAAAAAGAACAGAACGACCTTTTGACACAAACCGGCCCAGGAACCCCCTTGGGTAATCTTTTTCGCCGCTACTGGTTGCCAGCCCTGCTGTCCGAAGAAGTCGCCTTGCCTGATGGCCCACCTGTTCGATTGCAGTTACTGAGCGAAAAGATGCTGGCCTTTCGGGACACTGATGGAAAGCTCGGTGTTATCGATGAATTTTGCGCACACCGCGGAGTGTCGCTATGGTTTGGCCGCAATGAAGAAGGTGGCATTCGCTGCCCATATCATGGCTGGAAATACGATGTCAATGGCCAATGTTTAGATGTGCCATCAGAGCTGCCTGAAAGCGGCTTTTGCCAAAAAATCAAGCTCAAGTCCTACTCTCTGGTCGAGCGCGGTGGCGTGATCTGGATTTACATGGGGCCACCCGAATTCCAACCTCCCTTACCAGAATTTGAATTTGCTACCGTGCCTGCGAACCAGAGCTTCACCACCAAGCGACTGCAGGAATGCAATTGGCTCCAGGCCTTTGAAGGCGGCATCGATTCGAGCCATGTGTCTTGGCTCCACAGTGGTAGCCTTAACTCGGATCCGATGTTCAAAGGGGCCAAGGGCAACCAGTACAACACCAGCGATTTACGCCCGGTGTTTGATGTTGTTGAGGCAGAAGGCGGACTGTATGTCGGTGCACGGCGCAATGCCGAAGACGATCAGTACTACTGGCGCATCACGCCTTGGATCATGCCCAGCTTCACCATGATCGCACCGCGCGGCAACCATGCTGTGCACGGCCATTTTTGGGTCCCCATTGATGACGAAAATAACTGGGCATGGAGCTTTGACTATCATCCGATGCGCGCTCTGACCGACGAAGAGATGCAAGCCATGAAGGACGGCAAAGGCATTCACGTGCGCTACGTCCCAGGCACTTACCGTCCGCTACAAAACAAAGACAACGACTACCTGATGGACCGCGCTGCGCAAAAATCCGGTGTCTGCTACAGCGGCATTGACGGCATCGCCATGCAAGACGCGTCGCTACAGGAAAGCATGGGTGCGATACAAGACCGAACACGAGAAAATCTCACTTCTACCGACAACGGCATCATCATGGCGCGACATCGTCTGCTGAAAGCCGCTAAAGCGTTGGCAGAACATGGAACGCCTCCCCCAGGTATTGACCCACAGGTACAACGCGTTCGTTCGGTCGCTATCCTATTGAAACGTGACCAGGTGTTCAAAGAAGCTGCCAAGGACGCACTTCGCGCAGAGCCTGGCAAACCGCACTCGTCGGTTTAAGACCAACTTTTTTTAATGACCACTTTTTCTGCAGCCGTAGCGGTTGCGCCTGAACGCACTGAGTTACAGACCTTCAGCGCACCACCGGCCAACGCCACGTCCGGCTTGTTGCGCGTCGCCGTGACCGGGGTCTGCGGCAGTGACTGGGCGTACTACCAACAACTACCGACGAGCCGCGGCCCACTTATTTTGGGTCATGAAACAGTCGGTCATATCGAGTCGCTGGGTGAAATTGCTGCGTTGAAATGGGGGGTGAAAGAGGGTGATTTGGTCGCGCTCGAAGAGTACTTGCCCTGTGGTCATTGCAACTACTGCCGCAGTGGAGAGTTTCGACTGTGTGACGCGACTGACTGGCGCTTGGGTGGTCTGCGTTATGGTGCCACGGGACTCAATGTGGCGCCCGGCTTTTGGGGCGGCTTTAGCCAGTACCAGCACCTGCACCTCAACACTGTTTTTCACAAAGTGCCACCCCGCGTGCTCCCCAAACATGCGGCACTGGCGTTGCCATTGTCCAACGGCATTGAGTGGACTTATTTACATGGCGGCGCAGGGCCTGGCCAATGCGTGGTGATTCAGGGCCCGGGGCAGCAAGGTTTGGCTTGCGTGGTGGCTGCACGCGAAGCAGGCGCACAACAAATCATCGTGACCGGCTTGTCAAACGCGACCGACCAGCACCGACTAGCGCTGTCCAGAGCCCTAGGCGCGCACCACACCATTGACATTGAGTCGCAGGATTTACTAGAAACAGTAGCCGCCATCACGGGGGGCGACATGGCCGACCTGGTCATTGACTGTGCATCCGGCGGCACTGATTCCGTCAAGACTGCACTGCAATTAGCCCGCAAACGCGGGGTGGTGATATTGGCGGGTCAAAAGCGCCGCAAGCTGCCCGAGTTTGACAGCGACATGATCATTGCGCGCTTTCTAACGGTCAAAGGAATGCGTGGCCACAGCTATGAATCGGTCGAACTGGCATTACAACTGATCGCCGATAACCGGCACAACGTGACCGATATGAGCACCCACACTTTTGCCTTGAAAGAGACCGATTTGGCCCTGCGCTCACTGGTCGGCAAAGGTGTTGAGTCTGCCATTCACATGACAATTGATCCATGGGTATGAGGCGACCGTGGCTAAAAATTTAAGCCTCAGCGGCGACGAATCCAGTCCACATCGGCTGTCTTCCGTCACTTCGGCATTGCGCTTGCTGAAGGTGTTCTCAGCTGATGAATCTGAATTGGGCATCACCATGCTGGCGCAACGCATGGGTCTGGCCAAGAGCACCATCCACCGACTGACGTCGACCTTGGTGTCTGAGGGTTTTCTAGAGCAAAACCCACTCAACGAGAAGTATCGATTGGGCCTGTCGCTGTTCGGCCTTGGCACCTTGGTACGGCGGCGTATGAATGTGTCCACCGAAGCGCTTGAACACTTGCACGAGTTACGTGACCGCACCGGCGAAACCGTGCACCTGGCCGTTCTCGAACAGACAGACATCATGTATTTATTCAATCTCGAAAGCCAGCAGGCGATCGGGATGCGGTCCTATCTGGGTGTCCGCAAACCCGCTTTTTGCAGCAGTGAAGGAAGGGCTATTTTGGCCTTCAGCCAGCCCACAGTTCTCAAGCGAATTCTCAAAGGCGCGTTACTGGCGCGCACGCCCCACACCGTCACAGAACCCGCCTCGCTGGTCAGACTACTTTTAGGGGTCGCTCAAACTGGCTACGCGGTGGACGACGAAGAAAGCGATGCGGGCATGCGCGGCTTGGCGGCCCCCATCCGTGACGCCAGTGGCACCGTGATTGCGGCTGTCGGTCTGGCCGGCCCAGTGCAACGCCTGAGTAAAAAGAACCTGCGCAGCTTTACACCATGGGTTCTCCATGCCGCCCAAGCCATCTCGACGCGCTTGGGCTATCGGCCTGACTGAGCATCGGTCGACATGCCTACTGCCATACAAGCCGACGCCCCATTGCGCACACGCATTCCTGTTTACTTGTTGACTGGCTATCTCGGTAGCGGCAAAACGACACTTTTGGCCGCTTGGTTGCAGGAAAAAGAACTTGCCGAATCCGCCCTCATCATCAACGAGATTGGAGAGGTCGGTCTTGACCAGCATGTCTTGCGCGGAGTGACAGAAAGCGCTGCACTGCTGGCAAATGCTTGCATCTGCTGCACAGGGCTGCCAGGGCTGGAGCAAGCGTTGGCAGAGCTTTTCTGGGCTCGCTTGCAGCGCAAGATAGCAGCCTTTACCCACGTCATCATTGAGACCACCGGGTTGGCTGACCCAACACCGATTGCAGCGCTCTTCAACACCGACGACCTGCTGCAAGAACGTTATCGGCTGGCCGGTATCGTCACCACCTTGAGCGCGACCAGCGGGTTGCGTATTCTCGCGAAACACAACGAAGCGGTGTCGCAAGTCAACACGGCCAACCTTATTATCATCACCAAGACCGACGTAGTAGCGACAGCTGATGTGGCGGCGCTCGAGGTGGCCGTACGCAGATTGAATCCCGCAGCAGGTTTGGTAACTTCGGCATGGGCCAGTCTGCACGCGCAAAAGATGCTGGCGCTGTTAGCAAAACACCCAAGGGCAGAGGCACTTGAAGTCAATGCCGTACATCATGATGCACATGACAATATTGACCTCGAGCACGGACATCTGCACAACAAGGCGCACGAAGGCGCACACCACGGCGCTCGAACCGTCTTTTTCCCACTGCCGAACCCGCTTAAACGCCAAGCCTTCTGGACGCAGCTTGAGCACTGGATTCGCAAGCACGAAGCCTCGCTTCTTCGAATAAAGGGAGTGATCCAGATCAACGACGGCGCACTGGTCACTGTACAGTGGTCGTTGGGTGACAGGCAAGCCGACATGGCACCATTCAGCACTTCAGCAGAATCAGCCCTCACCCTGCGAACAGGACTCACAGTGATAGCCCATCAAGATTTCGAGCTGGATACGAAACAGCTCAACGTCGCAGGCGAAAATACAGACGTGAATTCAATCGTGATGCGGTCGCAGCAGGCTTAGTTCTGGTCGTATCGATGCCTTCGGTAAGGCTTGCCAACGCATTGACGACGGCGCAAAAAGAAGCGTCATTCGACAGCAAGTATTCATCAGCAAAGCGGTTGGGGCCGCGAGCAACATGCCTGGAGCAAGGTTTTGTCAGCTATTCATAAAACAGGGCCCAACGATAAGGTAAATTCAGCGCTAAGTTTCCTATGACAGAAAAAATCATCCCCATCGCCGACATCCGCTACGCCAGTCGCGTGCCACACGTGCCAGCCCACATCCCAACGCCCACCGGCCTGCTGGCGGACACTTTGGGCCGACCCCTGCGCGACTTGCGCATCAGCGTGACCGACCGCTGCAACTTTCGTTGCAGCTACTGCATGCCGCGCGAGGTCTTCGACAAGAATTACGCTTTTTTGCCGCAAACCTCGCTGCTAAGCTTTGAGGAAATCGCACGGCTGGCGCGAATATTTGTGGCCAACGGTGTCGAAAAAATCCGCCTGACCGGTGGCGAGCCGCTGCTGCGCAAACACCTCGAAGTGCTGATCGAGATGCTGGCCAAGATTCAAACGCCAAGCGGTCAGCCGCTGGATATCACACTCACCACCAATGCGTCGCTGTTGGCTAAAAAAGCCCAAAGCCTGAAAGACGCCGGACTGCAGCGCGTCACCGTCAGCCTGGACGGATTAGATGACGCAGTTTTCAGGCGCATGAACGACGTCGATTTTCCGGTGGCTGACGTACTCAAGGGCATCGAAGCCGCGCAGCGTGTTGGCTTGGCGCCGATCAAGGTCAACATGGTCGTCAAACGCGGCACCAATGACGCCGAAATCTTGCCGATGGCACGCCACTTTCGCAACTCTGGCGTGGTGCTGCGCTTCATTGAATACATGGACGTTGGCGCCACCAACGGCTGGCGCATGGACGAAGTGCTGCCCTCCGCCCAGGTGATTGAACGCTTGCAAACTGAATTCCCCCTGCTGGCCGTGAACCCCAATTACGCCGGCGAAACCGCCGAGCGCTGGCGCTACGCGGATGGCGGCGGTGAAGTAGGTGTCATCAGCAGCGTGACCCACGCTTTTTGCGGCGACTGCAACCGAGCCCGGCTGTCAACCGAAGGCAAGCTCTTTTTGTGTTTGTTCGCCAGCCAAGGGCAAGACCTGCGCGCCTTGCTGCGCGGCGACTTTTCGGACGAACAAATCGGCGGCGCCGTCGGCCACATCTGGCAGTCGCGCGCAGACCGTTATTCAGAAATGCGTGCGGCACTGCCCGCAGACGCCTCGCCACCGGACACCGGACGGCGGGTTGAGATGAGTTACATCGGCGGGTAATTGGATAAAACATGATTGATATTTCAGAAATTACCGGGGTCATCTTGGCGGGTGGGCGCGGCTCGCGCATGGACGGCGTGGACAAGGGCTTGCAAAACTTCAACGGCGTGCCGCTGGCGTTGCACACGCAGTTACGGCTGAGTCCGCAGGTCGGAGAGCTGCTGATCAATGCCAACCGCAATCTCGCCGCGTACGAATCGTTTGGTGTGCCGGTCTGGCCGGATGCCACCAGCTTGGGTGACTTCGCCGGGCCATTGGCCGGCTTTTTGACCGGCTTGGAGCGCTGCGAAACCGCCTTCATGATGACGGTGCCTTGCGACACACCGCTGTTCCCGCATGACCTCGTGGCGCGTCTCGCAGCGGCACTCGAAGCCGAAGACGCAGACATCGCCATGGCCGCAGCGCGTGAGGAAGATGGCCAGCTGCGCGCGCAGCCGGTGTTTTGCCTGATACGCTCCGAGCTACTCGAAAGCGTGGTTCGCTTCACCCACGGCGGTGGCCGCAAAATAGACGCTTGGACGGCGCTGCACAAAACCGTGCTGGTGCCATTTGAGCTGCCCGGCGACGACCCCCAAGCCTTTGTCAACGCCAACACCTTGGCCGAATTGCATCAGCTCGAAAGCCGCTGAGCCGCGAAGCTGTCGTAACCCTCTTGATGCCAAGCCCATGAAATCCATTGCGCAAATTGCCGCCGAGCTTCAGGGTTACGACCCTCAGGCGCTGCCCGCCAGCGCAGTGCTGGACTTTTTGCAGCGACTGGTCACACCCGTCACCGAGAGCGCAGAGCTGCCGCTGTTTGATGCGCTGGGCAAGGTGCTGTCGGCCGATGTCGTTTCGCCGATGGACGTGCCGCCGCACGACAACTCGGCGATGGACGGCTATGCCTTTGACGGCAGCCAGCTACAGGCCGATATCCCACTGAAACTCAAAGTCGTTGGCAAGGCGTTGGCCGGCAAAGCTTGGGTCGGTTCGGCAGGGACAGGCGACTGCGTGAAGATCATGACCGGGGCCATCATGCCGGCAGGCTTTGACACCGTGGTGCCGCAAGAAATTGTCACTCTGCTGAAGGGCGAAGCTGAATTTATTGTCATCCCGCCCGGCATGCTCAAACCCGGCGACAACCGACGTTTTCGCGGTGAAGACTTGGCGCAAGGCCACCCGGCACTTCTCAAAGGCCAAGTCATCACGCCAGCCCGACTCGGCCTGGCCGCATCGCTGGGCCTGCCAACCCTGCCCTGCTGGCGGCCCTTGCGTGTGGCTTATTTTTCAACCGGCGACGAGATCCTGTCGCTGGGCGAAGCACCGCGTGAAGGCGCTGTCTATGACAGCAACCGCTACACCACCTTTGGCCTGCTCAAACGCTTAGGCTGCGAGGTGATCGATATGGGCGTGGTCAAAGATGACCCCGTCTTGCTAGAAGCTGCATTCCGCTCTGCTGCGGCGCAAGCCGACGCCATCATCACCAGCGGCGGGGTCAGTGTCGGCGAAGCCGACTACACCAAGGCGATGATGAAAAAGCTCGGTGACGTGGCCTTCTGGCGCATAGCCATGCGACCCGGCCGGCCGATGGCCGTGGGCCGCATTGCGGCCGAGCCGAGTCAACAAACCGGTGCCGTGTTGTTCGGTCTGCCCGGCAATCCGGTCGCTGTGATGGTGACTTTTCTGGCCTTTGTCCGGCCGGCTTTGCTGCAGATGATGGGTTGCATCGACACGGCACCGCCGCTGCTCAAAGCCCACAGTCAAGAGCCGATGCGTAAAAAATCCGGCCGCACCGAATACCAGCGCGGCTGGGTGTCAACGGCTGCCGATGGTTCGCTGCAAGTACGCACCACAGGTAACCAGGGCTCAGGTGTGCTGAGTTCTATGGCCGAAGCCAACGGCCTCATCATGCTGCACCACAGCCAAGGCAACGTCGCCGTTGGCGACTTGCTGGACGTGATGATGTTTGACGGCGCGATCTAGCGCGACTGACGCAGTTCAGTGACCGGCAGCAGCCGGCGTCTCATGCGCCACTTGCGTATTCGCACCGGGAATCGCCTTGCGGGCAAACAGCGTGTACATGGTCGGCACCACAAAAATGGTGAGCAGTGTTCCTAGGGACATGCCGCCCACAATGACCCAGCCAATTTGCATGCGGCTTTCAGCCCCCGCACCGGTCGCCATGGCCAGCGGCAAAGCCCCCAAGACCATCGCGCCAGTGGTCATCAAAATCGGCCGCAGACGCTGGGCTGAGGCCTTGACCACCGCGTCGATCATGTCCATCCCCTGACCGCGGAGTTGATTGGTGAACTCCACGATCAAGATGCCGTGCTTGGTGATCAGCCCGACCAGCGTGATCAGGCCAATCTGCGAATACACATTGAGTGATCCGCCGCTCCATTTCAGCGCCAGCAAGGCACCGATCATCGACAGCGGCACCGACAGCATGATGACCAGCGGATCGACAAAGCTCTCGAACTGTGCCGCCAGCACCAAGAAGATAAACACCAAGGCCAGCACAAAAACAATCAATAGCGCGCCTTGCGACTTGCGAAATTCTCGTGAAGTGCCGTTGAGCTCCGTGCTGTAACCGGTCGTGAGAATTTTCGCGGCCGTCTGATCCATGAAGCGCAAGGCTTCGCCCAGCGAATAATCGCTCGACAAGTTAGCCGTGATGGTGACCGAGCGGCGCTGGCCGAAGTGGTTCAGCTCACGCGGCGAGACGCTTTCGCGGACCTTCACCAAAGCCGACAGCGGAATGACGCTGTCGTTGCGGCCACGCACGTAAATTCGCTCAATGTCTTCCGGCGTGTTGCGGCCACTGGCCTGGGTCTGCACGATCACATCGTACTGCTCAGCATCGCGTTTGTAGCGCGTCACATTGCGGCCGCCCAGCAGGGTTTCAACCGCTTTGGCAACGACCTCGACGCTGACGCCCAGATCGGCCGCCTTCTCACGGTCGACGCTGATGCGCAGCTCTGGCTTGTTCAGGCGCAAGTCAACGTCGGGCGACACAATGCCCGGATTTTTGGCAATTTCATCCAGCATCTTGCGCACCATGCCGTTCAGGTTCTGGTAACTTTCAGAGGTCTGAATGACGAAGTTGAGCGGTCGCTCGCGAAAGCCCTGACCGAGCGAAGGCGGCGTGATCGGGAAGGCCGTCACACCCGACAAGCTGGCGAACTTAGGTCCGAGTTCGCGCGCCATGTCCATCGTCGTGCGCTTGCGCTCGTCCCAGTCCACGGTGCGGTAAACCACGCTGGCCTGCGCCACCGTGGGGTTGCCCAGACTGACGAAAATACGGTCGAACTCTTTGAAGGGCTGACCCATTTTTTCCAGCGCGCGAGCGTATCGGTCGGTGTACTCCAGCGTCGCGCCGTCGGGTGCATTGACATTGGCCAGAATCACGCCACGGTCTTCCATCGGCGAGAGTTCTTGCTTCATGGTCGGGAAAACCCAAGCAATCGCACCGGCACTGACCAGCATCACCAGCAGCACCAACCAGCGCGCCTGCAGCAGCCATCCCTTGAGCAGGCCGCCCAGCCCAGCGTTGGCAGCAGGCAGGTGCCGCATGGTCACCAGCCAGCGCAGGAAAGCACCGTAACTGTCGGATAACCCTGTCAGCAGGCGTTCCATGCCGCGGTCAAAGCGGTTCGGGTTCGGGTTGTGCTTGAGCAGCTGCGTGCACATCATGGGCGTCAGCGTCAGCGCGACGAAGCCAGACACCACCACCGCGCCGGCCAGTGCCAGCGCGAACTCCACAAACAGCCGGCCCGTGCGCCCCGGTGTGAAAGCCAATGGCGCGTAAACCGCCACCAAGGTAGCCGTCATGGTGACGATGGCAAAGCCGATCTCACGAGCCCCTTTGATACCCGCTGAAAACGGGTCCATGCCCTCTTCAATGTGCCGATAAATATTCTCCAGCATGACGATGGCGTCATCGACCACCAGACCAATCGCCAACACCAGCGCCAGCAAGGTCAGTGTGTTGATACTGAAGCCCGCCAGCGCCATCAGCGCAAAGGTGCCCACGAGGCTCACCGGAATGGTGATGATGGGAATGATCGACGCGCGCAAGGTGCGCAAGAACACAAAAATGACCAAGGCCACCAACAGCACCGCTTCGACGATGGTGCGGTAGACGTTTTTGACGGAGCGGTCAATGAAGACCGAGTTGTCATTGGCCACGTCGATCACCATGCCTGCAGGCAGGTCAGCTTTGAGCTTCGGCAAGGCCGCTTGCACGCCTTTTGACAGGTCGAGCGGATTGGCAGTGGCTTGCCGAATGACCCCCACGGCCACGGCGGCGCGGCCGTTCAGACGAACAGAGGTGCGCTCGTCGGCAGCACCTTCTTCGACCCGCGCCACGTCGCGCACCCGGACTGAAAAGCCGTTGACGGTTTTCACCACAATGTCACCAAACTGGGCAGGCTTGATCAGGTTGGTCTGCGAGGTGACACTGAACTCGCGCTGCTGTGACTCAATGCGTCCAGCTGGCAACTCCATGTTGCTGCGCCGGATGGCATCTTCGACGTCTTGACTGGTCAGACGAAACGCGGCCATCCTGTCGCTGTCGAGCCAGACCCGCATGGCGTATTTGCGCTCCCCAAAAATACGCACGTCGGCCACGCCGGTGACCGTCTGAAAGCGCGGTTTCACCACCCGGTTCACCAAGTCATTGATTTCCAATTGGGTCAGGGAGTCGCTGGAAAAGGCGATCTGAATGACCGGAAAAGCATCGGCCTCCACTTTCGCAATCACCGGTTCTTCAATCGCTTGCGGCAGGCGGTTACGCACGCGTGAGGTTCTGTCGCGGACTTCGGCTGCGGCTGAGTCAGCGTCTTTTTCAAGCCGGAAGCGGACACTGATCTGGCCCTGATCGGCACGGCTGATCGAGGTGATCACGTCAACCCCGTCAATACCGGCAATCGAGTCTTCCAGCGGCTTGGTCACCTGCGACTCGATAACCTCTGCCGAGGCGCCCGGGTAGCGCACGCTGACGGTCACCACGGGTTCATCAATTTTGGGGTATTCGCGCACCGTCAGTCGGTTGAAGCTGACCGCACCAATCAGCACAATCAGCAGCGACAGCACGGTGGCAAAGACCGGCCGGCGAATGGAAACTTCAGCGATTTGCATGGTCAGGGGTTCCGGCTATCGGGCTGGAGAAATCAGGCAAGGGTCTGGACCGGTGAGCGGCTGCAAAGCAGGGGCCGCGAGCTTAGCAGCCACTGCCGCAGTGGGTGACGCTGGTGCAGCAGCGGCCTCTGGAGCGGCGACCTTGTCCAGCACGCGCACCGCAGTACCGTCGCGTTGAACACGCTGCTGACCCGCAATGATGACGCTATCGCCAACCTCCAGACCGTCCACAATCTCGACCTTGCCGAGCAGGCGCTGCCCCACCTTGACTTCAACCCGTTGCGTCACGAAACCCTGAGCGTCAGGCCCGGGCAACAGCTTGATGACGAATTGCTTGCCGGCTTGCGGCACGATGGCCTCTTCAGGAATCACACGGGCGTCATCACGCTGGCCAAACACTGTGTTGACGCGGGCGAACATACCGGGACGCAACTGCAGGCGACGGTTGTCAATACAGGCACGCACGCCAACCGAACGGCCATTCGCGTCAATCAGCGGATCAATCGCTTGCAGCACCGCTTTGAATTTTCGACCCGGCAAAGCATCCAGCTCTACGGTTGCCGTCTGTCCACGGCGAACTTTGGACTGAAAGCGCTCGGGCAGACGGTAGTCGACAAAAATAGCTTCGATGTCTTCGATGTTGACAATGTCAGCACCATCCTTCAAGTAATCACCGACGTTGACCGTGCGGATGCCGGCCAAGCCATCAAACGGTGCGAGGATCTTCAGCCGTGCCGCGGTTGCGCGAGCCAGCGCGAGCTTGGCCTCGGCCACTTGCAGGGCCGCAGCACTTTCGTCGACGGTGCGGCGGCTGATGAAGTTTTGCGCCACCAAGTCTTGGTTGCGCTTGTGGTTGGCCTCGGCAATGCTGAGCTCAGCCAGCGCCTGTTGGACTTGGGCCATCGGCAAGCGGTCATCCAGCTGCACCAACAACTGACCAGCTTTGACACGGTCGCCATCACGGAAATTAAGTTGCGTAATGCGCCCACTGATCTCGGGCCGCAATATCACCCCTTGACGCGAACGCAGCGAGCCGACAGCCTGCGTGTCGTCCACCAACTTCATGACATCAACACGGGCCACTTCAACCGATGGCTTGCCACCCTGGGAGCTCGGTGCAGTGGCAGACGCCAACGGCGCTTCACCTAGACGCTTGGACGGCTGATTCTGGTACCACCAAGCCGCCGCGCCAAGCGAAGCCATGCCGACAACGGCCACCACGGAATAGATAACTTTAGAAGCCATGAGCAAAGCGTCCGCTTTTTTGTAAGGATGAGGTAACCCGACAATGTAGCAGGCTGTAACGGTCGTACACAGCAAGGGTCCCTGAAAAAGACATTTTCAAGGCCCATTTACCTGGTCTTCACAATTCACTCAAAGTCGGGCTGCAGACCGATTCGCCGCCAAGGCCATGTCAACCCCTTTGTTGGCCAGCGTATCGGCCCGCTCATTACCAGGGTCACCGGCGTGGCCTTTGACCCAGCGCCAGTCAATTTGATGTCCTCCCGACGCCACAAGGGCGTCAAGACGTTGCCAGAGATCGACGTTTTTCACCGGTGCTTTGGCTGCCGTGCGCCAGCCTCGGGCTTTCCAGCCATGAATCCACTCGGTGATGCCCTTGCGGACATATTCGCTGTCCAGATAAAGCGTCACTTGGCAGGGTCGCTTGAGCGCCGACAAAGCCTCAATGACCGCCATGATTTCCATGCGGTTGTTGGTCGTGCCAATTTCGCCGCCGAACAACTCCTTGACCGTGCCACCGGAAGTCAACATAGCGCCCCAGCCACCGGGGCCAGGATTGCCCTTGCAGGCACCATCGGTATAAATCACCACCGGCGCGGCCGGCGTCTGGACGTCTGTCATGAGTGCGATGTATCCGTTAAATGAGAAGAACTAACCGAAGATTGTGCGGGTGCTGATACCTTGAGAGCGGAAGTCGACTTAGCCTGATGACGGTTGGCGACCACCGCTGGTGCAGGCACCCGAGCAGCGCGCTCTTTCCAAGCTGGCTCCAACAGGCGCATACCGCGGACCCGCTTGGTCGCCACCAAAAAATATGCCGCCCCAAAAATCGGCCACCAACGCGCACCCGCAGCGTCCATCCAAGCAAACCGCTTGAGCCAACGCGCATTGTCGATGGCTGGCCGGTAGCAGCCAAATTGAGCAGATTCGACTTCAAAACTGAGCAGCCTCAGCCAGTCTCGCAAGCGCCAGTGACCCATGAAATCGCCCTGCTCAGGCAAAAACAAGTTGCCAAAACCCAGCCGCTTGAACAGATGGCCGCGCTGCTGCCGCAAGCCCCACAAACTGGCCGAATTCAAACCACTGATGACCACGCGCCCCTCGGGCACCAGCACACGCTCGACCTCGCGCAGCGTAGCGTGCGGGTCATGGCTCAGCTCCAGCGTGTGCGGCAGAACGACCAAGTCCAGGCTGTTGGCAGGAAAAGGCAAGGCGGCCGAATGCGTTAAAAGAGCGACACAGCGGGAACTCTGCTGCGGCTCAAGGCTCAGATTCAAAATTCGATCAGGAGCGTTTACAGTCGTGCTTGGCATGACATCAAGCGCCAACCACTGATGAGGCATGCGGTTGTTGCGCAAGGCGTCTAATTCTTGCAGACCCAACTGCAAAGCGTGATAACCAAAAATATCAGCCACCGCTTCGTCGAAACGCTCACGCTCCCACGCCATCAAGTATTCACCGGGCGGTGTTTTCAACCAATCCGTCAAACCTATAATTTTAGAGCTCATCAAAACCAATGCATGTGTTTTTTCAATTTTTCCTGAACGCCCAGCGGACGGTGGTACGGCCGACGCAGCACTTTCAGTCGGTGGCTGATTCTAGTCAAGCCGCCACGCCAAGGCAGACCTCTTGATGTTCTTGTCCTTCGACCTTTCACAGCGTTGCCCCAAGGCACTGACCACGAGCCCTCTCATGACCCTCTATCGACCCAGCGCCTTGTTTTTATTCTGGCGTAAAGCAAGTGACCGCCTCAGCAGATGCTGCGAATTGCGTACTGTTCTTTCGGTCGTCTGCTTGACCAGCTCGGTGTTGGTTCTGGCGGGCTGCGCCACCCCAGGGCAGATGGATGCACAGGGCAAAATATCTGGCCCGATCATGGCCACTAGCGCATCGGCTATTCCATCCGAAACCGCGAAGAACTCCGACGCCCGAGGCCGCCAAAAGCCTGCGGGTCCTGTCGTCGCTCCCAGTTCAACCCTGAAGTCCATAGATCCGTTGGCTGATGCGAAACAATCAGTGGCCGCGCTTGAAGCACCGATCGAATTGTGGGACCGGATTCGCCGAGGTTTTCGCATGCCCGACCTGCAAAACGATTTGGTCACTGACCGGGAGGTCTGGTACAGCAGCCGGCCAGACTACATCCAGCGCATGACACAGCGCTCAAGCAAATATCTGTTTCACATTGTTGAAGAGCTGGAGCGGCGCAACATGCCGACCGAACTGGCGCTGCTGCCATTTATCGAGAGCGCTTTCAATCCGCAAGCCGTCTCCAGTGCCAAGGCCGCTGGCATGTGGCAGTTCATGCCGGCAACCGGCACGTATTTCGACCTCAAGCAAAACATCTTCCGCGACGACCGACGCGATGTGCTGGCGTCGACCCGCGCAGCCCTAGATTACCTGCAAAAACTACACACCATGTTTGGCGACTGGCACTTGGCGCTGGCCGCCTACAACTGGGGTGAAGGCAATGTCGGAAAAGCCATTGCACGCAACAAAAAAGCCGGCCTAGAGACTGGCTACGCTGACCTGAATATGCCGGCAGAAACCCGTTTGTACGTGCCCAAACTGCAAGCGGTGAAAAATATTGTCGCCAACCCAGAGGCCTTCAAGACCGAACTGCCCCTGATCGAAAACCATCCGTATTTTCAGGACGTCACGATCTCCCGCGACATTGACGTGGCACTCGCTGCCAAACTCGCCGACGTCAAGCTGGAAGACTTCAAAGCGCTTAATCCAGCGGCCAGCCGACCGGTCATATTGGCTGCGGTCACGCCCCAAATTTTGCTCCCTTGGGACAGCGCTAAGGTGTTTCAACGTAACTTTGAGGCGTACACGCTGGGGCAGTACGCCAGCTGGACAACCTGGACCGTGCCCACCACCATGGCGGCCAGCGAAGCGGCCCGACGCACCGGCATGAGCGAGAGCGACATGCGCTCCATCAACAGCATTCCACCGCGCATGCTGGTCAAGGCCGGCTCCACGCTGCTGGTGCCCCGCTCTGCCAAAGTCATCCATGACGTGACCAGCCATGTGGCAGAGAACGGCCAGATGAGCCTGGCGCCTGAGATCGTCACCAGACGTGTCAATGTTAAGGCCCGCAAAGGCGAAACGGTGGCAACTTTGGCGCGGCGTTATCGTGTCAGTGTCCTAGAAGTGGCCGACTGGAATCAGGTCACGGCCCACAGCAGCTTCAAGCTCGGGCAATCGGTGGTGTTGTTTTTGCCAGTCAAAGCCAACGCCAAGAGCGGCAGCAAACTCAGGACCGTCAAAAGGGTGCCGCGCAAATAAGTGCCAAGTGCCGCAAAAGGCAAGGCTCAGCGGCAAGGTTGAGCTGTCTCGACCAGGCCTTTCTCGCCTACGCTCACTTCTTTGAACACAAAATCAAAACGCTATGCTGAAAATCCTTTTGAGGGTCGCCGCGGTGACATCCCTTCTTCTGCTGGGTGCCTGCAAAGATCAGACGACCGAGCCAACAGCCCGTCAAGCCAGCGCCTCACCGGTGTCAATCGCAGCCATACAAGCAGAAGCCAAGGGTTTCAGCGTTGGTGTGCCCATGAGCGCCCGCACGGTGTATGTCTTTTTTGATCCGCAATGCCCCCATTGCACAGCCCTGTGGGAAGCCGCCAAGCCACTGAAAAATCAGATCCGCTTTGTGTGGATTCCGGTCGGCATTCTCAATCCGTCCAGCACGGCACAGGGTGCCACGATACTGGCCGTCCCAGACCCCGAGGCCGCCATGGATGCGCATGAGGCGTCGATGAGCGCCAAGACAGGTGGCATCAGCGCCGCACGCGACATTGACACTCAAAAAACGGCAGTGACCCAAAACACCCAATTGATGACCCGCTTTGGTTTCACATCCATTCCCACCATCGTCGCCACCAAAGCGCAAACGGAAGCACTGATCACCCGAGAGGGCTCTATGGGAACGAGCGAACTGGCCAACTTTTTAGGATTGCAGTGGCCAGCGGCAACAAGTCCTGCGGCCCCCACCGTCAAGCCTTAAAGCGCTCTTTAGCCCGGCGTGCAAAGGCATTGTTAACGGTCTTGACCAAGTCAATTTGCTCGGCCTTGATATCGGGATTGAAACTGGCGAGGGCCCGCAAGGCGGTACGCGGGCCGTTTTCAGGCATCAGGCCGTCAAGAGAAATCGACTCTCGTACTTGGTCAAAAGAGGCCAGATACAGGGCTCGATCACCGAGCAGGTACGCTTCCGGTACGGTCTTCAGGATGTCGCCCGGACCCGCTGTTTGAAGCCACTTCAAGCCGTGCACGATGGCGTTCGTCAAGGCTTGGCACATGTTCGGATGTCGCTGGATGAAGTCGCCCGTGCTGTAAAGGCAGGTCGAAGGCATGGGACCGCCAAAAACCTCGATCGTGCCTTTCAGTGTGCGGGTCTCAGCGATGATTTTGACATCGCCTTTTTGTTCCAGCATCGTCATCACCGGGTCGGTATGGCTGATGGCATCCACCTGCCCGGAACGCAATGCGGCTAGGGCACTCGACGCCGAGCCGACTTCCACAAAAATCACATCGCTTGGTTTCAAGTCAAAGCGGGCGAGTACCAAACCGGCCGTGAGGTAACTCACTGAGTCGAACGTCGCGACCCCAATCTTCTTACCCTTCAGATCGGTAACATTTTTGTACTGAGGCATGTTGCGAACCGACACGCCAAAGGCAATCTGGGGCGTCCGCGTCTGCATGACGAAGGACTGAAACCATTGACTTTTGAGCTGCAGTTCAATGGTTCTAGAAAAAGACCCCGAACAGACATCCGCAGCGCCGCTGAGAACCGCCTGCGATGCGCGGACAGCCGTGCCAAAGTCATTGACCTCCAACTCCAAACCTTCCGCCTTGAAATAACCCAGCTGCTCCGAAATCGTCAACGGTAAATAGCCCAGCGAAGACTTGCCGCTGACAGCCATGACGGTCCGCGACCGCTCCGGCCTGGACCTAGGCTGGGCCTGCAATGCCGGCACGACCAACGAAGCCGCCAACCATAGTCCTGCCTTGCCCCAATGCCGGCGGGAAATCCCGTCTGGTCGCGTCATGCGCTCACCCCTTGAATTCTTGATCTTGGGCCTAGCGTAACCAGCCAAGAAAAAACCCGCATCGGGATGATCCCGTGCGGGTTTGTACTCAAGCTGCTGGCAACTGGCGCCAGATTTAAGCCGCGATCTGTTGAGCCATCCGCCTAGGTTCAGCGAAATCCAGCGAACAAAAGCGCAACATTGGCCAGCAAGGCCAGCATCCAAACAACGCTTCGCAGGTTGGCCTTGTTGGCCACGTACGCCGCCACATAAGCAAGTCGAAAAACGACAAAAGCCACCGCCAGCAAATCGACCCGCCCCTGCGACGCCTGCAACTGATGCGCAATGACGACCGCCGCAAAAAAGAAAGGCAGTGCCTCAAAGGTGTTGGCTTGAGCGTTGTTGGCACGCGCCCGCCAGTCGGTCTGGCGCTGCAGCCAGTTGCGTGGGTCTGCGTTGTCGTAACCACCCTCACCCGGCGGCGTGCGCATCATGCCGGACTTGGCGATGCCGGCGCAGACCACCGGCAACAAGGCCATCACCAGCACACACCAGTAAGCGATTGTGAAATTTGGAAGCATAATTTTTAACGCCTTTCAGCCACGGTTAACGTCTGTCGACAAGTGCATGGGCGATGGTGCCCAGATCGACATATTCGAGTTCACTGCCCACCGGCACGCCACGCGCCAGCCGCGTGACTTGCACACCGCGGCTTTTCAAGGCCTGCGCAATCACATGCGCCGTGGCTTCGCCTTCAGCGGTGAAGTTGGTCGCCAAAATCACTTCTTGGACTTCGCGCTCAGCCGCCGGCAAGTGTTCGCCCTGTGCGTCCCTAGGGACGACGCGATCGAAGAGCTTTTTCAACCCGATCTCGTTCGGCCCCACGCCGTCGAGCGGACTCAACTTGCCCATCAAGACAAAGTACAAACCACGGTAGGCCAATGTGCGTTCAAGCGCGGCTTGATCGGCCGGCGTTTCAACCACGCACAGCTGACTGCGGTCGCGCTGCGGATTTTGACAAGTGATGCAGATCTCTTGCTCGGTCAGCGTGTTGCAGAGCGCGCAATGCTTGACGCTGTGCACTGCATGCTCCAGTGCCTTGGCAATTTGCAGCGCACCGGGTTTGTCGTTTTGCAGCAAGTGAAAAGCCATGCGTGCAGCTGACTTCAGGCCAACGCCGGGCAAGCGCCGCAAGGCCTGCGTCAAACCCTCTAGCGCATTGGAATCAGCCATCAGCAGGCGGCCTGCAGCAGACACGCCAACAGCACCCGATGACTCATCAGAACGGCAGCTTCATACCGCCAGGCAGCGCCGGCATGCCCGCGGTGATCTTGCCCATTTTTTCCTGGCTCAAGTCTTCAGCTTTGCGCACAGCGGCGTTGAAGGCTGCAGCCACCAAGTCTTCCAGCATCTCTTTGTCGTCGGCCACCAGCAAACTGGCATCAATCTCAACGCGTTTGACATCATGTTTGCAGGTCATCGTGACCTTGACCAAGCCAGCACCAGCATCGGCGGTGACTTCAATGAAGGCCAGCTCATCCTGCGCTTTTTTCAGGTTGTCCTGCATGGCTTGCGCCTGCTTCATGAGGCCGGCGAGTTGTCCTTTGTTGAACATATTAGATTCCTTGGTAAATGAGTCTTAAGTGAGGTCTTGAAAGCGTAACTGGATCATATCGGCTTGGCCAATTCCGAAGTCAATGTCGGGGCCAGCGGACGGATGCTGCCGGGCACCACGCGGGCGCCCCATTGGCGCACCATTTCTTGCACAAAAGGATCATTTTCAATGACCTCTTCGGCTTGCCGCTGGCGCTCGGTCTGAGCCGCTGTGTTGCGACGCGCAGGCGTGTCGGTCACAGCGCCGACTTCCACCATCAATCGACTGAGTAGCGGCGCAGCGGCTGCATCCGGCAACGCATGCAGGCTTTGAATGGCTTGCAGCAGTTTGTCGCAAGCGCCTGCATTGTTGAGCGACTGCCGCTCAACCCGTAAAGTCCAGACGCCATCGGCCTGCGACTGCAATTCAGATTGCAGGGCCAGTTCGCGCACCAGCGCAGCGATCAGCTCAGCGGCTATCAACCCTTGCACCAGCGCCGCCCAATGATCGCCGAGTGGCGTGGCGAGCACAGTACTCGGTTCGGCCTCAGTGCGCGGCGCTGCCGGCGTGATTGGGATTACTGGGGCAACGGCCACCGATGGCGCAACCGGCACCGATGCAGCCACCGCCCGAGGCGGTTCAGATTGGGGCTTTTTTGGGGGCTCGACGGCACCCCGCGATTCAACTGCAAGCGTCGCACGTTTGAAAGGCAGCAGTCGCAACAACACCATGGTCAGCGCCGCATATTCATCAGGGGCCAGCCCCAACTCGCCCCTACCGTGCAAACACAGGCTGTAAAGCAGTTGTGTTTCATCAGCTGGCAGCAACTGCGCCAGACGCGCAGTTTCAGACACATCAGGATCGCTGTCATCGTCATTCGCGCCGATGCCGGGTACCGCCTGCAACACCGCCATGCGCTGCAACACGCTGGTCATTTCTTCCAAGGTGGAGGCTGCGCTCAAGCCATTCAGGCGCAAGACCTCAGACATCTCGACAATGCTTTTGCCGTCGCCACGCGCCAAGGCGTCTAGCAGCTGATAGACATAACTGCGGTCAACGCTGCCGAGCATCTGGCGCACACCGGCTTCGACCAGCGCGCCAGAGCCAAAGGCAATTGCCTGGTCGGTGAGCGACAGCGCATCGCGCATGGAGCCGCGTGCGGCGCGAGCCAGCAAACGCAGCGCCTGCGGCTCGGCTGATACGTCCTCAGCCGCCAGCACCTGAACCAAATGCTCCAGAATGGTTTCAGGTGCCATCGGCCGCAAATTGAATTGCAAGCAACGCGACAACACCGTGGCCGGCACTTTTTGGGGATCGGTCGTTGCCAGCACGAACTTCAGGTAAGCCGGCGGCTCTTCCAGCGTCTTCAACATGGCATTGAAGGCCGTGTTGGTGAGCATGTGAACCTCGTCAATCATGAAGACTTTGAAGCGGCCCACGACGGGCTTGTAAACCGCTTGCTCCAGCAACTGGGCGATCTCGTCAACGCCGCGATTCGAGGCCGCATCGAGCTCGGTGTAATCGACAAAACGGCCGCTGTCGATGTCGGTACACGCCTCGCAAACACCGCAAGGCGTCGCCGTGATATCACCCGTTCCATCCGGACCGGTGCAGTTGAGCGACTTGGCCAGAATCCGCGACACCGTGGTCTTGCCAACACCGCGCGTGCCGGTGAACAAATAAGCATGGTGCAAGCGCTGCGTGCCCAAGGCATTGCTTAAAGCCTGAACCACATGCGACTGCCCAACCATTTCCGAAAAATTCTTGGGGCGGTATTTGCGAGCAAGGACGAGATAGGACATCGCAGCATTCTAAAGTGCCCGAAAAATCACCCTGCGAATCAGTGGGTTGCACTACACACGCGGGGCAAGTCCATTACAATTCACAATGACGGGCCTCCCCGCATGGTGAAGCGGCCAACCGGGTCAGATGGGGAACCAAGCAGCCCTAACTGTGGAGCCAGTGCCGGGGTCGGGCTCGTCACCTTTTTCAAACAACAGTGAATCACGACAAAGACTCAGGTTTTTGCCGGATCCGCATTCACTGTTCACTGCCTTTTCCCACACTCATTTCATCCAATTCACCTGACTGCAAGCGTCATTTATCCACAAACATGGTGTTAACTTTAAAAAAGGCACACCATGGAAAACAAAAGAGCCAGTTCAAACAACTATCTGAATTATTTGTATCGGCTTGAGCTAGCCCGTAAATTACCCGGTGCGACCAAGTTAGACCCACTCGAAGAGCGGATGCTGAGCTGTCTTGCCCCGGCATGGCACCTTGGCAAGAAGATCACAGTGTTGGAGGCGATGAAAAATTGCAGCCATATGTCCAGCACAACAGCGCACCGGCGTTTGAAGTCGTTGCGCAAAAAAGGCTTCGTCAATTTGGTCTCTGACGAAGACGATAACCGCATCAAATACGTCCTGCCCACAGACTCCGTCCACCAGTACTTTGCCCAAATCTGGCAATGCATTGAAGAGGCGAGAGCAGACCGAACGCACTCACACAGACTTTGACATGGGTGTGGCGGATGGGCGAATGACGGCGCAACAAGTTGGACAAATAAACGATACGGTTTACGGGGGACAGGTCGACTCCAATGAGTGACTTTTGCAGAGCTTTGTTGTTAAAAAAGTAATTGTTTGGCAGCAGGTTCAGCAAGTGTTTTTCTTGAACATGCAAATGATCGAAAGTACGGAAATTAAAAGTCGCTTTTCCGTACTAGACAAAAAAAGGACTTGGCCGTTAAGCTAAGTCCTTAATTTATAACGATATTCTGGTGGGAGATGCAAGTTTCGAACTTGCGACCCTTGCAGTGTGAATGCAATGCTCTACCCCTGAGCTAATCTCCCTGTGCTTTTAAGCAAGCCTCAGATTATAGGGGGGTTTTGACTGATTACGGCGCTAAGAACTGACTTTTCAAGCAGCCTGTACGCGCCACACGGTCTTGCCTTTGCTGGCCTTGTCGATGCCGATCAACAGCGCTTCGTGTGCCGTTTTTTCTTGGTCGTTGGCCAAGAGAAGAGGCAAATCAAAGGTGCTCAAGTCGACAATTTGAAGGGCCACACCGGCCTCGGGTTCAGCACCCATGTCCATCACCAAGCTGTTTTGACCACGCGTGAGGTTGATGTAAACGTCGGCCAGCAGCTCGGCGTCGAGCAAAGCGCCGTGCAAGGTTCGGCCGGCGTTGTCGACTTCTAGGCGGTCACACAAGGCATCTAGGGAGTTGCGTTTGCCCGGATACAACTCTTTGGCCATCATCAGGCTGTCGACCACCTTCGCGACGACATCTCTCAGTGGGGGCTTGCCAATGAGCGACAGTTCTTTGTTCAGAAAACTGACGTCAAACGGCGCGTTGTGAATGATGACTTCAGCATCGGCCAAATAGGCCAGCAACTCGTCGGCGACAGCTGAGAATTTTGGCTTGTCGCGCAAAAATTCATTGCTGATGCCGTGAACTTTCAGCGCGTCTTCATGGCTGTCGCGGCCGGGGTTGAGGTAGAAATGCAGGTTGTTGCCGGTCAGCTTGCGAGCAACCAACTCAACACAGCCAATCTCAATGATGCGATCGCCGTTTTCGGCAGACAGACCAGTCGTTTCGGTATCTAGAACAATTTGACGCATAAGTCGAATTATCGCTCTGCCGCTACACGCACATCAATGCAGTTCTTTGGCGTGGTTGACGGTGTATTTGGGGATTTCAACCGTCACGTCTGACTGCGCCAAGAACGCTTGGCAGCTCAAACGCGAGTTCGGCTCCAGACCCCACGCCCGGTCGAGCAAGTCTTCTTCGTTTTCGTCGGGGGCGTTGAGGGAGTTCAAGCCTTCACGCACGATGACGTGGCAGGTGGTGCAGGCGCAGCTCATGTCGCAGGCGTGCTCAATGTTGATGTGGTTGTCCAGCAGCGCTTCGCAAATAGAAGTGCCGGCGGGGGCGCTGATTTCGGCGCCGCTTGGGCAGTATTCGGGGTGCGGCAAAATTTTGATGATGGGCATGGTTTGAGTGCTCTGAGAATTTGAAAGTGAGGGCAGTCTGCGTCAGACTGCTGAGATGTTTTTACCGGCCAGGGCTTTTTGAATGCCGCGGTTCATGCGTTGTGCAGCGAAGTTTTCGGTGCCTTTGGCCAAGGCTTGGTTGGCGGCTTCAATGGTCGCCGCGTCTGCATCGACACGAGCGCTGGCAACGGCTGCCATCAACGTGTCGATGGTCGACTTTTCTTCAGCTTCGAGCAAGTCTGCATCGGCACTCAACGCGCTTTGCGTGGCCAGCAACATACGGTCGGCGTCGACGCGGGCTTCTGCCAGTGCGCGGGCCTGCATGTCTTGCTGGGCGGTCGTGAAGCTCTCTTGCAACATGCGGGCGATTTCGTCGTCGGACAAGCCATAAGAGGGCTTGACATCAATCTGCGCGGCCACCCCGCTGCCCTGCTCTTTGGCGCTGACGCTCAACAGCCCGTCAGCATCGACGGTGAAGGTCACGCGTATGCGTGCTGCGCCAGCCGCCATTGGCGGAATGCCTCGCAGCTCAAAGCGCGCCAGACTCCGGCAGTCGGCCACCAAGTCGCGCTCGCCCTGGACCACATGCAAGGCCAAGGCCGTTTGGCCGTCTTTGTAGGTGGTGAAGTCTTGCGCCATGGCCGTCGGGATGGTTTGGTTACGCGGCACAATGCGCTCGACCAATCCGCCCATGGTCTCAATGCCCAAAGACAGCGGGATCACATCGAGCAGCAATAAGTCGTCACCCGTGTGGTTGCCGGCCAACTGATTGGCGGAAATAGCCGCACCCAGCGCCACCACTTCATCGGGGTTCAGGTTGGTCAAGGGCTCACGACCGAAGAAGTCAGCTACGGCTGAGCGGATGGCTGGCATGCGGGTTGAACCGCCGACCAACACGACGCCCTGAATCTCGTCTTTGCCGAGCTTGGCATCACGCAAAGCTTTGCGCACAGCCGTCATGGTTTGCGCTGTCAACGTGGCTGTGATAGTTTCAAAATCGGCGGGGGTGACCACTGTGTCAATGCGCGCGTCCGTCAGATCGAGCTGAAATGGAACACGGCTTTGGGTGCTCAAGGCTTCCTTGACGAAACGTGCAGTGCGCAGCAAGGCGGCTTTGTCTGCGGCATTTTCAACCGCTGCGATACCCGCCTGAGCCAAGGCCCAGTCAGCCAAAGCGCGGTCGTAATCGTCACCGCCGAGCGCTGAGTTGCCGCCGGTAGCGACCACCTCAAAAACGCCTTGGGTCAAACGCAGAATCGAAATATCGAAGGTTCCGCCGCCTAAGTCATAAATCGCAAAAACACCTTCGCTGCTGTTGTCTAGGCCGTAGGCAATGGCTGCGGCGGTGGGTTCATTGATGAGGCGCAGCACGTTCAGACCGGCCAGCTGTGCGGCGTCTTTGGTGGCTTGGCGCTGGGCCTCGTCGAAGTACGCCGGCACGGTGATCACGGCACCAAAAACGTCGTCGTCAAAGGTGTCTTCAGCCCGAAAGCGCAGAGTTGCCAAAATTTCGGCACTGACTTCAACCGGGCTTTTCTCGCCGGCAGCGGTTTGCAAGCCAACCATGCCCGGCTTGTCAATCAATTTATAAGGCAGGCGGCTCGGGTCGGCAATGTCGTGCAGACCACGGCCCATCAAGCGCTTGACGGAGGCGATGGTGTTGTGCGGATCTTCGACCTGGGCGGCCAGCGCCTCAAAACCGATTTGACGTTTGTCGGCGCTGAGATAACGCACCACGCTTGGCAGAATCACGCGGCCTTGTTCGTCGGGCAGGCATTCGGCCACGCCGTTGCGCACGCTGGCCACCAGCGAGTGCGTGGTGCCAAGGTCGATACCCACAGCGATGCGCCGTTGGTGCGGATCAGGGGTGTAGCCGGGTTCTGAAATCTGAAGTAATGCCATTTGTTTGTGTGTTCTTTTTTTAAGTGGCGAGCTGGTCGATGCGGGCTTCGACCTCGGTGCCGAAACGCTGGATGAACATCAGGCTTCGAACGTCGTTGGCGGCCTTGGCATGGTCTTGCGCGACATCTAAGGCCTGCGCAATAACGGCCAGTTGGGCTTTTTCGGCTGCAGCAGTTTCTTCGGCGATGGCTTCAAGCTGCTCCAGTGTCGTCGCATCTTCAAGCGCTTCACGCCACTCCATTTGCTGGATCAAAAATGCCGGCGGCATGGCTGTGTTGTTTTCAGCGTTGATATGCGCCCCGTGGAGCTCGCACAAATAGCTGGCGCGTTTCAACGGGTCTTTCAGGTGCTGATACGCCTCGTTGATGCGCACGGACCATTGCATGGCCAAGCGCTGCGCTGCAGCGCCCTGCGCCGCAAACTTGTCGGGATGCGCTTCACGCTGGAGTTCTTTCCAACGCGCATCGATCAACGCACGTGGCTGTTCAAACTGCACGGGCAGCTGGAACAATTCAAAGTCGGTAGATTGCAGGTTCATAACAACAGAAAGCAAGAAAAAGCCGCCAGCACCGGGGGTGAAGGCGGCAGCCGGTTCAGGGCCGGAAAGTGAGCTCAGACGCGAAAGCTCTCGCCGCAGCCGCAGCGGTCGCGTTCATTCGGGTTGATGAATTTGAAGCCTTCGTTGAGACCCTCGCGGACGAAGTCCAGTTGGGTCCCATCGATATAAGCCATGCTCTTGGGGTCGACCAGCACCTTGACGCCGTTGTCTTCAAAGACCACGTCTTCGGGGGCAATCTCGTCGGCATATTCCAGCTTGTAGGCCAGACCCGAGCAACCCGTGGTCTTGACACCCAGCCGAACGCCCACGCCCTTGCCACGCTTGGTCATATAACGCGTCACATGGCGCGCTGCAGCATCAGTCAGTGTTACGGACATAGTGGCGAAATCAATCTGTTAATCAAGCCGTCAGTGCGTGCTTGAGTTTGTAGTCACTGACCGCGGCCTTGATGGCGTCCTCGGCCAAAATCGAGCAGTGGATTTTGACAGGTGGCAAGGCCAGTTCTTCAGCGATGGCGCTGTTTTTGATGCTTGCCGCTTCGTCCAGTGTCTTGCCCTTGACCCACTCGGTGACGAGCGAGCTAGATGCAATGGCAGAACCGCAGCCGTAGGTCTTGAAACGGGCGTCTTCAATCACACCGGTCAGAGGATTCACCTTGATTTGCAACTTCATGACGTCGCCGCAAGCGGGCGCGCCAACCATGCCCGTGCCGACCGTGTCGTCACCTTTTTCAAAGGAACCGACGTTGCGGGGGTTTTCGTAGTGGTCCACCACTTTTTCGCTGTATGCCATGATTAATTCCTTTTGTTGATGAGGTTAGTGTGCGGCCCACTGGATGGTCGACAGATCGACACCATCCTTGAACATTTCCCAGAGCGGCGACAGTTCGCGCAGTTTGGCGACATTTTCTTTGATCGTCGCGACGGCGTAATCGATTTCTTCTTCCGTGCTCCAACGACCAAAGGTCATGCGCAAACTGCTGTGCGCCAACTCGTCGCTGCGACCAAGGGCGCGCAAAACGTAGCTGGGCTCCAAGCTGGCCGAGGTACAGGCCGAGCCACTGGAAACCGCCAGACCTTTGATGCCCATGATCAACGACTCGCCTTCGACGAAGTTGAAGCTCATGTTGAGGTTGTGCGGCACACGTTTTTCAGCGTGGCCATTCAGGAAAACTTCTTCGACGTCTTTCAAGCCGGCCAACATGCGCTGCTGCAGACCACGAATGCGCTTGTTCTCTTCGTACATTTCGAGCTTGGCGATGCGGTAAGCCTCGCCCATGCCGACGCATTGGTGCGTTGGCAAAGTACCTGAGCGCATACCGCGCTCATGACCGCCACCGTGCATTTGCGCTTCAAGGCGAATGCGGGGCTTGCGGCGCACGTACAAAGCGCCGATGCCTTTGGGGCCATAGGTTTTGTGCGAGGTCAGGCTCATCAAGTCAACCGGCAGCGTCGCCATGTCGATGTCAACACGGCCTGTGGCCTGGGCGGCGTCGGAATGGAGAATGATCCCGCGTTCACGGCACAGCGCGCCAATGGCCGGGATGTCTTGGATCACGCCAATCTCGTTATTGACGTACATCACGCTGACGATGATGGTGTCGGGACGCATCGCGGCTTTCAGCACCTCTAAGTCGAGCAGGCCATCGGCTTGCACGTCTAAGTAAGTGACTTCAAAGCCTTGGCGTTCGAGTTCGCGGCAGGTGTCCAGCACGGCTTTGTGCTCGGTTTTCACCGTGATCAGGTGTTTGCCCTTGCTCTTGTAAAAGTGGGCAGCGCCCTTCAGGGCGAGGTTGTTGGATTCAGTGGCACCACTGGTCCAAACAATCTCACGGGGGTCGGCTCCGATCAAGGCGGCCACGTTGTCGCGCGCCGTTTCAACTGCGGCCTCCGCTTCCCAGCCCCATGCGTGGCTGCGGGAAGCTGGGTTGCCGAAATGCTCGCGCAACCAAGGAATCATGGCGTCCACCACACGGGGATCGCAAGGATTCGTGGAGCTGTAGTCCAAATAAATGGGGAAGTGCGGCGTTTCCATGTGTGTAGCTTCGGTTCAGTCTGGGTTAACGGGAAAGGTCAAAAAAACCAAAAATACTGATCAGCTCTTTGAGAAAGCGTTGCCCAAGGCAAACACCGAATTCGGTGCATTGATGCGCATCGGCTTGGCAATGGGTGAGCTGAAAATCGCTTTTTTGATTTGCGGCGTATTTTCGATGACGACGCCTTTGGCGATTTGGTCATCCACCAGCTTTTGCAAGGTGACAGAGTCCAAGAACTCAACCATGCGGCTGTTCAGCGAGGCCCAGAGCTCGTGCGTCATGCAACGGCCGGCTTCGCCCAAGCAATTTTCTTTGCCGCCGCAATGGGTGGCGTCGATGGGTTCGTCGACCGAGACAATGATGTCGGCCACGGTGATTTTGTCCGCTTTGCGGCCCAGCGAGTAACCGCCGCCAGGGCCACGGGTCGATTCGACCAATTCGTGGCGGCGCAGTTTGCCGAACAGCTGCTCTAAGTAAGACAGCGAGATTTGCTGACGTTGGCTGATGGCCGCCAAGGTGACAGGACCGTTGTTCTGGCGCAAGGCCAAGTCAATCATGGCGGTGACCGCAAAGCGGCCTTTGGTGGTGAGTCGCATTTTCAAGCTCCTGTAAATGTTGGTTTGCCTACCAATGTGTTCACCTTGCGGCTTGTAACCTCAAGGACGTTTGCCTACTGCCTCAAGCCACTTGCGCTTCACGGAGGTGACTACAAGTGAGTTTTGCTTCGAATTCTGGTTCTCGACTAATTTCGTCAAGTATAACAGAGAGTCCGACTGTTTTAGTAGGCTAATTGTCCTAGGTCGGCATGAGGCAACGGCCTACAGGCCCCGCGGACCAGCACAACCTAAGACTTCACCCCTACGGCGAGTGAGGTCAACAGTACATTGTCTTTGCCAGCGGCGCCAAAGGCCTGCGCTTTCATCTGGCTGAGCTGGTCGCGCACTTGGGCAGCTTTCTCAAATTCCAGATTTTTGGCGTGCTCGATCATCAACTTTTCAAGGCGTTTGATTTCGCGGGCCACGTCTTTTTCGCTCATGTCTTCGATCAGCGCCTTTTGCATCTCGAACTTCTCAGCTTCTTTTCCAGATTTTTCACTGTAAACGCCGTCGATCAAATCTTTGATGCGCTTGACCACGCTGCGCGGCGTGATGTTGTTTTCAACGTTAAAAGCGATTTGCTTGTTGCGCCGACGTTCGGTTTCGCCTATGGCTTTTTTCATCGAATCCGTGATGCGGTCGGCGTACAAAATCGCCCTGCCGTTGAGGTTTCGGGCGGATCGGCCGATGGTCTGAATCAAGCTGCGCTCAGAGCGCAAAAAGCCTTCTTTGTCGGCGTCCAGAATAGCGACCAGACTGACCTCGGGAATGTCGATACCTTCCCTCAGCAAGTTGATGCCGACCAGCACGTCAAAAGCCCCCAGCCGCAAGTCACGCAAAATCTCAACCCGTTCGACGGTCTCCACGTCACTGTGCAGATAGCGCACTTTGACACCGTTGTCTGTGAGGTAGTCAGTCAGCTGCTCGGCCATGCGTTTGGTCAGCGTGGTGATCAGCACACGTTCACTCTTCTCCACGCGAATGCGAATTTCCTGCAGCACATCGTCCACCTGATGCGTGGCCGGCCGCACTTCCACTTGCGGGTCAACCAGCCCGGTCGGCCGAACCACCTGCTCGACCACGCGACCGGAATGCGTTTGCTCGTAGGCCGCTGGCGTGGCCGAGACAAACACCGCTTGGCGCATCTTGCCTTCGAATTCTTCAAACTTGAGCGGCCGGTTGTCCAGCGCACTTGGCAACCGGAAGCCGTATTCCACCAGCGTCGTCTTACGAGCACGGTCGCCGTTGTACATGGCATTGAGCTGGCCGATCATGACGTGGCTCTCGTCCAAGAACATCAGCGAGTCTTTGGGCATGTAGTCGCACAGGGTGGACGGCGCTGAGCCTGGCGGCGCGCCGCTCAAATGCCGGGTGTAGTTTTCAATGCCTTTGCAATGGCCGATTTCGCCTAGCATTTCCAAGTCGAACCGGGTGCGTTGCTCAATGCGCTGCGCCTCGACCAACTTGCCTTCGCTGATGAACTGCTTGACGCGATCCGCCAGTTCGAGCTTGATGGTTTCTACCGCGATCATGACCTTGTCACGGGGCGTCACGTAGTGACTTTTCGGGTAAATAACGAAGCGCGGTATTTTTTGGCGGATGCGTCCGGTCAGCGGATCAAACAGCTGCAGCGATTCGATTTCGTCGTCAAACAGCTCGATCCGAATGGCCAACTCAGAGTGCTCCGCGGGGAAAACGTCGATCACATCACCGCGCACCCGAAACGTACCACGTGCAAAGTCTTGGTCATTGCGGCTGTACTGCATGCGGATCAAACGGGCAATCACATCGCGTTGACCCATCTTGTCACCCAGCCGAGCGATGAACCGCATCTGCGTGTAATCCTCGGGCGCGCCGATGCCGTAAATCGCGCTGACGGTGGCAACGATGATGGTGTCGCGCCGCTCCAGCACGCTCTTGGTCGCAGACAACCGCATCTGCTCAATGTGCTCATTGATGGCGGAGTCCTTTTCAATGAAAAGATCGCGCTGCGGCACGTAGGCTTCAGGCTGGTAATAGTCGTAATAGCTGACGAAGTACTCGACCGCGTTCTTCGGAAAAAACTCGCGAAACTCGCTGTACAGCTGCGCCGCCAACGTCTTGTTGGGCGCAAAGACAATGGCCGGCCGCCCCATCTGCGCGATCACGTTGGCCATGGTGAAGGTCTTGCCCGAACCAGTCACACCCAGCAAGGTCTGAAACACTTCGCCGTCGTTGATCCCCTCGACCAATTGCGCAATCGCGGCCGGCTGGTCGCCCGCCGGTTCGTAGGGCATAAACAGCTCAAACGGCGAGCCCGGAAAGCTCACAAAGTGGCCGGGCAAGGCTCCTTCTACCGGCGCACCAGCCGGAACAACCACAACTTCATTGACTTCTTGCATAAACCTCAATCCTGGCCCGTTAAAATTCCGGACAACCAAACAGAATACGACATTCCGTGGCTCGACGAAAAGATCGTCTCAAAGCCCCGACCTGTCCAGACCGCTTCATTCATTTTTCAAAGGATTTTTCCATGTCTTTGTTCACCGCCGTCGAAATGGCACCGCGCGACCCCATCCTCGGACTCAATGAGCAGTTCAATGCCGACAGCAACCCGGCCAAGGTAAATTTGGGCGTCGGCGTTTATTACGACGACAACGGCAAACTGCCCTTACTCGATTGCGTGAAAGCCGCCGAAAAGTTGATGGCCGATGAACCGAAGCCACGTGCTTACTTGCCAATTGACGGCATCGCCGCCTATGACGCTGCCGTCAAGAACTTGGTATTTGGGGCCGACAGCGAACCCGTCAAGAGCGGCCGTGTGGCGACCGTGCAAGGTATTGGCGGCACCGGTGGCCTGAAAGTCGGCGCTGATTTCCTGAAGCGCCTGAACCCCAACGCCAAAGTGCTGATCAGCGACCCCAGCTGGGAAAACCACCGCGCGCTGTTCACCAACGCCGGCTTTGAGGTCGAGAGCTACCCTTACTATGACGCGGCCAACCGCGGCGTGAACTTCGCCGGCATGCTGGCAGCGCTCAAAGCGGCAGCGCCGGGCACCATCGTTGTGCTGCACGCCTGCTGCCATAACCCGACCGGTTACGACATCACGCCAGCACAGTGGGACGAGGTCATTGCCGCCATGAAAGCCGGCGGACTGGTCACCTTTTTGGACATGGCTTACCAAGGCTTTGGCCACGGCATCGCCGAAGACGGCGCGGTCATCAGCAAATTCGTGGCCGCTGGCCTGGACTTTTTCGTCTCGACCTCTTTCTCCAAAAGCTTCAGCCTGTACGGCGAGCGCGTCGGCGCCCTGAGCGTGCTGTGCGAAAGCAAAGAAGAAGCCGATCGCGTGCTGAGTCAGCTGAAAATCGTCATTCGCACCAATTACAGCAACCCGCCGATTCATGGTGGCGCAGTGGTCGCTGCGGTGCTGAACACCCCTGCCCTGCGCGCCCAATGGGAGCAGGAACTGGCCGTCATGCGTGAGCGCATCAAACAAATGCGCAGCTTGCTGGTTGAAAAACTCAAAGCTGCCGGCGTCAAGCAAGACATGAGTTTCATCACCAGCCAAATTGGCATGTTCAGCTACTCAGGTCTGACCAAAGACCAAATGGTGCGTCTGCGAAATGAGTTCGCGGTTTACGGCACCGACACGGGCCGTATGTGCGTCGCTGCGTTGAATACCAAAAACATCGACTACGTCTGCGCGTCGATAGCGAAGGTCATCTAAGCACACGGTCTGAGGCTTGAGAAATCAGGCCTCACCCCAGATCATCGAGCGCATGGAGATCGACGCCAGTTGAAAACTGGTGTTGAAAAACTTCACCCGCTCGCCTGAATCCACCGCGCCCGCTGCGTACAGCAAAGGCAATAAGTGCTCGTATGTTGGGTGAGCCATCGTCGCCAGACTGCCAAGCTTCTGAAAATTCTGCAGTGCGTCCAGTTGACCTTGCTGCACATAGCCACCAATGGTTTGGTCAAACTCCAGGGCCCAGTCATAAGCTTGGCTGGACGCTGCACCGCGCTGTGCCTGTTGCAGGTTGTGCACCACGTTGCCGCTGGCCACAATCAGCACACCCCGCCGACGCAAGGCCTTGAGCTGACGCGCCAGGGCATAGTGCTCGCTGGGCGCACGGCTGTAATCCATGCTGAGTTGCACCACGGGCACGTCGGCATTCGGAAACATCGGTTTGAGGACTGACCATGCCCCATGATCAAGACCCCAGCTGGCGTCCAGACCCAAAGGCAAAGACATCCGCTGGCGCACCGCCCGGCTGATCTCGGCGGCAGCCTCGGGGGCGCCCGGCGCCGGGTACTGCTGGTCAAACAACTCTTGTGGGAAACCGCCGAAGTCATGAATCGTCTTGGGCTGCGCCATGGCGGTCAGCCACCACCCCTTAGTCAGCCAGTGCGCAGAAATACACAAAATCAGCTGCGGCATGGGCCAGTCGGCGTCAAAACGTGCCCCCAGCGCTTGCCAGCTGCGCCGGTATTCGTTGTCGGTCACGGCATTCATCGGGCTGCCATGGCCGATAAACAGGACAGGAAAAGTATCAGTTTGTTTCAATTTTTCGAACTGAAGCGTCGACAGACTACTGAGGCTGGTCACCATATCACTTTTGTCTTTCATTCATCTTGAATTACAGCGGCTTGCGCATAACTTTGAGTAGTGTCGTTTGAAAGCGGTTCGGTTAAGCTTTCACCAAGTTGACAACGGTCGCCTGCAGACGCACCGTATTAGTGTTTACTCTCCTAAAAAGAAACTCAGCTACTGTTATATTGCACTGCAACATTATCAGCCGTCACACCAACAAGGGGCTACGCCATGCTTTATCAGGTCTATGAAACGCAACGCACAATGATGGAGCCTTTCGTCGATTTTGCGCAGGCTGCTGCCAAGCTTTACAGCAACCCAATGACACCTGCCGGCCAGAATCCGTTTGCACAACGCGTCGCCGCGGGTTACAGCCTGATTTACCGCTTAGGCAAAGATTACGAAAAGCCAAGTTTTGACCTGACCACCGTCGACGTCGATGGCACCAGCGTGGCCATTCACGAACGCATTGAATTGGACAAGCCCTTTTGTGAGCTGCGCCGCTTCAAGCGCTTCACCGATGACCCGGCCACGCTGACACGCCTCAAAGGGCAGCCAGTTGTGTTGATTGTGGCGCCGCTGTCGGGCCACTACGCGACGCTGTTGCGCGACACGGTCAAGACCATGCTGAAAGACCACAAGGTCTACATCACCGACTGGAAAAACGCCCGGATCGTTCCCCTTTCTGAGGGTCGCTTTAACTTAGACGACTACGTCAACTACGTTCAAGAATTTATTCGCCACCTGCAAGGTGCATATGGCAATTGCCACGTCATCAGCGTGTGCCAGCCAACGGTGCCGGTGCTCGCTGCGATTTCCCTGATGGCGAGCCGCGGTGAAACCACGCCGCTGAGCATGACCATGATGGGTGGCCCGATTGATGCGCGCAAGTCGCCCACAGCGGTCAACAACTTGGCCATGAACAAGAGCTACAGCTGGTTTGAAAACAACGTGATTTTCCGTGTGCCAAGCAACTTTGCAGGTGCTGGCCGACGTGTTTACCCGGGCTTTCTGCAACACACGGGTTTCGTAGCCATGAACCCGGACCGCCATGCCAGCAGCCACTACGATTACTTCAAAGATTTGCTGAAAGGTGATGACGCCAGCGTCGAAGCGCACCGCAAGTTTTATGACGAGTACAACGCGGTTCTCGACATGGACGCCGACTATTACCTCGACACCATCAAGACGGTGTTTCAGGAGTTCAAGCTGGTCAATGGCACTTGGGACGTGTGCAACGAACAAGGCGTTTCAGAACGCGTGCGTCCACAAGACATCACCACAACGGCTCAGTTCACCGTCGAAGGCGAATTGGACGACATCTCAGGCTCGGGACAAACCAAAGCCGCCCACGGCCTGTGCTCCAGCATTCCCAAGGCCAACCAGCAACACCTTGAAGTCAAAGGCGCTGGCCATTACGGTATTTTCAGCGGTCGTCGTTGGCGCGAGACCACTTACCCTGCCGTGAAATCATTCATTCTTGCCCACAATCAACAGGCAAAGAAGTCAAGCCCGACCAGTTCAACAAAACCGGTCGCCAGCTCGCCAGCCAAGCGGAAATCACCAGCAATCTCGATGGCCGCTGCAAAAACCCGTCCTGCAACAGCCGTCAAAAAAACCTCGGCCCGCAAATAAAAGCCTTGCCCACTTGGTCGGGTGTAACTTTGTGAGCTTGTCCGAACGCATCAACGCCCTGCTGCCGCAAACTCAGTGCACGCGCTGCGGTTTCCCAGACTGCGCGGCCTATGCAGACGCTATAGCCACAGACGGAGCTGCGATTAATCGCTGCCCTCCCGGTGGCGCTGAAGGCATCCGTCGTTTGGCGGCACTGACCGGCAAGCCTTTAACTGCTCTGGATACTCAACATGGGTATGAGGGCCCGCGGCATGTGGCAGTGATTGACGAAGCTTGGTGCATTGGCTGCACCTTGTGTCTGCCGGTCTGTCCGACAGACGCCATTCTTGGCAGCAACAAGCTGATGCACAGCGTGATTGAAAAACACTGCACTGGCTGCGAGCTGTGCATACCCGTATGCCCGGTAGATTGCATCAGCTTGGTCAATGTGACAGCGCTGGAGACTGGCTGGAAAGCCTGGTCGCCCACGCAGGCAGAAGACGCACGCAGCCGCTATGCGTTCCACCAAATCAAACAAGTGCGCGAAACACGTGTGCAAGCCGATCGGCTGGAGAAAAAAGCGGAAGCGGCGTTGGCTGATGTCGCTGCCCATTCAAAGCACACAGACCCCACCGTGCTCGATACCAAACGCGCCGTGATTGAAGCCGCGCTGGCAAGGGCCAGAGCCCGACGCAGCGCAGCCGACTGAACGATTACAGCGCAGGCAGTTCCGTCAGGCCCAACACCACCGGCTCAAACGCGTGCAGTGAAGGTGCACCACCGGTGTGGATGAAGAGTACTTTTTCGTCAGGTTTGAAATAGCCTTTGCGGGCTAGGCCAATCAGACCGGCCATGATTTTTCCGGTGTACACCGGGTCCAGCAAAATCGCTTCAGTGCGGGCCAGCATTTGTACGGCTTCAACCATGGCCGCGTTCGGCACGGAATACTTCGGCCGCCACCAATCGCCAAAACTCAACACGGCTTCACGCGGAATGGTCATATTCAGTCCCAACAAATCAACAACGGCCTGCGCTTCTTTGTGAACCAACGGGTCTTGGTCTACAGGGTCACGACTAACGCCAATACCGATGATCGGAATCTGAATGTTATTGCCCAAAAAGCCCGCCAACAAACCGCCGTGCGTGCCAGAACTGCCTGAGCCCACCACGACTTTGTCGATCTGCACGCCTTGCTCAAAAAACTGCTGCTGCAGTTCTTGCGCGCAAGCCACATAACCCAAGCCACCCACCGCGTTAGAACCACCGCCCGGCACGATGTAACCTTTGCGCCCCACAGCAGCCAGTTCGGCGGCCACCTGTTGCATGGCCACCAGCATGTTGGTGCCAGCCGGCACCACAGTGACGGACTCCACACCCATCAGGCGAAACAAAAAGTTGTTGCCGCTGGCGTCGGCGTTGTAGCTGTCAGGGACGCGTTCTTCGATGACGAAGCGGCACTTCATGTTTTCTTTGATAGCCGATGACAGAGTGGCGCGGCAATGATTCGACTGCGGCGCACCGCAAGTGATCAAGGTGTCAGCGCCTTGCGCCATCGCGTCTGCAGCCAGAAACTCAAGTTTGCGCGTCTTGTTGCCACCGGGCGTCAGGCCCAGCATGTCATCGCGTTTGATCCAGACTTGGGGGCCTTGGCCCTCTGGGCAAAGCTCTGATAAGGCACGCGTGAAATTCGGCAGGAACTCCAGCGGCGTAGGGCCAACGGTATAACGGCGGCGGGGGAAACGGGATAAATCCATGTGTACGGGCTCCAGAAGTGATCAGACCGCTGCACCGATCAATCTAATCATTGAGGCGATGCAAGCATTTCACCATTGTGCCCCTCTGCAAATCAAAAGGCTCGGCTTGCCATTGCAGTAAAAGCCTTCACTACCTCAGGCGGCGCCTGCACCAATTCCACCAGCACGCCTTCACCTGCGATCGGAAATTCGTCGTTGGCCTTGGGGTGCAAAAAACAGATATCGAAACCAGCCGCCCCTTGGCGAATTCCACCGGGGGCAAAGCGCACGCCTTGTGCCGTGAGCCAGCTGACCGCTTGAGGCAAGTCGTCAATCCAGAGCCCAACGTGGTTCAGCGGCGTGGTGTGCACGGCTGGTTTTTTATCGGGGTCAATCGGTTGCATCAGATCAACCTCCACCTTGAACGGGCCAACACCCATGGCACAAATATCCTCATCGACATTCTCACGTTCGCTGACAAAATTTCCTGTCACTTCGAGCCCGAGCATGTCGACCCACAGCTTGCGCAGCCTGTCTTTGCTCGGGCCGCCGATGGCGATTTGCTGGATACCCAGCACTCTGAATGGACGGTTCATGCGGACAACCTCAATGATTTAAACGAATTCAACAATCGGCTGATCCACCGTGAGCGACTCACCCTTGGCGGCCAGCACTTTGCCGACCACACCATCAGCGATGGCAAACAACACGTTCTCCATCTTCATCGCTTCAATCACCGCCACTCGCTCACCGGCTTGCACTTTTTGGCCAACCGTCACCGCCACGTCGACCAGCAAGCCGGGCATCGGTGACAGCACGTAGCGGCTCATGTCGGGCGGCGCCTTGAAAGGCATCATCTTGTAGAGCTCAGCGGCACGTGGCGACAAGACCAACGCATCCAGTCGCGTGCCGTTGTGGATCAAACGCATGGCCAGCGGGTTCTTACCCACACCGCGCTCCACCTGCGCTGAAAAAGCTTCGCCATTGACCGTGCCACGAATGCGCGCACCGCCAAGATGCCAGCCACTGCAGATCTCATAGGTCTTGCCGCCGGTCTCGACCGCACTGGAACCCGACACCGTTTGGTAGTCCCGCACAAGGGCTGGCTGCAACGTGTTGCTGCCAGTAGCGCCCATGCCGATGACCACAAAATCTTCACTCACCGTGAGGCCGTGGCCCGGCAGCTGACCGCTGATGCCAGCGGCACGGCCCAACAACCGGCGATTGACATAAGCCGCCAAGGCAACCAAAAAGTCCGGGTCGTCGTGCAGCACATCTTCAGCGCGAAAGCCCTGGCCGTAGTTCTCTGCGATGAAGCCGGTGTTGAAGTCTCCGGCCACAAATTTCGGGTGCGCCAGCAAGGCGGCCTGGAACGGAATGTTGCTGCTGATGCCGCGAATCACAAACGAGTTCAGCGCTTCGCGCATTTTGCCGATAGCATCTAAACGGTCTTTGCCGTGGACGATGAGCTTGGCGATCATCGAGTCGTAATACATCGGAATCTCGCCGCCATCTTGCACACCGGTGTCCACGCGCACACCTTGCAACTGCGACATGTCTGCCGCAAACATGGTTTGTGTTGGCGGCTGAAAACGCACCAGCCGACCCGTGCTGGGCAGAAAGTTCCGGAACGGATCTTCAGCGTTGATACGGCACTCCATCGCCCAACCGTCGCGTTTCACCTCGGCTTGCGTCAGCGGCAGTTTTTCGCCAGCCGCCACGCGAATCATCAACTCGACCAAATCCAAGCCAGTGATGCATTCGGTCACAGGGTGCTCAACCTGCAGGCGGGTGTTCATTTCCAGAAAGTAAAAGCTCTGGTCTTTGCCAACGACAAACTCCACCGTGCCAGCGCTCTGGTACTTCACGGCTTGTGCCAGCAGCACGGCTTGCTCGCCCATGGCTTTGCGTGTGGCTTCGCTGATGAACGGGCTTGGTGCCTCTTCAATCACCTTTTGGTGACGGCGCTGAATCGAACACTCACGCTCGTTCAGATAAATCACATTGCCGTGGCTGTCGCCGATCAGCTGAATCTCAATATGGCGTGGCTCTTCAACGAATTTTTCAATGAAGACACGGTCGTCACCAAAGCTGTTTTTCGCTTCGTTACGGCAGCTGGTGAAACCCTCGAAAGCTTCCTTGTCGTTGAAGGCGACGCGCAAGCCTTTGCCACCGCCACCAGCGCTGGCTTTGATCATCACCGGATAACCAATGCCCTTGGCTATCTCAACTGCTTTTTCGGGAGTTTCGATCGCGTCGTTGACGCCAGGAATACAGTTGACACCGGCCGCACCGGCCAGTTTTTTGGATTCAATCTTGTCGCCCATGGCGGCAATCGAGTAATGCTTGGGGCCAATGAAGACCAAGCCTTCTTCTTCAACGCGTTTGGCAAAGCCGGCGTTTTCACTCAAAAAACCATAGCCCGGGTGCACCGCTTCGGCGCCGGTTTGTTTGCAGGCAGCAATGATTTTTTCAGCTTGCAAATAACTGTCACGACTTGGCGCAGGGCCGATGTTCACGGCTTCGTCAGCCAACTCTACGTGGCGTGCATCTTTGTCGGCATCGGAGTAAACCGCTACCGTTTTGATGCCCATCTTGCGGGCTGTGAGGATGACGCGGCAGGCGATTTCACCGCGGTTGGCGATCAGGATTTTTTTGAACATTTTTTGCTTTCGATCAATTTTTTTATGCGCTGAACTCGGCGTTGTCGGCTGCGCGCTCCGCCATGGGCGCGGTTCGCTCCGCCTTGGCCGCGGTGTATCTACCTCCGCTCATGTCCCCCGGCCTGCGGCCTCCTCCTTGACTTCGCTGCGGCAGACACACCACGCCCAAGGCTACGAAGGTGGTTGTGCACAGGCCCCCGGAACCCATCACATCTAGGACTGGAGTGTCCGGGGTTTTTGCGCAGGTAAAGGAGGAGGCCGAAGGCCGGGGGACACGGAGCAAAAAAACCGGGCACCCCAGTCCGGAGCGAGAAGCTCGGGTGTGAAATCCAAAGTTCTTCATGACGACCATTACAGCGGAATGTTGCCGTGCTTACGCCACGGATTCTCAAGCTTTTTGTCTTTCAACATCACCAAGCTGCGGCAAATCCGCTTACGCGTTTCGTGCGGCAAGATGACATCGTCAATAAAGCCCCGGCTACCCGCCACAAACGGATTCGCAAAACGCGCCTTGTACTCAGCTTCTTTGGCGGCCAGCTTGACCGGGTCGCCCTTGTCCTCTCGGAAAATAATTTCAACCGCACCCTTGGCACCCATCACCGCAATCTCGGCATTCGGCCAAGCGAAGTTAACGTCACCGCGCAAATGTTTGGAGGCCATCACGTCATACGCACCGCCGTACGCCTTGCGCGTGATAACAGTGATTTTTGGCACGCTGCACTCAGCATACGCATACAGCAATTTCGCGCCATGCTTGATGATCCCGCCGTACTCCTGCGAAGTGCCAGGCATGAACCCGGGCACGTCGACAAAGGTGATGACCGGAATGTTAAAGGCGTCGCAAAAACGCACAAAGCGCGCCGCCTTGATCGAGCTCTTGATGTCCAGACAACCGGCCAACACCAGCGGTTGGTTCGCCACAATCCCAACGCTCTGGCCTTCCATGCGGGCAAAACCAATCACGATGTTTTTAGCGTATTCAGGCTGAATCTCAAAAAAGTCACCATCGTCAACCGTCTTGACGATGAGTTCTTTCATGTCGTAAGGCTTGTTGGCGTTCTCGGGCACCAGCGTGTCTAAGCTCATGTCCATACGATTGGCCGGATCTGCACTTGGCCGCACCGGGGCTTTTTCGCGGTTGTTCAGCGGCAGGTAGTTGTACAGGCGGCGCAGCATCAAGAGCGCTTCAACGTCGTTGTCAAAAGCCAAATCGGCCACACCGCTCTTGGTGGTGTGCGTGATGGCACCGCCAAGTTCTTCTGCGGTGACTTCTTCATGCGTCACGGTTTTCACCACCTCGGGACCGGTCACAAACATGTAGGAGCTGTCTTTGACCATGAAGATGAAATCGGTCATGGCGGGCGAATACACCGCACCACCCGCCGACGGGCCCATGATCATGCTGATTTGAGGAATCACACCACTGGCCATCACGTTGCGCTGAAAGACGTCGGCGTAGCCGCCGAGTGACGCGACGCCTTCCTGGATGCGCGCGCCGCCCGAGTCGTTCAGTCCGATGACGGGTGCGCCGACCTTCATCGCCTGGTCCATGACTTTACAAATTTTCTCAGCATGCGCTTCAGACAGGGCACCACCGAAGACCGTGAAGTCTTGACTGAAGACAAACACCAATCGCCCATTGATCATGCCGTAGCCGGTGACCACGCCGTCACCTGGAATCTTGTTGTCTTGCATGCCAAAGTCGTTACAGCGGTGCTCAACAAACATGTCCCACTCTTCGAAGGTCCCCTCGTCGAGCAACAGCTCCAGTCGCTCACGCGCCGTTAACTTGCCTTTGCCGTGCTGCGCGTCAATGCGCTTTTGACCACCGCCGAGGCGGGCAGCAGCGCGTTTTTGTTCGAGTTGTTCAAGGATGTCCTGCATGGTGTGCCTTCTTGTTTTCTTAATTGACGGGTGAGTTTTGACGCTGTCAGTGACGGGTTGAATTCAAAGCCGTGGGGAAGTAGACGTGCCAGCATGGGTGGCGAGCAATTGCCGCGCTGCCGTCGACGCCGGCACGCGGCCTGTAGCGACCTGCTCCAGCAAGGACGGCAACAACGCGCTGACTGCCGGGTCTTGTCGAAAAGCTTGCTTGAGCCCGGCGTCAATGCGTTCCCACATCCATGCGAGGGATTGCTGTTGACGGCGCAGAGCCAGCCGACCATTGGCAGTTTGCAGTTCGCGAAACCGGCTGACCGCGGTCCAAAAACCGTCGACACCCTTGTTGTGCAGGGCGCTGAGTTGCATCACTTGCGGATGCCAGTGCTGGTCAAACGCTTCGGCCTGGGCTTTGCCCATGGCGTTGTTGACCAAGCCAAACAAACGCATGGCTGAGGTGATCTGCGCTTCAGCGCGCATGGCGGCATTGGCGTCAATGTCGGCTTTGTTGATGATGACCAAGTCCGCCAGTTCCATCACGCCTTTTTTGATGGCTTGCAAATCATCACCCGCATTCGGCAGCTGCATCAACACAAACATATCGGTCATGTTGGAGACCGCTGTTTCGCTTTGGCCGACACCGACGGTCTCGACAATCACCACGTCGTAGCCGGCGGCTTCGCAGACCAACATGGCTTCGCGGGTTTTTTCGGCGACACCGCCCAAGGTTCCGCTGGAGGGACTGGGCCGGATGTAGGCTTTTTCATGAACCGACAGCATTTCCATGCGCGTTTTGTCGCCCAGGATGGAACCACCGGAAACGGTGCTGGAAGGGTCGATCGTCAACACCGCCACCCGGTGACCTTGCGCGATCAGGTACAAACCCAAGACTTCAATGAAGGTGGATTTACCGACGCCCGGCACACCGCTGATGCCCAAGCGAAACGATTTTCCGGTGTGCGGCAACAAGGTGGTCAGCAAGGCGTCGGCTTCAAGCCGATGATCGACCCGCGTTGATTCCAGCAGCGTGATGGCCTTGGCGATGGCGCGGCGCTGCACGGCGGCATCGCCCTGCAGAATCGAAGCCAGCAACACGGGAGAGCTCACTTCAGGCAGGCCTTGATCTGCTCCAGCACATCTTTGGCGCTGGCCGGAATCGGCGTGCCGGGACCGTAAATACCTTTGACGCCAGCGTCGTAAAGCATCTCGTAATCTTGGCGCGGAATGACACCGCCGACAAACACGATGATGTCGTCAGCGCCCTGCTTTTTCAGCTCCGCGATGATGGCGGGCACCAGTGTTTTGTGACCTGCGGCGAGCGTTGAGACACCGACTGCATGCACATCGTTTTCAATCGCTTGGCGCGCGCATTCTTCGGGTGTCTGGAACAGCGGGCCCATGTCAACGTCAAAGCCTAAGTCGGCAAATGCCGTGGCCACCACCTTGGCACCGCGGTCGTGGCCGTCTTGCCCGAGCTTGGAGATCATCACGCGGGGCCGACGGCCTTCTGCTTCAGCAAAGGCGTTGATTTCAGCCTTGAGGGTTTCCCAGCCTTCGGCCGAGTCATAAGCGGCAGCGTACACACCGGTCACCTTTTGCGTGTCGGCGCGGTGGCGGCCGTAAACTTTTTCCAGCGCGTCGCTGACTTCGCCCACAGTGGCGCGCAGTCGCACCGCTTGGATGCTGAGGTCTAGCAGATTGCCGCTGTTGCGTTCTGCTGCGACTGTCAACGCGTCCAGCGCGGCCAGTACAGCGGCATCGTCGCGCTTGGCCTTGATCGCTTTCAGGCGCGTGATCTGCCCGTCGCGCACGGCCACGTTGTCGATGTCGCGGGTTTCAATCGCGTCTTCGGTTTTGAGTTTGTATTTGTTGACGCCAACGATGACGTCCTTGCCGCTGTCGATACGCGCCTGCTTTTCAGCGGCTGCCGCTTCGATTTTCAACTTGGCCCAGCCGCTGTCCACGGCTTGGGTCATGCCGCCCATGGCGTCAACTTCTTCGATGATTTTCCAAGCAGCGTCGGCCATGTCTTGGGTCAACTTTTCCATCATGTAGCTGCCGGCCCACGGGTCGATCACATTTGGAATATGGGTTTCTTCCTGGATGATGAGCTGCGTGTTGCGCGCGATGCGCGATGAGAACTCAGTCGGCAGCGCAATGGCTTCGTCAAAGCTGTTGGTGTGCAGGCTTTGGGTGCCACCGAAGACAGCGGCCATGGCTTCAATGGTGGTGCGCACCACGTTGTTGTACGGGTCTTGCTCGGTCAGGCTCCAGCCGCTGGTCTGGCAGTGGGTGCGCAGCATCAGGCTTTTCGGGCTTTTGGCGTTGAACTCTTTCATGATGCGGCACCACAGCAAACGCGCCGCACGCATCTTGGCAACTTCTAAGTAGAAGTTCATGCCGATGGCCCAGAAAAAACTCAGCCGGCCGGCAAAGCCGTCGACGTCCAAACCTTTGGCGATAGCGGTCTTCACGTACTCCTTGCCGTCAGCGAGTGTGAAGGCCAGCTCGAGCGCTTGGTTCGCACCGGCTTCTTGCATGTGGTAACCCGAGATGCTGATCGAGTTGAACTTCGGCATGTGCTGCGCCGTGTACTCGATGATGTCGCCAATGATGCGAATGCTGGGCGCCGGCGGATAAATGTAGGTGTTGCGCACCATGAATTCTTTCAGAATGTCGTTCTGAATGGTGCCACTCAGCTGCGCCTGCGAAACGCCCTGCTCTTCAGCCGCCACCACGTAGCCGGCCAACACCGGCAACACCGCGCCATTCATAGTCATCGATACAGAAACCTTGTCCAGCGGAATTTGGTCGAACAAGATTTTCATGTCTTCGACACTGTCAATCGCCACGCCAGCCTTGCCGACGTCACCCGTCACGCGCGGATGGTCTGAGTCGTAGCCGCGGTGCGTGGCCAAGTCAAACGCCACCGAAACGCCCTGCCCGCCGGCCGCCAGTGCCTTGCGGTAAAACGCATTGGATTCTTCGGCTGTTGAAAAGCCGGCGTACTGCCGAATTGTCCACGGCCTGACTGCGTACATCGTGGCTTGTGGGCCGCGGATGAAGGGCTCAAAACCCGGCAAGGTGTTGGTGTACGGCAAGTCTTTGACGTCTTCAGCGGTGTAGAGCGGCTTGACGCTGATGCCGTCTGGTGTGTTCCAGTTGAGGGCGTTCACGTCGCCGCCCGGTGCCGACTTGGCAGCTGCTCGGCCCCAATCTTCAAGGCTAGCTGGTTTGAATTCAGGGGCTGAAGGTGGTTTTTGACTCATGGCGCACCAAGGTTAACTTGTCTTTAGGAGAGCAGCAACGCACCGTCTGCGCAAACTGCCGGCATTCTTCACACCGGGCAGTTTACATCATTTATAATTATGAATTCAGAATTAAGATCGTCAGGAATTGACCCATGGCCGCTGCCTCACTGACCCCACGCGCACTCTACCAAGAAGTCGCGGAACTCTTACGTCAGCGTATTTTTAACCGCGAACTGACGCCTGGCAGCTGGATTGATGAGCTCAAACTGGCCGAGGAATACGGCATCAGCAGAACCCCGCTGCGTGAAGCCTTGAAGGTACTCGCAACCGAGGGTTTGGTGACGATGAAGCTCAGGCGCGGGGCCTATGTGACCGAAGTCTCCGAGCGCGACCTGACAGATGTGTACCACTTGCTCGCCTTGCTCGAAAGCGATGCGGCGGGCGTGGTGGCCGCCCAGGCGACTGACGCGCAGCTGAAAGAATTGCAGACACTGCACCGCGAGCTCGAAAAATCAGTCAGCAACCGTGAAAAGTTTTTCCAGATCAATGAGCGCTTTCACATGCGACTGCTGGAAATAGCCGACAACCGCTGGCGTGACCAGATGGTCGCCGACCTGCGCAAAGTCATGAAGCTGAACCGGCATAACTCACTGCTGAAAAGCGGTCGTATTCAAGAGTCCCTCGCCGAACACCAAGCCATCATGAATGCCCTGATGGCCCGCGATGTGAAGGCTTCGGCACAAGCCATGCAGACCCATTTCAGCAACGGGCTGCAAGCGGCCGCTTGACACATGAGTCGCTTCTTGATTGCTTAAATCAAGCTAGCTGCACCGCCGCCAACAAGCGCTCGGCACAACTCTTGGCTTGCTCAGCGTCACGGGCTTCAACCATGATGCGCAGCAATGGCTCGGTGCCGCTGGCCCGAATCAAAATGCGCCCCGTTTCGCCTAGTTCCGCCTCAACGGCTTTGCTCTCCGCTTGCAGGGCCAAACTCGACTTCCAGTCTTGACCCGGCCGCAAGCGCACATTGAGCAGCACTTGTGGGAACAAGGTCACGTCAGCCAACAACGCGGCCAACGGTTTGCCACTGCGCACGCACGCTTGCAGTACTTGCAACGCGCTGATCAAACCATCGCCGGTGGTGTGCTTGTCGAGCGCCAGCAAATGGCCAGAGCCTTCACCGCCCAGCAGCCAGCCATTTTTTTCGAGCTCTTCGAGCACATAACGGTCACCCACCTTGGCGCGCACAAACTGCACGCCGCGCGCCTTCAGAGCCACTTCGACGGCTAAATTAGTCATCAAGGTACCAACCGCGCCGGTGACCACTTCACCCCGGGCCAAGCGCTCGCTGACCATCAAAAACAAAACTTCGTCACCATTGAAAAGCCGGCCATTCGCATCCACCAATTGCAAACGGTCTGCGTCGCCATCAAGTGCCACGCCGTAGTCGGCACCGTTCGCCTTGACTGCTTCAATCAGAGCCTCCGGGTGTGTTGCGCCGACCTCGTGGTTGATGTTCAGGCCGTCTGGCGCACAGCCGATGCAAACGATGTCGGCGCCCAGTTCGTGAAAAACTTCCGGCGCCACTTGATAAGCGGCACCATGCGCCGCATCGACGACGATCTTCAGACCCTTTAGGGTTAGGTCATGGGCGAAAGTGCTTTTGCAAAATTCGATATAGCGGCCAGCAGCGTCGTCGAGCCGCCGCGTTTTGCCAAGGTTGGCGGAATCAACCCAAACCGGTGGCTGTGCCAATGCCGCCTCCACAGCCTCTTCCCATGCATCAGACAACTTGGTGCCGTGAGCGCTGAAAAATTTGATGCCGTTGTCGGCAAAGGCATTGTGACTGGCGCTGATGACCACGCCCAGTGTGGCGCGCTGGGTCCGCGTCAAGTAAGCCACACCAGGCGTTGGCAAGGGGCCCAGCAAAACCACATCGACACCGGCCGAATTGAAGCCTGATTCCAGCGCACTTTCCAGCATGTAGCCCGAGATCCGGGTGTCTTTGCCGATCAAGACGGTCGGGCGCGCTTCGGTTTGCTTTAAGACGCGGCCCACCGCATGGGCCAGCCGCAAAACGAAGTCTGGCGTGATCGGCGCTTGCCCGACCGTGCCGCGAATGCCATCGGTACCGAAATACTGTCTGCTCATCTGAAAACTCCCGGGCGATGCCCTGCTTGTTATTTTTTGTACGCCAACGTGGCTCAAAGTGACGCGGCAGTCCAGACTTTAAGCGCTTGTACCGTCTCGCGCACATCATGCACCCGAACCACCCGCGCGCCACGCTCAACCGCCAACAATGCCGCAGCGATGCTGGGCACCATGCGCTCGGCAATCGGCAAGGGGGACGGCTGTATGTCAACGTCATCAGTCTCATCCGCACACAGCATCGCCAGTGAAGATTTTCGCGACCAACCCGCCAACAGCGGGTAACCCAAATTCAACACCTCAAACTGCCGCTGCAACATAGACAAGTTTTGCGCCACCGTTTTACCGAAGCCAACACCGACATCAAGCACGATGCGAGAGCGATCAACACCGGCACCCTGCAGCCCTTGTGCGGCCAACTGCAAAAACTCTCGGACCTGCTGCACCACATCGCCAGTCATGGGGGCCGTTTGCATGGTGAGTGGTTCCCGGTACATGTGCATCAGGCAAACCCCGCAGTTGAAGTGCCCAGCCACCACCGGAACAGCGCCCGGTTTGCGCAAGGCCCAGATGTCATTGATGATGTCTGCGCCTATGTCCAGCACGGCCTGCATGAGTTCAGGTTTGTAGGTGTCGACTGAAACGGGCACCCCTAGCGACACAGCATGGCGCACCACCGGCAGCACCCGCGCCAGTTCTTCATCCAACGGGAGAGCAACCGCGCCGGGCCGGGTGGACTCGCCGCCAATGTCTAGGATGTCAGCACCTTCTTTGAGGAGCTGCTCGCAATGCGCCAGGACGTTCGAAGGGCTGCGAGTGGAAAAATAAGTGCCGCCATCGGAAAAAGAATCGGGCGTGGCATTGACGATGCCCATCACCTGAGGTCTGGTTAGATCGATCTGAAAACGGCTGGTTTGCCAGAAGAGATTCATCACCATGCGCACCTCCCGCGCTACTCTATGTAGGAAGCTCTGCAGCTTATGCAGAGACCAAGAAAAACCGGGGCCAAGCCCCGGTTGTCAACTCACTCTTTCAGTAACTCAAGCCACTGTCGGTGCCGGCTCAGCCGTCACGGCGGGTGTTCCGCCGCTAGGCGGGGTGCTACCGCCCACCGATGGGTTGCGCGGAACCCAATCTTTAGGAGCGCGTGGCTCGCGGCCAGCCATGATGTCGTCGAGTTGTTCGACGTCAATGGTTTCCCATTCCATCAGGGCTTTGGCCATAGCGTGCATCTTGTCCTGATTGCCTTCAATCAGACCACGCGCCAAAGCGTACTGCTGGTCAATGATGCGGCGCACTTCAGAGTCGACCTTTTGCATGGTCTGCTCGCTCATGTTGGTGGTCTTGGTCACAGAACGGCCCAAGAACACTTCGCCTTCATTGTCAGCGTAAACCATCGGGCCCAAGGCCTCGGTCATGCCGTAGCGGGTCACCATGTCACGGGCGATAGAGGTCGCGCGTTCGAAGTCGTTGCTGGCACCAGTGGTCATCTGGTTCATGAAAACTTCTTCGGCAATTCGGCCACCGAACAACATGCTGATCTGGCTCAGCATGTACTCGCGGTCATAGCTGTAACGGTCTTGCGCCGGCAAACTCATGGTCACGCCAAGGGCGCGGCCACGTGGAATGATGGTGACCTTGTGAACTGGATCACACTTAGGCAGCAGCTTGCCCAGCAAAGCGTGGCCCGACTCGTGATAAGCCGTGTTGCGACGCTCTTCTTCAGGCATGACCATGCTTTTACGCTCAGGGCCCATCAGGATCTTGTCCTTGGCCTTTTCGAAGTCTTGCATCTCAACCACACGGGCACTGCGGCGGGCAGCCATCAAAGCCGCTTCGTTGCAGAGGTTGGCCAAGTCAGCACCCGACATACCGGGGGTACCACGGGCGATGATGCTGGCGTTGACGTCTTGGCCCAACGGCACTTTGCGCATGTGCACATTGAGAATCTGTTCACGGCCGCGAATGTCGGGCAGCGTCACATAGACCTGACGGTCAAAACGGCCTGGGCGCAACAAAGCCGCATCCAGAATGTCGGGACGGTTGGTGGCAGCCACCACGATCACGCCGACATTGGTTTCAAAACCGTCCATCTCGACCAGCATCTGGTTCAGGGTCTGTTCACGCTCGTCATTGCCACCACCCAAGCCTGCGCCGCGCTGGCGACCGACGGCGTCAATCTCGTCAATGAAAATAATGCAGGGTGCGTTTTTCTTGGCGTTCTCGAACATGTCACGAACGCGGGAAGCACCCACCCCGACAAACATTTCAACGAAATCAGAACCAGAAATTGAGAAGAAAGGAACTTTGGCTTCGCCGGCGATGCCTTTGGCAAGCAAGGTTTTACCCGTGCCCGGAGGGCCGACCAGCAAGAGGCCGCGCGGAATGCGTCCACCGAGTTTTTGGAACTTAGAGGGGTCTTTCAGGAAATCAACAATTTCCTTGACTTCTTCTTTGGCTTCGTCGCAACCGGCGACATCTGCAAAGGTCACCGTGTTGTTGGCCTCGTCCGTCAAGCGGGCTTTGCTTTTGCCGAAACTGAAAGCTCCGCCCTTGCCGCCGCCCTGCATCTGGCGCATGAAATACACCCAAACGCCGATCAGCAGCAGCATCGGGCCCCAACTCACGAGCAGCGTCATGAGCAAAGAGCCTTCTTCGCGTGGCTTCACATCGAACTTGACGTCGTTGGCGATCAGGTCACCGATCAAACCGCGGTCCAAATAGGTGGCGGTGGTGCGAATCCGGCGGTCATCCATCGTCACAGCAGCGATCTCTGTGCCGCCCTGACCTTCAGCGATCGTGGCCGATTTGATTCGCTTGCCACGAACTTCTTCCAAGAAATCCGAGTAGCCTAGGTAGTTTGAGCTGGCGCCTGCACGCGTGTCAAATTGCTTGAACACGGTGAACAGCACCATGGCAATCACCAGCCAAACCGCAATTTTAGAAAACCACTGATTGTTCAAGGAGTACTCCGTTGTTAGAACAGAAATGCAGATATGACTTATTTTAAGGGTTTCAAGAGCCCCGCTGCGACGAACGGAGCACTTCTGCCCCTTGGCGAAAGCGGGTTACTCCGGATTTAGCGCCAGATCAGGCAGCCAAAGTAGCTTGCGCTACCGCATTTTTGAGACCCATGCCAATCAAAAAAGTTTCCGAAGAGCCCGGCCGGGAGGCCTTGGGCTTGATCGGTTTAACAACCCGAAACACTGATTTAAAGAGCTTGACCAAGTCACTGTAACCATCGCCGTGGAACAGCTTGACCACCAGCGCGCCATCAGACTTCAGGTGTTTTTGCGAAAACTCAACCGCCAACTCCACTAAATGCGAGATACGGGCGGCGTCTGCAGCGCCAATGCCTGAAAGATTGGGCGCCATGTCCGAGATCACCACATCCACCTTGCGAGTCTGGTCCAGCGCTTGCTCCAGTTGACTGAGCACCGCGTCCTCGCGAAAGTCACCCTGAATGAAAACAACACCCTCGACCGGCTCCATCGGCAGCAGGTCCAACGCAATGATGCGGCCATTCAGCTCACCCACCGCCGCACCCACCGGCGACATTTTGCGCCTGACGTACTGGCTCCACGCCCCAGGCGTGCTGCCCAAGTCGACCACGCAATAGCCGGGTTTGATGAGCCCGAGGGTGTCGTCAATTTCCTTGATTTTGTAGGCGGCCCGGGCGCGATAACCCTCTTGTTTGGCCAGTTTCACATAGGTGTCGTTGACGTGGTCGTTCAACCACGCCTTGTTCACCTTCTTGCTTTGAGTCTTGACTTTCATAGCGCTATTGTCCCTCGCCGATGGGTCCCGCGCCACGGCCGTGGCCGTTGCGTCGATAATTAGCACATGGCCAAAATAATCCTCACCCCTGCCCAGCGCAAAGATCACCGCGCTGATGCGCACCACCTCAACCCGGTCGTCATGATTGGTTCCGACGGCTTGACCGACGGCGTCAAGAAAGAAATCGATGGCGCACTCAATGCCCACGGCCTGATCAAAATCCGTGTTCTGTCAGACGACCGGCCTGGCCGCGAAAACATGTTTCAGACCTTGGCCGATGAACTCAATGCGGCGCCGATTCAGCACATTGGCAAGTTGCTGGTGCTCTTTCGCACGGCGATTCCAAAGGAAAAGAAAGTCAGCGAAGACCGCATGGCCGGCCCGCGCGACGTCAAAGTACTGAAAAACAGCAGCCGCTACGGCCAGCGCCCAGAAGTCAAAACCCTGCGCGTTCTAGGCAACCAACGCTTGACGCCGGGCGGCAACGTTCGTCGCGCCAAGAAGCCAAAACAACGCAGCGCCAAGAAGTCCGCCCAGGACTGATCCTGCCTTTGAGTCCTTTCGGGGCTTTAGTTTGCGTGAATCGCCCATAGCTAATCTAATGACCAATCCACTGCTCGCTAATTCCCCGCTTCCTCTTTTTGACCAAATCCAGCCCGAGCATGTCAGCCCGGCCATGGATGAATTGCTGGCTCGCACTGAGACAGCATTGAGCGAGGTGACCCAAGACGCGTTTCCGGCCAGCTGGCCTGAGATCGCTCGGGTGCTCGACGTCGCGACTGAAAAGCTCAGCAGCGCTTGGGGCGCTGTGAGTCACCTCAACAGCGTGGCCGACACGCCCGAACTGCGCGCCGCCTACAACGCTGCGTTGCCACGCGTGACCGAGTTCTGGACGCGACTGGGTGCGGATGAACGCTTGTACGCCAAGTACAAAGCCATCGACGTCAACACACTCAACACCGAGCAACGCCAAGCGCACAAAAATGCGGTTCGCAACTTTGTGCTGTCAGGCGCCGAGCTTGAAGGCACGGCACGCGTGCGCTTTGCGCAAATTCAGGAGCGGCAAGCCGAGTTGAGCCAAAAGTTCAGTGAAAACGCGCTTGACTCGACCGAGGCTTTTTCTTATTACGCCGGTGCCGACGAACTTGACGGCGTACCGGCCGACGTGCAGGCGTCAGCCCACGCTCAAGCGCTGGCCGAAGGCCAAGACGGCTACAAACTCACGCTGAAAATGCCGAGCTATTTGCCGGTGATGCAATTTGCCAAGAGCAGCGCCCTGCGCGAAAAGCTCTACCGCGCCTACAACACGCGCGCCAGCGACCAAGCGCCAGCCGAACACAGCAGCTTTGACAACAGCGCCATCATGAAAGAAATTCTGGCCTTGCGACTCGAAGAGTCGCAGCTGCTGGGTTACCGCAATTTTGGTGAAGTTTCGGTCGTGCCCAAAATGGCCGAGTCGCCAACGCAAGTGATTACCTTTTTGCGCGACCTCGCCCAACGCGCCCGGCCTTATGCCGAAAAAGATGTGGCTGACCTGCGTGCTTTTGCCGCCGAGCACTTGAACCTGACTAACCCGCAACCTTGGGACTACGCCTACATCGGCGAGAAGCTCAAGGAAGAGCGCTACGCCTTCAGCGAACAAGAAGTCAAACAATATTTCACCGCGCCCAAGGTGTTGGACGGCCTCTTCAAGATTGTCGAAACACTCTTTGAAGTCAGCTTGTCTAAAGACACCGCGCCAGTCTGGAAACCGGGCGTCGAGTTCTACCGGATTGAGCGCGCCGGTCAACTGGTAGGCCAGTTTTACTTAGACCAACCAGCTCGCACCGGCAAACGCGGTGGTGCTTGGATGGACGATGTGCGCGCCCGCTGGTTACGCCCAGACACCGGCCAGTTGCAAACACCGGTCGCGCATCTGGTCTGCAACTTTGCAGACGGTGTGGCCGGCAAACCCGCCCTGCTCACGCATGACGACGTGACCACGCTGTTCCACGAATTCGGCCACGGCTTGCACCACATGCTGACGCAAGTCAACGAGCGCGATGTCTCCGGCATCAGCGGTGTTGAATGGGATGCTGTCGAGTTGCCAAGTCAGTTCATGGAAAACTTCTGCTGGGAATGGGATGTGCTCAAGCACATGACCGCCCACGTGGACACTGGCGAAGCATTGCCGCGCGCACTTTTCGACAAGATGAAAGCGGCGAAAAACTTCCAAAGCGGCATGCAGACGCTGCGCCAAGTGGAGTTCTCACTGTTCGACATGCTGCTGCACACCGAAGAAAATCCGAGCAAAGATGTCATGTCGCTGCTGGCCGATGTCCGCGCTGAAGTCGCCGTGATTCAGGCGCCGCCCTACAGCCGTCCGGCACACACCTTCAGCCACATTTTTTCAGGTGGCTATGCCGCTGGGTATTACAGCTACAAGTGGGCCGAAGTGTTGTCTGCTGATGCGTACGCGGCCTTTGAAGAATCAGCTGCTGACGCTGCGGCCAACGATGCCTCTAAGGGTGTTGGCACCGTCAACGTTGAGACTGGTCGTAAATACCGCGAGGCGATCTTAGAAGCTGGTGGCAGCCGGCCCGCGATGGAATCGTTCAAAGCCTTCCGTGGGCGCGAGCCTTCGATTGATGCGCTGCTCCGGCACCAAGGGATGGCTTAACGCCGCATCCAACCCAGCCCGGCACTGGTTCCGCCGGGCTGACCGCCCTTCAGAGGGCGGTATTCGCAGCCGACCCAGCCGTCCCATCCGCAAGCGGCGGACACTTCATCGATGACCTTGAACAAATAGTCGTAATTCAGCTCGCCCATGTCGGGTTCGTGGCGCTCTGGCACACCAGCAATTTGAAAATGCCCCACCGCGCCTGTCGGCAGGTATTGGCGGATTTTCATGGCAACGTCGCCTTCGACAATCTGGCAGTGGTACAGGTCCATTTGCACTTTGAGATTGTTGGCACCGACGGCGGCCACCACCTCATGCGCATGGTCTTGTCGATTCAAGAAAAAACGCGGCACATCGCGGGTGTTGATCGGCTCGATCAAGATGTCGCGGCCACGCGCGGCGGCTTGGGCTGCAGCCCACTGCAAGTTAGCCACATACAAAGGCTGCAATGCGTCTCGCAACTGACCATCAAGCAGTAGGCCGGCCATGACGTGAATTCTTGGGCAATCAAGCACGTCGGCATAGTCCAGCGCCATCTGCACACCGACACGAAATTCAGCCTCACGCCCGGCCACCGCCGCCGTGCCTCGGTCACCGGCTTTGTCCCACGCATAGGCGATGCTGGCTGCATCGGTGCCGCCCGGGGGTGCATTGAAAAGCACCTGCTTCAAGCCGTTGCCTTGCAGTCTGGCCGCCAATTCTTGCGGGCTGTAAGCATAGGGAAATAAGTACTCCACCGCTTGAAAGCCGTCTTTGGCAGCTGCTTCAAAGCGCTCCAAAAAAGGCAACTCTGGGTACATCATGGTGAGGTTGGCGGCAAATTTAGGCATGGTTCAAAAAGGCTTGGATTAATTTATTTAGCGCTCACCAGATGGCGTTGAACGTTTGGCGCAATTCATCTATCTGCGCGTCACTCAAAGGCTTGGGCGGTGGCTTGCAGGTCAGCATCAACTTTGCTGTCTCTTCCAACTCTTCCAGCGTGGCCATGGCGGCGGCCGGGCTCTCATGCCAGACATTCGGCCCGAGCCGATCCAACATGAGCGCACGAATCGGCGTGCCGCGTTGACCATAACGATGGATTGTTTGGCTGACGAGAGCTGCCGCCGCTGGGTCACCGGGGCGGTGATAAGCGATCAGCGGCACATGGCCGACTTTCATCACAAAATAGGGCGTGACAGGCGGCAGCAACTCTGCCTCGGCCTTGTACGAATGCTGCAAGATGAGCGCCACGCAATGCGTGCTGTGGGTGTGAACAATGCAGCGCGCAGCCAACACAAATGGTGCGGTTGCGGCATAGATGCTGCGGTGCAAAGCAATAGTTTTGCTGGCTTTTTCGCCGCTGATTTGCTGGCCACTCATATCCAATTTGGCAAGGCGGGCCGGATCCAGAAACCCCAAGCAAGCATCGGTCGGCGTGATGAGAAATCCGTCTTCAAGTTGCACGCTGATGTTGCCGGCAGTGGCGTGCACATAGCCACGTTCAAACAAACTTTTGCCCACCCGGCAAATTTCTTCACGAGCGATAGTCTCTGCGCTACTCATCGTGGTCTTTCAGAGGAAAGTATCGTGAAGGATTTGCGGAAGAAGTCATCAGAACCGAAGTTGCCTGATTTGAGCGTCAAGTGCAAACCATCAGGAGCCAACGCACTGAGGGCGTGACACCACGGCACGCCAGGGTCAATTTGCGGTCCAATTTGCATTTGCGTGATACCAAGGGCCTGCACGCAAGCACCCGACGTTTCACCACCAGCCACCACCAATTGCCGCACACCCAGTTGCACCAACCCCAGCACGATGCTGGCCATGCAGCGCTCAACCAGCAAGCCGGCGTCTTCAACGCCCAACAAGCCTTGCACGTTCTTGATGGCTTGGGTTTCCGCAGTGGAATACACCAGCACTGGGCCGCCTGACAGCAGCGGTGCAGCCCAAGCCAAGGCCTCGGCAACAACATCATCGCCAGCGGCCAAGCGCAGCGCATCGACCACAAAGGCCGGGCGACCGGTGCTGCGAAACTGCGCAACCTGCCGTAACGTCGCCAAAGAACAACTGCCAGACACCACCGCTTGCAGGCCACTGGCAGGTGGCAACTGCCCAGATTGGCCAGAAGGCAGCAAGCCGAAATTAGCTGGCAGCCCAATCGCCACACCCGAGCCGGCAGTAACCAAAGCCAGGTCTTTCAAGGCCGGGCCCATGCGCCGCAAATCGTCGTTGGAGACTGCGTCCACAACGGCCACACCGACACCGTCAACGCACAATTGTTGAATCCGTTCGCGGATGGCGGCCTCGCCTTGCGCGACCACTTGATGGTCGATCAGGCCGACCTTGCGCCGCGTCTGCGACTGCATGACGCGCACCAGATTTGGATCGGTCATTGGCGTCAGCGGATGGTTCTGCATGCCGCTTTCATTCAACAGCACATCGCCGACAAACAGGTAGCCCTTGAAGACCGTCCGCTTGTTGTCCGGAAAGGCCGGCGTGGCGATGGTGAAGTCAATACCCAACGCGTCCATCAGTGCCTCGGTCACCGGGCCGATATTGCCTTGGGCCGTGCTGTCAAAGGTGGAGCAATATTTGAAATAAATCTGCTGCGCACCTTGGGCTTGCAACCATGCAAGCGCTGCCAGCGACTGACTGACGGCTTCGGCGGGCGACACGGTGCGTGACTTTAAAGCGACTACAACTGCATCAACCTCTGCACCTAAAGGACTGGTCGGCACGCCAATGGTTTGCACCACGCGCATGCCTGCGCGAACCAAGTTGTTGGCCAAATCAGTGGCACCCGTGAAGTCGTCGGCAATGCAACCGAGCTTAATTTTTAGTGCCCCCACGCTTCCCACTTTGTGTGGTTCGCTGCCCCCCGAGGGGGCCGTGCCTTGCTTGGGGGGGCCCGGCGCTGCGGCGGTCATTCTTTGGCTTTCGGCAATTCAATTCCAGGGAAAATTTTAATCACAGCGCTGTCATCTTCGCGGCCAAAACCAGCTGTCGACGCCTGCATGAACATTTGGTGCGCTGTGGCAGACAGCGGCAGCGGAAACTTACTGCTGCGGGCCATGTCGAGCACCAGCCCCAAGTCTTTCACAAAAATATCCACTGCCGACAGCGGTGTGTAGTCTGCCGCCAGCACATGGGCCATGCGGTTTTCAAACATCCAGCTGTTACCGGCGCTGTGGGTAATGACCTCGTACAAGGCGTCCGGGTCAACACCTTCACGCAGGCCCAGCGCCATGGCTTCAGCTGCAGCGGCAATGTGCACACCCGCCAACAGCTGGTTGATGATCTTCACTTTGCTGCCAGCGCCCGCTTGGTTGCCCAGTTTGTAGACCTTGGCGGCCATGGCCTTAAGCAAGGGTTCGGCGATGGCATAAGCGGCATCTGCGCCTGCGGTCATCATCGTCATCTGGCCGCTGGCCGCCTTGGCGGCACCGCCGGAAATCGGCGCGTCAATGTAGAGCAAGCCTAAGTCGTTCAGGCGTTTTTCAAGTGCCACCGACCAGTTCGGTTCGACGGTTGAGCACATCACAAAAACACTGCCGGGTTTCATGGCTGCTGCGCAACCTTTGGGACCGAACAACACGCTTTCAGTCTGCGCAGCGTTGACCACCACGGAGACCACCACATCACAAGCGGCTGCCAGTTCAGCAGGAGAGCCAGCGGCCACGCCACCTTCATTGGCAAAAGCCTGAGCCGCCTCGGGACGCACGTCATAAACATGCACCAAGTAACCAGCGCGCCTGAGCGATTGCGCCATGCCATGGCCCATGGCGCCAAGGCCGATCAGGCCCGCAGTGATCGTCATACAGTTGTCCTTATTGTCCGGTTTTCAGGTTGTCAGACTTAACCAAGCGTGATTTTTGCGAAGTCAGCCACACGCTTCCATTTGGCCGCGTCAGCGACCATGAATGCGGTCATGGGAACTGCGCCCATAAAGCCGGCATCTGCGCCGCGCGACTCCATGACGCGGAGGACTTCCGGATCGCGCATGATCTTTTGCAGCGCTTGTTCCAAGCTGGCCACCAGCGCAGCCGGCAAGCCCGCAGGGGCGGCGAGTCCAAACCAGGCACTCACGTCAAAGTCTTTCAAACCAAGCTCAGCCAGCGTCGGCACGTCGGGCAAGGCTTTGCTGCGCTGACGCGTTGTCACCGCCAAAGCCTTGACGGCGTTACCCTGAATTTGCCCCATCACCGAGGGCAAGTTCTCAAACATCATGTCCACTTCGCCGGCCATCAAACCGGTCACGGCGGCGGCGGCACCGCGGTACGGAATGTGCGTGATGAAGGTGCCGGTAGTGCTCTTGAACAATTCAGCGCTCAGGTGCAACGAGGTGCCGTTGCCGTTCGAGGCGTAGTTGAGTTTGGCCGGCTGGCTCTTGGCACGCTGGATCAAGTCAGCCACCGAGTTGATGCCGCTTTTAGGACTCACAAGCAACACGTTGGGCACACGGCCCAGCAGGCCAACAGCGCTGATCTGCTCTGGCTTGTACGGCAAGCTGGCGTACAGCGCGGGGCTGATGGTCAGCGGCGGCGAAGCCATCAGCAAGGTGTAGCCATCGGCCGGGGCGCGGGCGACTTCTGCCGCACCGATGTTGCCGCCAGCACCAGGCTTGTTGTCGATCACCACCGCTTGACCCAATTCTTGGCTTAGCCGCGGCGCCACTAACCGGGCCATCACATCAATCAAACCACCGGGCGGAAACGGCACCACAAGGCGAATCGGCCGGGTGGGCCAAGCCTGCGCCAAAGCAGGCATCGCCAAACCGCTGCTCATGAGAGCGGCACCCAGCACCAGTGACTGGCGGCGGCTGATCGGTTTGGCTTGGGGCTCGGATTGAATATGGGTGTTGTGTTTGAAAGTCATGGCTCGCTCCTTTATTTGTAAGGTCATCATACAAATAGTGCACTGGTCTAGCGCACGGGGTTTACCCGAAAGAAGGCGCTGGATTGCCGCGACTCAGGGCCGAACAACCCCGGACACCAAAGCGCTGGCCAATTGCACACCCTCTTGCTGCCAAAACGCCGGATCAGCCTGCTCAATGCGCTTGATGGCGTTGTTCATGTGCGTTGCAGCGGCGCGGCGGGCACGGGCTGGGTCGGCGGCTTCGATGGCGCTGGTGATCGCTTCGTGTTCATTTTTGACGTGCCGCGCAAAGTCACTGCGGCGCGCTTCGTTGGCGCGTGTCACGCGGGTCACACCGCGCAAAAACTGCCGCAGGTAGTCCAAGGTGCTGATTAAAAAGGGATTTTGCGCAGCGTCTGCAATGGCCCGGTGAAAGTTCACATCTTCTTCTGCACCATCGCCGCCAGCCAGCACCGCTTCGGCCAAGGCGTTCATGCATTGGCGAATGCGCAGTAAGTCTGCAGCGCTGCGTCGCTCAGCCGCCAAAGCGGCGACTTCAGCCTCGAGCCCGCGCCTGACTTCAACCATCTGAATCACCGCTTGCCGCGAGACCGCCAAACGGGCGTCAAAGTTAAGCGGAGAAAAACCAGCCGTTCTAACAAACACGCCACTGCCCTGTCGCGACTCCAGCAGTCCCAAAGATTTAAGCCGTGAAACTGCTTCACGGACCACGGTCCGGCTGACACCAAACTGTTGGGCCAATACGGTTTCGGTGGCCAGCTTCTCGCCCGCTGCCGGCTGCCCGGCGCTGATCTGCGCGGACAAGGCTTGCGCCACCTGCTCCGACAGGCCAAGGTTGGGTTTGACAGTTTGAAAGGGCTTGATCATGGGCGCAGCACAGCGGTGGCGGGGTTTAAAAAACCAGCGTCTTAACGCCGTCTTTGGTGCCCAGCAAACACACATGCGCTTTTTGAAAAGAAAACACCCCCACCGTCACCACACCCGGCCATTGGCTGACCTGCAGCTCAAAGGCCCGCGGCTCCAAAATTTGCAACCCAGTGACATCCAAAATATATTGGCCGTTGTCAGTGACCAGCGGCACACCCTGCTTGAGTCGCAGCGTGGCGCTACCGCCCATGCCGGCAAACTGCAAGGCGATGCGCTGGGCCGACATGGGGATCACTTCAACTGGCAACGGAAATATGCCAAGAGTGGTCACCAGCTTGCTGTCGTCGGCAATGCAGATGAACTGGCGCGACTGTGCGGCGACAATTTTTTCGCAGGTGAGTGCCGCGCCACCGCCTTTGATCATGTTGCCGGCGTGGTCTATTTCGTCGGCTCCGTCAACGTACACATCAAGCTCCTCGACGTCGGTCGCCTCAAAGACTTTGATACCCAAAGCCTGCAGCCGTTCTGTCGAGGCGATGGAGCTCGACACCGCTCCGGCAATGGTGTGCTTGACCGTGGCCAGCGCATCGATGAACTTGTTGACGGTCGATCCAGTCCCGACGCCGACCAGCATGCCGGGCTTGATGTAGTGCAAGGCGGCTTGGCCGACGAGGGTTTTTAATTCATCTTGTGTCATGGGTGTGCGGTAGGCTGAGGCTTCAAAAAGGGAGTGGTTTTTTGCGACAATCAGCACTCTTGCCCACGCCCCGGGTCTTGCCCGCCAAACGTGTCGCTGCCTTGTCATCCAGCCTTGAATTATCCAATGTCCCTGCTCCCCTACGCTCTGGCCCGCCCTTTTTTATTTGGCTTGGACCCAGAAACAGCTCACGACCTGACCTTGGCCGCACTGGCGCGCACGCAGCACACGCCCCTGAAGATGGCTTATTGCGCTGGCCGGATTGATGATCCGATCCAGCTCGCAGGGCTGACTTTCCCCAACCGTGTTGGTATGGCTGCGGGCCTTGACAAAAACGCCCGCTGCATTGACGGCCTGGCCGCCATGGGTTTTGGTTTTGTCGAAGTCGGCACTGTCACGCCGAAACCGCAAGCAGGCAACCCGAAACCGCGCATGTTTCGGCTGCCTGAGGCGAACGCACTGATCAACCGATTGGGTTTCAACAACGAAGGGTTGGAGACCTTTTTGCGCAACGTTCGCGCATCGACTTTTCGGCAACAAACCAGCGGCAAGCAGCCCTTGCTGCTGGGGTTGAACATTGGTAAAAACGCGGTGACACCGATTGAAAATGCAGTCGATGATTACCTGATTTGCCTAGACGGCGTCTACCAGCATGCCGATTACGTGACTGTCAACATTTCCAGCCCAAACACCAAAAACCTGCGCGCTTTGCAAAGCGACGAAGCACTGGATGCCTTGCTGGACGCGATTGCAAAGCGCCGTGACACCCTCGCACTTGAACACGGTAAGGCAGTGCCTATCTTTGTGAAAATCGCGCCGGACTTGGACGAGGCGCAGATTGAGGTGATTGCCGCAACCTTGAAGCGTCACGCCATGGACGGCGTGGTGGCCACCAACACCACGCTCAGCCGCGATGCCGTCAAGGGTATGGCCCATGCAGACGAGGCCGGTGGTCTGAGCGGGTCACCGGTGCTGGATGCTAGCAACCGCGTGATTCGCCAATTGCGCTCAGCGTTGGGCGCTGGTTTTCCCATCATCGGTGTGGGCGGTGTCATGAGCGGCGCCGATGCCGTCTCAAAAATCAAGGCCGGTGCCGATGTGGTTCAGATTTACACCGGACTGATTTACAAGGGGCCGGGTCTGGTGAGAGAGGCTGCGATAGCGATTCAGCAAAACAGCCAAGCGCCGGTCAATCCGGCACGAACTTGAGCTTGAACTTGGCTTCATCTTCCGGCAGCTCCAGCGTCACCAGTTGACCCATCTTGTTATCCTTGAGGCGGCAGGCGGCGAACAAACTGAATTTACCTTTGAGGTAATAGCTCTCCATGTCGATCAGCATGTAGGGATAAGGCACAAAAACTTCGTGCTCAAAAATCAACCTGTGCAAGTTGCGCGGCGACGGGAAGAGTTTGTAGTCGTCGGTGGTGATGCTTTGTGCGGTGGCCATGCGGGTTTTGTTCCGTGAAGTCTGTCGTGAGGGTCGTCGGCTGAAAAGCCACGCCGGTCAGGCTGCGCGCTGAAGTGCAACGCGCTGTAAGCTAGGTGCTTATTTTCGCCTATACGCTAGCCCCGTCTTATCTTCTTTTGAAAACCAGCGGCCCACGCCGCCCTGCCCCATGAACGAACGCCTCGCCACGCCCGACAAGGAAGCCATCGCCCTGCTAGATCCCTTCACCGGTTTGGGCCTGAATCAAATCCAACTGGTGAACACGGCGGCCCATGCGCAGCAAGCCCTGCAAGTGCTGATGGGTGCCCGCGTGCTGGGTTTCGACACAGAGTCAAAACCCACTTTCGAGCGGAATGAAGTCTCGGACGGGCCGCACATCGTGCAACTGGCCACCGTCGACCAAGGCTATATTTTTCAGCTGACTGACGCTGGCTGCCGACAAGCATTGGCGCAGTTGTTAGAGTCGCCGAGCATCACCAAGGCCGGCTTTGGTCTGGGTGATGACCGCCGCCGCATTGTCAGCAAACTAGGCGTTGACTTGCAAGGGGTGCTCGACCTGAACATGGTTTTCAACCAACGCGGTTACCGCAAAGACATGGGTGTGCGCGGCGCTGTGGCGCTGATGTTCAACCAGCGCTTTCTCAAGTCCCGCAAAGCCACCACTTCGAATTGGGCCAAGCCCGAGCTGTCTTCGTCGCAATTGAGCTATGCCGCCAATGACGCGTATGCGGCGCTCAGGGTTTATGTGGCGCTCGGCTTGGGTGACTGAATACTCGCCATCTGCGCCACATATGCGCCCAGCGCCAGTGCGCTGGTCAGGCCCGGCGATTCAATGCCGAACAGATTGATCAGGCCTTGGATGCCGTGCTCCGACTGGCCCTGAATCAGGAAGTCCCGCGCAGCTTCTTCGGGGCCTTGGATTTTGGGCCGAATGCCGGCGTAACCTGCTGTGAGCGCGCCATCTTGCAGACCCGGCCAGTACTTGCGCACCTCGGCGTAAAAAGCCTCGCCACGCGCCGTATCCACCACCAGATCATCCGGCGAATTAACCCACTCGACGTCCGGGCCAAACTTGGCCTGACCGCCCAAGTCCAGCGTCAGGTGAACCCCCAAACCGGCAGCTTCAGGCACCGGATAAATCAGCCGATCAAACGGTGAGCGACCAGCCAGCGTGAAGTAATTGCCCTTGGCGTAATGGCTGGGCGGCACTTGGCCGACATCCAGACCGGTGAAACGTCGCGCCAGCGACTGAGCATGCAGGCCCGCCGCATTGATCAGCAAGGAGGTTTGCAACTCAGTACCGTCTTGCGTCACGATGGTGATGCGATCGTCGCCGCAGTTGGCCGAGGCCACGGGCGAATTCAGCGCCACCAGACCGCCGGCGTTTTCTAAGTCGCCCTGCAAAGCCAGCATGAAGGCGTGGCTGTCAACAATGCCGGTACTGGGCGACAGCACGGCGGCGACGCAATTCAGTTGGGGCTCCAGTGCTTGCGCTTCTTCACGCGTCAGCAACACCAAGTCAGGCACGCCATTGGCGGCGGCTTTGGCGATGATGGCTTGCAGCTGCGGCACTTGCGCCGGATGCGTGGCGACGATCAGCTTGCCGCAGCGGTTGTGCCCGATGCCGCGCTCAACGGCGTAGGCGTAGAGTTGGTTTTTACCATCAACGCACAGCCGCGCTTTAAGTGATCCCTGCGGGTAATAAATACCGGCGTGAATCACCTCGCTGTTGCGCGAACTGGTGCCCGTGCCAATGGCATTCTCAGCCTCTAACAGCCACACTTCGCGGCCTTGTAAAGCCAGCGCTCTAGCCACAGCTAAGCCGACCACACCCGCACCGATCACCACTGTGTCGACCTGTTCCATCACTGTCCTTGGTTTTCTTGATTTTGTTCGACTGCTGAGCTTAAAGCTGCCGCGGATCGGTATTTCGCAGCACGTCCACCAAGGAACGCAAATGAGCCTTGAGTGGCGCATAACCAGCGTTCAACTCGAAGGTTTTCTCGTCCATGTAGAGCTTGCGATTGACTTCCACCTGAACGCTGTGCCGGTCTTGCTCTGGCGCGCCAAAACGGCGCACCAGCTCGACACCTTTGTAAGGATGGTTCAACGAGACTTGGTAACCTAGGCTGCTCAGGTGATCACGTACAAGCTGCGCCAGCGCTGGGCTGCACGTCGTGTGGTCGCGGTTACCAATCACAAAATCAGCATGCGCTTCACCTGGAAACTCGGTGGCGTAACTGGACGCGATCGCCGGCATGGAATGGCAGTTGACGTGGATGCTGTAGCCATGTTGGGCATGCGCCGCATCGATCGCCTCAGCCAGCGCCGCGTAATACGGCTGCCAGCAGTTCACGATGCGCGCCTGCACCTCAGCAACTGTTAATTTTCGATCATAAAGTGGTACACCGTCATCCGTCGTGCGCCAGATCAAGCCCTTGCCGAGCCTGACTTTAGAGAGAGTTTTAGGGTCGGTCGCAACAGGGTGCGGCCACGGCGCATCCAGCAAACTGACGTCGATTTCAGTGATGTCGCGGTTCGCATCCAAGTAGCTGCGCGGGAACATCGCCTCAATCCAGTGCACACCGAGCCCAGGGGCAAAGTCGTAAAGCTTGTCGACGTGCGTATCTTCAGCGCTGCGCAGCGCTTGCAAAGTACAGGCATAGGCAAAATCGGCGGGGTAGTCAGTGCCGCTGTGCGGCGAGTCCAACACCAGCGGGCTGCTACCAGGGAGATAACGAATGGAGGAGGTCATATGCCTATTGTGGCCTGTCAGTGGCCGTCGAAACACGAACCGCCAAGCAGATGAGGAGGTTTGTCCTACAAGCCATCTCCCCTGCCGCCGACACATTCAATCCCGCATCATCAAGACAATGGGAGATTCAGTTGTTATCTGAAACGTTCTATTCACCGAAGGAGTTATTGTGAAAAAATACACATCTATTCGCCCACTCTCAGCCGTTGCGCTAGCTTTTGCCGCTTTGGTAATGGGATCTGCAGCTCATGCCCAGAGCGCTTCCTCGTCGACAGGCCTGTCGAGTTCGAATTGGATTCCGGCTGCAGGGCAGCGGTACATTGGCTTGAACGGTGGCAATACGGACCTCCGTCTGGGCGATAACTCCACGGCCTATGACATTTATGCAGGTGGTTTGTGGAACAAGAATTTTGGCTTAGAGCTCGGTATGACTGACTTTGGCAAAATTCGCCGCCCCGACAATTCTGTCGAGGCCTATGGCTTTAGCGTCAAGGCTGTCGGCATGATGCCGCTCACTCAATCGTTCGGTGCTTTTGTCAAGCTGGGGACCATGTACACGCGCACCAAAGTAAGTACGGTAAGCAGTGACGTCAGCGACAACGGTTGGGGCGCCACTTATGGCTTAGGCCTGAACTTCGACATCACACGACAGTTTGCAGCAGTTCTGGAGTGGGATAGGACGAACATGAATTTAGCCGGCAGCAGCGATCACATCAACACCACTTCGGTGGGTTTGAAGTACCGGTTCTGACCTTGTTGTCATTTCCCATTGAAAAATGGGGCTACCAGCCTGTTGCCGTGAAAGAGGCCGCAGGCTTTTCTGCGCTTAACTTGACCCTTTCCATATCTTCTGTAACTAAGTGTCAGAGGTGGCAGACAAATGCGACAACTGGCCTTTTGATCCCTCAGAATTGGCCTTGTTACATATAGAAATTTGAGCACCATGTCCCAACTCAACACCCGCGCCGACAAAATTTTGGTCCTTGACGACGATGCACGCATTCGTGATCTGCTGCGCCGCTACCTGACCCAAGAAGGCTTTGAAGTCATTTTGGCTGAAGACAGCAAAGCCTTGAACCGCATCATGATGCGCGATGCCGTTGACTTGATCGTGCTCGACCTCATGATGCCCGGCGAAGATGGTTTGTCGATCTGCCGGCGCTTACGCGCAGCCAATGACCGCACGCCGATCATCATGCTGACGGCCAAAGGCGAGGACGTTGACCGCATCGTGGGTCTGGAAGTTGGCGCAGACGACTACCTCGCCAAGCCTTTTAACCCGCGCGAACTGTTGGCCCGCATCCATGCGGTGCTGCGCCGACGTCCTGCTGTAGAAGTACCCGGAGCGCCTTCGTCTGACCAAGAGCTGGTCAAGTTCGGCCCCTTCTCATTTGACATGGGGCTACGGACGCTGCACAAAAATGGCGAAGAGTTGCCTTTGACCACGGGTGAATTCGCCATGCTTAAAACCTTGGTGCGCCATCCGCGTCAACCGCTGTCGCGTGAAAAGCTGGCGCAAATGGCGCGCGGACGCGAGTTCGAGCCCTTTGACCGAAGCCTCGATGTCCAAGTCTCACGCCTGCGCAAGCTGATTGAAGTTGATGCCGCTGTGCCACGCTTTATCCAAACGGTCTGGGGTATCGGTTATGTGTTTGTACCGGACGGCACGAACTGACCGCCACGCTTGACTGAGGCGGTTCAAGTCCGCCTGCGCTGAGTCTCCAAGCTTCAGCGGCACAATGCCCTTTTGGCCTCCTCAATCCTGCCCATCCATCTAGATCCCACAATGAGCACGTCTCGCCAGAGCCTTCTGGAAAATACCCCTGCGGCACTGGACGTCTTGCCAAAACCTGGCATCAGCTTGTTTTGGCGAACTTTTTTCTTTTTAGCGGTGCTGCTGCTCGCCTCCATCGTGACGTGGCTGCAAACCTTCAGCTCGCTGGAGTCCGAGCCCAGAGCGATACAAAATGCCCAGCAAATCGCCTCACTGGTGAACCTCAGCCAAGCGGGTCTTCGCTACGCTGACGCGATCGCGCGGGTCTCACTGATTAAAACTTTGGCCGAACAAGAAGGCGTGCGCATTTCGCCGCGCAAGTCAGGTGATCGCTACCTCCCACTGGGAACTGACCCGCTGAGTTTTCGCATCAGCGAAGAGCTTTACAAACGCATGGGCAGCGGCACCGTGGTGGCGAAATCCGTCAATGGGCAGCCGGGCTTGTGGGTCGGTTTTCTCATTGACGAAGAGGCCTACTGGCTGCAGACAGATCTGGAACGGGTCGGACCTGCACGCACCAGCACATGGGCCATTTGGTTGACCACGGCGGCCTTGTTGTCGCTGGCTGGCGCCGTCTTTATTGCGGGGCTGATCAACCGGCCGCTGAAGCAACTCTCTTATGCAGCAGCACGCATGCGCGAGGGCGATTTCGACGCCAGCCTGCTGGATGAACAGGCCACCACCAGCGAAATCCGTGAAGTCAATATCAGCTTCAACCGCATGGCCGAACAATTGTCCAAGATGGCCACCGACCGCGCCATCATGATGGCCGGCATTTCACACGACCTGCGCACGCCACTGGCCCGTCTGCGGCTGGAAACAGAAATGAGCGTAGGCGACGAAAGTGCCCGGGCGCACATGGCCGCCGACATCAGCCAACTCGACGCCATCATCGACAAATTCATGGATTACGCCCGACCCAATCAGACGAAACTGGAAACCATTGATCTGAACGCCACTGTTGAAGCCGCCGTTTACACCTTGGCCGACAACAACGATCTGCATGTCACCGTGCAGATACCACCAGAGCTGACAGTGAAAGCCGACAAGGTAGAGTTGTTGCGCGCCATTTCCAACTTGTTGGAAAACGCCCGCCGCTACGGGAAAAGCCCCGGTGCGTCATTTGCCACGGTGGAAATCGAAGCAAAGACCAGCGGACCTTGGGTGCATCTGAAAATTTTGGACCACGGCACTGGGGTGCCAGAAGACAGCTTACGCAAGTTGACACGGCCGTTTTACCGAGGTGATGCTGCGCGCACCTCGGCCACAGGTGCGGGTTTGGGATTGGCCATCGTTGAAAAAACCATTGTCAGCATGGGTGGCGTCTTTTCACTCGCCAATTCGGACACCGGCGGGCTGGCCGCACACATCAAATTACGTCAAGGCTGACCAGCAAGACAACCGCCCTCGCTTCCATGCTGAGGCCTTCGCCGACTGGTCCCATCTTTTCGGCCGTCTTGGCTTTGACATTCACTTGGTCAAACGCCAAGCCTAGCGCGGCGGCAATGCTGCGCTGCATGGCAGGGATGTGAGGCGCGAGCTTAGGTGCTTGCGCGATCACCGTGCTGTCGATGTTGCCAATCAACCAGCCTTTCTCACGGACTCGCCTAGCCGCTTCGACCAACAAGACGATGGAGTCAGCACCCTTGAACTGCGCATCGGTGTCAGGGAAATGCCGACCAATGTCGCCCAAAGCGGCAGCACCCAGCAGCGCATCGGTGATGGCGTGCAACAAGACGTCTGCATCCGAATGCCCCAACAAGCCGCGCTCGTAGGGCACATGCACACCGCCAATGATCAGCGGCCGACCGGCGACCAGCGCATGAGTGTCCCAGCCTTCGCCGATGCGGAATCGCGGAACGGATGGCGGCGACGGTGAGGCGGGTTGAGGCAATGTCATGAGGTCTTGATGTCTTGAGTCTGGATGAATGCGAGTTCTGATTCAGCTTTGGCGGCTCAGCAGAATAGCTTCAGCCAAGGCAAAGTCTTCAGAATAAGTGATCTTGATATTGTGGACGCTGCCGCGAACCAATTTTGGCGACAAGCCCAAGGCTTCCATCGCGCTCGACTCATCGGTCACGGCGAGTCCGTTTTGTTCGGCTTGCTTCAGCGCCTGCAGCAGGGCACCGATGCGAAACATCTGCGGCGTTTGCGCCAGCCACTTACCGGCACGGTCTAAAGTGGCACTGACCCGCGCACCCGTCTCGTCGAGTTGTTCAGACTTCAGCGTGTCGGCCAAGGGCTGGGCCAACAAACCACCCACCGCATCGCCGCAGCAGCTGCTGATCAAGGCCTGAATTTGCGTCGGCGTGATCAGGCAGCGCGCCGCATCATGCACCAGCACCCAGTCATTGGCAGCGGCAGCACCGGGCGTGCTCAGCAAGGCCTGCAGGCCATTTTTCACCGAGGCTGCACGGGTCGCTCCGCCGGCCCGCAACAAGTGCTCACCTTCGGCATTAAAGCCGGGGAAAACGTCTTCGAAGTCGCTATCTTCTGGCGAAATCACCAGCCAAAGTCCAGCCAAAACCGGCCCGAGTGCCCTGAAAGCCTCGACCGTGTGGATGATCATGGGTGTGCCGGCGATCGGTAGGTATTGCTTCGGCAAACCGGCAACGCCATCACTGCTAGGTAAGACGGCGCGGGAGCCCTGCCCGGCACACGGAATCAAGCCGAAGACTCGGGCAGACGCGTCTGCATCTTCAAAGGCGGGTGAATTCCGGGATTTTTCGACGTTCTCGCTCATGAACTCATCATAGATTCTAAAATCACGTTTGCACCCCCATTCGTCCGTTTGGGGGTGCTTGGCGTTTCCGCCGCTTATTTGGATGTCTTGAGTACCCATGGATTTACCGAAACTCGTTCCAGGCAAACGTTTCACGCTGCCCCAACCTGTCGGCTCAGCCGACGCTTTATTGCTGGCCCGGCTCGGCCTGCGCGAGAAAGCGCAAGGCAAACTCACGGCCATCATCACGCCGGATGCCAGCACGGCCCAGCGCCTGCTCGACGAGTTGGTGTTTTTTGCCCCTGAGCTGCGCTGTGTGATGTTCCCCGACTGGGAGACCCTGCCCTACGACGCCTTTTCACCGCACCAAGACTTGATCAGCGAGCGGCTGGCGACGCTCTGGCGCATCAGCCAGCGCGACAAAGACACTGGCGCCGACTTGGTGATCGTGCCCGCCACCACCGCGCTGTACCGGCTTGCGCCGCCGAGCTTTTTGGCCGGCTACACCTTTGAATTCAAGGTCAAACAAAAGCTCGACGAAGCCAAGCTCAAGGCGCAGCTGACGCTGGCCGGCTACAGCCATGTCACTCAGGTGGTGAGCCCCGGCGAATACGCCGTGCGCGGCGGCTTGATTGACCTGTTCCCGATGGGCTCGTTGGTGCCTTACCGGGTGGACCTGTTCGACGACGAAGTCGACAGCATTCGAACCTTTGACCCGGACAGCCAACGCAGTCTGTACCCGGTGCCCGAAGTGCGGCTGCTGCCGGGTCGTGAATTTCCGATGGACGACGACGCCCGCGCCAAGTTCAGACACCGCTGGCGTGAACTGCTCGACGGCGACCCGACCAAAAGCCGCATTTACAAAGACATGGGCAATGGCGTGGCCACGGCCGGCATCGAGTATTACTTGCCACTGTTCTTTGAAGAAACCGCCACCGTCTTTGACTACCTCGGCAGTCGGCCTGAGGACGCCACCATCGTGCTGCATGGCGACCTAGAACCCGCCTTTCAACGCTTCTGGCAAGACACCAAAGACCGCTACCGCTTGGTCCAAGGCGTGCCAGAAAGGCCGGCGCTGCCGCCGGAGTCCTTGTTCCTCAGCATTGAAGAGTTTTACACCCGCGCCAACCATTACCCGCAGCTCGCCTTGCGGGCATCCGTCTCGGATGTGGCCGACAGCGCACACTTTCAAAAGCTGCCCGAGATGGCCGTGGTGCGCGGCGCAGAAGACCCGCTTGGCCAACTCAAAAAACACATCAACAGCACGGCGCACCGTGTTTTGATCTTGGCTGAAAGCGACGGCCGGCGCGAGAGCCTGCTTGATTTTTTGCGCGCCAGCAGCGTCATCCCGCCAGCCTTTGATTCGCTGGAAGACTTTCAGACCAGTCCCGAAAAGCTGGGCATCGCCACGGCAGCGCTGGCCGAAGGCTTCAGCTGGCCTGAAGAAGCGATTGACTTCGTCACCGAGACGGAGCTCTTTGCCGCCGGCGTGACCATTCGCCGTCGCAACAAAAAGCAAGAACAGGTCAGCGATGTTGAAGCGCTGATCAAAGACTTGTCAGAGCTCAACGTCGGTGACCCCGTGGTCCACAGCGCACACGGCATTGGCCGCTACAAAGGCCTGATCAACATGGATTTGGGTCAAGGGCCCAGCGAGTTTTTGCACCTGCAATATGCCGACGACGCCACGCTGTATGTGCCGGTCGGCCAGTTGCACCAGATCAGCCGCTACACCGGCGTCAGCGCCGACGAAGCGCCGCTGCACCGATTGGGCAGCGGTCAATGGGAAAAAGCCAAACGCCGAGCGGCCGAACAAGTGCGAGATTCAGCCGCTGAGCTGCTGAATATTTACGCCCGTCGGGCCGCCCGCGAAGGCCATGCGTTTCGCTACTCACCCAACGACTACGAGACCTTTGCCAACGACTTCGGCTTTGAAGAAACCGCTGACCAGCGCGCCGCTATTCACGCGGTGATTCAAGACATGATCAGCCCGCGCCCGATGGACAGGCTGATCTGCGGCGACGTCGGTTTTGGCAAAACCGAAGTCGCTTTGCGCGCCGCCTTCATCGCTATCACCGGCGGCAAGCAAGTCGCCCTGCTGGCGCCGACCACGCTGCTGGCCGAGCAGCATTACCAAACACTGGTCGACCGCTTTTCCAAGTGGCCGGTGAAGGTCGCCGAGATGAGCCGTTTCAGGTCGGCCAAAGAAATCACCGCCGCCATGAAAGGCATTGCCGACGGCACGGTGGACATCGTCGTCGGCACGCACAAGCTGCTCAGCAAGGACGCGAAGTTCCAGCGCTTGGGCCTGCTGATCATTGACGAAGAGCACCGGTTTGGTGTTCGTCACAAAGAGACCATGAAGGCATTTCGCGCTGAGGTTGATGTGCTGACGATGACCGCCACACCGATCCCGCGCACGCTGGGCATGGCCCTCGAAGGCCTGCGCGACTTGAGCGTGATTGCCACCGCGCCGCAGCGGCGTCTGGCCATCAAAACCTTTGTGCGCAGCGAAAGCAATGGCGTGATCCGGGAAGCCGTGCTGCGCGAACTCAAGCGCGGTGGTCAGGTTTACTTTTTGCACAACGAAGTCGACACCATCCAGAACCGGCGCGAGAAACTGGAAGCCTTGCTGCCAGAAGCACGCATCGCCGTGGCGCATGGCCAGATGCCAGAGCGCGAACTCGAAAAGGTCATGAAGGATTTTGTGGCGCAACGCTACAACCTGCTGCTCTGCTCAACCATCATCGAGACGGGTATCGACGTGCCGACCGCCAACACCATCGTCATGGCGCGCGCGGACAAGTTCGGTCTTGCGCAGCTGCACCAACTGCGTGGCCGCGTGGGCCGCAGCCACCACCAAGCTTATGCCTACTTGATGGTGCCCGACATTGAAGGCCTGACCAAGCAAGCCAGCCAGCGGCTTGACGCGATTCAACAAATGGAAGAACTCGGTTCAGGCTTTTACCTCGCCATGCACGACTTAGAGATTCGCGGTGCGGGCGAAGTGCTGGGAGAAAACCAGTCCGGCAACATGCTCGAAGTCGGCTTCCAGCTCTACAACGAAATGCTGTCAGAGGCCGTGCGCTGCCTGAAAGCCGGCATTGAGCCTGACCTGCTGAATCCGCTCCACGTGGGAACGGAAATCAACCTGCATGCGCCGGCACTGCTGCCGGATGACTATTGCGGCGACGTGCATTTGCGCTTGAGCTTTTACAAAAAACTCGCTGTCGCCAAAACCGCCGATCAAATCGACAACTTGCTCGAAGAAATCGTCGACCGCTTTGGCAAGTTACCGCCGCAGGGCCAGACACTGATTGATATGCACCGCTTGCGTGTGCTGGCCAAGCCGTATGGCGTGGTCAAGGTCGATGCGGCACCCGGCGTGATCAACATCACCTTCCAAAAAGACCCACCGATCGAGAGCATGGCGATCATGCATTTGATCCAAAAAAACAAGCACATCAAGCTCGCCGGCAACGACAAACTGCGCATTGAACGCGAACTCCCTGAGCCGAAAGACCGGGCCCAGATGGTCCGCGATGTGCTGCGCTCGTTGGGCCAGCCTCGCACGGATGCAACCCCTGTTGTGCCTGCAAAAATCGCTTGAACATCCCTCTAATTCACCTGGCCACCCACACCAATTGACCGCTATGACCAGCCATACTGCCCACACTTATGCCCCCGGCCTTGACGTCAAACCGGGCGTCAACAAGCGCCCACTCAGCGACTTCAAACTGATCGCTTTCGACATGGATTCGACGCTGATCAACATCGAATGCGTTGACGAAATTGCCGATGCAGTCGGCCGCAAGGCCGAAGTCTCCGCCATCACTGAAGCGGCGATGCGCGGTGAAATAACGGACTACAAAGAAAGCCTGCGCCAGCGGGTCGCGCTGCTCAAAGGCGTGCACGCTGACAGCATGGAAGGTGTTTACCGCGAGCGTCTGCGTCTGAATCCCGGTGCGGCTGAGTTGGTGTCTGCATGCAAAAAAGCCGGCATGAAAGTGCTGTTGGTGAGTGGTGGTTTCACGTATTTCACTGACCGTGTGCGCGACGAGCTGGCAATTGACTTCACGCGCTCCAATGTCCTCGAGATCGAAGACGGTCTGCTGACAGGTCGGATGGTGGATCAGCCTTGGGGCGACATTTGCGATGGCGATGAGAAAAAGAAAATGCTCTTGCAAACCTGTGCTCAGCTGGGCATCAGCCCATTGCAAGCCATTGCCATGGGCGACGGCGCCAACGACCTGCCCATGATGAGCGTGGCCGGGCTGTCCGTGGCCTATCACGCCAAGCCGCAAGTGCGCGAACAGGCCATGGTAGCGATCAACGCAGGTGGGCTAAACCGGCTACTTGAAGTACTACAGCCTTGACCACTTAAATTGATTTAATCATTACTAATATCTTCACCTCATCCTTAAATGTTAATATAACGTTACATCTAACGTATTAAAATATTTAATGATTAATTTACTGAAGAGCAACTACCTACTATCGGCATTGACTCTTTTCTTGCTATCGCCTGCGACACAAGCAAGCACTTGGTTTGCACTGGAAGCCGTGGAAAGCATCAACGGCATCACCGTTGAAGTTGATCTTGAATCTCTTCGCAGTCTCGGTGAAAAGCGCGAATTGATGACGCGCATTACTTTTTCGCAGCCCCAAAAAGAACAAGACATCAGCTATCAGTCTGTCATTGCAGAACTTGAGATTTCGTGCAACAGTGAATCAGACTTTTGGCGCAGCATCCGCTTCTTCCTCGGTAGCAGTGCAGAGGGAAAACAGCTCAGTTCTGCAAATTTCGGAGCCTCTGGACTGCCCAGAAGCGTTTTGATGATATTGCCAGAGAAAATTTGGGTCACTTTGCAAAGAAGCGCCTGTGGCAGGGCCGCCACAGCAGCGCACTGACTACTGCGACTTGACTCTAATGTGAGCCAAACTTGCGCGCCGCATCAATCGCCAAGCCCGCACCAATACTGCCAAACAAATCACCTTCAATGCGTTGCGCTTTCGGCAGCAGTTCCCCCACACGCAGGCGCAGCAGCGGCACGCCGCTGGAGCCGCCTGTGAAAAATACCGTGTCAACTTGATCTGCGGCAACGCCTGCATCGCGTAACAATTGGTTGACCGTTACGCCAATGCGGCCCACCAAAGGCCCAATGGCTTCATCAAAAATGCTCCGCTGCAACAGCAGCTCTTTCGACGCGCCAATGCGGCTCAAATCCATCGCCGCTTCAGGCGCCGTGGACAAACTGATCTTCGCCAACTCGACCTGCATTGCCAACCAATGGCCGTCTTTTTGCTGAACCAAATTTTGCAAGACTTGCAGTTTTTCCGGCTCGCTGCCTTCACGCGTCACCTCGACAATTTGCGCCCAAGCCTTACGCGTGTAGGCTTGGTTGATGGTGTGCCAAGTCGCCAAGTTGAAGTACGTTGACGACGGCACCTGCAAGCCACTTTTAAGTTGGCTGCCCAGCCCCAACAAGGGCATGACGCCGGCCAAGCTGAGGTGTTTGTCAAAGTCGGTGCCCCCAATGTGCACACCGCCGCTGGCCAAAATATCGTCTTTGCGCTCCAGCTTGCCAGCCCGCTCAGGGCCGAGTCGAACCAGCGCAAAGTCCGAGGTGCCGCCGCCAATGTCGACCACCAACACCAGCTCTTCGCGGCTGATCTGTGACTCGTAATCAAACGCCGCAGCAATCGGCTCGTACTGAAATTCAATATGACGCAGACCCGTTGCACGGGCAATCTCAGCGAGCGTGTTTTCGGCCACCGTGTCGGCTTGTGGGTCATCATCGACAAAGAAAACCGGACGCCCGAGCACCGCGCTGCTAAAGCTTTGTCCGGCAGACGCTTCCGCCCGGCTTTTGAGCTCACCAATGAAAAGCGCCAACAACTCCCGAAACGGCAACACGCGGCCCGCGACTTCGGTGAAGTCGTCCATCAATGACGTCCCAAGCAGGCTTTTCAGGGAGCGCATGAGCCGGCCTTCGTCGCCGCTCAGGTAGTCGGCCAAAGCCGCGCGGCCGTAGCTGGTGACGCTGTCTTCCGCATGAAAAAAGACGACAGACGGCAAGGTCAGCTTGTCGCCCTCCAAGGCCAGCAGCGCGGCTTGGCCAGGCCGGCTCCAGCCAACCGTTGAATTGGACGTGCCGAAGTCAATGCCGCAGGCCTGGGCTGCGCCCCTCACATGAGTCATCCCTGTCAGCCCGGCTTCTTGAATTGCTTGTCTGCCCAAGCAATCGCGCTGCTGCGGCTGAGCTTGAACGACGACGCCACACGCACCTCGGCCAGTAGCTCGCCAGCGTCATCATGCGCACTCAACGTGGCATAGGGGTTGTCTTCATCGGGCACGATGTCCAGCGACACCGTGACGCGCGCAGACCCGGCGGTGACGGTGATGCTCTGATGCAGGGAGGCATGCAATTGCTGCTCGTGCCGACGCACGAATTCAGAGGCGGTCTTCACCAAGGTGTTGAAGGCGGTGCCGTCGAGCGGCTTCGGATTTTTCTTGTCGCGGCCCATCGTCCAAGGCCCGATCAAGGCCGGCTCGGGTTCGCCGTTTTTGATCATCGCCACCGCCCAGCCATCGTCGTCTTCATTTTTCAGCACGCGCGCCGTCCAGCCATCGTCCTGCCACAAGCGCGGTTGCTGGACCAATTCGGGTTCTTCAGGCGTGTAGGAGGTATCGGATGGGTTCAAGGAGTTCAAATCAAGTAAAAATCAGGCAAAAGCCTCAGGGCGCTCGATTCTAAAGGTCTTAGGGACGACTGGACTTCTTGGGGGGCTGAACGTCCACCAGCTTTCCGGCTTGAAGCGCAGCGCGGTGTCCCCAAATAAACGACATGACAACTTCAACATCTCAAGCAACCACCAGCTCTGTGCACATTGTTTGCCCGCACTGCCAGACCACCAACCGCGTCGCCAAGACCGATCTGGGCAAGGCAACCGACTGCGGACAATGCCACCAAGCGCTGTTCAGCGGCCAGTCCGTAGCCATGTCGGAAGCGGCTTTTGACAAACACTTACAACGCGATCAAATTCCGGTACTGGTGGATTTCTGGGCCCCTTGGTGCGGGCCGTGTCGCCAGATGGCGCCAGCCTACGAGCAAGCCGCGCAGCAATTGGAGCCGCAGGTGCGGGTCGCCAAGGTCAACACCGAAGAAGCCAAAAATTTAGGCGCCCGCTACAACATCCGCAGCATTCCGACCTTGGCGCTGTTTTTGAATGGCCAAGAGATCGCCAGACAGCCGGGTGCCATGGGCGCGGCTGACATCGTGCGCTGGACGCAGTCACAGCTGTCGCAACACCGCTGAACTGAGGTTCAGGCGTCGTCCCCAGTCGCCTGCTGGGCTGCCGCGCGCAGCTTGTCTTTCTTGCTGGGCCGCTTGCCTTTGAGGCCGCCAGTAGACTCGCCCGCAGCACTGCGGCTCTCAGTGGCAGCCAGCACAGGCGCCACGTCAGTCGGTTCAAAACCGGGCACCTGCTCGCGTGCGACGCTCAAGCCTTGCCGCTTTTCAATCAACCTGAAGTGCGCTTCGGTCGCTGCGCTGACAAAGCTCACCGCCAAACCAGATTCGCCTGCGCGCCCAGTCCGGCCGATGCGATGCACGTAGTCCACCGCCGAGCGCGGCAAGTCGTAATTGACGACCACCGGCAGCAGTGCCACGTCCAAGCCGCGCGCCGCCACATCGGTCGCGATCACCACCTTGACGTCTGAATTTTTAAAGTCGAGCAGCACCTGCGTGCGCTTGCCTTGGCTCAACTCACCATGAAAAGGCTCGGCTTGCAAGCCGACTTTGCGCAGCTTGTCGGCGACCATCTCGGCAGCGTGTTTGGTGGCCACAAAGACCAGCACACGGCTCCATTTTCTTTGCGCGATCAGGTGCCGCAGCAACTGGGTGCGCCGGCTGCTGTCGACCTCAATTGCCAGCTGGGCGATAGCGCTGATTTCAAGCACCTCGGGCAGCACTTCGACCCGCGCCGGAGACTGCAGCAAACCAGCCGCCAAAGCCTGTACCGGCGCAGGCAAGGTGGCCGAGAAAAACAGGTTTTGCCGACGAGCAGGCAACAAGGCCAGAATCCGCTTGAGCTCTTCATCAAAACCGAGATCAAGCAACCGATCGGCTTCGTCCAACACCAGCGTCTCCACCGACGACAAGTCCAGCGCGTTGTGGTCAATCAGGTCCAGCAAGCGGCCGGGCGTCGCCACCACCCAGTCGGTGCCGCTGCGCAGCCCCATCATCTGTGGATTGATCGAAACACCGCCAAAGACGACAGTGACTTTGAACTCGGGCGCTACTTGCAGCGCCAGTTGGCGTGCGACTTCGCCAATCTGCACGGCCAGTTCACGGGTTGGCACCAAAATCAGCGCCCTCACCCGCCGTGGCCGAGTACTTGGAACAGCCGCCAGCATTTGAAGAATCGGCAGGCAAAACGCCGCCGTCTTGCCGGAACCGGTTTCGGCCGACGCCAGCACGTCGCGGCCCGCCAAAATAAGCGGAATGGCCGCCGCTTGCACAGGCGTGGGCTGGGTGTAGTTCAGACCCGCCAAGGCGCGAAGAAGGGGCGGCGACAAGCCAAGTGTGGAGAAAGACATGCAGGGGGTGTTCTGAAAGCGAAAGGGGCGATTTTAAGCGCCAGTCGATCGCGCCAGCGCTTGAGGCCGCATAATCATGGCCTTCCGACAGGCTGGCGCAAGACGCCGCACTGCATCCCTCTGCGCTAGACCGCAACAACACCCAATCAACATCAAATTTAAGGCGCCCGTGAGAAAAACGTTCAAACTTCAGGTCGAAGGCAAAAACCCGGACCGCGTGCTGGACGCCCACAAACACGAGATCCGCAAGTACGTCAAACGCCAACGCCGAGTGCCCTTGCCATCCGCTGTGGACTTTTGGGATTTCGACTGCAAATTCGGCAGCACGGAAGAATCAGCCGAAGTCGTGCATTTGGCTGAGATCATCACACGCATCGACGCCGCTGTGGCCGAAGGCGCAGAGCAGTTCTTTGTTGAGGCTGTCGCCAAAGAAGGCCACCGCCGTACGCGGCCGGCCGGTGAGTCCACCGCGCATCAAGACAATGGCTTCGACGAAGGTGACGACCTCACGCCCTGATGTCAAATTCCGCTTCGCCCATGTAGCGATGCGGACCCAAGGCCGCCGTCAAAGCGGCCGATTCAGCGGCTTGCCACTGGTTGAAAATTTCCAGCTCTTCGTTGCTCAAAACATCGGCTGAAGGCGACTCGCCATACACAGCCACCAGTTTGCGGTACATCGAATACACCGGCAACACCAGCGACGCATCGCCTAAGGCTTCATTCAAGGCTGTGCAAAAACGCTTTTCTGCCGCGCGTTTTTCAAGCTCGCTGACATCTTCATAGGCAAACAAACGAACGCTGTAGCTCATGGGGCGGCAACGTCCATGCGGCGGCGCAGGCGTTTTGCCTCGTCCATGTCACCCGCTTGCTCGGCACGCAAAGCCTGCACACCGAGCCAAGCCAGCAAGGGGCGACGCCAGCCTTGGGCCGACGCGGTCTCTACGGCTTGCGACATGGCGGCTGGACTGGCTTGCCCCGTGCGCATCAGCACACCCGCACCGACCAGCCGTGACAGCGGCTCGTCCATGGCCTGCATCACGCTGGCTTGTGCCGTGGGCGCAGCCGAGGCCAAGCGTTGCTGAGCAGCCGGCAACAGCGCAGCGCTCTGAGCTGTGACGCGGCCAGCCAAATAATCGGCATAGGCGAGGTCAGCCGCCGACGCATCGGCGCGCAGCAACTCAAAACCGGCACACGGTTCCAGCACCAAACTGGCGACGCGGGTGGCGCAGCGCAGCAGTTCAAGCCGGGCCAAGGCGTCTGGCCTGCCGGTGCTGGACAGTGCCTGCCGAGCCTTGTCGAACTCCAACGCCTCGACACGTGTGTTGCCCGTCAGATAAGCGCTGACAAAACGGTCGCTGGCGCTTTTGGCACTGAGTTGCCAATCCGGCACGGCTGGATGGCTGGCGCAGCCTGGTAATAACAACGCCGACAACAACAAACCCACAGCGGACGCAAGTGTAAAAAATCGAGAACGGAAAACAGTCATGGCAACTTCACCTCAGTATCACGGGCAAACGGCCATTTACGATTGATCTCATTGACCAAGCTTTCGACCTTAATCAAACTGCTCTCCACTTCAGCGCGCAAGGTGCCGAGGTCGGCTGTGGCAACTCGGGCATTGGCACCCACCGCTTGGGCTTCGACCAGCACCGCATCAACCCGCTTCAGGCTGCCGCGGGCTTCGCCCAACAAGCCGTTGAGCTGAACAATGGTGGCGCGGGTTTCGGGCATCACGCCGCCGGGACCAAACACCTGTGTGTCGGCGCGCAAGGTCAACCCGTCCAGCCGCGCCAGCAAGGTGTTGGTGCGCTCCAGTGTCAGCAGTAATCTTTTGGCTTCCGCGTCATTGCCGAGCAACACACCGAGCGCGCCGGTCGGTCCTTTGAGTTTGTCAGTCAGCTGCTGCACATTGGCCAAACTGGCACCCAGAGCACCTTGGTTGCTGACCAGTGTTTGCACGCTCTCCACCAGTTCGCGGGCGGCCGACATCAGGCGCGGAATATCGGCAGACGCGTCGCCTCGCAAGACCTCACGCACAGCACCATCGGGCAAGGGCGGGTCGGCCAAAATGCCGCTGTAAGCGCGGATATTGGTGTTGCCCACCAAGCCCCGAACCAACGTGAAGACGCTCGACTGGCGCAACCAATGGGCTTGTTTCAGCGGCACATCGACCAAGATGCGCGCCCTGCCATCAGGGGCCAGTTCGATGCGGCTCACGCGGCCAATCGCAAAGCCTGCAAAAGTCATGTCCATGCCGACCACCACGCCTTCAGAATCATCGCTGACCAGCACGAGTTTTTGGGTGGATTCAAACGCACCACGCGCATACAAGACGTAAACGGCAGAGCCCAGTACCAGCGCTAGCATGAAAGCCAGCAACAGCAAGGCCTTGAGCTCAAGGCGGCGTGCAGGCGGCACGGGTTCAGCGTCGCTCAAAGATGACATTCAGATCCTCTGGAAATCAACACAAAATTCAATAATAGTTGCCGACAAGTGAGACCACTTCGATCAGCAAGATGACCACAAACATGCGCGCCAGCGCGCGCAATTCAGCACCATGCCGGATGCCGCCTGGGGCTTCGTCCAACATGGCTGAGGCCATCGGCATCAGCGCCACGGCCAAGCTGAAAAACAGCGTCTTCAAGACAAAAATCAGCGTGACTGCCGGGGTGAACACCTGGCCAAAAAGTCGCGTGTAGGCGGGTAGTGCCGACACATTGAAACCATACACGGCCACATATGCCAACACCAGCGCGACCACACAACTCAGCGCCGCCAAGGTAACGCTGGCAAAGACACCGGCCACCACACGCGGCATGACTTCTTGCCGCAGCGGATCACGGCCTTGCGCGCTGATGGCCGCCAACTTGCCATGCCGGCGCATGTCGGACAGCTCAGCGCTGCTGGCCATGGTGGTGCGCAAAGCGACGAACAACGCCGCACTCAATGGAATCAGCTCCAGCACCAGCACCCGAATAATCACCTGCAGCGCGTATTGCGAAAGGCCATAACTCTGCGCCGTGACCACCACGATGCGCGTGATCACCAAGGTGATCAGCGCACTCAGCAGCGTGAACCAGACCAAAATTGGCGCGGTGCCTTGCACCATGTGGCGGGCCAGCAGCACGCGGTTGCTGGCCGAATAACTGGCCGGCGAAAAAGTCAGCACCAAGATTTGGGCGCCGAAATACAGCACACGCCACCAACCGACAAACCAGTTGATGATGAGTGCCGCCGCCGTCATGCGCTGACCTGCTCGCTGGCCGTAGCCATCACTTGGCCCAGCTGCACCGGTCCGCCAGCTTGCCAGTCAGGATTGAACTGCAAAGGCCCGGCCGGGAGCAGCAACACCACGGTGGAGCCGAGTAAAAACCGGCCCATTTCGTCGCCTTTTTTCAGCGTCACTGGCGGCGATGCGTCCGCGTAATGCCATTCGCGCACCGTGCTTTGACGCGAGCGGTTCACCACGCCATGCCAGACTGTTGCCATGCTGCCGACAATCGTCGCACCCACCAAGGTCAAGACCATGGCCCCGTGTGGTGTGTCAAAAACACAGACCAAACGTTCGTTGCGGGCAAACAAACCCGGCACGCCGCGCGCGGTAACCGGATTCACAGAAAACAGATCGCCCGGCACATAAATCATGCGCAGCAAACGGCCATCACACGGCATGTGAATGCGGTGGTAATCACGCGGGCTCAAGTAGATCGTGGCAAAGCTGCCGCCTTTGAACTGCTCGGCCAGTTGCGCGTCGCCGCCGACCAGCGCGGTGGTCGAATAGTGATGCCCCTTGGCCTGAAAAATCTGATCATTCTCAATCCGGCCAAACTGGCTGATGGCGCCATCGACTGGACAAATCCAAGCGGCACTGGCCAGTGGCCTTACGCCCGGTTTCAAAGCACGGGTGAAAAAGTCGTTGAACGAGAGGTAGCTGGTGATGTCTGAGTTAGCCGCCTCACTCATGTTGACGGCGTACTTGCCAACGAACCAACGAATCAGCGCAGTGGTGACCCAGCCGCGCTGGCGCGACGCCACGAAGCCCGCGAAAGTCGTGATGGCTTGCTTGGGCAGGAGGTATTGAAGAAGAACTTTGAAACGATCAGGCACACAGACTCACGGAAGTGGATGGACGACGGCCATTTTATAGAGCCGCAGCACGGCTCAGTTCGGCAGCACGCGCAACAGACGGCCTTGAGGGCTGTCGGTCAACACGTAAAGCCAGCCGTCCAGTCCTTGCCGCACATCGCGGACACGACCGACACCTTCGAGCAGCTTGTGCTCGCGCTGCACGCGGCCTTTGAAAGGTGCGTCAAGCTCGATCCGGTTCAGGTAGCCAAACTTCAAGGAACCGACAAAAAGATTGCCTCGCCAAGCCGCGCCATAACGGTCGCTGGTCAAGAAGGTCATGCCCGACGGCGCGATAGACGGCGTCCAGTGGTGCAAGGGCTGCTCCAAGCCAGCGCGCTCGTTAATGCCTGCACCGATTTTTCCACCCCCGTAATTGACGCCGTGCGTGATGACGGGCCAGCCGTAGTTGCGTCCCGCCTGCGGCAAGTTGATCTCGTCACCGCCTTGCGCGCCATGCTCATGCGCCCACAAAGTGCCATCGGGTGCGAGCGTCGCGCCCTGCACGTTGCGGTGGCCCCAACTCCAGATTTCGGGCAAAGCGCCAGCGCGCTTCAGCAACGGGTTGTCGGCCGGCACCGAGCCGTCTTTGTTGATGCGAACGATCTTGCCAATGTGGTTGTCCAGCTTTTGCGCATCGTCCATGCGTGAATAGCGGTCTCCCAAGGTCAAAAACAACGTGTCGTCGGGCTGACCGCTTTTCTGGCCTTCCACGATCCGGCAACCGAAGTGGGCGCCGCTATCTACCTTGGGCTTTTGGCTGAAGATCACCTTGAGGTTTTGCAAGGCTGTGTTGTCAGCGCTCAGCGTCGCCCGGGCCAAGGCCGTGCTGTTGCCACGCCCGCCTGAGGCAGGTTCTGAAAAACAAAAGGACAGTGCACGCGTCTGTTCAAAGTCGGCATCCAGCAAGACGTCGAGCAAACCACCCTGCCCGCCTGCGGCAATGGCCGGTAAGCCCGAAATCGGCGCACCGCGCTTGCCGTCGGGGCTGATCACGCGCATGCGGCCAGGGCGCTCCGTCACCAAGAAATGCTGGTTTGGTAAAAACGCCAGCGCCCACGGATTTTCCAAGCCGCTGGCCACCACCTCGGCACGCACGCTTTGGGCCGCTGCGGGAGTTGCGACAGCGAGCATTGAGGTCATGAGCCCAAGCGCGCGCAAGGACCGAAGCCTTAAAATCCAAGAGCAACTCAACATTTTCGTAACCATCCAACGCATGGCAATTCCTTGAAAATTCAAACGAATCAAAAGTTACTATGCCACGGTTATTTCCGCGGAGTTTGCCGAGGGGCAAGGTCTGAAGATCATTTTTGGCTTGACGCTGAGCCCTCTCGTCAGTAAGCTCCGTCGATGCGTTTTGAACCGGCCAAGCCCTCTTTTTCCCCTCGCTACACCTTGCTCACTCTGGTGCTGGGCCTGTTGCTCAGCACAGGTGCGCATGCCGCACCAGCCGCTGATGACTTGGACAATTGGCTGACCGACAAAGGCCTGATGTCAAAAATCGAGCAAGTTCGGCAAAACGTCAGCCTGAAAGCCTCCGAGCTTGTGGTCCACGCGATCGGTTTTTTAGGAGTCCCCTACCAACGCGGCGGCAACACGGTGGAAACTGGTTTTGACTGCAGCGGTTTCGTCAAGGCCATCTACGAACAGACCGTCGGTTTGGTCTTGCCGCGTCGCGCAGAGCAGCAGGCGGCAGCCACGCAAAATATCGAGCGCAAAGAATTGCTGCCGGGCGACTTGGTTTTTTTCAACACCATGCGCCGAGCCTTCAGCCATGTCGGCATCTATATTGGTGATGGCAAATTCATCCACTCACCCAAGCCTGGCGCTGAAGTACGCGTGGAGAGCTTGGCGGCGGCGTATTGGAACCGACGCTTTGACGGCGCGCGTCGGGTTGATGCGGCGCAAGATGACGCCGGCCCGGCAGTGGCTGCGGCGCTGGCATCTATCGCCAAGCCAAGTTCACTGGCCGGCGCGCAGCCCACACGCTAGTCTCTTTGGGAGGCGCTTAGTTTTCAGGCTCGGCGTCAACCGCTATAGCCTTGCGGTACAGCTCGTTCACTTTCGGCAAGCGCGCCAAAATATCTGTCCATTCCAGGTCAAACGGCAAGCCCATCCAATCGCCTAACTTTTTGAGCTGTGCAGTACAGACCTTGATGGTTTTACTGATCTGGTCAATGTTAACCAGCTCTTCAGGCGTCAGTTCTTCGCGCGGATTGTTGGTCAGATCAGCTTCCAGCAGCATCAGCTGGTCATGCGACATAGCGCGTTCACGGCGAATCGCCTCCGCATTTTTTTTGGGCGCTGGCGGCGGCTGCAGCGCGATATTGAGGCGAGCGGTGATGTCTCTAAGGCTTTGCTGCGTGAAAAAATAAAACAACAAAAAGCAAATCAGCAGCAGCATGAGCAGCAAGATGACGACTAGAAGAGCAGTGTCCATGGGACTCCTGAGGGTGTGCGCTTGACTGGAAATTCCGAACCTCTAGCGTATCCAGTTTTCAATGCATAAAACGGTTGCTTGAAAAGTTTCGTCAAGCTGCTAAACAAGCACTGCGAAATATTCAAAGGTATTGACGATTAATATAATTAATACTTAATATGTATAATGCATGTCTGAATCACCTTTTAAAGCTGGGTTAACCAAGCTTTTTATACACACTAATCAGGTTACTGGGCCTTTGCACCAGTCTCGCTGATCCCACAGTCAGTCCAGATCTTCGCGCAGAGCAAGGTGGACGCGACATCAAATAACCCACGGATAAAACGGCTACGCCGCAGAACCCTCCGCATGGTTTTTTCATAGTTTCTTCAGCGGCCATCGCGCCACCAAGGACTTGATTGAGTCATTCACCAACCAAAAGAGATCCCACCTCGTATGGCCAAACAAATCATCATCGACCATGTCTTCAAAGTATTCGGCGACGAACCCGAAGCCGCACTTGAACTCGTGCGCCAAGGCTGCAGCAAAGAAGACATCCTCGCCCGCACCGGCGCGACGATTGGCGTTTTTGACGCCAGTCTGACGATCGAGGCCGGCGAAATTTTTGTCGTCATGGGCCTATCGGGCTCGGGCAAATCGACACTGGTGCGCCTGCTCAACCTGCTGATTGAACCCACAGCCGGCCACATCCTGATCGATGGCGTGGACATCAGCCAACTGAAAGATTCGCAATTACGCACGCTGCGCCGCAAGGACATCAGCATGGTTTTCCAGTCGTTCGCGCTGATGCCGCACATGACGGTGCAGGACAACACCGCCCTCGGCTTAGAACTGGCCGGCGTGAACCGCGCCGAGCGCCATGCGGCAGCTGACCAAGCGCTGGACCAAGTCGGCCTGGCCGGCTGGGGCGCCAGCTACCCCGACGAGCTGTCGGGCGGCATGCAGCAGCGCGTGGGCCTGGCCCGGGCGCTGGCCTCGGACCCGTCGATCTTGCTGATGGACGAGGCGTTTTCAGCACTTGACCCCATCATTCGCACCGAAATGCAGTCCGAACTGCTGCGCCTGCAGCAGGTCAAGCGCCGCACCATCGTCTTCATCTCCCACGACTTGGACGAGGCCATGCGGATTGGCGACCGCATCGCCATCATGAAGGATGGCCAGGTGGTGCAAGTGGGCACGCCCGACGAAATTTTGCGCAACCCGACTGACGACTATGTGCGCAGCTTCACCCACGGCGTCGATGCAGCGGCGGTCTTCAAAGCCGGTGACATTGCGCGGAAAACCCAAGTCGTGGTGTCTGAGCAATCCAGCAAGGGCGCGCGGGCCGCGCTCAAGATGCTCGAAGACCAAGACCGCAACTACGCGTTTGTGGTCAGCCCACTAAAGCAGTACCTCGGTGTTGTGTCTGCCGAATCGCTGCGGTCAGCGCTCGACGGTCACGTCGGTCCGCTAGGGCTGGCGCCCGCGTTTTTGCCAGATGTGCAGCCGATTGCCGCCGACCAGCCCGTCAACGGCCTGTATGGCCAAGTGGCGCAGTGCCCTTACCCCGTGCCGGTGACGACCCCTGACGGGAAGTTTCAGGGCGCTATCAGCAAGACCACCCTGCTGAAGTTCCTTGACCGCGAGACCCCTGCCGTGCCTGCGCAGTGACCCCTAAAGAATGCCCATGAACGACACCAACAACACCAGCACCACAGCCGCCTCCACGGGCGCAGCGCCGACAACTGCGCCCGTCCAACTTGACGCTTGGGGCATGCCCGTAGAAGCCGCTCCCGCCAGCGCCGCCGCAGACCCATGGCAAACCGCCACGCAGCCGACAGAAGCTGTCAGCGGAAATAGCGACTGGCTCAATGCGCCCACCGTCGAAGCTGAAGCCGTCACGGGCTTTCAGATTCAGCAACTGTGGGACGGCTCGTTGCCTGTAGAAAGCTGGATCAATCAAGGGCTCGGCTGGGTCGTCGACAACTTCCGCCCTTTTTTCCAAACCGTGCGCGTCCCCATTGACAGCACCCTGACAGGCGTAGAAGGCATGCTGCAAAGCGTGCCAGCGCTGGCAATGATTGCTTTCATCGGCCTGTTGGCTTGGCAGTTCGCCGGCCGCGCGCTGGCTGTGGGCGCCATCGTCTCGCTGCTACTTGTGGTGGTACTCGGTATTTGGCCTGAGGCCATGGTGACACTGTCGCTGGTACTGACATCGCTGGCGTTTTGTCTGGTAGTTGGCCTGCCTATGGGCATCTTGCTGGCCAGCAGCGACCGGGCCATGCGCCTAGCACGCCCGCTGCTAGACGCCATGCAGACCACACCGGCCTTTGTTTATTTAGTACCCGTGGTGATGTTGTTCGGCATCGGCAACGTGCCCGGCGTGATTGTCACCATCGTCTTCGCGTTGCCGCCGCTGATTCGGCTGACCAACCTCGGCATCCGCCAAGTGCGGCCCGACCTGATCGAGGCGGCCCGCGCCTATGGTGCCTCACCGCTACAAATGCTGATTAAGGTGCAACTGCCGCTGGCGATGCCGTCCATCATGGCCGGTGTCAACCAGACGCTCATGCTGTCGCTGTCGATGGTGGTGATTGCCTCAATGATTGCCGTTGGCGGTCTGGGCCAGATGGTGTTGCGCGGCATTGGCCGGCTCGACATGGGCTTGGCCACCGTTGGCGGTTTGGGCATTGTGCTGCTGGCCATTACCTTGGACCGCATTACCCAGTCCTTGGGCCAGCCGCGCCGCGGTGTGCGCCACTGGTGGCAAACCGGCCCGGTCGGCTTGGTCTGGGCGTTGCTCAAACCTACGCAGCCTTCGCCGCCAACCCAACCCATCGCTGCACCACTGACAAAGACAGCAACTACTGCAGTTGCGCAGTGACTTTTCTGACGTTCCCATCACCATTTTTTTAACTAGAAAAGGATTTCCAACCATGATGAAAACTCGACACTTCACCCGTACCCTGATAGCTAGCGGCCTGCTGGCTTTTGGCTTGGCTGCCCATGCTGCCGCTGACCTGCCCGGAAAAGGCGTCAAAGTGCAACCGCTGCAAAGTGCGATTGCCGAGGAAACCTTCCAGACCCTGCTGGTCAGCCGCGGGCTTGAAAAGCTTGGTTTTGATGTGCAACCGATCAAAGAAATCGAAGCTGCTACCGGCCACGTTGCGATTTCCAACGGCGACGCCACTTTTCTGGCCGACCACTGGGACCCGCTGCATGCAGACTTCTACAAAAACGGCGGCGGTGAAGCCAAGCTGTTTCGCAAAGGCGTGTATTCCGACAATGCCGCGCAGGGCTACCTGATCGACAAGAAAACAGCCGAAAAGTACAACATCACGCACATCGACCAGCTCAAGGACCCCAAGCTGGCCAAATTGTTTGACGCCACAGGCGACGGCAAAGCCGACTTGACCGGCTGCAATCCGGGTTGGGGCTGCGAACTTGTGATTGAGCATCAACTCACCGCCTTTGGCTTGCGAGACAACGTTTCTCATGCGCAAGGCAGCTACTCGGCGCTGATCGCCAACACCATCACGCGTTTCAACGCGGGTGAGCCAGTGCTTTACTACACGTGGACTCCATACTGGGTTAGCGGCGTGCTGCGTCCCGGCCAAGAGGTGGTCTGGCTGGAAGTGCCCTATTCATCGTTGCCGGGTGAACAAGCCAAGCTCGACACCCAACTGCCCAACGGCAAGAACTATGGCTTCACGCTGAACACCCAGCGCATCGTCGCCAACAAGACCTTCACCGACCAAAACCCAGCGGCAGCCAAGTTGTTTGAAGTGATGCAATTGCCGGTCGGCGACATCAATGCTCAGAACCAGCGCATGAAAAATGGCGAAAACTCACAGCAGCAAATCGAAGGACACACTGACGCTTGGATCAAGGGCCACCAAACAACGTTTGACGGCTGGATTGCGCAAGCCTTGGCCGCTACCGCGCCATAAGCACGGCGGCTAAGCGGACGCACGTCAGTTCAGCCTAAGGCCTTGGGGCCAGTCAGCATCTGCTGCAGCAACCAAGTCCCAGCCCGGCCTAGGGGCCGCTGACGTGACCAGACGGCGTCTACCGGCACACGTTGCGGCCAGCCGCGTGCGTCAAGCTCGTGCAGCGTGCCGACCGCAAAACGCGTGACCATCCAGCGCGGAATCGCGGCCCAGCCAAACCCCAGCACGGCCATCTCCAGCAGCATCAGATAGCTGGAGGCAGACCACGAACGAGGCGCTGCGGGCGTGAGCCGGTCAGCCCGCCCCTGATAGGTGTCGAGGCGGAGTTCACGGTAGTGGGCCAGCACCTCCGGCGTGATGTCCTTTAGACCGGCCAGCGCGTGGTTGGACGCCACAAAGAGCGTGATCTCTGACTGCTCGGCGATGGTGGCCGAGCCAATGTCCGACGGGTAGACGGCTTGCGCGCCAACGACACCGATGTGCGCACGTCCGCTTTGCACCAAGGCCACAAGGTCGCCATGCTCGGCGATCAAGCACTCGAACTCTAGGTCGGGAAAGCGCTGCTCAAAAGCCGTCAGCATGACTTCGAAACCATCCGACTGGTAAGTGTCAGACCAGACCACGCTGAGCTTGGCCTCCAACCCGCCGCCGAGCTGGCTGGCCGACAAGTCGAGGCGGTCACTGGCCGCCAAAATTTCTTGCACCTTGCCCAGCATCACCCGGCCGTGGTCGGTCAGTGTGGGTTTGCGGCTGCTGCGGTCGAACAGGCTCAGGCCTAGGTCGATCTCAAGGTTGGCAATGGCACTGCTCACGGTGGACTGGCTTTTGCCCAGCTTGCGGGCAGCGGCGGAGAACGATCCCAGCGTGGCAGCTTCGGCAAAGGCGGTCAGGGCTTCAGGGGAATGGCGCATGGCTTGGGGCTCTCTTTATCGATTAACTTATCTATTTTTCAGATGGTTATAGATTTTAAAGTATTGAAATAAGCGATAAAAATACACGGCTTCATTTCTTTCGCCTATCAAAGTCCCCATGAGCCTCCAGAAGTCCGTCCGTGAACGTTTTTTCCATGCATTTTGTTTTGAGGCACTGGCGATTGCCATTTGCGCGCCGCTGGGCGCCTGGCTGTTGGATTATTCGCTGGCCCACATGGGCGTGCTGACGCTCATGATCTCAACCATCGCCATGCTCTGGAATATGGTCTTCAATGCCGCGTTTGACCGAGTCCAACTGCGGCTCGGCTTTCAACGCACGGTGGCAGTGCGCGCCGTGCATGCCGTGTTGTTTGAAATCGGTTTGGTGCTGGCCGTCGTACCCCTGGCCGCCTGGTGGCTGGGCATCAGTCTGTGGACTGCCTTTTTACTCGACATCGGCATCGTGTTGTTCTTTCTGCCCTACACCTTTGTCTATAACTTGGCTTACGACAGCCTGCGCGTCCGCGTCGTCGAATGGCAGCTGCGCAAGAAAGCACTGGCCAGCAGCTGAACTCAATCGATGGGCTCATCGATGAGTCAAGCGCCGCCCAAGGGGTTCAGCCTTCCCGGCGCTTGCGCTCAAAGTAGTCGTTGGTAACTTTGCTCACCACGGGCGACAACAACACCAGCGAGACCAAGTTGGGGAAAGCCATGAAGGCATTCAGCGTATCGGCCAGCAACCAGACGAAGTCCAAATGTGTGACCGCACCGACCAACACAAACAACGTCCACAACGCCCGGTAAGGCAAGATGATCTTGCTGCCGAACAGGTAGCCCCAGCATTTTTCACCGTAATAGGCCCAACCCAAGATGGTGGTGAAAGCAAACACGGTCAGCGCGATGGCCACAAAATACTGACCAAAGCCAGGCAGCGCTGCACCAAAGGCGCCCGAGCTCAGCGCTGCGCCTGACAGGCCGCTGCTCCAGAGCCCGGTGACGATGATCACCAGACCGGTCATCGTGCAAACGAGGATGGTGTCAATGAACGTGCCCATCATGCCGACCATGCCGGACTCAGCGGCGTCCTTGGTCTGGCCGGCAGCTTGTGCAATACCGGCCGTGCCCAAACCAGCCTCGTTGGAGAAAATACCGCGTGCCACGCCATAACGCATGGCCAGCATGATGGTGGCGCCGGTAAAGCCGCCCACAGCCGACAGCGGCGTGAACGCATGCGTGAAGATCAGACCGAAAGCCGCCGGAATCTCATTGGCATATATGCCCAGCACGAGCAGTGATGCCGCTATGTAACCGACGCACATGGCCGGCACCAGCTTGGCAGCCACCGCACCAATGCGCTTGACGCCGCCCAACAAGACGAAACCGGTGAGCACCATCAGCACCACACCCGAAACCCAAGGCGAGACGCCAAAGCTGGCGTCAAGTGCTGCGGCAATGCTGTTGGACTGCACCATGTTGCCGATGCCGAAACCGGCCAGCCCACCAAACAGCGCAAAAGCCACACCGAGCCAAGCCCAACGCTTCCCGAGGCCGTTCTTGATTGCAAACATGGGACCACCCACATGCTCACCGCGGTCATCGACCTCCCGAAAATGCACCGCCAGCAGCACTTCGGCGTACTTGGTGGCCATGCCAACCAGCGCGGTCATCCACATCCAGAACAGGGCGCCCGGACCGCCGATGGCAATCGCCGTTGCCACGCCGGCAATGTTGCCGGTGCCGACGGTGGCGGCCAAGGCGGTCATCAACGCGGCATAAGGCGTGATTTCACCCTTGGCACCAGCCTCCGCTTGGCGGCTTTTCCAGACCATACGAAAACCCATCAAAATTCGCCGTAGCGGCATCAACCCAAGCCGCAACTGCAAGTACAGGCCGGTGCCCAGAATCAGCACCAACATCGGTGGACCCCAGACGAAGTTGTTGATACCCGTGATGATCGCTGTGAGTGTTTCCATATTTCTCGCTTGGTATGGCTGTGATTGATAGCAGCACACTGTTAATTACCATCAATATAGTTCAATTAAATTTGAATTTTATTAAAATTAGTATTTTTGAATTATTTTATTCACATCTGCGCAAGCCACAATGCAAAAAAGCCCGAACCCTCACGGGCCCGGGCTTTTTCAGCCTACGAGCAGCTGACTACTTGCGCGCAGGTGGCAAATCGGTACAACTGCCATGCGCGACTTCCGCCGCCATGCCGATGCTTTCGCCCAGCGTGGGGTGTGGGTGAATCGTCTTGCCGATGTCGATAGCGTCCGCGCCCATCTCGATCGCCAAGGCGACTTCACCGATCATGTCGCCGGCATGCGTGCCGACCATGCCGCCCCCCAGAATCTTGCCGTGACCGTGGGCTTCCGGGCTGTCGTCAAAAAGCAACTTCGTAACGCCTTCGTCGCGGCCGTTGGCTATCGCGCGGCCTGAAGCTGTCCACGGGAACAGGCCTTTTTTGACCTTGATGCCTTGCGCTTTGGCTTGATCTTCAGTCAGGCCAACCCACGCAATTTCCGGGTCGGTATAGGCGACGCTTGGAATCACTCTAGCGTTGAAAGCTGCACTGGCCAATTCCTTGTTGCCAAGCAATTCGCCAGCGATCACTTCAGCGGCCACATGCGCTTCATGCACGGCCTTGTGCGCGAGCATCGGCTGACCGACGATGTCGCCGATAGCGAAGATGTGCGGCACGTTGGTGCGCATCTGAATGTCAACCGGAATGAAACCGCGGTCACTGACGCTGACGCCCGCTTTGTCGGCAGAGAGCTTCTTGCCATTCGGCGTGCGACCAACCGCTTGCAAAACGAGGTCGTAGGTTTGCGGTGCAGGAGCGCCCTCTCCTTCAAAGGTGACTTCAATGCCTGCCGGTGTCGCTTTGGCGGCCACGGTTTTGGTCTTGAGCATGATGTTGTCAAACCGCGGTGCATTCATTTTTTGCCAGATCTTGACCAAGTCGCGATCAGCGCCTTGCATCAGGCCGTCCATCATTTCAACCACGTCTAGGCGCGCGCCGAGGGTGCTGTAAACCGTGCCCATTTCTAAGCCGATGATGCCGCCGCCCAAGATGAGCATGCGCTTCGGCACTTCCTTGAGGTTGAGAGCACCGGTCGAATCGACCACGCGCGGATCTTCTGGCATGAAGGGCAGGCGCACGGCCTGCGAGCCGGCGGCGATGATGCACTTCTTGAATGCAATGGTTTGCTTCTTGCCGGTCTGCGCTTGCGCGTCGCCCGAGGTCTCGCTGACTTCAACATGGTTGGCGCCAACAAAATTGCCGTAGCCACGCACCACGGTGACCTTGCGCATCTTGGCCATGGCGGCCAGGCCGCCGGTGAGCTTACCGACGACTTTCTCTTTGTGCGTGCGCAGCTTGTTGATGTCGAGCACAGGCTCACCAAAGCTGACGCCGAGCGAGTCGAAATGCTTGACCTCGTCCATCACGGCGGCGACGTGCAGCAAGGCCTTCGATGGGATGCAACCAACGTTCAGGCAAACACCGCCGAGCGTGGCGTAGCGTTCAACCAAGATGACTTTCAGGCCGAGGTCGGCCGCGCGGAAAGCCGCCGAATAACCACCTGGGCCAGCGCCTAGCACCAGCATGTCGCACTCTAGGTCGGCGCTGCCGACAAAGCTGGCAGCAGTAGGCGCTGCGGCGGCTGGTGCAGCCGGTGTAGCGGAAGCCGCGGCGGCACTGACCGGAAGCGTTGCGCTAACAGCGGGCGCAGCAACAGGTGCACTGGCAGCTGCATCGGCAACCTCAGCTGTTTCCAACATCAGCAGAACCGAACCTTCTTTGACGGCGTCACCGATCTTGACTTTGAGTTCCTTGACAACGCCGGCATGGCTGGCGGGGATTTCCATCGAGGCTTTGTCGCTCTCAACGGTGATCAGGCTTTGCTCGGCCTTGATAGTGTCGCCGGCCTTGACCAAGACTTCGATGATGGTGACTTCTGCAAAGTCGCCAATGTCGGGCACTTTGACTTCAATTAGATGGGTTTGACTCATTTGCTTGCTTTCAACTTAAGGGTGAACACCTCCACCGGTCCGGCGGAGTTTTTGTCAAATTCGATGCCGGCTTGAATGCCAGCCAGCGCAACTTCGCGCGCTGTTTTGGCTTTGTCCCAGCTGCTGTGCATAGCACCCAGCGCAAAACTGCGGCCGGAACCAATGCCCCAAAATTCTTTGAATTCAAAAATTTCGCGGTAGCTGTAAAGACCATAGATACCCGTCGCGTTGGCAATCACCACGCTGAACTGGCTGGACTCATACGGGTCGTTGTCATCTTCCTTGGTCTGCAAGAAAAAACTTTCTTTCAGAACAGGGTGCAGCAGCGTGAAGGTGTCAAAAACTTCGTCCTTGCTGCCAAAACGCAATTGGTCTCGCGGCAAAGAGACCAGCGCTTTGCGCAGCACCGGAAAGTGCGCCACTGTTCCGGCCATGCCGATGTAGCTGCTACCGGTCGGCGTGTCGATGTTGAAGATCTTGCTGTTCGACTCAAAGCGGCTGCTCAGCCGGGTATCGCCGAACGTCACCAAGGTGTCGGCGGCGATGGCCACCTGACCATTTTTTTTCACAACGACAAGGGTTGTCATGCTGTGATGCTCAGAGCAGGACGCGACGGAAGTCACCCAGAATCTGACCCAAATAGACATTGAAGCGGGCCGCAGCGGCACCGTCAATGACCCGGTGGTCATAGGTCAAACTCAGCGGCAACATCAGGCGCGGCACAAACTGCTTGCCATCCCACACCGGTTCCATCGTACTCTTGGAAACGCCCATGATGGCGACTTCAGGCGCGTTGATGATCGGCAGAAAATACTTGCCGCCAATCCCACCGAGACTGGAGATGGTGAAGGTAGCGCCGGTCATTTCAGCCGAACTCAACTTCCCGTCGCGGGCTTTCTTGGCCAACTCGCCCATTTCCTGGCTGAGCTGCAAAACGCCTTTTTTGTCGGCATCGCGAATCACCGGCACCATCAAACCATTCGGCGTGTCAGCAGCAAAGCCGATGTGCCAGTAGTTTTTATAGACGATGGCATCGCCGTCGAGCGAGCTGTTGAACTCCGGGTATTTTTTGAGTGTCGCCACGCAGGCTTTGATCAAAAAGGCCAGCATGGTGACCTTGAGGCCAGACTTCTCGTTCTCTTTGTTGGTCGAGACACGGAAGGCTTCGAGATCGGTGATGTCAGCGTCGTCATGGTTGGTGACGGCCGGAATCATGATCGCATTGCGCAACAGGTTGGCGCCGCTGATCTTCTTGATACGGCTCATTTCCTTGCGCTCGATCGGACCGAACTTGGCGAAGTCGACCTTCGGCCATGGGATCAAGCCCAAAGCCGCGCCGTCGCCGCCTGCCGAACCAGCCGGTGCTTTGGCGCTCTGCGCTTGGGTCCGCATATCGCCAGCCATGACGGACTTGGCGAAACCCTGCACATCGTCTTGGGTGATGCGGCCTTTGAGACCACTGCCCTTGACTTCGGCCAGAGGGACGCCGATTTCGCGCGCGAATTTACGCACGGAAGGCGAGGCGTGTGGCAGTTGACCAGTGACAGCGGTGGGTTCATGAGCGGGCATGGCCTGAGCAGGGGCCGCAGCAGCAACCGGTGCAGCGGATGCGCTGGCCGCAGCCACAGGCGCAGCAACTGCGGCGGCTTGCGAGACCGGCGCAGATGCCGACTCAGCAGCAGGTGCAGCAGCAGCTGCCGAGGCATCAGCCTCCAGCACCAGCACGATCGAGCCTTGCTTGACCTTGTCGTCGAGCTTGACGCGGAGTTCTTTGACCACGCCGCCATGGCTCGATGGAATTTCCATCGACGCCTTGTCGGACTCGACGGTCAGCAGCGATTGGTCCGCCTTGACCGTGTCGCCGGGTTTGACAAGGACCTCAATCACGGTCACCTCGTCAAAGTCGCCAATGTCAGGAACCTGAATATCTATCAATGCCATGTTGTTGTCTCCAATTCTTCAGTCGCTTGAGTCGCTTCAATCGCTATTTGGCCGAGGCTCAAGCGTAAAGTGGGTTGATTTTTTCGGTATTGATGCCGTACTTTTTGATCGCCTCGGCCACCTTGGCGACCGGCAACTTGCCATCTTCGCTGAGGGCCTTGAGCGCCGCCAACACGATGTAATGGCGGTCAATTTCAAAGTGCTCACGCAACTTGCTGCGGAAATCGCTGCGGCCAAAACCGTCGGTGCCCAGCACTTTGTAATTGCGGCCCTTGGGAATGAAGGAGCGAATCTGTTCTGCATAAGCCTTCATGTAGTCAGTCGACGCAACGATCGGACCTTCGCTATTGCCAAGCTGCTGGCTGACAAAAGAAACACGCGGCTCAGAGGTCGGGTGCAGCAGGTTGTGACGCTCGCAGTCTTGGCCTTCGCGGGTCAGCTCGTTGAAGCTTGGGCAGCTCCAGACGTCAGCCGCAATGCCCCAGTCTTTTTCAAGCAACTCTTGCGCCGCCATGCTTTCGCGCAGGATGGTGCCGGAACCCAGCAACTGAACCCGCTGAGCTGACTTGCCGCCCGGCTTGCAAAGGTACATGCCCTTGATGATTTGCTCTTCGGTGCCAGCAGTCAAGCCAGGCATGGCATAGTTTTCATTCAGCAGCGTGATGTAGAAATACACGTTTTCCTGCTTTTCCACCATGCGTTTGAGGCCATGGTGCAGGATGACGCCGACTTCGTGCGCGAAGGTCGGGTCATAGCTGATGCAGTTGGGAATGGTGTTGGCCAAAATATGGCTGTGACCGTCTTCGTGCTGCAGGCCTTCGCCGTTCAGTGTGGTGCGGCCCGAGGTGCCGCCCAACAAGAAACCGCGCGCTTGCATGTCGCCGGCAGCCCAAGCGAGATCGCCAATGCGCTGGAAGCCGAACATCGAGTAGTACACGTAGAACGGGATCATGATCCGGTTGTTGGTGCTGTACGAAGTAGCCGCCGCAATCCAGCTGCTCATGCCGCCAGCTTCGTTGATGCCTTCTTGCAGAATCTGGCCCTTTTTGTCTTCCTTGTAGTACATCACCTGGTCTTTGTCGACCGGCGTGTATTTCTGGCCATCCGGGTTGTAAATACCGATCTGGCGGAACAGGCCTTCCATACCAAAAGTACGGGCCTCATCAACCAGAATGGGGACCACGCGCGGGCCAATGGCTTGGTCGCGCAGCAACTGCGTGAGGAAGCGCACGTAGGCTTGGGTGGTCGAGATTTCGCGGCCTTCAGCGGTCGGGTCAATCACTGACTTGAAGGTGTCGAGCGATGGCACCGTGAACTGCTCGTCTGCTTTGACACGGCGATGCGGCAAGTAACCGCCGAGAGCCTTGCGACGCTCGTGCAGGTAACGCATTTCTGGCGTGTCTTCGGCTGGCTTGTAAAACGGAATGTCGGCCAACTGGCTGTCAGGAATTGGAATATTGAAGCGGTCGCGAAAGGCTTTGATGTCTTCGTCAGCCAGCTTTTTAGTTTGGTGTACGTTGTTCTTGCCCTCGCCAATTTTCCCCATGCCAAAACCCTTGACGGTCTTGATCAGCAGCACGCTCGGCTGGCCTGTGTGGTTCACGGCGGAGTGGAATGCGGCATAGACTTTTTGCGAGTCGTGGCCACCACGGCGCAGGTTCCAGATGTCGTCGTCGCTCATCTTGGAGACCATCTCCAGCGTCCGCGGGTCTTTGCCGAAGAAATGCTTGCGCACGTAAGCGCCGTCATTGGCTTTCAGGGCTTGGTAGTCACCGTCCAAGGTGTCCATCATGACTTTGCGCAGAGCGCCGTCTTTGTCACGCGCCAACAGAGGGTCCCAGTTGCTGCCCCAAATCAACTTGAGCACGTTCCAGCCGGCACCACGGAATTCGCTTTCGAGTTCTTGGATGATCTTGCCGTTGCCACGCACCGGGCCGTCAAGGCGCTGCAAGTTGCAGTTGATGACGAAGACCAAGTTGTCGAGCTTTTCGCGAGCGGCCAAGCCAATCGCACCCATCGACTCGACCTCGTCCATTTCGCCGTCGCCGCAGAAAACCCAGACCTTGCGGTTTTCGGTGTTGGCAATGCCGCGAGCGTGCAAGTACTTCAGAAAGCGCGCTTGGTAAATCGCCATCAAGGGGCCAAGACCCATCGACACCGTTGGGAACTGCCAAAAATTAGGCATGAGCTTGGGGTGTGGATAGCTGGACAAACCCTTGCCATCGACTTCCTGGCGGAAGTTCAGCAACTGCTCTTCAGTCAGCCGGCCTTCCAGGTAAGCCCGCGCATACACGCCTGGCGAAACATGGCCCTGGATGTAGAGGCAATCGCCGCCGTGGTTTTCACTTTCGGCATGCCAGAAATGGTTGAAGCCCGCACCGAACATGCTGGCCAGCGAGGCAAAAGAGCCAATGTGTCCACCCAAGTCACCGCCATCAGCGGGGTGCAAACGGTTGGCTTTGACGACCATCGCCATAGCGTTCCAGCGCATGTAGGCACGCAGACGGCCCTCAATTTCAAGGTTACCAGGCGAACGCTCTTCTTGATCAACCTCAATCGTGTTGACGTAGCCGGTGTTGGCAGAGAAAGGCATGTCGATGCTCTGCTGACGCGCATGCTCGAGCAATTGCTCCAGCAAAAAGTGAGCACGCTCGGGGCCCTCGCTCTCGATCACAGCGGACAGAGCGTCCATCCATTCACGGGTTTCTTGATTGTCCTTGTCGAGGGACGCGCCGTTGTCGGCTTGTTGGGGATTGGCAGCCATGTCTGTCTCCTGCTTATTAAAAGTACCGTTTCTTGAGCGGTTTTGCCAGCTATGCAAGCGAGTGAATACCTGCACAAATTAGGGCTTGTTCACAAATCAGTTTGTAAACGCTATTTCGACCACTTCTAAGAGTTTCTCATATTTTTTCACGAATTTCAAATAGTGCTTATAGATTTCATATTAAGAAATTTTTGTAATTTTAATAATTTTTGAAAGGTCGCCACCTGCCGCTCACCTGCTCCTATAAACTTCGCGCTCTACATGCCAGACAAAGAAACATCAAACCGCAAAGATCCAAGCCCAACAAAGCGCGCAAACACGGGCTGGATGATGGGGTGGCGCAGCTGGTGGGGCAAACAATCCCCGTCACGGCAAGACCGCTACATCACTCTGGGGCCACTGCTCTCAGTGATACTTTTTCTGGCGGCGGTGGTTGCCGCCTTTGGCTATTTACGGATTGAAGAAATCGACCGCGAGCAAGAAGCCGTTCGGCGCGACGTTGAGTATGCGCAACAGCGTTTGAGGCTTCGACTGCTGGAGCGACAAGAGCAACTGATGCGGCTCGGTCGCGACATCTCAAATAAAGAGGTGGACGAAGATGGGTTCGTCTCGCAAGCTGAATCGCTGATCAACCAATATCCGGAATTGATGGCGGTGACTTGGGTCGATGCACTGCGCCGAGTTCGCATTGCGTATGTGTCGCCAAGCGCCAACAATGCGCAATTCCGCACCCGCGGTGAGCAGCTCAAAAGCGGAGAAACCGACGGCACTTTCGGGCTCGCACACGACCTCCGACAACCCGTCTACTCAAGGCCACTGACCTTGCGCAACGACAGCGGCACCATCGCACCCACACTGCAACTGCAGCTACCACTTGACGAACAAGGCAAATTCGACGGCGTCATTTTGGGAGAGTTTTCAATTGATGGCTTGTTGAGATTTGGCGTCCCCACCGAAGTCAGCGCCAAATACGCCGTCGCGCTGCTCGATGACAAGGGTGTCGTGCTGGCCGGTGGATTGCCCCCACAGCGAACGTCTGCAGCGCGACTTTTGCCATGGACCGACGAAGCCCCGGTGTACGAAACGCCCGTCTCGCCAGTGGGCAATGGTCTGTTGATCCGAGCGCAGGGTTATCGCGCCTCGCTTGGCGTGGTGGGGAGTGGATTCTTCTGGCTGGTCTCTGCTCTGAGCGCCTTAACGGTGTGGATGCTGCTCGGCACTTGGCGCCACACGCGTCGACGCGTGCAAGCGCAAGAGGCGCTGATCACTGAAACCAACTTTCGCCGGGCCATGGAAAATTCCATGCTGACCGGTATGCGCGCGCTCGACCTAGAAGGCCGTATCACCTACGTCAACCCCGCCTTTTGCCAGATGACGGGCTGGAGTGAGGATGAGCTGGTGGGCCGCGTTGCCCCCTTTCCTTACTGGCCAGAACAGGACCGCGAATGGCTAGCAGGCCGACTGGAAGATGAACTCAAGGGTCGATCAACGCAAGGTGGATTTGAGGTTCGCGTCAAGCGCAAGGGCGGCAAGATCTTCGACGCCCGCATGTATGTCTCACCCCTGATTGATCCTCGCGGTCAACAAGCCGGCTGGATGACGTCCATGACCGATATCACTGTGTCTAAGCAGATCCGCGAGGAACTCTCCCATTCTTACGAGCGCTTCACCACCGTGCTGGAAGGGCTGGACGCCGCCGTCTCAGTTGCACCACTCGGCTGCGAAGAGCTGCTGTTTGCCAACAAGCTGTATCGCGCTTGGTTTGGCAGCGAGGTTTCAGGCCACATCAACCTGATTGCACAAGCCGGTATGCCCATCGTCACGCCCACCGTGGACGCTTTGGATGTGGACGGTTTGGCCGGCCTTCCAACTGACGAGCTGACCACCGCGCAATCTGAGAATGCTGAAATTTTTGTGCCCGAACTGGGCAAATGGTTGGAGGTTCGATCACGTTATCTGACCTGGGTTGATGGCCGGCTTGCACAAATGGTCATTGCCACAGATATCACACCGCGTCGGCAGGCAGAAGAGCAGTCTGCTTTGCAAGCTGAACGCGCGCAATCGGCCAGTCGGCTGATCACCATGGGCGAAATGGCCTCCAGTGTGGCGCATGAATTGAACCAGCCACTCACCGCCATCAACAACTATTGCAATGGCATGGTGTCGCGTATCAAGGACAACAACATCAGCACTGACGACTTGCTTGGCGCACTTGAAAAGACAGCACACCAAGCGCAGCGGGCGGGTCAGATTATTCAGCGCATCCGTTCGTTCGTGAAGCGCAGCGAACCCAATCGCAGCATGTCAGACGTCGCGACCATGGTGAGCAATGCGCTAGAACTCGCCGAGATCGAACTGCGCCGCCACCATGTCCGCCTGACACACTACATCGCAGCCCGCTTACCGCCCATTCTTGTCGATCCGATCCTGATTGAGCAGGTCCTGATCAACCTGATGAAGAACGCGGCGGAGTCGATTGAGCAGGCCAAGCGCCCGAGTTCACGCCGCAGCGTTGAACTGCGCGTGGTGCCCAAGCAGATTGAAGAACAGAGCGTGGTGGAGTTCTCGATCCTCGATTCAGGCAAGGGCCTGTCGCCGGAAGTCACGGCCAGACTCTATGAAGCCTTCTACTCGACTAAGGCGGAAGGCATGGGCATTGGCCTGAAGCTCTGCCGCAGCATCGTCGAGTCGCACCAAGGAAGAATGCAGGCGGAGAACCTCTACAATGCAGGCGAGGTTGTGGGCTGCCGGTTCACCTTCTGGCTCCCGGTCAAACCCCTGCTGACAACCGCATCCACGCCTGCAGAAATAGCAAGCGCGAAAAACGGAAAAAGCGCACATTGATGGTTAAAGGATTTGCATGAGCTTGATTCCGAAAAAAGGCACCGTCTACGTCGTTGATGATGACGAAGGCGTTCGCGATTCGCTTCAGTGGTTGCTGGAAGGCAAAGACTATCGGGTGCGCTGCTACGACTCGGCAGAAACTTTTTTGAGCCGTTACGACCCGCGCGAAGTCGCCTGTCTGATCGTTGACATCCGCATGGGCGGCATGACCGGTCTTGAGTTGCAAGACCGTTTGGTCGAGCGAAAATCACCCCTGCCCATCGTCTTCATCACCGGACACGGCGACGTGCCGATGGCGGTCGACACAATGAAAAAAGGGGCGATGGACTTCATTCAAAAACCGTTTCAAGAAGCTGCTTTGGTGAGCTTGGTGGAACGTATGCTCGACCAAGCCAAAGACGCTTTCAGCGAGCATCAACACTCGGCCAGCCGAGACGCCCTGCTGGCCAAGCTGACCTCGCGTGAAGCCCAGGTGCTGGAGCGCATCGTTGCCGGCCGACTGAACAAACAAATCGCCGACGACCTCGGCATCAGCATCAAAACGGTGGAAGCGCACCGCGCCAACATCATGGAAAAACTGAACGCTAACACCGTGGCTGACCTGCTGAAAATCGCTTTGGGTTCCAGCACCCCCAAGGCCTGAACGGATGACCGCACAACTCATTGATGGCAACGCCATTTCAGCCCAACTGCGCGCCGATGTGGCACGTCGAGCAGCCGTACTCCGAGCCAAAGGCGTCATCCCCGGGCTGGCCGTTATTCTGGTGGGCGACAGCCCTGCCAGTCAGGTTTACGTGCGCAACAAAGTCAAAGGCTGCAACGACAACGGCCTGCACTCGGTACTAGAACAATACCCCGCAGACTTGAGCGAAGCCGCTTTGCTGGCACGCGTTGAGGCCCTCAACCAAGACCCCGCGATTCACGGCATCTTGGTTCAGCTGCCGCTGCCTAAACACATTGACGCGCAAAAAGTTATCGAAGCCATTTCACCGGCGAAAGATGTGGATGGTTTTCACGTCGCCAGTGCCGGCGCTTTGATGGTCGGTCAACCGGGCTTCTGGCCCTGCACCCCTTACGGTTGCATGAAGATGCTCGAATCGCTGAATGGCGGCAAAGGCTACGACCTGCGCGGCAAGCATGCGGTGGTGATTGGCCGCAGCAACATCGTTGGCAAACCGATGGCGCTGATGTTGCTTCAACAAAACGCCACCGTCACGATCTGCCACAGTGCCACCGCCAACCTCAAAGCCATGACCTTGCAGGCCGATGTGATCGTCGCGGCGGTGGGCAAGCGCAATGTGCTGACGGCCGACATGGTCAAACCGGGCGCGGTGGTGATTGACGTTGGCATGAATCGCAACGATGAAGGCAAGCTCTGCGGTGATGTTGATTTTGCCGGCGTCAAAGAAGTCGCCAGCTACATCACGCCGGTGCCGGGTGGTGTTGGCCCGATGACCATCACCATGCTGTTGGTCAACACCTTGGAAGCCGCCGAACGGGCTTGACGAGCGGGAACGGTAAATGCTTAGCGGGCTGTGAACCGTGACAGGCGCCACAACAGCCAACTGGCACACAACCATTGCCCAAAGTACATGGCGCTGCCCAAGCCGTGCCAAAGTCGCAAGTTGCCGCCGGTGGAGCGGGCGCTGACAATCTGCGCCGCCACTCCAAACTCGACCAGCAAGGCCAATAGCATCCCAGCCACGACCCAAGCCATGGCGTTGCGCGATTCAGGCACCACTTCAACGTCATCTCTTTTGTTCAGCAACATCAGCAGCAGCATGGCGCAAACCACGGACAGCCACGTTTGAGCTGTGAACAGTTTGGCGGCCATGGCCCCAGCTTCAGCCGGTGAGCCCAGATGGGTGAACAGCAAGGGCACCACGATAAACCCCAAACCGCTCAGGCTACCCCACCACAGCGCCGACAGCAAGACAACGAAGCGCGGCTTCACAGCGGCATTCAGATGTATTTGACTGCCATGATTTCGTAGCGTTTGATGCCGCCTGGCGCTCGCACTTCAGCGGTATCGCCCTCGCCCTTGCCGATCAAGGCTCGCGCAATCGGTGAACTGATGTTCACGAGTCCCAACTTCAGATCCGCTTCGTCTTCACCGACGATTTGGTAGGTTACTTTGTCCCCAGTGTCTTCGTCTTCCAGCGCGACGGTTGAGCCAAAAACTACTTTGCCACCGGCATCCACCGACACGGGGTCGATGATTTGCGCGGCCGACAACTTGCCTTCGATTTCCTGAATGCGGCCTTCGATGAAGCCCTGACGGTCTTTGGCTGCGTCATATTCAGCGTTTTCGCTGAGGTCGCCTTGCGCGCGTGCTTCGGCAATCGCACCGATGACCCAAGGGCGGTCAACGGTTTTCAACTGGTGCAGCTCGACTTTGAGTTTTTCTGCGCCGCGCGTGGTGATAGGAATAGTCGTCATGATTTTTGGCTCCAACAAATGCGAAACCGCCGCCAGTCACCTGGCGGCGGCATGTTCTTCAAAAATTGAGTTTAATGCAAATACGCAGATCTACCTACGTCAAACCAGTTGAGCGTGTAACTCTTGCAGCGACACCACACTCAGGTTGTCCATGTGCACCATGCCTTGTACGGCAGCTTCTGCACCCGCGATGGTGGTGAAGGTCGTCACCCGAGCCAACAAGGCCGAGGTGCGAATCTGCCGCGAATCGGCAATCGCATTGCGACGCTCTTCAACCGTGTTGATGACCAGCACAATCTCGTTGTTCTTGATCATGTCGACCACGTGCGGTCGGCCTTCGGTGACCTTGTTGACGACACCGCAGAGAATACCGGCAGCGTTGATCGCCGCGGCTGTGCCTTTGGTGGCCACCAGGTCAAACTTCAGCGCGACCAATGCACGAGCGACTTCAACGGCGCGCAGCTTGTCGTTGTTCTTGACCGTCAGAAAGACGCGGCCAGAGGTCGGCAGCTTGGTGCCGGCACCAAGCTGCGACTTCACAAAAGCCTCGCCAAAGGTCTTGCCAACGCCCATGACTTCGCCCGTCGACTTCATCTCAGGGCCGAGAATGGTATCGACGCCTGGGAACTTGACGAACGGGAACACCGCTTCTTTCACGCTGAAGTAAGGCGGCGTGACTTCTACGGTGATGCCTTGAGAAGCCAGTGACTGACCAGCCATGCAGCGCGCTGCTACCTTGGCCAACTGGATGCCGGTGGCCTTGCTGACAAACGGTACGGTGCGGGAAGCGCGTGGATTGACCTCAAGCACGTAAATCACGTCCAGGCCGTCGATGTGCTGAATCGCAAATTGCACGTTCATCAAGCCAACCACCTTCAGCGCCTTCGCCATGGCGGCGGTCTGGCGCTTGATTTCGGTGACGGTGTCTGCGCTCAAGGAATACGGCGGCAACGAACAAGCCGAGTCGCCGCTGTGAACGCCGGCTTGCTCAATGTGTTCCATCACGCCGCCGATGAAGGTGGCGCCAACGGAGTCACGAATGCAATCGACGTCGCATTCAATCGCGTCGTTCAAGAAACGATCCAGCAACACCGGCGAGTCATGGCTGACCTTGACCGCTTCACGCATGTAGCGCTCGAGGTCACGCTGCTCGTGGACGATTTCCATGGCACGGCCGCCCAGCACATAGCTGGGGCGAACCACCAGCGGGTAACCGAGGGCGGCGGCTTTTTCAAGCGCTTCGGGTTCGGTGCGGGCAGTGGCGTTTGGCGGCTGGCGCAGCTTGAGTTCATGCAGCAGCTTTTGAAAGCGCTCACGGTCTTCGGCCGCATCGATCATGTCAGGTGAGGTGCCGATGATCGGCACGCCGTTGGCTTCGAGGTCGAGCGCCAGCTTCAAAGGCGTCTGACCACCGTACTGAACGATGACGCCAAACGGTTTTTCTTTGTCGACGATTTCAAGCACGTCTTCCAGCGTCAGAGGCTCAAAGTACAGCCGGTCAGAGGTGTCGTAGTCGGTTGAAACCGTCTCCGGATTGCAGTTGACCATGATGGTCTCGTAGCCGTCCTCGCGCATTGCCATCGCGGCGTGGACGCAGCAATAGTCAAACTCAATGCCTTGGCCAATGCGGTTCGGACCGCCGCCCAAGACCATGATCTTCTTTTTATCCGTCGGCGCGGCTTCGCACTCGCTGCTGGTGTTGAGCGGGTGTGCAGACTCGTAGGTCGAGTACAGGTAGGCGGTGTTGGTTTCGAACTCTGCCGCGCAGGTGTCGACGCGCTTGTAGACCGGGCGCACGCCCAGCGCAATCCGCTTCTCGCGAATGGCGGTGTCGGTGGTCTTGAGCTGCCTAGCCAAGCGGCGGTCGGAGAAGCCTTTTTGCTTCAGCGCGCGCAGCGTGTCAGCATCGATCTTGTCGAGCGTCGTGGTTTCCAGTTCAAGTTCGATCTTGACGATCTGCTCGATTTGCACCAAAAACCAGCGGTCGATCTTGGTCAGTGCGAAGACTTCTTCAACGCTCAGGCCCATGGCAAACGCATCGCCCACATACCAAATGCGGTCAGGGCCTGGCGCGCCGAGCTCTTTCTCGAGCACTTCGCGGTCTTGGGTTTTCTCGTTCATGCCGTCAACGCCGACTTCCAGCCCGCGCAAGGCTTTCTGAAACGATTCCTGGAAAGTCCGGCCCATGGCCATGACTTCGCCGACCGACTTCATCTGCGTCGTCAAACGTGAGTCAGCGGTGGGGAATTTCTCAAACGCAAAACGGGGGATCTTGGTCACCACGTAATCGATGCTCGGCTCGAAACTGGCCGGCGTCGCGCCGCCGGTGATGTCGTTGCGCAGCTCGTCCAGCGTATAACCAATGGCCAGCTTGGCGGCCACTTTGGCAATCGGAAAGCCAGTCGCTTTAGACGCCAAAGCAGAAGAACGCGAAACGCGCGGATTCATCTCGATCACGACCATGCGGCCGTCATCCGGATTGATCGAGAACTGCACGTTCGAGCCGCCCGTGTCGACGCCGATTTCGCGCAGCACAGCCAAAGAGGCGTTGCGCAAAATTTGGTATTCCTTGTCGGACAAGGTCTGAGCTGGCGCGACGGTGATCGAGTCCCCGGTGTGCACGCCCATCGGGTCCAAGTTTTCAATCGAACAGACGATGATGCAGTTGTCAGCTTTGTCGCGGACCACTTCCATCTCGTACTCTTTCCAACCCAGCAGCGACTCTTCAATCAAGAGCTCGTTGGTCGGTGAGGCTTCGAGTCCGCGCTTGCAGATTTCCTCGAACTCTTCCGGGTTGTAGGCAATTCCACCGCCGGTGCCGCCGAGCGTGAAGCTGGGGCGAATGACGGTGGGGAAACCCAGCGTTTTTTGCACGGTCCAGGCTTCGTCCATGGTGTGCGCAATGCCGGAGCGGGCCGAGCCAAGACCGATCTTGGTCATCGCATCTTTGAACTTCAGCCGGTCTTCAGCTTTGTCGATCGCTTCAGGTGTGGCACCGATCAACTCGACGCTGTATTTTTCCAAGACGCCGTTGCGCCACAGATCGAGCGCGCAATTCAGCGCGGTCTGTCCGCCCATGGTCGGCAAGATCGCATCAGGCCGTTCTTTGGCGATGATTTTTTCAACCGTTTGCCAAGTGATCGGCTCGATGTAGGTGACGTCGGCGGTGGCCGGGTCGGTCATGATCGTGGCCGGGTTGCTGTTGATCAAAATGACCTTGTAACCCTCTTCGCGCAGCGCCTTGCAGGCTTGCACGCCGGAGTAGTCGAACTCGCAAGCCTGACCGATGATGATGGGGCCGGCCCCGATGATAAGGACTGATTTGATGTCTGTGCGCTTTGGCATTTATTGAACTCCGGCTGGCGCTTGTGGCCCAGCTTCCATCAACGCCGTGAAGCGGTCAAAAAGATAGGCAATGTCGTGGGGACCCGGCGATGCTTCGGGGTGACCCTGGAAGCAGAAAGCCGGCTTGTCGGTGCGGACCAAGCCCTGCACAGTGCCGTCAAACAGGCTGACGTGCGTGGCACGCAGATTGGCCGGCAACGATTTTTCATCTACCGCAAAACCGTGGTTTTGGCTGGTGATGCTGACGCGGTTGGTGTCCAGTTCCTTGACCGGGTGGTTGGCACCGTGGTGGCCAAACTTCATCTTGAAGGTTTTGGCGCCACTGGCCAAGGCCATGATTTGATGGCCCAGGCAAATACCGAAGGTCGGAATACCGGTCTCGATCAACTCGCGGGCAGCCGCAATCGCGTAGTCGCAAGGCTGCGGATCGCCCGGGCCGTTGGCCAGGAAAATGCCATCCGGCTTCAGTTTCAGGACGTCAGCTGCCGAGGTTTGTGCTGGCACGACAGTGATGCGTGCACCACGTTCAGCCAGCATGCGAAGAATGTTTTTCTTCACGCCAAAGTCAAGCGCCACCACATGAAACTTAGGCTGGATCTGCACGCCGTAGCCCGAACCGAGCTTCCACTCGGTTTCGATCCATGTGTAGGCTTGGGGGGCGGACACAACTTTGGCCAAGTCGAGGCCCGACATGTTAGGCGCGGCTTGCGCTGCCGCAACGGCCTTGGCAATCAGCGCAGGCGTGGCGGACTCGCCAGCGGCCAGCGCCATGATGCAACCGTTTTGCGCGCCTTTGGAGCGCAGGTGACGCGTCAGCTGGCGCGTGTCGATGTTGGCAATCGCCACCGTGCCTTGGCTGACAAGGTAGTCAGACAGCGTGGCGGTGTGGCGAAAGTTTGACGCGATCAGCGGCAGGTCTTTGATGATGAGTCCGGCAGCATGGACTTTATCGGCTTCAACGTCCTCAAGATTGACGCCGTAATTGCCAATGTGCGGATACGTGAGGGTCACGATCTGCTGGCAATAGCTCGGGTCCGTGAGGATTTCCTGGTAGCCGGACATGGCGGTGTTGAACACCACCTCGCCGACGGTGGAGCCTGCGGCTCCAATGGAATTGCCGATAAAGACTGTGCCGTCTGCGAGCGCCAAAATGGCGGAAGGGGTAGTTCCCTGTAGAGACAAAAGCACTGGGTTCTCCGGGTGGTTACGGTTCGCCCAAGCGTGCGCAAAAAGGCCCCGGTAAGGACGCAAATTGACTGCTAAGTGAGGGTGTTGGCTTGACTCGGCGCTCGGGCAAAGCTGGGTTTAGAAAAGCTCCTGATTATAGCCGAGCAAAACTCAATCGTCAGCTAGCGCAGTGCTGTTGTTGCACTCGCATACAGGCAGATCGCGGCGGCCGCACCCACATTCAGAGACTCTTCGCCGCCCGGCTGGGCAATCCGCACCGAGACTTGCGCCTGCGCCATCAGGGCGGGGCTCACGCCCTGACCTTCGTGGCCCATGACCCAGGCGCACGGCGACGGCAAAACTTGCTCATGCAAATACGCGCCCTCGTGAGAACTCGTCACGACCAAAGGCACGCTCAAAGCGAGCAGTGCATCGGCTTCCAAGCCTTCAATCAGTTGCAGCCCAAAATGCGCGCCCATGCCAGCCCGCAGCACCTTGGGCGACCACAAGGCCGCCGTGCCCTTCAAGGCGACGACCTGCTTGAAGCCGAAGGCGGCGGCGCTGCGCAAGATCGAGCCCACATTGCCGGCGTCTTGCACGCGGTCCAGAATGACCGTTGAAACATCGGGTTGCAGCGGCGTTGCTGGAGGTAAAGCCATCACAAAACCCATGGGCGCAGGCGACTCCAAACCGCTGAACTCAGACCACAAGGCATCTGCAATCACAACTGTTTTACCGGCCGTCGCAGCCCACTCAGGCGGCGCCTTGGGCCAATAAGACTCCGAAAAAACAGCGATCTGCGGCGCCAGTCCGCGTGCCAGTGCGGCGCGGCACAAGTGGTCGCCTTCTAGCCAGACCAGACCTTCTTTGCGGTAAGCCGTGCTTTCATGAGCCAGCTTTTTCAGCGTCTTGATGAAAGGGTTGGCACGGGAGGCGATGTGCGTCATTTCAGCACCTCGGCCACTGGGCGAAAAGTTCGCCGGTGTTGCGGACACGCGCCATGCGCGCGCAGCGCCGCCAAATGCTCGGCCGTGCCGTAACCCTTGTGCGTGGCAAAACCATACTGCGGATACTCCAAATGAAACTCTTGGCACCAACGATCGCGCCAGACTTTGGCCAGAATAGAGGCCGCAGAAATGGCCGGCACCAACGCATCGCCACCGACAATCGCTTCCGCCACGATGACCAGCGTCGGGATGCGGTTGCCGTCGACCAGCACTTTGGACGGCTTGAGCCGCAAGCCTTCGACCGCGCGCTTCATGGCCAGCATCGTTGCCTGCAAGATATTGATCTCGTCTATTTCCTCGACCGTTGCTTGCGCGATCGAAAAGCACAAGGCCTTGGCGCGGATTTCGTCATACAGCTTGTCGCGGCGCAGCGCTGTCAGCACTTTGGAATCGGCCAAGCCTTTGATCGGGTGCAGATCATCGAGGATCACGGCCGCTGCCACCACCGGGCCCATCAACGGGCCGCGTCCGGCCTCGTCTACCCCGGCCACCAAGCCAGGCGTGTCCCAGACGAAAGGCGCTTGCTCAGCCTTCAAGAATTTTTTGGATCGCATCGGTTGCCAACTGAGTTGTGTCGCGTTGCAGCTGCAGGTGCAAGGCGCTGAATTTATCTTGAACGTGGCGTATTTTCTCAGGCGCAGACACCGCTGCATCCAACCAGTCGATCACAGCCGCAGCCAGCGCAGGCGGCGAAGCTGCTTCTTGCAGCAACTCGGGCACAACGAACTCACCACACAAAATGTTCGGCAGGCCCACCCAAGGCTGCAGCTGTTTGCGCCGCATGATTTGCCATGAAATCCAGTTCATGTTGTAGGCAATCACCATCGGGCGCTTGAACAAAGCGGCCTCCAGCGTGGCCGTGCCGCTGGCGATCAAGGTCACATCACAAGCGGCCAACACCGTGTGCGACTGGCCCACAACGATCTTCACCAGGTCCAGCACACCGGCAGCGGCTGCCGCGCGTTCGATGGCGGCCTTTAAAGCGGGAATGGCCGGCAGGACGAATTGCGTGCCGGGGCGGGCTTTGGCGATCAGGGCCACCACCTTGAAAAAGCGGGCAGCCAAATACTGCACCTCTGATTGCCGGCTGCCTGGCAACACAGCGACCACAAGTTTGTCTGCCAACAAGCCCAACGCGGCGCGTGCAGCGGCTTGGTCTGGCTGCATCGGGATCACGTTGGCCAGCGGATGGCCAACATAAGTGGCGGCAATGCCATGCTGCGCCAGCAAGGCGGGCTCGAATGGAAAAATGCACAAGACATGGTCTACGCTGCGCCGGATTTTTTCAACCCGGTCAGCCCGCCACGCCCACACCGAGGGACTGACAAAGTGCACAGTTTTGATACCGGCCGCGCGCAAGGAAGCTTCTAAGTCCAGATTGAAGTCGGGTGCGTCAACACCGATGAACAGGTCTGGCCGACTGGCGAGCAGTTGAGTTTTGAGCTGTACGCGAATACCGACGATCTCGCGGTAATGCCGCAGCACCTCGACGTAGCCGCGCACCGCAAGCTTCTCGCTCGGCCAGTGCGCCTTGAAGCCACGGGCCTGCATGTGTGGCCCGCCAATGCCTTCGGTTTGCACATCGGGCCAGCGCGCTTTGAAGCCGTCAAGCAACAAACCGGCGAGCAAGTCGCCTGAGGTTTCCCCGGCGACCATCGCCATGCGTGGTCCAAGCTTGACTGACGATGTGGGCAAGTCCCCGTGCGTCAGCCCGGCGGCTGAAGGCGGAGCGATAGACATCCTAAAACTAGCGGACGATGCCGCGTTGCGGCGAGGTCTCGGCCAAGAAGTCAGACATCATGGCGATATCGTCGACCGCTGTCGGATGACTCAAGGGCAGCTCGGCAATGCGGGCCTTGGCCTGCTCCAGCGTCAGGTCGTCGCGGTACAGCGCTCGCTGCATGGCCTTGACGGCGGCAACGCGTTCTGGCGAAAAACCACGGCGACGCAAGCCCTCAAAATTCATCGAACGCGCAGCCGCTGGCTGACCCTGACACATCACGTACGGCGGCAAGTCAGCGAACAACAGCGAGCACATTGCCGTCATGCTGTGTGCGCCCAAACGAACAAACTGATGCACAACGGTGAAGCCACCCAAGATGACCCAGTCCCCAACATGCACATGGCCGGCCAGCTGCGAGTTGTTGGCAAAAATCGTGTGATTGCCGACCACGCAGTCATGCGCGAGATGCACGTAGGCCATGATCCAGTTGTCATTGCCAACGCTGGTCACACCGGTGTCGCCGGGCGAGCCAATATTGAGCGTGCAGAACTCTCGGATGGTGTTGCGGTCGCCGATGCGCAACTCGCAAGGCTCACCCGCGTACTTTTTGTCTTGCGGTATCGCGCCAATGGAGTTGAACTGAAATATCCGGTTGTCTTGGCCAATCGTGGTGTGGCCCTCGATCACGCAATGCGCGCCGACGGTCGTGCCGGCACCGATCTTGACGTTCGGGCCGACCACGCTATAGGGCCCCACGCTGACAGAGCTGTCTAGCTGTGCGCGCGGGTCAATCAACGCAGTGGAATGGATACCGGTCACCACAGACTCCTCCATCAGGGCAACGTGCGCATGGTGCACATTAACTCGGCTTCACAAGCAACCAAGTCATTCACCCGAGCCGTCGCCTTGAACTTGAAGATGCCAGACTTCATGCGGTCCAGCGAGACTTCCATGATGAGTTGGTCACCGGGTTCCACCGGCCGCTTGAAACGCGCGCCGTCAATGCCGGCAAAGTAATACACCGTCTTGTCGTCAGGCGTAGTGCCCAGCGTGTCAAATGCCAGCAAGGCAGCAACTTGCGCCATGGCTTCAAGAATCAGCACGCCCGGCATGACCGGGTGGTGCGGAAAGTGACCGCCAAAAAACGGCTCGTTGATGGTCACGTTCTTCAGCGCCTTGATGCGCTTGCCTTTTTCAATTTCAAGGACACGGTCTACCAACAAAAATGGGTAGCGGTGCGGCAGCTGCTTGAGAATTTGGTGAATGTCCATCATGATTTATCCGTTGGTTGAGTTCGAAGCAGTTCTGGGGCTGCTCTTCAATCTGTTTTTTTAAGTTGTTCAGCGATCTGTTTTTCGACCTGTTTCAAACGGTCGCGCAAGGTATGCAGATGCTTCAGCGTGACTGCATTTTTTTCCCACACCGCATTGTCGTCGATGGGAAAGAAGCCGGTGTAGTGGCCCGGCTTGAGGATCGAGCGCGTGACCACAGAAGACGCTGAGATATTCACATGGTCGGCCAAGCGCAAGTGGCCCAACACCACGGCCCCGCCGCCAATCGTGCAGTGCGCGCCAATCTGCGCGCTGCCAGCCACACCGACGCAGCCGGCCATCGCTGTGTGCGCCCCGACATGCACGTTGTGGCCGATCTGAATCAGATTGTCGAGCTTGACGCCGTCTTCAATCACTGTGTCGCCGAGTGCACCACGGTCGATGCAAGTGTTGGCACCAATCTCCACGTCGTTGCCGATGCGCACGGCACCTAATTGTTCGATTTTTTCCCAGCGGCCAGCGTTTGGCGCAAAGCCAAAACCATCCGAGCCGATGACAACGCCAGCATGCAAAATGCAGCGCTCGCCCAACTCGCAGCGCTCGCCGAGCGTGACCCGTGACGCTAAACGACTGTGCGCGCCAACTACGGCATCGCGGCCAACCACGCAGTGCTCGCCGAGGCGTGCGCCGGCCCCAATCACCGCGCCAGCATCAATGCAAACAAAGGCAGCCACCGAGACGCCTTCGCCTAGGTGCGCGGAGGGGTCAATGACTGCGGAGGGATGGATGCGCGCTGCCTGTTGCGGTTCGTGGTGCCGCTTCCAGACCTGCGTTACGCGGGCGAAATACCGATAAGGGTCCGCCACCACAATACAACCACCACGCGTTAAGGCCGCGTCTTTCATCGCTGGCGAAACGATCACGCATGCAGCGCTAGATGAGGCCAGTTTTTTCAGGTATTTCGGGTGGCTGAGAAAGGACAGATCGGCCCGCCCGGCGGACTCAATCGGCGCGAGCTTGTCGATCAGGGCGTCAGGGTCGGCGAAAAGTGTGGCCTCGAACTCATCCACCAAAGAGTCAAAGATGGCGCCCAAGCGCAAGGTCACGCTGCGCCGTCCTGCCCGTGCTTATCGACCGTTGGCCGCATTCAGCGACTTGATGACTTTGTCGGTGATGTCGTGCTTGGGGTTGACGTAGACGGCTTCTTGCACGATCAGGTCGTACTTTTCAGCCTCAGCCAAAGACTTCACCACTCGGTTGGCGCGCTCAATCACCAATTGCAACTCTTCATTTTTGCGGTTGTTCAAGTCTTCCTGGAATTCACGCCGCTTGCGCTGGAACTCGCGGTCTTGGTCGACCAACTGGCGTTGACGGATGTTGCGCTGGCTCTCAGACAAGGTCGGCGCTTCACGCTCGAGCTTTTCAGACTGCGCTTTGATCTGTGCGCCGAACTCGGCGATTTCTTTTTCACGTTTGGTGAACTCTTGCTCCAGCTTGACTTGCGCGGCCTTGGCAGAGTTCGCTTCGCGGAAAATCCGGTCCAGATTGACGATGCCCACCTTGAACTCTTGCGCGCTTGCTGCAGCAGCAGCCAAAGGCAAGAGGGCACACATAACGAGATGTCGTAGAGAGAGCTTCATTAGAAGGATGTACCAATTTGAAATTGAACGGCTTGTATTCTATCTTCTGCTTTTTTACGGATCGGGCGAGCAAAGCCCAGCCGCAAAGGACCAACCGGCGAAATCCAGCTGATACCCACACCCACAGAGGCTCTCATGTCTGCCAAACTGTAAGACTGTGATTCGCTGAAGACATTGCCAGCATCAACGAAAGCAAACATCCGCAGCGTTCTGTCATTGCCAGCCCCCGGAAACGGCGCAATGAGCTCACCATTCAAGGTGATTTTTTTGGCCCCACCGATGGCAATGTCTGTCACGCCGTCTGGTCCTTTTTCTTGAGGGCCTAAGGAGCCTGGCGAAAATCCGCGGACGGAGCCCAGTCCACCTGAGTAGAAATTCTTGAAAATCGGATAAGGTCCGCCACCCAAGCCCTTGCCCCAGCCCAGCTCACCATTCAGGCCGACTGTGAACTGCTTGTTCAGAGGGATGTACTGCTGAATCTGGTAAACAGTCCGCAGGTATTTCATGTCTCCGGCAACACCCCAGTCCGCATTGAGACGCTGATACGTCCCGCTGTTGGGTACCAAAGCACTGTCACGCTTGTCCCGCGACCAACCCAGCGTCAAAGGCACCGAGGTGCTGTCGAAACCATAATCTGTGACCTGCCGTTGCCAAGACGAAGGCAATGCTGTCACGCCCGGCTCAATGGTCAGCGCCTCAACACCAACCCCAAAGTAAACCTTGTCGGTTTCAGTGAAGGGAACCCCAAAGCGGACACTGGCGCCTTTCGTCAGCAGCGCGTAATCGCCACCTTGACCGGTGTAAGGACGGTTGGTTCGGCTGTAAATATCAAAGGCTCGAGAAACACCATCGGTTGTGAAATAGGGGTCGACCGTGCTGAGCACGATTTGACGGTTGTACTTGCTGGTGTTGATGTTGATGCCAACGTAATGACCCGTTCCAAAAAAGTTCTCTTGCTGGATACCGGCCATCAGCGACAACTTGTCGGCACTTGAAAAGCCCAGACCGAGCGATAAATTACCCGTCGGTTTCTCAGTCACACTCATCACCAGATCCACCTGGTCCGGCGCATTTGCCACGTCTTGGGTATCAATCGCCACGTTGGTAAAGTAGCCAAGCCGGTCAACCCGGTCTCTTGACCGTTTGATGTTGTCGCCGTCATACCAAGAGGATTCAAACTGCCGGAACTCCCGGCGAATTACCTCGTCTCGGGTACGGTTGTTACCGACCAAGTTGATACGCCGCACATAAGCTCGCCGCGACGGATCAGCCCGGAGCACAAAACTCACCAAATTGGTCGACCGATCAATCTGAGGCACCGCTTCAACGCGGGAAAATGCAAATCCAAAAGTGCCGAAGTATTCATTGAAGGCCTTGGTGGTTTCAGCCACATGATCGGCGTTGTAAGAGGCGCCAGGCTTGATGGTCACGAGGGATTTGAACTCCTCTTCGTGGCCGAGGTAATTGCCTTCAAGACGCACGCTAGAGACAACGAAACGTTGGCCTTCTGTGATGTTCAGTGTGACAGTGATTTCCTGCTTGTCCGGTGAAATCGCCACTTGAGTCGAGTCAACACGAAAGTCAAGGTAGCCGCGCGTCAGGTAGTAAGAGCGCAAGGTCTCGATATCGGCATTCAATTTGACGCGCGAATAGCGGTCGGACTTGGTGTACCAACTGAGCCAGCCACCCGTGTCGAGGTCAAACAACTTGCGCAACGTGGATTCACTGAAATCTTTGGTGCCGACCAAACGGATATCCTTGATCTTGGCTATCTCACCCTCGGTGATGCTGAACGTCAGGTTGACGCGGTTGCGCTCAATTGGTGTGATGGTGGTGATCACCTGGACGGCATACAAGCTGCGATTGACATACTGTCGCTTGAGCTCCTGCTCGGCCTTGTCTGCCAGCGCTTTGTCAAAAGGTTGGCCGTCGTACAGGCCGGCATCACGCAAGGCCTTTTTCAAAATATCTTTGTCAAATTCCTTGCTGCCGACAAATTCCACACCGGCGACGGTGGGACGTTCTTCAACGATCACCACCAACACGTCACCCGTCACTTCCAAGCGCACATCTTTGAAGAGACCCAAAGCGAACAGCGATCGAATCGCGGCAGAGCCCTTGTCGTCGTTGTAAATTTCACCCACGCGCAAAGGAATGGAAGCAAAAATAGTTCCCGGCTCGACCCGCTGTAGACCTTCAACGCGAATATCTCGCACCGTGAATGGGTCAACAGCCCAAGCCAAGTTGGCCGTCAGCATGCTTGCGGCCAAGACCGACAGCGCTCGGAATTTAAATCGATGGAGATGGTGTTGCATGAGTTTCTTGAGTGAGAGCAGCTTTCAGCCAGGCGGCTGGAAGTGAAAATCGGTAGTGACTGAAATGTCCAATAAATGAAACCAGATACACGCCGGGAAGCCTAACCGAGAAGCCGTTGCAAGTCATTGAAAAGCGCAATGGTCATCATCATCAACAAAATGGCGAGACCGCCACGGTGCAGTCGTGCCATCCAGACTTCGGAGATGCTTCGGCCCGTCACTGCTTCCCAAAGATAATACATCAGGTGTCCGCCATCCAGCACCGGCAAAGGCAGCAAATTCAAGACTCCCAGACTGACGCTGATCAGCGCCAAGAATAACAAATAGGATGCCCATCCTAGTGACGCAGACTTGCCCGCGTAGTCAGCGATGGTGAGCGGGCCACTCAGGTTTTTCAGGGAGGCTTCGCCCACCAGCATTTTTCCCATCATTTGCAGCGTCAGCACTGAAACATCCCAAGTCCTGACGACTCCGCCCCAGAGACCTTCCCAAAAGCCATAACGCACGCTGACCATGGCCGGTGCAGAACCCACAAAGGCGCCTATTTTGGCGACCGGCAGATCGGCTTCCAGTTGGACTTGTGGTGTCACCATCAGTATCAGGGTCTGACCAGCACGCTCAATTTGCCAGGACTGTGGTGTAACTCCCTGCCCAGCGGTAGATGCGGATGCCGATGCACGTATCATCTCGCGCAACTGCTGGCCGTCGGTGACCGGAAGATCATCCATGCGCAACACCAAATCGCCAGCCTGCAAGCCCGCCTTAGCAGCTGCTCCATCCGCCATCACGTCACCGATCAAAGGCTGCGTCAATGGGCCCATCAAGCCAATCCGGCGGAACAAACGGGCATCCACCTCGCTGACATCCAGTTGGCTCAAAGGCAATACCAGTTCGCGGGTCGGCGCTTGACTGGCGTCTTCTTGTGTCACCACCAAGCGCAGGTCTTGACCTGTCATGGCGCCCTGGGTCAGCCGCCAACGCAAGTCGGTGAAGGATCGCACATCCTCCAGCGGCTCATCATTGAAAGCGGCCTGAGCCACCCACTCACCGCCAACCAGTCCCGCGCGCGCAGCCATCGACTCCGCCACCGGCGTGGCCAGCACAGCCTTGGGTTCCTCAGTGCCACCCCAATTGACCACGGAATACAGCAGCGCCGCCAACAGCAAATTAGCCATCGGTCCGGCAGCCACCACGGCGGCACGGGAGCGCAAGGGCTTGTTGTTAAAGGCCAGATGGCGCTCGGCCGCATCGACCGGCCCTTCGCGTTCGTCCAGCATCTTGACGTAGCCGCCCAGCGGCAAGGCGCTGATTGAAAACTCTGTCGGCTTGCCGGCGCAGCGCCAGGTGTAAAGGGGTTTGCCAAAGCCGATGGAGAACTTCAGCACCTTCACACCGCAAGCCACGGCGACCCGGTAGTGGCCGTACTCGTGGATAGCGATCAGCAGACCCAGCGCGACCACGAAGGCAAGTAGCGTCAGCATTTCAAATCTCCATTCGCTTGACGTGCGCACTCGCCACAGCACGGGTTTGCTGGTCCAGCGCCAGCAGGTCTTCAATACCGTGGATCTCGCTTAACTTGCAGGCATCTAAGCTGTCACGGTTGACTTGGTGAATCTGGTCAAAGCGAATTTGACCGGCCAGAAAAGCGGCCACCGCCACTTCGTTGGCGGCGTTCAAAACCGCCGTGCTGCCGGTCGGTCCGTCCAGCACCTCCCAGGCCAGTTGCAAACCGGGAAAGCGCTGCGGGTCTGGCGTGTCAAAGGTCATGGTTGCGAGAGCCCGAAAATCAAGCGCGCGCGCGCCTGAAGCAATGCGCTCCGGCCAAGCCAAGCCGTAGGCAATCGGTACCCGCATGTCGGGTGTGCCGAGCTGGGCCACCACCGAGGTGTCGCGGTACTGCACCAAGGAATGGATGATGCTTTGCGGATGAATCACGACCTCGATCTGCTGCGGCGTGACGCCGAACAGATAACGCGCCTCGATGACCTCCAGCGCCTTGTTCATCATGGTCGCCGAGTCGACCGATATTTTTCGGCCCATAACCCAATTCGGGTGAGCGCAAGCTTGGTCAGGTGTGACATGCCGCAAACTCTCTGGGTCGCGCTCTAGAAACGGTCCGCCAGAAGCAGTCAGGATGATTTTCTCAACCCGCTCAGACCAAGTGGCAGGGTCTTCTGGCAAGGACTGAAAAATAGCCGAGTGCTCGCTGTCAATCGGCAGCAGTTGCGCGCCACCTTGACGCACCGCCTCCATGAACACCTCACCACCGACCACCAAGGCTTCTTTGTTGGCCAGCAGCAAGCGCTTGCCGGCCTTGGCCGCAGCCAAGCACGGCGGCAATCCAGCGGCACCGACAATGGCGGCCATCACGGCGTGTACTTGCTCATGCGAGGCAATCATCTCTAGCGCTTCAGGGCCAGACAAAACCTGCGTTGAGAGGTTGTTGGCGCGCATTTTGTCAGCCAGCAATTGGCCATGCGGCAAACTCGCTATGACTGCAAAGGTCGGTTTGAAACGCTGACATTGGGCCAGCATGAGGTCGACCTGCGTAGCCGCACTGAGGGCAAAAACCTCGAAGCGCTCAGGGTGCATAGACATGACGTCCAGCGTGCTGACGCCGATTGAGCCCGTTGACCCTAGAACCGTGACCCGTTGTTTCATTGAATGCATTTCAGGGTCACAAACTGGCCAGCATCATGGCCAAAGGCAACGCTGGCAACAAGGCGTCAACCCGGTCCAGTACACCACCGTGACCCGGCAGCAAGCCGCTTGAATCTTTGGCGCCAGCGCTGCGCTTGACCAGCGACTCGACCAGATCGCCGACCACACTCATGGCCGACAGAAAAACAACCGCGATCAACATCACGACCCAACCATGACGGTTGAGCAACGATGAATAGATGCTTGGAATTTGCGTCGCGCCGCTACGGTCAAGCAAGACCCAGCCGAGCGCCAACAGCAACACGCAGACCATGCCACCCCAAACACCTTCCCAGCTTTTGCCGGGGCTGATAGACGCGGCGAGCTTGGTTTTGGTGAACTTGGTTCCGAAGGTTTTTCCAGCAAAGTAAGCGCCAATGTCAGCCGTCCACACCAGCACCATGACCGACAGCAAGAAGTTGACACCGATGACGCGCGCCTGAGCCAAGGCCAGCCAAGCCAGCCAGATGGCCAGCGCGCCCAGCACCAAGCGCAAGGCCTTTGGAATCTGCGGCCAACCGCTGACGCCGCTGCGCAGCAACCAGCCACCAGCCAAGACCCAAGCGGCACCGACAACGCTCCACAACCACGGCAACGACTGCGTCAACAAGCCGGCATACCAAGACAGCAGGCAGGCCAGCAAACACGCCAAGCCAAGCATCACGGACTGCGGCTGACTGCAGCCATTGAGTCGCCCCCACTCCCAGCCACCCGCAGAAATAAGCACCAAAGTGATGGCGCAAAACGGCACGTAGGAAGGATAAAACAGTGCGGGCAGCAAAATCGCCAGCAACACCACCGCAGTGATCACGCGCTGTTTCAACATCAGGCGACCTTCACGGGTTGGCCAGAGACGGAGGGCGTGAGTTGCGCCGAAGTTTGGCCGAAGCGCCGCTCACGCGAGCGAAAAAAGGCAATCGCCTCATCCAAGGCCGTCTCGTCAAATTCGGGCCAGAGCTTGTCGGTGAAATACAGTTCGGCATAAGCCGCCTGCCACAGCAAAAAGTTGCTGATGCGCAGTTCGCCACCGGTGCGGATGAGTAAATCTGGATCCGCCACATGCGCCAGTGCCAGCGCACGGTCAAGCGCCAACTCGGTGATGGCTTGACCGCTGTCAGCGACTTTTTTTGCGGCCTGCGCAATATCCCAACGGCCGCCATAGTTAAAGCAGATGTTGAGTACCAAACCGGTATTGGATGCCGTGACGGCTTCGGCTTTGCTGAAGGCCGCTTGCATCGCGTCGGACAGACGTTGGCGGTCTCCGACGAAGTGCAAGCGCACGCCGTTTTGTTGGAGTTCGGTCACCTCACTGGCGACGGCACGGGCCAACAAGTCCATCAAACCAGAGACTTCTTCTTGGGGGCGCCGCCAGTTTTCTGAAGAAAATGCAAACACCGTCAAGACGCCAATGCCGCGCGCAACGCAGGCCTTGACGCAACGGCGCAGTGCCGTCACCCCTTGCTTGTGGCCGGCGATGCGTGGCAAAAAATGCTGATGCGCCCAACGCCCATTACCATCCATGACGATGGCCACGTGATGCGGCATGGTGCTGAGCACGGGTATGGTCATGGCTTTGAAGCCGTTGAGTTGCGAGTCAAGTGACGCGTCAAACGGCCATGATGTCTTGTTCCTTGCTGATGACAAGCTTGTCGACATCGGCAATGAAACGATCGGTGAACTTTTGAATGTCTTCTTGAGCGCGGCGCTCGTCGTCTTCAGAGGCGAGCTTGTCTTTCACCAGTTTCTTGACGCCTTCATTGGCATCACGGCGCAGGTTGCGAATGGCCACCTTGGCGTGCTCGCCCTCGCCTTTGACGATCTTGGTCATTTCACGGCGGCGTTCTTCGGTCATGGCCGGCATCGGCACCCGAATCAAGTCGCCCTGCGTGGCCGGGTTCAAACCGAGATCGGAGTCGCGAATGGCTTTTTCGATCTTTGCGCCCATGCCTTTTTCCCAAGGCGAGACGCTGATCGTGCGGGCGTCCAGCAAGGACACGTTGGCGACTTGGCTGATGGGCACCATCGAGCCGTAGTAGTCGACCTGCACGGTGTCGAGCAAGCCGGGATTGGCCCGGCCGGTGCGGATTTTAGTCAGCGCTTGCTTGAAATTCTCAAGCGACTGCTGCATTTTTGTTTCGGCGGTGGTTTTGGTGTCTTCGATGCTCATGGGTGCTTCTCCGGCTACAACAAAATTCAAGTTTACAAAAGAAGGAAACAGACCGGCTGTTCCTTCAATTTCAAATGTGGACCAGCGTGCCTTCGTTCTCACCCATCACGACGCGCTTGAGCGCGCCAGGCTTGAAAATACTGAAGACTTTTACCGGTAGTTTCTGATCACGGCACAGGGCAAAAGCTGTGGCGTCCATGACTTCAAGATTCTGGCTCATGGCTTCGTCAAAAGTGATGGTGTCGTAACGCGTGGCGTTCGGCACCTTGCGCGGGTCGGCGCTGTAGACGCCATCGACCTTGGTGGCCTTCAAAACGATCTCTGCACCAATTTCTGCACCCCGCAGCGCTGCGGCGGTGTCGGTGGTGAAAAATGGATTGCCGGTTCCGGCCGCAAAAATCACCACCTTGCCTTCTTCCAGATACTGCAAAGCCTTAGGGCGCACATACGGCTCCACCACACGCTCAATCGCGATGGCCGACATCACGCGAGGCGTCAGCCCGGCTTTGTCCATGGTGTCACCCAAGGCCAGCGCGTTCATCACGGTGGCCAGCATGCCCATGTAGTCAGCTGTGGCCCGGTCCATGCCGACCGAGCCGCCAGCCACGCCGCGGAAAATATTGCCACCGCCGATGACGATAGCCATTTCAACCCCAAGACGCGAGACCTCTGCAATCTCCTCGACCATCCGCACAATCGTCGCCCGGTTGATGCCGAAAGCATCATCACCCATCAAGGCCTCACCTGACAGTTTGAGCAAAATCCGCTTGTAGGCTGGCATGGTGAGTCCGTGAGTGAGGGTTGATTGGAATGGAGTGGCGATTGACCCGTGAATGATCAGGCAGCTTTGGCAGCAGCGATCTGGGCGGCCACTTCGGCAGCGAAGTCGTCAACCTTCTTCTCGATACCTTCGCCGACCACGTACATGGTGAAAGCTTTCACCGTGGTAGCGCGCTCTTTCAGCATCTGCTCAACCGTTTGCTTGTCATTTTTGACAAACGATTGGTTGAAAAGGCTGACTTCTTTGAGGTATTTCTGCACGCCACCGTCAATGCGTTTGGCCACGATTTCAGCGGACTGAACCGGCTTGCCTTCGGCTTGCGCTTTGGACGCATCTTCAGCTGCTTTGGCCGCGGCCACTGAGCGCTCTTTGGCGACCAGTTCAGCAGGCACATCCGCGCTGGACAGCGCGACAGGCTTCATGGCCGCTACGTGCATGGCCACATCCTTGGCAGCGGCTTCGTCGCCTTCATATTCAACGACCACGCCAATGCGCGTGCCATGCAGGTAAGACGCCAGCGGGCTACCGGAAAAGCGCTTGAAGCGGCGCACGCTCATGTTCTCGCCGATCTTGCCGATCAGGCCTTTACGAACGTCTTCCACCGTCGGGCCAAAGCCATCGAGCGACAGGGGCATGGCACCAATGGCGGCCACATCGGCCGGGTTGTTCTTGACGATGCCTTCGGCAACGGCTTTGGTGAAAGCCAGAAAGCTGTCGTTCTTGGTGACAAAGTCGGTTTCGCAGTTGATTTCAACCAGCGCGCCGACATCGCCTTCGCGGTGCGTCGCAACCACGCCTTCGGCGGTGATACGGGAAGCAGCCTTGCCGGCCTTGTTGCCGAGCTTGACGCGCAGAATTTCTTCGGCTTTGTCAAAGTTGCCTTCAGCTTCTGTCAGTGCTTTCTTGCACTCCATCATCGGTGCGTCGGTTTTTGCGCGCAGTTCAGCGACCATGCTTGCAGTAATTGCCATTTTTTTCTCCGTTTAACGTATTGACTTTGAGGGCGGACGCTAACGTCACGCCGGCCCTGAACATCGTCTATCTATTCAAATTGTGAAAAAGGGGCTACGCGAGCCCCTTTTTCGCGTCTGGCAAAGCGCCAAAACTAACAGCGACCTGACTTAGGCGGCTGCGTTCTGCACTTCCACGAATTCGTCCGAGCTCTCGGCCGACACGGTCTTGACCAAGTCATTTCCGGCGCTAGCGCGGCCTTCGATGACCGCATCAGCGATACCGCGTGCGTACAGGGCGACTGCTTTGGACGAATCGTCGTTACCAGGAATCACGTAGTCAATGCCGATTGGCGAGTGGTTGGAGTCAACCACACCAATCAGCGGGATGCCCAGTTTCTTGGCTTCCAGAACCGCGATTTTGTGGAAACCCACGTCGATCACGAAAATGGCGTCTGGCAAGGCAGTCATATCCTGAATGCCGCCGATGTCTTTTTCAAGCTTGTCGATTTCGCGCTTGAAGGTCAGTTGTTCTTTTTTGCTGATGGCGTCAAGGCCGGCTTCTTGCTGGGCTTTGAGCTCTTTCAGGCGTTTGATCGAGGTCTTGACCGTCTTGAAGTTGGTCAGCATGCCGCCCAACCAGCGCTGGTCAACATAAGGAATGCCAGCACGCTTGGCTTCCATGGCAACGGTCTCGCGCGCGGTGCGCTTGGTGCCGACCATCAGGATGGTGCCGCGGTTGGCAGCGAGCTGCTTCGCGAACTTCATCGCTTCCTGGTACATCGGCAGCGATTTTTCCAGGTTGATGATGTGGATACGGTTGCGATGGCCAAAAATGTACGGGGCCATGTTCGGGTTCCAGAAGCGGGTTTGGTGACCAAAATGGACGCCGGCTTCGAGCATTTCACGCATGTTTGTGGACATAATTAACTCCAAAGGTTGTGTCTAAAATCAGCGCTTATCGCCCAACAACCATTAATGCATATTAATAAAGCCGTTGGCCAACACCTTGTGTGGCTGATTTGCGATTTTCCCTGCAGGTAGCAAAATCGCCATCTGCAGAGCCCGCTGAGTATAACATCCCCCACCCCATGAATCAGCCGAACCAGATCCCTTTCACAAGCGACCTTCATGCCACGCGCCAGGCCCTGCAAGCGGGCCAGACCAGCATCGAGGAGATCCTTGCGCACGCAGCCGCCATCGGCCAAAGCGATGCCTGCCGCCACGTTTTTATGCCGGCTACCGCAAAAAGCCGGCCTACAAGCGTCAACGTGCCGCCCCAAAACGGCCCTGGCCTTCTGTCGGGGATTCCCGTGTCTATCAAGGACCTGTTTGATGTGGCAGGCCAAACCACGACAGCGGGATCAACCGTGCTGGTCAGTGCAGCCCCGGCCCAGGCCGACTGCCCCGCCGTGGCGAGGCTGCGCGCGGCAGGCGCAGTGCTGGTCGGGCGCAGCAACATGGTGGAGTTCGCTTTTTCCGGGGTCGGCATCAACCCGCACTACGGCACGCCGATCAACCCGGCCGACCGCGGCACGGACCGGATTCCGGGCGGCTCTTCGTCGGGCGCGGCGGTATCCGTTGCCACCGGGGCGGCGCTGATAGGGCTGGGGTCGGACACCGGCGGCTCGCTCCGCATCCCAGCCGCCTTGTGCGGCATTGTCGGCTTTAAAAGCACGGCACGCCTGGTGCCCACCGCAGGCGCGGTGCCGCTGTCAACCAGTCTGGACACCGTGGGCGCCCTGACCCGCTCGGTGCGCGACGCGGTCAGCGTGCACGAGGTGCTGACGGCACGTCCTGTGCGGTTGGCGGGCAAACCCCTGTCAGCGTGCCGTCTCGCTGTGGCGCAAACGCAGATGCTGGATGGCCTGGACCCGACCGTGGCCCAGGCGTTTGAGCGCAGCCTGCAGGTGCTGCGCCAAGCCGGTGCCCAGGTTGAGGAAATCGCTCTTGCGGAAATCAACGACCTGGCAGCCATCAATGCCAGCGGCGGCTTGTCGGCCGCCGAAAGCTATGCCTGGCATCGGACACTGATGGCCCGGCATCAAGCCGAGTATGACCCCCGGGTAGCGCAGCGAATTTTGCGCGGCGCCCAAATGAGCGCGGCTGACTACATCGATTTGCTGGCGGCACGCCAGCAGTGGATAGTACGCATGGAAGCGCGTCTGAACGGCTTTGACGCCGTGCTGTCGCCGACCGTCGCCATCGTCGCCCCGCCCATCGCCAACGTACTGACGGATGATGCCGAGTTCTTCCGGATCAACGGGCTTTTGCTGCGCAACACGGCGGTGGTTAACATGCTCGACGGTTGCGCCATTTCACTGCCTTGCCACACCCCCGAGCAATTGCCGGTAGGCCTCATGATCTGGCATGCAGCGCTGCACGACGACGAGGTGCTGGACCTGGCGCTTCAGATCGAGTCTGCACTCGCCGGCTCACTACAATAATAATAGCACCTAACGCCCATTTATATTGGGCTATAGCCTCTTTTCTCCTATAAAACGATGAATATCAACCTCTCCGGCCCTCTTCCTTCGCTTCTGCCCGGCACAGCCCTATGAGGGTCGCCGTCGTTGGCGCCGGCATCATCGGCATCACCACCGCCTACGAACTGGCTGCCGACGGTCACGAGGTCACCGTGTTTGAGCGCCGCGGCGCCGCGGCAGAAGAGACCAGCTTTGCCAATGCAGGCGTCGTCGCGCCCGGCTATGTCACGCCCTGGGCCGCGCCCGGCATGCCGGGCAAGGTGCTCAGCTACCTGTTCAGCCGCCATGCGCCAGTCAAGATCAGCCTGCCGCTGTCAGGCCGAGAACTGGCATGGATGTGGAAATGGCTGCGCGCCTGCAAGCTGGCACCCTACCTGGCCAATCGATCGCGCCTGCAACGCCTGGCGTTTTACAGCCGCGAACGGCTGCACCACCTGACCACTGAGCTGGAGCTGGACTACGAACGCAGCCCGGGCTACATGGTGCTGCTTCGCTCCGAAAAGGACGCCCTGCTGGTTGAGCCCGGCCTGCAGGTGCTGCGCGATGCGGGCGTGGCCTTCAAGCAGATCAGCCCTGATGCGGTCCGCCAGATCGAGCCCGCGCTCAACCCCGACACGGCATTTTTGGGCGCCGTGCACCTGCCCGACGATGAAGTGGCCAATTGCCGGCAGTTTGCGCTGCTGCTCAAGAACGAAGCCCAGCGGCTGGGCGTCATTTTTGAACTAAATACGACTGTAGCGCAACTGGGACGGGCGCAAGCAGCTAGCGTTTTAATAGCAGGCGAAGCCGCGCCGCGCGCCTTTGACCGCGTGGTGGTGTGCGCCGGCCTGGCCTCGGCCGAACTCCTGAGGCCGCTTGGCCTGAAGATCCCCATGGCCGCCGTCTATGGCTACTCCATCAGCGCCACGATTCGCGAACCGCTCAATGCCCCGCGCAGCGCGCTGATGGACGAACGCTACAAGGTCGCGATCTCGCGCCTTGGCAACCGCGTGCGCGTGGCCGGTGGCGCGGAAATCGGCGGTTCGCTTCAAAGCCGGCGCGCCTCCTCGCTGCAGACGCTGTACAAGGTGCTGCACGACTGGTTCCCCGGTGCGGTGCAGCATTCAAACGCCCACGGCAGCGTGCAGGAGTGGAAAGGCGCTCGGCCAATGCTGCCCGACGGGCCACCGATCATTGGCGACAGCGGCCGGCCCGGCCTCTGGCTCAATCTGGGCCACGGCTCCAGCGGCTGGGCGCTCAGCTGCGGCAGTGCGCGCGCGCTGGCCGACCTGATGGCGGGCAGGCCCACGGAGATCGACATGGAAGGGCTGGACGTCAGCCGCTTGGGCTGAACCGGCCAGTTGGCAAGCGGCCGCATCAGCCCTCACAATGCGCTGATGCACAGCATTTCCAGCACCCTGAGCCAGCCGCTTTACAGCATTGCGGCCACGCGCCAGATCGAACGGCAGGCCGCAGCCAGCCTGCCGCCGCACACCTTGATGCAGCGCGCAGGGCTTTCGGTGGCCCGTTTGGCGCTGGCGCTGGCGCCGCATGCCCGCTGCATCTGGGTCGCCTGCGGACCCGGCAACAATGGCGGCGATGGCTTTGAGGCAGCGCTGCACCTGCACCAGTGGGGCAAAACGGTGTGCGTGACCTGGACCGGGCTGGCGTCCGGCAACGCTCAATTACCCCCGGATGCCCACGCCGCGCGCGCTCGGGCCTTGGCTGCAGGTGTGCCGATGGCCGCCGAGCCGCCGCCGGATTTTGATTTCTGCATCGACGCGCTGCTGGGCATTGGCGCCACGCTCAATCCCCAGCGCGCGGGCAACGATCTGATGCAGCAGTGGCTGAACCGGATGCAGGCCAGCGGGGTGCCGCGACTGGCAGTCGATGTACCGAGCGGGCTGGATGCCGACACGGGCCGTTCAAGCGCTACAACATCGATAGCTGCTACCGCACGTGAAATAAGCGCCACAGGCATTTTTACCTTGAGTTTATTGACCCTGAAGCCGGGGCTCTTCACGGCCAGCGGCCGCGACAGCGCGGGCCAGGTGTGGTTTGATGATCTCGGCACCAAATCCGAGGACAGCACACCCTGCGCCTGGCTGCTGGGCGCCGACCGCGCCAGCCAGCCGCTGCGCGCACGCGCCGCGCACGCCAGCAACAAGGGCAGCTTTGGCGATGTCGCCGTGGTCGGCGGCCAGTCCGGCGCGGGCGCCGCAACCCATATGACGGGTGCGGCCTTGCTGGCCGCCCGCGCGGCCCTGCACGCAGGCGCTGGCCGGGTATTTGTCGCCCTGCTGGGCAACGCCGGACCGAAGCTTGACCCGCAGCAGCCCGAACTGATGTTTCGTGCGCCTGACGCCTTGGACTTGAAGCACCAGGTCGTGGTGTGCGGCTGTGGTGGCGGTGAAGCGGTCAAAACCGTGATCGCCCATATTTTGTCAACGGCAGCCCGCCTGGTGCTGGATGCGGACGCGCTCAATGCGATTGCTGCGGACCCGCAGTTACAAGCCTTGCTGGCGAGCCGCCAGCAGGACGGGTGCAGCACGGTGCTGACACCCCACCCGCTTGAAGCGGCGCGCCTGGCAGGGACAACCGCAGCAGAGGTACAAGCGGACCGTCTGGCGGCAGCGCGGCAACTGGCGGAGCGGTTTCAATGCGTGGTGGCACTCAAGGGGTCCGGCACCGTTGTGGCTGCTCCCGGCCAACAAACCGTCATCAACAGCACCGGCAATGCCCTGCTCGCGACAGCCGGCACCGGTGATGTGCTGGCCGGCATGCTCGGGGCCCGCCTGGCCAGCGGGCAAAGCGCTTTTGAGGCGGCTTGCAGCGCTGTGTTTGCACATGGGCTCGCCGCTGATACATGGGCCACCACAAGGACAGGCCAGGCGCTGACCGCATCGGCGCTGGCCACAGCCATCAGCGTGTCAAGCCAAGCCTAAGCCCTGTTAACCCAGCACCATCAGGCCGATCTGCAGCAACAGCAGCAAAGCAAGCGCCGACAAATCGACGCCGCCAATCATCGGAACCACGCGCCGCAGCGGGCTCAACAGGGGCTCCGTCAAGCGCGCCAGCAAACCATAGGCCGGCGAGCCAGGCTGAACCCATGACAGGATGGCGTAACCCAGCACCAGAACAAGCAGGGTTTGCAGGGCCACCCGCAGCAGCATCTTCAGCGCAAACAGCAGCAGCCCCCCAAAAGCCATCGGCGAAAAATCCAGGCCAGACAGCAGGCCCCACAACAAGGCATAAGCCAGGGCCAACAACGCAGCAGCCACCACGCTGGCCCAATCGATGCGGGACTGCGTCAGCGCCTTGGGCAAGGTGCGCCGTAGCGGCTTGACCAACCAGTCGGTCAAGGCCATCACAAAGCTGCCCGGCTGCACGCGCAAGTTGACGCGAACCCAGTTCATCCAGGCCCGCAACAGTGCGGCTGCAATCAGCACAAAGAAAAGCGTCTCAAGCAAAAAGGTAAAAATCCGGATCAGCATAAAGTTCCAGGCTTGCGAAGCAAATTAAAAGAAAACGTCATCGCTTGGGTTTTCTTCCCGGCTTGCGAGCTGAAGTGCTGGCTGATTTTTTACCCGCCGCTTTGCCAGCCGCACTTTTTGCCGGCGCGTCGCCGCTGACCGAAGCAGCACCACGGCTGCCGGTGCGCGACTCCGAGCGTTTTCCTGACCCCTTGCCAGCAGCCTGACGATGTGAATCCCGCCCCTGTGCAGGCAGTTCTGCGGCATGGCTCCCGCCCTTGTCCTTTGCGCCCCGGGCCGGCAGTTCTTCGCCTTCGTGCACCAGCCGAAAGTCAATCTTGCGGCCATCCAGGTCCACGCGGCTGACCTGGACCCTGACCCGCGTCCCGATGGCGTAACGCATGCCGGAGCGCTCGCCGCGCAATTCCTGCCGGGCTTCGTCAAAGCGGAAATACTCGGTGCCCAGCTCGGTAATATGCACCAGGCCCTCCACATACATGGCGTCCAGGGTCACAAACACGCCAAAGCCCGTAGCCGCCGTGACCACGCCACCAAATTCCTCGCCCAGATGTTCGTGCATGTACTTGCACTTGAGCCAGGCCTCCACGTCCCGGCTGGCTTCGTCGGCCCGTCGCTCGTTGGCACTGCAATGCAGGCCAGCGGCTTGCCAGGCGAGCTGGTCAACGCTGACTTTCGCGGGCTTTTCGCCGGGCGCCCTGACCCGGGAAGCGAGCCGTTTGGAGAGCTTGGCCTCGGCTTCACCCGGCGTGGGCAAGACCGGCAACTGGTAGCTGGACTTGTTCAGAATCGCCTTGATGACGCGGTGCACCAGCAAGTCCGGATAACGGCGGATCGGACTGGTGAAGTGCGTATAGGCCTCGTAAGCCAGACCAAAATGTCCCTCGTTCATGGGCGTGTAGATCGCCTGCTGCATCGAGCGCAGCAGCATCGAGTGAATTTGCGGCGCATCAGGCCGGTCTTTGGTGGCCAGGGCGATTTGCTGAAACTCACCCGGCGTCGGGTCGTCACTGATGGTCATGCCCACGCCGGCCGTCTTCAGGTAGGTGCGTAGCATGTCCTTTTTCTCGGCGGTGGGGCCTTCATGCACGCGAAACAGGCCAACGTGCTTGCTCTGCGAAATGTAGTCCGCCGAACACACGTTGGCGGACAGCATGGACTCCTCCACAATGCGGTGGGCGACGTTGCGGGTACGCGGCACGATTTTCTCAATGCGGCCCGCGTCATCGCAGACGATCTGGGTTTCAGTGGTCTCGAAGTCCACCGCACCACGCACGCCGCGCGCTTTGAGCAGCACCTGATAGACCTCGTGCAGGGCCAGCAAATGCGGCACCAACTCCTTGCGCTGCAAGGCCTCGGGCCCACGCGTATTGGCCAGAATGGCGGCCACTTCGGTGTAGGTAAAGCGGGCATGGCTGAACATCACGGCCGGATAGAACTGATAGGCGTGCACCTCGCCTTTGGCATTGACCAGCATGTCGCACACCATGCACAGGCGTTCGACCGCGGGGTTGAGCGAGCACAGGCCATTGGACAGCTTTTCCGGCAGCATGGGAATCACGCGGCGTGGAAAGTACACGCTGGTGGCCCGGTCGTAGGCATCAATGTCGATGGCGCTGCCGGTTTCGACGTAATGGCTGACGTCTGCAATGGCGACCAGCAGGCGCCAGCCCTTGCCGCGCCCCACCTTGGCAGGCTCGCAGTAGATGGCGTCATCAAAGTCCCTGGCGTCCTCGCCGTCTATGGTGACGAGCGGGATGTCGGTCAGGTCGACGCGATGTTTTTTGTCGCCGGGCCGCACGGCGTCCGGCAAGGTCCGGGCCAAGGCCAGCGCTTCATCGCTGAATTCATGCGGCACGCCGTATTTACGCACCGCAATCTCGATTTCCATGCCCGGGTCGTCCATCTCGCCCAGCACTTCCGTAACGCGGCCCACAGGCTGGCCAAACAGCGCCGGAGGCTCGGTCAGCTGGACCACCACGACCTGCCCCGTCTTGGCGGAGCCCGTAGCGCCCTTGGGAATCAGCACGTCCTGACCGTAGCGCTTGTCTTCAGGCGCGACCAACCAGACACCGCTTTCCTGCAGCAGCCGGCCAATGATGGGGTTGGTCGACCGCTCGATGATTTCAGTCACGCGGCCTTCGGGCCGGTTTTTGCGGTCGTAGCGGACGATGCGTGCCTTGACCCGGTCCATGTGCAGCACGGCACGCATTTCGTTAGGCGGCAGGTAAATGTCAGCCTCGCCATCATCACGCAGGACAAAGCCATGGCCATCGCGATGACCAGACACTGTGCCCTCGAATTCAGCGAGGAGCCCGGACGATGCGCCGGAAGCTTGATAAGTTGTTTTGATAAGAATTCCTTTTGTGAAATGCCGCTGCTTCGGGTTGGTTGAACCAGGGACTTAAAGATATTGAACTTGGCGACGCAGCGAGATAGGTTTTTTGTATCAGTTTTTACACCAAATACTAGCCGCGCTCCATGAAAAGACAGTGACTCACTTGCGCGATACCTGGGTGTTGCCAAGATTTTGACAAATCCCCGGATCTTTTGCATCCCTCGCCATGGTGGGGCTGCGAGTTTTCGCAAATATATGAAATATTTCAGCGATGTAAGCCATTAAGCCACAAAGGTGATGCTAAACTGCATGCTGTGCCCGGGTGGCGGAATTGGTAGACGCGCACGGTTCAGGTCCGTGTATCGCAAGATGTGGAGATTCGAGTTCTCTCCCGGGCACCACAGATACACACTACTCGCTAAGTTCTTTCTTAGTGAAGTCAGTAAAAAAGCCACTGTTTTTACAGTGGCTTTTTTATTTTCAGAACGAATGATGACAAAACTTGGTGGGCCAATCCAGTTTCAACATCAACGCCGTCACAGTTGTTGCGGTGCGACTCAAACAGCTGTTCGAGCCGCAAACCGCAATCGCGGCAAAAACCCTTCAGACCGGAACGGCAACCAGATCGTGACCTTGCGTTCCGACAATACGGGCCTTGGTGAAGGTGCCGACCTTCAGCGTCTTGCTGATTTTTTCGGGCGGCAGCAGTTTGACCACGCCATCAATCTCAGGCGCATCGGCATAAGAGCGACCCGTTCCACCCTTGCGGCCCAGCGCCGGCGCATGGTCCACCAGCACCTGCATGGTGGCACCCACACGCAACTGCAGTTTCTGGCTTGAGACCGCCTCAGCCACCGCCATGAAACGTGCTCTCCGTTCTTCACGTAGCTCCAGCGCAAGCATGCCCGGAATCTCGTTAGCGGTAGCACCCTGCACCGCGCTGTAGGCAAAGCAGCCCGCGCGGTCGATTTTGGCCTCGCGCATGAAGTCCAGAAGATGCTCGAATTCAGCTTCGGTTTCCCCCGGAAAACCGGCAATGAAAGTGCTGCGAATGACGATTTCGGGGCAAAGCTCTCGCCAGCGCGCAATACGTTCCAGGTTTTTTTCGCCGCTGGCAGGTCGCTTCATGCGCTTCAGCACATCCGGATGGCTGTGCTGCAAAGGCACATCCAGGTAAGGCAGCACCTTGCCCGTGGCCATCAGCGGCAGCACCTCGTCGACACTCGGATAAGGATACACGTAGTGCAGACGTACCCATGCACCATAGGGCTCAGCGATGTCACCGAGCGCCTGGACCAGCTCCAGCATGCGGGTCTTGACCGGCTTGCCGTCAAAGAATCCGGTCCGGTATTTCACGTCCACGCCATAGGCGGAGGTGTCCTGGCTGATCACCAGCAACTCCTTCACGCCACCCTCAAACAGCGCACGCGCTTCGTTGAGGACATCACCGATTGGCCGCGATACCAGGTCGCCACGCATGGACGGAATAATGCAAAAAGTGCAGCGGTGGTTGCAACCTTCGCTGATCTTGAGATAGGCATAGTGCCGGGGCGTGAGCTTGATGCCGGCAATGCCAAAGCTATTGGGCACCAGATCGACAAACGGGTCGTGCGGCTTGGGCAGGTTCAGGTGCACAGCATCCATCACCTCTTGCGTGGCATGTGGACCCGTCACTGCCAGCACGCTGGGGTGCATCTGGCGTACCAGATTGCCGCCGCTTTCACCTGCCTTGGCGCCCAGACAGCCCGTGACAATCACCTTGCCGTTGGCGGCCAGCGCTTCACCAATGGTGTCCAGACTTTCCCTGACGGCATCGTCAATAAAGCCACAGGTATTGACGATCACCAGATCCGCACCCTCGAAGGTCTTGGAAGTCTGGTAGCCCTCCGCGCTCAGTTGCGTAAGGATCAGCTCGGAGTCGGTTAGCGCCTTGGGGCAACCCAGACTGACAAAACCGACGCGCGGTGCAGGTTTGCCAATGGAGGAAGGCGTCGCTGCATGGGGGGTGGGGGATAAAACTTCACTCATATACCCTATTGTCTCAGAGCGGGCCGAATCAGGAGCGCGAAACGCCTTGATGACCCCCGTGGGGTCCAGGCAAAAAACCAGAATTTAGCGCTTCAAACCCAAAGCCGAGAGCATCTGCTCGCTTTGTTTTTGCATTTGTTCCTGCAACTGCGTAAAAACATCTTTGGACTGCTCAACGTAGTTCCCCATCATGCCTTGCATCATCGGCGACTTTGCGTTCATGAACTGCGCCCACATTTCGGGGCTCATGCCCTTGGATTGCTCAGCCATCTTGAGTTGAAGATCCATGAAAGCCTCGAGGTTTTTCTCCAGGTACGCCCCCATGAAGCTCTGCATCGCATTTCCATAAAAGCGAATGATATTACCCAGCACAGCCTCGGTAAACATCGGGGCACCGCCCGCCTCTTCTTCAAGAATGATCTGAAGCAGGATGCTGCGCGTCAGGTCTTCATTCGTCTTGGCGTCACGCACTACAAATTGTGCGCTATCCATCACCAATTGCCGAACGTCGGCGAGCGTGATGTAAGTCGACGTTTCGGTATCGTAAAGCCGCCGGTTCGGATACTTTTTGACGACACGGATTGTTGCCGCCTTGCCATCCTTCCCTTTGTCACTTTTAGCGACAGGAAGGCCTCTCGCGGAAGATTTTTCTTGTGAAGGAGACGCGCCGGATTTCAGGCTGCTGGGATTGCTTTTTCGCACTGTTTTCTCCTCTGAATGACGGCCCGCGTCAAAGAACTGCGACTGTGGCAGCCCACTGCCGGTTTTGCGCTGTTTACGGCCGCTCCAAACACAATCGGACAAAAAGAAAAGGACTTAGCAGTGATGCTAAGTCCTTGATTCTGAACAGATTTTGGTAGGCGCGATTGGACTCGAACCAACGACCCCCACCATGTCAAGGTGGTGCTCTAACCAGCTGAGCTACGCGCCTAAATACTGTTCGATTCAATTATTGTAGCAGGGCAAATCACAGGTCTTGCCCTGCTACCAAAATTTTCAGAAATAAATACACCACCACTACCGTCTCCGTGCTGATCGAACCCCTTGCACGTCAGCGACGACACCCAGAACCTGATTGAGCCGGCTCGATTGCGCCACCTCCACGGTGAAGGTCATGCGCGCCGTACCGCCGCGGTTGTCTTTGACAGACTGCGTTTGCACGCCAATCACGTTCATTTTTTCCTTGGCAAAGACCTCGGAAATATCGCGCAACAAGCCCTGCCGGTCAGCGGCCTCGACCGCCACGTCCACCGGATAAACCGAGCCGTCCGGCGTTTTGGGTGAACTCCATTCGACTTCGATCACGCGGTCCGGGCTGCCGCTGGCCATGTTGCGAAAATTGCTGCAGTCGCTGCGGTGAACACTCACGCCCTTTCCCTTGGTCACAAACCCGAGAATTTCGTCGGGCGGCGCCGGTTTGCAGCATTTGGCAAGCTGCGTCAGCAGGGAATCAAGACCAACCACGAGGACGCTGCCCTTGCCGCGCTTGCTGGACTTGTCAGGCAGGCGTATTTTTTTGGCCAGCACATAGTCGTCCTGCGACAACGCGGGCTCCTGGGGTCTGAGCATGTTTTCGATGGTGCGCAAAGACAGCTCGTCTTTGCCGACGACCTCGAACAAGTCGTCCGCCGCCTTAAAGCCCAGTTGCGACGCCAGGTCGTCCAGCTTCATGGCGGTTTTGCCTTCGCGCTGAAGCAGTTTTTCAACCGCTTCCCGGCCCTTCGCCACGGTTTGCGCCATCGCCAATGCGTTGAACCAGGCGCGTACTTTTGATTTTGCACGGTGGCTTGTCAGAAAACCGAGCTCGGGATTGAGCCAGTCGCGGGACGGCCCGCCCTCTTTGGCGGTGATCACCTCGACCGTCTGACCGTTTTGCAGCGGCGTGTTGAGCGGCACCATGGCGCCGTCAATACGCGCGCCACGGCAGCGGTGTCCCAGGCTGGTGTGCACGCTGTAAGCAAAGTCCACCGTGGTGGCGCCTTGGGGCAGTTCCACAATGGCGGCGTCGGGCGTCAGCACATAAATGCGGTCTTCAAACAAGCCCTTGTTGGCTTCGCGCGCGCGCGCAGAAGCGGGGCCCGACAGATCGCGCTCCCAGGCCAGCAACTGCCGCAGAACAGCAATCTTGGCGTCGTATTCACTGCTGGCTGAAACGCCGCTATAGCCTTTGGTGCCAGCCTCCTTGTAAGCCCAGTGCGCCGCCACGCCATGTTCGGCGTGATCGTGCATGGCCTGGGTTCGGATCTGGATCTCAACCGCCCGACCCGCTTCATCGCGCACCACGGTGTGCAGGGACTGGTAGCCATTGGATTTGGGCTTGGCGATGTAGTCATCGAACTCGCCCTCGATGGGCGTAAAGCGCGAATGCACAAACCCCAAGGCCGCGTAGCAGCCTTTGACATCGGCCGCAATCACGCGCAAGGCACGGATGTCGAACACCTGGTCAAAGTCGAGCGACTTGCCGCGCATTTTCTTGACAATGCTGTAGATGTGTTTGGGGCGACCCTGCACCAGCGCGGCAATGCCATTGTGATTCAACTCGCCCTCGAGCTTGGCCCGCAAAGACTCCATGAATTCTTCGCGCTCGACGCGCTTTTCATCGAGCAGGCGGGCTGTTTTCTGGTAAGTCTCAGGTTCAAAAAACCGGAAGGCCAAGTCTTCCATTTCCCACTTGATCTGCCATATTCCCAGCCGGTTGGCCAGCGGCGCAAACACATGCAGCGACTCATGCGCCAGCGACGCAGGCGCCGTCTGCTTGACAGCGGCGAAGTAGCGCAAGGTCTGCAGGCGCGAGGCCAGCCGCAGCATGACCACGCGCAAATCGCGCGAGAACGCCAGCAGCATCTTGCGCACGTTCTCGGTCTGGGCGGCCGTATCGTCCTTCAGTTGCGCATGGGCGGCGGCACTGCGCGCCTGACGCTGCACCTGGACCAGCTTGGTCGTTTCGACGGCCAGCGCGGCATAGTTGGCGCCAAAGGCCTTGGCAATCACTTCTTGCGGCTTGTTGAGGTGCTGGCAGGCATACACCAGGTAGGTGGCTGCCTGCATGGCTTCCGAGCCGCCAATCACCTTCAGGATGGCAGCCACTGCATCGGCGTGCGCCAGGATGTTTTCGCCGGTGTCCAACGTTTCGGTGGCGATCAGCGGCTCGGCAAAGGCGCGCGCTCTGGCCAAGGCCTGCGGCTGCTCCGGCAAGCTGTCAGCGGTCGCCGTCACGATGGAGGCCGTGTTGCCCTGAGAGGCCGAAGGGGCACCTGGCGCGCCTGTATTGGCTTGACTGCTTGGCCCCACAGCATGGCTTTTCATGAAAATCCAGTCACATTGTTTCCCAACATCAAGACAGCAAAAAACCCGTTACGGCGGCGAGCTGGTCTTTTGCGATCAACGTAGGCGCATGCCCGACACCGTCAAACGACACCAGCCGGGCGCGTGGACCGCGCTGCGTCATGGCCTGGGCTGTCTCCGGGCTCAGTAAATCCGACTGCGCACCGCGCACCACGAGCGTCTCGGCCATGATGTTGTCGTAAAGCTGCCAAAGCGTCTTTTCGTCCTGCTGGGAAGACGCCTCGCTGGCCAGCTTGAACGGCACGGCAATGGCCGGGTCGTAATGCAGCCGAAACGGGCTGTCAGCTGCGGCCGACACCGGCTTGACCATCGGGTTCGACAACGCCAGCCATTGCGCCGGGGTGTGCGGGCCAAAGCTTTCGGAAATCACCCACATGGCATCGGCCGCCTCCTGCACGGACTTGAAATGCCCGGCCGCCCCCAGGTAAGCACCAATCCGCGCAATCGCCTGCCACTGCAAAGTCGGCCCAACGTCGTTCAGCACCAGTTTACGTACCGGAGTCGGCAGCGGCAAGCCGGGCTGACCACAGACCACCATGCCTATCAAGCCGCCCATGCTGGTACCCACCCAGTCCAGCACCGTGATGGGCGACTGGTCGTGCAAATGGGCCAGCAACACCAGCATGTCCGCCGCATAGGCAGGCACCTGGTAAGCCATCGGGTCTTTCAGCCAGTCACTGTCGCCGCGGCCCACCACGTCGGGGCAAACCACGCGAATGCCGCCCGGCTGCTGGGCCGCCTGTGCACACAAAGCCTGCGCCAGCGCGTCAAAATCCCGCCCCTGGCGCGTCAGACCATGCACACACAGCACGACATGCGGGCTGTCGGACTGCCCCCACTGCCAGTAGGCCATGCGATGGCCGCCTTCGGCGTCCGGGCAGTTTACGTAGTTCAGGCTGGGTTCAGTCATGGTGCAGGCAGTCCCCGTATGAGGCTTGATAATGTGTTTTAAAACTTTTCTGTCGCCTCGACTGCAGGCGCTGTTCAAAGCTCGTTTCAATTATCGTAAACCATAAGGAGAATCATCATGCTCAAAGGTAAAACAGCGCTCGTCACCGGTTCCACCAGCGGTATTGGCCTCGGAATCGCCAAATGCCTGGCGGCTCAGGGCGCCAACATCGTCCTGAACGGGTTTGGTGATGTGGACGGTCCCAAGGCGGAAATCGCAGCGCTGGGCGTGCAGGTGGCCTACCACGGTGCGGACATGAGCAAGCCCGCCGAAATTGAAGACATGATGAAGTTTGCGGCCGCCCAGTTTGGTCAGGTCGACATTCTGGTCAACAACGCGGGCATTCAGCACGTGGCCAGAATCGAGAATTTTCCGGTTGAAAAATGGGACGCCATCATCGCCATCAACCTGAGCAGCGCCTTTCATGCCACCCGTCTCGCGCTGCCCGCCATGCTGGCCGCCAACAATGGCAAGGGCTGGGGCCGCATCATCAACGTAGCCTCAATTCACGGCCTCGTCGGTTCCGCAGAAAAATCGGCCTATGTGGCCGCCAAGCACGGCATTGTGGGTTTGACCAAGGTCACCGCGCTCGAAAATGCCACCACCGGCGTCACCTGCAACGCGATCTGCCCGGGCTGGGTGCTGACGCCGCTGGTGCAAAAACAGGTTGATGCCAGGGCCGAGGCGGCAGGCATCAGCAATGAACTGGCGACGCAGCAACTGCTGGGCGAAAAAGAGCCGTCGCTGCAATTCACCACGCCCGAAGAGCTGGGCGCGCTGGCCGTGTTTTTCTGCTCGGCAGCCGGCAACAACGTGCGCGGCGTGGCCTGGAACATGGACGGCGGCTGGACCGCGCAATAAATTCAGGGCAGCAAGCAGCGAACGTACTCGCCGATGGCCAACGCGCTGGTCAGGCCGGGTGACTCCATACCGAACAGGTTGACCAGCCCGGCCACGCCATGCACGGCGGGGCCTTGAATTAAAAAGTCTTTCGCCGGCTCGCCCGGCCCCTGGATTTTGGGG
>JAURWY010000033.1 GCA_030654695.1 Polaromonas sp.
AACTGCGGTAAGCTCTCAGGTGATCCATGACTTACTCACTTGACACACTGAATTCACGCAACACCGCGCCCCCTTCGGAGGCGACTGGCGTTGGCCGCTTTGCCCAAGAGCTGGGCTTGGTTTTGGGCCTGTTGGCCCTGGCCTTTTGGCTGGCCGCTTTGCTCAGCTACACCTTGAACGATGTGGCTTGGTCAACGACTGGCGCGCTTGGCACCAATGCCGTAACTGTGGTCGCCCGCAACTGGGGTGGCCGCTTTGGGGCTTGGCTGGCTGACGGCAGCTATTTTCTACTGGGGTTTTCTGTGTGGTGGATGCTGGCGTTGGGTATTCGAGCTTGGGTGCTGTCTTTGGCGCGCTGGTTGCGAGGTGAATCTTTGTCCGTGACGGACACAAAACCGTCAGACCGTGTCAAGTTCTGGGCCTGCTTTGTCTTATTGTTGTTGGCCAGCAGTGCGCTGGAGTGGTCCCGGCTGTACCGTTTCGAGCAGGTCTTGCCGGGACATGCTGGTGGTGTACTGGGTTATTTGGTGGGCCCTGCCAGCGTCAAATACTTGGGCTTTACAGGTTCCGGCTTGGTCTGGATTGCGCTGGGAGTCATCAGTGTCTCTGTGGCGTTCGGCTTTTCGTGGGCCAATACGGCGCAGCGCATTGGCGCCTGGATTGACGAGTTCGTCGTCTCACGCCGCGAAAAGCGTGAGCTGGCAGAAGACTTGGCGGTGGGCCGCGCAGCCGCCCGCGAGCGCGAAGAAGTCTTACATGACGAGCGCGTCGAGATGGAAGAGCATCACCCGGTTGCGGTGGTGATTGAGCCGACTTTTGTCGATATTCCCAAGAGCGAACGGGTCGCCAAAGAGCGTCAAAAGCCGCTCTTCACCGACATGCTGGACTCTAAGTTGCCCCAGGTTGACTTACTCGACGGCGCGCTGCTGCGGCAAGAAAGCGTGGCGCAAGAAACCCTCGAAATGACCTCGCGCCTGATTGAGAAAAAGCTCAAAGATTTCGGCGTTGAGGTGCGCGTGGTGGCGGCGGCGCCCGGCCCAGTGATCACCCGTTACGAAATCGAGCCGGCCACCGGTGTCAAGGGCTCGCAGGTGGTCAACCTCGCGAAAGATTTGGCGCGTGCGCTGAGCTTGGTGTCGATCCGCGTGATCGAGACTATTCCGGGCAAGAATTACATGGCGCTGGAGCTGCCCAACGCCAAGCGGCAGTCGATCAAGTTGAGTGAAATTCTCGGCTCGCAAATCTACAACGAAGCCAAGTCACTGCTGACGATCGGCCTGGGCAAAGACATTGGCGGCAATGCCGTGGTGGCCGACCTCGCGAAAATGCCGCACTGCCTAGTGGCCGGCACCACGGGTTCTGGCAAGTCGGTGGGCATCAACGCGATGATTTTGAGCCTGTTGTACAAGGCCGACGCGCGCGATGTGCGCTTGCTGTTAATAGATCCGAAGATGCTCGAGATGAGCGTTTATGAAGGCATTCCACACTTGCTGGCACCAGTCGTCACAGACATGCGGCAAGCCGCCCACGGTCTGAACTGGTGTGTTGCTGAAATGGAGCGCCGCTATAAATTGATGAGCAAGCTCGGCGTGCGTAATCTGGCAGGCTACAACGTCAAGATTGACGAAGCCGCCGAACGCGAAGAGTTCATTTACAACCCCTTCAGCCTGACGCCTGAGCAACCCGAACCCCTTGAACGCCTGCCGTTCATCGTGGTGGTGATTGACGAGTTGGCCGACTTGATGATGGTGGTCGGTAAAAAGATCGAAGAGTTGATCGCCCGGCTGGCGCAAAAAGCCCGCGCCGCCGGCATCCACTTGGTGCTGGCCACACAGCGCCCGAGCGTGGACGTCATCACCGGTCTGATCAAGGCCAACATCCCGACACGTTTGAGCTTTCAGGTCTCCAGCAAAATCGACAGCCGAACCATCCTTGACCAAATGGGTGCCGAAGCTTTGTTGGGCATGGGTGACATGCTGTACATGCCGAGCGGAACCGGTTTTCCTATCCGCGTGCATGGCGCTTTTGTCAGCGACGAGGAAGTGCACCGCGTGGTGGCTTATCTGAAGCAGCAGGGCGAACCCAATTACATCGATGGCGTGCTCGAAGGCGGTACCGTCGACAGCGAGGGCGATGTGCTGGGCGCTGGCGACGCGGCCGGCGAGAAAGACCCGATGTACGACCAAGCGGTGGAGATTGTGCTGAAGAACCGCAAGGCGTCTATTTCACTGGTGCAGCGGCACCTGAAAATTGGCTATAACCGCGCCGCACGCATGCTCGAAGAAATGGAAAAATCTGGCTTGGTCAGCACCATGTCTGGCAGCGGCCAGCGCGAAATTTTGGTCCCGGCACGAGCCGAATAAAACATGCCCATGCAGAGTCTTTCTATGTTGAATTTCAGGCGTTTTTTCCAGTGCCAAGCACCCGGCATGGGCCCATGGCTGGCGGCCTTGCTGATGGCTTTCTCAGTCAGTGCTTCAGCACAGCCTGTGAACAATAGTGGCATGGACGGTCTGGAAAAATTCGTCAGCGAAACCCGCAGCGGGCGCGCTGACTTTGTTCAAACAGTGACCTCCCCAGCCCGTGCTGGCGAAGCTCCCAGAGTCAAAAAATCAACTGGCACGTTTGAGTTTTCGCGGCCCAATCGGTTTCGATTTTTCTATCAAAAACCGTTCGAGCAGACCATCGTCGCCGATGGTGAAACGCTGTGGCTGCACGACGTTGATTTGAACCAGGTGACGACGCGCAAACTGGCGCAAGTCCTGAATGGCACGCCAGCCGCAGTGATCGCGGCTGCTGCCAATCTGAAAGGTTTGCAGGCAGACTTCACCCTCAGCGCCTTGCCTGAAAAAGCCGGCTTGCTGTGGGTCATGGCCACGCCTAAAACGCGCGACGGACAGGTGCAAAACATCAGCGTTGGTTTTCGGGCGACAGCGCAAGGCAGTGAGTTGGCCTCACTCGATATTCTGGACAGTTTTGGCCAGCGCTCCGTGATGACTTTCTCTCGCTTCGAAGCTAATCCGGTTTTCAGCGCCAGCCATTTCCAGTTCAAGCCACCCGCTGGCGCAGACGTGCTGCGTCAATAACGCGCCCATGGTCGACCTGTTTGACAAGGCTCCTGTAGCGCCGCTGGCGGAGGCCTTGCGTCCTAAAAACTTGGACGAGGTGGTGGGCCAATCACACCTGATCGGTCCGGGTAAGCCTTTGCGCTTGGCGTTTGAATCCGGCAAGCCACATTCGATGATTTTGTGGGGCCCCCCCGGTGTTGGAAAAACCACGCTGGCGCGACTTACCGCCAGCGCCTTCGGTTACGAATTCATCGCGCTGTCGGCCGTTTTTTCGGGCGTCAAAGACATCCGGGCTTCCATGGAGCAGGCCCAGCAAAACCTCGCGCTTGGCCGCAAGACGATCTTGTTCGTCGATGAGATTCACCGTTTCAACAAAAGCCAACAAGATGGGCTGTTGCCCTTTGTGGAGTCCGGCTTGGTGGTGTTCATTGGCGCGACCACTGAAAATCCGTCTTTCGAGGTCAATTCCGCCTTGCTGTCGCGGGCGCAGGTGTATGTGTTGCAAGTGCTCAGTGATGATGAGTTGCAGTCGCTGGTGCGCCGCGCCCAAGCCAGTGAACTGCCAGACCTTGTGCTGGACGACACTGCCGTCAACACGCTGGTGGGTTACGCCGATGGCGACGCGCGCCGCTTGCTGAACCTGCTGGAGCAGTCGGCCAGTGCTGCAGTGGCGGCGGGTGTGAAGCGTATCGATGCCGATTTTTTGCAGAACGCACTGACCCTGAATGCGCGCCGGTTCGACAAAGGCGGCGACAACTTTTACGACCAAATTTCAGCGCTGCACAAATCAGTCCGTGGATCACACCCGGACGCCGCGCTGTACTGGCTGTGCCGCATGCTCGATGGTGGCGCAGACGCGCGCTATTTGTCGCGCCGTGTGGTGCGCATGGCTTGGGAAGACATTGGCTTGGCCGATCCGCGCGCCATGCAGATTGCCAACGATGCGGCCGCTACCTTCGAGCGGCTGGGCTCGCCCGAAGGCGATCTCGCCATCGCCCAAGCCGTGATTTATTTGGCTATGGCTCCCAAGAGCAATGCCGGCTACATGGCCTACAACCAGGCCAAGGCCTTCATCAAATCGGACCGTTCGCGAGAAGTGCCGAATCACCTGCGCAACGCTCCGACCAAGTTGATGAAAGAGCTCGGTCACGGCCGGCAATACCGTTATGCTCACGACGAACCAGAAGCCTATGCCGCTGGTGAAAGCTATTTGCCAGACGGCATGCCCGAACCGGACTGGTATCAGCCGGTGGCGCGCGGTTTAGAGACAAAAATCGCAGACAAGTTGGCGCATTTGCGTGCGCTAGACGCTGCGGCCAAGTCCCCGACCAAGCCATTGGTCCCCTGAACTTATCGGAATAACGCGATGGACATCTTTCTTCAGCAGATCATCAACGGTCTGGTGTTGGGCAGCATGTATGCCTTGATCGCCTTGGGCTACACCATGGTGTACGGCATCATCAACTTGATTAATTTTGCGCACGGTGAGGTACTGATGGTTGGTGCGCTCACCAGCTGGACCATCATCGTCTGGATGCAAGAAGCCATGCCCGGTACGCCCGGCTGGCTGATCTTGTTGATCTCGCTGCTGATTGCGTTCATCGTCTGCGGCACGCTGAATTTTGCGATTGAAAAAATCGCTTACCGGCCCCTGCGCAATTCGCCCAAGCTGGCGCCGCTCATCACGGCCATTGGCATGTCCATCTTGTTGCAGACGCTGGCCATGATGATCTGGAAGCCCAACTACAAGTCGTTCCCGACGCTGTTGCCCGCGGACCCTTTGCATGTGGGCGGGGCTGTCATCACCGTCACTCAAATTTTCATCCTGGGTGCGACCGCGGTGTCACTTTCGATCTTGATGTACGTCGTCAATTACACGCGGCTCGGTCGGGCCATGCGAGCCACGGCCGAGAATCCTCGTGTGGCCGGCCTCATGGGCGTGCGTCCTGACACCGTCATCTCAGCGACCTTCGTCATCGGTGCAATTCTTGCGGCATTGGCCGGCGTCATGTATGCCTCCAACTACGGCACGGCGCAGCACACCATGGGTTTTTTACCCGGCTTGAAAGCGTTCACGGCCGCTGTCTTTGGCGGCATCGGAAACCTCGGCGGTGCGGTGCTCGGCGGCATCTTACTGGGACTGATCGAGTCGATTGGCGCGGGTTACATCGGCCCGCTCACGGGCGGCGTGTTGGGCAGCCAGTACTCCGACATTTTTGCCTTCATCGTGCTGATTGTGGTGCTCACCCTGAGGCCGCAAGGCCTGCTCGGTGAGCGGGTGGCGGATCGAGCCTGAGTCACCTTGTAAAGCACCCAATGAAAAAACACAGACTGCTTTCTTTTCTACTCGCCGCACTGGCCATGCTGGTGTTGCCCTTGCTGTTGCAGCAGGGCGGCAATGCTTGGGTGCGTATCGTTGACATGGCGCTGCTCTATGTGCTCTTGGCCTTGGGCCTGAACATTGTGGTGGGCTACGCGGGTTTGCTTGATCTGGGTTATGTCGCGTTCTTTGCGGTTGGCGCTTATCTCTTCGCGTTGCTGGGTTCACCGCATCTGGCGGAGGCATTTCCGGCCATTGCGGTGGCTTTTCCGAACGGTTTGCATCTGCCGATTTGGCTGGTGATTCCGCTGGCGGCGGTGCTGGCGGGTTTGTTTGGCTTGTTGCTGGGCGCGCCTACGCTGAAGCTGCGCGGCGACTACTTGGCCATCGTGACGCTGGGTTTTGGCGAGATCATCCGCGTGTTTCTCAACAATCTAGACCGGCCAATCAACCTGACGAACGGCCCGAAAGGCATCAGCCAAATTGACGGCGTCACTTTTTTCGGCGTCCCGTTGAACAGGCCTTTGGAGGTTTTTGGTTTTGAGATTGCCTCGGTGTCGCTGTATTACTACTTCTTTTTGGCGCTGGTGATTGTCTCGGTGGTGATCTGCCACCGGATGGAAAATTCCCGCATCGGCCGCGCCTGGATGGCCGTGCGTGAAGACGAAATTGCCGCCAAGGCGATGGGCATCAACACCCGCAACCTCAAGCTGCTGGCCTTTGGCATGGGCGCGACGTTTGGCGGTGTTTCGGGTGCGATGTTTGCGGCATTCCAAGGTTTTGTCTCGCCAGAGTCTTTCAGCCTGATGGAGTCGGTGATGATCGTCGCCATGGTGGTTTTGGGCGGCATCGGCCATTTGCCCGGCGTCATTGTGGGCGCATTACTGCTGGCCGCTTTGCCCGAAGTGCTGCGCCATGTGGCCGGGCCGCTGCAGGCCATGACGGGTGGCCGAATGGACGCTGCTATTTTGCGTCAGTTGCTGATTGCGCTGGCCATGATCGGCATCATGTTGATGCGGCCGCGCGGCCTGTGGCCATCGCCCGAGAGCGGCAAGTCCCTCCGCCAACCCAAAGCTTAAGGACGATGGACATGAGCGAGACCATTCTCAAGGTTGCCGGTGTGTCAAAGCGCTTTGGCGGCTTGCAAGCGCTGTCTGATGTTGGCATCCACATCGAACGCGGGCAAGTGTATGGACTGATTGGCCCCAACGGTGCCGGCAAGACCACGTTCTTCAATGTGTTGACGGGTTTGTACACGCCCGACAGCGGCACGTTTGAGCTGGCCGGCAAGCCCTACAAACCCAGCGCAGTGCATGAAGTCGCCAAGGCGGGCATCGCGCGGACTTTCCAGAACATTCGTTTGTTTGCCGAGATGACGGCGCTCGAAAATGTCATGGTGGGTCGACACGTTCGCACCCATTCAGGCTTGATCGGTGCGATCTTTCAAACGCCCGGTTTCAAGGCCGAAGAAAAGGCGATTGCCAAGCGCTCGCATGAATTGTTGGCGTACGTGGGCATTGGTCAATATGCGGACTTCAAAGCGCGCACGCTGAGCTATGGCGACCAGCGTCGGTTGGAGATTGCGCGCGCCTTGGCCACCGACCCGCAGCTGATTGCTTTGGACGAACCGGCTGCCGGCATGAACGCGACTGAAAAAGTACAGCTGCGTGAACTCATCGACCAAATCCGCAAAGACAAGCGCACCATCTTGTTGATCGAGCACGACGTCAAGTTGGTGATGGGTTTGTGCGACCGTGTGACGGTGCTCGACTACGGCAAACAGATCGCCGAGGGCGTGCCCGCTGACGTGCAAAAAAACGAAAAAGTCATCACCGCCTATCTGGGCACCGGCCACTGAAGGGGCTTCATAGATGGCACAAGACATGGCAATCAACGCGGGCAAGACACTCCTCAAAGTCAGCGGTCTGAAGGTCGCTTACGGTGGCATCAAGGCGGTCAAGGGTGTTGACTTTGAGGTCAATGAAGGTGAGCTGGTCACTTTGATCGGCTCCAACGGTGCCGGCAAAACCACCACCATGAAGGCCATCACCGGCATGCTGTCAGCCGCAGACGGCGACATTGAATACTTGGGCCAAAGCATCCATGGCAAAGGCTCGTGGGATCTGGTGCAGGGTGGCTTGGCGATGGTGCCGGAAGGCCGCGGTGTTTTTGCGCGCATGTCCATCTCAGAAAACCTGCAAATGGGCGCCTATATTCGCAACGACAAGGCTGAGATCGCCAACGACATGGAGATGGTGTTTGGGATTTTCCCCAGACTGAAAGAGCGAAAAGATCAGCTGGCCGGCACCATGTCCGGCGGTGAGCAGCAGATGCTCGCCATGGGGCGCGCGTTAATGAGTCGCCCCAAGCTGTTGCTGCTGGATGAACCATCCATGGGCTTGTCGCCGATCATGGTCGACAAGATTTTTGAAGTCATCCGCGATGTCTCTGCCCGCGGTGTGACCATCTTGCTGGTCGAGCAAAATGCCAGTCGAGCGCTGGGCATTGCCGACCGCGGTTACGTGATGGAGTCGGGCCTAGTGACCATGACAGGCCAAGCCAAAGACTTGCTGACGGACCCGCGGGTTCGGGCGGCTTATTTAGGCGAATAAATAGGCGAATCATCCGCCGCCTGTTGAATGACTTTGGCGTGTTGGGTTCAGTCGACCCGCGCGCCAGAGGCCTTCACCACGCGTTCGTATTTGGCCAATTCCTGCTTCATGAAATCGGCGAACTGTTCCGGCGTGTTGGCCACCGGCTCGGCCATCAGGCTGGCAAAGCGGGTTTTGGTTTCGGGCGAATTCAGGGCAGCGACAAAAGCCTGATTGAGCTTGGCGACTACATCGGGTGGGGTACCCGCGGGTGCGACCAAGCCCCACCACGTATCGATTTCAAAACCTTTGAGCGTTTCAGCGACAGCTGGAATGTCGGGCAAGGTGACGCTGCGCTTGGCGGTGGTCACGGCCAGCGCTTTGAGCTTGCCGGCTTTGATGTTGGCCGAGGCTGTGGCAAGGTTGTCGAAATTGAAATCAACCTGACCGCTGAGCAAGGCCAACTGGGCCGGGTTGCCGCCGTTATACGGAATATGCAGCGCAAAAATGCCGGCTTCTTTTTTGAACATTTCACCCGCCAGATGGCCTGCACTGCCGTTGCCGCCGCTGGCGTAATTCAGCTTGGCCGGATTCGCCTTGGCGTAGCGAATCAAATCAGCCAGTGTGTTGATATTCAAGCGACGCGCTGTGTCGGCGTTGATGACCAGCACGTTCGGCACGCGCAGCATCTGCGTGATGGGTGCGAAATCGGTGGCGGCGTTGTACGGCATCTTGCTGTACAGCCATGGGTTGATGGCGTGCGTGGCGACGGCCGCGATGCCGATGGTCAGGCCGTCCGGTGTGGCCTTGGCAATTGCATCGACGCCGATGTTGCCACCCCCACCCGGTCGATTTTCAATGATGACGGTGCCCAGAGAATCCTTCACACGTTCGGCCAACAGGCGCGCGGTCACATCGATCGGGCCACCTGGCGCGTAAGGCACGATGATGCGCATGACTTTGTTCTGCGTGTTCTGTGCCAGAGCGCTTTGGCCGCTAAGGGCCAGCACGGCGATGCAGCTCGCGGCCAACACGCGGCGCACAGGTGAGAAGCGTGTGGCTGAGGCCAACTTGAAATTTTTGGTCATGATGATTTTTCTTTGGTAACAGCGATCAAGCCAAGGCCTTGGCCTTGTCAGCTTCCGTGGTGAAGGAGTCGGCAAAAAACTCTTCTTCAGGCAAGCCAGCCAGTTGGGTGTAATCGGCCTTGGCCGAGTCCACCACGATGGGCGCACCGCAGGCGTAGACCTGATGCCCTGACAAGTCCGGAAAGTCTTGCAGCACGGCTTGGTGCACAAAACCGGTTCGGCCGGTCCAGTTGTCTTCGGGCAAGGCGTTGGACACCACCGGAACATAACGCAGTTGCGGCATCTCAGCCAGTCGGGCCATGACCCAGTCGTTCATGTACAGATCGCTGGGACGACGGCCACCCCAATACAGCACTGCGGGCCGTTGGATGTTCTTGTGCTGCAGGTGTTCAATCAGTGCCTTGATCGGCGCAAAGCCCGTACCCGAAGCCAGCAACACCATCGGCTTGGTGCTGTCTTCACGCAAGAAGAAACTGCCATACGGCCCTTCAATGCGCTGGATGTCTTTTTCCTTCATGGTGCTGAACACCTGGTCGGTGAACTTGCCGCCTGGCATGTGACGGATGTGCAACTCCAAGCCCGGTGTCTCAGTTTGCGTGTGCGGCGCATTGGCCATCGAATAGCTGCGGCGGTCACCGTCGCGCAGCAAAAACTCAACATACTGACCGGCGTGGTACTTGAAGACATCGCTGGCCGGCAACTGCAGGCGAAGGGCGATGACGTCGCTTGAAAGCCGCGTCAAACTGCTGACGCGCACCGGCATTTTCTTGATCGGAAAAGCGCTTTCGTCAGTCACTTGGCGTGACTCCAGCACCACGTCGCTGAGCGGCACGCCGCAGCAGGTCAGCACAAAACCGTTGGCTTCTTCTTCATGTGACAAGGCTTTGACTTGGTGCGGGCCATGGCTGACCGAGCCTTCGAGCATTTTGCATTTGCATGAGCCACAGGCGCCGTCTTTGCAGCCATAGGGCAGGCCGATGCCTTGGCGAATGGCCGCCGCGAGCATAGGCTCGTCGGGGTTGGTGCTGAAGCTGCGGCCACTTGGCTGCACGGTCACGCTGAAACTCATGTTGGTATCCTTGGTATCTTTGGTGTGTCTCTGGGCCCTAGGGCTTCAGGGGGTGTTGCGGTTTTAGCAAAGCCTTCAATTTTGCCTCCAAATCGAAACTCGGCAAGATCATGCAACCCCCATTGTTATTCTCAGCCTTTATTCGACTTCATTCGCTCTATGTCCAATCTCCTCGGCGCTCTGCCATTTCGCTTTCGCCGTCAGCGTATTCTCATCGTCGGTTGTGGTGATGTGGGTCAACGCGTGGCCGCCCAGTTGCCACCAAATATCAGGTTGCTGGCGCTGACGTCATCAGCTGACAAAATTGACGCGTTTCGCAGCCAGCGCATCACGCCGCTGCTGGGCAACCTAGACCAACCCGACTCGTTGCGCCGTCTGTCGGGCATCGCCACGCGTGTCGTGCATTTGGCCCCGCCGCCCAGCGAGAACTTACCCGACTGGCGGCGCGACCCGCGCACACTGGCCTTGCTGCGCGCCTTGCGTTTGCGTGGTTTGCCGGATGCCGTGGTCTATGGCTCCACCAGCGGGGTCTACGGCGATTGCGAAGGCGAGTGGGTCAACGAGGTGCGCAGCGTCAACCCCGGTACACCGCGGGCCCAGCGCCGTGTGGATGCCGAGCAGCAACTGCGATTTTTTGGCCGCGCCACTGGCACGCGCGTGCACACCTTGCGCATTCCAGGTATTTACGCACCCAACCGAGAAGGCGGTACGCCGCGCAACCGCTTGCTCAAAGGCACGGCCGTGCTGCAAGCCGACGACGACGTTTATACCAATCACATTCACGCCGATGATTTGGCCCGCGCCTGCATCGCTGCACTTTGGCGCGGCAAGCCGCATCGCAGCACCAATGTTAGCGACGACACCGAACTCAAGATGGGTGATTATTTTGATTTGGCCGCCGGCCTTTACGGCTTGCCAAAGCCACCGCGTTTATCGCGCGACACGGCACAGCAGCAGCTGCCGTTGATGTTGCTGAGTTTCATGGGCGAGTCACGCCGATTGGACAACCAGCGTCTCAAGCGCGAGCTGCGCGTTCAGCTGCGTTATCCGACGGTGCTTGAAGGCTTAGCTGCTGGCGAACACTGAAACGTACTGATCAAATCCCCGCCGGTCGCTTCAGCGACTGCATCCGATCTTGCGGCATCAACACCACGGTGTTGATGTCCGCGCCCTGCAGTACTGTCAGCGTCACCGGCGCCTCTGGGGTGCTACGGTCCCACAGTTTTTTGTAAAAACTCTCCAACGTGGTGACTTTGCTGTCGTCCACGGCCAGCACCACATCGCCGGGCGCCAGACCGGCGGCCTCGGCCGGGCTGTCTTCGCTCACGCGGATGATTTGCACGCGGCCGCCTTGCTCTGTTGACGTCAAGCCCAGCCAAGGCCGATGGCTTTGTCGGCTGCTGCCCGAGCGCTGTAATTCGGCGAGTATCGGCTTGAGTAAATCAACCGGAACAAACATATTGCCCGGCACTCGTTTGTTTTCACCCAGCGCGTCCGCCACCAGCAAAGAGCCAATGCCGAGCAACTCACCGCGCTGGTTGAACAAGGGCGCGCCGCTGTGATTGCCGCCACCCGCTGTCACGGGCGGGCTGGTGAACAGAGCGGTGTCGATGTGGTATTCCCAAGTGCCTGAAAAAGCCCGTTGGCTGACCAGCTGCGTCATGCTGACATCGCTGTCTTGGCCGTCAGCTGTGGCGCCTGTCACGACCATCAAGGGCTCGCCGGTTTTCAGATCTTGTTGGCTGCCTAGGTTGACGGGCTTCACCCCGCGCAGCGGCAGCAGCGGCTTGACCAAACCAAAGCCGGTGGCAATGTCGTACGCCACGGCCACCGCCGGCAGCGTTTTTCCATCTTGCGTGACGATCTCAATTTGCTGCGCTTCCAGCATCAAATAGCCGATGGTCAGCACCAAGCCGTCGGCCCCAATGACCACGCCGGAACCGGTGCGCTCCTGACCCAGCGAGCGAGCCGAGCGAGCGCCTTCTGCGGCTGTCACCTGAATGCCGACCACCGCAGCGCTGGCACGGCTCAGGGCATCTATTTGTGTTTGGGCTGGACTCAATATTTGAGTGGCAGCGTGAGCGGGTAGAGCCGCAGTCAATAGAAAAACGGTCGCCGCCACGACAGTGAAGCCGGAGGCCGCAGCGAAGGTAAAACCCGGCCACTGGAATCGATGACTTGAGGCGTGCATAACGCTGCTCCAAAAAAGATGCGGGAATGCGAAAACCGAGAATGCGCCTGATTCGATTTCCCTGCATCAGTCGGGGGGATTGCAGGTCAGTGTGTCAGTCGCTCATGCACCCAATGTGCAGCAGCCAACAGCCGGTGGTCGTCAGCAAAGCGCCCCACCAGTTGCAGGCCAACCGGCAAGCCCTTGCGGCCGCGCGCAAAAGGCAGGTGAATGCATGGCAGCCCGAGCAGCGTCCAGCCACGGCAAAACAGGGGGTCACCCGTCGTCGCCAGTCCGTCCGGTGCTTCACCGATGGCGCTGGGGGCCAGCAGCACATCGTGATCGCGGAACAGGTCAGCGGCGACATGACGTTGATACGCCACCGCCTGCAAGTTGTCTGCGTGGGTCTCGCCATCGATGCGCATGCCGTCTTCAAGCAAGGCCAGCAGCGGGGCGCTTAATTGCTGTGCATGCTGCCGATGTTCGTGGCGCAGCGAGCGGGCAGTTTCAAAGGCCTGAACGGCTTTTTGCCTTGCTACCAGCCCTTGCAGTTCAGCCGGCAGAGCCACCGGCTGGGCGAAGCCTGCGAGGGCTTTTTCGGCATGCACCCAAGCTCGCTGCGTGTCTTCATCAGCCAAAGACCAGTCGGGCGTAGCGCATAGTCCAATGCGCGGCGCTGAGCTCCTCTGAGCATCAAAATTGCGAGGGTCTGCCAGCCGCTTGTCGCCTGTCAGCACGGCACCGAGCAAGGCCACATCGCGCACGCTGCGACCAAAGCCACCGATGGTGTCCAGCGTCTCCGACAAGCTTTTAACGCCTGCTCGGCTGACCCGATTGTGGCTGGGTTTGTAGCCGACGATGCCGCAAAAAGCCGCGGGCCGAATGAGTGATCCCGCAGTTTGCGTGCCCAGCGCCAGCGGCAACATGCCGTCGGCCACGGCTGCAGCTGAGCCGCTTGAAGAACCGCCGGGCGTGTGTTGAATGTTGTGCGGATTGCGCGTGACGCCAGGGTGCATATTGGCCAGCTCGGTGCTCACGGTTTTACCCATTAGCACCGCACCGGCTTCGCGGCACAAGGCGACAGCGGCGGCATCGGCCAGCGGTTGTTGACCGGCATAAATCGGTGAGCCATACGCCGTGGGCAGGTCGGCGGTATCGAGTAAATCCTTCACACCGAAGGGCAGGCCGTGCAACAGACCGCGCACCGGGCCCGTGTCCAGCGTGCGTGCCAGCGCCAAGGCGGCATCTGCATTCAGTTCTACGAAGGCGTGGATTTCTGCATCACGCTGCCCAATGCGGTCTAGGCAAGCACGCACCAAATCAACTGATTGAATGTCGCGTTGGGCCAGCGCTTCGGCGGCTTGCCAAGCGTCGAGTTGATGAAGAGGACGGTGGTTGATTTTCATGTTGCTCAGTATCTCCGTTTTAGCTTCACTGGCGCAGCGCATGCTGTCCGAAGCGCAGCGCGTCAGAAAGCAGCTGGCGGGACCGCGTCATTTTGACGGTGCAGCGGTGGTGTTGGGCGCATCGCCAACGCTCTCACGGGTGCTGGTTCCGGGCGTCTTTGAACGTTGCCAGCGCTCCATGGCTGACGCGCGTTTGACTGTCCGAGAAGCTTTCACGCCGATGCTGCTGGACTGGCTCGAAAAGGGTGTGATTGACATCGCCATCATCACCGACACGCAAAGCAACGATAGTCGCCCGATTGCTATGCAGCCTCTGCTGGGTGAGCCCTTTGTGCTGGTCGAGCCGGCCTCGCGATCTTCCCGTCCTGTGGTGCCGGTCGTTCGGCTTGCGCGTATTCCGCTGCTGATGACCACCCTGCACCGCAGCATCGTCGAGCGCGAACTGATGCCTCTTGGGGTGCACCTCAACGTGCTGTCAGAGTTGGATTCGGTCGATTCAATCCGTGAACTGGTCTTGCAAGGACGTTGGTCAACGCTGATGCCGATCTCTGTCTTCAAACAGGCAGGCTTTGAAAACAAGATCACATTGTCTGAGGTCTCTGGAGTGCAGCTGAACCGACAGCTGATGATTGCCACTCGAATTGAGCAAAACCCCAATGCAGCTGTGTCCGCACTGAAAGAATTGATCGCCGCGGAACTGACCTGACTGACCCGGCTCGGCATGTTCAGTTTCGGAAACTCAGCGTTCGAAAAAGCTGCCCCTGTACTTCAGCGAGCGATTGAAATAAGGCCCCAAAATGTCAGTCTTGCCCTGTCTGTGCTATCTTTAGCTCATGGCTTTTTTAAATGAGAGCCTTGTATCAATCGGCCTCGTGCCAACTTGATATCGGAAGAGTCTGTGGTGCCGCTTGTGTTGCACCCAGCGCCGAAGGAGCAACCACCCCGGAAACTCTCAGGCAAAAGGACCGATATCGCTATTGATCTCTGAAGAGCCACGGCAGATTCGTCCTGCTGTGCACCGAAGGAGCAAACAACGCTCGCTGCTGCGAGTGCTTGTGAATCTCTCAGGTCCAGAACAGAGGGGGTGCCCGCTACGCCATTGCGTTCGGGCCCAACCCTTTGACGTTTTGGACTTTACACATCATGAAAAATATCGCAGTTATCGGTGGTGGCATCACGGGCGTCACCACGGCTTATGCGCTGGTCAAGCGCGGATTTTCAGTCACCTTGTTTGAAAAAAATCGCTACGCAGCGATGGAAACATCATTTGCCAATGGTGGTCAGCTCTCCGCTTCCAATGCGGAGGTCTGGAACAATTTTTCGACCATCCTCAAAGGGCTCAAGTGGATGCTGAAAAGCGATGCACCGCTGCTGGTCAACCCAAAGCCGAGCTGGCACAAAATATCTTGGTTTGCAGAGTTTGTAGCCAACATTCCGAATTACCGCAGCAACACCATCGAAACCACGCGCTTAGCCATTGCTGCGCGCGAACATCTGTTCGCTTGGGCGGAGCAAGAAGGCATTGACTTTGACCTGAAGACTAAAGGCATTCTGCACATTTACCGCGACAAAGCCAGCTTCGACCAAGCCGGTGAGGTCTCCAAACTGCTGGCCGCTGGGGGTCTGCAACGTCGGGCCGTGACGCCGCAAGAAATGCGTGCGATTGAGCCCACTTTGGCAGGGCAATACCACGGTGGCTACTTCACTGAAAGCGATGCGACGGGCGACATTCACCGCTTTACCCGCGGCTTGGCCGAGGCTGCTGTGCGCAAAGGCGTGAAGTGCTTGTATGAGCAAGACGTCAGCGCTGTCACCACCAACGGCCTGCAGGCCAGCGTGACTGTCGGTCAAGGCGCAGACAAGACAACAACGGCATTTGACGCGGTGGTGGTTTGCGCCGGCACCGCCAGTCGAGCCTTGGCCGCCAGCTTGGGCGACCGCGTGAATATTTACCCGGTCAAAGGCTATTCGATCACGGTGAACTTGGACGACGCACAAAGCCAAGCCAGTGCACCCCAAGTCAGCTTGTTGGATGACGCCACCAAACTGGTCTCCAGCCGCTTCGGCCTGAACCGCTTTCGGGTTGCCGGAACAGCGGAGTTCAATGGCTATAACCACGATATTCGTGCCGATCGCATCAAACCCCTGATTGACTGGGTGCAACAGTGCTTCCCCGGTGTCAGCACCCACAGCGTGGTGCCTTGGGCCGGTCTGCGGCCGATGATGCCGAACATGCTGCCGCGTGTTGGCCGCGGCAAATCGCCCTGCGTTTTTTACAACACCGGCCACGGCCATTTGGGCTGGACACTGTCTGCCGTGACCGCTGAGATGGTTGCGGGTGTGGTTGAAGACGCCTACAAGATTGCCAGGCCGGCTTTCGTTGCTTCTGAGGTCCGCACCGCTTAACGGCGCATTGCAAGTGGTGTGTTTTAGACAGTCAGGGTTTTCGCCCGTAGACAAGAAAAGTTCTCTCCTTTAAATTCGCGGCTCTATTTTTAGCGCCTCACTCAAGGAGACTTTCAGTCTATGGATTCCGCACACTCTGCCCTCAACCGCCGCGATTATTTGACATGGATGGGCGCCGCAGGTCTTGGCATGCAAGCCTTCCCCAGCTTGGCGCAATCCAAGTGGCCGTCTAAACCCATTCGCTGGATTGTTCCGTTTGCCCCAGGCGGAACGTCCAGCATCGTGGCTCGCAACATTGCAACTGAACTCACCAAGCAGCTTGGCGTCCCATTCGTCATTGACAATAAAGGCGGTGGGGGCGGCGTGCCAGCCATGCTCGAAGCGCTGCGAGCACCCGCTGATGGCTACACCATCGTCATGAGCCACATCGGATTGATGGCCGTCAATCCGATGATTTACCCGGACAGCGGCTACGACGTGAACAAGGATTTTGTGCCGGTGACGCTTCTGTCGCGTGTCCCCAGCTTATTTGTGGTTCACAAAGATGTGCCGGTCACTGACCTGAAATCTCTTGTCGCGTACGTTAAAGCGCGACCCGGCCAATTGAATTACGCGTCTGCCGGCAACGCCAGTGCAGGTCATCTGGCCATGGAAGCGCTGAAACTGGCAACTGGCATGTTCATCACGCACATTCCCTACCGTGGCACTGGGCCCGCCTTGAACGATGTGCTGGCCGGCCGTATTCAGATGTTCTCAGCCGGGACGCCCGCCTTGTTAACGCATATTCAAAGCGGCGCCTTGCGGTGTATCGCAGTCGGCACCACGAAGCGTATTTCAGTCTTGCCTGATGTGCCGACGGTAGCCGAATCCGGCTACAAAGGTTTTGAAACCGTTCAGTGGTACGGCATCACCGCTCGCGCTGGTACGCCTGTTGAGATCATCAACAGACTGCAGCAAGAGTGCGCCAAAGCCATGAAGTCGCCCGATGTGATCGCTCGCTATGCAGCCGAAAGCGCTGAAGCAGGCGGGGGTCCGCCTAGCGAGTACGGCGCTTTCATTGCCAGCGAGCAAGAGCGTTGGAAGGTGGTGGTTGAAAAGGGCAATATCAAACCGGGTTGATGGGCGCTGGGGCCTGTTGAGGTCGACGCGCCTCAGCGCTCGCTTTATTTTCCCGGTTTGTGGCCGAGAGGCGTTTTCCAGCTGCCTTGTTGAAAAACATCCTTTGAAAAGAAAAAAGCCGCAGGTTCAAAGAACCTGCGGCTTTTTAATTTGGTGCCCGAGGCCGGAATCGAACCGGCACGCCTTTCGGCGGGGGATTTTGAGTCCCCTGCGTCTACCAATTTCACCACCCGGGCAGTAGATGTCAAGCCGCAAATTATGGCACAGTATGAGGCTATGAATTACAAGACTATTGAAGATGCCATCGGCAACACGCCGTTGGTCGCATTGCAACGCATTTATGCCGCTGAAAACCGTGAGCGTCACAACGTTTTACTGGGCAAGCTGGAGGGCAATAATCCGGCGGGCTCTGTCAAGGACCGGCCAGCTTTGTCGATGATCAAACGCGCCGAAGAGCGCGGTGACATTCAGCCGGGCGACACGCTGATTGAGGCGACGTCTGGCAACACCGGCATTGCACTGGCCATGGCGGCGGCCATCAAGGGTTACCGCATGGTGCTGATCATGCCGGAGGACCTCTCGATTGAACGTGCGCAGACCATGAAGGCCTTTGGCGCAGAACTCATTCTCACGCCCAAGTCCGGCGGTATCGAATATGCCCGTGACTTGGCCGACCGCATGCAGAACGAAGGCAAGGGCAGGGTGCTCGACCAGTTCGCCAACCAAGACAATCCGCGCATTCATTACGAGACCACCGGCCCTGAAATCTGGCAAGACACCGCCGGCAAGGTGACGCACTTTGTCAGTGCGATGGGCACCACCGGCACCATCACAGGCGTCTCGCGTTACCTGAAAGAGCAAAACCCGGCGATTCAAATCATCGGCGCGCAGCCGAGTGAGGGCTCACGCATTCCGGGTATTCGCAAATGGCCAGAAGCCTACATGCCGAAGATTTATGACGCCAGCCATGTCGACCAATTGGTGCAGGTGAGCCAGCTTGACGCAGAAGACATGTGCCGACGCATGGCGCGCGAAGAAGGCATTTTTGCAGGTATCTCGGCGGCGGGTGCGTGCTGGGTGGCACAAGAGATTGCCAAGACCGTGCGCGACGCCGTGATTGTGTTTATCGTCTGTGACCGGGGCGATCGTTATTTGTCGACCGGTGTTTTTCCGGCCTGAACAGGAGTGGCAGCATGACCCCTGAATTCAAGTTTTGCCCCAGCTGCGCTACGCCGCTGGGCATGGTGACAGAAATGGAAGACGGTGGCCCCAAAGCCCGTTTGCGCTGCACCCACTGCGACTACACGCACTGGAACAACCCGACGCCCGTGTTGGCGGCTGTCGTGGAGTACGAAGGCAAGATCTTGCTGGCGCGCAACGCCGCTTGGTCGGGTGAGAAGTTCGCGCTTATCACGGGGTTTATGGAAGCCGGCGAGACGCCTGAAGGCGGTATCGAGCGTGAAATCGCTGAAGAAACCAACTTGAGCACCAGCGCTCTCAAGTTGATTGGTGTGTACGATTTTCAGCGCATGAACCAGATCATCATTGCTTACCATGCGGTGTGCAGCGGCGAGGTCAAGCTGTCTCCCGAGCTGGTCGATTACAAGTTGTATGCGTTTGAAGATGTGGTGTGCTGGCCCGCTGGAACCGGCTATGCGATGGCGGACTTCCTCACGTCACGCGGGCACACGCCGACGTTCATGGAGTGGTCCAAAAGAGCCGCCACTTGATCCGGTTTTACTGGGGGCCTGACTCGGCGCACCCCTGTTTTGCTTAAAATTAAAATGACAGATGTATTTATTGGACTTGACTGTCAAGTTCAAAGCCCACAGGCTGAAAGAAGCACATGAACATTGACAAAGAACTCGACACCCGTGGACTGAACTGCCCGCTGCCTATCTTGAAGGCCAAGAAGGCGCTGGCTGACATGACCAGCGGCCAGCTCCTCAAAGTGGTGTCAACCGACGCTGGCTCAACCCGCGACTTCCAAGCCTTTGCCAAGCAAACTGGCAATGACTTGGTTGAGCAGCAGACCGTTGGCACGGACTATATTCACGTGCTCAAACGGCGTTAACGCACCTTCAGGCGACAGCTCGCAAAGGCGCTTCGTTGAAATTTTCGGAGAGCTGTAATTGGCTCAAATAGGCCCTGAAATGCGCGCCTACTTCTGGGTGTTGCAGGGCCAATTCAACCGTCGCTTCCAGAAAGCCTTCTTTGCTGCCGCAGTCGTAGCGTTTGCCTTGGTACTGGAAGGCGTACACGCTTTCATGCTGCATCAAACCAGCAATCCCGTCTGTCAGCTGAATCTCGCCACCCACGCCGCCGGCTTGCTGCCTGATCTGGTCAAACACGCCGGGTGTGAGGATGTAGCGGCCAGCCACACCCATGCGTGAGGGGGCCACTTCCGGCGCTGGCTTTTCAACCATGCGCGCGATCTTGATCAGCCCGGGTCGAATTTCATCGCCCGCCACAATGCCATAGCGCCGTGTGTGCTCATCGGGCACTTCTTGTACTGCGATGATGGACTGCTGCAGTTCCTTGAACTGCGTCACCATTTGCGACAGCACCGGGGGCGTGCCGACCATCAAGTCATCGGCCAGCACAACCGCAAACGGCTCGTCGCCGACCAAGTGCTCGGCGCACAGCACGGCATGGCCAAGGCCTAGCGAGCGCGGTTGGCGCACATACGAGCAAAAAATGTCGTCTGGCACCACTGAGTGAAGCAGGGTTAGCAGCGCATCTTTATGCGCAGCTTCAAGTTCGCTCTCAAGTTCGTAGGCGGTGTCGAAATGGTCTTCAATAGCGCGTTTGTTGCGGCCGGTCACAAAGATCATGTGGCGAATACCTGCTGCGTAAGCTTCTTCGACAGCGTATTGAATCAGCGGCTTGTCGACGATCGGCAGCATCTCTTTTGGCTGGGCTTTGGTCGCGGGCAAAAAACGGGTACCGAGTCCGGCAACTGGGAAAACGGCTTTTCGAATAGCGGTGCGTTGGGTCATGTACTTCCTGTCATTGGTGATCGTTGGTTGTATTTCAAAGTAACACAGGCTGATCTGTGAGGAAGCTCAAAAGCGGCATTCAGCGGCCAAAATAGGTCTGGTCTGACATGAATGCGCGCTGTTGTCTGACGCACTTTGTGACGCTAGAACGCGGGCATCAGTCCAAACGGGCCAATTGACCGCGGAGTTTTTCAAGCGTGTCGGTGTAGTCGGTCAGCCGTTTTTTCTCTTGTTCGAGCACAGCTGGCGGCACTTTATTGACGAAGGCTTCATTGGCCAGCTTGGCGTTGACCTTGACCAGTTCGCCCTCAAGCCGGGTAGCTTCTTTGCCAAGCCTGGCTTTCTCGGCTGCCACATCGACTTCGACAAATAAGCAGATGCGGGCCTCGCCAACCACGGCAACCGGCGCGCCTTGGGCGGCTTTGGCCCAAGTGGCTTCGTCTTCAAACACCTGCACGTCGTTGAGCTTGGCCAGCGCCTTGATGACCGGCGCGGCTGCGCGCATGAAGTCGGTGTCGCCCAGCACCAGCAGCGGCATGCGCAGGGCGGGTGAGACATTCATTTCACCGCGCAGATTGCGGCAGGCATCGACCAGCGTCTTCAACTTGGCGACGTGGGTTTCGGCTTGCGCATCGATTTTTTGTGGTTGACTGGTGGGGTAGTGGGCTTCGCCGATGAAGCGGCCCGGCAAGCCGGCCACCGGCGCGACTTTTTGCCAGAGCTCTTCGGTGATGAACGGAATCACCGGATGCGCCAAACGCAAGATAGCTTCCAGCGTGCGGATCAAGGTGCGGCGCGTGGCGCGCTGCTCGGCCGCGGTGCCGGTTTGAATTTGCACCTTGGCGATTTCCAGGTACCAGTCGCAAAACTCGTCCCAGACAAACTGGTAAATGCTGCCGGCGACGTTGTCGAGTCGGTAGTCGGCAAAGCCTTTGGCCACGTCGGCCTCGACGCGTTGCAGCGTCGACGCAATCCAGCGGTCGGCTTGCGAGAAGCTCATGTAGTTGTGAAACTCACCGCCGGGTTGACATTGCTCTTTGGTGTGTTTTTCGAGCCCACAGTCTTGGCCTTCGCAGTTCATCAGCGTGAAGCGGGTGGCGTTCCACAGCTTGTTGCAGAAGTTGCGGTAGCCCTCGCAGCGCTTGCTGTCGAAGTTGATGCTGCGGCCCAAACTGGCCAGTGAGGCAAAGGTGAAGCGCAGCGCATCGGCGCCGTAGCCGGGAATGCCCGCCGGGAATTCTTTCTCGGTGTTCTTGCGCACTTGCGGCGCGGTCTCGGGTTTGCGCAGGCCTTGTGAGCGTTTGTCCAGCAGCGGTGCCAACTCGATGCCGTCAATCAAATCCACCGGGTCCAGCACATTGCCTTCGGACTTGCTCATTTTTTTGCCCTGAGCGTCTTTCACCAAACCGTGGATGTACACGTGGTGAAACGGCACTTGGCCGGTGAAGTGCGTCGTCATCATGATCATCCGGGCGACCCAGAAAAAGATGATGTCGTAGCCGGTGACCAGCACGCTGGAGGGCAAGAAAAGATCCAGTTCTTTGGTTTTTTCCGGCCAACCCAAAGATGAAAACGGCACCAGCGCCGATGAATACCAAGTGTCGAGCACGTCTTCATCACGGCGCAGTGTTTTGCCGGGCGCTTGTTTCTGAGCTTCTTCTTCGTTGGTCGCGACATAGACTTGGCCGTCTTCGTCATACCAAGCCGGAATCTGATGACCCCACCACAGCTGGCGTGAAATGCACCAGTCTTGAATGTTGCCCATCCACTGGTTGTAGGTGTTGACCCATTGCTCGGGGACAAACTTGACGGCACCGCTGTCCACTGCATCAATGGCTTTTTGCGCAATCGACTTGCCGGTCGGGTCCTTGTCGCTGACCTTGTTCATGGCGACAAACCACTGGTCGGTGAGCATGGGTTCGATGACCTGGCCGGTGCGCGCGCAACGCGGCACCATGAGTTTGTGTTTCTTGACTTCGACCAGGTGGCCCAGCGCTTCGAGGTCGACGACCACCTGTTTACGTGCCACAAAGCGGTCCAGGCCGCGGTATTTTTCAGGCGCGTTGTCGTTGATGGCTGCGTCCAGCGTGAGCACACCGATGATGGGCAACTGGTGGCGCTGGCCGACCGCGTAGTCGTTGGTGTCATGCGCCGGCGTGACCTTGACCACGCCGGTGCCGAAGGCCTTGTCCACGTAGTCGTCGGCAATCACCGGGATGTCGCGGTCGCACAGCGGCAACCTCACGAACTTGCCGATCAGATGCTGGTAGCGTTCATCTTCAGGGTGCACCATGACGGCTACGTCGCCCAGCATGGTTTCAGGCCGGGTCGTCGCCACGGTCAGCGAACCCGAACCGTCGGCCAGCGGGTAAGAGATGTGCCAGAGAAAACCGTCTTCCTCTTCGCTTTCGACTTCCAGGTCCGAGACAGCGGACTTGAGTACCGGGTCCCAGTTGACCAGGCGTTTGCCGCGGTAGATCAGGCCCTGCTCGTAGAGCTGCACAAAGGTCGAGGTGACGACCTTGGACATCTTGGGGTCCATCGTGAAGTACTCGTGTTTCCAGGACACCGAGTCGCCCATGCGGCGCATCTGGCGCGTGATGGTGGTGCCGGACTCTTCCTTCCACTCCCAGACCTTCTCGGCAAACTTCTCGCGGCCCAGGTCGTGCCGGCTTTGGCCTTCGCCTTGCAGCTTGCGTTCGACCACGATCTGCGTGGCGATGCCCGCATGGTCGGTGCCTGGCACCCACAGCGTGTTGTGGCCGCGCATGCGGTGGTAACGCGTCAGCGAGTCCATGATGGTCTGGTTGAAGGCGTGGCCCATGTGCAGCGTGCCGGTCACATTGGGCGGTGGCAGCTGGATCGAAAAGGACGGTTTCGCCGCATCCAGCGTCGGTTCGTACATGCCGCTGCCTTCCCAGAGCGGGGCCCACTGGCGTTCGATGGCCGCGGGCTCGAAGGACTTGGCCAGGCTGTCCAGGCCCGGCGTGGGAACGGTCACCCGTGCGCTCGGGGTATCGGCGACGGGGGCTACGGGCGTGGGCTTGGCGGAGTCAGTCATGGGGCAATGAAAAACGGCATCGCTGGGATGCCGCCTTGGGTTGGAGGAATTGCCCCGATTTTATTCGACTGGCCTGCCGGGCGCCCCAAACCAGTCAGGCGGGCTCGGCTTGCCGGGCCGCAGCGATGCAGGCCTGCAGCAGCGGCGTGTCGCCCAGCTGGTTGGCCAGGATCAGGATCAACCGGGCGTTGAGCAGTTCGGACTGCTCGCGGCTCAGGCCCTGGTGGACGTCGAGCAGGCATTCGTAAAACGCATCCGCATCCTGGAAATTGGGGGCGGTCTTGATGGCGACTTCGGTTTTCATGGGAGATCTTTCCGGATTCAACGCAGGCCTAGGGTTTTTTCGACAGCAGCGACCAATTGGCCGTCCACGGCCTCGCCAGTGGCGGCCAGGTAGCCGTCGGGCCGCACAAGGGCCCAGGCGTGGCCAAACACATGGCAGGCGCCCTGCAAATGGCCGGTGCCCCGGGCATTGATGTCGCGCACATGTTCGCGCGCCTGCGCGCGGTCGTCCGGGCCCAGCACCTGCACGCTGCGCACCGGGGCGTGCCCGGCGAGCTGCCGCAGGCGCTGCAGGCCGGCGGCCGGCACTTCGCCGAACACCAGCACCAGCAGGTCGCCGTCGGCCCACTGCAGCAGGTCGTTGACGGCACCTTGTGAACCGTCTGCCCAGCGGAAGGCCACGTTCTGCACCGACTGCCCGCCGGTGTTGTCGCAGATGGACGAACGTGTGTAGGTGTTGGCCACCGCCATGCGGCCGGTGTTCACCAGCGAGCGCGCAAACGGGTACTGCCTGGCCAGGCCGATGGCCGCCGTGCGAAAGCAGCGCTCCATGCCGTCTGCCGGTCGCAGGAAGCGTGCGGTGCGGTTGGTCACCTGCACGTTTTGCTGGGCGGCTTCGAGCCGCTCCGCGTTGTAGCTCTCCAGCAAGGTCGGGCTGGCACGGCCGCGCAGCACGGCGGCCAGCTTCCAGGCCAGGTTGTCGGCATCGGCTACGCCGGTGTTGCCGCCGCGCGCGCCAAAGGGGCTGACGATTTTTGCGGTGTCGCCCATGAAAAACACGCGGCCCACGCGCAGCTTGTCCAGGCAGCGGCTGCGGTAGGCGTAGGGGCCCACCCAGACGATCTCGACCTCGACGTCCTTGCCGAACTGGCGCTGCAGGCGCTCGCGCACCACGTCTTCGCGGCTCACGGCGTCGGGATCGGCATTGGGCGCCATCTGGTAGTCGATGCGCCAGACGTCGTCGGCCATCAGGTGCTGCCAGACCGCGCGGTTTTCGTTGAACGGCGCCTCGATCCAGGTGTGGCGCTCGACCGGAGGATGTTTGGAAAAACGCACGTCGGCGATGCACCAGCGGTCATCGCCGCGCTTGTTCTGCATGGTGGCGCCCACCCAGTCATGGAAGGGCGTGTGTGAGCCCGAAGCGTCGATCACATGATCGGCCTCGATCTGGTAGCTGCCCGCAGGCGTTTCCACCGTCAGTGTGGCGACATCGGCGTTCTGCGTGAAGGCGGTGACGCGCGACTTCCAGCGCAGGTCCACATGGCCGAGCTCGTAGATGCGTTCGACCAGGTAGCCCTCGATGTAGAACTGCTGGATGTTGATGAAGGGCGGCTGGGTCGAGAGGTTGAAGTTGCTCTGCTGGCGCAGGTCGAAGGAATAGACCTCGTCGTCACCCGCAAAGGTGCGGCCCACGCTCCACTGCACACCCTTGGCGGCAATACGCTCGTAGATGCCGAGGCGGTGGAAGACCTCCAGCGACTTCTGCGTGTAGCAGATGCCGCGCGAAGAGGCGCCCTTGACGCCCACCGTGTTGTCTTCGTCCAGCAGCACGGCCTCGACGCCGTAACGTGCCAGCGCACAGGCCAGGCTCAGGCCGGTGATGCCGCCGCCGACGATGACGATGGGATGACGCTTGATTTGTTTTGAGTTGAGCTCGGGCGGAGCAACGAACGGGTATTCAGGCAGGGCATAACCCGTGCCCTGGGTGAACTCATAACCGTTGGTGAACGCCGTCTGGGCGTAGGCAGGTGATGTCTCCAGCATGGCGTGTCTCGCTCCCGGTATTGATCTGTTTTCAGTGTTTTTCGGGCCTGGCCCTTGTCGGTCGGGCGCAGGCAGCTATCAAAATAATAGTAAGCAGGGTGCGTCAGGCGGTGGCTTTGCCGCCGAACTCCGGCCTGTCGTTTTGCTGCGGTTTGAGGGCTTGGGCTGCGATGCCGGCTGCCTTGTCCTTGCGCCACTGCTGCTTGCGTGCCGTCCATTCCGCCAGGCGGGCGTGGGCGGTCTTGCTTTCCTCCAGCATCTGGAACTCGTCGGCCAGCTGCGCCGTCAGCTCCAGGCGCACGCCATTGGGGTCGAAGAAATAAATGCTCTTGAAGATGTGGTGGTCGGTCACGCCCAGCACTTCGATGCCGTCGGCTTCGAGGCGCGTTTTCATCGCTTCCAGGTCGGCCACGGTGTCAACGCGAAACGAGATGTGGTTGACCCACAGCGGCGTGTTCGGCGAGGGCAGGGCCGCTTCGTCATTGCCGAGGTCGAAAAAAGCGATGAAGGAGCCGTCCTGCAGGCGAAAGAAGAAGTGGGTGTAGGGGCAGTACTCGCCGGTGCTCGGAACGTAGTCGCTCTGGATGATGTGGTACAGCGGCAGGCCCAGGATGTCTTCGTAAAAATGCCGGGTTTCCTCGGCGTCTTTGGCGCGGTAGGCGTAGTGGTGCAGTTGCTGCACCGCTGCGGGCGCGGGCAGCGGCGAGGTGGCGGGACGCAGGGTGGGGGCGGTCATCTGGGCAGCCATGGCGATCTCCGGATTGGGTGGGTTCGGGTGTTTGCGCGCTTGGGGTGAGCAAGGTTTCAAATTCACCTATTCATAATGCATTTACTATAACGTAACTCTTTGGGGCTGCCAAGTGCAGGGCCGTCGGTGGTGGTGCGAAGTTGGTGAGAATAATTATCAATTGCAATCAATTCATAGCTTTTTTCTTTTTTTCAAATTGATCCTGGCAATTAGACGCCGCACCGCAATGGGGCTATCGTGGTTCCGTCCTTGACGATGGCGTTCAAGGCAAGGACCATTTTTACCAACCACGAAGGAGATTTCCATGGCTGCTCTCAAAGGCTCCAGAACGGAAGAAAACCTGAAAGCCGCATTTGCCGGTGAATCACAGGCCAACCGCCGTTATCTTTATTTCGCAAACAAGGCTGACGT
>JAURWY010000034.1 GCA_030654695.1 Polaromonas sp.
GTCAGAAATCTTCGATTACATCGAGGGTTTCTACAATCGCGTTCGGCGCCACAAGCATCTCGATCAACTCAGCCCCCATGAGTTCGAGCGGCAGCGTCAAACTGCGCTATGAAAAATGTCTAGTGAATTGGGGGAATGCCATGTTTCCTCTATGGCAACATCTTTGAAGTCTAGGACCTCGTGTCCAGTGAGGTCCTCTACAACACTTGGAATGTTGTCTAGGTTGCGTAACTCGGACCGTATTTCTTGTTCGCGCTGGCCCAGCAGCAAACCGATGCGCGAGGCGTCCTTGGTGTCATAAGTGTCCATGTCGAACTCTCCCGTCGGATCGGTTGTGTTTGTGTTTTCCGACTGTTCATTCTGAACGTCATAACCGTTTGGATATTGATCTGGCGCAAACGCTTACGACGTTCTCACGCTAAGCTGACATCCATTACACGCTGAACAAAGCACAGCCACGCCATGACCGTTCGCCACCTCGAAGCCATGTTTCAGCCAACCTCGGTTGCCCTTATCGGAGCCTCTGACCGTGAGGGCAGCTTGGGTTCGGTGGTTTTGCACAACCTCAAGCTGGGCGGTTTCAAGGGGCCGATCTGGCCTGTCAACACACAGCATGCAGAGATCGATGGCGGGCCCGCTTGGCCCGATGTGGCCTCTTTGCCATTTGCCCCAGATTTAGCGGTCATTTGCACGCCTGCCAGCACGGTGCCCGAGCTGGTGGCGGCCTTAGGCCGCAAGGGCACGCGCGCGGTGATTGTGTTGAGCGCTGGCCTGAAAGCCAAGAGCGCCAGTGGCGTCAGCCTTGAACAAAGCATGCTGGACGCCGCCCGCCCGCATTTGCTGCGCGTCTTGGGTCCCAACTGCATCGGTGCGCTGGTTCCTGGGGTGGCGCTGAATGCGAGTTTTTCTCCCGGCAATGCATTGCCTGGCAAGCTTGCCTTTGTCACGCAATCAGGCGCGTTGGCGACCGCTATGCTGGACTGGGCGAACAGCCGCGGCATCGGCTTTTCTCACTTTGTCTCACTTGGCGACAGTGCCGATGTGGACTTCGGCGACATGCTGGATTACTTGGGCAGTGACCCAGGCACACGGGCGATTTTGATGTACGTTGAGTCGGTCAAAACAGCGCGTAAATTCATGTCGGCCGCGCGTGCTGCCGCGCGCAATAAACCGGTGATTTTGGTCAAGGCCGGGCGGGCGCCTGAGGGCGCCAAAGCGGCGGCTTCGCACACGGGCGCACTGGCAGGCTCAGACGTGGTCTTTGACGCAGCGGTTCAGCGCGCGGGCATGTTGCGCGTGAACACCCTGGAAGCCTTGTTTGACGCCGCTGAAACGCTTTCCAACATGCAACACACGTGGCCGTTGCGGGGCGAGCGGCTGGCCTTGGTGACGAATGGCGGTGGCGCTGGCGTGTTAGCGGCCGATTCGCTGTCGCTGGACGGCGGCACACTCGCCGAATTGAGTCCTGCCACGCTGGCCGCATTGGATGCGTGTTTGCCTGCCACTTGGTCCAAAGGCAATCCGGTGGACATCATCGGCGACGCACCCGTCAGTCGTTATCAGGCGGCGCTGCGGGTCTTGTTGGCGGCGCCCGAGGTCGATGGCGTGCTCTTCATGCACGCACCCACAGCGATTGTGTCGGCCACGCAGATCGCCTCGGCTTGCTTGCCCTTGATGCAGTCGGCGAATAAACCGGTGCTGGCCTGCTGGCTCGGCGGTGCGGTGGTGGCAGCCGCACGGCAAGCAACAGCAGCGGCCGGTATTGCCAACTACAACACACCCGAACGCGCCACCGCGGCGTGGATGCAATTGGTTCATTTCAATCGCAACCAGCAAGCGCTGCAACAGCTCACCACGGCGTCTGTCCCTGACCTGCAACCCGACCGCGCGACAGCACAGCATTTGGTTCAGCAAGCTTTGCAAGAGGGCCGCGAATGGCTTGGCGATGCGGACTCTCAAGCCTTGTTAGCGGCCTATGGCATCCCAGTGGTTGAGACCCGAAAAACGCGCGATGCGCAAAACGCCGTGTCGGCTGCTGACGCCATGGGTTATCCGGTAGCGCTGAAAATTATGTCGCCGCAGATCATCCACAAGTCCGATGTCGGCGGCGTGGCGCTCGGCTTGAACTCGGCGGCCGAAGTCCGGGCTGCCGCTGAACGGATGCAGGCGCAGGTGAGCAAGCTGCGGCCGGATGCCGTGCTGCAAGGCTTCACGGTGCAGGCGATGGCGCACCGACCGGGCGCGCACGAACTGATCGTTGGCCTCAGCACCGATCCGCTGTTTGGCCCGGTGATGCTCTTGGGTGAAGGTGGAACCGCCGTTGAATTGCACGCTAACCATGCCGTCGCTTTGCCGCCGCTCAACACCCGCTTGGCGCAAGATTTGGTGCAGCGCAGCCAGCTGGCCAAGCTGCTCGGTGGCTACCGCGGCAAAGCGGCGGCCAACCAAGCAGCTTTGTCAGATGCCTTGTTGCGGGTCTCCTTGCTGGCTTGTGATTTGGCGCAAGTGGCTGAGCTTGACATCAATCCCTTGCTGATTGACGCCGATGGCGTGCTGGCTGTGGACTCGCGCGTGCGCATCAAAGCCAGCAGCGCACGCGAGGGCGCACACCTAGCCATTCGGCCTTACCCAGCCGCGCTTGAAGAGCAAATCCATTTGGCTGGAGAAGGTCTGCTGTTGCGTCCCATTCGACCTGAAGACGGTGGCCGACTGCAGGCTTTTTACGCTGACGCCACGCTGGCCGACATGCGCTTGCGGTTCTTCATGGTGAGACGCGAGGTGCCGCACTCTGAACTGGCCCGTTACAGCCAAATTGACTACGACCGTGAGATGACTTTCGTGGCCTTGGGCGACTCAAGCCTTGCTGAACCGCGTATGTTGGGCGAGGTCCGCGCCGTCTGCGACCCTGACAACACCCGAGCCGAATTCGCGATACAGGTGGCCACTGACTGGCAGGGCAGGGGCCTTGGTCGCTTGCTGCTGGACAAGCTGCTGCGTTACTTGCGAGCGCGCGGCACCACCGAAGTGGTCGGCGAATGTTTGCTCGAAAACTTGAGTCTTGCGGCTCTCGCGCGTCATGCGGATTTTAGCATTGAGGCCGGCAGTTCGCCTGATCTGTCGACTTTGCGCTTGGCTCTCAACCCACCAAAGATGACAAAAACATGACCCGTTTTCGCCATATTTTGGTGCCCGTCGATGGCAGCCCAACGTCTGACAAGGCGCTTGACGAAGCCATCCGACTGGCCGCGTTCAGTGACGCCAAAATCAGCCTGCTGCATGTGATTGACGAGCTCAGTCACAACACTTTTTTTGAGCCTGCCATCGACTACATCCAGCAGATGGTTCCGCGCTTGCGCGCCGCGGGTGAAGATCTGCTCGCCAAAAAAGGTGAAAAAGTCTTAGCCAGCGGTCTGCAAGTTGAATGCGTGCTGATTGCCGAAGGCCCTGGCCGCGTCTGCGAGCATGTGGCGGAACAAGCTCGCATCAGCCACGCCGACTTGATTGTGCTGGGTTCGCACGGGCGTCGTGGCCTCGGTCGGGTGCTCCTTGGCAGCGATGCCGAGCAAATTATTCGCCATTCCCCGGTGCCCGTGTTGGTGGTGCGCGGCCAAGATGCAGTTGAGAAAATCTCAAATTGAGCCTGCGATGATTTCTTGCCGGACGTGTTGCACATGGGCCGCCCCGGCGGCTTCGGCTGCGTCTGGGTCGCCAGCGCGAACAGCCGTCGCAATTTTCCCGTAGTCGCGTAAACGCAGCTGTTGCAGCGCAGGCAGCCGGTATTGCGCATAGACGATCGGCATTTGAATCGTCGGAAACAGGCGTTGGAGTTCGCGGTTACCGCCCATGTCCAGCAAGCAGCGGTAAAACCGCCGACGGGCCTTGGTGAAGGTCGCCGCATCGTTGGCGGCATCCGCCGTCTTCAAGGCCCTCAGGCTGTCGAGCAAGATTTTTTTCAAGCCTGAGCTGGCAGCACCTCGGGCGGCAGCACGCGCCAACAAGCCCGTCATGCGTTCGGCCACATCCAAAACGTCCAGCGTTTCCTGCATCGACAGCGATCGAATAGCCGCCCCTTTGTGGCGATGCAAGTCCACAATGCCTTCAGCGGCCAAGCGCTGCAAGGCTTCACGCACCGAATTACGGCCGACCCCAAATTGCGCCGCCAAGTCGGCTTCTACCAAGCGTTGCGCCGGCACATACTTTTGCAACTCCAAGCCGTTCACAATGCCAAAGAAGACCAATTCGGAGGCACTGACCGGGTATTGAGCCGCGGCAATGGTTGGTGATTCTGGGCTGCTCAGGGGTTGAGCCTTGGCTTTGAGGGTTGTGCGTGAAGATCTCATTAGCTTGATTGTCAACCCATCTGACCCCCTGTCATTGTTGATTAAATTGTCCTACAATAATTTTTATGAAGATTCCAATATCTCCTTTGCTAGGCAAACGCGCGCTGGTCACCGGCGCTTCCAGTGGTCTGGGTGCGCATTTCGCTCAATTGCTGGCCAGCCAAGGGGCTGACGTGGTGCTGGTGGCCAGGCGGGTTGAGGCCTTAGACGCCGTGGCGGACAAAGTCCGGCGCCACGGGCATGCAGTCGTCACTATCGCCCTAGATGTCACCGACAGTGCCTCACGCGAGCGCCTGGCGGATGCCGCTGGCCCGGTCGACATTCTCATCAACAACGCGGGTGTTGTGCGGCAAAGCGCCGCTCTGACGCACACTGAGAACGACTGGGACACGGTGCTGGACACCAACCTCAAGGCCATGTTTTTTGTGGCGCAGGCTTTGGCAACGGGTATGCGGGAGCGGGGCGGCGGTTGCATGGTGAACGTGGCCTCGATTTTGGGACTCAGGCAAGCGGGTGGGGTGGTTTCTTATGCGGTGTCCAAAGCCGGTGTGATTCAGCTGACCCAGTCGCTGGCGCTGGAATGGGCGCGCCACGGCATTCGCGTCAACGCGATTGCCCCCGGCTATGTCGAGACCGAACTGAATCAAGAATTTTGGGCCACGGAAGCCGGCAAAGCCTTGATCAAACGCATTCCACAACGCCGCCTTGGGCAGCTGTCTGACCTCGACGGCCCGATGCTGTTACTGGCCTCCGAAGCCTCTCGCTACATGACCGGCGCGGTGCTGGCAGTAGACGGCGGCCATCTGGTCAGCAGTCTGTGACTTTGACCAAAAGCGCTTCATATTCTGACAAAACAAGGACACTCCATGCACACACCCAGCCCTACTGAACGCAGCCGAATTTTGGCAGACCGTGTTGAAGCCTTTGTGCGCGACACCGTCATCCCTTATGAGCGTGACGCCCGTTGCACGCCACACGGCCCCAGCGAAGAGTTGGTCTTGGAGTTGCGCAGCAAAGCCCGCGCCGCCGGCTTGATGACCCCACACATCTTGCCCGATGGGCAACACCTGACGCAGCTCGAAACCGCGGCGGTGCTGAAGCGTTCAGGCTTGTCCCCACTCGGACCCGTGGCGGTCAACACCATGGCGCCAGACGAGGGCAATATGTTCTTGCTCGGCAAAATTGCCACGGCGCAGCAGAAGCAACATTTTCTGGAACCCTTGATTCGCGGCGAAGCGCGCTCGGCTTTTTTCATGACCGAGCCAGCGTCCGAGGGCGGGGCCGGCTCAGACCCGTCCATGCTGCAAACCACCGCCGTGCAAGACGGAAATGATTGGCTCATCAACGGTCGCAAGATGTTCATCACCGGTGTCGATGGTGCGTCGGTTGGCATTGTCATGGCGCGCACCGGCAGTGGCGAGAGGGCGCAAGCCACGATGTTTTTGATTGACTTGCCGAATCCGGCTGTGCGCATTGAACGGATCTTAGACACCCTAGACAGCTCCATGCCGGGCGGTCATGCCCAGGTTGTTTTTGACCAGCTTCGCGTGCCCGACAGCCACGTGCTGGGTGCCGCAGACGAAGGCTTTCGCTACGCCCAAATACGACTCTCTCCCGCACGTTTGTCGCACTGCATGCGCTGGCACGGTGCGGCCACGCGCGCGTACGAAATCGCCGTGCAATACGCAACAACCCGCAAGGCCTTTGGCAAATTATTGGTCGACCACGAAGGCGTCGGCTTCATGCTGGCCGACAACTTGATTGACTTGCAGCAATCCGCCTTGATGATCGACTGGTGTGCCGGTGTTTTAGACGGTGGATCGCAAGCCACCACTGAAAGCTCGATGGCCAAAGTGGCGGTTTCAGATGCCTTGTTTCGAGTTGCAGACCGCTGTGTCCAAGTGATGGGCGGTAGCGGTGTTTTACGCGACAGCATCGTCGAACAGGTCTTCCGTGAAATTCGCGCTTTTCGCATTTACGACGGCCCGACCGAAGTTCACAAATGGTCATTGGCCAAGAAAATCAAGCGCGAGGCTTTGCCAAAGGTCGCCGCATGAGCTCCCCGATTGATTCTGCCGACACCATCCCAGTTCGTGAGCAACACCGGATTGATGAGACCGCGCTGACCCTATGGATGCTGGGGAACGTTGCTGGTTTTCAGGGACCGTTGCTGATTGACCAGTTCAAGGGCGGTCAGTCGAATCCGACTTATCGGCTGCGCACACCGCAGCGTTCTTACGTCTTGCGCCGCAAACCGCCGGGCGTTTTGCTCAAAGGCGCACACGCCGTGGAGCGCGAGGCGAGGGTGATGGCCGCTCTTGGAACGGTTGACTTTCCGGTGCCCAAAATTCATGGCTTGTGCACGGATGACGCAGTCATTGGCAGCTGGTTTTTCGTGATGGACATGGTCGAAGGCCGGATATTTTGGGACGCCAGTTTTGCTGACGTTCCGCAGCCCCAGCGGGCAGATTATTTGGATGCGATGAATGCCACGCTGGCTCAACTGCACGGTATATCAGCGCAGGCGATTGGCCTTGCTGACTACGGTCGCAGTGGTGGTTATGTGTCAAGGCAAATTGCGCGTTGGTCGCAACAGTACCTCGACGACGAACTCGCGGGCCGACATCCGGCGATGGACAAGCTGGTGGCGTGGTTGCCGGCGCATATTCCGCAGACTGACGAAACTGCCATCACACACGGTGATTTTCGCGCTGACAACATGATTTTTCATCCGACAGAGCCACGTGTCTTGGCCGTTCTCGACTGGGAGTTGTCTACGCTGGGTCATCCCTTGGCTGACTTTGCCTACAACGCCATGATGTACCGCATGCCGCCGGACATTTTGGGCGGCATCGGTGGTCTTGATCTGCAAGCGCAAGGTTTGCAAGCCGAAGCTGACTACGTTGTCGCGTATTGCCGCCGCACGGGTCGCGCGGGCATGCCGGATTTAGATTTTTATATTGCCTTCAACATGTTTCGTTTCGCCGCGATCCTGCACGGCATTCAGGGTCGAGTGAAACGCGGTACGGCGGCAAGCGCTGATGCGCAAGCCATGGGTGAGCGCTACAAGCGGGTGGCAGACATTGCCTGGACGCAGGTTGAACTGATCCAGTCGCGCAACGGGGCGTGAATTTAACTGGCTTCAGCTCTGTTCGCTTCCATCCCAACGTCACTTAACATAATATACATCGTGGAATATATAAAATGGGGAGTGGCAATGTCACCAACGTCCCGCGGGCTGCTGCTTTGGTATGGCTGGGCTCGCTGGGCTGACAGGCCCGGCCAAGCTTGGTGTGCTTAATAGCCTGATGGCGTCCGGCCGGCTGGCGCGCTGAGCAAAATCGAGTGCAGTCAAACCTTGCTGGTTTTTTTGAGTTGCTTGAGCGCCTTCGTCCAACAGCAACTTCACCGCAGCGCCCGTGCCGTATTGGGCTGCCATCATCAGCGGCGTGGTGCCGTTGGGCGATTCAGCGTCGACAAAGGCGTTGTGCTCAAGCAGCAAACGCATGATATCGACATGGCCTTTGGTGGCAGCGTAATGCAAGGGCGTCCAACCGGTTTTGTTGACGTCAGCCTCTTTGTTGATGAGCTTTTTAGCCAGCGCCAAATGGCCGTTCAAGGCGGCGTACATCAGCGGGCTTTCATCTTGCGCGTTCAGAAAATTAACGTCGATGCCGGGCGCGGCCAGCAAGGCCTCAGCGGCGTTCACGGCAGACTCAGCCAGTGCCATGGTCAAGCCGTGGCGAGCTTGCGGGTCGATGGTGTTGGGGTCAAAGCCACGCTGAACCAAGGCCTGAATGGCCCGACCATTGTCACGTTGAATGGCCGTGAAAAAATCGTCGTAAGAGCCGGCACGGGCAGTAGAAAGCCCAATAAAAACAAGGCTAAAAAAAGCTAACTTAAAGTATTTTATGAAGTTCATAAAAACGCGATACGGCCTGTTTTAAGCAGCCATGACGCCAGTGAAAAGGCGTTCAAAGTTGCGGCTGGTGGTCTCGCCAACCAGTTCAACGGGCAAGCCACGAACTTGCGCAATTTGCTGCGCGACCAAGGGCACATACGACGGATTGTTGGTTTTGCCGCGGTACGGCATGGGTGCCAAATAAGGGCTGTCGGTCTCAATCAGTATCCGGTCCATCGGCACAAAAGCCGCCACATCACGCAGGTCGGCCGCGGACTTGAAGGTCAAAATGCCTGAAAAAGAGATGTAAAAACCCAAGTCAAGCGCGGCCCTGGCCACCGCTTGGCTTTCTGTGAAGCAATGAAACACGCCACCAGCGCTGCCCGCGCCGGCGTCTTCGCCCTCTTCTTCCAAAATCGCCAGCGTGTCCTCAGAAGCATTTCGGGTGTGAATGATGAGCGGCTTGCCGGTTTGGCGGGCAGCCCGGATATGCACCCTAAAACGGTCACGCTGCCAGGCCATGTCCGCCACGCTGCGCTCACCCAAGCGGAAATAGTCCAGCCCGGTTTCACCGATACCGACGACTTTGGGCCGTGCGGAACGCAGCAACAGATCATCCAAACTAGGCTCGGTGACACCTTCGTTGTCGGGGTGAACGCCGACGCTGCACCAAAAATTATCGTACTCAACGGCCAAAGAATGCACGTCGTCAAACTCTTCCAAGGTGGTGCAAATCACCAGCGCCCGATCGACTTGAGCGGCTTGCATGGCCTCCCGAATTTGCGGCAACTGGGACTTGAGTTCTGGAAAAACGAGGTGGCAATGGGAGTCGGTGAACATGGCGATCAAATCTAAAAAAGGGGAAAGCAGCCTTCAACAGCGCGCACTCAGCGCACACTCAGCGCCTGTTTGGCCCGGCTGACCAAGGCTTCGAGCATGAGTCCGGGGTTGTAGGGATGCTCCACCGTTCTGGCGGTAGTGGCCAGCTCTTTGGACCAAGCCGCCAGCGCGAATATGCTCGCCGGACTGCCAAGGCTTGATAAAGGCAAAGGCAAATCAGCCAGACTGAAAAAGCGCGGTTGCGCCCCTACTTTCACGGCCCAGACGTCGTGGCAAATCTTTTGCAGCGCGTCCACCACCAGCGCTGGCGCCCAGCCCGTCAAAGCCGCCACGTCACCGCGGGCCATGGCTTTGGGCAGCGCTTGCCAGTCACGCGCCGCTGCATCAGAGGCGCCGCCTTGCAGCCAAGCCAGCGCATCCGCCGGCCGGCCCCCCGCAGCTGCCAGTAAAACACGCAAGTCATCTAGCTTTGGTGCTGGTGTTTTGGCGCCCTCTTGGGCAGCACTTTGGCTTTGCAACCAAGCCAGACTTTCATCAAACTCAGGCCAGCGCATGCTGTGGCTCTGGCAGCGGCTGCGAATGGTCGGCAGCAATTGCTGCGCCGCCTCAGTGGCCAGAATGAACTTGACCTCGCCCGGCGGCTCTTCCAGCGTTTTCAGCAAGGTGTTCGCGGTGATGCCATTCATCCGTTCGGCCGGAAAGACCAGCACCACTTTGGTATGGCCACGCGACCGAGTCAGTTGCGAGAAGGACACCACCTCACGGGCTGCGTCGACCTTGATCTCTTTGCTGGGCTTGCGTTTTTTACTGTCCAGATCTTCTTGGGTTTTCTGGTCGAGCGGCCAGCCGAGGCTCAGAAAAAGCGTCTCTGGAATCAACATGCGCAAATCAGCGTGAGTGTGCACGTTCACCGCATGGCAACTGCTGCAATGGCCGCAAGCTCCCTGCGGGCTTGGGGCTTCACACAGCCACGCCTTGGCCAGCGCCAGCGCCAAGTCAAATTGACCCAGTCCGGAAGGGCCACTCAACAGCCAAGCGTGACCGCGTTGGCTCAACAGGTTTTCAAGCTGCACTTGCAGCCAAGGGGCGAGCTGGCCGCGCTCCGACAAGGTGGGGGTCTCGCTCATGACAGCCAGCCTTTGGCGACAAAAACGGCATGCACATCTTGCCAAACAGCCGACTGCGTTTGCCCGCCGTTGATGCGCGCAAAACGACCCGGCTCACCGGCCAGTCGGCGGGCATAACCGTCAGCCACACGGCGGAAAAACTCAACTGGTTGAGATTCGAACTTGTCAGGCACACGGGCACCCGCGAGACGCTTCGCCGCTACTTCCGGGGCGAGGTCAAACCAGACCGTGAGTTCTGGCTGAATCAGCTTGAACTCACCGGCCTCTGCCCTGCCCTGCACCATGTTTTCAAGCTGCGTCAGCACCGCTTCGTCAAAGCCCCGACCGCCGCCTTGGTAGGCAAAGGTGGCGTCGGTGAAGCGGTCGCACAAGACCACCTCGCCGCGGGCCAAGGCCGGCAGAATGACACAAGTCAAATGGTCACGGCGCGCGGCAAACATCAGCAAGGCTTCGGTCAGCGGGTCCATCGCGTCATTCAGCACCAGCGTGCGCAAGGTTTCGGCCAAGGGTGTGCCGCCCGGTTCGCGGGTCAGTGTGACGGCCCGGCCCAGCGCCTTGAAGGCTGCCGCCAGAGCGCCAATATGGGTTGATTTTCCGGCCCCATCAATGCCTTCAAAGCTGATGAAAAGTCCAGATAAAGGTGCAGTGGTCAAGCGTCAGCGCCCCCGAATGTATTGGTTGACCGCACGGTTGTGCTCGTCCAGCGTGGCGCTGAACTGGCTGCTGCCGTCGCCGCGTGAGACGAAATACAGCGCGTCGGTTTTGGCCGGTTGCACCGCAGCCAACAGCGCAGCACGGCCGGGCATGGCAATCGGCGTTGGCGGCAAGCCACCACGGGTGTAGGTGTTGTAAGGCGTGTCGGTGCGCAAGTCGCTGCGGCGCAGATTGCCGTCAAACTGGGCGCCCATGCCGTAGATCACGGTCGGGTCGGTCTGCAGCAACATGCGGATGCGCAAGCGATTCGTGAAGACCCCGCTGATGGTGGCGCGGTCTGATGGCTTGCCGGTTTCTTTTTCGATGATGCTCGCCAGAATCAGTGCGTCTTCGGGGCTTTTCAAGGGCGTGCCGGGCTGGCGCAGCGCCCAGGCGTCGTCCAGCCGTTTGTCCATGGCGCGGGCGGCGCGCTTCAGCACGGCCAAGTCACTGCTGCCCTTGGCGTAGGTGTAGGTGTCTGGGAAAAAGCGGCCTTCGGGATGCACGCCCGGCTTGCCGATCAATGCCATGACGGCCTCACCGGTCAAACCTTGGGTGTCGGCGCGAAGCTGCTCCGCTGTCTGCAGCGCCGACATGACTTGGTTGAAGGTCCAACCTTCAGGCAGTGTCACACTTTTCAGGGCTTCTTCACCCCGAACCAGCATCCGCAACAGTTGACGCGGTGTGGTGCCCGCGCTGATCTCGTAGCTGCCCGCACGGATCTGGCGCGACTCCCCTGACAGGCGAAACCACAGATAAAGCCAGCTCGCTTGGGTTTTGGCGCCGCTCGCCACCGTTGCAGCAGCGACGCCTTTGGCGGACATACGGGGTTCGATTTCAAGGTCCAGCACGCTGCTGCCAGGCTGCGTTTGCAGGGTCAAGGGTGCGTGCAGCCACCACAGGGCAAGCCCCGACACCAGCAAGCTACCGGTGAAAAGCAGCGTTAACAGACTTGAAAAGACACGACGCACGAGTAGACCACCTTGAGCAAAGCCATCATTAAAACCCAAGGGCTATGATAATTCAGCGATGCATACTTTGACTCCTCCCAGCGCTTCGGCGACACCCTCCGGCCAGGTCGCGCTCGCCCACATGGGCGTGATCCGCGTCGTCGGCGACGATGCCGCCAGCTTTTTGCAAGGCCAGCTGACACAAGATGTCTCATCGCTCGGCCTGTCTGAGGCACGCTTAGCCGCCTTTTGCAATGCCAAGGGCCGCATGCAGGCCAGCTTTATAGTCTTCAAACGCGGGCAGGATGAGATTCTGATGGTCTGCAGCCGGGACATTTTGGCTGCCACCCTGAAGCGCTTGTCGATGTTTGTGATGCGCGCCAAAGCCAAACTGAGCGATGCGAGCGAAGATTTCAGGCTGCACGGCTTGGTTGGTGACGCGGTGACCCGCCAAGGCGGCGATACCCCTCGCGCCTGGTCGAAGACAGATACAGATTCAACGGGTGCCAGCATCGTGGTCTTGCCGTCGGTCGACGGTATCGCCCGTGCGCTCTGGTGCGCACCTGCTGGCACGCCACCCCCAGCATTACCCGCCATTGAGCTCAGCCAATGGCAATGGCTGAGCGTGCGTTCTGGCATCGCCATGATCACCCAGCCGATCTTCGAAGCGTTCGTGCCGCAAATGCTGAATTACGAATCTGTCGGCGGCGTTAGTTTCAAAAAAGGCTGCTATCCAGGCCAAGAAGTCGTGGCGCGCAGCCAGTTTCGCGGCACTCTCAAGCGCCGCGCTTACGTCGTTCATGCCAGCGCGCCGCTCAGCGTGGGTCAAGAGGTTTTTCACAGTGCTGATGCTGAACAGCCTTGCGGCCTGGTGGCGTCTGCCGCAGCGGCACCTCAAGGCGGATTTGACGCCATCGTGTCGATCCAAACGGCTGCAGCCAGCTATGGCGGCCTGACGGCGGTGTCCGCAAGCGGCCCGGCCCTCGAGCTGTTGCCTTTGCCCTACCCGCTGCTCGAAGACCTCTGACATGTGTCTGCTGGCCATCGCCATGGGTGTCTCAGATCGCTGGCCGTTGGTGATCGCGTCCAATCGCGATGAATACCGCGACAGACCGACACTGCCGTTGGCCGTCTGGAGCACACCGGGCGAGGTCACCGTTGTGTCAGGCCGCGACTTGCTCGCTGGCGGCACTTGGATGGGCAGCACAACCGGTGGCCGTATCGCGCTGCTGACCAACGTGCGAGAGCCCGATGCAACTGCTGCCGCCTTGTCGCGCGGTGATTTGCCCTTACGCTGGCTGGAAGGACAGATGAACGCGGCGCAATTTTTGGCCGATACCAATCCCACGTCATATGGCGGTTGCAATCTGCTGATGGGTGATTTTTTGCGCGGTGAATGGACTTGGGCCAGCAACCGCGCGAACGTTGGAGCTGTGCCACTGAACAGCCAACAGACAACGTCAGGTTGGCAAACGATGGCGCTCTCCCCCGGTATTTATGGCCTGTCGAATGCTTTACTGGACACGCCTTGGCCTAAAACGCAGGCCCTGAAAGCGGCCATGGCAGGCGCTTTGGCCAAGGCTGATGCCGATGGCGATACCGCCGTGTTGGCCAATATTTTGTGGCCGGCTTTGGGCAATACAGAGCGTGCGGCCTTGCATGATTTACCGACGACTGGCGTGGCCACAGCCCTGGAGCAGGCTCTGTCGAGCGCGTTAATCGACATGCCTGAGCGCGGTTATGGCACGCGGTGCAGTACCCTGATGTGGATAGCGGCAGAGCCCAACTCGAACAGTTTCAGTGCAACGATTTGCGAAAAATCCATGACCGCAGAGTCGCCAAAACCTAGCGCATCAGACGCGCAGATGGTGCGATTGACTTGGTCGATGCCGGTCTGATGTAGGCGCTTTCGTTGCGCTCACAGCTCGAGAAACATCTCAATGTGCGACAAGCCGACCTCGTCAAACACATCGCCGCGTGCCTTGAAACCAAGTCGCTCATAAAAACCTTGGGCACTGGTTTGCGCGTGCAGCGCCAGCTCTTTGTCACCGCGCCGGGTCGCCTCGGCTTGCAAGCTTGCTAAAACTGCGGCGCCCTGTCCCGAACCTCTGAGCACCCGCTTGACCGCCATGCGGCCAATTCGTCCCTGGCCCTGCTGGCCTTTGAGCAAGCGACCCGTCGCGACCACTTGACCAATGCCGTTGTAGGCCACAGCATGAAAGGCCGCATCATCGTCATCATCGTTCTCCAATTCCAAGGGAATCAGTTGCTCATCGACAAAAACTTCAATGCGGATTTCCATCGCATCCCAACCCAGATCGACCCAGTGACCTGTTTTAAGCGTCAGGACGGCTTGGCCATCTTCAAAATTTAGAAGTATTTGCCGCAGGACCTCGGGCACTGGGCGGGTGCGCTGAGTGATCGGATCGGCGAACACATACAACAACTCACTGGTCACAAGCAGTTCGTCCCCGTGAAAAATAGCACCACGAAAGACGATTGAAGACGGACCCATTGCCTGACATTGCAAAGCCACATCAAGCAGGTCATCAAAGCGGGCCGACGCATGATGCTCCAGGCTCGATTTTTTCATGTGCAGCTCGCCACCCAATGCCTGCATGGTTTCTTCGTAAGGCAGGGCCAAGGTTCTCCAGTAGTCGGCGATGGCGGTATCGAAGTACGTCAGGTAGTGGGCATTGAAGACTATTTTTTGCATGTCAACCTCAGCCCAGCGGACGCGCAGTCGCTGCGAAAAACGAAAATTCTCCAGCTGTGGTTTAAGTGCGATGAGATCAGTCATGACGTTTGATTTCCATTTGTCGTCTTTTAGATTTGACCGTGAGGATCCTGCATCAAAGTTTGGCGTGGGCAAGGTCAATGCACACATCGACGTGGAAGGCTTGGCGCAGAGCCAGTGCGGCATCTGCTTGTGCTTGTAAAGCCTCAGGTATGGCTCGCCCCATCTTGATGAACTCGTGTGTCACGCCGCGGTAAATTTCAAGATCTACCGCGACGCCTGCGGCTCGTAATTTATCGGCGTAAAGCAATCCTTCGTCGAGCAACGGATCACATTCAGCCAGTCCCAGCCAAGCCGGGGCGACGCCGTCGACATCGGCCGCATTCAGCGGTGCAAAGCGCCAGTCATCGCGGTCCGCCGGGGTGCGGATGTATTGGTTGAAAAACCAAGTGATACTGGGTTCGTCCAAGATAAAACCGTGTCCAAAAGTACGGTGTGAACGGGTGTCTTGGTGCGCTGCGCAGCCGGGATAAATCAGCAGTTGGAGTACCAGTGGCAAGCCCGCGTCGCGCGCCAGCACAGCGCAGACTGCGGCCAAAGTGCCGCCGGCACTGTCACCGCCTACCGCTAATCGGCTGGCATCGAGGCCTAAGCTGTCAGCGATCTTGACAAGCCCTTGAAGTGCGTCCCAAGCATCGTCGGCAGCGGTTGGGAATTTATGCTCTGGCGCCAGTCGATAGTCCACTGAGACCACCGCACAGTCGGCAGCATGGCTCAGTTCACGGCACAACACATCGTGTGTGGCAATACTGCCAATAGTGAAACCGCCGCCATGAAAATAAAGCAATGTTGGCCAAGGCCGCTCGCCCACAACAGCTGCGCGCGGCACGTAAAGTCGGGTCTGCAAAGCCGCACCATCGCGCGCCGTCAGTGTGAAGTCTTGTACTAGCGCCAATGCTCTGACGGGCAATTCAAGCACACCGGCGCCAAGTTCGTAGCTTGCCCTGGCTTGATCCGGCGTCAAGCTGTAAAACGGCGGGCGACCAGCGCGGGCAATGGCAGAGGCAACGCTGCGCATGGCGGGAGTCAGCAACTGTTCAGGCTCTGGGCGCTTCATGGAGTCAAGTCCCAGCGTCCATGACGCTGGGTACTTCCGATTTTTAAGGTCTTGTTTAAATTAACGAGACTCCAATGGTACTACCGGGTTATAAATTGAACGAGTCAGTTTTTAAATTGATGCGACAAATACAACAAGCGAAACAAGTTGGCAGGATGAACGGCATAAGCCACGTCACCCCACGAGACAAACGCTTAGAAGCGCCAGCCTAAGCCGACGCCGACCAACAGTGGATCGACCTTGAAAGTGCCCAAGTTCGTTGTTCCAGAAAACACATCGGTACGAATGAGCACCTTTTTCAGGTCAACGTTGAAATACATATTTCCGCTGAGGGGAATGTCGACGCCGACTTGCAGCGCTGGCCCCCAGCTGTCTTTTTCAAGCGTTGCTCCGCCGTCGATGTTGACACTGGAGAATCGCGTGTAGTTGATACCGGCGCCAACATAGGGCTTGTAGCCAGCGAGGTCAAAATGGTATTGGGCCATCAACGTAGGTGGCAAATGTTTCAGCGTTCCAATCGCAGTCGAATTGCTGGACAGCGTGTGCTTTTGCGGCACGGTCAGAACCAATTCCAATGCCATATTTTTGTTGAAGAAGTAGCTGACATCGACTTCAGGAATCCACTTGTTGTTGACCCCCAAGCCCAAGCCAGTGGTGTCGCCATTGGCACTGTCCAGATGAACAGCACGGGCGCGTACCATCCAAGGACCCTCTTTGACTGGCTGAGCCATTGCGGCACCTGCCACCAAGGTACATAAAACGGCCGTGGCGATGATTCTTTTTTTCATTTTCGACTTAGTTGAAGCTGGGAACATTCCCAAATCCGATTGAACAGCGCAGTCACAAGGCCAACTTTGACTTGCATCAAGTCGGCGGTTGGCCATTGCAAGGGAATGGAAGATGCTTGCGCTAGGTCAAACTCTGGGCAGGCTCGGGAATTAGTGCAAGATACAGCTTCAGTCCAAAAATTAACACCACAGCAAAGACAATCCATGGCCTTCATACGCTACGTTACCCAAATCCAGTTTGAATTTGGTGCCATCAAGTTGCTGCGTCAAGAGTGCGAGCGCATCGGCATTCAGCGTCCGCTCATCGTCACAGATGCTGGTGTGAAGGCCGTTGGCGTATTGCAAAAAGCGCTTGATGCACTGGGCGATTTGCCGGTCAGCATCTTTGACCAAACACCCTCAAACCCGACCGAAGCGGCTGTTCGCGCTGCCGTAGCGCTTTACGCAACAGGTCAGTGCGACGGCCTGATTGCCGTCGGCGGCGGCAGCGCCATCGACTGCGCCAAAGGCGTGGCGATTGCAGCAACGCATCCAGGGCCCCTCAAAAATTACGCCACGATTGAAGGCGGTTCCGCCAAAATCACCGAGCGGGTCGTTCCCATCATTGCTGTGCCAACCACCAGCGGCACCGGCAGCGAAGTCGCTCGGGGCGCGATTCTCATCGTCGACGACCACCGCAAGCTGGGCTTTCATTCTTGGTCACTGGTTCCTCAGGCCGCCATTTGCGATCCTGAACTGACGCTGGGTCTACCGCCACAACTCACGGCTGCCACCGGCATGGACGCTATCGCGCACTGCATGGAAACCTTCATGGCACCGGCCTTCAATCCGCCGGCTGACGGCATCGGACTTGACGGCTTGGAGCGTGGTTGGGCCCACATTGCGCAAGCCACTCAAAATGGCCAAGACCGTGACGCACGACTCAACATGATGAGCGCCGCCATGCAAGGCGCGATGGCTTTTCAAAAGGGACTCGGCTGCGTCCACTCGCTCAGTCACAGTCTCGGCGGTGTGGACCCACGGCTGCACCATGGCACGCTGAACGCCATGTTTTTGCCCGCCGTGGTGCGCTTCAATGCAGTGGCAGCGACCATGCAAAAAGACCGACGACTTGAGCGCATGGCGCGGGCCATGAATCTGTCCTCCGGCACTGATATTCCGGACGCCATTCAAGACATGAGCGCCCGCCTCGGCCTACCCAGTGGCTTGGCCGCTATGGGTGTCACGCCAGCGCTATTCGACGAAGTGATCAAAGGTGCAATGGCCGACCACTGTCATTTGACGAATCCGCGCATCGCAACAGCGCAAGACTACCGGGAGATGCTGGAAGCGTCCATGTAGGCGGTGCTCAAACCACTGTCATCACGACAAACCACACGCTGGCTCCTAGTCGCAGTGCGGGTGCTGCCGCAGAAAAACGCCAGATCGAAGCAAGGAGAAAGGCGTTGTAAGGCAGCGGCAAAAAATGCAGCACCAGGCCCCAGGTTGACTCTTGACTGAGAGCCATGACCATCAGTGCTGCAAAACTGGCGAACAGGTTGATGAGCGTGGCGACAGCCCACATGTCAAACCAGAACAGCCGCCGCAGATTAACTTTGGCGTGCCACCGATCTGAAAAAAACTGAACCATCTGCACGGCACTCATGGCGGCCCATCATCCGACATCGATGCCATCAGAACTTCAAGGCTTAGCGCTGGTTTTGGTCGTTTTCAACAGACGTTTGGCGCGAGCGCGAATGTTCAGTGCCTCAACCGCCAGAGAGAAAGCCATGGCGGCATAGATATAGCCTTTAGGAACATGTTGCTCAAACGCTTCAGCGGTCAGCGCCATGCCGACCATGATCAAAAAGGCCAGCGCGAGAACTTTCACGGAGGGGTGGCTGTCAACGAAGTCACCAATGGGCTTGGCCGCCACGAGCATTACCGCGACCGACGCAACAACCGCCGCAACCATGATGCTGATTTCGTCGACCATGCCAACGGCTGTGATCACCGAGTCGAGCGAGAAGACGATGTCGATGATGGCAATCTGCCCGATGATGCTCCAAAAGAGCTTCTGTCCTGTTGCCTTGAGGAGTACCGCATCGGTTTCTGGTGGCGCATGTTGTTCGCGGGCTTCGACCTCAACAAAAATTTCATGCGAGGCTTTGTAGAGCAAGAAGACACCGCCGAATAACAACACCAAGTCACGCCCGCTAATGCCCTGGCCCAGTGCATTGAACAGATCGGCCGTGAGTCCCATGACCCAACTCAGCGTGAACAACAGCAGCAAGCGCGAGATCATCGCAAAGCCAAGACCCAGTCGCCTGGCCTTGTCGCGCATGTGCGGTGGCAGTCGGCCCACCAAGATAGAGATAAAGATAATGTTGTCGATGCCCAAAACGATTTCAAGGGCGGCCAGCATGGCAAAGGCGATCCATACATTTGGGTCGAGTAGAAGTTCCATGGGAATGAGGTCTCGCTGTAATAAAAAAAAATTCGGGATGAGTCGCGGACGCTGCCGATTATGGCGCTGACTGCCATGGAAAGACCGCGCGTTGTGAAACTGTCTTGCCGACGGCATCCGTGCAACCGCGTTGAAGTACCCTCAGTAACAAGTGCGCACGGCTGGCCAATACCCAATTGTCGCTTTCCAGAACAGACGCTGCAGCTTGGGTGTTGTCTCCCTGCTTTGCGACTGCAACGTTGAAGGTGTTGTCAGTCCGATCTTTTTCGATCTCGATCACCGAGCCTATCAGCGCCACCTTGAACGCAGGGTGCGACCCCTGCTCGCCATCGACATCAATGCGCAACACGCAGCCCGGCAAGAGGGTGTAGTTCCAGCTGCGTTGTGCGTGGGCGTCGTCACCGATGGCGTTCATCGCCACCAAACGCTGTGTCTGAGTCATGTTGAACGGGCTCAGGATGAGCGCGTCTTCGGTGGGATAGCCGTCTGTGCAGGCGGCCCCCATGCTCAGAGCACAACACGCGAAACCCAGCCGCCAACCGCGACCAAGTGACGAGCGCTGAGCCAGCGGCCTCATTTTTTCAAGCTTTGCAGCTTGGCAAAAGCCGACGCCATCGCACTGCCCTGCCCTGCCGGTTCGTTCCGGCTGGCGAAGTTTTGACCCTGGGGCACGCGCATGCCACGGGCGGCGCCTTCAAACTTGTTGTCGCGTGGGGCGTCACGGCGCGCAGGCGCAGCGTCAAGCTTCATGGTCAAGCCGATGCGTTTGCGGGCCACGTCAACTTCAGTCACGCGAACCTTGACGATGTCGCCTGTCTTGACGACTTCACGCGCGTCGGTGACGAACTTGTTGGCGAGCTGGCTCACATGCACCAGACCGTCCTGATGCACACCAATGTCGACAAAGGCGCCGAAGGCCGCCACATTGCTCACGGTGCCTTCCAGCGTCATGCCTTCTACCAAGTCTTTGATGTCTTCGACACCTTCGTTGAATCGTGCCACTTTGAAGTCAGGACGCGGATCGCGGCCCGGCTTTTCGAGCTCGGCCAAAATGTCCTTGACCGTGATGACGCCGAATTTCTCATTGGCAAACAGCTCAGGCCGCAGCGTCTTGAGCATCTCAGCACGGCCCATGAGTTCAGCCACCGGCTTGCCGGTGTGGGCGATGATTTTTTCGACCACCGGGTAAGTTTCGGGGTGGACGCCGGTCATGTCCAGTGGATTGCTGCTGGCGTGCAGGCGCAAAAATCCGGCGCTTTGCTCGAAGGTCTTGGCGCCCAAGCCGGTGACCTTCAAGAGGTCAGCGCGGCTGGTGAAAGCGCCGTTGGCATCACGCCAGCGCACCACCGACTTGGCCACGGTTTGGCTCAAGCCTGAGACGCGTGCCAACAAGGGCACGCTGGCGGTGTTCAGGTCAACGCCCACGCTGTTGACGCAGTCTTCGACCACGGTGTCCAAGCTGCGTGCCAGCTCGCTTTGGTTGACGTCGTGCTGGTACTGACCCACACCGATGGATTTCGGGTCGATCTTGACCAACTCGGCCAGGGGGTCTTGCAAGCGCCGCGCAATGCTGGCTGCACCGCGCAAGCTGACATCGACGTTGGGCATTTCTTGGGAGGCAAATTCACTGGCCGAATAAACCGACGCACCCGCTTCGCTGACCACGACTTTGTCAATCGGCCATGCAGTTCCGGTTGACTCCGCGTGTTGGGTGATGCGCTTGATCAGGTCGGCGGCCAGTTTGTCTGTTTCGCGGCTGGCCGTGCCGTTGCCGATGGCGATCAAATTGACGCCGTACTTTTCGCTGAGCTTGGCCAGCGTGTGCAGCGAGCCCTCCCAGTCTTTGCGAGGCTCGTGGGGAAACACCGTGGCGGTTTCCACCAGTTTGCCGGTGGCGTCGACCACCGCCACTTTGACGCCGGTGCGAATACCCGGGTCCAAGCCCATCACCACGCGCGGGCCAGCCGGTGCGGCCAGCAGCAGGTCTCGCAGGTTGTCGGCAAAGACCTTGATCGCAACTTTTTCGGCGTCTTCGCGCAGCCGCGTGAAGAGGTCACGCTCAATCGACAAGCTGAGTTTGACGCGCCACGTCCAAGTCACGCATTTGCGCAGCAAGTCATCTGCCGGGCGAGCTTTGTGACTCCAGCCCAAGTGCAGCGCAATCTTGCCTTCAGCCACCGACACCGTCGGTGCAGCTTTGGCACCCACTGGGGTGACGCTCACCGGTGGCTCGGGCAAGACCAGCTTGGCATCCAGAATCTCAAGACCGCGGCCGCGAAACACGGCCAGTGCCCGGTGCGACGGCACGCGGCCAATCGGCTCGTCGTAGGCAAAGTAATCGCGAAACTTGGCGTTGTCCGGGTGGTTTTCGTCTTTGCCGGCCACCAGCTTGGAGGCAAACAGCCCTTCGCTCCACAACCAAGCCCGAAGCGATTGCACCAGCGGCGCGTCTTCGGCCCAGCGCTCGCTCAAGATGTCGCGCACGCCGTCCAGCACCGCTTGGACGGTGGTGAAATCATCACCGCTCTCGTTCTTTTGCGCTTTGACATAGGGCAAGGCAGCGTCTTGCGGCACCAGCATCGGGTCGGCAAACAGCGCATCGGCCAACGGCTCAATACCTGACTCGCGGGCAATTTGGCCCTTGGTGCGACGCCTTGGTTTGTAGGGCAAGTACAAGTCTTCCAAGTCTTGCTTGGTGCCGGCGGCTTCAATCGCGCGGCGCAGCTCTGGCGTTAATTTGCCCTGCTCTTCAATGCTTTTGAGCACCGTTTCACGGCGCTCTTCAAGCTCTCTCAAATACCCCAGCCGGGCTTCCAGTTCACGCAACTGAATGTCGTCGAGTCCACCGGTGACTTCTTTGCGGTAGCGGGCAATAAAGGGCACGGTCGCACCGCCGTCTAGCAGTTCAACCGCAACACGGATTTGTTGCTCTTGAACTCGGATTTCTGCGGCAATTTGCCGGATTATTTTCTGCATGTGGGAGGGTTGGGTGGCTAGAGAACAAGGACGCGTCATTCTCCCACAGCCCCTTTGCTGAGCACTGCGTATGATGCAGGTTTAAGGGAGTTACGATGCGCATACGGTCCATTTTGCTGATGTTGGGCATCGTCTTGACGACAGCCTTCGTGGCCTTGAACCTCGAAGAGTTCAATCGGCTCAGCCTTCTCAGTTTGGGTTTTACCAGCGTCCAAGCGCCTTTGGCGATGGTCATGCTGGTCGGTTTGGTGGCGTCTCTGGTGGTCTTTCTGCTCTTTGGCGCGTATGCCAAAAGCGCCTATCTATTCGAGAACCAGCGCACCGCGCGTGAACTCAAAGCCCAACGCGCGTTGGCTGACAAAGCCGAAACCTCGCGCTTCACTGAGTTGCAGCAGTACCTCGCCGCTGAGAGCCATGCGATAACTGAACGCGAAGCGCAAAACAGTGTGCGGCTTGACGAGCGCCTGGCCCGCTTGCAAGCTGATCTGGAGTCACGCATTGAGCAATCGGGCAACACGCTGGCAGCTTACATCGGTGAGCTCGAAGACCGCCTAGAGCGCGTAGCCGGAAAGCCGGTCGTTGATGTCGAAAGCCATCGCCTGCGCTGAGCTTGTTCTTGGAATTTAAATCAGCTTGACGAGTTGCTTGCCGAAGTTCTTGCCTTTCAGCAAACCCAAAAAAGCTTCCGGCGCAGCCGCTAACCCTTGCGCCACGCTTTCGCGGGGCCGCAGCTTGCCGCTGGCCACCAACTCGCCAAGTTCTTGCAAGGCTTTCGGCCAGACGTCTAGGTGTTCAGTGACGATGAAACCCTGAATCCTCAAGCGACTCCTGAGAATAAGTGCCGGGTAATTCATGGGCATTGGATTGCCATCGTAGCCAGCAATCATCCCGCACAGAGCGATACGGCCAAAGTCATTCATCCGCAGCATCACGGCATCCAGCACCATGCCGCCGACATTTTCAAAATAACCGTCGACACCGTCGGGGCAAGCTTCCTTCAGTGCGCCTGACAGTGAGGCCGCATCGGCGTGAAGTTTGTAATCGATGCACGCATCAAAGCCCAGCTCACGGGTGGCGTATTGGCATTTGGCGGGTCCTCCGGCGATCCCCACCACCCGACAGCTGCGTGTTTTGGCGAGTGCTGCAAAAGCGCTTCCGACTGCGCCCGTCGCGGCACTCACCACCACGGTTTGACCCGGCAGGGCTTCGATGATGTTGCGCAAGCCATACCAAGCCGTGACGCCTGGCATGCCGACCGCGCCCAAGTAGTAAGACAGCGGAACGTGGGTGGTGTCGACGGTGCGCAAGGCTCCGGGTGCGGTGGCGTCGACCACGCTGAACGTCTGCCAGCCGCCCATGCCAACGACCTTGTCACCGGGCACAAACAAGGGCGAGCGGCTTTCCACCACCTCACCGACCGTGCCGCCCCCCATGACTTGGCCCAGCGCTTGTGGCGCGGTGTAGCTCTTCGTATCATTCATGCGACCGCGCATGTAAGGATCGAGACTCAGGAAGTGGTGGCGCACCAGCACCTGGTCGTCTTGCAAGGCGGGCGTTTCGCACGTCACCAGTTTGAAGTTGCCGAGCGTTGCTTCAGTTGTCGGGCGGTTGTCGAGAAGAATTTGGAGGTTGGTTGGCAAGTCTGGGTCCGGTGAAAGCTCAGTCGGTGGAAAGTTGATGCGCGGGTAAGCCCGACAACGCAGTATGGGTGTCGGGCCGCTTGACGTATTTAAAAGTGCCCGTGGCATGGGCGCATAAATTACCCTGACTGTCGTAGAGTTTGGCCTCGACGAAGGCCATCTTGGCGGTGCGTTGAATCAGGTGACCGCGACCAGTCAAGAGGCTGCCGTCACCGGGAGCGGGTTTCATGAACGTGTTTTTCATCTCGATCGTGACGATGCCCATCTCAGGCGCCACACTGCGGGCGGCGGTCGCCATGGTGACATCCATCAGCGTCATGATCGCGCCGCCATGAGCGACCCCAAATGAATTTCGATGCTCCGGTCTGGGGGTGAACTCAAGCGTGGACTCACCTCCTTCAAAACGGGTGAGTTCAAAACCAAGGTGAGAGACAAAAGGGATTTCGACGCCGAAATGCATAGCGGTCAGTCTGCCTTGAGGCGTGAACGAACATAAATAAGCACAGCACCAAGCAAGGCAACGCCGCCGCCAGCGACGACCATCAACCATCCCATCGTCCCATTGGTGCGCTCCACAGAAAGGCCCAACACCAGTGTCAGCAAACCGCCATAGATAAACACCCAGATCAGCTGCTGCAGCCGCTTCAAGTTGTTGCCAGTTGTCATTCAAAGAACCTCGAAAATACCAGCAGCACCCATGCCGCCGCCAATGCACATGGTGACACAAACCAGCTTGACACCACGCCGCTTGCCCTCGATCAGCGCATGGCCAGTCAGTCGTTGGCCTGTCACGCCGTAAGGGTGGCCGACCGCACTCGCACCGCCGTTGACATTCAGTCGGTCCATCGGAATGCCCAGAGTGTCAGCGCAGTAAAGCACCTGCACGGCAAAGGCTTCGTTGAGTTCCCACAGGTCAATGTCGCTCACTTGGAGTCCGAGCTTGGCCAACACTTTGGGAACCGCCAAGACGGGGCCGATGCCCATTTCTTCCGGCTCGCAGCCGGCCACCGCAAAGCCAAGAAAGCGACCCAGCGGTTTCAGCCCTTTGCGCTCAGCCACACGTTCGTGCATCACCACGACAGCCCCTGCACCGTCTGAGAACTGGCTGGCATTGCCGGCACTCACCAGACCACCGGGCTGGGCCGACTTGAGCCCACTGATGCCTTCGGGTGTGGTGCCCTCACGGATGCCTTCGTCGCGACTGACAGTGACTTTTTTCGTCACCAAACCCATGACGGGATCGAGCACACCAGCGACCACCGTGATCGGCGCAATCTCGGCTTCAAACAAGCCAGCGGCTTGCGCGGTGGCGGCGCGTTGCTGGCTGCGGGCGCCGTACTCGTCCATGCGCTCACGCGAGATGCCGTAGCGTTTAGCCACCAGCTCAGCGGTTTGCAGCATGTTCCAGTAAATCTCGGGTTTGTTCTTGGCGAGCAAGCTGTCTTGCAGCATGTGCGTGTTCATTTCTTGCTGCACGCAGGAAATGCTCTCGACCCCACCGGCTACAAAAATATCGGCTTCCCCTGCGATCACGCGCTGCGCGGCCAAGGCAATCGACTGCAGGCCCGAAGAACAAAAGCGGTTCACCGTCATGCCTGACACGCTGACCGGGTAACCGGCCCGCAACGCGATCTGCCGCGCGATGTTGGCCCCCGTGGCACCTTCGGGCGCAGCGCAACCGATGATCACGTCCTCGACTTCAGCCGGCTCGATACCGGCGCGCTGCAAGGCATGCTCAACGGCATGGCCACCCAGCGTGGCGCCGTGCGTCATGTTGAAAGAGCCCTTCCAGCTTTTGGCCAGAGGGGTGCGGGCAGTGGAAACAATCACAGCTGATGTCATGGAATTCTCCGGATTCGATGGATGGGGTTCAGTTGAAGGTCTTGCCTTCAGCGACGAGCCGGACCAGCAGCGGCGCAGGCTGCCAAAAGGCAGCGTCACCCAGCGGGTTCAAGGCAAAACGCTGCATGCTTTGTACAACGTTGAACAGCCCGACTTGATCTGCGTAGAGCATGGGGCCACCGCGGTGCGCCGGAAAGCCGTAGCCAAACACATAGGCAATGTCGATGTCGCTGGCTTTGGCGGCAATGCCCTCCTCCAAAATATGCGCGGCTTCGTTGACCAAGCTGAAGACCAGCCGCTGCACAATTTCTTCGTCTGCGATCTTTCGTGGCGTGATGCCCAGCGACTGCCGGTGCGCGGCCACCATGGCGACCACGTCCGCGTTCGGAATCGCGTCGCGTTTGCCCGGCAGGTAGTCGTACCAGCCAGCGCCGGTTTTCTGGCCAAAACGGCCTTTTTCACAGAGTAAATCTGCCGTCTTGCTGTACTTCATCTCAGGCTTTTCGCTATACCGGCGCTTGCGAATGGCCCAGCTGATGTCGTTGCCGGCCAAGTCGCTCATGCGAAATGGCCCCATCGCAAAACCAAACTTTTCGACCGCCTTGTCGATCTGCGCCGGGGTGCACCCTTCGTCCAGTAAAAAACCAGCTTGGCGGCCGTATTGCTCGATCATCCGGTTGCCGATGAAGCCATCGCAAACACCGGACACCACCGCCGTTTTGCGGATTTTTTTAGCGACAGCCATGACGGTGGCCATGACGTCTTTGGCGGTCTTCTCCGCACGCACCACTTCCAACAACTTCATCACATTGGCTGGGCTGAAAAAGTGCAGCCCGACCACGTCTTGCGGGCGCTGAGTGAAGCTGGCGATTTTGTTGACGTCCAGCGTCGAGGTGTTGGTCGCCAAGATCGCGCCCGGCTTCATCACCCGGTCAAGTTCTTTGAAGACGGTTTCTTTCACACCCATCTCTTCAAAAACCGCTTCGATGACCATGTCAGCAGCACTCACATCATCGTAGCTCAGGGTGGTCGTCAGCAGGCTCATGCGCTGCTCATACTTGTCTTGTTTAAGCTTGCCTTTTTTGACCTGCGCCTCATAGTTTTTGCGGATGGTGGCGATGCCGCGGTCTAGCGCGTCTTGCTTCATTTCCAGCAATTTGACGGGAATGCCTGCGTTGAGAAAGTTCATGGCAATGCCGCCGCCCATGGTGCCGGCGCCAATCACGGCCACAGACTTGATCTCGCGCAGCAGCGTACTGGCAGGCACATCGGCGATCTTCGACGCGGCGCGCTCCGCCATGAACAGATGCCGCAGCGCCCGGCTTTCGGGCGACAGCATCAAATTGACGAAGAGTTCGCGCTCGACCAACACACCGTCCTCAAAACGTGTCTGCGTCGCCGCCTGCACCGCATCAACACATTTCAGCGGCGCTGGAAAATGCGGTGCCTTGGCCTTGACCATGTTGCGGACAAACTGAAAATAACCGTCGCCTTGCGGGTGTTTGCAGGGCAAGTTGCGCACCAGCGGCAAGGGTCGTACATCAGCCATGTCTTGGGCCAAAGCCAAGGCCTCGGCCGCCAGCGAATCCGCAGACTCGCTGAGTTTGTCAAACAGCTTTTGACCCGGCAACATGGCCAGCATCTCGCTCTTGATGGCCTCGCCGCTGAAGATCATGTTCAGCGCGGGCTCCACCCCCAAGGCCCGCGGCAGACGCTGCGTGCCGCCCGCACCGGGCAACAAACCGAGCTTGACTTCAGGCAAGGCCACGCTGCAACCAGGCGCTGCAATGCGGTAATGGCAACCCAGTGCCAGCTCCAGACCACCGCCCATGCAGACCGAATGAATCGCGGCCACCACCGGCTTGCTGGCGTTTTCAACCGCCAAAATCACGCTGCGCAAATTGGGTTCGACCAAGGCCTTGTCCGTGCCGAATTCCTTGATGTCCGCACCGCCCGAAAATGCCTTGCCAGCGCCGGTGATGACGATCGCCTTGATGGCACGGTCCGCTTGCGCACGCTGCAAGCCGTCGGTGATGGCTCGCCGCGTGAGCATGCCCAAACCATTGACGGGTGGGTTGTCGAGCGTGATGACCGCCACGTTGCCGTGAACTGTGTAGTGCGCTGTCATGGGGATTCTTTCAGGAAGAGGGCTGGAAAAGTTCGGGCGTTCTTTTTTATTGTAAGAACGCACTGTCATGTAACGTGACAAGAGGCCATCTCAAGTTGGCAGTGTGTAGTCCTTCAGCATGTCACGCAGCCGGGTTTTGAGCATCTTGCCGGTGGCACCGATCGGGATCGCATCGACAAACACCACATCGTCGGGGATCTGCCATTTGGCAGTCTTGCCTTCGTAAAAGCTCAGCAGTTCTTCGCGAGTGACCTCGGCCCCCGATTTTTTGACCACCGCAATGATCGGCCGCTCGTCCCATTTAGGATGCGCCACACCAATGCAAGCAGCCATGGCAACGGCCGGGTGTGCCACCGCAATGTTTTCGATGTCGATGGAACTGATCCATTCGCCGCCGGACTTGATCACGTCCTTGCTGCGATCGGTGATTTGCATATAGCCATCGGCGTCAATGGTGGCAACGTCGCCAGTCGGGAACCACCCGTCCACTAGCGGTGACGCGCCCTCGCCTTTGTAATAGTCCCGCACGATCCACGGTCCTTTGACCAGTAAGTCGCCGTAGGTTTTGCCATCCCATGGCAACTCAGCGCCACTGGCGGCCACAATTTTCATGTCAACGCCGAAAATCGCCCGCCCCTGCTTCAGGCGAATTTTCATTTTGTCTTCCGGCGGCAAGCCTTGGTGTTTGTTCTTTAACGTGCACAGCGTGCCCAGCGGGCTCATCTCCGTCATGCCCCAAGCGTGCAGAACTTCAACGCCGTAATCGTCGTTGAAGGCATTGATCATGGCCGGCGGGCAGGCTGAACCGCCAATCACCGTGCGCTTGAGGCTAGAAAACTGAAGACCTGCCGGCTTCATGTGGGTCAGCAACATTTGCCAAACGGTCGGCACACCGGCCGCGTAGGTCACCTGCTCTGCTTCAATCAACTCGTAAATAGACTTGCCGTCCAGCGCCGGCCCGGGAAACACCAACTTGGCACCGGTGAGCGAGGCAGCATACGGAATCCCCCAAGCGTTGACGTGGAACATCGGCACCACCGGCAACACAGCGTCTCGTGCCGACAAAGCCATGACGTCTGGCAAGGCGGCGGCGTAGGCGTGCAAAGTGGTCGAACGGTGGCTGTACAGGGCGGCTTTGGGGTGGCCGGTGGTGCCGCTGGTGTAGCACATGCTGGAGGCTGAGTTTTCGTCAAACTGCGGCCAGGTGTAGCTTGTCGGTTGCGGGGCAATCCAAGCCTCGTAGCTGATGAGTCCGGGAATGCCGCTGTCCGCCGGCAGTTTGTCGGCGTCACACAGCGCGACGAATTGGCGAATGGTTTTGCACTGGCCATGGACGGCTTGCACCAGCGGCAAAAAGCTCATGTCAAAGCACAGCACTTGGTCTTCAGCGTGGTTGGCAATCCAAGCGATTTGATCCGGGTGCAAGCGCGGGTTGATGGTGTGCAGCACGCGGCCCGAACCGCTGACGCCGTAATACAGCTCGAAGTGTCGATAACCATTCCAAGCCAGCGTGGCGACACGGTCGCTGAACTGCAGCGTCATGGCGTCCAGCGCATGCGCCACCTGACGCGAGCGTTGCGCGGCATCTTTGTAAGTGTAGCGGTGAATATCACCCTCTACCCGGCGCGAGACGATTTCAACGTCGGCGTGATGGCGCTCTGCGAAATCAATCAAGTTTGAAATCAGCAGCGGTTGGTCTTGCATTAAGCCGAGCATCTGGAGTCGTCCTTCTGTCTTTTTTGCGAATGATCGCGTTCTCTCCTTGTACCACTGCGTCCGTCCGCCACTGACCCGCAGGGTGAAGCGGGAATGCCCGCGCGCTGAATGATTTTTTACCAAGTCAGGGACAATCTAGCCATGACCTTGAACCTGTCTTCATCCACGCCGCTGACTTGGCAAAACCGCTTCGCCCGGCTGGGCAGCGATTTTTCAACGCCGCAACCGCTGCGCCCACTCAGCGCCCCGTACTGGGTCAGCCGCAACGCGGCGCTGGCACGCGAACTCGGCCTCGATGCGTCATGGTTGGCCTCGCAAGAGGCGCTGGAAACCTTCACCGGCAACCGCGCGTTGGCTGGCACCGAGCCGCTGGCCAGCGTTTACAGCGGCCACCAGTTTGGCCAATGGGCCGGACAACTGGGCGACGGCCGGGCCACGCTGCTGGGTGATTTGCAAACGCCGAATGGCGGCTTTGAGTTGCAGCTCAAGGGCGCGGGTCTGACGCCCTACTCCCGCGGTGGCGATGGCCGTGCCGTGCTGCGCAGCTCTATCCGCGAATACCTTTGCTCAGAAGCCATGCACGGCTTGGGCATTCCGACCACCCGCGCACTCTGCATCACCGGCTCTGACGACCGCGTGCGCCGCGAAGAAGTTGAAACGGCGGCGGTGGTTACCCGCAGTTCACCAAGCTTCATTCGCTTCGGGCATTTCGAACATTTCAGCCACGCCAACCAACACGCTGAACTCAAGACGCTGGCCGACTTTGTCATCCAGCACCATTACCCCGCTTGCCGCGATGCCGCCCAGCCCTATGCCGCGCTGCTGCAAGCCGTCAGCGAGCGCACGGCAGAGCTGATGGCTGCGTGGCAAGCGGTGGGCTTTTGCCATGGCGTGATGAACACCGACAACATGAGCATCCTCGGGCTGACGATCGACTACGGCCCGTTCCAGTTTTTAGACACCTTTGACCCCGGCCATATTTGCAACCATTCGGACAACCAAGGACGCTACGCTTACAACAAGCAACCAAACATCGCCTACTGGAATCTCTTTTGTCTGGGTCAGGCGCTGCTGCCTTTGATTGAGAACCAAGAGCACGCCTTGGCGGCGCTGGAGTCGTACAAAACCGTCTTCCCCAAAGCCTTGGAAAACCACATGCGCGCCAAGCTCGGCTTCAGCGACGATGCCGCTCAACACGACGACAAAGCCTTGATTGAAAGCACGTTGAAGTTGCTGGCGGCCCATCAGATTGACCACACCATTTTTTGGCGTCGGCTGTGTAGTTTCGCAAGGCCAGCAGGCCGCGAGTCCGTGCGTGACCTCTTTCTGGATCGCCCGGCTTTTGAGGCTTGGGCGACAAGCTACGCGGCTCGCCTTGCGCAGCAAGACCCGCACGCCAGCCAGGCACTGATGTACCGCAGCAACCCCAAGTACGTTTTACGCAACCACCTTGGCGAGCAGGCCATTCGCGCCGCTGGCGTTCACGACTATTCAGAAGTTGAAAAACTATTGCAGGTGCTGCAATCGCCGTTTGACGAGCATGAAGACATCGCAGGCCACCAAGCCTTGGCCGACTTTCCACCCGACTGGGCGGCTGGTATTGAGATCAGCTGCAGTTCATAAATGACGTTCACAGAGGAATCCGCATGACCTACAAAATTGAAAAAACCGAAGCCGAATGGAAAGCCCTGCTGGCCGAAAAAGGCGCTGAACCCAGCGCCTTTGACATCACCCGACATGAATCCACCGAGCGCGCTTTCACCGGCAAATACGAAGGCAACAAGGCCGCTGGTATCTACGCTTGCATTTGCTGCGGCAAGCCTTTGTTTGACGCTGCCACCAAATACGAGTCTGGCTCCGGCTGGCCCAGCTACTTTGCGCCGCTGGCCAACGATGCTGTTGAAACCAAAGTCGACCGCTCGCTGTTTGGCCAGCGGGTTGAAGCGCACTGCCCTGATTGCGGCGCCCACCTCGGCCACGTGTTCGAAGACGGTCCGGCACCCACCGGCCTGCGTTACTGCATGAACTCTGCTTCGCTGGATTTCAAACCTGAATAAGCATTCAATGCAGAGCCCTGCGCTCGTCACGCCATAATCACACCATGAAAATTTTGTTCGACTTTTTGCCGATTGCACTGTTCTTCGGCATGTTCAAGTACGCCGAGGGCAACCGTGACTGGGCCGCCGGCATGGCAACTGACTGGCTCGGCTTCATGGTCGCCGGTGGCATGGTCGGGCCTGCCGAGGCACCGGTGCTGCTGGCCACGGTGGTGGTCATTGTGGCCACCATGGCGCAGATCCTCTGGCTCAAAGTAGCCGGCAAAAAAATTGACACCATGCTCTGGGTCAGTTTGGGTCTGGTGACCTTGCTGGGCGGCGCGACGATTTACTTCCACAGCGAAAGCTTCATCAAATGGAAGCCAACCGTGCTGTATTGGGTCATGGGCGGGGCCTTGCTGATCGGCCAGCTGGTCTTTAAAAAGAACGGCATCAAAAGCCTGATGGGCGCACAAATGAGCCTGCCCGATGCCATTTGGCAGCGTGTCAATCTCAGCTGGGTCGGCTTTTTCGCACTGATGGGCGTGCTCAACCTGTGGGTGGCTTTCAATTTTTCCACCAGTGCCTGGGTTAACTTCAAGCTGTTCGGGGGCATTGGTCTGATGTTTGCCTTTGTGGCGGTGCAGGCGGTGTACTTGAACAAATACATCAAACCGGACTCAAGCTCATGAATGCCAGCCCGTTACTGCCTACCGTCGCCGCTATTGAAGCTCAGCTGCGGGCTGATTTGCAGCCGTCCGAGTTGCACGTTATCGACGAAAGCGCCGACCATGCAGGCCACACTGGCGCCAATGCTGAGGGCTACGGCACGCATTTCCGTGTGCGCATTGCCAGTGGCCTTTTTGCGGGCAAGAACCGAGTCACCCGGCACCGGCTTGTGTATGATTCGATGCAAAATTTCATAGACCAAGGACTACACGCTCTGGCCATAGAGATCATCGACGAAACTTAATACCTGAAAGCAAACTTGCGTTTTTCAAGTTTGTCACTATCTGGTCTTCAGTCTTTCTAGCTTCATTTCCTTTTTCTCTCACATCATCTTTCACGATCGCAAGGATTCCGCATGAAAAAAAATCTTCTCCTGGCTACCACCTTCACCTGCTTAATGACGCTGGGCGCCACGGCGGCAATGGCGCAAAACATTGCGATCGTTAACGGTAAAGCGGTGCCAAAGGCGCGTCTCGATTCTTTGGCTCAGCAAATTGAAAGCAGCGGCCGTCCGATCACGCCCGAGATGCAGGGCCAATTGCGTGAAGAAGTGATTGCCCGCGAAGTCTTTATGCAAGAAGCTGACAAGCTAGGCTTATCGGCCACCGAAGACTTCAAGGTTCAGATGGAACTGGCTCGCCAGACCATTTTGATTCGTCAACTGTTCGCTGACTTCCAAAAGAAAAACCCGATCACCGACGCTGACCTGAAAGCCGAATACGATAAATTTGCAGCAGCCAACGGCGGCAAAGAATACAAGGCTCGCCACATTTTGGTCGAAAAAGAAACTGATGCTAAGTCCATCATCGCAAGCCTGAAAAAAGGCGGGAAATTTGAAGACATCGCGAAGAAACAGTCCAAAGACACCGGCTCCGGTGCCAACGGTGGTGATCTTGATTGGGCCAACCCCAGCAGCTACGTGCCTGAGTTCAGCGCAGCTCTGCTCAAGCTGAACAAAGGTCAATTGACCCAGGAACCCATCAAGACCCAGTTTGGTTTCCACGTCATCCGCGTTGATGATGTGCGTGACGTGAAGCTGCCAGCCTTCGAAGAAGTCAAGCCGCAAATTTCTCAGCAGATGCAGCAAGAAAAACTTGGTGCTTTCCAGCAAAACCTGCGCGCTAAAGCCAAAGTCGAGTGAGTCGCTTGATTTAGACACCGCAAAACACCGCGTTCGGTCAAGTCCGAGCCGGTGGCGTTCACCGCAGCGTCGACATAAAAAAACGGGCCAAGGCCCGTTTTTTTATGGTTCAAACGATTATTTTTTAGCGTCTGGCTTTTTCTCTTCCATCTTCATACAGGCAGCTTTGGTTTTGTCGTCCATTTTGGCTGGATCCATCTTGCAATCCGCCTTGGGCGTATCCTTCATCGCACCGCCATGGGATGCTGCCAACGCACTAAACGAAACACTGGCAAATGAAGCCACCACCAAGATCGATAGAAATTTATTCATGTTTAAACTCGCAGAGTTAAAGTTAGCAGAAGTGTTCAATATGGAACACCACTGATTACTTTACTTGAAATCGGAAGCCCCGTCTTTTGTTACAAACGTCATACTGCCGCTTGGTCCGTTTTTGTATTTTTACGATAGTCGGTCTTAGCCCGTTAATCGTGCTACCGCAGCCGCGTGTGCCGACCGATGCCGCAGAAGTTCTCGAGCGATTGCCGATGCGACCGACCGATACATCGGCCCGGACCTTGGCGGTTTTGCGTGCGGATGTCCTGTTGGCAGCCAAAGATACCCCTGCAAATCCATCGGCCGCGACACGTTTGGCAGAACACTACTTTGACTTAGCGATGGCCTTGGGCGATCCACGCTACGTAGGCTACGCTGATACCGTCCTCAAACCTTTTGGCCAAGCCCCATCAGCAGGCTTGCTGGGTGTGCGTGGTCAGCTGCAGCAATACCGGCACCATTTTCAAGCGGCCTTGGACGACTTTGATGCAGCGCTCAAGATTGACCCGCAATTTGCATCAGCCCACGCCTGGCGAGGCGCCATATTTTTAGTCCAAGCGAAATACCCTGAGGCTCAAAATGAATGCGCCGCACTGCGGAATCTGGGTCGCGCTACGCTCTATGGAGGCTGCCAAGGTTTGGCCCTGGCCTACGGCGGTCAAATGGGGGCTGCTTTGACCCTGCTCAAAAATACCCTGAACGCGACCCAAGTTAAGAGCAACCGGCTCTGGCTGTTGACACGCTTGGCCGAAGTCGCGGCATGGCGCGGCCAGACGCAACAAGCTGAAAAATACTACCGAGAAGCCTTGGCCCTGAACCTAGACGACGGCTATCTGCTGGCCGCCTGGGCTGATTTTTTGCTCGATCAACAACGACCCGCCGAGGTGGTGACCTGGCTGAGCAAGTGGGTGGCGTCAGACGGCTTGCTGCTGCGTCTCGCCATCGCCGAAAGCCAGCTGTCACTGCCAACGGCCGCCGCCCATGTGCAAGCACTGGCCGACCGCTTTGCCGCCGCCAAACTTCGCGGCGACACCACTCACTTGGCAGAGGAAGCGCGCTTTCAGCTGCAACTGCGCGGCAATGCCGCCGTGGCCACACGCCTGGCCGCCAGCAACTACGCGGTACAACGCGAGCCGCGTGACGCGCGCGTGCTGCTAGAAGCAGCCTTGGCCGCAGGCGACAGTGCGGCGGCACAACCGGCACGCGACTGGCTCAAATCCAGCCGCTTCGAGGCCGCCACTTGGCGTCAGCTCGGCCAAGCCACTGCGGAGTTGCCACCGCGATGAAAAAACTTCAGCAGATTATTCTTGTCTTGCTGGCGCTGTGCGCCCTGCCCGCCCTTGCCCACAAAGCCAGCGACAGCTACCTGCAGCTCAAGGTCAACGGTGCGGAGGTGTCCGGCCAATGGGACATTGCCCTGCGCGACATTGACTTCGCGATCGGTCTGGACGCCAACGGCGACGGCAACATCACTTGGGGCGAGGTCAGCGCCAAGCATGCAGACATCGGTGCTTGGGCGCTGGGCCGACTCAGTCTGCAGCGCGGTGGCAGTTGCAGCTTGCAGGTCAGCGAGCACTTGATCGACACACACACCGACGGTGCTTATGCGGTGCTTCGACTGGACGGAACCTGTCCTGAAGCCAGCGAGGCATTGAGGCTGCACTACCGGCTGCTGTTCGAGCAAGACGACTTGCACCGCGGCTTGTTGAAGCTCAACCTGGATAGCGTGACGCACGCGGCGGTGCTGTCGCCCGACCAACCCGAGATCACCTACCAGTCTGGTGAAACCTCTCGGCTGAAACAGTTTGGGCAGTATGTGGTTGAAGGCGTCTGGCACATCTGGATTGGCTTTGATCACATCTTGTTCTTGCTGGCTTTGCTGCTGCCCGCGGTGCTGGTGTACCAAGCCCATCGCTGGCAAGGCGCTGCCACCTTTGGCGTGGCCTTGCGGCAAGTGGTGGCGGTGGTCACCGCCTTCACATTAGCCCATTCGATCACGCTGACGCTGGCGTCGCTGGAGCTCGTCTCGCTGCCATCGCGCTGGGTCGAGTCGGCCATTGCCGCCTCGGTGGTGCTGGCGGCTGCGAACAATCTGTGGCCGCTGGTGGAGCGTCGGCACTGGCGGGTGGCTTTCGTCTTCGGGCTGATTCACGGTTTCGGCTTCGCCAGCGTGCTGACCGAATTAGGCTTGCCCAAAGACGCGCTGGTCTTGTCTTTGCTGGGCTTTAACCTGGGCGTTGAAATAGGTCAGCTGGCGATTGTGGCGGCATTTCTGCCGGCCGCTTACTGGCTGAGGAACACCGGCTTTTACCGCAGAGGCATCTTCAAAAGTGGCTCCATCATCACGGCTGTGGTGGCCTTGTTTTGGTTTGTCGAGCGAGCCTTCAATTGGCGCTTGATCAGTTTTTGACCCGGCGCCAGCGCTGCCCCGCTAAGATAGCCGCCCATGAGCTGCAACCAAGTCCGATTCAATGAGAAGACCGCTCGCCCGGCGCCGATTGGGTCTGGCGGCTGCCTAAAAATAACACCAAAAGCCGCTGCAATAGCCGGTGACGGCCTGAATCAACAGGTCGACCAAGGTGCCCAACAGCAACACGGGCAAAGCCAAATACAGCACCACCCAGCACGCCGCCAGCCAAGTCAGGCGCGGCTCTTGAATCCGCAGGCCCATCACGCGCTCGACTCTTGGGCGTCTAGAAAGCCGTTGAAAAATGCGTTGAAAGATGTTTTGACGCGGCGGAGTTGTCATGGTGCTTGGATTCTAGTGACCTGCAGGCTCTTGCCATGAAAGTGCTCTGGGACGGTCACGACATGGCCGCATGGGATAGCGCGCACGCGCTTGCCGCGGCACCCTTGCAGCAAGACTGGGCTTACGGTTCCAGCATGCAAATGATCGGCGTGCCGGTGTTGCGGGCTCGGGTTGAGGTGGATGGCGTTCCGGTGGCGCTGGCGCAGTTCATCGTGCGGCGTTGGGGCACGCTGCTCAGCGTCGGCTTGTGTTCGCGCGGCCCGATATGGCTGGTAGCCATGACGGCCCAAGACAAAGCGCGAATCTATGCCGAGATGCGCCGCTCGGTGCCCTTGACCGGCTTGCGCTGGCTGCTCATCACGCCCGAAGAAGTGCGCAGCGACAGCTTGGGACTCTCTAAATGGCGGCGCGTCATGACCGGCTATGCCACGGTGTTGCTGGACATCAGTCAAAGCCGCGATGTGCTGCGCGCAGCCTTGGATGCCAAGTGGCGCAACCGCTTAGTGGCGGCGGAATCCTCGGCGCTGGCCGTGCACCGCGTGGGCAGCAACCCGGGCCAATACCGCTGGTTGCTCGACCATGAAGAAACCCAGCGCGAACAGCGCGGCTTTGCCGGTTTGCCGCGGCCCTTTTATGACATCTACATTCAGTCGCGCCAGCAACCGGCCCAAACCCTGTTGACCCTGCGCGCAGACCTCGGCCGTGAGCGCGTTGCCGGCATGATGTTTTTGATTCACGGCGAAGCCGCGACCTACCAAGTGGGCTGGTCTAACGAGCAAGGTCGCCAACTCAATGCGCACAATCTTTTACTCTGGAACGCTATCGAGGCTTTGCAGCAACGCGGTGTTCGGTGTTTAGATCTTGGCGGCGTGAACACTGCGCGGAGTGCTGGGATTGCCCGTTTCAAAATCGGCACGGGTGGCGACGTGCGCATCCTCGCCGGAACGTATTTTTAAATGCGCCAGCTTTGGGCATGGACTGGGCCTGTTAATTGCATATGTCGGACTGGCCTTGGTTTTATTATTTTGATAGAAAGCAACCCATGACACGCTTGCACCGTCAGCATCACAACCCTTCACGCCTGACCGCTTTGCGTCTGGCTTTGTCCGGCATGGTCATGGCCGCAGCGGCTATCGCCAGCCCCGCTTATGCCGAGTACCCGGAACGCAGCATTCAACTGGTTTTGTCCTTTCCCCCGGCTGGCGCCACGGACATACTGGCCCGCGCAGTTGGCCAAAAAATATCCGAGGCGCTGGGGCAAACGGTGGTCATAGAGAACCGGCCCGGTGCCGGCGGCAACATCGGCCTGGCCTACGCAGGCAAGGCGGCGCCAGACGGCTACACCATTTACATGGCAGCGGTCACCAACGCGGCCATTGCCGCCGCCGCTTATTCGCCTAAGCCGGTGCATTTGATCAAAGACTTCGTGGCCGTCGCCGGGGTGGCCAGCGTGCCGCACATGTTGGTCGTGCCGGCCTCCCTGCCAGTCCAAAACGTTGGCCAGTTGATCAGTTATTTCAAGGCTGCGCCGGGCAAACACAACTATGCCTCGCAAGGCGCGGGCACACTGTCGCACCTGGAGTCAGAGGTCGTCGTGGCAAGCGCTGGCCTCGACTTGGTCCACGTGCCTTACAAAGGCAGTTCACAAGCCTTGCCTGACTTGATGGCTGGCAGCTCGAGCATGATGTTCGACAGCATTCCGGCGTCCATGCCGCATGTGAAGTCCGGCAAGTTGCGCGTGTTGGCGGTGGCGTCGAGCAAGCGCGTGAGCATGTTGCCTAACGTGCCGACCGTCGATGAAAGCGGTGTCAAAGGCTTCGAGGCGAACAACCTGTTTGGTATTTCAGCCCCCAAAGGCACGCCAGCACCGGTGTTGGCCAAGCTGGCTAAAGCGATTCAGATAGCACTGAATTCGCCCGATCTCAAGCAGCGCATGCAGGCCCAAGGCGTCGAGTTGAAGTACACGCCGGCTGAAGAATTCGCCACCTTGATCGAACAAGAATTCAAGACTTGGGGCAAAGCTGTCGAGATGGCGAAGGTCAAGCTAGACTAAGAGACAACGCCTTCATTTTTCACCTCAAGAACCTCACGCATGACCCCAGATTCATCCGCTTTTTGGCAGTTTCCGTACACCTCGCAACGCATGCCGCTGTTGGCGCGCAATGTGGTCAGCACCTCGCAACCCTTGGCCTCCGCCGCTGGCTTGTTGATGTTGGCGCGCGGCGGCAACGCGGTTGACGCGGCACTGGCCACCGCCATCACGCTGACGGTGGTTGAGCCGTGCATGAACGGCATTGGCGGTGACGCTTTCGCCATCATCTGGGACGGCCAACGCATGCACGGGCTGAACGCCTCCGGTCGCGCGCCAAAGCGCTGGACGCCTGAGCACTTTTCAAAATACGACGCCGTGCCGCTGCGGGGTTGGGACTCGGTCACGGTGCCCGGTACGGTGTCGGCTTGGCGCGCTTTGTCGGATCGTTTTGGCAAGCTGCCTTTCGCTGATTTGTTCGAGCCCGCCCTGCGCCATGCGCGGGATGGTTTCATGGTTTCGCACACGGTGCACCGGCAGTGGCAAGCCCAAGTCGAGGAATTGCTGCCGCAACCCGGCTACCGCGAAGCCTTCGCGCCGCAAGGCCGCGCGCCTCTGCAAGGCGAGTTGTTCCGCTGCCCGGGCCAGGCCAACACGCTGGCGCGCATTGCCGCCACCAAGGGCGACGATTTTTACCACGGCGAACTGGCCAAAGCCATTGCCGACCACGCCCGCAACACAGGCGGCTTGATCGACGAGGCGGACTTGGCGGCGCACCAAGCCGACTGGGTTGACCCGATTTCGGTGCGTTACCGGGACGTCGAACTGCACGAAATCGGGCCCAGTGGTCAAGGCATCGGTGCGCTCATGGCGCTCGGCATGCTGGAACACTTTGACCTGAAAGCCGCCGGTCTAGATTCAGCGCTGACGCAGCATCTGCAAATCGAAGCCATGAAGCTGGCCTTTGCTGACCTGCATGAATACGTTGCAGACCCGGACGCCATGCGTGATGTGACTGCTGCCGACTTGCTCAAACCGGCGTACCTGAAGCAGCGCGCCAGCTTGATTGACCCGCAACGCGCAGCGCCTGCGCGGCCTGGTTCGCCACACAACGGCGGCACGGTTTACCTGACGGCCGCTGACGAAAACGGCATGATGATCTCCTTCATTCAGTCCAACTTCAAAGGCTTTGGCTCGGGTGTGGTCGTGCCAGGCACGGGGATCGCGCTGCACAACCGCGGTTCTGGCTTCAGCCTCAAACCCGGCCACCCCAATCAGGTCGCACCGGGCAAACGGCCATTTCACACCATCATCCCAGGCTTCTTAACGCAGGGCGGTGCGCCGCTCATGAGCTTTGGCGTGATGGGTGGTTCGATGCAGGCACAAGGCCATTTGCAGGTGACCGCACGTGTGGCTGATCACGGACAAAATCCGCAAGCCGCCAGCGATGCACCGCGCTGGCGCATCATGGACGACAACGTGACGATTGCCGTTGAATGGAACTTCCCACAAGAAGCCATTGATGGCCTCGTCGCGCGCGGCCATGAGGTCAAAGTGGCCGAGCGTTTCAACACTGAATTCGGCTGCGCCCAGATGGCCATGAAGGTCGAACACGGCTACATCGCCGCCTCAGACCACCGCAAAGATGGCTACCCGGTCGGGATGTAAAAAGACTCAGTTGACGACGAGCTTGCGGTCGCGAGACAGATCCGTGATCAACCCACCCATTTTCTGGCGTTGTGCCATAGCTGCATCCAAGGGCTGTAGCCATTAACGTCAGCATCCGTCCAGCTCATCTGCACATTGCGGAAAACGCGTTCGGGGTGCGGCATCATCGCGGTGAAACGGCCGTCGGCCGTGGTCACTGCCGTGAGGCCGCCGGGGCTGCCGTTCGGGTTTGCTGGATAAGCTTCAGTGGGCTGGCCGAGGTGGTCGGTGAATCGCATCGCGGCGATGGCTTTGGCCGCATTGCCGCGACGCGAAAAATTAGCAAAACCTTCGCCGTGAGCCACTGCAATCGGCAGCCGCACACCCGCCATGCCTTGCAAGAAAAGGCTTGGCGAATCGAGCACTTCAACTAGGCCCAAACGGGCTTCAAAGCGCTCGCTGAGGTTGGTGGTGAAACGCGGCCAAGCGTCGGCACCGGGAATGATGCTGGCCAGTTCAGCAAACATCTGGCAGCCGTTGCAAACACCAAGACCGAAGGTGTCAGGGCGTGTAAAGAAGGCTTTGAATTCCTCTGCCAATACCGCGTTGAACAGGATCGAGCGGGCCCAGCCGATGCCGGCGCCCAGCGTGTCTCCGTAGCTGAAACCACCGCAAGCCACCACGCCTTGAAAGTCTTTCAACTTGGCGCGGCCGCTTTGCAAATCAGTCATGTGAACGTCGCAAGCTTCAAAGCCGGCAAGCGTGAAAGCGTAGGCCATTTCAACGTGTGAGTTGACACCTTGCTCGCGCAAGATCGCCACACGCGGACGCGACAAGTTCAACGCTGGAGCGCTGACGGTTGCCTTAAATGTTTCAGGCAGATACACATGCAAGCCGGCGTTTTGCGGGTCGCCAACAGACTCATGTTCAGCATCGGCACCCGCCGGGTTGTCGCGCTGCTGGCAAATCTTCCAGCTGACAGCATCCCAGACCTGATGCAAGTCTTGCAGCTTGGCGTTGAAGAAGAGCTTGGTGTCGCGCCAGACTTGGATCTGACCTTTGCCAACATCAAGCGCAGCATGTTGCGGTCGGGTCTTGCCAACGAAGTGACTGAACTTCGACAAGCCGTGTTGACGCAGTACCTGCATCACTTCGTTGCGGGCCGCTGTGCGGACCTGAATCACCACGCCCAGCTCTTCGTTGAAGAGGGCTTTGAGCGTGAGTTCGTCGCGACGCGCGCTGACCTGTGTGGCCCAGTTTTTACTGTCGCCTGTGTCCATCCGGCTGTCTGAAATACCGTCGCCTTCGACCAGCAACATGTCGATGTTCAGTGAGACGCCTACTTGCCCGGCAAAAGCCATTTCGCAAACAGCTGCCAACAGGCCGCCGTCGCTGCGGTCGTGGTACGCCAAGATGTCGCCTTGCGCACGCAAGGCATTAATGGCGTTGACCAGATTGACCAAGTCTTGTGCATCGTCGAGGTCCGGCACAGCGCCCTCGCCGCGCTCCAGCGTTTGCGCCAGGATCGAAGCGCCCATGCGGTTTTGGCCTTTGCCAAGGTCAATCAAGATCAGTGTGGTGTCAGCTTCTTCGGTGTTCAGCTGCGGCGTCAGCGTGCCGCGCACATCGGCCAGCGTAGCAAAAGCGGTGACGATGAGCGAGACCGGCGAGGTGACTTTTTTGTCGTCCCAAACCGTGCGCATCGACAGTGAATCTTTGCCGACTGGGATGGATACGCCCAGCGCCGGACACAGTTCCATGCCAACGGCTTTGACGGTCTCAAACAGCGCGGCGTCTTGGCCGGGCTCACCACAAGCGGCCATCCAGTTCGCCGACAACTTGACGCGCGGCAACTCAATCGGGGCGGCCAACAAGTTGGTGATGGCTTCAGCCACCGCCATGCGGCCCGAGGCTGCGGCGTCAGTGGTGGCCAGCGGCGTGCGCTCGCCCATGCTCATGGCCTCGCCGGTAAAGCCTTGGTAGTCGGCCAAGGTCACGGCGCAGTCGGCCACCGGCACTTGCCACGGACCGACCATTTGGTCGCGGTGCGTGAGGCCGCCCACAGTGCGGTCGCCAATGGTGATGAGGAAACGCTTGGAGGCCACAGTCGGGTGGCTCAGCACATCGATCACGCTTTTTTGCAGATCGACGCCGGTCAGGTCCAGCGGCGTCACGGCAATCGGCAGACGCTTCACATCGCGGTGCATCTTCGGCGGTTTGCCGAGCAGCACATTCATCGGCATCTGAACAGGTGTTATGGCCCCCACGCTTGTCGCTTCGCGTACTGCGCTGCCCCCCGAGGGGGCTTCGCTTGCTTGGGGCGGCCCGGCGCGGCGCGCGGCCTCTTCGTTATCAAACAGGACCAGGTCTTTTTCTTCAGTCGCCACACCGACCACCGAGAACGGGCAACGCTCGCGTTCACAAAAAGCTTGGAATTGCGGCAGTGACTCTGGCGCAATCGCCATCACGTAGCGCTCCTGGCTTTCGTTGCTCCAGATTTCTTTAGGGCTCAAACCGCTTTCTTCCAACGGTACGGCACGCAGATCAAAGCGTGCGCCGCGACCGGCGTCGTTCACGAGTTCCGGAAATGCGTTCGACAATCCGCCCGCACCGACGTCATGAATCGCCAAAATCGGATTCGCTACGCCGAGTTGCGCGCACTGGTTGATGACTTCTTGCGCACGCCGTTCAATTTCAGGGTTGCCACGTTGCACGGAGTCAAAATCCAGTGCGGCAGCGTTGGTGCCGGTGGCCATCGAGCTGGCCGCGCTGCCGCCCATGCCGATGCGCATGCCGGGGCCGCCGAGCTGAATCAGCAGCGTGCCGGCCGGGAACAAAATTTTCTTGGTCAGGCCCGCGTCGATCGTGCCGAGGCCGCCGGCAATCATGATCGGCTTGTGATAGCCCCAACGCTGACCGTTGACGGTTTGCTCGTATTCACGAAAGTAACCGGCCAAGTTGGGCCGGCCAAATTCGTTGTTAAAGGCCGCACCACCGAGCGGGCCTTCGGTCATGATTTGCAAGGCGCTGGCGATGTGGTCTGGCTTGCCAAAGGCTGTGTCGAACAGCCGCGACACCGTGAAACCCGTCAAGCCTGCTTTGGGTTTGGAGCCACGGCCGGTAGCGCCTTCGTCACGGATCTCGCCGCCGGCACCTGTTGAAGCACCGGGGAACGGTGAAATCGCGGTCGGGTGGTTGTGCGTTTCGACTTTCATCAGCACATGCGTCAAGACGTCTTCGTGCGCGGCGTAGGGCTGCAGCGTCGAGGCAGGCGCAGCATTGGGTGAGGCTGCTTGCGCATAAAAGCGCTGAACCTTGCCACCCTCCATCACCGACGCGTTGTCCGAGTAAGCCACCACCGTGTGCTGTGGGTTCAGCTGCTCGGTGTTGCGGATCATGCCAAACAAGCTCTTGTCTTGCGGCACGCCGTCAATGGTGAACTCAGCGTTGAAAATTTTGTGGCGGCAGTGCTCGCTGTTGGCCTGCGCGAACATCATCAATTCGACGTCCGTCGGGTTGCGTTGGAGTTGGGTGAAAGCCTGCACCAAGTACTCGATTTCGTCACCGGCCAAGGCCAGGCCAAACTCGATGTTGGCCGCCTCCAGCGCGGCCTTGCCGCCACCCAGCACGTCAATCGATTGCAGCGGTGCGGCCTGCAACTCCGCAAACAGCGACGCGGCCTGCGCCCGATCGGTCATGACGCTTTCAGTCATCCGGTCGTGCAGCAAGGCGATGATGGCCTCGCGTTGGGGCAGGCTCAAATAGGTTTTACCCAGCAGACCGGACTTGATCGATACGCAGTATTCAGTGATGCGTTCAATGCGCTTGACCGCCAAGCCGCAGCTGTGGGCGATGTCTGTGGCCTTGGAGGCCCAAGGCGAAACCGTGCCAAAGCGGGGCGAGACGATGAAAAACGATGCGCCCGTCGTGTTAGCCGGCCACGTGCGGCAAGGCTCACCGTAGCTCAGCAGCGCCTCAAGTTGGGTTTCCATAGCCTCGGTGGGCGGTACATCCGTGGCCACCAGATGCACAAACCGGGCGCTGATGCCGGTGATTTTGTCGTTGATAGCTTGCAGGCGGGGAAGCAGTTGCTGGGCGCGGAAGTCGCTCAGGGCATTGATCCCGCGGGATTCGCCCTCGAAAGTCGTCAGATGCAGGGTCACGGTGGCAACGGCCTTGTGGTTGTCGGGGTCGGCGTGTGCCTGGTCCGGAGGAAAGTAGCGGATGATTTTATCAGTGCTCAGCCGGCATCGATGTGCTTCGGTGAAGCCCTGCCAGGACACGGTCTCAAAGCTGGTGGGATAATCAGTGACATGAGTATTACGTACAAAGACGCCGCCGGAATTGAAGGCATGCGAGTGGCTGGCAAGCTCGCTTCTGAGTTGTTGGACTACCTGACGCCCTTCGTCAAACCTGGCATCACCACCAACGAAATCGATCATTTGGCCCATGTTTATATGACGGAGGTGCAAAACACCATTCCGGCTACCTTGGGTTATCAACCCCCTGGCTACGGTGCTTATCCGAAGTCACTTTGCACCTCGGTCAACCATCAGGTTTGCCACGGCATCCCAAACGACAAGCCTCTGAAAAAAGGCGACATCGTCAATATAGATGTGACCGTGATCAAAGACACTTGGCACGGTGATTCGAGCCGCATGTTCCTGGTTGGTGAAACATCGATCGCGGCCAAGCGGCTGTGCCAAATCACGTACGACGCCATGTGGCAAGGGATCATGCGCGTCAAGCCGGGCATTCGCTTGGGTGATATCGGCCACGCCATCCAGACCTTTGCCGAAAAGCAGGGCTTTTCAATCGTCCGTGAGTTTTGCGGCCATGGCATTGGTCAGCGCTTTCACGAAGACCCGCAAGTGTTGCATTACGGCAGGCCCGGAACGCTCGATGTCCTCAAGCCCGGTATGACTTTCACCATTGAGCCGATGATCAACATCGGCAAGCGCGACATCAAAGACGGCCCTGAAAAAGACGGCTGGAGCATCGTCACACGTGACCACTCTTTGTCGGCGCAATGGGAGCACACTATTTTGGTGACCGAGACCGGCTACGAGGTGTTGACCTTGTCAGCTGGCACGCCGGCAACACCTGATTTTGTGGCTGTCTATCATGCGGCCGAAAGCACGGTCGCCGGCATTCCCGTCAGTGCCTGAGCCGGTCCCCTCACATCTCGTTTCCGGATGAATACGCTGAGTCCTGTCGCCTTAAGGTCTGTGGCGGACGCCCCTGGCGAAATGGCGCAACTGCGGGAAAATTACCGAACCGGTAAAACCGCCTTGCTCTCCTCGCTGGCGCAAAGCGGTCCGTCCAGCCGTGGCATCCGCAGCCTGCTACAAAAGTTGGCCCGCCACGCAGACGCAACGCTGCATCAACTTTGGCAGCGCGCTGGTTTTCCTGCTGATTGCACGCTAGTCGCAGTGGGGGGTTATGGCCGCGGTGAGCTCTTTCCAAACTCCGATGTCGATGTATTGTTGCTGTTGCCAAACGGCACCCAGATCGACGCCGACTCAGCCGGCAAAAAACCAACTGATGGCCAGACCCTGAAAACCCGCATTGAAAATTTCATTGGCAGTTGCTGGGACGGCGGACTGGAGATTGGTTCTAGTGTGCGAACCTTGGCTGAGTGCCTTGAAGAGTCGGCGAAAGACGTCACCGTACAAACCTCGCTCCTTGAAGCGCGCTGGTTGGCCGGTTCAAAAGACAACTTCGTCGCCTTGCGCGAGCAACTTCATGCGGCGCTTGACCCCAAAGCATTTTTTGTCGCGAAGACGCTTGAGCTGCGCCAGCGCCACAACAAGTTTGAAGACACACCCTACGCACTCGAACCGAATTGCAAAGAATCCCCTGGTGGCCTGCGCGACTTGCAGGTGGTTCTGTGGGTGGCCAGGGCTGCGGGCTTGGGCAAGTCATGGGATGAGCTTGCGCGCAATGGTTTAGCCACCGCTTTTGAAGTTCGGCAAATCAAAAGCAACGAGTCCTTGCTCAGTTTGATACGGGCGCGGCTGCATGTGCTGGCTGGTCGGCGCGAAGACCGTTTGGTTTTCGATTTGCAGACGGTCGTTGCGGAGTCTTTTGGCTATTTGAGCCAAGCGCCTGACGGCACCAGACTGCCGCGGCGCGCCAGCGAATCTCTGATGCGCCGCTATTACTGGGCGGCCAAGGCCGTGACGCAGCTGAACCAGATTTTGCTGCTGAATATTGAAGAGCGGCTGAACCCCAACACCCAACCCCTGCGACCGTTGAACGAGCGCTTTTTTGAAAAAGCCGGCCGCATTGAAGTCGCCAGTGATGACTTGTATGTGCGTGAACCGCACGCCATTCTTGAAACCTTTTTGATTTTTCAGACCACGCCAGGCGTCAACGGTCTGTCGGCCCGTACACTGCGAGCGCTGTACAACGCCCGCGGTGTGATGGACGCGAAGTTCCGCAGTGACCCCGTCAATCGACAGCGGTTCCTGCAAATATTGCTGCAGAACCAAGGCATCACGCACGCCATGCGGCTGATGAACCAAACCTCAGTGCTGGGTCGTTACCTGTGGGTTTTCCGAAAAATCGTCGGCCAGATGCAGCACGACCTGTTTCATGTCTACACCGTTGACCAACACATCTTGATGGTGCTGCGCAATGTGCGGCGGTTTTTCATGGCCGAGCATTCGCATGAATACCCGATGTGCTCACAGCTGGCGGCGGGCTGGGATCGGCCTTGGATTCTCTACGTTGCCGCGCTGTTTCATGACATTGCCAAAGGTCGTGGCGGCGACCATTCTGAGTTGGGCTGTGAAGACGTCCGGGCGTTTTGCCGCCAGCATGGCATCGCCACTGAAGACGCTCAACTCATCGAGTTTCTGGTGCGCGAGCATTTGAGCATGAGCCGCATCGCGCAAAAAGAAGACCTGAGCAACCCGGAAGTGATCGCCGCCTTCGCCAAGCGCGTGGGCAACGAGCGTTATCTCACCGCTCTTTATCTATTGACCGTGGCAGACATTCGCGGCACCAGCCCCAAAGTATGGAATGCCTGGAAAGGCAAACTTCTGGAAGACCTTTACCGCTACACCTTGCGCGTGCTCGGGGGCGGTGCGCCCGACCCGCGTGCTGAAGTCGAGTCGCGTAAGCGCGAAGCCCTGACCATGTTGGCCTTGCATGCCGAGCCTTTTGAGTCCCACAAAGCGCTCTGGTCGACGTTGGACGTGAGCTACTTCATGCGCCACGATGCCGCCGACATCGCCTGGCACGCGAGGCAGCTGTCACGTCATGTTGGAGCCGGCAAGTCGGTGGTCCGTGCACGACGCTCTTCTGCCGGTGAAGGCATGCAAGTGTTGGTCTACACCCCCGACGCTCCTGATTTATTTGCCCGCATTTGTGGCTATTTCGAAGAAGCGGGCTTGAGCATTTTGGACGCCAAAATTCATACGGCCAACAACGGTTACGCGCTAGACACATTTCAGGTCATCAGCCCGATATTGACGGAGCACTACCGCGAACTGGTGGCCATGGTTGAAGCTGAACTGGTGCGTGCGATTGCGGTTTTAGGCCCGCTGCTGCCAGCGGGTAAAGGTCGGGTTTCAAGGCGTGTCAAAAGCTTCCCTATTGCACCGCGTGTCGATCTGCGTCCCGACGAAAAAGGCCAGCGTTGGCTGCTCACCGTCTCCGCCAGCGACCGGGTTGGCCTGCTTTACTCCATCGCCCGTGTGCTTTCACATCACCGCATCAACCTTCAACTCGCCAAAGTCACGACGCTGGGCGAACGCGTTGAAGACACGTTCTTGATCGAAGGGCCAGAACTGCAGCAAAACAGGGCGCAAATAGCGATTGAGACTGAGTTGCTTGAGGCCTTGAAAACCTGACGTCGTCACATCAAATTCATGCGTTTTGCCGCCAGCGTCAATTCAGCACGGAAATCAGGGTGAGCAATGGCAATCAACTCCCCCGCGCGTTGCTTGGCTGATTTGCCACGCAACTGCGCCACACCAAACTCCGACACGACATAGCTGATGTCGTTCTTGCTGGTGCTCACGTGGGTGCCAGGGATGAGCGTTGGCACAATCCGGCTGATGGTGTCGTTTTTAGCGGTGGCCGGCAAAACAATGAAAGACTTTCCACCCTTTGATCGGTTGGCGGCGCGGACAAAATCAGATTGACCACCGGTGCCGGAATAAGGCAGATGCGCCAGACTTTCTGAACCACACTGGCCTAGCAAATCTATTTGCAGAGAGGCATTGATGGTGACCAGATTGTCGTTTTGTGCGGCAAGATAAGGGTCGTTGGTGAAGTCGACCGGGTGCATTTCAAGACCCGGATTACGGTCCATGTAGCTGTAAAGTTTTTGCGAGCCAAGCGCAAAGGTGGCAATCGTTTTACCTGTTTGATAGTTTTTTCTGCGGTTGGTCACAGCACCGCTTTCAATCAAGGTCAAGATGCCGTCACCGATCATTTCAGTGTGAATGCCCAAGTCGTGCTTGGCAGTCAACTGCATCACCACGGCATCGGGAATGCCGCCGTAACCAATCTGTAGCGTAGAGCCATCCTCGATCATGTCAGCTACATATTTACCAATAGCCTCTTGCACCGGGCCGATCTTTGGCAGCCCCACTTCCATGATCGCGTCACTGCTCTCAATCAAGGCGGTCACCTGCGAAATATGCACATGGCAATTGCCCATGGCATAAGGCACATGGGGATTGACTTCCAACACCACAGCACGCGCCTTCTTGATGGCCGCCATGGTGTAGTCCGTCCCCAGACTGAGCGAAAAATAGCCATGGTTGTCCATCGGCGAAGCCATCGCCATCACCACATCAGCCGCCATCTGACCGCGGTCGATCAAGCTGGGCATTTCAGAAAAATAGCTGGGAATGAAATCAACCCATCCCCCCACACCACCGGCGCGCGAAGCGGCACCAAAGAAAAAAGCGACATGCCGAACGTGATCTGCAGTTTCTGCGTCAAAGTAGGCAAACTTGCGCACCGCTAGGATCTGGCCAACTTTGATGTCGTGAAAGCGTCGTCGCTGTTCAGACAACTCGGTCAGCAACGTTGGCGGCTCTCCGACGCCAGTGGGAACGATGATGAAGTCGCCATCATGAAGGAGCTCTAAAGCATCGGCCGCGCTGCAACGTTTGCTTCGGTATAAATCTTGTACGGACATAGTGGGCTAAGTTGGTTCGGGTCAATTCTGTTCAACCCATCGTACAGGGCCACAACAACGCTTTATACCAAGACTTACCCGCATTCCAGGGCCTTTTTGAGCCCACCTCAGGCCCGCGGGAAATGCCCCGGCGCGCTGGCCGTTGCAGCACCTTGCCCCGGTGGCAAGGTTTCATCCCAGAGCCGCGCGATATACCGACCGCCGCTGTGTCCATTGGACGCATCCGAACACAACCAGGCAATGCCACGTCGCATGATGGCCGCCGGCAACAAGTTACCGTCAGCACCTCGCTTGTTGGCGCTGGGCGGCAGCAAATCTGTGTCGGCAGCGCCGCCCGGCAAGTAGACGTTGATATCGACACCGCGCCCCTCAAGTTCTTGAGCCCAGACACGCGACATGGCCTCCAAGGCTGCCTTAGACGGGCCGTAGGGTGAATAACCGCGCCGCACCATCGTCGGGTCGCTGGTTGACACATTGATAATTTTGCCAAAGCCTTGGGTCAGCATATGCGGCACACAGGCGCGGGTCATGTTGAACACGCCATTGACATTGGTGTCGATGATTCGGCGCCAATGATCGGGGTCAATGTCCCAGAAATTAACCGGCACGGTGTTGAAGGTTTCACTGATCAACCGCATGCCGATACCGGCGTTGTTGACAAGCGCGTGTAATGCGCCATAGCGCACCAGAGTCGCGTTGACCAGAGACTGGCAGCTGTTGAAATCGCTGACGTCGGCGGCCATGCCCATCATGCAGTCCTTGCCGGCAATGGCTTCTGCCATGGCGATGGTTTCGGCCATAGCCGCTGATTCAGACGAACCCGTCACAACGACCTTGGCACCCTGCTCTACAAGCGCCAGCGCCATTTCCCGGCCAAGGCCCCGAACACCTCCGGTGACCACAATCACACGGTCAACCAGAGACGCATCTTTGATTTCAGACATTTTAGAATTCCATTTTTTTTGAATGAACTGAGCGGTACAACGGCGGATTGATAGCTAGTTGATGGAAGCCCCCGACAAACGAATAACTTTTGTCAAACGCTCAGTATCCTTTTTGAGTTGCGCGTCAAACTGTGCCGTGCTGCCCCCCACCACGTCCCCGCCGGCCAATTTGATGATTTCAATCAGCGCCGGATCCCTGAGTGCGCGACTGGTTTCTTCCTGCAGTCTGGCCACAATCTCGGGCGGCGTGCGAGCTGGGGCCAAGAGTCCAAACCAACCGGTCAACTCATAGTCAGGAATGCCCAGGGCCTCAGCGACAGTCGGCACGTCAGGCAACAGCAGCGAGCGTTTAGCCGAGGTCACTGCCAACGGTTTGAGGCGGCCGTTTTTGACAAACTGCAAGGCCACGGGAAGGTTGACAAAGCCGACCTGCAAGGAACCACCAAGATGGTCGGTGGTGGCTTGTGCATTGCCTTGGTAGGCAATATGCGTGAACTTGGCGCCCGTTTTGACGGCCAGAAGCTCTGCGGCCAGGTAGCTGGAACTACCGGCCCCCGGACTGCCATAGTTCAATTTTCCGGGCTCTTTTTTGGCAAGCTCAACAAGATCCTTGAGAGAGTTCACGCCAAGCGCTGGGTTCACGGTGATCACGTTGAGCATCTGGGCCACCTCAATGATCGGCGTCAAGTCCTTTGACGGACTGAAAGGCATGTTGGCGAAAAGTACAGGGTTCACAGCCAGCGGCAAACCATTGATCAGGATGGTGTGTCCATCCGGTGCCGACTTCGCCACAAAGTCACTGCCAATGTTCGTCGCTGCACCGGGTTTGTATTCCACAAGCACCGGTTTTCCCAGTGTGTCCTGTAGCCTTAAAGCGATAGCCCGCGCAAAAATATCGGCAGTGCCCCCGGGGGTTGCTGCAACAATAATTTTTATTGGCTTGCTCGGGTACTGTTGCGCAAAGCCGATATTAGGCAAGCTACTGGTTAGCAAAATGGAGACGATTGAAAACAGGAAATAGCGACGCATAAATACTCCCAGTCGGTGAAAAAAGTTTGAGAATAATGCAAACAGGCCGTCAGCACCAGATCGGCGCCTTATTAGGTTGGCCAGAAACGCTACGAACAGGCCTCACCGAGAGGGCTCGGCTCCTACAAACACAATCCGCACGCCCCTCGGCTACTTCGCAGTGGAGCCTGCAAGCTGAATGACTTCGGTGAGACGATCCGTGTCTTTTTTGATGCGTGCATCGAACTGCGCACTGGTGCCACCAACCACGTCACCTCCAGCCGCTTTGATGAGCTCTATCAGTGCTGGATCCTTCAAAGCCTTGCTGACTTCTTCCTGCAAGCGAGCAACGATCTCTGGCGGGGTTTTTGCCGGGGCCATCAGGCCGAACCAGCCATTCATCACATAGTCTGAAATGCCCAAAGCTTCCGCGACCGTTGGCACATCAGGCAACAAAGGCGATCTTTTCGCCGAAGTGACGGCCAGCGCCTTGAGTTTGCCGCCTTTGACGAATTGCAATGCTACCGGCAGATTGACAAACCCAACTTGCAATGTGCCGCCAATGTGATCCGTGGTGGCCTGTGCGTTGCCTTGGTACGCAATGTGGGTGATTTTGGCTCCGGTTTTAATCGCCAACAGTTCGGCGGAAAAGTAACCTGAACTTCCCACACCCGTTGTGCCGTAATTGAATTTGCCCGGGTCCTTTTTGATCAACTGCACCAGCTCTTTCATTGAGTTCACAGGAACGCTCGGATGAACCGTCACGACATTCAACATCTCGGCGACTTCGATGATGGGTGTTAAGTCTTTGGAGGGGTTGAAAGGCAGGTTGGCGAAAAGCAGAGGATTGACAGACAGCGTGATGCCATTGATCAGCAAGGTGTAGCCGTCTGCCGCAGACTTGGCCACATAGTTGGTTCCTATATTGGTGCTCGCGCCTGGTTTGTAGTCGATGATGACCGGTTTGCCCAAGGCATCCTGCAACTTGAGGGCAATGGCACGTGCAAAGATATCAGAGGTGCCACCCGGTGTTGCCGGCACGACGATGCGGACGGGTTTGACGGGGTATGACTGCGCGACGGCAAACTGTGAAAAAAGCGAAGCCATACACAGGGGGACAAAAGCAAACAATAAACGACGACGCATGAAGACTCCAGTGAAACAAAAATGAATGTTTCCCACTAAGCACTTAACGTGCCCGATGAGCCCAAGGGCGCTGCTTCACAGCGCGAATAAATGAACCCTCCAGGGGCAATACGCTGTGGGCGTGTTTGACTGAAAGGTATTCGAAAAAGCCAGCTTTTAAGATATCCGCAGTATTTCCTTTGTATGATATTATTTTCTCATTCCATAACTTGCAGGACATATCAAAATGGAGTGGACACAACGTCTGCGTATGCGTCAGCTGTACTTGCTGGTTGCACTTTACGAGACTCGTAATATCAGCCACACGGCGACGCAAATGGGTGTGACCCAGCCTGGCCTGTCAAAATTTTTAGGCGAGCTCGAAGAAGACCTGAACGTCAAACTATTTAAGCGCAACTCGCGCGGACTCACACCCACTGAATTTTGTACCGCACTGGTAACGCATGCAAAAGCCATCATTGGAGAACTGGATCGCACGCAGGCAACCATCAGTTTGATGTCAATTGGAGCGTCGGGCAATTTGGTGGTGGGCACCACTCCAACTGTCGCCACACAATTGTTGCCGCTCGCTATCGGGTATTTCAGGAAAAAATTTCCGGATGCTTATCTCAACATCATTGAAAATCGGCTGGATACTTTGCTTCCGCAACTGGAAGAAGGACGGGTGGATCTGGTGATCACCCGCACCGACCAGGCCCGGCTGGATGCCGGTGTCCGCTGCGACATCCTTTACCCTGAGCAGATCCGCATCGTGGTCGGTGCCAATCACCCCTTGGCCAAAAAACGAAAAGTAGACTGGCCCGATGTCCTTCGCTACCCTTGGATCATTCCGCCCAAAGTGAGTCCGCTCAGGCGGGAGCTAGAGCACGAATTAGCCCTCGCCGGCCAACCTCCACCACGTTATCGTGTCGAGACTGGCTCGACCCTCCTCATCGTGACCATGCTTCAGGACGGCGATCTTGTCGCGCCCATGTCTGCTCGGCTGATGCACTATTTTCAGGGGCTCAAACAGGTGGTTCCGCTACCACTGCCTTACTTGCGGGAAGGCAGCGTTGGCGTTATTCGTCGTCGCGAAGCAACCGAGTCTCCCCTGTTAAAAGCATTTATGGAAGGCTTGCGTCGGCATGCTGGGGCTTGATAATTTTCATAAGCCAGTCCACGCCTTGAAAGTGGCTTTGGGTTGAATGCGACTGATCGCAGTTGCTCTCGCGTTTCGCACCATAGACGAACTTTTTAGACCACATCGCACTGATGTTGTGCTACCGCGGGTTTTCCCCAGATCGCCATTCAGTGAGGCGGATCAAAGGCGCACCAATGTGCAGTCGTTTCATCGTCCCGTCCCCCGCTTTCAATGCAAAATCAACTTGTAGTCATTCTCTAATTTGTATGAACCCATTAACTTTTGATATGGCTTAACTATTTACCGCTTGTACAAAACTAGGTTGTGGCCGATCATCCGCCCCTTATTCACTTGCACAGATTCCCTATGACTCCCTCTCATGTATTGATTGCCGGGGCAGGCCCGGTTGGTCTGGTCAGCGCACTGAACCTGGCCACGGCCGGCATTTCCGTCACAGTTTTTGAACGCCACACATCGTCCCAAGAAGACCTTCGTGCCTCTACCTTTCACCCGCCAACACTGGACCTGCTGGCTCGATTTGGGCTGGCGAAGGAACTTGTATCTCAAGGCTTGGTTGCCCGCTACACCCAACAGCGCGATCGCAAAGAAGGTCTCATTGCAGAATTCGACATGGCCTTGTTAGAAGGCGAAACACAGCACCCATTTCGCTTGCAGTGTGAACAATGGAAACTCAACACCTTGTTGCTAGACCGATTGGCCCTGCTGCCACACGTCACCATCATGCTGGGGGCAGAACTGCAGTCTGTTGAGCAGGATGTCGACAGCGTGACTGCGAAAGTCAAAATAGACGGAAAAATCGAAACATTCACCGGTAATTACCTCATAGGCGCAGATGGCGCATCGAGCGCTGTCCGTCAGTCACTCGGCATTGAGTTTGAAGGATTTACTTACCCTGAGCGTTTTCTATCGGTGTCGACTGACTTTGAATACGCAGACCATTTACCGAAGTTGTCGTATGTCAATTACGTCTCAGATCCTGAAGAATGGTGTGTTCTGTTGCGAGTTCCGACCTTGTGGCGGGTTCTTTTCCCCACTCGTTTGGAAGAGACAGACGAAGAAGTCATGACCGATGCGTCGATTCAGGGGCGACTGCAAAATCTCCTGCCCAAAGACAGCCCTTACAACGTCGTGCACCGCACGCTCTACAAAGTTCATCAGCGTGTTGCCAAAGAGTTCCGTCGGGGCCGTGTGGCACTTGCCGGCGATGCAGCGCACATCAACAATCCGATCGGTGGCATGGGCATGAACGGCGGCGTGCAAGACGCCTTCAATCTGTCGGACAAACTGGTTGAAATTCTGACGTCTGGTGCATCACCAGATCTACTCGACCGTTATCAGCGTCAGCGGCGTGCAGTGGCCATTGAGTACATTAATGCCAATACGGCACGCAACAAAAAGAACATCGAAGAGCGCGATCCCGTGGCTCGCCAAAAAACCCAGAGCGAACTGCAAGCCATTGCAGCGAGCCCTGCCGCCGCGAAGGATTACCTTCGCAAAACATCCATGATTGATGCGCTAGAACGCGCGGAGTCCATCGCATGAAACAAGGTCTCAGCACCAAAACTGGCGCTCAAAAACGCGCAGAACTCAAAGCCCATTTCACCAAGGGACACCTCGTCGTCGCACCGGGCGTTTTCGAGATGGTCTCGGCCAAGATCGCTGACCAGATGGGCTTTGAAGCCTTGTACATGACGGGCTACGGCACCGTTGCGTCCTACTTGGGCTTGCCCGACGCGGGTCTGGCCAGCTACACCGACATGGTCAACCGTGTCAGCCAATTTGTCAGCATCACCGACACGCCTCTGATTTGCGATGGCGACACGGGTTACGGTGGCTTGCTCAATGTCATGCACACCGTGCGCGGCTATGAAACGGCCGGGGCCTGCGCGATCCAACTTGAAGACCAAGAGTTCCCGAAAAAATGCGGTCACATGCTGGGCCGCCGGGTGGTGCCCATGCAAGACATGGTCGCCAAGATCAAGGTGGCGGCAGAAACCCGCACCGACAAGAACTTCCAGATCATCGCCCGCACGGATGCGCGCACGGTTCATGGTCTGGACGAAGCCCTGCGCCGCATGGAGCAATACGCCCGAGCCGGTGCTGACATCCTCTTTGTCGAAAGTCCGGAGTCGATTGAAGAAATGGAAATCATCGGCAAGGCCTTTGACCTGCCACTGGTCGCCAACATGGTTGAAACGGGACGCACCCCGGTGCTGACAAAAGAAGAATTGCAGCGCATCGGTTTTGGCCTTGTCATCTTTCCGTCGGCGGCATTCTTGTCGGCGGGCGCCGCCTTTAAAAACGTTTACAGCCACATCAAGGCGACGGGTTCAAGTGCCAACTTGGATCAGCCATTGCATGACTTCCAGGACTTCTCCAAGCTGATGGGTTTTGACTGGGTTTCAGATTTTGACAAGTCGCATGCTGCTGAGGCGGTGAAACCTTGAGCAAGGAAGACATTTACCGCAAGCAGAACATGGGCAATGCCTCAGGCATTGGCTCACGTTGCGGTCTGATCCTGGTGGACTTCGTCAATGGATTTGTGGACGAGACGCAGTTTGGTGGTCCTCACATCGTTGAGGCGGTCAAGGCGACAGTGCCCTTGCTGGCAGCTTTTCGAAAAGCTCAGCTTCCGGTGGTTCACACACGCGTGGTTTTTGCAGATGATGACGCCAATCAAAACGTTTTTTGTCTGAAGGTCCCACCACTGCTGGAATTAACGGAACACGCGCACGCCTCGCAAATCGTTCCTGAATTGACGCCGATCAAAGGCGAATGGGTCCTGCGCAAGACGTCAGCCTCTGCGTTCTTTTCGACAGGGCTGTCTGAGTGGCTGCGTCTGCGGGGTGTTGACACCGCCGTGGTTGTGGGCTGCACCACCAGTGGCTGTATTCGTGCGACCGTCGTTGACGCCATGCAGTTCAACTTTCGCACCGTCGTGATTGAGGACTGTGTTGGCGACCGGGCCATCGAACCCCACGACGCCAATCTGTTCGACATGCGGCAGAAATATGCCGATGTCATGCCCCGCGATACGTTTCTTCAATTACTTATGAAAGTTTAATCATGGATCATCTTGGTTACCGTATGAAATTTGGGGTGCTGGGCCCTTCCACGAACACCATTGTTCAACCGGACTTTGATGACATGCGTCCAGTGGGCGTGACCAACCACTACAGCCGGATCGTCATTCCCAATGATCCTGTCAGCAACAACGAAGAATTCCTGAAGTTGGTCAAGAGCATTCAGGGCAACACCCTGCAGGCAGCCGATGTTCTCAAAAGTTGCGAGATGCAGTACCTGGTGATGGGCATGTCCGCAGCGACATTCTGGGATGGCCGCAAAGGCGCTGAAAGCTTCCTCACCATGATGCGGGAACGCGCCGGGGTCGACGTTTCCTGCGGTTCCTTCGCCACCGAAGCCGCACTCAATGCCTACAAAGTGAAACGGATTGCCTTCCTGTCGCCCTACTTCCCTGTGGCCAACGAACAAGTCCGCCGTTTCTATGAGGACTGCGGGTTCACCGTCGTCCGTGATCTTTGTTTGCAGCGGCCAGGTCCGGTGCAGATTGCCCACACCACCGACGAAATGTGCCGTGACGCGCTGAGACAACTCGATGGCGACGACGTCGACGCCATCGTGCAGGTTGGCACCAATCTGTCCATGGTTCGGTTTGCCGCCGCTGCCGAGCTGTACTTGGGAAAACCCGTCATCGCCATCAACACGGCGACCTACTGGCACGCCTTGCGTGCCGTCGGCATCACGGACAAAGTCCAAGGCTTGGGCAAGCTGTTGTCCCACTATTGATGAGGTTTTATCTTCAGTGACCACCTTGTTTGACAAAATCTGGCGAACCCATGTGGTGGCCAGCAATGAAGACGGCGAAGACCTTGTCTATATTGACCGGCATCTTGTGCAAGAAGTCTCCAGCCCGCAGGCCTTTGCCGGGCTGGCCTTGTCGGGGCGTGTTGTGCGCTCGAGTGAACGCCACATAGCGATCCAGGACCACAACGTCCCGACAACGCCAGACCGCAACACGCACATCCCCAATGCTGAGAGTGCCGCGCAGATTGACACCTTGCGTGCCAATGCAAAACGCACCGGCATGCGCCTGATTGACCTCGACGACAAGCGGCAAGGGATTGTTCATGTGGTCGGGCCAGAACAGGGTTACATCTTGCCGGGTGCGACGGTCGTTTGCGGTGATTCTCACACCGCCACGTTGGGTGCGCTGGGGGCTCTGGCTTGGGGCATCGGGACGTCAGAAGCCGAACATGTCATGAGCACGCAAAGCCTGTGGGTGCGCAAACTCGCCACGCTTGGGGTGCAGGTTGACGGCCAGCTCGGTCGAGGTGTTTACGCCAAAGACTTGGCGCTCGCCATCATCCGCCAGTTGGGGACCAGTGGCGGTGTTGGATTCGCCATCGAATATTTTGGTCCGACTGTCAGTGCACTGTCCATGGAAGCCCGGATGACGCTCTGCAACATGACCATCGAAGCGGGTTCACGTTTTGGTTTGGTGGCGCCCGATGAAACAACCGTGGCGTATCTGCGACCGCGTGTCTCTGGCCTGGCCAAGACGCACTTTGATCAAGCGTTGACCGCATGGCGCAGCCTTCAGACCGACAACCACGGCGTGAATGGAATCAAAGCTGACTTTGACAGGCTCGAGTCGGTGGATGCCAGTCGCATTCAGCCCATGGTGACCTGGGGTACGACGCCTGCAGACAGCGCCGGCTTTGATCAAACCGTTCCATCTTCGTTTGGGTCTGACGACAGCATCGCCGAACAACATCGGTTTGAGGCTGCGCTGACATACATGGGTCTGCGCGCCGGACAAGCTGTTGCCAGCATTCCCATTGACGTGGCCTTTATCGGTTCCTGTACCAACGCCCGCATTGAAGACCTGCGCGCAGCAGCCAGCGTGACCCAAGGCAAGCGTATCGCCAAGGGTGTGCGCGCTCTGGTGGTACCTGGGTCGACCATGGTCAAGCGTCAGGCTGAGGCTGAAGGTTTGGCGCAGATCTTTGTCGACGCTGGATTTGAATGGCGTGAGTCTGGCTGCTCCATGTGCGTCGGCATGAATGGCGACAATTTGACGGCTGGGCAGCGCAGTGCGTCAACCTCCAACCGTAATTTTGAAAATCGACAGGGACAAGGTGGGCGGACCCATTTGATGAGCCCTGCCGCTGTGGCGGCTTCGGCCCTGCGCGGTGCTCTCACTGATCCGCGGGAGTTTCTGTCATGAGACAAGCCATCACACGCGTGCAAGGCCCCGTCGCCATACTGCAGCGCGACGACATTGACACCGACGCCCTCTTCCCTGCTCAGTACCTCAAGACCACGGTTCGCCAGGGGATGGGGGTTCACTTATTTGCCGACTGGGTGGCTGCGAAGAACCCAGATGCCTCCTTTGTCACGGCAGGCAGCGCAACCCGCATCCTGATTGCCGGGCGCAATTTTGGCTGCGGTTCGTCAAGGGAACACGCAGTATGGGCACTGGCGGACTACGGCATTCAGGCGATTGTGGCGCTGTCTTTTGGGGACATTTTCCGCAATAACACGGTTAAAAACGGCATCGTCACGGCAACGGTGTCAGCTGCAGACCACCTTGCGCTGACCGAAAGCTTGAAGGGCGATGGCGCCGTGCTCGACATGGAGATTGCCAACTGTGTGGCGCTAGCGCCTGATGGTTTGAAGATCAAGTTTGAGCTGGCGCGCGGCCACTTGGCGCAACTGCTGTCTGGCGAGGATGACATCACCCGCACACTTCGCTACGCTGATGCCCTCACCGCCCATGAGCAAAAAGTGGCGCTGGAAACACCTTGGCTGCAGCGAATCGACTAAGCTGCTCAACCAAGAGAGTCAGTCATCTTGTGTTGCGTCCAGCCCTGGAAACAGCACCTCGGTGTAGCCGAACTGCGTGAAATCCTTGACGCGCATCGGGTACAGCTTGCCGATCAAATGGTCGCATTCATGCTGCACCACGCGCGCATGAAAACCCTCAACAGTGCGGTCAATCGGATCGCCGTAGAGATCAAAGCCGGTGTATCGAATTTTTGAAAAGCGAGGCACCACACCACGCAAACCGGGCACCGACAAACAACCCTCCCAGCCGTTTTCTAAGTCATCGCTCAAAGGAGTGATGACCGGATTCAGCAGCACCGTGCGCGGAATCAGCGGTGCGTCGGGGTAGCGCGGATTGACCGCATCCGTGCCAAAAATAACCAGCTGCAAGTCAACGCCAATTTGCGGGGCTGCCAAGCCCGCGCCATCGGCGGCGGCCATGGTGTCGAACATGTCGGCCACCAACAAATGCAATTCGTCAGTGTCGAACTCAGTCACAGGTTCAGCGATGCGCAACAAGCGCGGATCGCCCATTTTCAAAATGTCATGCACTGCCATTGAGTAACTCCATCAATTGGTTTTCGTCGATGACCTTGACACCGAGCTCCAGTGCCTTGGTGAGCTTGCTACCGGCCTCTGTGCCAGCCACCACGTAGTCGGTCTTCTTGCTGACGGAACCAGCCACTTTGCCGCCAGCGGCTTCAACCTTGTCTTTGGCTTCGTCACGGCCAAGTGTCGGCAAGGTGCCGGTGATAACAAAGGTTTTGCCAGAGAACGGCTGCGGCGCGCGCTCGGCAGGCTCACCCTCCTCCCAAGTCACGCCACAGGCACGCAATTGCTCGACCACTTCGCGGTTGTGCGATTGGTCAAAAAAAGTGCGAATGCTTTGAGCCACCACCGGACCGACGTCATCCACCTCCAGCAGTTCTGCTTCGCTGGCGTTCATGATGGCGTCGAGCTTGCCAAAATACCGCGCCAGCGCTTTGGCCGTGGCCTCACCCACATGGCGAATTCCTAAGCCAAAGAGGAAACGCGGCAAAGTCGTTTGCTTGGATTTTTCAATCGCCTCGAGCAAGTTGTTGGCGGACTTGTCGGCCATCCGATCCAGCCCGGCCAAGGACGTCAAACCGAGCCGATACAGGTCGGGCAGCGTGCGAATAATGTTGGCGTCGACCAGCAACTCAACCAGTTTGTCGCCAAGACCATCAACCTCCACAGCGCGGCGATGGGCGTAATGCAAGATGGCCTCTTTGCGCTGCGCACCGCAGAACAGTCCGCCTGTGCACCGGTAGTCGGCCTCACCTTCTTCACGCACAGCAGCCGATCCACAGACGGGGCATTGGCGCGGCATGGTGAATTGATCGGCTTGCCCGTGCCGCTTCTCAAGCACCACGCTGACGACTTCGGGAATGACATCACCCGCACGCCTGACGATCACCGTGTCGCCAATGCGAACGTCTTTGCGCCGCGCTTCATCTTCGTTGTGCAACGTGGCGTTGGTGACGGTCACGCCACCGACAAACACCGGCGCCAACTTGGCCACCGGGGTCAGCTTACCCGTCCGCCCCACCTGCACGTCAATGCCCAGGACGGTGGTCAGTTGTTCTTGCGCCGGGTATTTGTGCGCCACCGCCCAACGTGGTTCGCGCGTGACAAAACCCAGCTGGCGCTGCAAAGCCAAGCTATTTACTTTGTAAACCACACCATCGATGTCGTAAGGCAGTTGGTCGCGGGTCTCGCCCATGTGCTGATGAAACGCCACCAGTTCGGCAGCACCGCGCGCCACTTTGGTTTGCTCCGCCACGGGAAAGCCCCAGGCTTTGAGGGTCATCAGCAAGTCGTAATGCGTGTTGAAGTCAGGCCCGCCTTGCGCTGCAGGCGTGACCTCACCTGTGCCGTAGGCAAAGAAACTCAGGCGTCTTTGGGCGGCAATCGCAGGGTCCAGCTGGCGCACGCCACCGGCAGCCGCATTGCGAGGGTTGACGAACGTTTTTTCACCCTTGGCACCACGGGCCATCTTTTCACGCTGACGTTCGTTGAGCGCTTCGAACTCATCGCGCCGCATGTAGACCTCGCCGCGCACTTCAAGGACAGGCGGAATCGCAGGGCTGGCGTTGCACTTGAAACCCGCACTCAAACGCAAAGGAATTTGACGAATCGTCCGGATGTTCTGCGTCACATCTTCGCCGACCTCACCGTCACCGCGCGTGGCGGCTTGCACCAACAAGCCGTCTTCGTAGCGCAGGTTCATGGCCAGACCGTCGAACTTCAGTTCGGCCACGTACTCGACGGGTGGCTCATTCGGTGTCAAGCCCAATTCGCGACGCACGCGGCCGTCGAAGTTTTCTGCACCGGTGGCGAGCGTGTCGGTCTCGGTGCGAATACTCAGCATCGGCACGGCATGACGCACGCTGTCGAATTGCCCCAGCGGCGTACCCCCGACTCGGCGTGTGGGTGAATCGGGGCTGCTCAGCTCAGGGTGTGCTAATTCAAGCGCTTGTAGCTCGGTGAACAGGCGGTCGTATTCAGCGTCCGGAATCTCCGGCTCGTCGAGCACGTAGTAACGATGACCGTGGTGTTGCAATTGCTCACGAAGTGTCTTGACGCGTTCAACGGGTGGCGTGTCAGAAAAGAGATCAACAGGTTCTGAAGTCAAAATCGGTGGCGTTCAAGAAAAAAGGCGCCTGGCCAGCAGCGAGCCAGCCGACAGTTCACGTGTATCCAGCGTGTCGTAAAGTTTTTCGAGATCCGCGTGAATGATCTCCATGGCTTCAGCCCGAATGCGGCTGCCGTTGTCATCCATGATGACGCCATCCATCGCGGACGACAGTGCCAGCGCGGCTTCGCACATACGGGCAAAAGGTTGCTCGCTGCGAGCGACTTGCGGCACGTCCAGTGACAGCGTGACCTCTCGCAGCGCGGTCTGCTCAGGGTCTTCGGCCATGGCGGCTTGTGAGTCAAACGACAAACCCAAAATAGGCGACTGCGCCTGCGCACCGGGCAGCACCATGCGGCCTGGAATGGCGCCGGCCACAAAGCCGAGACGAGCCGCGTTTTGCTGCACATAGCCGGGGCTCCAGGCGATGCTGGCGGCCCGCAGCGTAAAACCTAACTGGGCATCGTGTTGACTGGCGAACTGGTCCAACTCGCGGGCGCGCGCTACTTCGTCGTGCATCTCCGGAAACTCGGGTTCTCCGCTCACAGCATCGGCAAAGGCTTGCGCCTTCATCACAAATTCGGAGTATTCAATTTGGTTCAGTGCGCCTGTCCGGTTGGCCAGTTGCACGCCTGCTTGAAAAGCGCTGTAGCGCTGGCCAGTCGTGGGCGATTCCCATTCACCGGTGTCAATGCTCAAGCCCTCAACGGCAAAAGGCTTGCTGCCTGCGCGGCGGGTCGCGGGCATCGCCGCCAGTGCCGCCTCGCCTGAGACTTGGGTGTCGACAGTGATGGGCGCAATCACGTCAATCAACGCGTCGAGACCGACTTTTTTCTCAGGCAAGGTGAGCGTGGCCAGCGCTTCGAGGCTGCCGTCGAAGGCCGGCTCTTGGCGTGCAAGCGGGTCACCACTGGCGGACTTTTCATCGGCATGACCGACCACGGTGTTGGCCTCATGACTGGCTTGCTTAGGCAGATTTTTACGTGATGTCCAGGCACCGTGCACCAGCACAATGACCAACAACAGCGCACCGACAACGGCCAAACTGATTTGAAGCGTACTCATGCAGAGAATGTTTCTGTGAAGCCCAAAGCCGCCTCCATGTCGACCGCCACAATGCGCGAAACGCCCTGCTCTTGCATCGTCACACCGATCAATTGCTCGGCCATTTCCATGGCGATTTTGTTGTGGCTGATGAACAGGAATTGAGTCGACTTGCTCATGCTGGCGACCAGCCTGGCATAGCGTTCAGTGTTGGCGTCGTCAAGGGGTGCGTCGACCTCGTCGAGCAAGCAAAACGGGGCTGGGTTGAGTTGAAAGATAGCGAACACCAGAGCGATCGCCGTCAAGGCTTTTTCACCGCCGGAGAGCAAATGAATGGTTTGATTTTTCTTGCCCGGTGGCTGCGCCATGACCTGCACGCCGGCGTCCAAAATTTCCTCACCGGTCATGACCAGCCGCGCATTGCCGCCGCCAAACAGTTCAGGGAACATCTTGCCGAAGTGGTCGTTCACAGCGTCAAAGGTGCTGGACAAAAGCTCACGCGTTTCAACGTCGATCTTCTTGATGGCATCTTCCAGCGTCGTCATGGCCTCGTTCAGGTCGGCCATTTGCGAGTCTAAAAATCCCTTGCGTTCGCGGGCTGCGCTGAGTTCATCCAGCGCCGCCAGATTGACAGCGCCCAGCGATTGGATCTCACGGTTGATGCGGTCAATCTCACCTTGCAAGCCAGTCAGCCGCACGTTGCCGGTTTCTATCGACAGCTGCACTGCGGCCAAATCAGCCTGCGCATCGGTCAACAGTTGCGCATATTGCTCAAAGCCCAAACGTGCCGCTTGTTCCTTGAGCTGGAACTCCGTGATGCGCTGGCGCAGCGGGTCTAGCTCGCGTTCAAGCTGCAAGCGGCGTTCGTCGCTGGCGCGCAGCTTGGCGCTGAGGTCGTCGTACTGGCTGCGCTTGGCGCCGAGGTCGGCTTCCCGTTCCAGCTTAACGCTCAGCGCGTTTTGCAAACCGGCTTGCGCGGCGGCATCGGTCAAACGCGACAGTTCTTCATTGGCGCGTTGCTCTTCGTCGGCCAAAGATGCCGCTTGCTGCGCGGCGATCTGAATCGAGCGCGCCAATTCGTCACGACGAGACGCCAAGCTGCGCAGGGCAAATTGCGCCTCTTGCGCTTGCCGCTCCAGCGTGCGTTGTTGTTCGCGCGATTCATTCAGCTTGCGCTCAGTCTCAATCACGCGGTCATCTAATTGGGCGTGGCGTTCTTGACTGTCGGCCAGCTGCATGTCGAGCTCTTCAAAGCGCGCTTCGGCGGTCACGCGGCGCTCTTGCAGCTCGTCCATCTGCGCGTCGATCTCTTGCAGATCGCCCTGAATTTGTTCGCTGCGGGCGCGGGTTTGCTCAGCCAGCTGCGTCAAACGCAGCACCTCCACCTGCAGGCCATGCGTGCGGCTCTGGCCTTCGGCGGCATCACGACGGGCTGAGACCAAACGTTGTGCCGCGTCAGCATAAGCCGATTCAGCGCGCATCAGCGCACTACGGGCTTCATCGCCAATCAGCGCTTGTGCGCGCAGCTGTTTCTCTAAGTTGTCAATCTCTTGGGCACGTGCCAACAGACCCGCTTGCTCAGAATCTTGGGCGTAAAAGCTCACGCTGTGCTGCGTCACGGCGTGGCCGCCCTGCACGTAGATGACCTCGCCAGCCTGCAACTTACTGCGAACGCTCAGCGCCTCGTCCAGATTGCCAACGGTGTAGCAGCCCTGCAGCCAGTCCGCCAACAAAGCGCTTTGGCCGGCGTCCGACAAACGCAAAAAGTCAGCCAGCGGCTTCAAACCTGCGGTGCCAGCTCGCACCGCTATGCCGGCCATCGGCACAGCGTAAAACGACAGTTTGGCAGGTGGTGCATCTCGGCCGTCGGTGCCGGCAAAGCCGCGCACCATGTCTAGACGGCTGACTTCCAACGCGCCGAGGCGCTCGCGCAGCGCAGCTTCAAGCGCGTTTTCCCAGCCTTGCTCAACGTTGATGCGACTCCATAAAGCCTGCAAAGAATCCAGCCCGTGCTTGGCCAGCCACGGCTTGAGCTTGCCGTCGGTTTTGACTTTTTCTTGCAGCGCCTTGAGCGCTTCCATGCGGGCTGACAGGTCTGCCTGACGGGCTGATTCGCTGTTGACGGTTTGTTGCTTTTCGCGACGGTCTTGGTCGAGTTGCGGCACGCTGTCGGTCAGGTCGTGCAGCACAGCTTCGACCATTTCTTGGCTCTCTTGCGCGACTCTGAACTGCTCGGTCAGGTTCACCAAGCGGGCTTCGTCGGGCGCATTCAGCGCATTGCGGTCGGCCAGCAAACGTTCACGCCGGGTGCCGAAGGCGCGGCTTTGTTCTTCAATGTTGCGCTGGTCCGCGGCCAACACCTGAATTTGTTGCTGTACCTGCGCCACACTGCTGCGCTGCTGGTTGGCTTGGGCTTGCGCGCTGCGCAAGGCTTCTTCGAGCGCTGGCAGTTGACCGACACGGTCTTCGGTTTGGGCCGCCAGCAGCTCGGCTTTTTCTTCGGCCTCAACAGCTTGGCCAGCCAGGCTTTCGGTTTCAACGGCGGCGTCTTCTTGGCGCGTCGCCCATTGAGCGGTTTGCTCTTTGAGTTGCGCCAAGCGCTGTTCAACGCGCAAGCGGCCATCGACGACAAAGCGAATTTCGGCTTCGAGCCGACCAACCTCAGCGCTGGCTTCGTACAACTTGCCCTGGGCCTGATTGACTTGGTCGCCAGCGGTGTAGTGCGCCTGCCGAACGGTTTCGAGGTCGGCTTCGATGTGGCGCAAATCGGCCACGCGGCTTTCAAGATCGTTGACGGCTTTCTCAGCGTCCGCTTTTACTTTGGATTGATCAGCCTCGCTCTCCGTGCGCTTCATGAACCACAGTTGGTGCTGCTTGAGCGAGCCGTCGGCCTGCAAGGTGTTGTAACGCAGCGCGACTTCAGCTTGCTTTTCGAGCTTCTCGAGGTTGGCGTTCAGCTCGCGCAAGATGTCGTCGACACGGGTCAGGTTTTCACGTGTGTCCGACAGGCGATTGGCGGTCTCGCGGCGGCGCTCTTTGTACTTGGACACGCCGGCCGCTTCTTCCAAAAACAGACGCAGCTCTTCAGGCTTGGACTCAATGATGCGGCTGATCGTGCCCTGACCAATGATGGCGTAAGCACGCGGGCCCAAGCCGGTGCCTAGAAACACGTCTTGCACGTCACGGCGCCGCACCGGCTGGTTGTTGATGTAGTAGCTTGAAGTTCCGTCGCGCGTCAAGACGCGCTTGACCGCGATCTCGGCAAACTGGCCCCACTGACCGCCGGCGCGGTGGTCGGCGTTGTCAAACACCAGCTCAACGCTGGCGCGACTGGCCGACTTGCGGGTGGTGGTGCCGCTGAAGATGACGTCCTGCATCGACTCACCGCGCAACTCAGAGGCTTTGCTTTCGCCCAGCACCCAACGCACGGCGTCCATGATGTTGGACTTGCCGCAACCGTTCGGGCCGACCACGCCAACGAGCTGACCTGGCAGCACGAAGTTGGTCGGTTCGGCAAATGACTTGAAGCCTGAGAGCTTGATGGAATTGAGGCGCACGGGAAACCCAAAAATGGATAAAGTTAGTTCTTTCAGTGGTGTCGATTATTACCCGACAAGACACTCGCTTGAGCCGGCGCCAGCTCAGCCATTGCGTCAAGGTCCAGCAGGCGTCAGCAGACAAACCCAAGACGACGCCTTCAAGTTCTGTGCGGCAGAAATTCCCGCCTGAGCACATCCTCGATAATGCCCGGATGAACCCTCTGCTCTCCCGTCTGCAGCCCTACCCTTTTGAGCGGCTGCGCCAGCTTCATGCCCAAGTCACGCCAAATCCGGCTTACCGTCCCATCAGCTTGGGCATTGGCGAGCCTCGCCACGCCACGCCGGAGCTGATTAAAACAGCGCTGACCGGCAGCCTAGCGGGTTTGGCCAGTTACCCGGGCACGCTGGGCGAGCCGGCACTGCGGCAATCGATGGCCAATTGGTTGCAGCGGCGTTATGGCGTGACGGTCGATTCGGCCAAACAGTTGCTGCCGGTCAATGGTTCCCGCGAGGCGCTGTTTGCGCTGACGCAAACCATCATTGACCCAACGCAGGCCGGTGCCACGGTGGTCTCGCCGAACCCGTTTTATCAAATCTACGAAGGTGCGGCTTTGCTGGCCGGTGCTGACGTTTTTTATGCGCCCAGCGACCCGGCGCGCAACTTTGGCATTGACTGGTCGGCCGTGCCAGCGGCGGTCTGGGCCAAGACGCAGTTGCTGATCGTTTGCTCGCCGGGCAACCCGACGGGTTCGGTGATCGGCTTGGCCGAATGGAAGCAGTTGTTTGCCTTGAGCGACCAATACGGCTTTGTCATCGCCTCGGACGAGTGCTACAGCGAGATCTACTTCCGTGAAGAAGCGCCTCTCGGCAGTCTTGAAGCGGCCACCGCCTTGGGCCGGCATGACTTCAAAAACCTGGTGGCGCTCACCAGCCTGTCCAAGCGCAGCAATGTGCCGGGCTTGCGCAGTGGTTTTGTCGCCGGTGACGCAGACATCATGAAGGCTTTTTTGCTTTACCGCACCTACCACGGCAGCGCCATGAGCCCGGTGGTGCAAGCCGCCAGCCGCGCCGCTTGGGACGACGAAGCTCATGTGGTGCTGAACCGTGAGCTGTACCGGAAAAAATTCGCCGAAGTCACGCCGCTGCTGGCCAGTGTCTTGAATGTCGCGCTGCCCGACGCTGGGTTTTATTTGTGGGCCGAAATCCCGGCTAACTTTGCCGGCACTGACACCGACTTCTCAAGCCAGTTGCTGGCTCAATACAATGTGGTGGTTTTGCCCGGCAGTTACTTGGCGCGTGAGGCGCTAGGGGCTGACGGTAAGCCCTTCAACCCTGGCGCTGGCCGAATCCGCATGGCCTTGGTGGCCGAGACCGCCGAATGCCGGGAAGCGGCAGAACGCATCGTGCAGTTTTGCCAGTCTTTCAATGCAAAAGCGGCATGAAACGGCTTGAACTCTTTCGTATTTTTAGATTTTTTAAACTTCTCCTGAAATAAACACCGACATGACACAAGACAACCTGCAAAGCACCATCGACGCCGCCTGGGAAGACCGCGCCAACCTGTCGCCAAAATCGGCGTCCAAAGAAGTGCTGGATGCCGTCGAACACACCATCTCCCAGCTCAACAACGGCACGTTGCGCGTCGCCACCCGCGAAAGCGTTGGCGTCTGGACCACCCACCAGTGGATCAAAAAAGCTGTTTTGCTGAGCTTTCGTTTGAAAGACAACGAAATGATGCGCGCCGGCGACCTCGGCTTTTTTGACAAAGTACAGACCAAATTCGCCCACCTGAGCGAAGACGAAATGCGCGCCACGGGCGTGCGCGTGGTGCCACCCGCTGTGGCGCGTCGCGGCAGCTTCATCGCCAAAGGCGCGATTTTGATGCCCAGCTACGTGAACATCGGCGCTTGGGTCGGCGAAGGCACCATGGTTGACACTTGGGCCACGGTCGGCAGTTGCGCCCAAGTCGGTAACAACGTTCACCTGTCCGGCGGCGTCGGCCTGGGCGGTGTGCTTGAGCCATTGCAAGCCAACCCGACCATCATCGAAGACAACTGCTTCATCGGCGCCCGTTCTGAAGTGGTCGAAGGCGTCATTGTTGAAGAAAACTCGGTTATTTCAATGGGCGTGTACCTCGGCCAAAGCACCCCGATTTATGACCGCGAAGCAGACACCGTGAGCTACGGCCGTATCCCGGCTGGCTCGGTGGTGATCGCCGGCAACATGCCTAAAGCTGGCGGCAAGTACAGCCTGTACTGCGCTGTGATCGTCAAGAAAGTGGACGCTAAAACCCGCGCCACCACCAGCCTGAACGACTTGCTGCGCGACTGATCAAAAATCCAACTGGAATCCGCATGAGCGCCACCCTGCACCTGACCGAGCAATTGATCTCCCGCGCCTCGGTCACACCCGAGGACGCAGGCTGTCAGGCGATCATTGCAGCGCGCTTGCAGCCGCTGGGTTTTGTCTGCGAAACCATCGTCAGCGGCCCTGACGACTTTCGCGTGACCAACCTGTGGGCCAAGTTCACCGGTGCGGCCAGCGCCCAAGGCGCAGCCCCAACGCTGGTCTTCGCCGGCCACACCGACGTGGTGCCAACCGGCCCGCTAGACCAATGGACAACACCGCCGTTCACGCCCAGCCACCGCAACGGCGTGCTGTACGGCCGCGGTGCCGCCGACATGAAAGGCTCGATCGCCGCCATGGTGGTGGCGGTTGAAGAGTTTTTGGCCATCAACCCGAAGCCGGCACTGTCGATTGCTTTTCTCATCACCAGCGACGAAGAAGGCCCGTCACGCGACGGCACGCTGGTGGTTTGCAATCAACTCAAAGCACGCGGTGAAGTCCTTGACTACTGCATCGTCGGTGAGCCAACGTCGGTCGACCAACTCGGCGACATGATCAAAAATGGTCGTCGCGGCACGCTCGGTGGCAAGCTCAGTGTCAAAGGCCTGCAAGGCCACATCGCCTACCCGCACTTGGCCAAAAACCCGGTGCATTTGTTTGCGCCGGCCCTGGCGGAACTGGTCGCCACCGAATGGGACCAAGGCAATGAATTTTTCCCCGCCACCAGCTGGCAAGTCTCCAACATTCACGGCGGCACCGGCGCCACCAACATCATCCCCGGTGAGTTGGTGGTGGACTTCAACTTCCGCTTTTCGACCGAGTCGACGGCGGAAGGTTTGAAGCAACGTCTTGAAGCCGTGCTGAAGAAGTTCAATCTCGACTACAGCCTGCAATGGACTCTGAACGGCGAGCCGTTTTTGACCACGCCCGGCGAATTGGTGCAAGCTGTGCGGGACGCGATTCAAGCCGAAACAGGCTTGCAAACGGAACTCTCCACCACCGGCGGCACCTCGGATGGTCGCTTCATTGCCAAAATCTGCCCGCAGTTGATCGAGTTCGGCCCCATCAACGCGTCTATCCACAAGATCGACGAACACGTGCTGGTCAGCTCGCTGGACCCGCTGAAAAACATCTACAAAGGCGTGCTCGAGCGTCTGGCTGCGGCATGAGCTCTGTCAACGTAGTAACTCTGATTGAGACCATGGCCGCGCGGCTTGAAGCCGCTGGCTTGACGGCCCTCGACGGTTTTGGCCATGGCACGCAAAGCGCCTTTGACGAAGCCGCTTGGCTGGTCTTATGGCGCTTAGGTCTCCCGCTGGATGACCTCGACAGCGTGGCCGAACGCTTGGTCACTGCCGACGAAACCGACAAAATTGAAGCCTTGATTGAGCAGCGCATCAGCACCCGAAAACCGGCCGCTTACCTGACTCAAGAAGCCTGGCTGCAAGGCGTGCCGTTTTATGTAGACGAGCGCGTCATCATTCCGCGCAGCTTCATTGCCGAGTTGTTGGCCGACGGCAGCATCGACCCTTGGCTCAGTGAAGACACCGCCCGCGTGCTGGATCTGTGCACCGGCAACGGCAGTCTGGCAGTGCTGGCTGCCATGACCTACCCAGACGTGGCCGTCGACGCCGCTGACATCAGCTCGGAGGCCTTGGCCGTGGCACGCATCAATGTCGATCGCCATGCGCTGACCGACCGAATCACGTTGATTGAGTCCGACGGATTGGCTGCCTGCCAAGGCCCGTACGATCTGATTTTGTGCAATCCGCCCTATGTCAACGCTAACAGCATGGCTACTTTGCCGGCTGAATTCAGGGCCGAACCGTCACTGGCGTTGGCCGGTGGAGAGGACGGCATGGACTTCATCCGCGCATTGTTTAATGACGCGGTGCAGCATTTGAGCGAAAATGCTGTGTTGGTGCTGGAAATAGGCAACGAGCGCGAGAACTTTGAACGCGCCTTTCCACAGTTGCAGCCGCTCTGGTTTGAGACCAGCGCAGGCAGTGACCAGGTGATGTTGATCACCCGCCAGCAACTGGCTTAAATTTTTTTGAATCGCCGTCTTCAGGAGGCCCATAGGCTTTGACGGCAGCGCGAACACCTCACGGTGGAAGCGCCTTTTCCTTTTCTTTTGTCTGCTTTTCAATGATTACCCTTAAAAATGTGGTGCTGCGCCGTGGCGCCAAAGTGATTCTCGACAGCGCGTCGATCAGCCTGAACCCGAGCGAAAAAATCGGCTTGGTTGGTCGCAACGGCGCGGGCAAGTCATCGCTGTTTGCGATGCTCAACGGCACCCTGCATGAAGACGGCGGCGAATACTACATTCCTGCGCAATGGCGCATGGCGCAGGTCGCTCAGGACATGCCAGAGACAGAGCAAAGTGCCACCAGCTACGTGATTGAAGGCGACATCGTGTTGCTCGCAGCACAGGCTGAAGTCGATGCCGCAGACGCCAGCGGCGACGGCGACCGCATGGCCAACGCCTACATGAACCTGTACGACTCTGGCGCCCACGACGCCCCGGCCCGCGCACAAGCTTTGATTCTCGGTCTTGGCTTCAAGCTCAGCGAACTCGACAACCCGGTCAACAGCTTTTCAGGCGGCTGGCGCATGCGCCTGCAATTGGCACGTGCGCTGATGTGCCCGTCTGACTTGCTGCTGCTCGACGAACCGACCAATCACTTGGACTTGGACGCTTTGGTCTGGTTGGAGGCTTGGCTCAAGCGCTATCAGGGCACCATGCTGGTCATCAGCCATGACCGCGAATTTTTGGACGCCGTGACCGACGTCACCGTGCACATTGAAAGTTCCAAGCTGACGCGCTACGGCGGCAACTACAGCAAGTTTGAAGACCTGCGCGCTGAACAAATGGCCCTGCAACAAGGCGCTTTCAACAAGCAGCAAGACAAAATTGCGCACTTGCAAAAGTTCATTGCCCGCTTCAAGGCCAAGGCCAGCAAAGCCAAGCAAGCGCAAAGTCGTGTCAAAGCCCTGGACCGCATGGAGAAAATCGCGCCGCTGCTGGCCGAAGCTGACTTCACCTTTGAGTTCAAAGAACCGGCCAACCTGCCCAACCCCATGCTGTCGATGCAGAACGCCTACTTTGGCTACCCTGCCCCTGAAGACGCACCGGAAGGCACACCGCCAACCGTCATCGTTCAAAACGTCAGCAAGTCTGTGCTGGCCGGTCAGCGCATCGGTATTTTGGGCGCCAACGGCCAAGGTAAATCGACCTTGGTGAAAACCGTGGCGCGGGCGCTGGCACCCATTTCAGGCGAGATGCAGGAGGGCAAAGGCCTGAACATCGGCTACTTTGCGCAGCAAGAACTCGACGTGCTGCGCCCCGCCGACAACCCGCTCGAGCACATGATCCGCTTGGTGAAAGAAGTCACGGCAGCCGGCAAGATCAGCGGCCAGCAAACCCGCGAACAAGACCTGCGCAGTTTCCTGGGCAACTTCAATTTCGGTGGCGACATGGTCAAGCAGACCGTCGGCAGCATGAGCGGCGGCGAAAAAGCCCGTTTGGTGCTGTGCATGATCGTCTGGCAGCGCCCTAACCTGTTACTGCTTGATGAGCCAACCAATCACTTGGATTTGGCCACCCGCGAAGCCTTGTCGATGGCCCTCAACGAGTTTGAAGGCACCGTCATGCTGGTCAGCCATGACCGGGCACTGCTGCGCGCCGTCTGCGACGAATTCTGGATGGTCTCGCACGGCGGTGTTGCACCGTTCGACGGCGACCTCGACGACTACCAACGCTACCTGCTCGAGGAAGCCAAGCGCCAACGCGAAGAAGCCAAAAAATCTGCCAACGCAGCGGCAACGCAAGCGGCCACAGCCGTCAAAGCAGCGGCCGCCAAGCCCAAGAGTTCAGACACCGTCAAGCCCTTGAAAAAGGAACTCGACAAGGTTGACCAGCAAATGAAAGCCTTGACTGCAGAGCGCCAGCCACTGGAAGCCAAGCTGGCCGCGACAACTGTTGCAGCCGACATGGCCCAAGCCGGCAAGCGACTGAAAGCCGTCGACGCTGAGTTGCAGCAACTCGAAGAACGTTGGTTAGAGCTGACCGATCAAATCGAGACGGCCACGGCCTAAGGTCTGTCGATGGCCTGTTCGTGTGCGCGTCACTCGAGCTGGCCCATGAATTCGACCATCGCCTGGGCACGGGCTGCGCAGTCATCGTCAAGCCACAACGGGAGCAAACCCGGTCTTGCCGCAGCAGCCTGCTGGAGACAGGGCTCAAACACATCCGTCTTCGCACACATCAGCAAACAAGGTTGTGTGGTTTGAGCCAAACGCGTTGCCATCGGATAGCCCATCACTGAGCGCCAGGCGGGTGCAAAACTAACGGGCTGCTTCATGATTTCGCGAACCTCCAGCGTCAGTTCGGCCGGATCAATGCGTGGCTTCACTGTGCGTGCGCTGTCTCTTTTTTTATCAAACCAAGGCCACCATAACGCCATGTCGCGGCGCATATGCCAGACCCGTAGCAGATGGCTACCGTCCCAGCTGGGGGTCACCGGCTCCACACCCTGGAGCCAGCCGGCACCGATAGAGTCCTGTTCGTTGGGCGCAAGGCAAACCGGTGCATCAAGCAGCAAACTGACAACGCGCGAGGGATGACGACGGGCCAACTCAACGGCCACAGTGGCACCGCCGTTGTGACCGTAAACATGGCAGGTCGAAATGCCGAGACGATCGAGAACGGACAGCACCGAATTCAGCCATGCATCAACGCTCTGTGTGGCATCGGCAAGCGCATCCGATTCCCCGTGACCCGGCAGGTCCAGTGCCAAGACTGGACAGGACTTGCCGATAGCGCAGACCAAGGGGTCATACAAGGCCGACGAGCCAGGCAGCTGATGAATGATGAGCACTGGTGGAGCTGCGTGAAGGTCACCGATGCTTCGCACCAACACCATCCGACCGTCCATGTCCAGGTAATCGGTGGTTGAACGTCCGTTCACTGCGCTGCACACCGGTGCTTGCGGCGCCGTTCCGTTTGCAGGGTATTGCCGCAAGAGCTGATGCTCTACGCGCAAGGCCTCATGTTTATCCCGCGGTAGTTGCTGCGTCCAAGTGCCGGCGGGCATCATGTCGGGGGTGTGGCCTTGGCTGTCGCCTGGACGACCGCCGAAGCACACCGGAACGGTCAGATCGGCGACCACATCCAGTCCCCGATGGCGGTAGGCCGTCGCATAGCCAATCCGATAGCCATCACCGGCTTCCAACAACTCAATCACACCCCGATGCAAGAAATCAAGGTCCGGCACATCTGTATCAGCGCGGTGCGCCAGATCTTGCGCATTCCACGGCCAGAACACATGCTGCTCGCGGTAACGGAACCAGATCCAGAGCAGGTGTGAGCCGTCAAACTCCGGCACGATGGCTGGCAGGTAACCGGCCAAGCGTTTGATGCGTTCTTCGATGGTGTAGACCGGAAAACCATCGGTCAGCGCCATGGCACAGCGGGCGGGATGGCGGGCGGCGAATTCAACCGCAATCTGTGCCCCCGTGTGCCGGCCATAGACAGACACTTGCTCAATGCCCAGAGCATCCAGCGTGTCGGCCAGGGCATCAGCCAGGTCTTCGGTGGTCACTTGCTCCAACGGCAGCAGATCTGACAGACCGAAGCCAGGCGTGTCAGGCGCAATCACCGTGAAGCTTTCGGACAGCTCGTCGATGTGACTGCGCATCACCTTGGCTGAGCAGGCTGACGCATGCAACAGGACCAGTACCGGACCCACACCGGCGCGGTGGTAATGCAGACGCCGACTGCCAACCGTGACGAAATGCTTGGTGATCTGTGCGGGCATGCCGTCAACTTTCAAATTAAACCGAGGACACCAGGATTCATGGTGCGTGCGGGATCAAGAGCATCTTTGATGCGCAACACCAAGGACTGCGTGGCGCTGTCAAGCAGCGGTAAATAAGGATAAAAGCGCCCCATTTGTCCGTGCACTGCATCGTGCTCGCGCATCACATCACGCAACTCGGCTCGAAGTCGTGTCAGCAGTTCCCGCGCGCCGGCGTTGAGGCTGCCTTGACCAAAACGCGTTTGATTACGCTCCGACAGATGCGCCAGATGAATCGCGTCGAGCTGGTCAGGCCAGTAAAACATCGGTTCGATCGTGACGTAAGCGCCTATTGTCGAGATGATCCAAGAGTGTTGGATGCCGGCAGCAGCCATCACGGCCCCCTCACTCGCGAGTTTCGCTTGCAACGCGCGCATGCAAGCCTCAGCGCGTGACAACGGCAAGATGGCGTGGACCGGTACCCAACGCTCGCCATCGGGGCCGACGAGACCCCGAATCGAATAAGGCTTGGCACGCAGGGTCTTGGGAATCATGTTGTTGATTTCCAATCCATCGACCCCACAGACAGCACGGGCCAGGTCCATCTGGCCCTGCGCCAAGGTTTCTGTGGCGGCTTCGACGGTCAGGTGCAGTGACCAACCGGCGTCCTTGACAGCACTTCGCCCCGTTGCCAGTTGTGCCAAATCTTTGAAGGCACGGCCCATCGAACCCGCTTCTTTGACCACCGCTTTGACCACACTGACCGCTTCAGCCACATCGACGCGCGTCGCCGATTGGGCTTTCAATTGGTCCATGGACATGGCACGCGTCACCAACTCACGGCGGCGCAGGCAGACCAGCGCGGCCATCATGGTGTCAGCACTTTGAAATGAGAACGAGGCAAAAGCCGCTTCGCGTTCCACTGTCAGGCGCACCACCACTTCCGCTTTGAAGCCAAAAGCACCACAGTCGCCCAGGAACAAGCCGGTCAGGTCCGGACCGGCGTAACGCGCAAAAGCCGATGCACCCACTCTGGCCGCCGAACCGGTGTGGACGACCGACCCATCGGCCAGCACCACGGTCAGCCCGATGATGTTGTCGAGCCCGCCGGGGAGGTTTTGCGATGCCGCGCCGCCAATGGTGCTGTGGCTGCCTGATATGGGGCTGATCTGTGCTGCGCGCAGGCCGTGCGGCTTGAGTGCTTCTGCGAGTGCTTGCCAACTGGTGCCTGCGCCTACAACGGCATACAGGTCGTCGGCATGCACAGTAACTTGATTCAGTCGCAGACTGTCGATGACCACCGCCGCGCTGTGCGGAACAGCGCCCGCCGTGTACGACAAACCTGCCCCGCGCGGCACAATGGCCGTTCCGCTGCGCGCCAACACCGCCATAACCTGGGCCAATTCCGCGGTCGATCCAGGCCGCACGACAGCATCGGCCAGTACGGCGCCTGACCATAGAAAAAGGTCAGAAGACGCTAACTCGCGCGTAGGTTCATCGCAACAGACATGCGCAGGCCCGACGATGCTCACCAACTCGTCAATCAGAGCGCTGTGAAGCACGGCGCTCACTTGAACTTGAACAACTTGCTGGCGTTGTCGCGCAAAATTTTGCGCAAGGGCTCAGGCCGAAAATTCAGTCCTTCGATGTCATCCATGGCACGCTCCGGATCAATCACCGTCCAGTCGGTGCCAAACAAAAACTTGTCTTGCCCATAGGTGTTGGCATAGTGAACCGCTGCCTCAGGCCAGTGCTTGGGAGCATACGCATCACCCGCCATGAAAACGTTGGGGTGTTTCCAGCAGACTGAAATCATCTCGTCGGTCCAGGGGTAACCCAGGTGAATGCCAATCAGGTTGAGTTCCGGAAAATGGATGGCGACTCGGTCCAAGGTCATCGGCCGCGCGACATTCGGCAACCGTCTGTCTTTTTGATACACCAGGCAATGGCCGACCTGCATCATCACCGGGATGTCGAGTTCGGCGCAACGGGCGTAGTAGGGATACCAGACCGCGCTGTCGGGCGCTTCGTCAAACCAGTGCGGATAGAAATGTGCGCCGACAAAACCGTATTCCTTCACGGCCACGTCGAGCTCCTTCAAACCAGCGATACCGCGAGTGGGGTCGAGCCCGGCCAAGCCTGAAAAACGATCGGGGTACTTGGCGCAAATTTCTGCCACCCAATGGTAGGGAATTTCGGTTGAACCGCGCACCCGCAAGTCACCGCAGCGCGTCGCGACCAGCAGCGAACGTTCGATGCCGGCGCGGTCCATTTTTTCGAGGTATTGCTCCATCGTCAGGCCGTTGCTGTACGGTGACTTCAGTCGCACCTTGCTGCGAAAATCATCGTCGGTCGGAATACGTTTTTCGGCAATCGCCTCTGGCGTGTACAGGTTGACGACGATGTCTATCGCCCCGTAACCGAGCCGCGTTTTCAGCGGGTCAAATGGATAGGCGTGCGGGACGGACGGAGCAGCTGGGGTCACCATAAGAAGGGGCTTTCAGGTCAAAGTAAGAGAGTCAAATAAGTTACACCGGTGCGAGCCAGTTCGTGCCATCGGCCATGCGGATGCACGCCGCATCATGTTCTTGCAAACCGCCGCCCTGAGCGGTCACTGGCAACAAAGCCGGTGCACCGACACGGCAGTCAGCCTTCGCCAACGGACACCGGGACGCAAACAAGCAACCCGGCGGCAAATTGATCGGACTGGGAATTTCCCCGTGCGCAACATGCCTGTGCAATGACGCTTCAGGGTCGGCCGGCAAGTTGGCTGACAACAGAGTCTGCGTATAAGGATGGACGGGTTTTGCAAAAATAGCGTGTGTCGCACCCTGTTCAACGATGCGGCCGAGGTAAAGCACCAGAAGGCGATCGGTCATCAGCTCAACGGTTTCGAGGTCATGGCTGATCAGCAGCGTCGCCACCCCGGTTTCTTTTCGGATTTCATCCAGCACCTCCAAAATGCCAGCACGTACCGACAGATCGAGTGAACTGGTCGGCTCGTCAAGTACCAGCAGCCGCGGCTTGGTGGCGATGGCCCGGGCAATTGAAATACGCTGCAGTTGACCTCCCGACAGCTCATGCGGAAAACGCAGCAGCAATGACGCCGGCAGATGCACGCGGGCCGCCAGCTCTTTCACCGCCTTGTCTCGCTCAGCCGCTGAGAGGGTTGAGTGCAACAGCAGGGGTTCACCCAAGGCGCGCCCCACAGTCATGCGGGGATTCAGTGCACCCCAGGGATCTTGAAAAACAATTTGAATGTCCGATCGCAGGCGGCGCATGTTGGCTTCGGGCAGCTGTGTGATGTCATCACCGTCAAACAGAATCTGCCCGGAACTGACCGATGTCAATCGCGTGATCAGCATGCCCAGCGTCGACTTTCCCGAGCCGCTCTCACCCACCAAACCGACCGATTCACCAGGTGCGATGCTGAAGCTCACGCCATTGACCGCGCTGACTTCGAACCCACCGCGAATGGGGAATTTCTTCACCAGGTCGCGGACCTCCAGCAAATGGTGTGTCATGCAACAGGTCCCGACGGAAAATGACAAAACGCGCGATGTCCTGATGCGAACGTGGCTGTCGGCACGGGTGTGCTGCAAACGGCTTGCGCTTTGGTGCAGCGGTCCCGGTAGGTGCAGCCTTGTGGCAGTGCATAGAGGTCGGGGGGCGTGCCGCCCACTTGTGCAAAACCCTGACGGGCGATTTGTTTGGGCGTCGACGCGATCAAGCTGCCGGTGTAGGGATGGCGTTGCTCGCGAAAAACCTCTCGAACCGGCCCTTCCTCAACGATAGCCCCGGCGAACATCACTGCCATGCGATCGCAATAATGCGCGACGATCCCGAGGTCGTGCGTGATGATGATCGCACTCATGCCGTTGGCTTTGACCAGCCGCCGCAGGGTGTCCAAGACCTCGGCCTGCACGGTCAAATCAAGACCGGTGGTCGGCTCGTCGGCGATCACCAGACGAGGTGAGTTGATGAGCCCCGCGGCGATCAGCATGCGCTGCGCCATGCCACCGGACAGTTCGTGGGGCCAAGCCTGCATGCGGCTTTCGGGGTCAGGAATTTGCACTTGCGCGAGCATCTTGAGCGCACGTTCTGTGGCTCTGGCTTTAGATGTCTCGCCGTGCTCGCGTTGCATGCGCACGAGTTGATCGCCAATACGCGCCAACGGATCGAGCGAGGTCTTGGGTGACTGAGGGATCAACGTGATGCGCTTGCCGCGAACGGCGTCAGCCTGACCGCGATCGATAACGCCCAATTCCTTTCCTTCAAACAAAACGCGTCCTTGCACCACCTGAGCCGGCGGGCGCAACAGTCCCAGCAGGGCCAACGCTGTCAGAGATTTGCCGGCACCGGTTTCACCGACGAGACCCAAGACCTCCCCCTCACCGACCTGAAACGACACACCGTTCAAAGCCTTGGCGGTACGCACCTCGTTGTCGAGGCCACGCGAGACAAAGTGGACGTGCAGGTTTTCAACCGAAAGTAAGCTCATTTGCCTGTCGTCCTGCGGCGTGGATCCAGAATGTCGGTCAGTCCGTCACCCAGCAAATTGAGACCCAAAACCAGCGCCATCAGCGCCAACCCTGGAAACACCGCCACCCACCATTCACCAGTAATGACGAACTCCGCCCCTTGCCGGATCATGGCACCCCACTCGGGCGCCGGTGCCTGGATACCCACCCCGATAAAAGCCAATGTTGCACTGATACGCACAGCCCAAGCCATGCGCATCGGCAGCTGCGCCGTCGCGCCCAAAATAGCGTTGGGCAAAATGTGAATCAGCATGATTCGCCATGGCGGATTGCCAATGGCGATAGCCGCTTTGACGAAAGTCGCCTCACGCAGCGCCAGCACTTCGGCGCGCACAATGCGCGCAAAAATCGGACTGTCGAGGACACCAATGACCAGCACCACACTGATCAGACTTTGGCCCGCCGCCGCCACCACGGCCAATGCCAAGATGATGGTCGGAAAGGCGCGAAGGATATCGAGAATGCGCAACAGGATTTCATCCACCATGCCGCCCTTGTAGCCGGCCACCACGCCCAACGGCAAACCAATCGCCAGCATGATGATGCCAGCCGGCACGGCAATGCCAAAGGCATAACGGGTGCCATGGATCACACGCGACAAGACATCCATGCCATTGCCATCGCTGCCGAACAGAAACTGGGCATCGGGCGCGCGCAAGATGTCGTAAGAAAATATCTGCGTCGAGTTGTAGGGTGCAATGACGTTGGCAAAAATAGCCAACAACAGGAAAAAAACCACGGTGCAAAAACCAATGGCGAATGTCGGACTGCGGCGTGCCAAACCCAAAGGGTAGGCCCAAATTCGTTGGCGGCTTGATGTAACCAGCGTTGCGCTCATGAACTCGCCCCACTGCGCGGTTCAATCAGCATCACGGCCAGATCGATGAGCAAGAACACGAAGACCGAAAACAAGGCCAGCGTCAACACATAGCCTTGAACCACAGCGAAATCCCCCAGCAGAATCGCATTGAGGCCCCATTGCCCGAGACCGCCCCACGAAAAAATGTATTCGATCAAAGCCGCAGCCGCGAGCAGCGAGGTGATTTCCGATCCCAAAAAGGTCAATATCGGCGCCAGTGCGTTGCGTAATGCGATGCGACGAATGGTGGCCCGGGAAAAACCATTGGCACGTGCGTAACGCACATAGTCACTGCCCATGATCTCAATGACGATGGCCCGCGTGTGCTTGATGATGGGCGCCGCAGCCAGCAGGGTGAAGCAAGCAACCGGCAGGGCCAGTTGGGTCAGCGCCGATCGCAAAGCGGCCCAGTTGCCGGCCAACAAGCTGTCGACCACCGTGCTGCCGGTCACCATGGCCGGCGCTACCACATCCATGGCCAGTCGGCCCATCGGGGGAGGCGCCCAACGCAGCCAGTAAAAGAACACCAAAATAGCCATCAAGCCCATCCAATAGGTGGGCATCGAAAAGCCAGCCAGCGAGCCAAAGCGAGTCAGTTGGTCGAACCAGCCGTTAGGCCGAGTGGCGGCGCGAAGTCCGACCGGGACACCAATGACGGTGGCAAGCCCAACGGACAACAGCACCAACTCAAGCGTCACGGGGAAAAGATGCACGATCTCACTCAACACGGGCACGCCGCCCTGCCACGATACCCCCAAGTCGCCACGCGAGATGTGCAGCATGTAAGTGAAAAACTGCTGCAACAGCGGTTGATCGAGCTGAAGTTCCGCTCGGATCGCGCGCAACATCGCTTCATCAGCCATGGGTCCTGCCAGCATGGCCACCGGATCTTGACTGCCGATGCGTATCAGCATGAAGGTCAAGAAAATGATGCCAATGATGACCGGTATCGACACCAACAGTCGCAGCGCAATGAAGCGTACGACCTGCAACCCCCGTGTACCGATCACGGAGCGCAAGTCAGATCTTTCCAGACCAATCGGTTATGCGGTTTCCAGAGATAGCCCTTGACGCAGGCAGCGAACACTTCGTGCGTCCCCGGCAAGTAGGTTTCAATGAAGGTTGCAGAATCTGCCTGCAGCTGCTGGGCCTGCTCGATCAGTTCCAGCCACTTCTTTTCATCACGTTCGACCACTGAGGCATCGATCAATTTGTCCATCGCCGCATCGCAATTAGCGTTCACGTTGGAAGAGCCTTTGCAGTGCGCGGTGAGAAACATGTTGTACGAAGGGTCAGGCACAAAGCTGGATGTCAGGTGGGTCAGGAAAGGAACACTCCAGACGTTGATGGTGCGTCTGGCCAACATTTCGGTCGATGGGATGCGCTTGGGGGTCATGCGAATCCCGGCCTTGGCCAGCGATGCTTGCATCTGCAGCACCAGCGGCTCTTCCCACCACCAATTGGTGCTGTACTCCAAAGTGATGTCGACCCCATTCGGGTAACCGGCTTCAGTCAACAGTTGCTTGGCCTTGTTGTAGTCGGTTTCGAATTTGTAAGCACTGACGGCCCCTGGAATTGGCGAGTTCAGCATCGAGCGAGAGCGCGTGCCCTGCCCCAGAAACACGGCCTCACCGATCGCCGCATAGTCGGTGGCGTAGGCCACAGCCTGACGGACCTTGACCTTGTCGAAGGGCGGAAAGCGCGGATTCATGCGAACCGTCGCACCGCCAAAACCCGGCACGCTCTCGACTTTGACTGAGCGGTCTGCCCGCAGCGCGGAGAGTTGCTGAAACGGAATTTGCTCAGCATATTGCACTTGACCGGTACGCACCAAAGCAACGCGCGTGGCCGGCGATGGCACTTCACGCCAGATCATGCGCGTGTAATAAGGCTTCTTAAATGCGTAGTTGGGATTGACCACGAACACCGCTTGCTGCCCCGCTTGAAGCGACTGCAAATGATAGGGGCCGTAGCCTGCCGTATTGAGCGCCAGCCACTTGGTTGCATACGGATCTTCGGGCGTGGCATGTTTCTTGGCTTCCACCGAATCAAAGATCGCCGGCAAATGAAGCGACAGCGCGCCTAAAAAAATTCGGTTGGCGTCGCTCAGAACGTAGCGGACTTCATATTTTGAAACAGCTTCGACCTTTTCGATACGACCCGCGTTACGCATGAATTGGCCAGTGCGTTTTTGGGCCGCCGATTTCTCATAAGTCCAGACAATATCTTGGGCTGTGAGTTCATTTCCAAACGTACTTTTCACGCCGCGTTTGAGTTTGAATAAATAGCTCTTGCCGTCCTTAGAAACGCTCCAGCTTTCAGCCAAGTGCGGCTCAATCTTGGCAGGATTTATTTCTAACTTGCCGTTGGCGCCAACGCGGGTCCCGTAACGCGTCAGTCCTTCATAAAGATTGACCGTAGCCTCGATCTGCCCTGGGACCCAGATGTCAGGGTCAAAGCCCTTGGGCGTGGCCGACATGGCCATCACCAGCGTCTGCTCTTGAGCATGCACAAAAGCAGCTGGAGCCATCAAACCACTAACACACAAAAGAAGTGCAGACGCTGCTATTTTCATCATTTCGCCTCAACAAAAAAATAGAATTTAACGATAGTTTAAAGATCAAACAATTGGGATTACTACTGATTGCTGAAAAATGTGGCGTTGAATCGTTGTCAAATTTCCGCACCCTTTGAGCAAGCAAATTTTTACGCCACACAAATCCATCAGCAATAATAAATAGTGCCAATCCAATTTTCACGAAAACCATAACCATGCTTCCAACTGTTCGTCCTGGCGCCTCTAAATCAATCCTGATCGCCGACGGCATACGCGCGGCTTCACATCGAACCCCAAACAAAATAGCCATCACCGAATCGGGGCGCAGCCTGAGTTATCGCCAGTTGGTTTCACGTATCGACCGAGTCTCCAACTTGGCGCATGCTGGACTCGGTTTGCGGCATGGCGAACGCGCAGCACTGCTGTTACGTAATCGACTGGAGTACATGGAACTGGTTTGCGGACTGTCCTCTGCCGGGGTGGCCGTAGCCACCATTGGCCCAGCTTCAGCGATGCCTGAAATTAGATTCCTATGCGAAGACTCCGGTGCACGCGTGTTGTTTGTTGACGCCGAGCTTGAAGACATAGCCCGTGCTGGCGCGCCAGCCTGCGTCGAGCGGATCATCGTGATGGGCGAGGCCTACGAGAGCTTGCTTGCCAAGTCGGCATCAACCGTTTTTGATGGCGGTGTTTCTGAGCACGATATTTTTTCGATTCCCTACACCTCAGGCGCTACCGGTCGTCCAAAGGGGGTGATGCTGTCGCATCGCGGTCGTGTCTTGGCTTGTTACGCCATGGCTTCCGAACATGGCACCTATGGCCCAGATGACCGTGCCGTCGCGACGACGCCGATGTTTCACGGGGCAGGTTTTCTCATGGCCTTGGTCCCCATTTTCTTCGGGGGCTCCGTCGAAATACTGCCACGTTTTGACATCGAAAAGCTGGTGGCCACCATCGCCTCCATGCGTGCCACAAGCGCTTACATGGTGCCTACCCATTTCGCTGCCCTGTTCGCCCTCGGTGACAGCGCCCGGCAACATGACACGCGATCGCTCAAAGCCTTGATCTCCGGAACGGCGCCTCTGGCGCAAAGCATGAAGAGCCAAATCATTGACTACTTTGGTGAAGGGTTGCTGTTCGAACGCTACGGCACCACTGAGACAAACATTGTCACAGCGCTGCGTCCCGCTGACCAGTTACGCAAGATAGCCTGCGTAGGTCAATGCCTGCCTGGCACTTACATCAAGGTCCTTGACGATGCCGGTAACGAAGTCACGGCCAACACGGTAGGCGAGCTGGCTGTTGCATCGCCCTACTGCTTTTCGGGTTACCACAACATGCCAGAAGCCACAGAAAAAGCCAGGCGTGGCGACTGGTTCATCACCGGCGATTTGGCGCGTATCGATGACGAAGGGTATCTCTATATCGTCGATCGCAAAAACGACATGATCATCACCGGTGGCGAGAATGTCTACCCACGGGAAGTCGAAGAAGTATTGCTGGCGCATGCGGCGGTCAGGGAATGCGCTGTCGTAGGCGCTCCACATGCTTATTGGGGTGAAGCCATCACAGCCTTCGTGGTCGTCCGTGACGGCATGACGGTAACAGCCGAGGCGCTCGAAGAATGCTGCCGCACCGCGCTGGCCCGCTATAAAGTCCCTAAGGATTTCCGCCTGGTCGATGTGCTTCCAAGGAACAGCATGGGGAAGATTTTGCGCCGTGAATTACGCGATGCGCTCGCAAAAAATTAGACTGCAGCAGCGAAGAGATTTCAACCCGCAATCGCCCGACCATTCTGGGGTTGCACGGGTCGTGCATTTTTCTTGAACGGAAACTGCTCGACCTGCTCTTTGGCAATGTTCACATGCGCTTTCAAGATAAAGAAGCGCACGCCTTCTGTACACGGCGGCGTTGTCAGCGAACCTTCGTAGCTGTAAAACTCGTACTCTCTTGGTAGCAAGTTCGCTGGGTTGAACAGCACACCTTCAGGTTCGACCATCGGTCCTTCTTTCAGCGGTGCATTGGCCCAGAGGGTTTTGATACCCGGGTTCTCATTGCCCTCTTTCAGCAACACGCCCAGCACAGCCAACCGACCGGCTTCATTTTTGTGAACAAAGTGAACCACCATCGCGGCTGGCTTTCCATCGATCAACTCTTCACTCGGTCGGTGAAAATGAAACTGCACCAATTCAAACGGTTTGCTGTCGATACGCAGTTTGCTGCCCGATGGCACGTTAACCTGAATCGTGTGTCCGTTGTTGATGATTTTCAACTGCCCCGGTTTGTAATCAGGCGCAATACCAAACTGCGCCTTTTCAAACGGTCCCTTGATGTTCAGCGGAGATTGCGACTTGCCTTTTGCGCAGGTCGGGAATTCATCACCCCAACGGTCAGGGCCCATGGCACCTTCGTAGCCCCAATGCACAGCGTGTTTTTCACCGGGTTTTGCGGCGTGATCGTCCTTGGACTTGACCTCAGCCGCGGCCTTCTCAGGGCCCGCAATTTTGTCTTTTTCAGCCTGCTCAGCTTTCTCCGCTGACGTGGCGCAGTCGTCGAGAACATTGACTTTTTCGCCGGCCGCTGCCAAGGCGATCTGGGCCGCACAGATCACTTTCTTGCGGCTGCCCCAGTCGGCTATATCCAAAGCCTTGCGAAAGGCTTCAATCGTGGCCGGGTCTTTGCTGCCTTTGGTGAGCAAACGCAGCGCACCTAAGCCGACCTGACGTTCAGCCGACAGGCTCTTTTCCTTTTTGTAGGCGGCTTCCAAGTCTTTCAGCGTTTCGCCACTGGCCAATGCCGCCTTGACGGCGTCTAGCTCTTGCGACTTGACCTTCAGCGTGCTGAGTTCTTCAGCGGTGGCTGTGACTTCGGCCTCAGCGGCTTCGAGTTTTTTACCGGATGACTCTGACTCCGCCGTCAGCTCAGTGAGCTTGAGAACGTTGGCTTGGCCGGCATTCCAGTTCGTCCAGGCAAACACACTGGCAGCAGCCAAGGATGCTGCCAGGATAATTTCTAGCAAAATTCTTTTCATGAATCGAGTCCTGTGACGTTAAGTTATCGGACGGATGTCTCGAAACTTGAGAAAATTGATATTTGTCAACTTAAAAAATTGCTTCAACGTTATATTAAAAACATGACATTTTCGTTTTCAAATTCACGCCAACTCCATTTCTGGCCTCTTTTTGTTGTGCTGATCACGCTCTGCCTACCCGCCCATGCGCGATGGGAGACCATGGGCTTGTATCCCATCGGCATGTTTTACATCGACACCGCCAGCGTGGTTCGAGAAGGTGACCACCGAAAACTGCTCAGCACGCTCGATTACCGGGAAGCGCAGAAAAGCAGCGAGGGCAAAAAATTCTTATCCACGCGCTCCCAGTTACACATTGATTGCAAGCAAGAGCTGGTGCGAACGCTGCATCTAACCATGTTTGCGGGCCCCATGCTGAGTGGCGCAGTGGTTGAAAGCGAAGGCATTTTGCAAGAGTGGCAGCTGATTCCAACTGGCACGCCCATGCGCAAGATCTGGAGCCGGGTTTGCTAAAGCGCGCAGAGGTTGCACCCAACCCGCTTGCAGCCAGTGCCAATAATGGGGCGTGAAAGCCCAAGCCATGTTGTGCACCTGTGTCCCCACGGGAAGCACCTGGTCGGTCAAATGGTCTAACCATTCACCCTCAGGCTTGACTGCAGCCAACCAAGCCAAGCCAACATCAAGCTGTGCGGCATGCTTTGCCATTGAACTGTGGACCGCCGGAAAATCCTGCAGCGTAGCCAAGCCTTGCGCTGGCCCCGATAAAAAATCATGCACACTGCCCCACTCGCGTCCGTGCAACAAGCGTTTGACTTCAGTCAATTGAAGACTCGTGAAAACAGTGGGATCTTGCCAAGCCGGCGCATGAAAGCGCAGCTGCCCCAGCAAATTGTCTAACAGCACACAGGCCTGAGGATGCGCAGTCAACAGACGCGGCAACTCAGCCATTGCATCGCCTGTCTGGTAGTCCCAGCTGACGCCTGCAGCCGTCAGCGCGGCACCGTGTCGCCAGCCAAAGAACCAGCGCGCGAAGGGATCGATGTCCATGGCATGGATGCTGTCGAACCTGAGCAACCACTCGGTTGGTAGCATCCATCCAGCGCTGGGACCTAGCAAGAGTAATTTTTTAGAGCTGGGTTGAACGCCCGCCAACCATCCGGCTATTTGCACCGACGTTGGCGACCAAAGCGCAGCAGATCGCCACGCCCGCCAGTGCCAACGCAAACCGCCGGAGGGGTTCACCCGCGGCCCCCAAGATTGAATTGCATGACCCCCATGGCATCCATTTGCTGTTGTTCACGGTGACGGGTGTGGGTCCTAAAAGCCAGCGCATCCGCATCCACCAAAGCCTGCATCTTCAGGCGTTCGCGTTCGGCTTTGGCGAGTTCTCGGCGCGACTCAGCCATGGCGCCCGACAGCTGCGCAATGTCTTGATCGACGCGCAGCAACAGCGTGAGCAACTGCGTGCTGAACTGCCGCTGATTCAGCGTTTCTTGCATGCCTTGGCTAGCGCTGCCACTCTCGGGCGGCTTCAGGTAGTCGCTGTAAAGATGTTGCAGGCGATCACGGCTGGCTTGCAAAGCGATCGCGCGAACGCGGCCTTCGGCCAGTTGTCCCTGAATCAGACTGACCTGCTCTTGGGCCTTTTTCGCGAGCACTGACCAACAAGCTCTGGGTGCATTCATGGGGTGAGTCCGTTCATGGTGTGGTGGCGTCTGCTCAGGTCCATCAGACCTGCATCAGTCGGCGAAGATGCTCGCGGGTGTCGGTTTCAAGTTCGCCAATGTGCATGTCTTGACGCAAAAAAGTCTCCATGGCTGGGCGCAGCAAAATGGCTTCATCGACTTCCGGGTTCGAGCCCGCTTCGTAAGCGCCGACCTGAATCAAATCGACGTTTTGCTGGTACAGAGACCAGAGCCTGCGAAAGCGATTCGCCAGCTTCATGTCTTGCGGGTCCAGCAAGGTTTGCGACAAGCGCGAGATCGAGCCGGTCAGGTCAATCGCCGGGTAATGGGCGGCGTCGGCGAGCTTGCGCGACAGCATCACTTGGCCGTCCAGCGAGGCGCGTGCGATGTCAACAATCGGGTCGTTGGCATCATCCCCTTCGGCCAACACGGTGTAAATCGCCGTGATCGAGCCGTGGCCGTGGCGACCCACGCCCGCGCGCTCAATCAAGTTGGGCAGCAATGCAAAAACCGAAGGTGGGTAGCCCTTGGCCGTCGGCGGCTCGCCAATCGCCAAGCCGATTTCGCGCTGCGCATGGGCGACACGCGTCAAGCTGTCGACCAGCATCAAAACGTCTTTGCCTTGGTCACGAAAATACTCGGCAATCAAGTGCGTCATGTTGGCGGCTTTTAAGCGCAACACAGGCGACACATTGGCCGGCGCGGCCACCACCACCGACTTGGCCAAACCTTCTTTGCCCAAGGATTCGCTGATGAAGGCTTGCACTTCGCGGCCGCGTTCGCCGACCAGACCAATCACCACCACATCGGCCTTGGTGAAACGGGTCAACATGCCGAGCAGCACGCTTTTGCCAACGCCAGAGCCTGCAATCAAGCCAATCCGTTGACCGCGTCCAAGCGTAAGCAGCCCATTGATGGCTTTGACACCGACGTCCAACACACGGTCAATCGGGCCGCGCTCCATCGGGTTGATCGGCAGGCCGTGCAAGCTCAAACGGGTTTGCCCTTGCGGCTTGGGTTTGCCGTCCAGCGGCTCGCCGCGTCCATCAATGACGCGGCCCAGCAATTCAGGACCGAGACCGGCGTTGCCGGTGTCTGGCAGCAGGCGCACCAAGGCGCCCGGGCCAATGCCAACCGGCTCGGTGAAGGGCATCAAATACAGAGTTTTGTCGCTGAAGCCGACGATCTCGGCCTCAATGCGCTGGCCCGATTGACCCAGCACTTCGCAACAGGTGCCAATCGGCGCCATGATGCCGCGGGCCTCCAGACGCAAACCAACCAGTCGCACCAGCGTGCCCGAACGCTCAGGCCGAGGGCCGCGAACCTGGGCCAAGCTGCGCTCGACTTCTTGGACAAAATCAGGCATCGCGGGGCTCGGGCGGGTCTTCGTTCGGGTCGTCCAGATTCAGATCGGGTAAGTCGAAGGCGTCAAGACGCATGTCTTTGAGGCCTTGCGGCGCAAAATTCTCAGACGCCTCAAGGGTTCGATCAGCTTCCACTGGAGACTCATCGACGTCAGACGCGTTCCAGGTGAACGGCTCAGAAAATTCATCTTCTATCGAGGCCGCTGCCTCAACAGATGGCTCTGCAGAAGCCCCAGGATCGGCATCGAACGACCGATGCGTCTCAGGCGCTGATGGCATGCGCGGCTGCGCGTCCACCACCTGCTCGCTGGCCATGCGGGCCGACAACCTCGAAGGCTGAAAAGCCGACTGCGCTGCACTGCGGCCCGTGTCAAGCAACAGGCTACGAGCGAGTGCTTCCAGGCGGTGTTCAATCAAGTCGCTGACCACCGCATCGCTGGCGCTGGCGCGCACGCTGCCGGGCAGCAAATCGTCATTGGCTTGCAAATGCCAAGGCCACTCGGGCTTGGCAGTTTTGTTATTTTCGCCAACTGCGGGACGGGCGCTGCTGGCGTCAGCCCCATGCGGTTGCAGCAGCGCCAAATCGGCAGAGTTCACCTCGACCAAGATGGGCGCTAAGCGCTGCGGTGCCAGCTCGTCAACACAACGCCGAATCAACCGTTCAATGGCTTGCGGTGAAAGCGTCAATTCAGCCAACACCAGCTGCTCCGCCAAGTGCAAAGCCAACCGCTTCAAGGGCTCAAACAAGGCATCGGGCGACGTGATGAGTCGGCGCACAGAAGTCTCAAGCTCCAGCAAAATATTCAGGCTGTTCGACTGTCTTGATTTTTTATCGTCGTTCCATTCTTCGCGAACTTGCCGCAGCCCTTCCGCCAAGCCTTCGGCGTAGGCGGTTTGACGAACGGTTTCAAGCGCCTCTTCGGTCAGCGCCAAGGTTGCGGCTGCAGCGTCTTGCTCAGAGACAGCGTCATCCAGCAACAGCGTTGGATCGGCAAGACCGGCGCTTTCAGCCACGGCTTCGTCATCGTCTGGCGGCGACCACGTTTTGACAACTTGCAAGTCGAACGCCTGCAAAGGACGGTCTGACCAAGCCTTGCGCACAAAGCCGCCATGACCGGCAGATGGGTGCAATAAATCCAGCGGCTGCCAGACTCGCGCTGTACGCGGGCCGGGTTCGCCTAAGCCCGGGCGATCAGACAAAGTCATCGCCTCCGCCTAGCACCAGGTCGCCGGCGTCTGACAACTTACGGGCAATCCGCATGATGGTTTTCTGCGCATCTTCGACGTCAGCGATGCGCAACGGGCCCTTGGCCTCCATGTCGTCACGGAACATACCGCGCGCTCGTTCGGACATGTTGCCAAAGAACTTATCTTTAACGACTTCGCTCGCGCCTTTCAGGCCAATCATCAACAGGTCAGGCTCGACATTGCGCATCAGCACTTGAATGCCGCGGTTGTCCACCCCGGTCAAATTCTCGAAGGTGAACATGTTGTCTTGGATCTTCTGCATCAGCTCGGGGTCGAGCTCCGACAAGCCGCCCATGACCGACGCTTCCAGCTCGGTCTTGGTGAAGTTCATGATCTTGGCCGCCGCCTTCAAGCCGCCAAAGCTCGACGACTTGGCCGACGAGTTGTTAGAGAACTGTTTTTTCATGATGGCTTCGAGCTCTTCCATCGCCGAAGGCTGCACCGTCTCCAAGTTGGCCACCCGCTGGATGATCTCGGCGCGCGTGTCAGCGGGCAAGAAATTCAGCACGTCAGCCGCCACTGAATGTTCCAGTACCGACAAAATAATGGCCGTCACCTGTGGGTGTTCGCCGCGGATCATTTCAGCAATCGAGCGGGCATCCATCCAGCTCAAAATCTCAAGACCTTTGCTGCCTTGTCCCGGCATGATGCGCCCCAGCACAGAGGCGGCCTTGTCGTCGCCCAGCGCACGCTTGAAGACTTTTTCGACATAGTCGGTCGTGCCCAAACCCAGATTGGTCTGCTTTTTAATCGTCGCCACAAATTCGTCGAGCACGGCGTTGACGGCCTCTTGCGAGAGATCCGCCACCGACACCATCGCCCCCCCCAATGCCTGGACTTCTTTCGGATTCAAAAATCGAATGATCTCCGCTGCTTGCTGCTCACCCAGCAGCAGCATGAGCACGGCGGCGCGTTGTACGCCGCTCATATTGCTGAGCTCGCGCTCGAGTGCTTCGTTCGCCGCTATTTCGGCTTCGCTGAGGGAGATGACTTCTTTTTCGGCCATGGCTTTCTCCTGTCAGCCTCAGCCGACCTTGATCATGTTTTTCAACACGCTGGCAACACGGGCAGAGTCTTCTGCCACGATCATGCGGACCAAAGCCACCTTGTCGTCGTAAGAGTTGGCGGTGTCGAGCATCTCCAGTGAGATGTTCGATTTTTTCGGCTTCAGCTTGGCCTTGAGTTGCTCCAGCGTTTCACCTTCACCCAGCTGAATGGCGTTCATGTCAGCCGCGCTCAGTTCACCATCCGGCATCGGCTTCGCTTGCTCTATCAGCAAGGTGGCAGCAGCCTCTGCTGCCGCCTGTTCGCGACCCAGCAGATGCATCACCGCCGGACGCACCACCAACAGCAAGAACGCCACGAACACCAGCCCGATCACGCCGCTCTTGATCTGGTTCATCAGGACTTCGTCCTTGTACCAAACCACACTCATGTCAAACACCGGTTCAGCTTCAAAACGCGCAGGAATCACCGTGACAACGTCGCCGCGGGCTTCGTTGAAACCCACCACGCTGCGCACCAGGCTTTGCATGCGTTCCATTTCTTCAGGCGTGTAAAGGTTGGCTTTGGCCTCTGGCGTTTCGCCCTTGTCGTTCTTGGGTTGCGGCGTTGGCTGGCGTTCGTTGATCACCACCGCCACGCTCAAGCGCTCCACCGTGCCGGTGGCACTTTTCACATGGCGCACAGAACGGTCGAGTTCGTAGTTACGGGTGCTGCGGTTCGTCAACAAGCTCTTGTCATCTGTCGCCGGCGGTGTCGCCGCTGCAGCCGCATTAGGTGCTGCGGCCGGTGCTGGCGGTGGTGTGTTGGACAAAGCACCCGGAATACCGGCGGCGTCTTTGCTTGTATTGCGGTCTTCGCTGAGCACTTCAGAACGCGTCTTAGGGCCTTTGTCGCGGGTGTCAAAATCTTCGGTGGTGACTTCGGTCTGGCTGAAGTCAAGCTGCAAATTCACCTGTGAGCGCACGTTCGCGTCGCCAGCAATCGGCATCAAGATCTGGTTCACGCGTTGGCGATAAACCTCTTCCATTTTTTGCTTGTGCTGCGTTTGTGCGCTCGTCAGCCCAAGCGCTGAATCCGTCGCTGAGTCAGTGATCAGCTTGCCGAGGTTGTCCACCACCGCCACGTTGTCAGGGGTCAACAGCGGCACACTCGAGGCCACCAAATGCACCACCGCTTGCACCTGTGAAGGCGTCATCATGCGGCCCGGCTGCGGCGTCACCACCACAGACGCTTTAGGCGGCGTGCGGTCGCGCACAAAGGCCGACTGCTTGGCCAACGCCAAGTGAACCCGTGCCGCCGCAATCGAGTCAATCTGCAAAATACTGCGCACCAACTCTTGCTCAATGGCTGCGGTGTAACGCACCTGCTCCATGAACTGGCTGGTCGTCATCGACGACTGGTCTTTCAAAGAGTCCATGCCGCTCTGGCCGGTTTTTGGCAGGCCTTTAGAGGCCAGAAAAATACGCGCTTCGTGGTAACGCTTCGACGGTACCGTGATCTGCCCGTTGGTGGTATCCAGAACTGGATTGAAGGCCGCTGTTTTAAGGGCGTCAAAAGCGAGTTGTTGGTCGGCCTCTGTCATGCCGGCCACGATAGGCCGGTATGTCGGCGCATTGACCGCTGTGTAAACAGCGACAAACAGCAACAGCACGATAGCCATCACCATGAAAGGCAGCGCCTTTTTGATGTTGGGATTCATCATCGTCTGGTTGATGATGGCGAAGGGGCCAGAACCGGTCGTCACCATGGCACCGCCACCGCCCGCAAAGGTGTTAGCAGCGTCAGACGGGTTGGCGCGCAACGTGCCGCCATTGGCAAGTGCCGGCACGGCACCCGCAGCGGAGCCCACGCCAAAGGCGTTCGGGGACAGAGTGGTTGAACTGGTGGCCATGGTCAGGGTCTTTCAGGCAGGTCTTAAACCGGCATGTTCATGATGTCTTCATACGCCTTCAGCACCTTGTTGCGAACCTGCAAAGTGGCTTCAAAGGACAGCGATGACTTCTGCATGCCGAGCACGACGTCTGTCAGAGGAATGTCTTCGCCGCGCTCATAGGCTTCGGTCATGGCGCGCGAGTTTTGCTGCGTCGCATTGACCTGGTTGAACATCTGCTTCACGGCATCTGAAAAACCAATTTTTTCGGGGGCGTCGGTGCTCAGGCCCTGGATGTTGCCGCCAGCCTGGCTCGCGTGCGTGCGCAGTGTTTGCAACATCGATTGAATGTTGGCGCTAGAAGTGGCTTTTTCGATCATTGGGTGTTCCCTTGCTTGGTCTGGGGTGTCAGTCGGCCGTGCTCATGAGCACTTGGCCCTTGAGTTTGGCCAGCTTGTAGCGCAGCGTGCGCGGGCTGATGCCCAACTTGCGGGCAGCTTCCATGCGGCTGAAGGTGGACTGGATGGCGGCCATGATCAGCTGGTGTTCATTCGACTTGACCGCCTCTTGCAAGTTGCCACTGTCCGGGGCAGGCGTTGTCGCCAACATCGCTTCGGCGCTCCACGCTGTGTCAGCCTTGAGAAAGTCAGGCAGAGGCGCTGAATAAAAAGCTTCTGCACTTTGCATCGCAGGTGTCGCCTTAGCGGGTTGCACCGCTGCCAACACGGGTTGCAGCTGGGTTGCCATTGGCTGTGTGGGTGATGGCAAAGCCTCGTCAAACATCAAATGCGCGGGGGTGATCAGGTCGTCACTGCACAGCACCAAGGCGCGCAAGACCACGTTTTCGAGTTCGCGCACGTTGCCCGGCCAAGCATAAGCTTGCAGGCAAGCCTGCGCCGGCGCATTGATGCTCAATGTGCGGTTGTTGTTGGCATGACGGGCCAGCAGACGCGCCACCAGCGGCAAAATATCGCCGGGCCGCTCGCGCAAAGGCGGCACGCGCAGCTTGAAGGTGCTGATGCGAAAGTACAGGTCTTCGCGGAACTCACGCGCCGCAATAGCGACACGCAAATCTTTATTGGTCGCCACCACCAACCGAACATCGAGGTCAATCGGTCGCTCGCCACCGAGCCGGACCACTTGCCGCTCTTGCAAAATGCGCAGCAGTTTGGCCTGCAGGTGAATCGGCATCTCGCCAATTTCGTCCAGAAAAAGCGTGCCACCTTGGGCTTGTTCAAACATGCCGTGATGTTCTTTATGGGCCCCCGTGAAAGCGCCCTTCTCGTGGCCAAACAACATGTCTTCAATCAAGTGCTCGGGCAAGGCCGCGCAGTTGAGCGCCACAAAGGGGCCACGCGCGCGCGCCGAAGACTCATGCAACACACGCGCCAAAACCTCTTTACCGGCACCGGTCGGGCCTTCAATCAAGGCCGTCACATTGGCCATCGCTACACGTTGTGCCAAGGCAAACAAATGCTGGCTGACCGGGTCCACATAAACCACACTGCGGGGTGCGCCGGTGACTTTAGGCGTTGGACGGGCCGTTGCCTGAGGCGCTTCTCGCAAGGCCAGCACACCTTGCCAGGCCTCAACCGACCACTCATCGGCCGGCAACACATGCAACGCGCCTTGGCGCATGGCAGCCACCACCAACTCCAAGTGCCGGCGATCGACCCGGCAGACAATGGGCAACTCAAAGCCAAGCGTCACCGTCAGCGCCTGCAGCTCTTGCAGCAACTCAATGTTGTCACCCAATCGAACCACCAACAGGTCGGCACCTGCCAGCTTCACTTGCAGTTCTTCAAGTGTTGAAACGGCGTGAACCGTCAAACCGCCTGCGGCCAGTTGCGCCTGCACGGCATCCGCCAGCGGCTGGAACGGGTCCAGCCACAGGGCTTGTTGCGCGATCAAGGAAGGGCTCATTGCGGTCTATGCCTCAAAACAGAATATGAGTCTGTTGAGCAAAGGTCGTGCCACCTTTTATTGACTACCTAGGTATTCAATTTAATGAGTCCACTGAGGCTGCGTCCGCTGCTAGCGACGTAATTCCGACACCTGAGCGGCTGGTTTCACAGGGGCTGTCGGTTTGGCGGCAAATCCTTCGCAGGGTTTTCCGTCAATTCGCATCACTTCAAGCGCGGGAATGCCTTTCGACTTGAAGCCAATCAACCGACACAGGTAAGGCAGCTTCGGATCCCAACTGACCGCGAAATGCTGACACTTCCAGCAATCAGGGCGATCCTTCGGCGCGACGGTGTTGCCATTCAAGAGGCTCATTGCAGCAGTTTGAGGACTGTCTGCTGGTCGGTGTTGGCCTGCGCCAGCACCGCCGTGGCAGCCTGCTTCATGATTTGCGTGCGCGACAACTCAGAGCTGGCGGACGCGTAATCAGCATCCAAAATTAGGCTGCGCGAGGCCTCTGTGTTGATGACCACGTTCGACAAGTTGTCGATCACATGTTCGAGTCGGTTCATGACTGCACCCATCGTGCCACGTGCGCCATTGAGCTTGTCCATCGCCACATCCAACAAAGCCAGAACCGACTTGGCGGCAATGCCAGTGCTGATGTGCACATCAGCCGGTGTCTTGCCGGAATCTCCGGTGATGGCGCCAGTGATCGGGCCGCCTTTACCAAAGTCTGCCAAGTCAATGGTGATAGTTTGGTTAGCGCTGGCACCCACATGAAAACTCATCCGACCAGTGCGCGGCGGGGTCATCTTGCTGGTGGCTTCGTTGACGTCACCACCAAATGTTCCTGCTTGGAAACCCAGCGATTTAAAGTCGCCCTCAGTGCTAAAGCCATTCACACCGGCTTCAACCGTGAAGGTTTTGCTCACATAAGGCGGCGGTGCACCGTTGCTCGGAGCGGCACCTGCAGGCGGTTGTTTAGGAGCTGCGTCGGCGGTTAAAGAAACCGAGCCGTAGAGGGTTGGAGCGCCGGTATAAGTCGCATCGACACCGCCAGCCCCTTTGACGCCGGCAGTATCAGCAGTGCCTATGCCCAAGCCAAAACCAGACGCAATCAGGTTGGAAACCGTCGTGTTGTAGGCGACAGACAAATTACGACCGTCTGGCGTTGTCAGCGTGACACCACCCGTGCCCGATTCGCTGGCCATCACACCGTGCTGGCCGAAAGACAGATTCACCGCCTCAATCACTTTGGTCCGGCGCTCAGCGGCCGTTTCAGTTGACGAAAATACGACCTGGACATTCACACCGTTGACGATCAGGGATTGGGTTCCGTTCAAAGCGGCGTGGACCACCGTGGTGGTTCCGCTTGTTGAGACCGAATTCGCTTTGGCCGTCACACCCGTCAACGCACGGCTTTCATTGATGGCAGCGGCAATGGCTATAGCACTGGCGGACTTTGAACTGGTCAGCGATGTGGTGCTGCTAAATTTATCGTCGTTCGGGGTCGTTGCACGAATCGCAACGCCATTGATCGACAAGTCGCCAACACCCAGCGTCTTGATCAAGGCCGCATCTGTCACCGCGGGCCGCACGCCAGTGTTAATGACCGCTTGGTTAACGCTGTAGTCTGCAGGCTTGAGACCTACGCGGGTCCAGTCGCCCGTCGACACGCTGGTGACTTTCAGCGGCTTTTCAACCGAGGTTTCCAGTGAATAGGTGCCGACCTGCAAGCCTTCTCTCAGACCGGTACGAGCGGCAAAATCGGCAGAAGAACTGCCGAGACTGTTAAACGCCACCTCAATATTGCGGCCGTTCGCCGCTTCCAGGCGAATGCCTTGGGTGTCGTTGATATTGTCAATGGCCACCACGCCGGTTTGGGCGCTGATGGCATTGATCGCGCTGACCACTGCTGCGCGCGACTCGCGCGTGTTGTTGGCCGCTGTGGTGATGGACGCGGAGGTGAAGCCGTTGATGGTCACTGTGCCAGTGGCCGTTACTGAGGTAATCACCATGGCGCTACCGGACATGACGTTGGCATTGACCACGGCCGACACACCCGTGGCGGCAGTGGCGAGATTGATCGCTGCGGCACGGGCAATGGCACTGGCAGCGGCAGAGGCTGCTGGCGAAAATTTGTCGTCAGCCGCGTAAGAAGCGCCGATGGTGACGCCATTGATCTGAACGTCATTCGACGCCATGGCCGCAACTGGGGTGAAGGCGCGGCTGACGGTAAAAGACAAAACTTGATCTTTGATGAAAGCTGCATCGGATGTAATGACAAAAGTACCGGTACCAGCGCCACCCGTCAAGGCACTGTTGGTAAACGTGATGGTGCTAGGAGGGCCTGCTACAACGACACCCGGAATGGTCGTCTTGGAGCCATCTGTGAGAGTCAGTGTGGCCGTGGCGGCGGTAGCGCTGTCACCGACGATACTCACCGTGCCGGCCTTGGCAAGAGTCCCCACCATACTTGCTATAGTTCCCGCGTGCCCAACCTTGGTCACCGTCCCAGCCGCGTAGGTCAAACCATCGGTTGACGTCCCGGCGGAGGTGGCCTTGTAAACCGGCCGCTCTCCCACGCGCTCGCCGGTGGTGCCGTTCAAGATGGGAAAGCCGTTCCATTCTGTGGTGTCGGCAATCCGCACAATTTCTTGCTTCAGCTGTTGAAACTCCAGATCCAAATAGCCACGCTGGTCGGTCGCGTTGGTGTCATTGATGGCCTGAATCGACAGCTCTCGCATGCGTTGCAACATGTTTGTGATCTGGCTGGTCGCGCCCTCCGCCGTCTGAATCAACGACACCGCGTCGCCGGCATTGCGCATGGCTTGGTTCAAGCTGCGTATTTGCTGCGTCATACGGGTCGAAATAGCCAAGCCCGCAGCATCGTCCTTCGCCGAGTTGATGCGCTTGCCGGTGGACAGCTGCTGCATCGCAATCGAACTGGCACGGTCAGTCGTTTTCATCGCTGCTTGGGTATACAGCGCTTTAACGTTGGTATTGATCACGGACATGTTTTTCTCCTGAATCGGTTGGCAAGCCTGCCACTACGGCAAAGCAACTGCATAAACAGTGCCAACCTTCGTCACCTTGCGAAAGCGGCCAAACCTGGGCGCAAAACGGCAGTTATTTGCCGCTCATCACCTCTGTTTGCCGCTCCACATGGCGCCGTTGTTTAGCTGTGCAGGCCTGACGCCGGCATGGCCATGAGGTGTTCGGCCATCACTTCACGCTCTTGCAACAGGTCGGCATCTGCAGGCCAAAAGGCCAGACCCTGCTCCACCACCTGGATGGCTTCTGCCGGGTCTAGGTTGCAATACAGCGCGCGAGCCAACATGCGGTAAGTCATGGGCTGGGTCAGGTCTTGTTGAACCAAACGCAGATCACGCAGCAGCTCAATCGCCAGCGACCAGTCTTGCCGCGTCATGGCCAGCAAACCACCCATGGCCAAAATGTCTTCGCTCTGCGGATACAGGGCAATGCCTGCATCGGCCAAGGCCTGCGCCAAGTCGTTTTGCTCTTCGGCCATCAGCCACTGAATGCCAAGGCGAATGTCGCTCGGCGAAAAACGCGACACATCTTTGAAAGTAAGCGATTGACCGGCAGCAGCTTGCTTCACGATCAGTTGAAATTCGGGGTTCATAAATCACTCCTGGCAGGTAACGGGTGGATGTCGGCGGATCGACAGCACACGGCTGTGTGCGGCTTCCCTGTTCCTGTTTGCAAAAGTGATGCCAGGCTGTTTCGGCCGTTTATGGCCTCTTTAAGCCCAGAAATGGCCGCTCTTGCGGCAAAGCGTGACCGCTGAGCGGCGGGCGGCCATGGCGCTTTAAATCGGAGACGCGTTAATGCGGCGAAGGATCGACATAAAGAAGAACCGGCAACCACCGTTGGTACATCTTGAAATCACCGTCCAGGCTAAAAATCGGTACATGGTGAAACATTGAAACGGCGCAGATCAAAAAATCTGTGTTGGAGCCCTGGACCCCATTGGCGCGACAGCTGTTGAAAGCTTGGGCTGCTGACTCATAAATTTCCCGCGACAACAGCACATCGTCAAAAGCACCGAGACTATCGCGCACAACCTCAAACTGACTTTCTGTTTTGATGCCCGATAGCAGCTCTTGCCGGATGGCCCCGATCATCATCGCCCGACCATCACGGACCAAGTCGCCCAGCGCACTGACCGTTGACCTTTGCTCCGGGCTCAATGGATGGTTGGCCGGCCGACGAAGTGCCAAAGACCACACCGAGGTGTCAACCAGGACTTTCACAGCTCAGCTGACGGCTTGCGACCCACAGCCCGCTGCGCTTTAGCGTCAAAGTCCTCTGCAAAATCCACCGTGCCAAACAAATCCAACAGCTTGAGTTGCTTGCGCCGCTGAACGTATTCCAGCAAGGCTTGTGTCACCACATCTTTTTTGGTCCGCAGCCCGCCTAGCTGGCGAGCTTCTTCTATCAAACCATCATCTAAAGCCAAGTTAGTAGCCATGTGTGAACTCCTACACAGTTAAGCGTGCAAGTGTAGGGCAAGCCTCACGCTGCTTGCCGAATGTCGTCAATTAGGCGCAACCGGATTGACCAGCCTAATGTTCGGACTGACCGCCGTCAACAAGCCAGGACGGAATATCTCGTTGGCCATGCAAAACACGCCAGACATCTACGTGGTCATCCCGTTCAATGAAGAACACAAGATACGGGTAGCGGGTCAGTGGCCAAAAGCGAAGGCCCGGAATGTTCAACGCGTGGGCGTAACGTGGCGATCCCGTGGCCGGGCTGCGTGCGATGTGGGTGTAGGCCTTTTCAAGCGCATCAATAAACCCCAATGCAGCTTGCTCGGCGTTCTCCGTCAAATAGTGATCAATCGCGTCATCAACATCCCGGTTAGCCTCACTCCGCGGAACGATGGGCTTAACCCTCATTCGCATGCATGCTTTTGCACACGATCACGCAGCGCCGAGAAGTAATGAGCATCGACCGGGGCCGCCGGGTCAGAGCTAGCGCCTTTGAGTAGCACTTGACGCAATTGCAATAGATCTGCGTCTTTACGGATCAACTCACGCACGTACTCACTGCTGGTCCCAAAACCTCGCTGCGTCACCTGTTCATCGACAAAGGATTTCAGCGATTCTGGCAAGGATATGTTCATTGTGCTCATGGGCGCATTTTATGGCTTTTGGCAAAATTTGGCAAAAGTAAGAAATCGCCCTGCTCTGTCCATCTCAGGGCTCTCAACCTCTAAAGCTTAGGCTGGGAATATCTTCGACTGAACCCGCCGACCTTTCGCCCGCGTTCACGGCATTTCCTAAGCCGCCATGCGTTGAATCTTGGGTCGCTTTAACTTCCCTGCTTGGCACAGGTCGTATTGCAACTGCATGCCGGCCCAGAGTTCAGGGCTGGTGCCAAAAGCGTCCCCAAGACGGTATGCCATGTCTGCAGAAATACCCGATGACCCCGTCACCACACGAGAAAGTGTCACCCGGTTAACGCCCAACTTCAAAGCTGCCTGTGTCACAGTAATGTCGCCTAAGTATTCACGAAGGACTTCGCCGGGGTGTGGCGGGTTGTGCATACGAGTCATAGTTATCCTCAGTGGTCATCGCGGTAATCGACAAGCACAGCGTCTTGACCACCGAAGGTAAAAACCAAGCGCCAGTTTCCATTCACAGTCAAAGCCCAATGCCCCTTTAAATCTCCTCGCAAAGGATGCAACTACATGCGCAATTGCCTAATGCATAACAACTGGTCACAAACGAAAAAGGGGCCGGTGTAACCCGGCCCCCTGCCCTTTTCAGGGCTGAACTTTCAGAGACTTACTTCAGCAAGGCCAGCACGCCTTGAGCGGACTGGTTGGCTTGGGCCAACATGGCCGTTGCGGCTTGCGAGATGATCTGCGACTTGGCGAGGTTGGTACTTTCCGTGGCGTAATCAGTGTCCTGAATACGGCTGCGGGACGCAGACATGTTCAGGTTGGCGACTGTCAGGTTAGAGACTGCAGCGTCAAGGCGGTTTTGGTAAGCACCCAGCTTGGCTTGACCCAAAGAAACCGATTTGAGTGCTGAGTCCAGAGCCGTGATGGCTGTCTGGGCACCACTGATAGTGGAAACATCGACGTCTGCAACTTTGACGCCGTTCTCTTTGCCGCCCACAGTCCCAGTTTTAAAGCCAAGCAACGCGAAATTGGCATTGCCTTCAGAACCCCCTGCCAGTGTGAAGCTTTTGTCAGAACTCAAGCTGACCTTGGCATAGGTCGTCTTGCCAGTAGTGTTATCAGCTCCAGCTGCTGTCATTGCGCCAGCAAGAATACCAAAATTAGCCGCAGTACCGCTCTCAGAAGCTATGGAAATATTACGACCATCTGCAGCCGTTAGTGTCAATGCTTTACCGTTGTCTGAAGCCACAACACCCGTTTGACCTGAGTAATTGTTAATGATCGCTGCAACATCGCCGCGTGTGGATGTTGCTGTTGTTGTGACCACGATTGAAACACCGTTCACCCATAGCTTTTGTGCTGCTAGAGCTGTAGCACTGAAATCAGCTGTTCCAACAATCACGTTCGCTTCAGCCTTAGCCGTGACACCCGTCGTGCCAGTCTTTGCATTGATAGCCGCTGCTATAGCAATGCCGCTAGCTGCTTTTGTAGATGACACAGCAATGATATCTGATGCTGTGTCAGATGCTGCAACGGCGGCATCAATAGCAGTGCCATTGATTGTCAAAGTACCGCCTAGTAAGACACCAGATGCTGAAGCAACTGTTGCTAAGCTACTAGCTGCCGCACGTACAACAGACGTGACTCCTGAGACATTGGCCGTATAAGTTCCGGCCGACAGTCCAGCATTTGCCAGAGTGCCACTGGATGACGTAGAAATGGAAATTGGATCACCAGAAGAACTAGCCAACTGATATGTACCGCTGTGCACGCCAATAGTACCCACACCCGTAGATGCTGCAGTATGCGTGCCGATCGCAATGGTTATATTTCGGCCGTCCGCGGCTTCCAGCACTACACCTTTGTTGATATCACCGGTATCAATCGCTTTAACGCCAGTTTGCGCAGAGATCGCATTAATGGCCGCCACAGAATTAGCTCGGCTAACGCCTGCATCAGCAGTAACGGCAAATGCACTCGTTGCAACACCGTTAACCGTGATCGTGCCGGAAGCAGCGGCAGCAGCAACGAAAGCCGTACCCGCAACAGTTGTCGAACCAACGGTCGCAGTAACACCTGATTGTGCAGAAACCAAATTAATAGCAGCAACCTTGGCAATGGCACTTGCAGACTTGTCACCAGAGGAAAGCAAGTCGCTCGCTGCTAGGCTGGCGCCAACAGTGACGCCATTGACGACGAGGTCACCAGCGGCCAAATTTGTGGCCAGAGACCCTGCAGATGCGTTGAAAGAACCAGTCGCTGTTAATGAAGAACGAGCACCCACACCAATGTCTTTGGTGCTGGCAGAGTCAATTTTCATGGTCATGGTGTCACCGGCGTTCACGCCAGTTTGCAATGTCAATTTGGAGGCTGTGCCGTCCAGCAGTTTGATGCTGTTGAAGTTGGTGCGCGAAGCGATGCTGTCAATCTCTTGCTTGAGCTGGGTCACTTCGAGTTGTGAAGCGGCGCGGTTGTCTGGCGAAGCTGATGAGTTGGAAGACTGAACAGCGAGTTCACGCATGCGCTGCAGCATGTCGTTGATTTGACCCAAGCCGCCCTCAGCCGTTTGGGCCATCGAGATGCCGTCGTTGGCGTTGCGGATAGCGACTGCAAAACCGCGAATGTCGGAGGTCATGCGCAGAGTGATGGCCATGCCGGCAGCGTCGTCTTTGGCGCTGTTGATGCGGCTACCGGTGGACAGGCGCTCCATGGCGGTTGACATGGTTTTGTTCACGCTGCTCAAAGAGGCTTGCGCCGTGAGAGCTTTGACGTTTGTGTTGATAACTGACATGGACTATCTCCTTCAAGAGGTGTTTAAGAAGTGGACAAGACGCCAATCTGAAATCTTGTTATGCAAAGAATCGGTGTCATCGTCTTTTTCTTAAGCAATTCTTGAAGTTATTTTTTATTTCTTGATAGTTTCAATAAATTTAACTGTTTGTCATAAAAATGTGATATCCGCGCGAAGAACGGACGAAAAAAAAGCCACCTGCAAGCAGACGGCTTTTCAAAAAAGAGCAGGTTTCACCCTGCCCCGCCCCTCTCAGGGCTGGTCTTTATAGTCTTACTTCAGCAAGGCCAGCACGCCTTGGGCGGACTGGTTGGCTTGTGCCAACATGGCCGTTGCGGCTTGCGAGATGATCTGCGACTTGGCGAGGTTGGTACTCTCCGTGGCGTAGTCAGTGTCTTGAATACGGCTGCGGGAAGCAGACATGTTCAGGTTGGCAACGGTCAGGTTAGAGACAGCAGCATCAAGGCGGTTTTGGTAAGCACCCAGCTTGGCTTGACCCAAAGAAACCGATTTGAGGGCTGCATCCAGAGCCGTGATGGCTGTTTGAGCACCATTGATAGTGGAAACATCCAGATCGGCCACTTTGGCGCCGTTGTCTGAACCGCCAGCCGTGCCAGTTTTCAGACCGAGGAGCGCAAAGTTGGCATTGCCTTCAGAACCACCCGCCAAGGTGAAGCTTTTGTCAGAACTCAAGCTCACTTTGGCGTAGCTGGTGACTGCAGTAGCCGCTGCACCACCTGTTGCCAAGATGGCACCCGCAAGAATGCCGTAATCTGAGGCAGCCGTGCCCGTAGACGCCAAGGAAATGTTACGACCGTCTTGGGCAGTCAATGTCAAACCTTTGCCGTTGTCCGAAGCGACAACACCCGTCTGACCAGCGTAGGCGTTAATCACATCAACGACATCGCCGCGTGTGCTCGATGCTGTCGTGCTGATGGCGACCGTCACACCGTTGATAAAAAGAGATTTAGTCGCAGCAACAATGGCCGTGAATGTTGTTCCAACAATTACATTGGCTTCAGCCTTAGCGGTCACACCCGTTGCACTTGTCTTGCCATTGATCGCCGCAGCGATGGCAATAGCGCTGGCGGCTTTCGTCGATGACGCAGCAGTGGTGTCAGAGGCCGTGTCTGAAGCAGATATGGAGGCATCAACAGCGGTGCCATTGATGCTTAAAGTACCTGCGAGCAAAACACCTGATGCAGTGGCTACCGTGGCCAAGTTGCTGGCGGTTGCCCGGGCAACTGACGTGACAGAGGAAACATTGGAAGTGTATGAACCTTCCGACAGACCTGAATTGGCCAATGTGCCGCTCGATGTGGTGGAAATATTGATTTTTTCGCCAGAGGAACTCGCCATCTGGTATGTGCCCGTGTAAGCAGCTGCTGCACCCACACCCGTGCTGGCACTGGTCAAAGTGGTGTAGGCGATGGTGATGTTGCGGCCGTCTGCGGCCGACAGCACCACACCTTTGTTGATATCGCCTGTGTCGGTGGCGGTCACGCCAGTTTGTGCAGAAATAGCATTGATTGCCGCCGCGGTGTAGGCACGGCTGACACCGGCATCCGTGGTGGTGGTGAAAGAGCTGGTAGCCACGCCATTGACGCTGATCGTGCCCGTCAGTGCGGCAGCAGTCATGGCAGCACCAGAAACAGTGGTTGTACCGACGGTGGCGGTGACACCCGATGTGGCCGACACCAAATTGATCGCAGCCACTTTGGCGATTGCGCTCGAAGATTTGTCACCCGAAGACAACAAGTCGCTGGCCGCCAGACTGGCACCAACAGTGACGCCATTGATGACCAAGTCACCAGCGGCCAAATTCGTTGCCACAGCAGCAGCAGTTCCGGAAGATCCAGTCGCAGTTAACGATGGACGGGCACCAACACCAATGTCTTTGGTGCTGGCCGAGTCAATCTTCATGGTCATGGTGTCGCCGGCGTTCACGCCAGTTTGCAAAGTCAACTTGGAGGCAGTACCGTCCAGCAGTTTGATGCTGTTGAAGTTGGTGCGCGAAGCGATGCTGTCAATTTCTTGCTTGAGCTGGGTTACTTCGAGTTGTGAAGCGGCGCGGTTGTCTGGCGAAGCAGACGAGTTTGAAGACTGAACGGCGAGTTCACGCATGCGCTGCAGCATGTCGTTGATTTGACCCAAGCCGCCTTCAGCCGTTTGGGCCATCGAGATACCGTCGTTGGCGTTGCGGATAGCGACCGCAAAGCCGCGAATGTCGGACGTCATGCGCAGGGTGATGGCCATGCCGGCAGCATCGTCCTTAGCGCTGTTGATGCGGCTACCGGTGGAGAGACGTTCCATGGCGGTAGACATGGTTTTGTTCACGTTGCTCAAAGAGGCTTGTGCCGTGAGCGCTTTGACGTTGGTATTGATAACTGACATGGACTATCTCCTTCAAGAGGTGTTTACGAAGTTGACAAGACGCCAATCTGAAATCTTGTTACTCAATGATTCGTCCCAGTTATTATTTACTTTAGTATCCTTGACGAGTATTTCGATAATTTAAATTTGTAATTATTTTAATTAATTTATTGATATCACTTATTGCAACAAATATATGCTACGTATTATTTAATCAATATATGCACTAAGTTTATTTTAATTTAAATTATCATTAAAATAATTGAAACTAAATAAGCTTTTCAAGAGGGAGTCAAGTCGACGCGCCACGGCCTAGGGCGCGACTGTGCGATATTGAATGCGTCAAAAAGGGGAACTCCAAACCGGCCGAAGCGCTTGGGTCAAGCGTGGCAAACAAGTCAGAAAGATTGAGCGAGGGCGATAGTCAGCAAGAACTGCAATAACTACATATAGTGATTGAAGCCAGGACCACGGTGCCAAATAAGGCAGGATTAAACCGGCTCGATTAGCAACATCCCAATAAAGGGGTTAAATTTCGAAGGCAAATAAAGCCTAATAAAGACGAGAGAAAGGCGATGTAAAAGATACTTGAGCAAGGCCTCAAATCATGGAGCTGTGCAGAACACCCTTGAGGTCTTCAATGCTGTGGCCCAACTTCACAATGACATCGTTCGGTATTTGTCGCACCACTTCGCCAGTCTCTTGATTGACCACAGTGACGATAGGCCGTCCGAGTTTTTCGTCCATCATGAAGTTCAAACCACGACCGCCGTCTTGCATCATCTGGTTCAGTCGACCAATGGCTTCATTGAGGTTTTTGCGCAGAACCTCGGTGTCCACCTTGATGTCCGCACGCGGCACAGGCATGACCTTTGGCGCCTCTGGAGGCGGGGCCACAGCAGCGGCCACACCCGCCGAAGCTACCTGGGGCGTTGGTACAGGGGCAGTGGCGACCCGAAGACCGCCTTGAATATCAAGCATGATGAATTCCTTCCAATCCCGCCGTTAAAACGGATGACGTAGCCACCCTCTAGACAAGAAAGTGGTGTTTTGGTCATGTTGAATCGGAGGCAGATCTGGGAACTTGAGCGGAACTTGTGATTTATTTCAAAAAATTCGTTATTCCGAGCACAAAGCGGCAATCTATTGCCGCTGGATTGCCGCGCTGCGCTCGCAATGACGGGACGCCATGTTACTGGGCCTCCCATGGATTGATGACCTTGACGCCCGTGGGCTTGAAATCAGCGATGTTGCGAGTCACCACCGTCATGCCGTGCACAAGACCGGTTGCCGCGATCAGTGCATCACGCTCGCCTCGCTTGTCGGGGACATGCAACCGGGCACAGCGTTGCGCCACGGCGGTATCAACAGGCAGCGTGCGCCCAGAGAACTCAGGCAAAACGTGTTGCTCTAGCCAAGAACGCAGCATGGCCCCCTGGGTGGCGTCCTTTCGCTCAATCGACAGAACACCCAGCTCCAGTTCCATGATGGTGATAGCCGACACAAAAAGATCTGCAGCATCCACGCTTTGCGTCCATGCCGTCACATTCACATCGGCCTTATCCAGTCGCACCTTGCGCAGTTCAGACACCACATGGGTATCGAGAATAAACATCATGAAAAATCAACCGGCCGGGGGGTGATGGTCACACGCGGCGGTTCAAACTCAATGTCGGCAAGACCAGGCATCGCCAGCGCATCGGCAATGTTGCGCCGCTGCTTGGTGAGCCGCTGATAGTCCTCAAAGCTCATCAGCACATGAGCCGGTCTGCCGCGGTTGGTGATGAACACCGGCCCGTTGTTGGCAGCCCGTTTTGCCTCGCTCGCGGCTTGGTTGAATTCTCGGCTTGTCAAGGTCGTGATGGTCATGGCGGCACCTCCCTGGGAATAATGTAGACATGTTACTACGTGATGGTTTGAGCGGCATCTTGAACAGAGTCGTGCCGAGTGGCAAAAACGCAAGATTGACAAGTTAAGTTTCGTCATTGCGAGCGCAGCGCGGCAATCCAGCGGTCATGGATTGCCGCGCTGCGCTCGCAATGACGGGGAATCTGGCTTGCAATGACGGGATCTTCGCTTGCACTGATGATGAATTTTTAGGTGACAATAGGCACACATTAAGTTAATCTGTTCGTATGAAACCGTTTCGCTGGAACCCAGATAAGAACGATGCTTTGAAAGTTGAATGCGGCATTTCCTTTGAGGTTATCGCACTGGCGATCGAGGCCGATGGTCTGCTGGACGAATTGCGGCACCCGAACGCAGTGAAATATCCAAATCAGTCTGTTCTGATTGTGGCATTCGACAACTATGTTTACTTAGTGCCTTACGTTGAAGAGTCGGATCACTATTTTCTTAAAACCGTGATTCCGAGCCGAAAGGCAACACTAGACTACTTGCTGAGGAGCAACCCTGATGAAAAAACCTGATGCATTTGAAAAAGAGATCTTGGACGCCTACGAAAAGGGCGAACTGAAGTCAACCTCCCCCTCTAAAGCAACATTGGCTAAATTCAAAGCTGCTGCCTCAGCTACTTTTCGCAAGGAAAAAAGGGTCAATATTCGGCTGTCCACCCCAGACTTGATGGATATTCAAGCCCGCGCGCTTGAAGAAGGTATGCCCTACCAGACCCTGATTGCCAGCGTGCTTCACAAGTTTGTGTCTGGGCGGTTTGTTGAATCGCCATCAGGTTTAGCCCTAGGCTCGAGCGGGACCCGCAAAAAGCGGAGCACCTCTTAAGTTCAATTTACTGGTTGGTGTAGATCGACATCATGCCGTCGAAGCTGGTTTTCAGGCTGGTTTTCTGGCTGTTGATGTTGCCGACCAGGCTTTCCATGGCGGCAAACTGCTTGGTGTAACGGGCCAACAGAGCTTCCATGCGGGTCTGCAAGACCTCCAAGGTGGCCTTGAGTTTGTCGGCTTGCGTGGTGGCGGTGGCGGTTTGGGTGAGCAAGGCACCGTCTGGCGCTAGCAGGGCTGAGATTTTTCTAAAGGCATCGCCGGCAATGCCCGCGCCGTTGGCCGCAAAGGTCAAGCCAGTCACGGCAGTACCCACGGCGTCAGTCGCAGAAATGGTGAAACCGGACGAGCCCGTGCTGCCCATGACCATGATTTTGTAAGGTGCCGTGCCCGTGGAGTCTTGCACCAGTTGCGCTGAAAAACCTTGGCTGCTGGCATTGATGGCGTCGACCACGCCTTGCGGTGTGGTGCTGCCAACGGCAATCGGAACCACAAAAGTACCCGAGCCGTTCACCAGTGAGACAGAAAAAGCGGCGTCAGCGTTGATGCTTGTGGTGGCGGAGGCGTAACCTGCGCTGGTGCTGAAAGGTGGGCTGGTGGCGCTGCGGTTGTTCTGGTTGCCGGTGAAAGTGGTGACCACGTCTTTGAAGTTGCTGGTCAGTGCGGCGTCGAGCTTGGTGGAATTCAGCGTCATGACACCGGTGCGGTCAATGCTCAGACCCATCTGCCATAGCGCACTGACGTTGGTACCCGGAGACGACGACTGGCCCAACAGCATTTCGCGCAGCTGTGAGCGGACTTGGCGGACGACGGAGTCACCCACCAAGGTGGCGCCGTAGGTGTCTAGCGTTGATTTTGAGTTACTGACCTCGGTGAGGATGTTGTTGACATCGTTGTAGGCCGTGACCAAGTCATTGATCTTGGTTTTGATCGCCGTTGTGTCTCGCGTCAAATTGACACTGGCAGCCGTTGTGGTGGTTGAGTTAAGGGTGAGCGTGACGCCCTCAATGGCGTCGGTCACGGTGTTGGAAGTACGCGTGTAAGACACGCCATCAACGGTCAGCACCGCGTCGACCGCGGCCGTTTCGGTGAAGTTGAGTGCAGTGAGCACTGTGGCAGGGGTGGTACTCATGCTGAATGCGCCGTCTGAACCTTCAGCGCCAGAGAACACAACCTTATAAGACGGAGAAGATGTGCTGCCGGTGTTGACCAGCCGGGCCGTGACCGCGAGGTCCGCGTCGTTGATGGCATCGACCAAGCCCTGAGGGGTGTCGTAACCGGCGGCCACGGTGACCGTGACAGTCGAGCTGATGCCCGTGATGGCCTTGGTGCTGTTCGCCGTTGTACCGAGGTTGATACTGGCACCGGTCAATGCCACCGAACCCGACGTGTTAACAGCCGTCACACCCGTTGTGCTGGTTTTAGCGTTGATAGCGATCGCTAGGTTGTCAAATTTCCGGGCGGTGATGGCGATGTCAGTGACGTTGGCGCTGGTCGTAGACGTCGCTGTCACCGTGGAGCCACTGAGCGCCCCTGTTGTAAAACCTGCCGTGAAGGTACCGCTGTAAGTCCCTAAGGCTGCGCTGGTTGTGTTGGTGCTGGTTGCCGTGGCGGCAAGCATGCCGCTCGTCAGGCTTGAAAAGGCTGATGCCACTTGTGCCGAGGTCATGGCGGCAGTCGCTGTGAAAGTCAAACCGTTAACGGTCGCTTTTTGACCTGCAGCCAAAGCGCCAAACGTGACCACGGACGTTTCAGCAACTGCTGTGCTGGAAGGCGCAACCGCAAAAGTTGCGGCGTTATCAGCAACAGATGTGTAGACAGCCGTTGCGGTGGTTGTCGCAGCAGAAGCATAGCCGGCCGTGTTCGTCCCCGTGTAGGTGCCTAGCGCAGCACTCACGGTGTTTCTAGCCGTGACTTCAGCGGCGGTTTCAGCGGTTAAGACGGCTGAGAATGCTGCGCCAACTTGAATGGCGGTCATTGCACTTGTCGCGGTGAAGGTCAAGCCATTCACCGTGGCGGCTTGTCCTGCAGCCAAAGCACTGAACACAACAGTCTCTGTTGATTTTGAAGCTGAACCGACGACAAATGTTGACACCGGGGTCGCGGATGCGGAGCCAGAAGCCGTGACAACGGTGGGGTCGGCCGACACCGCATCGATGGCGGTGCCATTGATGGTCAGGCCCGAAACTGCCGCCGTGGACGTGGATGTTGCGGCAACCGCGTCTGTACCAATGGTTAAGTCCATGGTGAAGCTGCTGCCCGCGTTCAACGCGGTCGAGCTGGCCGCAAAGGCGGTGGAGATATTGCGCTGGGCGCTGGCCAACGACGTGATGGACACCGAATGGCTGCCGATCGCCGCACCCGTGGAGGTGGTCACACCCATGGCCGAGGTATTGGAGTTGCTGACGCTGCTGGCGTCGAAGCTGTTGGCATCTTTGAGGGCGATGAGCGAATCGTTCATGGTCTTCAGCATGAAACTGACCGCTGCGTAGCCAGACACGCGGGCTTCGCTTTTGGAAATCTTGCTGTTGATCTGCTGTTCTTGCGGCAATTTTTCTGCATCAACCAGGCCTTGCGCCAAGGCGGCCACGTCAACCCCGGAGCCTGCGCTCAAGGCGGTGATGATGCTTTGCGCACTGGCACGCTTCGCGGCCTGCGTGGCTTGTGCAGTGCTTGCAGTCGTCGTGGCTGTGCTAGTGGAAGTGACTGCAGTGGTCGCCATGGCGTGCTTACCTTAAGAATGAACGAAAAGACACTAGATAATCGACCGCTGTGTGGTTTTCTTAAGCCCGAGCATCGCCAGCCGTCAATTGATGTAGTTGAACAAGCTCAGCTTGGTGATCTTGCCGAAACTGCTTTGGGCGGCTTCAAGGGCCAGCAGTTGCTTGTTCATTTGCGTGATGGCTTCGGCGTAGTCGAGGTCTTTGATCGATGACAAAGTGGTTTTCAGGCTGAGACGGGTTTCGTCAAGCACGGCAGTTTGGGCGTCGACCACGTTCATGTCGGTACCAATTTGGGCCAACGCCAGGGTGACGCCATTTTGCAAGGCGTCCATCTCGCCAATGCCGCGCTGCATGTTGACGCGGTCGGAGTTCTGCACGGCGGCGGTCAACTGGTCGAGCGCCTGAAAAAAGCCAATGCCGGTTTTTTCGCCCTTGGCGTCCTCGCGAACCACGCGAACAAAGGCATCTGAGCCGGAGCGGTTGATCTGCACGCTGCGCTGGTCGCCGACCGAGACGCGCATGCGGGTCTGGTCGCCTTGGTAAGTCAAGGCACCCGTGGCGTCTGGGGCAAAGGCGGGTTGGCTGACGCGGCTGCCGGCAAAGAGGTAGTTGCCCATGCTGTCTTGCGTGTTGGCCAGGCTGACCATCTGGTCGCGCAGGCCGCCCATTTCAATTGCCAAAGCGTGGCGGTCGGTCGCGCCTAGCGTGTCGCTGGCGGCTTGCACCGAGATGTCTTTGACGCGCAGCAACAAGTTGCTGACGCTTTGCAACGCAGTTTCTTCGCCCTGCAAGCGGGTTTGTACCGCGGTCAGGGTTTCGGCGTAGCTGTCTTGCCGGCTCATGAGTGACTGCAGGCGCTGAATGCTGGCTGCCTGGTTGGGGGCGTCGCTCGGGGTGACGATTTGCTTGCTTGAAGCGAGTTGCGCCTGTGACTTGGCCAGACTGGCCTGGACGTTGCCCATTTGCTGAGTGGCACGGTCAAACAAAGCGCTGGTGGATATTTTCATGGGGTTTCCTCAAGTTCAGCTCAGGGCTTAACGGACAGCCAAAACAGCGTCAAACAAAGTGCCCGCCACTTGCATGACCTTGGCGGAGGCCTGGTAAGCCTGCTGGAAGCGAATCAAATTGGCCGCTTCTTCGTCAAGGCTGACGCCCGAAACTTGGTCGCGCGTGCTGACAGCCTGGTCATGCACCACGGTCAGGGCTTCTTTGGCAATGGTGGCTTGCCGAGAGATGTTGCCCATGTCGTTGACGTGGTCGATGTAGGTCGCACTAATGGTCTTGCCAGCGATCAGGTTGACGCGTTCAAGCGCCGCCAAGCGCAACATGTTTTCGTTGTTGCCGGTGCCGTCGGTATTGCCGTCCAACGAGAAGCTGTCGCCGGCTTTGGGGGCCGTGGTGAAGCTGAGCTTGAGGCCGCGGTAGTCGATGCCGTTGCCAAGTTGATTGGCATCAAAGCTGCGCTCGGCCAGCACCGTGCCCGTGCTGGTATCGGTGATGGTGTAGCGGTCTGCAGACGTGAAGGTGAGCTTCATCGGCTGGGCGCGCAGCACTGCGGCTGAATCCGCCGGCGTGCCGCTGAAGCTGGCCGCCACCGACGCTGTGCCGCTGCCAGTGACAAAGACCAGTACATCTTCAGGCACGGTGCCTTTGATGGTGGCGCTGGTTCGAAAACCCAAGCGCGCCAGATCTGCCGGCGTGCCGCCTGCTCCAAAAGAAATTTCAACCGGGGTGTCTTGGCCATTGACCAGCGCCCGCTGAACGGTCACCTTGCCGGTGTAAATGCCGGCCACCGTGTTGAGCACATTGCCGGTTGAATCGCCCGGCCCCACCGTGATGTCTTTGCCCTGCTCTGCCGTGATGTTGGTCAGAACGACTTCGCCATCTCTTGAAAAACTGGCCACCACGCCGGTACTTTTAGTCGGGTCAGCGTTGGTGGTCTGGGCATTGATGGCCAGCACCAAGTCTGAAGCGCTGGCAAACCCGCCCACAGGCCGGGTGATGGCCTGGCCGTTGATGGTGAGCGTGCGGTCGAGTTTCAAGCTGGCAACCGTCACGCGGACTTCGTTGCTGGCGGTTGCCGTCACGCCGGGTGCGGCGGCTGCATTCAACCAAGCGGCGATCTCTCCCGACTGCAAGGTCTTGCCCGCAGCGGGCGACAACGCGCCTAAAGAGATGCCATTGAGCTTGAGAGCACCGGCGGCAATAGTGCCGGTTTGGCCGACCGTGATGCGTTCGCCAGACAAAAGTGCCGCTACCGCCGCAGGGGTGCTGACTTGGCCTTGACTGTCAAATCTTTGCTGCGACTGCACATCAGCCCGTGCGCCGTAAAAAACACTCATGCCTTGAAAACCCGTATTGCCTGACTGATTCAAATACGTGGTGGTGTAAGAAGCGCCAGCGGCCATGCCCTGCGTGCTGGACATCAGCTGCCCTTGTGTGGCTGCGTCGAGGGCACTGCCCAGCAGGTGGCGCCCATCGCGGGTGATGAGTTGAAGTTGTTGCCCAGGGTCGGCGCCGTCTAGAAAAATAGCGACGTTTTGCAAACCACCGGGTATGGCGGCCACAGCCGCATAAGGCCGACTGTCCGTTAACACCAATGGGCGGCCATTGCTGGGGTGAGCGTTGTTGGTGAACAGCTTGTCCAAGCCGCCAGGGCCGAGCAACGAACTCGGTGCGTAACTGATGCTGGCGTCGGCACTGCCCGTGTTGTTGGCGTCTTTGATGACGCGGAACTGAGCCGCCGCCGCAATGCGCATGGGGTCGTCGATGGCCAAGGTCATGCCGCCGGCAACCGAACTGGCCGCTGGATTGATCGCAAACAGATCGCCAGCTTTTCTGCCGTAGCCGTCCACTCCCTGCGAATGAATGGCGTTGATTTCTTTGACCACAGTGGTAGCCAGAAAGTCCAAGGCATTTCGGGTACTGCTGAGAACCTGTTCGCGAAAGGCCATCAAACCAGACAATTGACCGCTGGTGACGCCAGACAGCGCGGATGGGTTGCCGTAGGGGTCGAGCACGAGCCCAATTTTGCCGGAGGCCGCGGCATTCAGATCGACGCTCACTTGCGTGGCCACACCGCCATCCACAATGACGTCTTGGGTGAGCGACGAACCAAGGCTGACCAGCACTTCGCCGTTGGCTTTGAAGCTGGTGTTGAGGCGGCTGAACTCGGACAACTTACGCAACAGCAGGTCGCGCTGGTCAAGCAGTTCAGCCGGTTGGCGGTCTAAGCTGGGCGACTTGCCAAGTTGTTTGTTGACCTGCGCCAGTTGCTGCGCCAGGGTGTTGATTTCACCCACGCTGGACTGGACAGCCTGCCGAGTTTCGGTGTCGACCAGATCGAGCTGCGATGACAACTCGCCAAAACGCGAGGTCAGACCTTGCGCGTCGCGCAAAAAAGCACCGCGCAACACCGTCGAAGCTGGGGTTGACGACAGACTGCGGGCCGAGGCAAAAAATTGATCGAGAGCGCTGACCAAGCCCATGGTGTCGCCCGCCATGACGTCAATCACACGGTTGGCGTAAGTGACCATCGGGCCTTGACTTTGCAAGTCGGAGTTGCTGTTGCGCAGGTTGGCTTCTGCAAAAGCACTGTATTGCCGCTGCACCCGGTCAAACACCACGCCGGTGCCGATATAGGCATTTCCAGTGCGGCTCGGCGTCCCCGCCAGCAGTGTCACGTCTTGGCGCGAATAACCATCAGTGGCGACGTTGGCAATGTTGTTGCTGACCGTGCCCAGCGCGTGCTGGTAGGCCATGACGGCATTCCCGCTGATGCTGAGCAAGTCACTCATGGCTGAGTCCTGGTTTTAGAGGTCAGATCGCCGACTTGTGGCAAAGCCATGGCACGACCGGGATGCTGCAATGCTTTTAAGTTGGGCGCTGCCGCCTCCAGCGGGTAGCTGTGGAGCGGCCGCTGCAGCGGCAAACCTTGGCCGCTGGCGTCACGCGACTGCAACATCTCCGCCGTGCTGGGCTGTGGCGTGAGTTTCTTAGTTTGGCTGGCCACCAGCATGTCGGCGACACCCATCATGTTGCGCTTGGCCAGCTGCACCGAAACCTCTTTGTCAAACATGCCTTCAAAGGTTTCTGCGCCTGAGGATTCGACCAGATCACTCTTGACGGTGGACTCGCGCATGGACTTGAGCATCATCTGCAGGAACATGCCCTCGAACTGCTGTGCGGTTTCGCGCAGCGCAGCTTGGCTGTCTTGCCGAGCCTGGCCTTTTAACTGACCCAGACCTTCGAAGTCAAGGTAAGAGCGCGCAGAAGCGGTGTTGACGGGTTCCATGGTTTTAAATGATGACCAGCTCAGCGCGCAAGCTGCCAGAGCTTTTAAGGGCTTCAAGAATGGCGATGAGCGCCGAAGGCGTAGCCCCGACCTGGTTCACCGCGTCAACGATCTGACGCAGATCAACGCCAGGTTGAAACAAGAACATGGGTTTGTTCGGTTCACTGACCTTGATGTCGGCGTTTTGCACCGCGGTGGTTTGGCCTTGCGAAAAGGCCCCGGGTTGTGAGACGTCATTGGTGGCGGTGATGGCCACAGAAATAGTCCCGTGCGAAACCGCCGCGGCCGTGACACGCACATTGCGACTGATGACAACGGTGCCGGTGCGCGAATTAATGACGACGCGGGCCGGCGGATCACCCGGTAGCACGTCGAGGTTTTCGATCATGCTCATGAAGGCTACCCGCTGGCTGAGGTCTTGCGGAGCACGCACAGAGATAGAGACGCCGTCGAGTGCATTGGCCACGTCTGATCCAAAACGACCATTGATGGCGTTGATGATGGCGGTGGTGGTGGTGAAGTCGCCCTCACGGACGTTCAAAATCAACAGCTCAGCGCTGGCAAATGGGTTCTCGACGATTCTTTCAACCGAGGCGCCAGACGGTATGCGACCAGATGTCGGCACGCCAATGGCGACCTTTGAGCCCGCGGCACTGGCATCCACACCCGTCGTGGTCAAAGCACCTTGGGCCAGCGCATAAATTTCGCCATCGACGCCGCGCATACTGGTCAGCACTAGGTTACCGCCGCGCAGGCTGGTGGCCTTGCCAATGGCCGAGACATTGATGTCAATTTTTTGACCGGGCTTGGCAAAGCCAGGTAATTCGGCGGTGACCATGACAGCCGCCGCGTTTTTCAAGTCGACTTTGCCAACGTTGCCAGCCGTGTCAAAGTCTGACAACGGGCCTTCCAAGCTAACCCCCAAACGGCTCAACATGGCTTTCATGCTTTGCGTGGTGAAAGAGACATCAGCGCCATCGCCTGTGCCTTGCAGACCGACCACCAAACCGTAACCCACCAGTTGGTTGCTGCGCATGGCAGCGACGCTGGTGATGTCCTTGACACGGTCAGCGTGGGCAGTGTGAGGCGCCAGCGTTGCAGCCAGCACCAGAGCGCCAAGCAAAGCATGCAGCAAAGACGAGAGTGAATTTTTGATCATGAAGGCAGACAATTCGGAAAGTTAAGACAATTCAGCTGTTCAAAAAGGCCAAAACTTGAGCAGCGCACTGGTGCCCCAGCCGGCGCGTGTAGCTGCCGCCAAGTCACCCGTGCCGCGGTAAGTGATCTGGGCGTTCACCAAGCGACGAGACTGCACCATGTTGTTGGGCGAAATATCTTCAGGACGAATGACGCCTGCGACCTGAATCACTTCAGTGCCTTCAGACAGGGCCAACTGTTTTTCGCCACGCAGCACCAAGTTGCCGTTGGGCAGGACATCAATCACCGTCACGGACACCGTGCCCGTCAAGCTGGCCGTTTGGTCGGCTGTTCCAGCGCCGGTGCTGGTGTTGCTGCCACCGGTCAGGGGAAGCCCGCCCAAGATGCCACCCATCTTGCTTGCAGAGGTCAACAATCCAGTCGGCAAAACATCATTTTTCGATACTCGGCTGAGGGCGTTGTTTTGCGTGCGAGCTGCCTGCGTGGCTTCGTTGAGCACGACAGTGACGACATCACCGACCTGGAAGTTACGGCTCCGACCGAACCAGCTGTCGCTCACACGGCTGACATAGATACCGCCGGTGGCCTGCCGAGTACGCTCTGCCGTCACTGGGTAAACCGGTGCGAATTCTGGCGTATGCGCCAGCGGCGCTTGCTGCAAGGTCTCGCAGCCACTCAACAAAATCAGCGGCAGCAGGGTCAATAAGAGGCGGCTCATGGCGTTCATCACATGTTGTTGTTGAGGAAGCGGAGCATGCCGTCGACAGCGGAGATCGCTTTGGAGTTGATCTCGTAGGCGCGTTGGGTCTCGATCATGCTGACCATCTCTTCCACCACGTTGACGTTGGAGGCTTCCAGCGAGCCTTGCATCAGCGTGCCGGCACCGTTAAGCCCCGGCTGCAGCACGGTCGGCGCGCCGCTGGCGGGCGTTTCTTTCATCTGGTTGGCGCCCATCGCTTGCAGGCCGCTTGGATTGACGAAACGAGCCAGTTGCAACTGACCAATGACTTGCGAACCACCTGTGGCGAGTTGAATGGAGACCGCTCCTGTGGCGGCAACCGTCACGCTGGCAGCGGTATTGGGAACGGTGATCGCCGGCTGCAGCAAAGCGCCGCTGGAGTTCACCAATTGACCGGTGGGCGAGAGTTTAAAGCTCCCATCCCGCGTGTACGCAATGGTGCCGTCTGACTTGGCGATTTGAAAGTAACCGTCACCCGTGATGGCGATGTCTAGCGGGTTAGCCGTGTTGATGATGCCGCCTTGGACGTGCGTCTTTTCAGTGGCGACCACACGCACACCGGTGCCGAGCATCATGCCGGTGGGAGCAACAGCGTTGACATCTGTCTGTCCACCCGGCTGGCGGATGTTTTGGTAGAGCATGTCTTCGAACACAGCGCGGTCGCGCTTGAAGCCGGTGGTGTTCACGTTGGCTAAATTATTCGAAATCACATTCATGCGCGTCTGCTGCGCGTCGAGGCCCGTTTTGGCCACCCACATTGATGCATCCATATCAGCTCCTTGTATCGTTTATTGCGTTCAGGCCGGTCATGGCATCAGCCTAGTTTCATCATGGTGGCGCCAGACTCGTCTATGGTCTTGGTCTCTTTGATATTGCGCACCTGGTGCTCAAAAGAGCGGCTCTGGTCCATCAGCTTGACCATGACTTCCATCGCGTTGACGTTGCTCCCCTCTAAAGCGCGCGGCGTGAGAGACGGCGTGACGGGACCATCGGTGATGTCTCCGCCGAGTTTGCCAACAGGGCCAAACAAGCCATCTTGGCGGCGCTCTAGCGGGGTGGTGCTGGCATCGCGCATCAACAAACGGTCAATCAAAATGGGCTGCGCTACCCCGGCTTGTGCTCGGTCGATGGCAAAAACGGAACCATCAGGGTTGATGGAAATGTCCAAGCCTGGCGGGATGGTGATGGCGCCGCCGCCCTGGCCGCGCACCACATGGCGTGCGCTGTTTTCAAGGACACCGGCTGTGTTAACGCGCAAGTCGCCACGGCGCGTGAAGGCCAACTCACCATTCGGCGCGCTGACAGCCAGCACCGTGGTGTCGTTCATGGCCACGTCCATGACCCCCCCCGTCGCCATGATCGGACCCGGCTTGAGCTGAATCACATCCGAACTCACGGACTGCGGCTGCAGACGCGTCGACAAGCCTGGGCCTTCAACATTGATGGCGCGCATGGCCACTTCGTAGCTGCGCTTGAAACCAACGGTGGTGACATTCGCCAACTCGTTGGTGGTCATTTGGCGCGACAAGCGCTGCTCGTTGATGGCGGCAGCAGCGTTAAAGGCTAAGCGGTCCATGGTGTGTTCTAGCGGTTAGTGGTGAAGTGCTTCATCAACCACGGATGTTGATGATGGCCTGGGTCATGGTGGTGCTGGTCTCAATGGCTTTGGCATTGGCCTGGAAATTCCGCTGAGCGGTGATCAGGTCGACCAATTCAGCGGTCAAGTCAACGTTGGAGCGCTCAGTCGCACCGGCGCGAATGGTGCCGAAACCGGCGCCGCCAGCCGTTCCCAAAATCGCATTGCCAGAAGCCGCTGAAGACAAAAAGCTGGAGTCACCGACCTGACGCAAGCCAGTCGGATTCGAAAAGTTGACCAGCAAGATTTTGGCCAATGACTTTTGCGTGCCGTTGGAGTAACTGGCGCTGACCAGTCCGTCATTGCCGATCGTCACGCCGACCAAGTCACCCTCGGGAGCGCCGTCTTGCGACTGCGACAGGACCGCAAACGGAGATGTGTACTGGGTTGACTTGGAGTAATCGATATTGATGGTCAGTGCGCCCTTACCGTCTTCCAGGAAGACTGTTTCGAGTTGCGAGCCTGCCACTGGAGACACAAGGTTACCGCCGGTGTCAAACGTTAGCTCGCCCTTGTCTAGGTAAATGGGTGTCCAGACCGGTGAGGTTAAGAAGCCGTCACCGTTGGTGGTTTCCATGCCGAACTCGTCGATGTAGACGAGCTTACCGGTGCCGCTGCTGGTATCTGTGAACTGCGTCGGCTTGATCCAACTGGAGGTGACACCCAGCCCAGATTGAGTTTCTTCAAGGCCCCAAGGACCTTTCCCGGTGACCTTGATGAAGGACGCCGAGGTCGCAGTGGAGGTCGTGAAGCTGAATTTTTCTGTGATGGTGTCGAAATTGACCTTCACGCCGTTGACCGTTTTACCCGTGCTGTCAGCCAGCAAATTGATCTGAGTCTGCAGCTCTTTTTTGAACCGGGCCAATGAATAGTCTCCGCCCACCGGAATGGTCACGGTGCCGCGCACATCATCAACTGTCACGATGAAAGTGTTGTTCTCAGCAGTCACCGAGAAGTTATTGTTCATGTTGATGGACGGTGATGTGCCATACGCCACCGCTGGCGTGGACGTGATACCACGGAGCGCAAGAGGCGAGGCAATCACTGCCGATTTCTTCAGCCCAAAAATACTGGCGGCCAGCGGGTTGATGAGGGCGTCCGTCGTCTCAAGACCTGTCACGGGGTCGATTGGCGTGATCGAAATGGTTGACGTATCTCCCGTGGTGCCAGAGGCAAAACTGAACGTTTTGTCACCCGTGTTGTACGTGACCTTCATGCCAAAACGCTGGTCGACAACCGGCCGAATATAGGACTCGCTGTTAGGGCTCACTTGATTGGGCATTAAACCGGTATCGGCCAGGGTGACGGCAGTGGTGGTCAAGCCAAAGACGGTGTTGGCGGCAGGCGCACTGACAGCGATGGTGCGGGCAGGAACGGTGCTGTCCACAAACTTGAATGTTCTGGCGGTGGCGTCATACGACACGGTGATGGCTGAGACAGTAGCGGGTGCAACGGGTGGATAGGCTGCAGCAACTTTTGTCTGAAGGTCGGCCAGTACTTCAGCCGTCGTTTTTTTAGCCGCAACGGCGTAACCCAAATCCAGGGCTGTTGCTACCCCGGTCCCCACAGTCAGGGTGAGTTTGCTACTGGCCAAATCAGGGAATTCGAAATAGCGATCGTCGCCAAACTTGGTGTTGAGGTAGTTGGTCAGTTCAGAGGCAATCTGGGTGCCCGTCAAGGGGGTGCTGCTTTTGGACAGATGACTCAGATCGACGTTGACGGAGCTGCCATCCACCTCAATTTTGAAAAGGTTACTCAGACTTGCGGTTGATGCAGGGAGAGCAAGTTTTTCAGCCGCAATCAAGGTGCTGAAGTTGATGCCCGTTGCAAGGTCTTTGGCAGAAAAAGCACCGGTGATGCTGGCCGCCTGCGACACCTGCTTGTCGGTCAATTGATCCAGCGAAAACATCTGCGTCTTGGCGTTGTTGGTCAAAAAGTCTTTGACCACGCTGTAGGGCTGGGTTTGGCCGTATTTGTTGACGAAGAGCTGTTCTTTGTTAGAGTCCGTGGCCTGCATCAGCGAGGCCTTGACCTCGTCCGCGCCAATGTAGACGTAGGTTTGCCATTTGTTGAACGGGCTGCCTTGGGTGGCGTTTTGTGTTTTGACGTAATAAATGGTGGCCAAGTAACCGTTGCCACCGGCGTCATACACCGTCAAGGCCGTGCTTTTGTTGTAGCTGGCGGCGTTGGTGCGGCTGAAGGGGTCAGAGATAACTGCCGCGTCCGCCGGGAAGTTGACACCCAACACCACCTGTGATGTTTCGAGGGCTTCGCCGACGGTGGTTTGTGGAATGGTCAGCACCACGCGCTCATTCACGTTCGCGCTACCGGTCGAGTCAACCGTTGCCGCCATGAGTCGCTGGCCGGCAGAGTTCACCACGTTGAACTGCTCGTTCAGCATGAAGGCACCGTTGCGGGTGTAGATGTCTTGCAAGCCATCGGCAGACTTCAGCGGAAAAAAACCGTCGCCGGAAATCGCCAAATCAAGCGCGTTGGACGAGAACGAAATATTACCCTGACTAAATTCCTGGCTGACCTGTTTGAGGGACACGCCCTGGCCGATCGCGCTGGAAGATTTTTGCAACGGCGAGGTCGCAAAAATGTCGCCGAAGTCAGCACGCGAGCGCTTGAAGCCGGTGGTGCCCACGTTGGCAATGTTGTTGCTGGTGACGCCCAATTGGGCGGAGGCGGAATTCAGTCCGGTCAGAGATGTGTAAAAAGACATTCAGGGCTCCTGGAAATCTGGGTATCTAGAAAAAATGGAGAGCAACGCGTCAGTTACCTACACGCTTGACGTCGGACAGCGCAACGCTGAGGCCGCCATCGACCTGCAACATCAAAGGGCTGGCTGCGTCTGCCTGACTGATACTTCGCACGGTGGCCAGCGTGGTGACCGGTGGATTCGACGTTTTCCCGGCGGAGGTGATGGTGGCCTTGAAGGCGTAACTGCCATCGGCCACAGTGCTGCCAAGGGAATCTTTACCATCCCAAGTGAGCGTGACTTCGCCTGGCGTCTGTGCGCCGGCGATTTGCTGACGCACCAACGTTCCTTGGCTGTCAAAAATTTCAAGACGCATGCCTTCAGCGCCGGCTGGCAAGGCAATCACGCCCTGCACAGGCTGACCACCCGACATGACAACCGGCGCCCCATCGACAGCGACTTTCTTGCCGATCATGGCGGCACCACTCAACATCCGGTCGCCAGCCATGCTGGTGACAAAAGTCGTGAGCTGGGTGGCCATGTTGGTGGTCGCTTCAAGCTGCGAGAACTGCGCCAACTGGGCCACAAAGGCCTCGTTCTTGGTCGGGTCCAACGGGTTTTGGTTTTGCAGCTGGGTGGTGAACAGCTTCAAAAAGTCTTGTTGCGATGCGCCCGTGCTGGTCGCCTTTGGTTTGGCAATGACGTCTTCGTATTTGAGAATGCCGGACGGCAAGCTGGCGGTGGCGGCAGTGGTGGTGGCCATGGTGTTGTCCTGTGATGTATTTGGTGAAGACGATGGAGCCAACAGTGGCCGCGTCAGGCCTTGGTGATTTCAAGGGTGCGCATCATCAGTTGCCGCGCAGTGTTGATCACTTCAACGTTGTTTTGATAGGACCGCGAGGCAGCCATCATGTCGACCATCTCGCCCATTTCGTTGACGTTAGAGCTGTAGACATAACCCTCTTTGTCGGCCAGCGGGTTACCCGGGTCGAGCATGCGGCGCACGGGCGTCGGGTCGTCTTTGATCTGCTGTACTTTGACGCCGCCCTGATAAGAACTGTCTTGCGGCGCAACCTGCTGGTCCATGATGGCTTTGAACACGGCGCGCTTGGCGCGAAAGGCGTCTTGGTCGCTGCCAGACACGGTGCCCGCATTGGCCAGATTGGAGGCGATGGTGTTCATGCGCACAGTCTGAGAATTGAGCGCTGAACCGGCGATGCCAAAAATGTTGTCGAGTGCCATTTAATTACTCCCCGCGCAGGGCTTTGCGGATGCCACTGACGCGCTGTTCGAGAAAGTTGAGCGTGGCTTGGTAGTCGGCTGCGGACTTACCGTATTTCGCCTGCTCGACGTTGAGTTCAACCGTGTTGCCGTCGAAGGCGGTGTTGAACGGGGTGCGGTACATCACGCCTTTGGCCGTGCCGGGGTCGCCCTGAGCAACGTGGCCTGCCTGAGTCGTGGTCATGGCGGTGTCTTGGGTTTTCTGCATGACTTGCTTGAAGTCGATGTCGCGGGCCTTGAAGTTAGGCGTGTCAGAGTTGGCAATGTTGCGCGCCAGCAGTTCCATACGTTGACTGCGCATGCCGAGGGCTTGTGCATGCACGCCGAGAGCTTTGTCCAAAACATTCATCGCCTGACCCTTTCATCGATTGCCGTTACCAAGTGACGGCGGTTTGATTCGCTTGCCGGTTTACCGACACATCCAGCCTTTTCAAGGGGCTACAGGCTTGTTACTGCAAAAGCTGTGCCATCAAATGATTGCCGCTTTTTTGACTCTATAAAGGCTTCAGCAAGCCTGGGCGGCAAGATGTTGCCGCTCACGATTGCCGCTCTGCGCTCGCCATAACGGGAAGGGCTTCACTGATGCCGAAAGCCGCACAATTTCAACGCAAGCGCGTTGAGACCGGCTGGAGTTGCGGGGTGTTCTCTTCATATGCGGCGGTGCGAATGGCTTGCAGACGGCCATTGACCGGTGAACTTGGGCCGAGTCTGTCGGCCGCGTTTTTCAGCAGACCGTCCAAGATAGATTGCCGCGTCATCGGCGCGCTGGTGTCGCGCCCTTCGTACAGCGCCTTGGCTTGGTTGGTGCCGATCGAGAGTGGCGCATCGGTGCGCATTTCGCTGCGCGCCGATGGCATGAGGACTGACAGATACAGGTCGTCAAGACCAGCGGCACCTTTGTTTTTAAGGCCGACGTCGCCAAAATACTTGTCGACCAAATGCAGTTGTTGGTAAACACTGAGACCCAAAATGGCTTTCGGGTTATCGGCATAGCCAGCACTGGCAGCACCACGGTCTGAACCGTCACAAAACTGGATGATGCCGTGGCAACGCTGGTTGCTGGCGCGCGGGTTCATCCCGTCGCTTTCCATCAGCGTCATGCGGGCGAAATCGTCCGGATTGAAGCGATGGGTCTTGGCCAGCTCCAAAATCTTGTCGCGCACGTCGTTCTTTTCATTCGGCGGGATGAACCCCTTGGCAACGGCACGGGTGAGGGTTTTGTCAAGCACGTCATGACGTGGCTGAGCAGGCTTGCTGGCTACATTTGTAGCGGCCGGACCACCATTGACAGCCCTAAAGGCCTGCAAAGCGGTTGCCGCTGGGGCCGTCTTGGCCACAAGCGTTGCACTGGTCGGTTGCCCTTTCAGGCTGGCGTCGAGTTCTGCCGCCAAGCCACTCATATTGAGTTGTTGACCGGGGAAAATTCGATTCACGTTGGTGATCTTGTTGTCACTGGCGACGCGCTGGATCATGCGCATAATTTGCGGGCCGCTGAGTTGCACGCCTTGCGCTTGCGCCTGCGCTTTGACCAAACCACTGAGGGTGTCGCCAGAGGCAACGGTTCGGGTGACCTCAGGCAAAGCCGCATCGGCTTCTGCGGGCGCCGTCAGAGGAGACAACGCCGGCGGCCCTAGTTGAGAGGTACGGGCTGCCACCGGCCAAGCCTGGCTGAAGGCCTGACCAAAATGGGCAGAGGCCACTTGGGCCTGGGACCCTGGCACTTTGGGGCTGTCATTCAGCCAAGCGGATGAACGGACGCTGACGCCTAAGTTGTCTTCAAGACCCATGACATTCCCCAGCCTGAAATGGCACGTTTACCTGATTTTTCACTTGGTCCCTTTCTTGCATCTAACCCTGCATTGGTGATTTTTGGTGTCAAAAATTCAACACCCTTCGAGCAAATTGGCATCGATTGACCAGGATGAATGCAAATGCTGTGCCTACTTTTTCCGTCTCCCCGCTGGCGAGCCTTGATGGCCTTGCTGTTTTTCGCTGCCAGCGCCCTGCCCAGCGCTGCGCTGGCACAAAGTGCGCAAGAGAATTTGCTGAAGCAAGTTCGGCAATGGGTAGCCAAAACTCAAAGCACAACGCCTAACCAGGTCGACCTTGCACCGCTGGACGCCCGCGTGCAGGTGCAGCCGTGCGGGCAAGCGCTGCAGATGGATTTGCCTTTTGCCTCGCGCGAGACGGTGCGCGTGCGCTGCACCCAGCCGCCATGGCAGTTGTACATGCGGCTGCAGACGCCCACCACGATGAATGCGGGTCAAGTTGAAGTCAACGCAACGGGTTCCCGGGAGTCTGTCAACCGCAAGACCGTGGTGACGCGGCATCTGATTCAGCGCGGCACGCTCTTAGACGCCAGCCTGCTGCAAGAAGTCACCTTGCCCGCACAAGGCGTGGACCCTCAAGCGGTGGCCTCGATTCAAGACCTTCTGTACGGGGAGCTGGTGCGTGACGTGCCGGCCGGACAGGTGTTGCGCAGCAGTGACATTCGCCGTGCAGTGCTGGTCAAACAAGGCCAGTCGGCCCTGATGAGCGTGGGCCAAAACGACGGTTTTCGGATCACGGTGAGGGTTGAAGCGCTACAAGATGGTCGAATGGGCGAACAAATTCGCTTGAAAAATCCGGATTCGGGTCGATTAATAACAGGGACAGTGACAGGGCCAAACACAGTCCGCGGCCTTTAGATTGTTTTTAAATTCGGCCTCAAGTTCTAGAATGAGCGGCCGATACTACAGATGCACAGTCTTCAAAAGTGACTGTCTTCAATAGAAAGAGAGAAAGTCATGACCGATGCCATTTCACAATATGGACGACAGGGCCAGCTAGACAACTCGGTACGCAATGCGCTTGACAGCAAACTTGCGGCCCAAGCCAAAGCCCCCGTGGAAGCGAGTACGCCTAATCATGCGGCTTCGGCTGCTGATACCAAACCGTCCGTGGCCAAGCCAGGCCCTGACGTGCTGATCCTCAGCGACGTGGCGAAAAAAGCCATGGCTGAGCCGTCTTTCGACCGCGCCAAGGTTGAATCGATTAAAAAGGCAATTCAAGACGGCCAGTACCCACTGGACTCGCGCCGCATTGCTGAGAGTTTCATGGCCATTGAGCAAATGATCCGTGAGTAACCCTTTGCCCATGACTGACGCAGATTTGGCCGCCAAGCGCGGTCTGACTGTGTTCGCTCAACGGTTGGCTGATGAGCTGGAAGAAATTTTAGGGATGGAGTTTGAGTCCTTGCAAAAGCAGGATCTTGAGCGTTTTGAACAGTTACAGGTTCGTAAGACTGACCTGTTGGCTGAATTGGCAGGCGTCTGCCCACCGTCAGATATTTTGCAATCTGATCCCGACTGGCAGGGACTGCTGGTCGCCATGACCCAATGCCGCGACATGCACCGGCGCAACGCGATGCTGATTGAGCGCAAGCTGGAGGCCATTCGCGGGACCTTGCAAAGTTTGCAAGCCTCCGTCGCCACCAGCACGGTCGAAGTCTATGACCGCTTGGGCAAAGTGGCCCGCTTCACGCGCGGTCGGGGCTATCAAGAAGCCTGATCGGTCGCGGCTTCTGGTGTTTTCGCCGCGGCAGTTTCAGTTGCACTTTCTTTGTCGCCTTTGGCGTATTCTGGTTTTTTTTCGTCCCCAGGGCGCATGCCCTTCAACCAATAGACCCAACTCAAGATCACGGCCACGGTGGTGTACAGCTCCGCCGGAATTTCGTCATCTACATTGAGCCGACTGAGCAGCGCGAGCAGCTGCGGGTCTTCGGACACATAAACACCCTGCCTGCGAGCTTCTTCGATGATCATGGCCGCGACGGCATCATCCCCTTTGGCGACGACGACCGGCACGGTGTTCGGACCGTACTCGAGGGCGATGGCTTGTCGGCGCTGGGTCATGCAGAAACGTCCACCACCATGCCCCGGCTGGCCGGCCGCCATTCAGCGGGTTCGGCCGGACGACGACCATGAACAATCTGAAAACTCTGCATGCTCAGGCCCGCATCGACCAGCTGTTGGCCGAGTTCGCCCGCTCGGCCTCGGGCCTGACGAACCACATCGATCTCGACCGCCCACATCTTGAGCTCGACACGCTCAGTACCGTGAAGCTGGGTTTTCAGCCAAATCTCGCCTAAGGACTGGCTGTGGGAATGCACGTTGACCGTCAAAGGCGGTGCTTTGCCGCCTTCACGCGGGGCACGCTTGAAGACCAGTTCCACGGGGTTGGCGTCATGAAAAGGCAGCACCATGCGCATCAACATTTCGTTCTGGTTTTGCGCTTGCACGGCTTGAACTTGGGAGGCTTCAAGGTCGTCGACGGCGCGTTGAATGCCGCCCACTTTACCGGTGTCGTCGCCCGCCTCGCCTCGCCCAATGGCCGCCATCAGTCGCCTGAGTAATTGCTTTGGGTCGTCGGGCGGCGGCACCATGCCACGCGCCAGCCACACTTCGGCACCCATGCCCGCTGCCACGGCCTGACTCAATGCCTGTGGCGTGAGCTGCGCCATCGACAGTTGCATGCCGCGCCACTGCGCCTGCAAGTCGGGTCGAGGAACCGTCTGCAGCAAGGCTTCTAGCGTGCCAGGTCGAAACAGCTGGGCCAGTTCGGGTTGACCGGCAGGCCGAAACAACAGGTTGGCAAATTTAGAAATGAGCCCACTGACTTCAGGCAACAAGGTCAGGCCAGTGGCGGCTGACGGCGCTGCGCTGGCCGGGAGCAGCTGTAAATTCCAAGGACCGCTGGGAGATGCGATGACGCGCATGCTCAAGGTGTGGCCTTCTGGCCAAGGCGAAGGCCGAGGGAGCTCCACCAGCCGACCCCGCAACAGCAAGGCCATGTCGCCGCCACCGCGTGCCTGCACTGTGGCTTGGATAATTTCACCGTCTTTGAGACCTAATTCACGCGCGGCCGGAACAGCCAAAGGCAGCAACTTTCCTTCTAAAAAAATTGGGTTGGCATGGCCAGCAAGATGACTGGCTTGGAGCCCTGAGATCAAGGAAACCGGACCCAGCTCCGCCGTTCGCCGGCGTTGGCAGTTCGACCTTCACGGGAAGCCGCGAGAGCGTCAGCCGAGTCGAGCATCGGCAAGACCGTGGTCTTCAGCAGCTGCACATGATCAGGCACCTGGAGCACCGCACCAGCCTGAAGTCTGGACACATTGCCAGCCACAAATGCCTGCGGATTGAGGTCTACAAAAGCTTTGCGAAGAATGTCGATCTTCAATGGGCTGCCGGGCAGCGTCTTTTGAATCACACGGTCTAGCGTTTCACCGCGCAGCACGGTGTAGCGCGCGGTGGTCAGTGCAGGCGCAGGCTCTGCCGCTTGAACCATCCATGCACTGAAGGCGGTACTGACAACGAGCAGGGTCATGCGCAACACACCAGATGTGGTGACTGCTGCGCGATCTAGGCCATGATGTTTCATTTATTTTCCTATTGATGAATCTGCCCGCCAAGCACGCCAATCGGTTCGCACCAAATCAGCGGGACCAGCAACGATTTGAAGTTGCGCATGGTGCGGGTAGACCTGACCAACACGGGCCAACACCGATGTCGCGGCCACGCCAGAGGCCAAAATTTGCTGGGGAAAGCGACGTGGATCAGCCAACAACCATTCATCACCCGTGCGCACACCGGCCAACGCACCCGCATTGATGCTCAACTGAGCACCACTCACTGCAATCACGTCAGGCCGCACGGCTGAACATGAAAACTGCTGTGCCAGTGCCTGGGTCCAAGGCTGAATCAAGTGGGCCGCCTGCTCACGCACAGACGCTTCCAACATCGGCCGACCCCAAACTTGAGCTTGTCGGGGCATCTCAATTTCGGCGCTGGCCTCAAAAATAGGCGTGTTCTGTCCGCGGGCCACCAATGAAAAACTCAACCGAGCCATGACCGGCTGGTCGGGCACGGCAAGCTGGAGGAAGGCGAAAAAAGGAGGCTTTTCTGCCGCTGGCAGAGGCGGCACGGGCCTGACGCTGAGAACCGCTTGCCAGGGCAACTGGTCGGCGCTGGTCCCCACCAAGACCCGCTCATAACCCGAATGAGCAGCAGCGGATCGCTCCAACATGGACCAGCCAACGGCGGTGCCGCCAACCTGCTGCAAAAGGGCTGCCGTGAGCAGGCCAAGTGCTTGCGCTGACGGCGCTTGATCGACCGGCCAACCACCCTCGACCGTCATTCGCAGCCCTACCAAATGACGCAATGCCGCTGGGTTTGAACACTTTTGAGCGGGCGTGAGAATCTCCCGAACAATATCTTTTCTGTTCGGAAGAGCAGCTATTTTGGAAGACGACTCGGAAGGAAGTAGCAGCTGAGCTTGCGCCTGACCGGCACTGTCGCGCAGGTAACTCAACACCTGCACGCCGCGAACCTCCATGCCCGAGCGGAAACTACTGCCCTCACGCAACACGCCCTGCCCGTCTATCCAGGTCAAACTTTCGACGCGGGTGGCACCTTCGAGCGCTGCTTGTACCAGCCCATGGCGAATCGCTTCAAGCCGTTCTTCAGGTGAAAAGTTTGTCGATTGCGCTGCCGCTGTGGCGACGAGCAGCCACGGCATTGCCAACAAGCCAAGCGAACGGGTCAAACGCGTCAAGAGCACGCAAGAGGGATGACCGGTCGAGTCGAATAAGACGGGGTTTGAACTCACCTCGGACTCCCGGCGGTTGTGGATGTCGTGGTCAGGCTTTAAATCAGCGGTTTCTGGCAACCATTTGACCCAAATACAAGGTGCGCAGATCTTTCACCACAGCCTTGTCCAACGACAGCGTGGTTTCGTAGGTGTCGTCGCCAGCCGGCGTGATGCTGACCAACACGGCGCCATAAATAACGCCTTCGACACGGGTTCGGAAGGTGTCGTTTTGCACCGTCATGTCGGCCACCGTGGTGGTGGCGTCCAGTTGCTGACCGTAAACCTGCTCCGTCAAAGAGCGGTAGGCGTCGAGTTTGGAGGCGCGGATGGCGAGCAAACGCTGCTGAGCCGCATTGCGGTGGTTTTGCACGCTGATCACGGCATAGCCTGTGGCGGTCAAGGTTTCGCGCTTTTCAACCAGTGGCGCAATCATGCCCATGGTCTCAGGCATTGGCGCAGGCAGGGCTTTGGCCACCGGTTCAGGAGCCACTTTGGCCACCGGTTCAGCTGGTTTGAGTTCCGGCAATTTGACAGACTGACAACCCGCCAAGCCAAACAAAAACACAAGCGCGACCAGCGTCAGCGGCAAAGCCGGCAGGCGGGGTGTCATCAAGCACAGGCGGTTCATGGTCTTATTTCCTTGTCAAAAGCGATGTCGAGAAGCTACACCCTGTGTATCGGCACCAATTCTCAAAGCTTGAGGTCGTCACACGCCGACTCGACGCGGGGTGACAAACGCAACCGTTACATTTTGATGGTCAAAATAAGTGATAAATTCAGTAAATACCCGAGTAAAAATGTAACAAACATGAGACTTTGTGTAAGATCAGCCACGCGTTGCATTGAGTCGTGCTGTTGACGTTTCCCCACTTCCTGCATCCACTTGGCTAACATCAAACATTCACCGTCATATATTGGGCAAAGCGCAGCCGCTAAAGCTGTTCGCGACCTGGTGGCGCGGGTGGCCAATTCAACGGCTACGGTGCTGATCACCGGCGAAAGCGGCACCGGCAAAGAACTGGTGGCACGTGCGCTGCACGACGACTCCATCCGAAGCAACGGCAACTTTGTCCCGATCAATTGCGCAGCTATTCCCAAAGACTTGCTCGAAAGCGAGTTGTTCGGTCACCGCAAAGGCGCTTTCACGGGCGCTGTGGCAGACCGCGTTGGCCGTTTTGAGCTGGCCCATGGCGGAACTATTTTCTTAGACGAAATCGGCGATCTTTCACTGGACATGCAGGTCAAATTGCTGCGTGTGCTGCAAGAACGAACCATCGACCCCGTCGGTGGCTTGCGGCCGGTTCAAGTCACTGTGCGGGTGGTGGCGGCCACCCATCGCGACTTAGAAGTCGAAATGCAGGCCGGACGCTTTCGCGAAGATTTGTATTACCGCCTGAATGTGCTGCCCTTGCACACCTCGCCACTGCGTGAACGGGCTGAAGACGTGCCTGAACTGCTGCAGTATTTTGCAAGTCGCTTTGCCATACCTGGGCGGGCCGCGGTGACTTTCACTGACGACTTTTTGCAAGCCATGCAGGACTACCACTGGCCCGGCAATGTTCGAGAGCTGTCCAATCTGGTCGACCGTTTCAGCACGCTCTTTGAAAGTCAGTTGCTGGCGTTGCGCACGATCACGCCCAATTTGCTGCCCCGTGGCTTGGCTGCGATTCAAGCCGAACGCTGCCCAGAACCACTCGCCGGTGATTTGCAGGTCGCCGTTCTTTCGGCCCACAACGCCATGGTTGAGGCTCTCGATGACGCCTCTGCTGAAGCCGAAGAAGACAACCAAGTCGAAGACATCATCATGTTGGCGCAGGGGGCGATGCCGACCTTGCCAGCAGGAGGTGTGTCGCTAAAAGACCGGCTGGCAGAGATTGAGCGCGATCTGATCTCGCAGGCGCTGTCGCGGACCGATGGCAATGTGTCGCAAACCGCTCGACTGCTGAGTTTGCAGCGCACCACGCTGATAGAGAAAATTCACAAGTACGCTCTGCGCCCTAGCCTGAGTGCCGGCGAAACCATCGCGTCTTCTTAACCCTAAGCCCAAGCCGACTCAAGGTTTGTCAGCAGGCTGCGCGCGCGGGTATTGCAGCATGCTGTCACGCTTGCGGGCAGCTGCCGCTGCCGCAGCGTTGGCCGCAGTTTCTGTGCTTTGGCGGTCGCGCTGCTGACGTGCCTGCGCTTCCAGCTCACGGCGAACCGCGCCGCTGTCGCCCAACGCGCCTTGCAAACCCTTCATCTGTGTTGACAGTGTCGACAGCGCGCCAGCTTGGGCTTTGAGTCGGGCATCCATGGCGGTGACTTGCTGGCTCATCGCTTGAGTTTTAAGATCGACCTGCTTGGCGGTCAATTCAGGCATGCCTTGCGTGCTTTTGATGGCTTCGTCCAGTCGCCCGTCGATCTTCACTTGCAGCGCCGCAATAGCTTCTTGCTTGAGCAGCAAAGCTTGTAACGCCTCTTGAACCGCACCCACCGACTCCATCGACGCGTCCATCCCGACCACCCGCTTGCCGACGGCCAGCACCATGCCGTCGAGCTGGGTCACACGCGCCTGCAAGCGCCAAGCCAAGGCGGCAAAAACGCCGCCCGCGACCAGCATCAATGAACCACAGACGAGCAACAACACGAGCAAAATTTTGCGCTGTGCGTGATAAGACGTCTGTAGTTCCTTAGAAGCAGAGCGCAGATGGCCGGCGGCATCAGCCGCCAGACCCGCAGCACGGGTCGCCAATTCGCCCGAGTCCATGATCACCAGCCGCATGTCCGTCATGTCAGCATCGTTGGCTAGCGCAGCAGCGTCTGCGGCAGTGGTGTCGGCAGCTTTGGCCGTTTGCGGGATTGAGGTACTCATTTAAATCTCCAGGGCTAACGCAATTCAGTGTCGGGGAGGTGGCATCAGCGAAGCGCTGAATTTTGCAGCGCATCGAGCTTCGTGCGGACCTTGTCGTTTTCAATCTTGAGCTTGACCACACGCGCAGGAAAATCCATTTGCATCATTGTCAGCATGGTGTCGGAGAGCTCGAGGGCTTCGGCCTCGGCATTGACAGGTTGCGCAAGCTCAGTCACCCCTGAGTCTTCGGCTGGTACAGGCGTACTGTCCCGAGTCATCGTTTTAGACACAGGGTCGGGCAGCGCCACCAATCGGTCTTGTTCTGAACGTTTGATCAGGGGCCCTGACGCAGCATCCGCTTCGGGGAGGGTTTCGGGCAAAGCCACAAAATGATCGCTCTCAGAATGTTGGATCAACGGGCCTTGGTCGGCGCTGTTGGTGGGACTGCCATCCGGCACAAAGGCAACCTCAGACTGTTCTGCCAATGTATCTGGCAGCAACGCCATGTGGTCGTTTTGAGTTCGCTGAAGAATGGCCTCTTCAGTCTCGTGCTCGGCATCAACAGCGGTTGGCGCCAAGGCGTGGTCTTCTTTGATTTTTCGGTCCAATGAAGGCTGCTCTTCAGCGGACTCTGTCGCGCCTGTTTCAGGGGCGAGAACGCGTTGCTCGTCGACTAAAACCTCATTGACAGTCTTGTCTGCATTGGCAAGTACCTTGCGCACGGAAGGCTCTGAGGCATTGGCTTTCTTGCCTGTAGCAACATTCGTCCCCTCGGGCATCGAGACTTGGTGAGGAGAGTCGTTTCGGATCACATTGGGCTCGCTCATCGCGTGGACTCCTGAATCTGGCCGGTTGTACCCGGTTCTGAATTGAATTGAACGCGCAAGGAGCGCGCTGTGCGCACCCAAGCACCTGAGGGCTTGCCGCGAGCAGCGCCGGATTCGGTGGCCACTGCGCGGGTTGTGAATGGACCCGAAATGACAACGAAATAAGCTAACTTTTCTCGCGGCCTGTAGACCGCCACGATACGGGCATCGGCCAAGGCTGGAACACCTTTTTTCCAGCTGGCCGCTGCTTGATAAGTTGGCATGGCCGCATATTGCAAGACAAATGAGGCGGCAGGCATCGCGTTGATCCACGCTTGCGCTGCCAAGGCTTCAGCGGCCGGTTCAATGACGCCAACAACGGGCTGGGCGGGAGGGGCTGCAGCGGGTTCTGTGGGCACCACCGGTTCCGGCGCGGGCGTGGGCACAGGTGCTGGAAGAGGTGCCGGCGCAGCCGCTGGTGGAAGCGCTGGCGCAACGGCTGGTGAGGCGCTTGACCGCGATGCCGCATATTTAGCAGTGAGACTGGCCCAGCGCTGAGCCAGTTCGTCGCGGTCGATGGAGAACACCGTTGGGTGAAGCCAAGCGGTGACGCCCACCGAGATACTGCCCAACAAAAGGACCGAGAAGACCCAGCGCCACAGGGCTGGCTTGGCTCGCGCATCCCGAGGGTCACGGTTTTTGGCTTGACTGGTTTTAGGGGATTTGCTGGACTTGGGCTTGCCCTTGTCGGCCCCGCCTGAAAAAGTGAAGACATCGGTTGAGGCCGGCGCTTGCGCCAAAGGCGACTGAAACCCGAGCGGGTCAATGCCCGCCGGGTCGGCCACGGCGTGGGCGCCCGGTAAGGGGGCTTCGAGTTTTTTAAGCAAGGCTTTGACCGCGCCTTCGCAGCCGTCTTCGCGGCCCTGCACCAGCATCGCCACCGCTTGTTCGGGTGTCGGCGCTTCAATGTCCCAGCGCAACATGCGTCTGTCAAAAGAATCAAACACCTTGCGGCTCTGAACGCTGGTGCCCAGCAACAACACGATACGGATATTGGCCCCGGGAAAGTTTTGCACCAGCCGCGCCAGCAATTTCACTTCATGGTCAGCCAGTGCGCCGGCGTCATGCACGATCCAGATGCGTGCCGGCAAGTCATGGCCCGGCAGTTTCATGGCCTGTTGGACAGATTGCTCTGCCAACACGTCATTGAAACGGGTCAACATGGCAGCGGTATCGGCCGGAAAATAAACTTCCAGCGGGCTCAATGGGGAGCTCTCCCGTAGGCGGGCAATCAGCAGACGGGCGTAATGATCGAGTGCCGCCTCGCGGTTGCTAGACAGCGCCAAACTGCGGCCGTCACGCACCAAGCCAGCCACACAGCCTTCGAGGCGAAAGCGATCTGCCGCGCGAAAAAAGATCGAAGGCAGTCCCACCTCACCGGCCTGCATGCTCGACGTTAATTCACTCATGTTTTACGCTCCACTGGATGTTCAAGTTCACCCTTGGCATTAAAGCGCATTGACGGCGGAATTTTCGGTTGTGGTCTGGCCATCGGCTCAACGCCAGGGCGAACTTGCGCCAAGCTAAAGACATAGGCGATGACTGGTGCGACAGCATGGTAAAGCGCTTCAGGGATCGACTTGTCGACGTCGGTCGTGAAGTACAAGGCACGGGCCAGTTGCGGTGAGGCGAACATCTCGACGCCATGCTTTTTGGCTTCAGCACGAATCAGCGCCGCCATGTGGTCGGCACCTTTGGCCAGCAAGATCGGTGCGCCGTCGGCGGTCGGGTCGTAGGACAGCGCAATCGCAAAGTGCTCGGGATTGGTGATCACCACGTCGGCGTCTTTGACTTTTTGCATCATGCGGTTGTTGGCTATCTCGCGCTGACGTCGTCGGATTTGTTGTTTGACTTCCGGACGGCCTTCCATGTCCTTCATCTCATCTCTGATTTCTTGTTTGGTCATGCGCAAGCGCTTGATGTAAGACCATTTTTGGTAAGGCGCGTCAATCAGGGCGATCAGTACCAGGCTAAGCGTGAGCCACAGGGCCGCATTTGTGATCAAAGAACCCGCGCTAGCCAAGGCCGGTTGCAGCTCCATGCTGCCAAGGTGAATCATCTCCGTCATATGGCGCTCCACGAGCACCCACAAAACACCCGCGACCAAGCTGAACTTGCCCAATGATTTGAGCAGTTCCACCGCAGCGCGGGAGCCAAACATGCGTTTAAAACCCTCTGCCGGACTGAGTTTGGAAAACTGCGGTGCGACGCTTTTCATGGAGAAGTGATAACCGCCGGTAACACCCGACGCCAAAATCGCCACCACAGCCGTGACCGCCATCACCGGGAGCACCAGCAACAAGGCGTCGAGCAATTGAGTGGCGAAGGTGGCCGGCAACAGGCTTGGCGTGTCCAGCGTCTTGCGGTCGAAGGTAAAACTTTTGATCAGCATGTCTGACAGACGCGACGCCCAGACGCCGCCGACCATCAGGATCGTCAGCACCGCAGCAATCATCACGGCGGCGGCTGGCAGCTCCGTAGAACGGGCGACTTGGCCGTCGTCGCGCGCGCGTTTGAGCCGCCGCGCTGTGGGTTCTTCGGTTTTTTCTGCGCCAGTTTCAGACATAGACGTTGTCGTGCATTAAGTTAAAAGCGAAGGCCATCAAGGCAGGCCCACCATCACACGGATCTGCGTCAGCCCTTGCAACCAGAGCCATTGAATGCGCCCGGCGATGCTCGACATAGACACCATCAGGACGAAAAATCCGGCAACGATGGTGGCTGGCAGTCCGACCGAAAAAATATTCAAACTGGGGGCAGCCCGTGTCACCACGCCCAAGCCAATGCTGATGAACAGCAGCGTCACCATCACCGGCAAGGCTGTCAGCACAGCGCCTAAAAACATCATGGAGCTCCAACTGACCAATTGCCCATAGGCAATTTGATCGATCAAGGAACGCCCAACAGGCAAGCTCGAAAAGCTTTCTATCACCATCGCCAGCAACATGGCGTGACCGCCTAGGCTGACAAAAATAAGGGTTGAAAGGACCAGCAAAAATTGAGCGATGACAGGCACGTTGCCGAGGTTGGGGTCAATCAGACTGGCCATGGACAGTCCCATCGCATTTGAAATAGCTTGGCCAGCCACCACCACCGCTGCCGTGACGATTTGCAGCATCAGCCCCATGAAGACACCAATCACCAACTGATTGAGAACTTCCAGCAGGCCAGCGGCTGACAGCGGGTCAATCACCGGCCAGTCAAACATCGGATAAACCATCACCGACAGCGCCAGCGCCAGCAAGACACGGATACGAACCGTCACCGCCTGCAATGAAAAGACGGGCGCCGCCAACAGCAAAGCCGAAATCCGCAGCATCGGCCACAAGAACGCATAAAAGCGCTCAACGATATCGACGGCGGCGACGTTCATGCTCAGGTGAAAAGTGTCGGAATGCGCAGAAAAAGGCCGCGCGTGTAATCGACCATCGTGGCGATTTGCCAACCGCCCACCATGGCCAGCGTCAACGCCATCGCGGCGAGCTTGGGAATAAAACTCAAGGTGGCTTCGTTGACAGACGTCGCCGCCTGCACGATGCCGATCACCAAGCCCACCGCCAGCGCCATGCCCAGCAACGGCGCAGAGATCAGCACGGTCATCCAGAGAGCCTGGGTGCCCAGTTCAACAACGGTAGCAGCGTCCATGTGGTGGATTCCTCAGGTAGTGACAAAACTGGCGGCGAGCGATCCCATGATCAGCCCCCAACCATCGACCAGCACAAACAACATCAGCTTGAAAGGCATTGAAATCATCATCGGTGACAGCATCATCATGCCCATCGACATCAGCACGCTGGCGACAATCAAATCAATCACCACGAAGGGGATATAGATCAAAAAACCAATTGTGAAAGCGCTTTTGAGCTCAGACGTGATGAAGGCCGGCACCAGTGTCGTGAACGGCACGGTCTCAGGGCTCAGCGGTTCACCCTTGCGGGCGATTTGCATGAACAATGCAATGTCATCCCCACGGGTCTGCGCCATCATGAAATTGCGGATCGGCGCCTCGGCTGCTGCCAGCGCCTTGTCAAAATCCATGCCGTTTTGCAGGTACGGCGCCAAGGCGTTTTGGTAGACATCGGTCAGCACCGGCTGCATGATGAACAAGGTGAGAAACAAGGACAGACCCACCAGCACGGTGTTGGGCGGTGTCTGGCCGGTGCCCAGCGCTTGGCGCAGCAGCGACATGACGATGATGATGCGCACGAACGAGGTCATCATCAGCAGCAGTGACGGCAACACCGTCAGCGTGGTCATCAAGGCCAACAGTTGCAGCGTCAAGCTGTACTGCGTGCCTTTGGCGCCGCCCGTCACATTCAGCAGCGGCAGGCCTTGCGACCAAGCGGCCAGCGGCAACACCAGCAGCAAAAAAACGCCCACAAGGCGCCAGACATTACGGCGCATCAGGCGACTCCGAATCATCTACAGAAGCCGCAGGCCAGCTGCCCAAAGCTGTCAATTGGGTCGGCGACACACCGACCAGAACGTCACGACCACCGACACGCACCAAGGCAATTTTTTGACGCGGACCGACGCTGACCGAATCAATCACTTGCAACTGTCGCAGACCACCACTGAGCCGGACACCCGACTGCATGCGCTTGAGGCCCCATAGCAAGCCGCCCAAAAGACCCAGCACAAGCACCAAGCTGCCTGCAAAACGGAGCATGTCCATGCCCGAAAGACCGGTGGCCATGGTCAAAGATTTTTCATGCGTTCAGAGGCTGGCACAACGCGCGTCAGGCGAATGCCATAACGGTCATTGACCAGCACCACCTCGCCTTGTGCGACGACGGTCTTGTTGACCAGCAGGTCTAGCGGCTCACCGGCGATGTGGTCTAACTCGACCACACTGCCCTGCGTCAGACGCATCAAATCGCGAATTTTGATCATCGCCCGGCCGACTTCCACAGACAGCGTGACAGTGATGTTTTGCAACACGTCAGGGTTGATCTGGGAGGAAGACGCGCCATTGCTGGCAGCGGTATTTTCTAAGGTGTTGTCAGTCATGTCGGGTTCCTGAAGGTCATTGCATGCCGGGGATCACGGCGCGGTCAATCTGCACGGCCGTCTGGGTGCCGAGCGCACCCACTTGCACGTCAAAGGCGGGAACATCATTGATCAGCAGGCGCGCCAGCTCGGGTTTCTTAAAGTACAAAACGTCACCGGGCTGCATGTTTTCGATGGTCTTGAAGCTGCCTTCAAACGACCCCAGTAGCACCCGCATCTCTAGGCTGGCGCTGTCAACGGCTTGTCCCAAGTCGTCACGCCACTGGTTGTCAGACTCCTCGTTGCCGTCACCGGTCTGAACCCGGCTGCGGAGCAGATCACGCACAGGCTTGAGTGATGAATAGGGGTAAACAAGGTCAACAAAACCATGCGTTTCGGGGCCGCTTTCGGTCTCAAAGCGCGTCAAAATGACCAAGTCGTTTTCGTCGGCAATTTGCGCGAACTGGGGATTGATTTCGGAGCTCACCAACTCGAAGTCAATCTCCATCAACGGCGACCAGGCTTCTTTCAAAGAGCGAAAGAAGACATCCAGAATCATGTTGATGATGCGGGTTTCGGTCGGCGTGAAAGGCCGACTGGCAGGCAGTTGACCAACACCCCGGCCAAAGCCGCCAAAAAAACTGTCCAAAGAACTGAACACCACCACCGGGTCAATCACCACGATCGAGTAACCGCGCAGCGGGTTCATCCGGACGACGTTCACCGACAGCGGGGCCCGCAGGTCTTTGAGGTAGTCACCAAAACGGACGATCTGCACATGGGTCGGGTTGACACGCGGACTGCTGCGCAGCATTTCCAACAAACCCAGACGGAACAAGCGCACGAAGCGCTCGTTGATCATGTCAATCGAGGCGACGTTGACGCCAAGACTGCTGTCCTCGCTGGCGAGGTCGTGCTTCTTGACGCGGGCTGACGTGTTGTACCCGGTGTCGACCGGTATGGTCCCGTCGTTGACGCCTTCGGCGAGTGCCGAGAGCTCTTCGGGTGTCAGCAAATTGGTGGCCATGGTCTGTTCAGAATGCGGGGCGGGATAGGGGTAACAGCATCAAAGCTCGTTTTATTGGACGATGAAAGAAGTGAAGTACACGTCTTCAATGCCGCCGAAATCTTCGTACTTTTCCAGCAAGGTGTTCATCACATCGCGGATTCGAACGGCCAACTCTTTGCGGAATTCCGGCTTCACCAGATCCGCGTCAACCGTCTGACGCATCACATCCATGATCACCGAGCGGAGCGCAAATTCATGCTTTTTGACGTTGTCAAGCACACGCTGGTCGTAGCGCGTCATCACCGCCACCTGAACCGACATGACTTTGCGCGAACCGGTCAGGTTGACCAAAAAGTCACGATCAAGCTGCAAGTAGCTGTAGTCAAACCGAATCATTTCCGGCGACTTTTTGGTCAGCTTGGACGGTGCACCATCCTTACCATCTTTACCGCCTTTGGCAGGCGCGCCATCTTTACCGCCTTTGGCCGGCGCGCTATGGGCGTCGGCTTTGGAGGCATCGCCGTGGCCATCACCTTCCAGCATCTGCTCCGCTGTCAATTCAGCTTTGGGTTTGAAAAACCCGGTCGCAAACAGTGTTCCGACAACAGCGCCGACCACCAGCAAGATCAAGACGAGGAGACCCCCAACGATCAGGAGAATCGGTTTCTTGGCCTTCGGTTCTGCTTCAACAACAACTTCTTCAACCATGTGTCACCTCGTTAAAACGATTTGAAAATTTTTGCCTCTGATCACGCCAGCACGTCCAACACGCTGCTGGAGCCCCCTTGGCGAACACCCCCAACGGCCAGTGGTCCAACCACCGACTGACTCGCTCCGCCGTCAGCGTCGCTTTCTTTTGGCGAATTGCCGCGAGGCGTTTGCGAGGGTGTCGGATTTCCGCCAGATTGACGCGCAGAATCTCCATTCACCCAGACATTAGCAACTGCCGTGCCTGATTGGGACAAGCTTTCGCGCAACTTAGACAGACCCTGCGTGATTAGTTCACGCGTGAGCGGGTTGTCAGACCTGAAGATGGCGTCCAGACCACCCGAGCGCATTTGAAGTTCAAGGTCAATTCGACCCAGGCTGGCCGGATCCATGCGCATCTGCATCTTCCATTCGCCGCGCTCAATCTGCGCTTGCAGACGCTGTCCAAGCGCCTGGCCCAGACGATCGGCCAGTTGCTGGTAATTTTCGGCACGCAGGCCTGCTTGGCTCAAGTTGGCCGCATCGGGCGTCAAGGTCAATGAGCCGGAAGCTTTGCGGCTGCCATCTTGCGGCAAGGTGGCCAAGCCCGCTGTGTCGGCGTCGCTCACGGCAGACGAGGCGCCATCCAGGGCTTCCAACGAATCAAGGGGTTCGCCCAGCGAACCTGCCGGGGTGAAGAACTGACGCATGTCCAGAGGTGCTTGGCCAGCACTGGCCGTAACGATGGCGTTGGCCGTGAGATTACCCCAGGCTTGCGCCTGGCCATTGCCTGACAAGCTTGCCAGCCGGCGCGTCAAAGCCGTGATGGCTTCGCGCGGCAACAACAACTCTACGCGCAAGGCATCTTTCATGGCCTCATCGGCCACGGCCGGCTGCACTTCACCCATGGCGGCAGGCCCGGTCAATGCGGCCTGAACAGGTGCTTTGGTCACTTGCCAAGCCAAATCAGTGGCCACCACAGCCGTCAGCGCCGCTTGTTTGGCCTCAGCGGACACGGCGTGTCCAGTCGTTGGCGGCAAACTCATGGCCTGAGAGACAAGCGGTGGCGTTGACAAAAAATAAGCCGCAGGAACAGACATTGACGCGGGGATGCCGCTACCGTCAGGGGCCGCAGAACTGACAACCGCATCAATCACATCAACCGGCGCCTGCAAAGCCAAGGGGCTGGCGTTCAATACCGTCAGCGGCGTCAGCGAAGGGTCCACGAAGGCTGGCGCGACAGGGGCCAGCGAGAGCTCAGGGGAGACCGATGAAAGGCCAGACTGCCCTTGCCCCACAAGCACCTGACCCGCCAAAAAGTAGCCCGCACCGAGGGTTGCAGAAGTCGCGGACAAACCACTCACGCCAGCGGGTGGTGGCGCGGCCATCTCGCCAAACAAAGACGCCAGCGTCGTTTCGTCCAGACCTTGGGATCTGGCAAAAGCCATCAGGCTGCCGGCGTCTGGTACCGGCTTTGCAGCCGTGATCACTTCGATCTGCGACCCCAAAGAAACGGCTTGTAAACCGGCCTCGGCCAAACCCGCAGCGGCAAGACCTTGCCGCTGCGGGTCAGCCAGCATGCTGCTCAGTAAATTGGCAAAGTCAGCACCACGCAACATGGCGCCGGGTGCAGCACCAGGGGGCGAAACACCCTGCACAGCCGGGACAGACGGGCTGGGTGAGGCCATGAAGGATGAAGAAAGAAGGTTTGCGTCCATGTGATTTTTGCGTGAGGAAACTGGGTAATCAAGTCATCCGTGGGTCGGGCTGACAACTACACAGCAAAAACCGTGACCGGACAGATCTTGCCGCTTCAGTCCAAGCCCGAAACGCCTCCTGACCTGTCGACTTTGCATGGCACAGACTTTGCAGAGTAAGACCAGCGAACTCAGTTTTAACGTTTTTCACCGACTAATAGCCCAATGAACACATTGACCCTGTCAAGTATTCGACAGAGCCTGAACGGCTTCAACCTCAAAGGGTTGGGCATTCCGGCGCTTGTCTTACTGATCACGGCAATGTTGGTGTTGCCCTTCCCGCCGTGGTTGCTGGACATTCTGTTCACCTTCAATATTGCCACCAGCCTGCTGATCATCATGATCGCCATCGGCACCCGCAAGCCGCTGGAGTTTTCATCCTTTCCATCGGTGTTGCTGTTTGCAACCATGTTGCGGCTGGGCCTCAACGTCGCGTCGACGCGGGTTGTCTTGGTCAGCGGCCATGAGGGTGAAGAAGCTGCCGGCAAGGTGGTGGCGGCTTTCGGTCACATCGTCATTGGCGGCAACTACGTGGTGGGTTTCATCATTTTTGCCATTCTGATGATCATCAACTTCATTGTGGTGACCAAGGGTGCCGGACGGGTCTCAGAGGTCAACGCGCGCTTCACGCTGGACGCCATGCCAGGCAAGCAAATGTCGATTGACGCTGACCTCAACGCGGGCGTGATCGATCAGGAAACCGCCAAAAAGCGGCGCGAAGAGCTGTCGCAAGAGTCAGACTTTTTCGGTTCGATGGACGGTGCCTCCAAGTTCGTCAGCGGTGACGCAGTTGCCGGCCTGCTGATTTTGATCATCAACTTGGTCGGCGGCTTGGCGATCGGTGTCTTGCAGCATGATTTGTCGTTGTCTGAAGCGGGCCGCATCTACACCCTGCTGACCATTGGTGACGGACTGGTGGCGCAGATCCCGTCGCTGTTCCTGTCACTGGCCACCGCCATCATCGTGACCCGGGTCACGACCTCAGAGTCGATGACCGAGCAGGCCACGACCCAGCTGTCGAACCCCTCTGCCCTCTTCATCTCTGCCAGTATTTTGGCCATTCTGGGCCTCGTGCCCGGCATGCCGCATTTCGTCTTCTTGTTGCTGGCCAGTGGTTGCGCCGGCATCGGCTTCATGGTCCTGCGCCGCAATAGCATGCCGGAAACCAATAGCCCTGCAGGCATCGCCCGTGCTGCGGCTGAAAGTGGCATTGAAGAACCCAAAGAGCTCGATTGGGATGACGTTGACCAGGTTGACCTGATTGGCTTGGAGATTGGCTACGGTTTGATCCCGCTGGTCAACCCCGAAGCCGGTGGGCAGCTGATGGCGCGCGTCAAAGGCGTGCGCAAAAAACTCTCCGTCGAACTCGGCTTTTTGATTCAGCCGGTGCGCATCCGTGACGCCCTGAACATTGATCCGGACACGTATCACATCGTGCTGAAAGGTGTGATCCGCGGCAAAGGCGAGATTCGCGTCGGCCGCGAAATGGCCATCAACCCGGGCCAGGTCTACGGCACGCTCGAGGGCGTTGCCTGCAAAGAACCGGCCTTTGGATTGGATGCCGTCTGGATTGACCCGTCACAACGCGACCACGCCCGCACGCTGGGCTACACCGTGGTCGACGCCAGCACAGCGGTGGCCACACACTTGAACAAGGTGCTGCGCGACAACGCCGCCGACCTGCTCAGCCACGACGAAGTGCAGCAACTGCTCGACAAGCTGGCCGCCAAGTCACCCAAGCTGGTGGAAGACTTGGTGCCGGGCAAACTGTCACTGGGCGTGGTCACCCGCACCTTGCAAAACGTGCTGGGCGAGTCGGTCTCGATCCGCGACATGCGGACCATTGTTGAAGCGCTGTCTGAAGCCTGCGGTCGCACGCAAGACCCGGATCAGCTGACCTCGATCATTCGCCCCAAACTCGGCCGGATGATTGTGCAAGGGCTGGTTGACGCACAAAACGGTTTGTCTGTCATCACCCTCGATCCCGGCTTGGAGCAGCTGCTGCACAACGTACTGCAGCAAAGCGGCCCGAATCAAAACATGGTGCTTGAACCTGGCTTGGCCGAGCGCCTCTTCAGCGCGCTGCGCGAAGGCGCACGCGCCGTTGAAGAACAAGGTCACCCGGCCGTGCTGGTGGTCTCACCGGCCATTCGGCCATGGCTCTCCAAGGCTGTGCGCTTCAGGGTCACCGACTTGACCATCTTGTCATACAGCGAAATTCCTGAGGACCAAATGGTCAAAGTTATTCACACCGTGCACGCCGAATCCAAAAAATAACCCCCTACTGCCATGCAACTCAAGCGAATACTTGCCCGCGATACGCGCACCGCCACCGACAAGGCGATAGCGCTCTATGGCTCAGACGTCCTGATCATCTCCAACCATTTGGTCAACGGCCAGACCGAATTGGTGGTCGCACTCGACTTGCCGGAAGCCGAAACGGTCGCCACAGCCAGCGCCGTTCGTGCGGTGTCGTTGCTGGACATCAAAACGAACAAATCAGCGCCCGGCGCAGTGCCAAACCCTGAAAAAATCAATTTTCGGGACAGCCTGATTCAGGCGGAGTGGGAGGCCTCGCCATCCATCGAGCCAGAACCCATGTCGACGCAGAAGAGCCCAGCAGCCAACCCAGAAGACGCCCGCGACTATTTGCGCGGCCGGGAAATTGTCGATCTGGTCCGCGACGAACTGGCCTTGATTCGCCGGGAATTCCGCTTGAACCAACAAACCACGGGCTGGCAGAGCGGCCTGAGCCTGTCGCCCGAGGTGCAACCTCTGGCGCGTGCACTTGGCGAAGCGTCGATACCACAAGAGCTGCGCGCCTTGTTGTTAGACACCCTCAAAGACCACGCCACGCCAGCCAAAGCCATGAAGGCGCTGCAAGCGCAGTTGACACACGCTTTAGAGCAGCCTGCTGTGACCTTGCCCGCAACCGGCGTGCACTTGCTGGCGGGCCCCTCTGGCGCTGGAAAAACCTTGATGACAGCGCGTCTGGCGCGTCATGCCGAGGCCTTGCATGGCGCTCACCAAGTCGCCATCATCAGTTACCAAGACGTTCGGGCAGGCGCCTGGAGTCAAACGCAAATGCTGGCATCGCAGCTTGGAATTGACAGTTTTCGGGCCGCCGATGCAGGCACCTTGGCGCTGCTGCTGAATGAGCTGTCACAACGCAAGTTGGTGTTGATTGACACGCCGGGCGTGCAAATGAGCGAGCGCGTGGCCGAGGTCTTGCTGGTCCAGGCAGACTGTGCTTGCCATGCCGTTGTGCCGGCCGACGCCTCCAGTGCGACCCTCGCCAAATTGATCGGCAGTGGCATTGCTTGGCGCAGCCTGCTGGTGAGTAAAGTTGACGAAAGCACCCAGCCTTGGCCATTACTTCACTTTCTGAGCAATAATTCTCTCGGTTTGGCAGGTGCCAGTCATGGCGTTCATGTGATTGACTTGGTTCAAGATTTCCCAGTGCAACAACTTGTCGCGCTTGGCTTGGCTCAGCTGGAGGCTGCCACCCCACAGACCGACCCTAAAATAGCCAGCGGATTTGTCGAACGCCGAGCCCTTCGTCAGTTCCACCTGAATGTGGTGCCAGCATGAAGCACCACACCCTGAAGGATCGCATGAGCAAGCCATCACGTACGCAAGTCATCGGCATCGCCAGCGGCAAAGGCGGCGTCGGTAAAACCATCGTCTCTGTCAATCTGGCGGTTGCCCTGCAACTCATGGGAAAACGTGTCATGTTGCTGGATGCTGACTTGGGCATGGCAAACGCACAAATTGCGCTGGGCACCCGCTGCACCTATAACCTGAGTCACTTTCTCAGCGGCGAAAAAACGCTAGAAGAAATCATCGTCACGACGCGCTCCGGCATTCGCTTGGTGCCTGGCGCTTCCGGCATGCAAGACATGGCGGCTCTGAGCCAGCTGCAAGCCGCCAGCATCGTCCAAGCTTTCAGCGCACTGGAAGAAGATATCGACTATTTGATCGTCGACATGGCCGCCGGTATTTCACCTTCGGTGCTGGCTTTCATGGCCGCCTGTCCGCGGCGCTACATCGTCGTGCGCGATGACCCTTCTTCGATTGCCGACGCTTACGGCACCATCAAGGTGTTGATTCAGGAATTCGGCCTGAGCGAAATCTACCTGGTGCTCAATGGCATGAACAGTCAGAAGGAAGGTCAGGTGCTGTTTGACCGCATGAACCAGGTCTGCGCACGTTTTCTGAACCAAAGCGTCCAGTACTTGGCGACCATTGAAAATGACGTGAACATTCATCTGTCATTGAAAAAATACCAGTCAGTGCTTGAATTTGCCCCTGACAGCACCGGTGCCCGCGACTTCCGTCGACTGGCGGATGCCACTGAACAACTCGAGCCGATCGAAGAGGCCTCAGGTGGACTTGAGTTTTTCGTCGAGAGGCTGGTCCGCCGGACCTGAAAAAATGGCTCCCCCTATTCGTCTGTACGAAGAAGTTCAAAACAACCACGAAGCCTTGGTGCTGGCGCACATGGGCATGGTCAAGCGCGTGGCGCTGCACCTGAAGGTGCGCATCCCGCCGTTCATGGAGCTGGATGAACTGATTCAGGTTGGCATGATCGGCCTGTTGGAAGCGGCACGCGCGTTCAACCCGGCAAAAGGCATTGAGTTTGAAGGCTTCGCCCACAGCCGGGTGCGCGGCGCCATTCTGGATGAAGTGCGGCGTTTGTCGTTTTTGCCGCGCTCGGCGGTTGCCTTCAACAAATCGCACAGCAAAGCCACTGACGCCCTCGCCTCTGAGCTGGGCCGAATTCCCACACAAACAGAATTAGCCGAGCACGTCGGCAAAGACTTGGATGCGTTTCAGAAAGAGCGCGGCCAGGCCAAACGCTTTGAAACCTACTCGATGGAGGTCATGAACGATGAGGTCATGAACATCGCTGACGACAGCTCGCAGCAGCCTGACGCTATCGTTGAACACGCCCAGTTCATGGGTGCTGTGGCCGGCGCTATCGGCGAGTTGGCCGAACGCGACCAGTTGCTGATGAACCTCTACTACGTCGAAGAGCTCAACCTCAAAGAGATTGGTGAAGTGCTGGGCGTGACTGAATCACGTGTCAGTCAGCTCTTGAGCGCCGTTGTCAAAAAACTTCGCTTGACCCTGCAGGTGGCTGAACCGCCCTCTGGTAAGCCGCGCAGCCGCGGTTGAGCGCCTAGAAAGCCTCCCAGCGGCTACTTTCAGAGGCTACTTCAAAGCTGAGCCCCAGCATACATGTGACGCCCGGTATGCGTCGGGTCACCCCCTTCGTCTTGCCCACCCTTTACGACTGAGAATGCGGTGATGCCTTTGTTAGATTTTTTGATCTTTTCAAAGAGTTTTTCAGCATCCGGAAATCGCGTCCAGCGGTTCGGATCACTTTGATGATGCATGACAAGGACGGGCAAATCGAGCGACTGCTGCACGTCAGTCTCGTTTCTACTGCCGCTGAAGATGACACCCGCCAGCATTTTTTGCATGACAGATTTCCTTGAATTCGAGCCATTGTAAAAGACCAACAAGAAGGGTCAGATGAGCCTTCCGAGGCGTCCGACCTCAAGTTTTCCGCTGGCGTTCCGATACTTGCAGTGTCCACAGTCAGTTAATCAGGAGCAATCGACATGCGAGTTCATTTCAAGGCCATGGAAAGTTATGGTGCTGGCAACGTTGCCAGCCAAGCCGTTGTGGCCAACAAGGTGGAACTCATTCAAATGTTGTTTGACGGCTTGATTGAAAGCCTGATGTCGGCCCAAGGTCACATTGAGCACGGCGCGATCGCAGAAAAAGGCAAGAGCCTGGCTCGTGCCAACCGTATTTTGTTCGGTCTGCAAGGGGCGCTCGACTTCGAAAAAGGCGGCGATCTGGCGACCAACTTGAACGAGCTTTACAGCTACGTCACCCGCCGCTTGCTGCACATCAACATGCACAACGATCTGGACGCCTTGCGAGAAGTCCATGGTTTGATGAGCGAGATTCGCCAAGCTTGGCGCGATGTACCTTCTTTGTTGCCAGCCCGGACCAGCCTCACCGCTCATTGAGCCCAATCTGCATGGAGAAAGTCAATGATTAGCGCTATTGGTATTGTTGTTCTGTTTGTTTGCGTCTTTGGTGGTTTCATCATGGCGGGCGGCAGCATGGCACCCATCATCAAGGCTGCGCCGATCGAAACGTTCATCATTGGCGGTGCGGCCATTGCCGCCATGCTGGTCGGCAACAGCCCTGCCGTGGTCAAAGGTGCCCTGGGTGGTTTTGGCAAGGTCTTCAAGGGGCCGAAGTACAAAAAAGACGACTACCTCAGCACCATTTTTGTGGTCTCCAAGATCATGAAAACCCTCAAATCTGAGGGGGCTGTTGCACTAGAAGCGCACATCGAAAATCCAGAAGCCAGCGCCATTTTTGGCGAATACCCAGCGCTGCTCAAAGACCACGACTTGCTGCACCTGATCACAGACACGATTCGCTTGCTGGTGGTGTCATCCAGCAACCTGAGTGCTTACGCCGTCGAAGAAGTGATGGACCAGTCCATCAAGACGCATCACCACGGCGCCATGAAACCGGCGGAAGCTCTGGCCTCGATGGCTGGCGCACTGCCAGCGCTGGGCATTGTGGCTTGCGTGTTGGGTGTAGTGAAAACCATGGGCGCGATTGACCAGCCGCCAGCTGTTCTGGGAGCCTTGATTGGGGGTGCGCTGGTGGGTACGTTCTTGGGCGTGTTTTTCGCCTACGGCTTGGTGGAGCCCATGGCTGGTCGCCTGAAGCAGATCATTGAAGACGAGGCAGAAATCTACAAAGTCGTCAAACAAATCATCATCGGCACCATGCACGGCCACCCGATGCCCCTCATCATTGAAGCGGCGCGTGTTGGCATCAGCCACCACAACCAACCCAGCTTTGCTGAGGTCTTTGACGGCTTACGCGGCAAATAAACATGGCTGAAGCGGTCGCCGAAACCCCTCCAGACGCAGACAAACTGGCAGCGCCGAACTCTGCTGAAGCCTCGGTCGAAGCGGCGCCAGCGGTTGAACCTGAAGCCAAGGCCCCTGCTGCAGCTGATGCGCCCGCTGAGCCGGCGCCTTTGGCCCCTGTCATCGTCATCAAAAAAATCATTGACGATGGCCATGGCGGTGCCCACGGTGGCGCATGGAAAATTGCGCTGGCCGACATGATGACCGCCATGATGGCTTTCTTTTTGCTGATGTGGCTGCTGGGCGCAACCAACGAAGCGCAGCGTAAAAGCATTGCCGATTACTTCAAACCTACCTCGCACAGCAACGTCACCATGGGCCAGTTGGCCGGTTCCAACGGCATTTTGGGTGGCCGCTCGATCATTGATCCCGACGGTTTCCCTTTCTCCGCCAAGCAAACAGCGGCTATGGAGCGTCTGACACCCCGTTCAGAGGGCGGTCCGACTGAAAATGAGCCGTCGCCGAACAGCAACGAACGCGCCAACCCCGACCAAGTGAGCGAAGCCGAGAAAAAGAAAATCATCGAAGAAGCTGACAAAGCAGCCTTCGACAAGCTCGAAAAAGAAGTCAGCGAACGGTTAGAGAAAAGCCCCAGTCTTGAGAACCTGAAAGAGCAAGTCAAGTTCGTCCGCGAAAAAGAAGGCCTGCGCATTGAGATCATCGAGAAGGCTGACTTCGCCATGTTTGCGCTGGGCACCACACGTCTGTTGCCGCGCGCTCAAGCTTTGCTCAACGAAGTTGCCAAGTCACTGAGCTCCATGCCTAACAAATTGGCATTGCGCGGACACACGGACAGCGTCGCGTTTTCAAATACTGACAACCGTAACAACTGGTCGTTATCGGCTGAGCGGGCCGAAGCCACGCGCATGCTGGTCGAGAAAAATGGCGTTAAAACAACTCGTTTCGCACGGATTGAAGGGGTTGCAGACACCGCCCCTTACAACCCGAGCGACCCGCTAGATCCGCGCAACCGTCGCATCAGCATCACGGTTTTGCACCGGGATCAATAACTGTCAGCATCGATCGGGACACACCATGCCCCTGATTTGTTACGCATGTGTTACTCGCTTGTACGTACTTTGACGTGGAGGCAGCGACATTTTTGGGGTGAGAATTGCACCCTAACTCATCCGATGGCACATGCCAAATAAAAGCCCAGCCTCAAGCCATCGAACTTGGCATATCCCGACCAGCTTAGCGCGGCGCTTCGCTTTAGCGGCTGCCGGTTTGGCCGTCGCTGCGCTGCTGCTGACATCCATAGCGTCTTGGTGGCTGCTCACCCGTCAGCAAGAAAACGCCATGAACGAACTGGCCGCACGCGAAAGGCAGTTTCACGCGCAAACCATCGGCCTCAACCTGACGGCCTTGGCCACCCGCATGACAGAAATCGCGGGCAGCACGATTTTGGCCACTGGACGTGTCAACAGAGCTGGCCGAGAGACTTATCTGCAGCCATTTCTGGCGAGCATTCAGCAAGTCAACGGTGTTCCGGTGCAGGTGCTTTTCGCTGACTTCCAAGGGGGCGAGATCGCCAGCAATAACGCCCAGTTCAACGCCGAAGAGCGCATTTGGTTGCGCGAAAAGCTCAAGCTGGGGCGGCCCGTTGCGGCTATTTTTATGAATCGTGATGACCCCGTGTTGGTCGCCTTGGCGCCCTTGGTTTATCCGCTGACAAAAAAACCAGAAGGGGGGCTTTTATACAAAATAGCGCTGAGTGCCCTGCACTCGGACGAACACATGAAACTGCTTTGGGGCGCACCGCTTGCCGACGAGCCAACCCTGACCAGTCCGGTGACCGTACCCGCGGTGTTTGCCTCGCTGAATTTTCGAATCATAGGCACCGCGCCGCTAGAAGACAACCGTTCACTGTCCCCTCTGTATTTGCCGGTTTTTTTACTCGTGATGGGCCTGTTTGTTGCCGTGGTGCTGGGCGGCGCACACATGGCGTCTGTGCTGACCCAAGACCTGCGCAAACTGCAACTCTTTGCCAGCCATTTGGTTCGGGATGGACTGAGCCAGGAGCGTGCTCAAACCACCGGTACGGAAGAAGTCGCCAGCCTGTCATCGTCCATCAACCAAATGTTGGACCGGCTTTATGAGCAGCGCCAAGCACTCACCCGCGAGGCGGAAAAACAGGTCGATCTGGCCAACGCCCTGAAGCGTGCCGACAAACGCAAAGACGAGTTTGTCGCCATGCTGGCACACGAGCTGCGAAATCCGCTGGCCCCCATCATGACTGGCGCCGAAATGCTCAAGCTGGCAGCCCATAACGACCCGTTCATTCAGCGCACAGGACAGATCATCGGTAACCAGGCCAATCACATGGCGCGCATCATTGATGACCTGCTGGATATCTCCCGAATCACCCGCGGCCAAGTCACGCTCAAGCTCGAAACCATTGACTTTGCCAAAGTGGTGGCCGTCGCGATCGAACAGATTCGCCCCCTCATTGAATCAAGTCAGCATCATTTTTCCATCTCGATTCCTGCGGGCCCGCTGCCAGTCAGCGGTGACCCCGCGAGACTGGTTCAAGTCACTAGCAACCTCTTGAACAATGCCGCCAAGTACACCCCTGAGGGCGGTTACCTTGATCTTCGAGTCGCCATTGAGGACGGTGAACTGCGCATGACAGTGGGCGACAACGGCAGCGGTATCGACCACGACCTGATGCCCGAAATTTTTGATCTATTCACGCAAGGTGAACGCACACCGGACAGACGTCAGGGTGGTCTTGGTCTCGGACTGGCACTGGTTAAAAGCCTGGTTCAAATGCACGGTGGACGGGTCACAGCAGACAGCCCTGGACTTGGCAAAGGCTCCAGCTTCAATGTTTATTTGCCCTGTGGCCGTCTTGAGGACTTGCCTGCACCTGTGGCAAAGACAGCCCCCAGCACGTCCGGTCGCAGTCTCAAAATCCACTTGGTCGACGACAACGTCGACGCCGGCCAAACACTGGCGATGCTGCTGGAAATGGATGGCTACCAAGTGACGCTGAGCGTGGATGGACTGTCGACTTTGCAGCAATTTAAAGACACTGATGACTGCCCCGATCTGTTCATCCTGGACATCGGCTTGCCCGACATGGAAGGCACAGAACTGGCCCAAAAATTGCGCGACTTGCCGCAGCTGCTCAACGCCAGAATGATGGCGCTGACAGGCTATGGCCAGGCCAGCGACAAGGCCCGCTCACTTGCCGCGGGCTTCAACCACCACTTGGTCAAACCTGTGGACTATGCACATCTGAAAGAATTGCTAGCCGACATTGAAAACGACTTGAGAGCGCTGGCTTGAGTCATTCCATCTGAACCATGGCTTATCGCGCAATAAGCGAGTGGCCTTGTCAGAGTGGCCAATTCGCACTGATAATTCTGAGCGTTTGAAGTCGCCCCGACACCCTGCTTGAGAAAAAATAACTGGACCCGTCGTTTATCCCATGGACAACAGAAAATTCATTTTGGCGGGTGTGATGGGCATGCCCATCACACAATCACGCTCCCCCATCCTTCACAACTATTGGATTGCCAAGCACGGTTTGAGAGGTGCTTACGGCCACTTCCCGGTCGAAGCGAACAACTTGGGGGCAGCCATCCGTGGTCTGTCAGCCTTGGGCTTAGCAGGTTGCAATGTGACCCAGCCGCACAAGATCGAGGCGCTGAAGCACGTGGATGTTGTTGACCCCTTGGCGCAGCGTATGGGCGCGATCAATTGCGTGGTGGTGCAAGCTGACGGCAGTCTGCATGGCTTCAACCACGATGGCTATGGCTTTATCCAAAGCCTGAAAGACGCCAACCCCGATTGGCGGGCAGATGCCGGTCCCATCGTCGTGCTCGGGGCCGGTGGCGCGTCACGCGCTGTGGTGCTCAGCTTGATCGATCAAGGGGCGACAGAGATTCGACTGGTGAACCGAACCCTCGACAAAGCACATGCCTTGGCTGCCGGGTATGAACAAATCGTCAAAGTCTTTCCTTGGACTGAACGGAATACAGCTCTGGAAGGCTCTGCACTGTTAGTCAACACCACCAACCAAGGCATGTATGGCCAACCACCGCTGGATGTGACGCTAGACGCACTGCCCACTTCGGCCATGGTCTCAGACGCTATCTACGTTCCGCTAGAAACACCCTTGCTGCAAGCTGCTCGGTTGCGCGGCAACAAGACCGCCAATGGTTTGGGCATGTTGCTGAACCAGGCACGGCCTGCATTCAAAGCGTGGTTCGGTGTCATGCCCGAGATCACGGATGAATTGAAGCAGACTGTTCTGTCTACTTTTTAAACAGACCTGTAACATCATTTCGGTTTTTAATCCCTCACACGTCCAGCCCAGCGCCCGAAAAAAGACTGACCATGCTCTGGCGCAGCCAGATGTTGCCGGCATCTGCGTTGAAGCGTTCATGCCAGTGCTGCTTGACTTTGTAAGCCGGTAACGGCACTGGTGGTTCCAGCAATTGGACCTTTTCCTGCGTTGCCAAAGCGACCCCCAACAAGCGCGGCACGATGACCAAAAACTCTGTCTGCGCCACGATGCGGGCGACCCCCAAAAAGCTGGGCAGGTGCAGCACCACCCGGCGCTCTAACTTGTGACGGGCCAGCACTTTGTCAACGATGGAATGGCCCGTGCCCGACGCGGTGACCAAAATGTGACCTTCCGCCATGAACGCACGGGGCGTGAGCTTGCTGCGGATGCGCGGGTGGTCACTGGCCGCTAAGCAGACAAAATTTTGCGCAAACAGCGCCTGCTGGTAGAAGCCCGCTTCAAGATCCGGCGTGAAGCCCACGGCGAGATCGATGTCGCCCGACTCCAGCCGTCGCCGGCTGTCCGGCGATATCTTGTCGGCTTTCAAGGTCAGGCCGGGTGCTGACTGCTGCAGGTGGTTGATCAGCCGCGGCAGCAAGATCATCTCACTGATGTCGGTCATGCAGATGTGAAATTCCCGCTCGGCCTGCTGGGGAGAAAAAACGCCGCCCTGCCCTCGGGCTTTCTCAATGTGCAACAAGGCCTCTAGCAAGTCCGGGTAAATGCTTTGCGCTTTGGGCGTCGGCTCCATGCCCGCCGACGTTCGCGTGAACAGGCGGTCATCAAAATGCCGGCGCAGCTTGCCCAGCATGATGCTGGCGCTGGCCTGCTCCATGCCCAAGCGAAGTGCCGCACGCGAGACGCTTTGCGTTTTATAAACCTCGACGAAAACGCCGAGCCACTCCAGATCAAGTTTGGCCATACACCACTATATTAAAACGACATGATGAGTATTCTATATACGGCGTTGACGCCATAGTGCATTGCAACGACAGTGTTGGGTAGTTCAAGTAATGGGGAGACTTCAATGAGCAACAAACCAAACAATGCGCTGCCTGTGCTGGTGGCCGGCGGCGGGATCGGCGGCTTGGCTGCGGCGCTGGCCTTGACGCGCCAAGGCTTCGACGTGAAGGTCCTTGAGCAAGCGTCTGCCTTGGGTGAAATTGGCGCAGGCTTGCAAGTCGGCCCCAACGGCTTTGCCGCTTTTGACGCCTTGGGCGTTGGCGAGATCGCCCGCAGCAAAGCCGTCTACACCGACTTCATGGTGATGCACGACGCGCTGGACGAATACCAAGTCGGCCACATCCCCACGGGCGAGGCCTTCTTGAAACGCTTTGGCAATCCCTATGCGGTGATCCACCGCGCTGACGCGCACATGGCATTGCTCGATGGTGCCAAGGCATCAGACCGCATTGAAGTATCGACCGGGACGCAGGTGCAGCGGGTCGAGCAAGACGACGACGGCGTGACTGTGTTTGACAGCAAAGGCGGCCAACACCGCGGTATCGCCTTGATCGGTGCAGACGGTGTCAAGTCGGCCGTGCGCCGCCAGTATGTGGGCGACGAAGCACGCGTGTCGGGCCATGTGGTTTACCGCGCTGTGGTCGACAAAAAAGACTTTCCAGCTGACTTGCAATGGAACGCCGCATCGATCTGGGTCGGCCCCAATTGCCACTTGGTGCACTACCCGCTGCGTGGCGGCGAACAGTACAACGTGGTCGTCACCTTCCACAGCCGCGACAAAGAAGAGTGGAGCGTGCGCCTGGGCAGCCGTGAAGAAGTGCTGAGCTACTTTGACGGCATTTGCCCCAAAGCACGGCAACTGATTGAGCTGCCCAAAGACTGGTCGCGCTGGGCCACCGCCGACCGCGAACCGATCGGCCAATGGAACTTCGGCCGCGTCACGCTGCTGGGCGATGCCGCCCACGCCACGCTGCAGTACTTGGCACAAGGCGCCTGCATGGCCATGGAAGATGCCGTCACCTTGGGTGAAGCCCTGCGCGTGAACGACAACGACTTTGACAAAGCCTTTGCCCTGTACCAGCGCTGCCGTGTCGCCCGTACCGCCCGCATCGTGTTGTCTGCGCGCGAGATGGGCCGTATCTTTCACGCCAAAGGCGTCGAGCGCTTGGTGCGCAACGAGCTTTGGAAAAACCGCAGCCCTGAGCGTTTTTATGACGCCATGGAATGGCTCTACGGCTGGAACCTCAAAAACTGCCTCACCGCATAATCAACCATCATCAACGAGATTGACAACACCATGAACGAACTCGGACGCCTCGAAGACCTTCCTGCCGACTATGTCGCTGCGCTCAAAGCGCAAAACCTCGTGCCGCTGTGGCCCAATCTGCGCGGTGTGCTGCCGCCCGGCAAACCCACCCTGCACACCCGTGCTACGCACTGGCCGTATGCCGCTATCCGGCCCTTGCTCATCCAAGCCGGAGAAATCACCCCCATCGAAAAGGCCGAGCGCCGCGTGCTGGTGTTGGCCAACCCGGGCCATGGCCTCGAAAAAATGCAAGCCAGCGCCGCCATGTACTTGGGCATGCAGTTGCTGCTGCCGGGTGAATGGGCACCGTCGCATCGTCACACGCCCAACGCTGTTCGCATGGTGGTCGAAGGCGAAGGCGCTTGGTCGACTGTCGACGGTGAAAAATGTCCCATGCTGCGCGGCGACTTGATCCTCACGCCCACAGGTCTGTGGCACGAGCATGGCCACGACGGCACAGTCCCAGTGATTTGGCTCGACGTCCTTGATTTGCCGCTGGTCTATTACATGGAGACGAGTTACCACGTCAACGGCGGCCGCCAAGAAGTGACGCCCGGTCAAGGCGAACGTTCTTATGCCCGTGGTGGCCTGCTACCCACCCCGGTGTTCGAGCGCTCCAACAAGGCCTACCCGATGCTGCGGTACCCCTGGGCGGATGCGCGCGCGGCACTCGAGTCGCTCGCGGCCAACCAGCCGCCTGAGCAAGCGGTGCAAATCACGTACGCCAATCCGCAGACCGGTGCGCACGCAGAAAACATCTTGGGCTTTTATGCCCTGATGCTGCGTCCGGGCCAAACTCTGACGCTGCCCACACGCAGTCCGGCCATGGTCTTCCACGTCATTGAAGGCAGCGCCCACGTGCAAGTGACAGACCAGAACTTTTTGTTAGCCGAGGCTGATACCTGCTGCGCACCCGGCTACACGCCCGTGACCTTGCGCAACGCCTCCAGCACTGAGGCCACGTTTCTCTTCATCGCTGACGAAACCCCGTTGCACCAAAAGCTTGGCGTCTACGAAACGCGCCCCTGATTCTTCTTTTTTATTCTCATAGGACCTTCTACGATGACCACCACTTACCTCTGGACACCCCCGCCGGTTCTCTCACTGCCCATCCGCGGTAAAACCGAACGCCTGCCGATCAACCGCATCTTCTGCGTCGGTCGCAACTACCACGCACACGCTATCGAAATGGGCAAGCCAGTCGACAAGTCGATTGAGCGTCCGTTCTACTTCAACAAGTCGCCGCAGACCTTGGTCCAAAGTGGCGCCACCGTAGCCTACCCACCCGAAACCACCAACTACCACTACGAGATGGAACTGGTCCTGGTGGTCGGCAAGCCCGGCTTTCGAGTCAAAGCGGAAGATGCGCACACCATCATTTACGGCTACGCCTGCGGTCTGGACATGACACGGCGCGACCTGCAACTCGTCGCCCGTGACAAAGGCCGTCCCTGGGACTTGGGCAAAGACTTTGAACAATCCGCTGTGGTCGGTGAGGTCGTGCCGATGCCCGGCGTGGTGATTGAAAACGCAGCGCTGGCGCTGACGGTGAACGGCCAGCCGCGCCAAAAGTCAGACCTGAACAAACTGATCTGGAACATCCGCGAACAAATCGCCGACCTCTCGTTGTTCTACCACCTCGAACCCGGCGACCTGATCTTCACCGGCACACCCGAAGGCGTGGGTCCTGTCGTCGCGGGTGACCACATTGAAGGCTCGGTCGAGGGTGTTGGCAGCATTTCTCTGACCATCAGCGCCGCAGCCTAAACGAGCCCTGCGTGACAGGGCAGAAAGTGATCTAAACCACCTCTGGCTGAGGGATCACGTGACATAAGCGACAGTTCTGCGGGGCTGTCCTTCAAGCCAACTCAACCCGCAACTCACTTCAAACCTAAATGACATGCTGCGGCACCGATGAATCGGTTGCCTAACAGCTGCACAGCTGCGCGCCTTTTTCATTGACCTCGGCCTCCGACAACGGGCTGAGCGCTAAGTAAGCGCCACGCGACGTAGCGGTCAACAGACACACCCTCAGCTCATCTTGACCGAAGGATTGACGAAGGCACAAACACGTAGGTTGAGAACGCCCAAATTCAACCGAATCGCAAAGAAAAATACAAAAGAATTATTTATATATTGAATATTGAGTAACAACTAGTCCACAAGAACTATATAAAGTACTCGAAAAGAACTGAAAATAGTCCGCTAGGCTGTAAGCGCATATTACAAATGTATTGATTGCCAAATGTAAGGGATTGTGCAAAACAAAGCACAAGGCCATGAATGCGGTGACGTAGACGTCGTACGCAAAGCGACAAGCAAGAAATCTGAATTTAGACGCAATTTTTGTTGAGAAGTGAGCCAAAAAATGAACACACGCAGAAGAGATTTAACCTTAGAAGTTCAAAGTTGCATCAAGCAACTCGAGCAACTCATGGAAACGAGTTTGCAAGGGAACTATGAAGAAGAAATCCCCCAAATGCCGGTTGCAACAACACGATCAACAGGCACGGCGCAACTTCACCACCTGAATATTCCGGCCAAGACTGCGGCCATGCAAGAACACGCAACGCCATCAAGGCAAGGGACCTACGAGCAAGAAATGCACGCTATGCCAGCGTCCACCACACGCTCGACAGTCACAGCACCGCATCCCTACGTCAATGAGCCCGACCAAGGAAATGCATTAAAAGAACAGTTCAAGGAAGCCTACCTCAAAGAAATCTACGAGGATGAAAGGGATGCCTTGCCAGCATCCACCCAGCCATCAAACGCAGCATCCAGCGTCAGGGAATTGAAGATACCGGGCAAGGCTGGGGCCTTACAAGACGCGATATTCAAAAGTGCCAACTGCGCAATCATCGCGACAGATGCAAGCGGAATGATCCAAATATTCAACTCGGGTGCAGAGCAAATGCTGGGCTATTCAGCAGAAGACGTCATCAACAAGATCACACCAGCAGACTTGGCGAATTCGCAAGAAATGTTGGCCAGAGCCAGAACCATCAGCGATGAATCAGGCATCACTGTAGCGCCAGGATTTAAAACACTTGTCCACAAAGCCGCAAAAGGTATTGAGGATATTTATGAACTGGCTTATATCAAAAAAGATGGCAGCAGAATTCCAGTGGTCATGACAGTTACAGCGCTACGTGATGACGATCAAGACATCATTGGCTATTTACTCATTGGAACTGACAACACAAAACGCGAAGAAGAGCGGAACAGATTGCTACTCAGTGATGCAGCTTTAAAAGCAATTGGCGAAGGTGTCGTCATAACCGATTCAAATGGGCACACGATATACGCAAACAATGCATACCTGTCAATGACAGGCTACGGCATAGATGAATTACTAGGGAAAAATCTGTCTTTATTACAAGGACGCTTAACCGACACCAATGATATTAACGCAGTTAGAAAATCCATAGACAACGGATCAATCTACTCCGGTGAAATACTAAACTACAAAAAAGATGGCTCTATATTTTGGAACCACATGACAATATCTCCAATAGAAAACGACAACAAAACAAAAATTAATTACATTGGAATAACACAAGACATCACAATCAGAAGAAAAAATGACGAGGAAAATAAGTCATACGCCTATATTGACCCACTGACAGAACTGCCAAATAGACGCTTACTTCACGATCGTATGCAGCAAGCCATTGCAGGCAACAGACGAAGTGGTGACAACAGCGCCTTGATTGTTCTGGATATTGATAACTTTAAAATCTTAAATGATGGATACGGACACGGCGCAGGAGATTCATGTTTGATCGAAGCAGCAAGAAGACTGAAAAAAATCACACGTGAAAACGACACAGTAGCGCGCATTGGCGGCGATGAATTTATTATTCTTCTAAATAACCTTGACAACGACAAAGAAATTGCAAAAGAAGAAGCCACAAAGGTTGCAGAAAAAATCAAAGAAATACTTTCAGTAAAATTTATTATTGAAAATAAGAAAGAAGGCGAAAGAATAGTGACAGAACACACCTGCAGTGCAAGTTTAGGCCTGGTTGTATTTAACAGCCCTGAAATAAGCCTCAATAAAATAATAAACTGTGCAGATACAGCCATGTATAAATCTAAAAAAACAGGTAAAAACTCAATCACACTGATGGAATTCGACGAATTAAATCCAATGCAGAAAAAATACGCTTAACATTAATGTTTAATATAGTCAAAGTAATACATGACTACAATATTTGAAAATTTAACAAGTACAGAAACAAGCTATGCCATAGACAGCAATAGAGTACTATTAGAATCAATAAATATAAAAACACATTATGAAATTCTAAAGTGGCTGCAAGGGCCTATCCAAGAGTACCTACAACACGAAATAATGATTTCAGCTTGGGGTGACTTTGGTACGGGAGCTATTTTAAATGACATTATTTCACCGCGTCAAGATATCAGATCGATAAGCAGTGAATCAAAATCAATAACACCACTGATATCTGAACTTTACCAAAACTGGATCACCAATAAGAACAGACCATTGAGCTTGAATGTTGGAAATAATGGATTTCAGATTATCAGCACGGGACATCGCAAAGAAATAAAGAAATATCTCGGCGAAATGAAAAGTGTCATAGTGCACGGCATTAATGACGAACGCGGTGGTCTTAATTCCTTATATATGATGTTCAGCTCAAAAAAATATTATAACGAAGAAGATAGAAAAGCAATAGCATACATGCTACCGCACATAGATTTCGCTCTAAGGCAAGTACCTCACTTATCACACCAAGTACACCCAAAAAATAAAGTAGCAGCATCTGCATCAGTTAATCCACAAACGAATGAACTATCAGGTCGCGAAATGGAAGTCATGCATTGGGTGACACTCGGAAAAACAAACTCCGAAATAGGGAGCATTTTAAATATAAGCACATTTACAGTAAAGAATCATATGTGCCGAGTATTCAAAAAAATAAATGTAAGCAATCGAGCACAAGCAGTTGGACAATTCAACAAAAATATTCACTGATGGTCGATATAAGTAACTTAAATAAAAAATTTGAACCAATAGATAATAAAATAATTAAAAATTTTATTGAGACAAATAAATTAAGCATCAGCATTAGAAAAAAAATAATCGACTACATTGGATCAGCAGTCATATTATTACTACTGGCACCGCTGATGTTACTTATTGCATTGGCAATAAAATACGATTCAAAAGGACCTGTATTTTTCAAACAACGACGCAACGGTAAGAATAATAAAGAAATTATTATTTACAAATTTAGATCCATGATATGGATCAAAGATGAAATACAAATAGTACAAGCAATAGAAAATGATCAACGATTTACCAAAATTGGTAAATTCCTGAGGAAAACCTCATTTGATGAATTGCCACAGTTTATAAATGTACTTCAAGGGCGGATGAGCATCGTTGGACCACGACCACATGCAATTGCCCACAACGACTACTACAAGCAATGTATTGAAAACTATATGGATCGCCAGCAAGTCAAGCCAGGAATTACAGGCTGGGCTCAAGTTAATGGCTACCGTGGCGAAACCAACCAAATAATAAAAATGAAAAATAGAGTGGACTATGACAGGTACTACATCGAAAATTGGTCATTGAAGTTTGACATTTCAATAATAATTAAAACAATTATCTTAGTCATCAAAGATATTAAAGATATTAAAGAAAATTAAACTAAACTATGCAAAGTTACTTACGGCTGACTGTCGTCGCATACTTCATATCGATACCTCTATCAGGGGCGGCGGAGAAGTTGACATCATTGAGTCCATCAATCAATGGTGTATTTGTACACGACAGCAATCTATTTAGATTGCCTGACAGTGCCGACGTAAGAAGTGACTCCATTAATATAAATACAATCGGACTAGATTTAAAAAAAGATCTTAGTCTTCAAAAAATAAATGCAAATATCAGCCTAGTTGACTACAAATATTCAATATTTGATTACCTTAATTTCACATCACTGAACTATAACGCCAACATGGAATGGAGCGTAACTCCGCGACTGCACGGCGTCATTAGCAGCTCTAGGAGTGAAACCGCAAGTAATTTCGCGTACAACAGAGCTTTTAACCTGCCAAGTCAGCAAGTTAACAAAACGAATAGATTCACGACGATTTACGACATAAATTCTTCTGTTAGCTTTATAACCGCCGTTGATCAAACGACATACACCAATGATCAAAGACAAATGGGATTATCTGAATACAAGCAAATTGGAAAAGAAATTGGTATTCGCTATTCCCTACCATCAGGCAGCTCAATCACTTATGCATTAAATTCCTCAGATGGAGAGTATTTAAATATCATAGGCTCTTCAAACAATAATAACAATTCAAAATACAGACAAATCGACAATGCAGTCAGAATTCATTGGGAGATTTCGCCAAAAACTCGAGCCGATTTAAGTGCAACATATATCAATAGGACACACCCAAATGCCTCTGAAAGAAATTTCAGCGGACTACAAAGCAAAGCAGCATTGAACTGGGATATAACTGGTAAGACATCCATGGAAGTAAGCTGGTCGCGTGACTATGCCAGCTATCAAACATATACGGGGAATCCGTTAAGTGACATTAACTTCGCTCAGACTGACCGTTTATCACTTGGACCAATTTGGAAAATTAGTCCAAAACTTGTAGCTAGGTTACGATATGAATTCGCAAAAGTTGATTATATGGGTTTGAAATCAATGCAAAGAAATGAAAAATTGCAAGACACAAGTTTTTCACTGCAATGGCAAGCGACTCAGAACATCATCATCACAGCAGCGTTAATTAAATCAATCCGAAAATCAGATATTGATTTCTACAACTTCAAAAGCAATATGACTTCAATATCAGCGCAGTATAAATATTAAAATTAAAAAATGAAAATACTAATTAAAAAAATAACATTGCTACTTGCACTAGTAGCAATGACACTACTTATATCCGGATGTTTAGAAAAAGATACCGGAAAGTCAGTTTCTCAAGTTGCTGTCAAAGTAGGCTCAGAGGAAATAACAATCAATCAAATTAATGATGTGCTCAGTCGCTCTCCTTCAGAAGGCATTACACCTGATGCAAAAGAAATTGTGAGCAATGAAATACTTGAAAAACTCATTGATCAACAACTTGCAGTAAACAAAGCCATAGAAGACAAGCTCCACAGAACGCCTGAAATTATTGCGCAACTTGAAGCCAGCCGAAAAGAAATAATTGCACGAGCTTATATGCAAAAAATCGCCGGAAAAACAATCGGTCCAACTGCATTAGAAATAAAAAACTACTACCTTGAAAACCCACAACTTTTTTCGGAAAGACGTATTTTCAAGATGCAAGAATTGACAGTGTTAAACAGCATAAATAATATTGATATTATAAAAAAATATTCAACGACAACAAACTCAATTCAAGAAGCCTCTTTGTGGTTAACAAAAAATAATATCAAATTTGAAACTGGAAACAGCACTCGATCCGCTGAGCAAATTCCACTTGAAATTTTAGGCCGTATACAGGCTCTCAAAGACGGTCAAAGTGTCGTGATTCAAAATCCTACAAGAGTAACACTATTAAAAATTGAATCATCAGAGTTGATCCCACTAAAAGAAGCAAGTGCGAATCCATTCATCGAGAAGTATTTAATCAATAAACGCACGGGTGAGCTGATCTTATCTGATATTAAAAAATTACGAAATGAAATAAAAATTGAATACGTAGGTCAGTTTTCGTTGAATAAATCAAATGCACAACCGATAAGTGAATTAACTTCTAATCCACCAAGCACAACTATTGAAAATAAGTCAACTCTTGAAAAAGGTGTGGCTGGATTGCGCTAATTAATATAACTCTGATACTTTAAATAAATTATTTATATATGAATCAACGTAGAAACATTATATGCAAGACTTTCGTTTTTTTATTTGCATTTGTAATGAGCACAGCCTCTTACTCGCAAGTATCAAATATAACTTCAATAGATTTTCCATTGAGTGCGGGTGATGCCATCAGAGTACAAGTTTTCCAAAATCCAGATCTGACCATTGAAACTCGACTATCAGAGAATGGCGCTATTACATATCCGCTGATTGGATCACTCGACATTGGTGGCTTATCAATCAGCAACGCAGAAAAAAAATTAGCCGAAGCACTTGAAACTGGTGGCTTCATTAAAAATCCACAAGTCAATATTATCTTAATGCAAATTAGAGGTAGTCAAGTTTCAGTACTCGGACAAGTGAACAAACCCGGTAGATTTCCTTTGGAGAGTACGACAACTCGATTGAGCGACATGTTGGCTGCTGCAGGTGGTGTCACCCCCATTGGCCACGATATGGCGGTACTGACAGGGTTAAGAGATGGAAAACTTTACCGTGTCGAAATTGACATGCAATTTTCTCTTTCTTCTGGCAACATAAAAGACGATGTACTCGTTCAGGGTGGTGACAGAATTTTCGTCGACCGAGCACCCGTTTTTTATATCTACGGTGAAGCGCAAAGGCCAGGTGCATTTCGCTTAGAGCGAAATATGACAGTTATGCAAGCACTGGCCGTTGGCGGCGGGATCACGGCGCGAGGCACTGAGCGCAGGCTTAGAGTGCACCGCAAGGGTACTGATGGACGTATTGTTGAAACTGAACCTGAATTAACTGATCCAGTTCTCTCCAATGACGTCATCTATATCAAAGAACGCCTTTTCTAAAATTGTCATTCATTAGGCACAGAATAAAAATTTAAAAGGCTATCGCTATGACACTCCAACAATTCTTATTAATATTGCGCGCGCGGTATAAGTTTGGTTTACTTATATTGATAATCACTGTCACAGTGACTGTCATTGTCAGTTTACTGATGACCAAACAATACACCGCCAGTGCCGCAGTTTTGCTTGATGTTAAATCACCCGATCAAGTCAGCGGATTAGTTCTTCAAGGAATGATTGCACCAAGCTACATGGCAACCCAAGTGGACATCATCAACAGCGACCGTGTTGCCAAGGCAGCCGTTAAATTACTGCGTATGGATGAAAGTCAATCTATCAAAGAACAATGGATTGAAACAACACAAGGCAAAGGAGAATTAGTTGATTGGCTAGCAGCGTTGCTGCAAAAAAAATTGGATGTCAAACCGTCACGAGAAAGTAATGTCATATTCATTAATTTTACGGGTGCAAATCCTGATTTTAGTGCCGCAGTAGCAAATGCCTTTTCACAAGCCTACATGAACGTGAATCTTGAATTGCGAACAACGCCTGCACGCCAATATGCAGCATTCTTTGATGAACAAACGACCACAGCCCGTAACAAATTAGATGCAGCACAAATAGCGATGTCGGACTATCAACAAGAAAATGGCATCACCACAACGGACGATAGACTAGATTTCGAAACTGCAAAACTGAACGAAACCAGTAGTCAATTGACAAGCATTCAAGGGCAAACAACTGAAAGTCAGAGTAAGCGAAATAATGATAAAGCAGACACTATTTCTGACGTCATGCTGAGTCCGCTGATCAATGGCCTCAAAGCAGATATTGCTCGACTTGATGCAAAAATCAAAGAAAGTAATATTAATTTAGGTAAAAATCACCCCCAAACACAGCGTAATGAAGCGGAGTTGAGTGGACTCAAAGCTCAATTACAAGCTGAAACACGCAAAATTAGCAGTTCTATTGAGACAACTTACCAAGTCAGTAGGCAACGCGAACAACAGCTTCAAGGTGCGGTTAGAGTGCAAAAAACAAAAGTTCTGCTTTTGAATAAACAGCGTGATGAAATGAATGTATTACGGCGTGACATCGAATCTGCACAACGTGCATTTGAAATTGTGAGTCAACGCGGTTCGCAAGCTACGATTGAAAGTCAATCCAATCAGACCAACCTAGCTGTACTAAACCCTGCCATAGCTCCAATTATTCCATCAAGACCGCGTATTTTCCTCAATATTTTTGCCTCTTTCTTTTTGGGTTCTTTTTTAAGTATTGGGTTAGTTTTAATGCTTGAATTTAAAAATAGAATTCTGCGGTCTGAAGCTGATCTTCTTGAAATATTGGAACTTCCAGTACTGGGTTCCATCATGTCTGCAACTCGCCTGTTTAAAAGCAAACCAGCAGGAGCGACAGCATGAACAAAAATCTCTCAATTGGAGAAATACTGAAGGCCAGTGGAATTCTGAATGACAAACAAACAACTCAAATACTAGAAAAACAAAGAGCTGATTCTATTCGCTTTGGTGATGCGGGTATTGCACTTAAATTAATCACTAAGTCAGATGTTGACTTAGCCTTAAGCCAACAATTTAACTACACCTATCTATCTGAGAATGGGAAGAACTTTAACTCAGAACTGATTGCAGCCTATCAGCCTTTCAGCCCTGTTGTTGAAAACATGCGGGCTATACGGACACAACTCAGCTTACGTTGGCTAAACACGGACATCGTGAACAAAGTCATTGCATTGGTCAGCCCTGATAAAGCTGTTGGCCGCAGTTTTGTGGCGGCAAATTTAGCCATTGTGTTCGCCCAACAAGGACAGCGGACCTTGTTGATAGACGCAGACCTACGCGCGACGGCTGGGCGAGGCCAGCATGTCTTGTTCAACTTAGACAAAACGTCGGGCTTATCAGGAATTTTGGCAGGTCGCGGCGGTTTGGAAGCAGTCACACCGGTAGAGGGATTGCCTGCGTTGCATGTACTTACCTCAGGCGCGTTGCCCCCTAATCCGCAAGAGCTGCTCGGACGAGCAGCCTTTGGCCGTTTGCTCCGTGATGCCACTGGCATGTACGACGTCATCATCATTGACACACCTGCGGCAGATCAGTTTTCAGACGCTGAAATTATTGCAGCACGCGCAGGTGCTGTCGTCATGCTTGCACGGAAAAATAAGAGTTCCGCACCCAACACAATTCAACTTGCAAAACGTCTCAATAATAATAACGTACTTATATTTGGCTCGATCTTAAACGACGCTTAATTATTTTCCATGAGAATTATCCAGTCAAAAAATACAGAGGTGTTAAACCATAGAGCTAGGGCTTCAATATCGACATGGTTGCCATTAGCTCTAGGGTTATTGGTGATGTATGTGCCCAGTTTATATGATTTGATTAAAGGTATCTGGAGCAGCGACGAGCAAATGCATGGACCGATTGTGTTGACCATATCACTATGGCTTATCTATCGCAACTGGTCGGCAATGAAACGATGGTCATTTGGTAAAAATACAAACGCGTGGGGCTGGACTGCAATTATTTTCAGCTTGATTATTTATACTATAGGCCGTTCTCAAAATATAATAATATTTGAGGTTGGTTCAGTCATTTGGCTACTTGTTGGTGTTATATGGCTGCACCATGGTATTACGGGTCTTAAGGTTCAATGGTTTGGTCTTTTCTTCATGATTTTCATGGTTCCTCTGCCATCGTTGCTTGTTGATGCAGTAACAATGCCAATGAAATTAGCGGTGTCCTACGTCGTAGACCAAATTTTATTTTGGATGAACTACCCCATTGCCCGAACTGGCGTTATCTTACAAATCGGTCAATACAGTCTGCTGGTTGCTGACGCTTGTGCAGGTTTGCACACGTTGTTAACGCTTGAGGCATTGGGCCTACTTTACCTCAACTTAGTGCGGCGCGATTCTGTTGTTAGAAACATGTGCCTTGCGATCCTAATTATCCCAATTTCATTCACAGCCAACGTCATACGCGTGATGTCACTCACTCTTATTACCTACTATTTTGGTGATGAGGCTGGACAGGGCTTTTTGCATGGCTTTGCTGGCATGGTGCTGTTTTTAAGCGCACTGATGTTGATCATTGGGGTTGATACGGTCATACAAACTTATGAGAGCTTGCGGCAGCGACATCGCCTAGCGAAGTCCGATCTATGAATCGGTCACTGATAAATTGGGGGATTTTATTGTTGATGCTTGTATCAGCTTCTTTGGGCCTTGTGCTTCGCCCCACCATGATCCTTGCGGATAAACTCCCCCTCATCAACCTCCAAAAAATGGTACCGATCAAGTTTGGAGACTGGGAAGAGCGATTCAATGCTTCCAACCAAGTGATAAATCCAAAGCAAGAAATGCTTGATAGTATTTATAACGAAGTGCTGTCACGAACTTACGTCAACAGCACTGGGTATCAAATCATGCTCTCAATTGCCTACGGAAAGAGTCAAAATGACTCAGTTCAATTACACAAGCCAGAAGTATGTTACCCAGCAGAAGGATTTGAAATTAAGAGGTTAAAACTCAGTACATTAGAAATATTCGGAACCAGTATTTCTGTCACCCGACTTGAAACAAAACTCGGACAACGTTTTGAACCACTGACTTATTGGACGGTTGTCGGTGATCAAAATAGTACCGGAGGAATCAATAAAAAACTGATTGAAATATCTTATGCCAAAAAAGGTTATATACCCGACGGTATGCTGATACGTGTCTCTTCCATTGATAAGAGTCCAACCAACGCATACGCCAATCAAACCGAGTTCTCTCAAGCAATGATCACGGCCATCGCCCCCGAACACCGTAGCCGTTTTGCAGGCAGTTCCAAATCAAAATAACTTGGATAGTCTCGCATATGATAAATATTAAAAGTTACTCATGAAAGCATCAGCAAAAATCTACATTGCGGGTCACCGCGGGCTCGTAGGATCGGCCATTGCCCGTAATCTGAAATCTGCAGGATTTACTAATCTGCTCATTCGGACGCATGCTGAGCTTGACCTGACCAGTCAGATCGCCACCAATGCTTTCTTTGAAGCAGAGAAACCGGACTATGTTTTTATGGCTGCCGCTAAAGTAGGTGGAATTATGGCCAACAATAGTTATCCGGCAGAATTTGTACAGGATAACCTATTGATTCAACTCAATATTATCCACGCAGCATACGTAAACAAGGTCGAGCGTTTGATGTTTCTTGGCTCCAGCTGTATATATCCGCGGCTGGCACCGCAGCCGATGAAGGAAAAATACTTGTTGACCGGCCCGTTAGAGCCGACCAACCGTCCTTATGCTCTGGCGAAAATTGCGGGGATTGAAATGTGCTGGAGCTACAACCGCCAGTACGGGACGAAGTATTTGGCTGCCATGCCCACCAACTTGTACGGTCCTGGTGACAACTACCACCACGAAAACAGCCACGTTATACCAGCGCTAATTCGAAAGTTTCATGAAGCCAAGATGGTCAATGCTGCAACCGTGACGGTCTGGGGCACAGGCACACCCAAGCGTGAGTTCATGTACAGCGAAGACATGGCTGATGCCTGTGTGTATTTGATGAATTTACCTGAGTCTGAGTTCAAGTCCCTGCTTGGCAGTGACGAGTCTATGACCGGGAAATTTGAACCCCCAATAGTCAACATCGGTGTGGGACATGACGTGACAATCAAAGAACTAGCGCAAACCGTAAAACATATCGTTGGCTATACAGGGAGCATCGCGTTTGATGCAAGCAAGCCAGATGGCACCCCTCGCAAGTTGATGGATGTAGAGCTTTTAAGCCGAATAGGATGGTCGGCCAAAACCAATTTTGAAAAAGGCCTGAACTTATCCTATGAAGAGTTTTTAACCAAAGACATGCTTAGCAGTGCGCGAGGTGAGGCCTCCTCAGACGTTGTTGAACTATTCACATCAAAAACATTGCATAGTTGACTCATCGTAATGAGTGCGAACACACTAGAAATTAGCGTTTGTATCTGCACTTACAAACGTCCTGAATTACTGGGGCTACTGCTTGAGAGCTTAGCGAAGCAGACTTATCCTTTAGAAAAATTTGAAGTTATTGTTGTTGACAACGATATAAAAAAATCAGCAATGCACGTCGTGAGCCAAGCCTCCCAGCGTTATCCAGCCCTTGCAATACGGTATGCAACTGAGCCAACACAAGGAATATCAAATGCACGTAATAAAACAGTAGAACTGGCAACTGGTAAACTCCTCGCCTTTATAGATGATGATGAGTGGGCTGTTAAAAATTGGTTAGAAGATATGAATAACTGTTTATACAAATACAAGTGCGATGGGGTTCTCGGACCCGTTACTCCTGAGTACCCAAAAATGAGTAAAGCATGGGTTATTAATTGCGGATTCTTTCAGCGACAAAGATTTATAACAGGTGAATCTATAAGTGCAAATGATTGTTACACAAGCAATTTACTAATAGCGAGTTCAAAGATAAACAGCCGATATCCATACCCTTTTGATATTAAATTTTCTTTGTCCGGCGGCGAGGATACTGATTATTTCAAATGGCTTAAAGAAAGAGGAGGGAATATTATTTGGTGTAATACCGCAGAAGTGCACGAAACGGTTCCATTATCTAGGCAGACGTTGAGCTACATTCTTAAAAGATGCTTTCGTACATCGACTGTATATTGGCAAATAACATATGCAAAATATCCAAAATCATGGATTATTTTAAACACAATTTTGGGCATAATAGGCGGTACAATTTTAATAACACTTGCAATATTAATACTACCATTTAGCATCGTAACTGCATTATTTTTCTTGACTAAAGGAATCAAAGGATTTGGACGTGCGGCCGCATCAACAAGCTTACCGATCAACAGCTACGGAGATATAAAATAATTAATATTAAATTAATTACACAATCATTATTAAAAAATGAATAACGACTATAGATTATTAAGTGCAGCTAAATAATATTGGATCCAGAAGCAAAACAGCGCTACTATGGGGCATAGGAGGTTCCATTGGAAAAGTTGCAAGTCAATTTATCGTTCAAATCACGCTGGCAAGACTTCTTGGCCCTGAAACATTTGGACAATTTGCCATCATACTTACTATTTTATCCCTAGGTAACATACTGGCAGATTGCGGATTTGGTGCGGGACTCATTCAGAAAAAAAAAATAACATCAAATGATATTAGCCTATCTTTTGGGTGGTCTCTTTTAATTGCATCTTTTGTTACCATCATTATTTGGCTGATCGCTCCATTTTTAGCAAAGTTATTTACGGATGAATCACTATATTGGTTGATCACGGCAAGCGCTTTTTTAATTGTCCCCCAAGCCTTTGGAAATATTTCGACAAACCTCTTACAACGCAATCTGAATATGAAATTTATACAGATTATTCATGTATTTTCATATATCGTGTGTTTTGGTGGTGTTGCTATAACATTAGCATTGTATGAATGGGGTGCATGGAGTTTAGTAATAGGCTACGGAGTTCAGACATTTTTTAAGGTCATCGTGACTTATTCTATTTGCAGACATTCTTTACGAATAAGCTTAAAAGGTGACCGTCAACTAATAAATTTCGGATTAAAAGCACTTGCTAATGACATCTTAAATTGGGCAATTGAAAATTTTGACAAATTAATTATAGGACGTTTTTGGGGGCTCTATTCTCTAGGACTTTATTCAGTTGCCTTCAATCTCACAAAAGCTCCTTTAGGATTATTCATCTATACAGTTCAAACTATAACTTTTTCCACTGCATCGCGGCTGCAAGATAACAATACTGAACTAAAGCATGGATTTCTAATTATAATAACTGCTATAGCACTAATTACCATTCCATTTTTTTCAATAATAGCGTACGAATCAACATCAGTATTGCAATTTGTTTATGGCAATAAATGGATTACCGCTGCACCCTATATGGCAGCTTTAGCAGTTTCCATTCCCTTTATGGCACTTGGATCAATCACAGCAGCTATTTTGCGCGGAAAAGGTGAAATTGGAATCGAGTTAATTATTCAATTAGTCACTGTAATAATTCTATTTGTTGGTTTTTATAATTTGAGAGGATGGACGCTAGAAGTCGCTGTCTGGATTGTTCCTGCGTCTTTTTTGATACGACTAATATTATTATTATTAGTGATTAAAAATAAAATATTCTTTAAATTTAGTGATTTTATAGAAACTTTTCGCGGCGCACTTGTACTGGCGGCATTAGGAATTTGTGTAACTGCCTCAGTAAGCGAAATTTATCAAACATCATCACCAAAGAATTCGATAGGGCCAATCTTAGCCGGAACATTTGCTTGTATTTCACTATTAATTATAAAATTTAATTGGATTATAGGCAAATATTTAGATATATTTTTAAGAGATCAAAAGACCGCCGGACTAATTGGCCACACAATAAGATGGCTACAACGACTAAAAAAATGTGAGTAACTTGAATAACTTTAATACTAAAAAAATAATTCAGATAAAGAATCCTGGATTACCTCCATTTTCAGCATTACCACTTTTATTTTTGGTCATGGTCAAACCACTAACTGATGCTTTTTATGAAGTGGAAGCCATCAAGTATATTTATATATTGCTTCTAATTTGTGCTTCGCTTTTTGCCAGGGGTGGTCAAGACTTTCAGGGAGATTTAAACGACCCAAGAAATAAAAGTTTATTTCCGTATATTTGGCTAATTCTTACCTATTTTATTTTCAATATTGCACTCGCCATTGTATTTGGAGGTAGTATTTCTGAAATATTTAAAATTATAAGCCCTTTTGTTTTTTTTGTACTTGTCGCATATGCTGCAGATCGTTGGCTTCTTTACGCATTGGGAATTGGAGCAGTTTTGAATATTCTCATCAATGCAGCAACATTACCATTAGATTACGGCTGGATTCAATGGGGAGGCACACAAACGTTTAAAGGATTTTATTTTTTTAAAACAGATCTTGCATATTCATTATGCTTCTCCGTCCTTCTTTGTTTTTTCTTCATGAAAAATAGAATTACGTCCTCTCTGGCCATCTTAACGATAATAGCTACAGTTGAAGTAGTACTGGCAAATTCGCGTATAAATTATGCTTGTTTTCTTCTGGTTATAATTTTTATGGTAACTAAAGAAGGCGTTAGTATCCGTAATGTAATTCGTTATGGATCGCTTATAATTTTACTTTTAATTGTAGTTTATTTAACTTACGATCCTTCAAAACTACTTGGATTTGATACCAGTAATGAAAGTGCTTTTACACAAGGCCGAGACTCTACTTGGCAACGTTTAATAAATTCGATGTTAATTTCATCACCCAACCAGTGGCTTTTTGGGCGCGGTGCCTTTGCTGATGTAATACTTGCTCAAGAAGCATTACGAGGTACGCAGAATGCACACAATGCACATAATGAAATATTGCATTTATTATACACGCAGGGAATATTTGGCACTACTCTATATACTTTACTTTGGCTTAAAACCTTTCAAATGTCTTGTAGACCCACAGTACCCGACTGGGCACGCGGAACAGCGACAGTTGCCTTAGGTATTTTTCTTCTACAAAGTTTAACTACTGTAGTGTCATCCTTTGCAACCAAGACTTGGCCTTTAGTCATGGTACTACTTGCTATACGTGGACTTACCAGAAATATTAAAAGTAATAACATGCTAGTAAATAGTAATGATTAAAATAATAATATCTTTAATACTTGTTTTTTTAAATATTGAAGCCTCTAGTGAAGATAAAATTCTTGGATTTCATGCCCATGAACCAGTTAGTATAAAGAAAGCAGCTGATACAGGTTACACAGCCATACGACTATGGGACACTGGCACTGACTGGGCAAGCCTCAAACCAGAAAAAAATCTTTGGAATTTTGTTCGGATTAATGAGTACCTTAGAATCAGTGAAAACAATAAACTCAAAGTTCTCTGGACGATCGGAAATACTCCACGATGGGCATCTGCACGGCCGAATGAGAAATGCGCTTATGGATTTGGCTGTGCATCTGAACCAAGAGATATTGACGACTGGCGAAAATATGTCTATACGATTGCCGCGACGTTTCGAGGTCGTATAGAATGCTATGAACCTTGGAATGAGGTAAGTTTTCCAAATGACCAAATATTTAAATTTCCTGTTTCAGGCGGTGATAACCATCAATTTTTCACTGGCTCTGTAAAGGGGATGGTTGATCTTGCAAAGGTAACCTATGAACAAGTCAAATTGGCAGATCCATCGGCTTGCGTAGTTTCCCCATCATTTCATAATTCAGGACATTGGGCGGAGAAGTTTGATCAGTATCTTGCTGCTGGAGGAGGAAAGTATGTCGATGTTATCAGTCAGCACTTCTATTTTGATGATGAACCCGAACAAGTAATTCCTACAATCCGTGTTATGCGTCAAGTGATGGCGAAGCACGGACTAAGCCATATTCCCATTTGGAACACCGAGGTAGGCATTTCATTTGAAAAACTAGCTAAGCGATGGCCTCGAATGTCTTCTGAAGAACTAGTTTATACATTAATACTAAGATCATATCTTATTAATTTTTCAGAAGGTGTGAGTCGTGTCTATTGGTATGCTTGGGATAACAACGATATGGGGTTTTTTTCTTCAAAATTAAAGTTTGATTTTGGCAGTGCCGCTGCATCGGCAGCCATTCGTCAAATAAATAAGATTGAATCGTCGAATTGTCAATCGACCAATGACTTATGGCAATGCCGTGTGAAAGCCGGTGATCGTCGATTTAAGGTAGTCTGGTTAGCTGGAAGAAACGTCATACCACGCACGGTAGTATTTAAGTACAACGCTACGCGCTGGAATCAATTGACTGAATTTTTTCCTGCTGGTCGTAAAATTCAGATTGACGGTCGGCCCGTAGTTGTCAATGACGATAGCTAATACTCACCTTGATTAATAATTCCAATGATTTCAAATGAGCAAAAAAGTTAAGACAGTTATTGTAACGAATGCACCCGCACCTTATCGTGTACCGGGGTGGAGAATACTCTCAGAGACTGAGGATATTAGCCTGAATGTTATTTACTGTACTAAACCTCATATTGACATAAATCTTGATTTTTCAGAACACGGCTTCCCCATATTTTTTTTAAAAAGTCGATATTACGTCTTTGATAAACGCTTCTTGCATTTTGATCTAAGTATTTGGAATCTTTTAAATAAAATCTGTCCAGATGTTGTTATCACAACTGGTTTTATTCCAACTTACCTAATTGCTTTCGCATGGTCAGTCATACACAAGGTTCCGCATGTAGTGATGTCAGATGGTACTGCGCAGTCAGAGAAGTCTCTTTCTTGGTTCCACCGGATGATAAGACGTCTTGTATACAGTCGTAGTGTTAGTTTTATTGGCGCATGTGAAGGATCACGGACTTTATTTCATCAATATCTCATAAGTGATGAAAGAATTCATCTTTCATATTTATGTATAAAGAATGATAGATTTATAAAAAATAATGTAGTACCTAATTTTGATTTTATTTTTTGTAGCCGCTTCATACAACATAAACGTCCCATTTTTGCACTTCAAGTCGCTCGTGAAGTGGCTATTTGCTTAGGGCGAAAAACATCAATTCAAATGGTCGGTACTGGTAATATGCTTGCTGAAGTTCAAGCTTTTGCGACTCAGATTACTGATTTGGTAGATACGTACTTTTGTGGGTATGTTAAGCAAAATAAACTTCCCAATCTATATTTAAATTCACGTATTTTTTTATTTCCTACGGAATGGGATCCTTGGGGAGTGGTTGCCAATGAAGCTTGTGCAGCCGGGCTTCCAGTGATTGTCTCACCATATGCTGGTGTTGCGGGTGAATTGGTATTAGATGGTGTAAATGGCTATGTACTTGATCTAAATGTTGAACTTTGGTCAAAGGCAGCAGTCAGTTTACTGGTAGATGATAATCACTATGCGCAGTTTTCAAAAAAAAGCCTTGAAAGAGTTGCCAAGTACAGTTTTGAGAATGCAGCAAATGGTCTAAGTGATGCAATTAAGCAGGCTAGTATTTTAAATTTTAAGAATATATCTTAGTTTATATTTATAACACAAGATATATATTAAATCTTTAGATTAATATTATATAGAATATGTATCCTCCCATCATAATAGCAACACTGATGCGTCCCGAAGGTGAAACGGGAGTTCAGACACACTTTCGCACATTGATCAACTATCTAAATAAAAAAAATATTCATTGTGAGTTGATAACGCCTTATTCTGCACCTTCTTTGCAGGTATATCCAACCTTCGGGTTACGTATATTTATTAGTCTTATTAATAGCGAGTGGGGAGTATGGTGGTATCGATACTGGCATGCGCATTTTTTACTGCTTGCGTTGAAAAAAAGACTGTCAACCGGTGATTCTTGTATTGTTTATGCACAGTGTCCTCTTTCTGCACAAGCGGCACTTCTAGCCCGGTTTAACAGACGACAGAGAGTAATGATGGTCACCCACTTCAACATATCACAAGCAGATGAGTGGGTTGGAAAAGGATTGATAACCGAGGGTGGTCTCTTGCATCAATCGATTCAGACGGTTGAAGCTATTGTAATACCTAAACTGGATGGACTTGTGTTCGTTTCAGATTTTATGCAAAAACACTTAGTAAAGCGTATTCCAGAAATATTAAACGTATCCAGTATAGTAGTCCCAAATTTTTTACAAGACCCTGGCTTTTATGATCAGAAAGAAGTTACAGCGGATCTCATTAACATCGGGACATTGGAGTCAAGAAAAAATCAAACATATTTATTAGACATTGTTGCCTCTCTCCGAGATATGGGCCGACCTTTGACACTGACTTTAGTCGGGGATGGGCCGGATCGACGAGAGCTAAAAAATAAAACACGAATGCTAAAGCTTGAAAATTTGGTGACTTTCTCTGGATACCTTAGTAAAGGGGGTGACAGGATAGGTTATCATCGCGCTTATATCCATGTTTCTATTCAAGAAAGTTTTGGCATCACTCTCATTGAAGCCTTTGCTAGGGGAAGACCAGTATTTGCTGTTCCAGTCGGTGGGATACCCGAGATATTGGGTGACCAATCTGCCGGTTTGAAGCTGCCTTTGAATGACGCTAAAGGCGCAGCCAAAATTGTTGCAGATGCCATGGATGATCTAAATTGGATGGTGGCTGCTGGTCAAGCTGGTCGTTTACGCTTTCTGGATAAATATGAAAATAGCATTGCCGCACATCGTTTAATTCAGTTTCTTCTCAATCCAAAAGAGATATATGAATGAAATTTACTACTAGATTAATGTATGAAAAATTCCTATGATATTTTTTTAACTGTAAATGTTGTTAGACCGATGACAAATCTAACACGACCATTGTTCGATTTGGCTCAGGATTTGTCAATGATGTGCCACCTGGAACGACTTTTGTCGGTAATCCAGCACATATTCTTCATAAAAAAATTTCCTGAATATGTGTAAATTCAGAATACTGATCATTCACAATGCCTATCAGCAGCGTGGTGGTGAGGATGCTGTAGTGGAAGCGGAACTTGAAATGTTGCGTGGACATGGCCACCCAATTGAAGTATTTTTAAAACACAACGATGAATTGAAAACAACTGCTATCTGGAAAGCAGCTGCAGACACCGTTTGGTCTAGAAGTTCTGTCAGTTCTTTGAGAGAAATTATCAGCCGCTTTCAACCTGATGTGGTTCATTTCCACAATACTTTTCCTATGATTTCTCCTTCCGCTTATTGGGCCGTGCGTGCAGCAGGTCTGCCGGTTGTTCAGACGTTGCACAACTTCAGGTTGCATTGCCTGCAAGGCACTTATCTACGCAAGGGCAAGGTATGCGAAGACTGCATTGGAAATGTGCCTTGGCGCGGTGTCACGAGAGGCTGCTATAGGGCTTCAATACCTCAAAGTGCCGTGCTGGCCGGCATGCTGACAGTGCACCGCACCGTTGGCACATGGCAAAACAAGGTGACACGCTACATTGCGCTCAACGAGTTTTGCCGCTGTAAGTTGATAGAAGGCGGTCTGCCAGCGGAGCGAGTCGTGATCAAACCCAATTTTGTTGATTTTGAGGCGCCAACTGAAGCTTTACGGCAAGGTTTCTTATTTGTTGGGCGTTTGTCCGTTGAAAAAGGGATTGCTGTTCTAGTTAAAGCGATGAAGGGGATGGATGCCATTGCCTTAAGGATTGCAGGCACGGGGCCAGAGGCAGCTATTCTTGAAGGCGCCAAAGGCATCTCTGCACTAGGTCGCTTGACTAGCCAATCAGTACGAAATGAAATGGGGCAGGCATCTGCCTTGGTGTTCCCAAGCATCTGGTATGAAGGTTTCCCGATTACGATTGTTGAGGCTTTTGCCTCACGATTGCCGGTGATTGCAAGTCGGCTTGGTGGCATGCCAGAGTGGGTTACTGATGGCGTCACCGGCCTGCTGTTTGAACCTGGGAATGCACAAGACCTTGCCAAGAAAATGAGCTGGGCACAACAGCATCCAGATGCGATGGCTGAAATGGGGCGCAAAGCTCGTGCCTTGTATGAGGCGAAATTCACGGCGGAGCAAAACTACCCGCAATTGATCAAAATTTACCAAGACGCCATCTCGGAAGTGAAAAGCGAGGTTGCAGGGTGACCATTCAGCAACGCAACACTGTTTCCGTCCTTAATGCGACTATCGACGCCTTGTCATGGGATGCCGCACTGAACAACATCAGTGGATGGGCAGCTAAACGTGAAAGTCGTTACGTCTGCATTTGCAATGCGCATTCTGTCGTGACGACGGGCTTTGACGCGGCCTTTGGACAAGCAGTCGCTGCGGCAGACCTGGCCACCCCTGACGGTGCGCCAGTGGCTTGGATGATGCGCAAACTTGGGGCTAAAGACCAGCAGCGCATCAATGGGCCAGACTTGATGTGGAAGTATTGCGAGCAGGCTGCACAGCGCAGTGAGTCTATTTACTTGTATGGCGGTACACCGGAAACATTGACAATTTTGCAGGAACGATTAGCGACGCACTTCCCGCTGCTTGTGATTGCGGGGGCTTACTCGCCACCATTTCGCGCACTCAGCCCAGCAGAAGACGAAGCCGACGTAGCCCACATCAATTCTTCCGGGGCGGGCACAGTGTGGGTCAGCTTGGGCTGCCCAAAACAAGAGCTGTGGATGGCCGCTCACCGCGGGCGTGTCAATGCGGTCATGGTTGGTGTGGGAGCTGCGTTTGACTACCATGCTGGGACGATCCAACGTGCGCCCGTGTGGATTCAGAATGCAGGGTTTGAGTGGTTGCACCGGCTAGCGTCTGAGCCGCGGCGGTTGTGGCGGCGTTATTTGGTCACCAACACCTTGTTCATATTGGGTGCGGCGTTGCAATTGGCAAAGCGCTAATCACGCGACCTGTCCCGCGGTCAATAAAGTCTGACAGGAAGCAAGACAATTGGGGCCGAATGGCCTATAGGTCAATGTTAGTTTTCGAAATACCATTTAACAAATTTTTACATTTAGAAGGTATCCTATGATTCAAAAAACATTGTTGGCGCTGGCTGTTGCTGGTGTCATGGCGTCGGGGTCAGCCTTTGCACAATCTGCACCGCTTTACATAGCCACACTCTTGAACCCCTCAAACGGAGTTACATCGGGCAGCTTTAGTGAATTAACAGGAGCAGGAACATCCGTTTACAACTTTAGTGTTGGTAGCTCAGGTCTTTTAGACTTCAACGCATTATTCGTTTCACAAGTTCCTATGCTCAGTAGCTACACATTAACAAATGTAGCTTTTGATTCAAATAATTTTACCAAGCAATATGGCAACGACTTTACGAGCGTTTGGTCCTACAGTGGAACGAATATCAGTGCTGGAGCGCACACTCTTACGCTAACGAGTACGGGCACCTTGGCCTCGGGTGCCAGCACCGTTGGAATGATCAATTTCACCAGTACCCCCACCATCGTGACCCCTGTGCCTGAGCCCGCAACCATCACCATGATGCTGGCAGGTTTGGCCTTGGTGGGTGGAATGCAACTGCGGCGTAAAAAGAAATTGGAACTGGCTGGCTAGTTTGAAAAGGTTGCAGCTTTAAAACCTGCAACCTTTTTACTGTTGCGCGGGTGTATGGCGTGCTTGTACCCGACAGCATCAAAGCGAATTCCGTCACCCATGAGTGAGGGTTGACTTGTGACGTACTCGACAAAGACGCTCCAAAAAAGCCACAAAAAACCACAGCTAACCAAGGGCTGGAGATCTCGCGTGGCATGCTGTTTTTTAGCAATGCGAACAAGCTAACCGCCGCGCCCACCATGGCCCCCGCCAGAACTTCTGAGACTGAGTGAACGTCAATTTCCAAGCGCGATTGACCCACCAGCAGGGCCAATACAAACCCAGCGGCAACTGATAGACGTTGTTGCAGCGGCGGCAACTGCGAAGCCAGCGTCGAAAATAAAAGGGGGTACACGGCCATGGCCAGCATGGTGTGGCCAGAGATCCCCGTGAAGTCGATGTCCGGGATGCCAATGCCCCAGCCAATAAAAGCCAGCTTACTGACGGTCGTTGCCATGATGGCCAGCGTAAGCGTTACCACCCAACCGACGGCCAAGGGTTTTGTGCCGTCCTTTTGAGCGAGCATCAAAACGGCCGCCAATGCGGCCGGCAGGAGCAATTGCATTTCGCCAAAGCGGGAGACAAACAGCCAGCCCTGAAAACCCACTTCACCTACTGCAAACATGGACTTGTTGGCTTGAGCAACAACTCTTCAAACTGGTCGATGGGAAGCGGTCGACTGAAAAAATACCCTTGAAAAGAATGGCATCCGAGCAACGCTAACAAGTCACGCTGCTGCTCAGTTTCAACACCTTCCGCTATGACGGTCAACCGCATGCTCGCTCCCAACGAAATCACCATCTTAGCAATGGCCGCATCGCTGGGGTGAATCAGAATTTCTTTGATGAATCCTTGATCGATTTTGAGCTCATCTAAGGGCAGCCGCTTCAAGTGAAGAAGTGACGAATAGCCAACTCCAAAATCGTCCAAAGAAAATTTAATTCCTTTGTTGCTCAATGTCCGCATCTTGCAGACCACGTCATCCAGATTTGATATGAATAAACTCTCTGTCAACTCCAGCTTGAGCAGAAACGGGTCTGCACCCGTCCGCTCAAGAACTGATAAGACAGTGGCGACAAAATCAGTTTGATGAAATTGCATTGCACTGACATTGACCGCCATGGTGAGATGGGCGGTCTCCGGCCTTGTTGACCAAAGCGCCAACTGCTGGCAAGCGACATCAAGAACCCATTGCCCTAAACGAACAATCAGCCCGGTCTCTTCCGCAAGCTCGATGAACACCGCAGGAAAGACAAGTCCGAGCGTTGGATGCTGCCAGCGCACGAGTGCCTCAGCCCCAATGATCTGACCAACGCCCTCGGTCTGAGGCTGGTAATGAAGCAGGAACTGCCCCTTGGCAACAGCCTCTCGAAAGCTGGCCTCTAAAACAACACGCGCCGCCACGACCGATTCCATTTGGGGCTGAAAAAAATAAACCTCATTGCCGCCCCCCGCCTTGGCCTTTAGCAGGGCCAAGTCAGCATGCTTCAGCGCACTCTGAGAACTCCCCATGCGGCCACTCTCAAATAGGTTGACGCCAATGCTGCACGTGCTGCTGTAAACAATATGATCGACTTGGTGGCATTTGTTCAGCGCGAGCAGTATGTTTTGGGCCATTTCTTCAGCTTGCGCTGTGGCAACCGTTAAATCCTCACTGAGGTGCTCCATGAGCACTGCAAATTCATCACCGTCTAGGCGGGCGACGGTGTCCCCTTCACGCACACAGGCACTCAACCGTGCCGCCACTTCTTTGATGATTTTGTCACCCTGAAGATGACCAAAATTTTTATTGAACAACCTAAAGTGGTCGAGTCCAATGTAAAGAATGGCACCTTTGCACTGGTTTTGAACACAGTTAGCGAGTGCTTTTTTGAGTCGCACCCTCAAGCAATGGTGATTGGGTAAATCTGTCAATTGATCATAGAAAGACAAATACTCAATTTTTTTGTCAGCCTCTTTTAAAACAGTTAAATCATTAAATGTCGAGGTGTAATGACTCACAGACTGCTGGCTATTTTTTATTTCTGTGATGCAAAGCCACTGTGGGTAAATATCGCCATTTTTCTTTTTATTCCAGATCTCACCTTGCCATAAGCCGTTACTCTCAAGGCCTTGCCACAAGTTACGAAAAAAAACACCGTCATGTTGCCCAGAAGCAAGCATCTTTGGGGTTTTACCAAGCGCATCTTGCGCCGTGTAGCCCGTGATTGTGGTGAAGGCGGCATTGACTTTGACAATGATCTGCTGATCATCGGTTACCAACCGGCCTTCTGATGACTCAAAAAAAGCCTCGGCAATCAGCATCTCTTGTGCCGACATCTCACTGCTGACGCGGCTCAAGGCAGTCTCAACTAGTTTTAATTTTGACAATTTTTATCTTTTAAAAAATAGATATCGGAATTTCAAAAGCGATTCGATATTTTTGGGCTATTTGATATATTACTGATCAAAAAAATAATGTGACTAGCTCAAATAGACTATTGACACGGTTAGCTTAAAGTAGAAAAAAATTATTTTTGAAGCTAGGCATATTTTTTGCCAATACCAATGCCAAGTGGCTTTAGCAAAACAACTGCACCGCAAATTGAAACTCATTAAAAACGCAACATCTAGTGCTTACAGACTATTGTTGAAACAGTTTATAACCTGATAGGATGTACAGCTAAATATATTTAAATACGGCTCATAAAACATGAAATGCAGCAAAAAAATACTATTGTCCGGGCTTGTTGCTCTGTCATTTATCCCCGCTATTGCTTCGGCGCAATCGCTGGCGGGGTATTCAAATTTAACCAGCTTTTCAGTGCTGTCGGGCAGCTATGTCACAACTGGCGCTGGGAGCAACGTCAGCGGTGACATGGGTGCTTTGACCTACATCGCGACCGGCGCGAACTCCAGCGGCGCAAGTTCTAACTATGCCGGCTCCTACATCACCACAGGCGCAGGCTCAACTGGCTCAGGTTCTAATTTTGCAGGCGGCTACATCACCCCCGGCCTAGGCTCTACTGTTATTGGCTCCAATACTGCGGGCTTGGCTCCCGCCAGTTTCACAAATGTGAACAATGCTTTGCTTGAACTGTCTGCTGCGCAGTTGGCATTGAAAAGCTTGACAGCGGGAAGTACGCTTGCGGCAACGATGGATGGAAAGCAAACGATGACGGCAGGCGTCTACAACGCACCAGCATTGACGACGGCTGCTGGAACAGTTCTCACACTTGATGCTGCAGGCCAAACAAATCCTTATTGGGTTTTCAATATCGACACCTACCTCAGCACGGGTGCAAGCACTTCCGTCAACATTGCCAATTTGGGGCTTGGCGGTACAGCCAGCGTGATATGGAACACCGGAGGCTATGCGAGCTTCGGCGAAAGCAACTCTTTTGTCGGTTCAGTTTTTGCTGGGGAATACATTTCCACCGGTGCAACAACAACGTCCGGCCCCTTATTTGCAAAAGAATACGTCACGCTGGGTGCCAGCGGTACCATTAACAGCATGGTTGTCGCCCCTATACCGGAGCCTGAAATCTATGCCTTGATGCTGGCTGGCATCGGCTTGCTGACCCTGAAAGTTCGCCGCGAGAAGAAAAACCAGCTTTCCAAAGTTGCTGCTTAAGCAACGTGCGGAGGAGTTCTAAAGAGAGCGTGGTCCGGGTGGTGCTTGGTGGGCGTTCATGGCGTTGACCAACAAGCAGGTGATAAAGGCTAATCGCAGCAAAACGAACAATGTCAGCGTGGGCGACATTGGCTCTGCGATGTAACTAAACACCGTGAGGTAGTCCATGCAGAAAATCGTGACTTCAGACGCGAGGCAAACCAAAGCCACTCGTTCGAAATGCCAATCTTTGACATAGCTCCAGCTGTAAAGAAACATCCAAAAAACATACAGCCAGCCGCGCTTTTGCAAATAGGGCTCGAAGGTTTCAGCAGTTGGCGTGAAGTTCAGAACTTGATAAACAACTTCTGGGAATAAAAGTAGACACGCTACAAACCAGAGAACACATGCCAGCAAAAAAATATTTCGATACTTAAAGCCGCGGGCAATCGCTGAACTTCCATACAGAGACAAGGGCGGCGATAAGAGCATGTGCAATTCAGCGGAAGAGATCAGTTGACCAGCCTCTGCCGAGGCAATGTGCGCACGGTTTGGGATGGCTTGAGGGCCCCACGAAATACCCTCTTTGGGTTTCATGACGTCACCACCTGATGTCCCACAAGAAAGCAGCCTGTCCCTTGCCGGGCATCGTGTTGAATCCAAACTCCTGCAGCGAACAAGAAACTGCCAGAGGTGATATTACAACTGAACGTGATATTTTTTTGCTAGTAAAACTACAAAAATTTTCTTTCGTTTTATAGTCATTTTGTTTCGTCAACATGACAAAAATGTAACCCAGAAAGCCGCGGCCTCAATAGTCCAAATGGCTTACTAAAGCAGCTATCCTGGGAGGCAACAACTGAAACGTTCAGCCTGCCGGAAGACTTGCTTCTCCGGGTGGCTGCATCAAGGCCTGGTTTCGAGCGAGCTCTGCGATGCCTCTTTCCAACCACCACCCAACGTCTTGTACAAGGTCACCTGATTTTGCAACTGCAACAAGCGGGTTTGCACCACGGCTTGCTGCGCGGCAAACAAAGCGCGCTGGGCATCCAGCAAGTCCAGTTGATTGGCAATGCCGTTTTGGTAGCGCAAGTCAGACAGCTTGAAGCGGGCCGCCTCAGCCGCGCTTTGCGCTTGCTGGGCCTGCAACTGCACCCCTAAAGTAGCACGACCCGCCAGCGCATCCGCCACTTCCCGGAAAGCGGTCTGAATGGCTTTTTCGTACTGCGCCACCGCGATGTCACGCGTTGCCTTGCTGACCTCAAGCCCGGCCTGGTTGCGACCCGCATCGAACAAAGGCAAAAACAGCTGCGGCGCTAGCGTCCAGCCAAAGGTGCCGCTGTTGAACAAATTAGACAAGTTGTTGCTGGCGCTGCCGGCCGAAGCGGTCAAGGAGATCTTCGGGAAAAATGCGGCACGGGCAGCACCTATGTTGGCGTTCGCTGCCAGCAATTGCTGCTCGGCTTGTCGAATGTCTGGCCGCAAAGCCAATAAGTCTGAAGGCAGGCCAGCCGGAACTTCAGCCATCAGCGGTCTGTCGGCCAAGCTCTGCCCGGTTGGCAACACCACCGCCAGATCAGCCGTCAAGGGTTGACCTAGCAGCAGGCTCAAGGCGTTCTCACCGAGTGCGCGTTGCCGTTGTAGTTGCGCTAAGCTGACGCGGGCGGCTTGCACCAACGACTGCGATTGGCGCAGGTCCAGCTCGGAGCTGACACCGTTGTCAAAGCGCAGCTGGCTGAGTTGCAGCGACGCCACGCGACTGTCCAGCGTCTGCTGGGTGATGGCCAGCGACTCTTGGTCAGCCAACAAGCTCAAGTAGGCATTGGCAACTGCCGCGATCAGACTGATCTGCGTGGTTTTACGGCCTTCCTCGGAAGCCAGATACAAGGCCAAAGCCGCGTCTTTGAGACTGGCCACACGACCAAAGAAATCGAGCTCATACGAGGTCATCGCCAAGCCGGCGGTGTAGGTGCTGGTGATGCTGCCGTTGCCACTGGTGCTCGGCTGACGCAAACCGGTGGCAGCAGCGCCAATGGTCGGAAACTGATTGGCGCGGCTGATCTGAAACTGGGCGCGGGTCTGTTCGATATTCAATACCGCTATGCGCAAATCGCGGTTGTTGGTCAGCGACACCGTTATCAATTTGCGCAACTGTGGATCGCTGAAAAAGGTTTGCCATTCGAGTGCCGAAGCCGCTGTTCCGGCCGGTGCGGTGCCGGTTGTTGACAACCCTCGGGTTGGCCAGTCACCGGAAACAGGTGCTGCCGGACGCTCGTATGTAGGCGCAAACGAACAGCCGGCCAGCACCATCGCTGCAGCCAACACCGTCAGCCGTTGAATCATCATCGTGGTCATACCTGATCTCCTGCGGAAGCACCGGCTGGCAGGTCCTTGGGCATGTCTTTGGCATGCATGCGGCGTTGCCGTTCACTGCCCTTGAAAAAGCCCCGCACGATGACAAAAAATATCGGAACGAAAAACACGGCCAATAGCGTGCCGGTCAACATGCCACCCAGCACGCCCGTGCCGATAGCCCGTTGACTGGCAGAGCCCGCACCGCTGGCCAGGGCCAAGGGCAACACGCCCAGACCAAAGGCCATGGAGGTCATGACGATGGGCCGAAACCGCAGTCGTGCAGCCGCCAGAGCGGACTCCGTCACGCTCTTGCCCTGCGCCTGCAGGTCTTTGGCAAACTCGATGATCAAAATCGCGTTTTTCGCCGTCAGTCCAATGATGGTGATTAACCCAACTTGGAAATACACGTCATTGGCATAGCCCCTGAACAGGGTGGCCAGCAACACGCCCAGCACCCCCAGCGGCACGACCAAAATAACGGCCAGCGGGATAGACCAGCTTTCATACAAGGCCGCCAAGCACAAGAAAACCGCCAAAATGGCGAAGGCATAGAGAATCATCGCTTGTGAGCCGGCCAGCTTTTCCTCGCGGGACTGCCCCGTCCATTCATAAGCGAAGCCCTGTGGCAACTGCTTGGCCAAATTCTCCATCTCGGCCAGCGCCGCACCGGTGCTGTAGCCGGCTGCCGGCGAACCAGAAATACGCATCGCCGGATAACCGTTGTAGCGCACCGTCTGCATCGCACCGGTGACCCAGCGGGTGTTGGAAAATGCAGCGAACGGCACCTGCTTGCCCTGGTTGCTGATGGCATGCAGCCGCATCAGATCAGCGGGTTGCATACGCGCTGGCGCATCGGCCTGCACGATCACGCGCTGCAGTCGTCCCCGGTTGGGGAAGTCGTTGATGTAGCTGGATCCCAGCGCCGTCGACAAGGTCGCATTGATTGAATCAAACGTCACGCCGAGGGCATTGGCTTTGTCCCGGTCAATGTCGATTTGAAGCTGAGGCGCATCTTCCAAACCTTCTGGACGGACTTGGGTCAAGACCTTGCTCTGACTGGCCAAACCGACCAACTGGTTGCGAGCAGCGATCAATGCTTCACGGCCAGATCCAGCACGGTCCTGCAAGCGGAAGGTGAAGCCCGAAGCATTGCCAAGTTCAGGAATCGGTGGTGGACTCAACGGAAAGATAAATGCATCGCGGATGCCGGAGAGCGCGCCAAAGGCACGGTCGGCCAAAGCCTGAGCCGACTGACCCGGTCCCGCGCGTTGACTCCAATCCTTCAAGGTCACGAATGCCAAAGCCGCGTTTTGTCCCTGACCTGCGAAGCTGAAGCCGAGGACGCCCACCATGCTTTCGACTTCAGGCTGCTTCAGCATGTAGCTCTCGACCTGCTCAATAACAGCGGTTGTCCGCTCCCGCGTCGCGCCGGCGGGCAGCTGGATGTTGACCAGCATCGTGCCTTGGTCTTCAGCCGGCAAAAAGGACGTCGGCAGGCGCGAGTACACCAAGACGACCACGCCAATGATGGCGGCATAAATCACCAAATAGCGGGCAGCACGCCGCAAGATGCGAGCGACCACGCCTTCGTACACTTTGGTGGTGCGGGCAAAGCCACGGTTGAACCAACCGAAGAAACCCTTCTTCTCAACATGGTGCCCGGCTTCCACAGGCTTCAACAGGGTGGCGCAGAGTGCCGGCGTCAGCGACAAGGCCATGAAGGCTGAAAAGCCAATCGAGGCGACCATCACCGCCGAAAACTGGCGGTAGATGTTGCCGGTCGATCCGGCAAAAAAGGCCAGCGGCACAAAGACAGAAATCAGCACCACCGTGACGCCAATGATGGCGCCGGAAATCTGGCCCATGGCCTTGCGAGTCGCCTCACGCGGCGACAGCCCTTCTTCGCTCATGATGCGTTCGACGTTCTCAACGACAACGATCGCATCGTCAACCACGATGCCGATCACCAGCACCATGCCAAACATCGTCAGTACATTGATCGAAAAGCCCAACGCCAGCAGTGCACCAAAGGTGCCCAGCAACGCGATCGGAACGACCAGTGTTGGAATGATGGTGTAACGCCAGTTTTGCAAAAACAAAAACATCACCAAGAACACCAGCGCCACGGCTTCCAGCAGTGTGACCACCACCTGAGAGATCGAGATTTTGATGAAACGGGAGCTGTCGTAGGGAATTTCCCACTTCACACCTTGCGGGAAAAATGCCGACAACTCACCCATGCGCTTGCGCACCGCATCGGCGGTTGCCAACGCATTGCCAGTGGGAGAAAGTTGCACACCGATACCGGTGGAAGGCTTGCCGTTCAGTCGGGCCGAAGTCGCAAATGTTTGCGCCGCCAGTTCAATCCGGGCAACGTCCTTCAAACGGACTGTTGAGCCGTCCGGGTTGGCGCGCAGCACGATGTTGCCAAACTCCTTGGTCGATGTCAGCTGACCGTCGACAACCACCGTGGCTGCAATGGATTGCCCTGCGATGTTGGGCAGCTCACCGATAGAACCCGCGGAAACTTGGGCGTTTTGTGCGCGAATAGCCGCATTGACTTCGGTCACAGACAAGTTAAAACCGACCAGCTTGCTCGGCTCGATCCAAATACGCATCGCCTGCTCGGTACCAAATAGTTGCGCCTGGCCTACACCGGGGATGCGCTGAATCTCGGGCAACACAGACCGCGAGGCGTAGTCGCCCAACGTCACCGGCGTGATGGCAGGATCGTCAGACGACAAGATCGCAAAAAGCAAAAAGTTAGACCGTGACTTTTCAACCCGCACGCCCTGCTGGGTCACAGCTGAAGGCAGGCGAGGCGTGGCACGGGCCAAGCGATTTTGCACGTCGACCTGAGCCAAATCGGCATTGGTGCCGGTTGCAAAACTCAGTGTGATCTGGCCGGTGCCATTCGCCTGGGTCACCGACTCCATGTAGATCAGGCCGGGTGAACCGTTCATTTCCTGTTCGATGACGCCGATCACGCTTTCTTCCAGCGTCCGCGCCGAGGCACCTGGGTAGGTGGCAGAAATCACAATCGCCGGCGGTGCCACGGGTGGGTACTGCGCAATGGGCAACTGCGTGATCGCCACGCCGCCCAGCACAATGATGAAGAGCGCGATGACCCACGCAAAAATAGGTCGGTCGATAAAAAACTTGGCCATTTGCCGCGCTCCTTATTTCTTGGCCGCAGAGGCAGAGGCAGAAGCGGAAACAGCAGCGTTATCTGTCCATGGTACAGGTTTGACAGGGGCGGGGCCACGCAGTTTTTGGAAGCCGTCGACCATCACTTGCTCACCGGCTTGCAGACCATCCAAAATCACCCAACGATTGCCTTGGGATTCACCCACTTTGATCTTGCGCGGTGCGACTTTGCCATCGCTGGCAACCACCATGACGGTGTCGCCCTGAGCTGAGCGAGTCACCGCCTGCTGCGGCAGCAACATGGCGTTGCTGGCCAGAGCTTGTTCAAGCTGCACCCGCACATACAAACCGGGCAACAACAGGCCCTTGGGATTCGGGACTTCCGCACGCAGGGTGATTTGACCGGTGGCCTGGTCGACCGACAAATCAGAAAACAACAAACGACCGGCTTGGCTGTAAACGCTGCCGTCTTCCAGCACCAAGCGCACCTTGACCGCTTCGTCGCCACTGGCGCGCTTGAGCTGACCCGCCTCGAGCGCCTTGCGCAGCTTCATGACTTCAGCCGCCGACTGGGTGAAGTTGATGTACATCGGGTTGATCTGTTGAACCACCGCCAGTTGGGTGAACTCACCCTGCCCGACCAACGCGCCCTCGGTCACCAGCGCCCGGCCGATGCGACCTGAAATAGGGGAAGTCACCGCAGCGTAATCAAGCGTGATCTTGGCGGTTTGCACCGCTGCTTTGCCCACCGCCACATCAGCCTCGGCTTGCTTCTGCGCGGCCTCAGCGTTGGCAAATTCTTGCTTGCTGACCGCATTGGCTTTGACCAGCGGCTGGTAGCGCTGAGCCAGCGAAGTGGCCTGCTCTAAGTTAGCCTGCGCCCGGGCCAATGAGGCTTGTGCACTGGCGTAGGTGGCCGCATAGGGGGCTGAATCAATCGTGAACAAAGCTTCACCAGCCTTCACATCACTGCCTTCACGAAACAGGCGTTTTTGCAAAATGCCCGCCACACGGGCTCGCACCTGGGCCACGCGCGAAGCTTCAAGCCGGCCTGGCAATTCAGTCATCAGACCCACGTCACCGAGAGCAACCGTCACCACCCCGACTTGGGCCAGTGGTGGTGCGACCTTCGCCGTCTCCTTGTTGCCCTGACCGCAACCGACCAACAAAACGGCAAACAACAGGCCGCCGACCCACAAAGGCCGGGCCAAAGGGGCCACTGAGACATCAGACAACAAAGGGCTGGAGAAGGACATGCTGTTCCTCAAATAAACAAAACGGGGGAGTCAAAAGTGACGCAGATGCAAGACAGAAAAGCCTTGGGTCAGAAAAATTTACATCATTTTGCAGTTTACATTCCTTTGTGAATGTATATTGAAGGGATTAGTAATAACCCGAATAACCGGAAACTCATAGTTGGTACGACGTACAAAAGAAGAAGCTTTAGCCACCCGCCATCGGCTACTCGATGCGGCGGAAATATTGTTTCTGGCCAAAGGCGTGTCGCACACCTCACTGCAACATATTGCCCGACAAGCTGGGACGACGCGAGGTGCGGTGTACTGGCATTTCAAGGACAAAGCGGATTTGTTCAACGCCATGGTTGACCGCGTCACGTTGCCACTAGAAGCGTCGCTAGAATTCTTGGCGCACGATGAGCCTGCCACACCGCTAGCCCACATTTGCAACAGCATTCGCCAAGCGTTGCTGCGCATTGCCACCGACCCGCAGACGCGACGCGTCTTTGAAGTGGCCACCCTGAAGGTGGAGTACATCGACGAATTGCAGGCCGTGCGCTTGCGGCATCTGCGGGTTCGGGACTCTTTTTTAGAGCAAATCGAGCACGGCTTGCGAGCCTCAGCGCTTGATCAAGCCCAAGTGCTGCGCGTGCCAGCGGCCACCGCTGCCTTGGGCCTGCATGCCCTGATTGACGGCTTGATCCAGAACTGGCTGCTCGACGATGCAGCCTTTGACCTGGTCGAGGTCGGACAACAAGTCATGGCGGTTTATTTGACGGGGCTGGGCTTGACCGCCACCAGCTGAGCGCACGTCAGTGCAGATGACGCGGCTTACGTCCGCCGCCATGGCCACCCTGTGAGCCGCCCTGACCGCGCGGTGGCTTGCCAAGCTGCATCGAATTCACCAGCGAGTTAAAACGCCGCTCAAACAGCTTGTCCACGGCCGACACCACTTCGCCCAGTTCAGAGGCGTCGAAGTGGCGCTCCATCAGGCTGATGGTGTCTTGCACCAACAAGTCGCGCTGCACCTGCATGATGGCCGCTGGCGTCGGGCCGACAAAATACATGGCGAAATCATCGCGGGCTTCACCGGCGTTGTCTGTTTCTTCATCTTCGTCGTCAAAGTCGGCGTCATAAAACGTGACCTCTATGGGCGCACCACTTTCTGCGAGATCATTCAAGGCCATGCACATCTCGTCCAGCGCTTGACGGAAGTCCTCGTCGCCTGAAACGGTCCAGCACATTTGCAGCAAATGGGCATTCGCATCGAGTCGAATGCCCGGCTCTTCCTCGTACGAACTGGCAGCGCCATCCACCAAGGACTTGGCTCCGGCGTATTTCCAAAGCGGCTTGAGCGCCTCTTGCAGCTGCTCAAAATCGACTTCGGCCCGCAACGGCACTTCGCCATGCACATGAATTTCAAAGGGTGAGTTGTAACGAGGCATAAATCTAATCTTACCTATTTGTAGCCTCAGGGTGCCGCCAGCAAGCCGGAATGGAACGGGGCCGGGTGAACTGGCGCTTATTGTGGAACATAAAAGGGTTGAAATCACCACCGCATCTGCATTATGAAAGAACAGAATTGAACAAATAGGGTGCTGGTGGGCTGATTACGTTCACTTTACGATCACCCTAAAGCAAAGGCCGCAATTCACGGGCAGCGTCAAGCAACAGCGGCAACATACTTAAGTGCCCTGCACCTGCCATTGAAGAGCTCACCACATTGATGGCGGCGACGGTGTGCCCTTGCATATCGCGCAACGGGACGGCCAGTGCGTGCACGCCGAGTTCATGCTCTTCGCTGGCTTGGCAATAGTCGTCAATACGGACTTTGTCGACCAGCCCTTTGAGGGCACGCGCATCTGTCGTGGTGTGCACCGTCAAGCGCGCTAAGCCTGTGGCCAGACGCGGCTTCAGCCAGGCGCTGAAGTCGGCACGGGCTTTGGCAGCCAACAACACCCGGCCCGTGGATGTCGCGTGTGCCGGTAAGCGTGCACCCAAGTGCAAGCCGTAGGCCAGCACCCTCGCCTGCACAGACTTGGACTCGGCGCTTTTCCACTCTAGGCCGCTGCGGCCAATGATGACGACTTCGTCGCCGTCCAACACGGCGACCGAAAACGAGGCTTGGGATTGTGCGGCCAAGCGGTTCAAAGTGGGCTGCACGGCACGTGGCAAACGCGCCGTGGCGAGGTAGCTGCCTGAAAATCGCAATACTTTCGCGGCCAGCCAGAAATAACCGCCATCGGTTTCAAGGTAGCCCAGATGGGTGAGTGTCAGCAAATGCCGACGCGCAGCCGCGCGAGTGATACCGGCCCGCTCCGCCGCCAACGTGGCATTGAGGCGCTGCCGCTGCGGGTCAAACGCTTCCAGCACAGCCATGCCTTTGGCCATGCCTTCGATCATGTCGGCCTTGGCGATGGGAAAAGTGCCCGACAGTGAGCTTTCGGAAAGTGTTTTTCTGGATTCAGCCATTGCGCGATGATCGCACAATCTGGCCGATAAACGTACAAAGTCACTGTCAACCACTGGTTGAGGGGTCGCCAAGGATTTACGCTCAGAGTTGACTTTGGAGACAAACATGAAAACACAACGAGTTCAAGTAGCCATCATTGGTGGCGGGCCGGCTGGGCATTTGCTGGGCCAATTACTGCACAAGGCGGGCATTGACGCGGTCATCATTGAGCGCCAAAGCGCTGACTATGTGCTGAGTCGCATTCGTGCGGGAGTGCTGGAGCAAGTCAGCATGGACTTGCTGGACGAGGCTGGCGTTGGCCAGCGCATGCACGCTGAAGGTCTGCTGCATGGCGGCTTTGACATGCTGTTCAAAGGCGAGCGCCACCGCATTGACATGAACCGGCTGACCGGCGGTAAGAACGTCATGGTCTACGGGCAGACGGAGGTCACCCGCGACCTGATGGACGCACGCCAAGCGGCCGGACTGAGCACGATTTACGAAGCCAGCAACGTGAGCGTGCATGACTTTGACACAGACCAACCCCGCGTGCGTTTTGAGAAAATGGGGGCCAACGGCCTAGAAGAATACGAGATCGCTTGCGACTTCATCGCCGGCTGTGACGGCTTTCATGGCGTGTGCCGGGCCAGCGCGCCGCGCAGTGTCATCCGCGAGTATGAAAAGGTGTATCCCTTCGGCTGGTTGGGTGTGCTGGCTGACACGCCGCCGGTGCACGAGGAACTCATCTACGTGAACAGCCCACGCGGTTTTGCGCTGTGCTCGCAGCGCAGCCACACGCGCAGCCGTTATTACCTGCAAGTGCCGCTGACCGACAAAGTCGAAGACTGGTCTGACGAAGCCTTTTGGGATGAGCTGCGACGGCGCCTCGACCCGCAAGCGCGCGCCCAATTGGTGACCGGACCGTCGATTGAAAAAAGCATTGCGCCACTGCGCAGTTTTGTGACCGAACCGATGCGCTTTGGCCGGATGTTTTTGGCCGGCGATGCCGCTCACATCGTGCCGCCAACCGGTGCCAAAGGGTTGAACTTGGCGGCCACTGACGTGAAGTATTTGTCCAGCGCCTTGATTGAGTTTTACCAAGAGAAAACAGAAACCGGCATCGACAGTTATTCAGAGCGCTGCCTGCGTCGGGTTTGGCGGGCGGAGCGTTTTTCGTGGTGGTTCACCAGCTTGATGCATCGTTTTCCGGAGAACGGTGAGATCGGCCAAAAGCTGCAAGAAGCCGAGCTCGACTACATCGTCAACTCTGAAGCCGGCGCCTTGTCAGTGGCTGAGAACTACGTGGGGCTGCCGCTGAATTTTGGGGAGAAGTGATTGGCTGTGAACAGTGCGCGGCTTGCTGTAAATTGCTGGTTATGACGCAAGCCAAACACCACGCCCAACCCCAAGCCCCTGCCCTGAAAATCCCGCAAGTCTTGAAAGGCGTTCGCCTGCTCAGCTTGGCCTTGAATTTACCCGGCCCGGCAGCGTTGATGCGCTGCCAGCAAATGGGTGCGCGCTGCGTCAAGTTCGAGCCGCCGAGTGGCGATCCGATGCAGCGTTACAGCCCGACCGCTTATGCGCAATTGCAAAGCGGTATCAAGGTCATCACGGTTGATTTAAAGACTGAGGCAGGACAAAAAAAGCTGCACCGCGAGCTCGCTAAAACCGATGTGCTGATCACCTCGTTCCGACCGTCTGCGATTGAAAAACTCGGCTTGGGCTGGAAGACTCTGCACCGTCTCTACCCTGCCCTGTCGCATGTCGCCATCGTCGGCAGCCCCGGGGCACGCGCCGAAGAGCCCGGCCACGACTTGACCTACCTAGCGGACAACGGTTTGGTGCCGGGGCTTGAATTACCCGCCACGCTGTACGCCGACATGAGCGGCTCCTTGACAGCCAGTGAAGCGGTGTTGCAGGCGGTGCTGGCGCAGCGCACTAGCGGGCGTGGAGAAGGCAAAGGCATTCGCTTGGAAATAGCGCTGTCGAGTGCAGCCCAATACCTCGCGCTGCCAAGGCATTGGGGGCTGACGCAGCTCAACGGTTTTGTCGGCGGCGCACATGCTGGTTACCGCGTGTATGCGTGCAAGGACGGCCGTGTCGCAGTAGCGGCCTTGGAGCCGCATTTTGCCACTGCACTGTGTGCTGCAGCAGGCTTGCCAGCGTCAGATATGGCCAGTTTGCAAACCCAAACTACACGAGATGCCATTGCCCGATTTTTGAAAAAGCAGACATGCCAGCAACTGGATGCGCTGGCGGCTTCAAAGGACATTCCGCTGCACACGATGGCCTGAAAAGGCCTAAGCAGTTGACCCCTTATCCGGCGGTCAACTCAGCCAGCTGCGCTTTCAACGCCGTATTTTCTGCACTGAGCATGCTGATGGTTTGCTTCAAACGTGCGATCACGCCGGCAGGCGAATCGGGTTCACTGCGCTCAACTGCTCTGCTTTCGCGGACTTGGCGAGCGGCTTGCTGCAGCTCTTTTTTACCGCCTGCCGCAGCCGCTACTTGCTCTGCAACGGGCAGCGACGCCACGTTGGCGGCAGCGGTGATTGAAATGGAACCCGACTTGACGGCCGCCACCAGTTCGGGCGCAGCTGTCTGCTGAATCTTTTTAATGTGGCTCAAGGTGCTGCTGCTGAGGCGGGCAGCTTTGGCTGTGGCGTCGCTGGTCGTCATGGCTTCAACATGACTGTTGGCCGCAATAGGATTGGACTGCTTGGCGGCTGTCTCAGGCGTTGCAGAGTCAGCCGCTGCCGGTACGCTGTCAGTCAAGATGTCTTTTCTGCGCAGTGCCAGCACGCCACGTTGAAAGTCAGACAGGCTGCGTCGTCCCAAGTGTTGGTCAATCATCCACAAATGAACGTCGTCCATGGACTTGAACTGGGTGTTTTGCACGGTATTGAAAGCAATGCCGAGCCGGCTGCAAATGCCGTAACGGTTGTGCCCGTCAACCAGCACGTCCCCCCACAGCACCAAGGCGTCGCGGCAGCCTTCGGCCAGCAAGCTGCGCTCAAGGGCCTCATGTTCGTGCGGGGTCAAAGGGTCAATGTACGCGCGCAGCTCTTCGCTGACAGTGATGTTCATAGATTAGATTTTGAAGACGCAAACCGATTGGTTTGCTTGAATTAGCGCGGTTTACGGGAGGGCTTGAGGCCCGAATTCTTGGCCGAACCGTTGTCACGCGGCGGCAAGCCGGTGTGTTGGGTCAGCAGGCGACCTTTGACCGGCGCGGCAGACTTCAACGCGACAGTGGTCGAGTTTTTCTTGCGTGCGCTGGTATAGCCGCCGTCGGTCAGCGGCTGGTAGGTGGGGATCAAGTGGTGCTTGCCGTTGCCGATCAAGTCAGACCGACCCATGGTCTTGAGGGCTTCGCGCAGCAGCGGCCAGTTGTTGGCGTCGTGGTAGCGCAAAAAGGCTTTGTGCAGGCGGCGGCGTTTGTCACCGCGCACGATGTCCACGGTCTCGCTGTCGCGCGTGATTTTGCGCAGCGGATTGCGGTTGGTGTGGTACATCGTCGTCGCCGTGGCCATGGGTGACGGGTAGAAAGTCTGCACCTGGTCGGCCCTGAAACCGCTTTTCTTCAGCCAGATGGCGAGGTTCATCATGTCTTCGTCGCTGGTGCCTGGATGGGCGGCGATGAAATAGGGAATCAAAAACTGCTTCTTGCCGGCCTCGAGCGAGTACTTCTCGAACATCTGCTTGAACTTGTCGTAGCTGCCGATGCCAGGCTTCATCATCTTCGTCAGCGGGCCCTGCTCGGTGTGCTCGGGCGCGATCTTCAGGTAGCCACCGACGTGGTGTGACACCAGTTCTTTCACGTACTCAGGGCTTTCGACGGCCAAGTCATAGCGCACGCCTGAGCTGATGAGGATTTTCTTGATGCCCTTGAGCGCGCGGGCCCGGCGGTACATCTTGATCAAGGGCGCGTGGTCGGTGTTGAGGTTGGAGCAAATACCGGGGTAAACGCAAGACGGTTTGCGGCAAGCGGCTTCGATCTCAACGGATTTGCAACCGATGCGGTACATGTTGGCGGTCGGGCCGCCGAGGTCTGAAATAGCGCCGGTGAAGCCTTTGACGGTATCTCGAATGGCTTCGATCTCGCGGATCACGGAATCCTCGGAACGGCTCTGGATGATGCGGCCTTCGTGCTCGGTGATGGAGCAAAACGTGCAGCCGCCAAAGCAACCACGCATGATGTTCACGCTGAATCGAATCATCTCCCAGGCGGGGATTTTGGTGCCGTGGTCGTGGCTGCCGTTCTCGTCGGCGTAGCTTGGGTGCGGCGAACGCGCGTACGGCAAATCGAAGACGTAGTCCATCTCAACCGTGGTCAGTGGGATCGGTGGTGGGTTGATCCAGACATCGCGCGCAGTGACGCCAGCGCCGTGGGCCTGCACCAAGGCACGCGCATTGCCAGGGTTGGGCGCAAGGTGCAGCACGCGGTGGGCGTGGGCGTAGAGCAGGGCGTCGCGGCGACCTTGCTCATAAGACGGCAGGCGAATGACGGAACGGTCACGCGGCGGCACTTTGATCTTGCCCTGCATTGACGGCAAGCTCGGGTTCTGCACGAACGTGAGCGGCTTGATGGCAGGATTGGCCTGGGGCTGCGCCGGCGTGGACGAAGATTTGGTTTTGAGCACAGGCGAGCCAGCGGCCTCGGCCTTGACGGCCACATCGGCGGCTTCGTCTTCGCGGGCGCAAGTGGCGCCCTGCTCTTTGGCCTGCTCCGAAATCATCAGATACGGATTGACGTGCGCTTCGACACGGCCTGGGGCGTCGACATTGGTGGAGTCAATTTCGAACCAGCCTTGCGCGGTTTCGTCACCTTGACGACGAATGAACGCGGTGCCGCGAACGTCGGTGATGTTGGCGATGGGCTCTTTGGCAGCCAAGCGGTGGGCGATTTCGACAATTGCTCGCTCGGCATTGCCGTACAGCAGCAAGTCGCATTTGGCGTCGACCACCACGCTGCGGCGCACTTTGTCAGACCAGTAGTCGTAATGCGCGATGCGCCTGAGCGAGCCTTCGATGCCGCCCAACACAATCGGCACTTCTTTGTAGGCTTCGCGGCAGCGCTGTGAATACACCAGTGCGGCGCGGTCTGGCCGCTTGCCGCCAACGTCGCCGGGGGTGTAGGCGTCGTCACTGCGGATTTTGCGGTCTGCCGTGTAGCGGTTGATCATCGAATCCATGTTGCCGGCGGTGACGCCGAAGAACAGATTCGGCTTGCCCAGCAGCTTGTAGGGCTCAGCGGTTTGCCAGTCTGGCTGGGCGATGATGCCGACCCGAAAGCCTTGCGCTTCAAGCATGCGGCCAATCACGGCCATGCCAAAACTCGGGTGGTCAACATAAGCGTCACCGGTGACGATGATGATGTCGCAACTGTCCCAGCCCAGCGCCTGCATTTCCTCGCGGCTGGTCGGCAAGAACTTGGCCGTGCCAAAACGGGCCGCCCAGTACTTGCGGTAACTGGTCAGCGGCTTGGCGGCACGCGCGAAAAAGGAGACGTCGATTGGGGCGTTCATGGGGCTTTGGGGTAACCCGGCATTGTAAGGTTTCTACCCCAAATACACGAATTCCAAAGAAAAGTCCTTGATTGGGCCGGACAAGCAGCTTGTGCCGTCGCTGCGAGCGATGACGAATTGGGTCAACGCCGCAAGGTCATTTGCCCGCGAATTTCACCGCCGGGATGGGCGGCCGTGTGGATGTTGGCGTACCAGCGACCGGCCATCAGGTCAGCCACCTGCGCGGCGGTGAGTGTGGCGGAGCCTTCCATCGGACTGCTCATCTGGCCGGGGAAAGGCAACACCACGCCGGCGTTCGCGCCGATAGCGGCTGGGCCGTGAAAGTGCCCGGCTCTGGCTGGACCGCTCAAGTTGGCGTAAGTGAGCCGCCAGCGCAACACGTTGGTCTCGGTGTTGAGCATGGCGTCGACCTGTCCGTTGGCGCTGGTCGTCACTGGCGGCACCTCGTTGCCACCGCGCATCTGCGTGGTGAACGTGACCAGATGGCTCTTGTCATTGGCCGGCAACATGGCGCCGCAACCGGCCAGCAAAACGGGCGCCAGCAACGTCAGGGCAATGCTGCGAAATGGGATATTTTTCATCGTGAGTCTCCGAATCTTTTGACTGTTCATCCTAGTTCAAGGCCAGCGTGGCGGACAGCTCATCCACGGGAAAGCAGGCACTCAAGGTGGTGCCGCATTGGTGACTGGATTCGACCGCGAAGCAACCGCCTTCGGCCTCAACGCGGTAATGCATGCTGAGCAAGCCCAACATGGCGATGCGCTCCGAAGAAGCGTCAAAACCAACGCCGTCGTCCGTCACGCTGATCTGACCTTGCTGATCGCCTGCGCGAGACAAACGCACATGGACGTTGTCTGCTTGGGCATAGGCCGCGACATTCGCCAGGGCTTCTTGCGCCAGCCGGTAAATTGTCAGTTGAACGGCGGGCTTAAGGGGCAACTCTTCAAGCTCGACTTGGACTTTGATACCGTGGGCACAGGTGAAGTCATTGATCAAGATTGTCAAGGCTTGCACCAGCCCAAGCGAGTTCAAAGCGGACGGTCGCAGGTCTTCGATCATGTGGCGTTTGCTGTCGATGCTCTTGTCCAGCATGTCTGAAAAATGGCCAATGCGGGCGGCCACTTCAGGTGACAGCGGCGCCAAAGCCGACTTCAGCCGCGCCACGTCAAACTTGGCGGCAGTGAACAGCGCGCCCAAGTCGTCGTGCAGGGCACCCGCTAGGCGGTTGCGCTCTTCTTCCCGTGCGCACTGCAAATGCCGGTTCAACGCAGTCAGCTCGTCGGTGCGGCTTTTGATTTGCTGGTTCAAAGACAGCGTCAAGGCCTTGAGCGCAGCTTCACTGTTTTTTAGCGCTTGATGAGCACGTTTGTGATCGTCAATATCTTCAGTCGCACCGTACCATCGCGTGACGGCGCCCAAACTGTCGCGCTCAGGAAGGGCACGGGTTCTCATCCAACGGTAGCTGCCGCCGAGCATGCAGAGCCGATGTTCGACATCGACAGGTTCACCTGACTGAACCGCAGAGTGCCAAGTCCCTTCAATTTGCAGCAGGTCGTCCGGATGCACCGAATCTTTCCAAGCCATACCAAAACCACTCCGGCCAGTCCATTCGTTCCAACGCTCGCTGAGATAATCCAGTTGTCCGTCTGAGCCAGCCGTCCAGACGGCATATGGATTGAGATTCAATCCAGTCCACCCACCAAGTTTGATCTCAGGCAAGCCGAATTCCTTCAAGCCATATAGCCAAAAACCTTCGGCATTGAGATGCGATGATTTGCATTCCCTATCCCTCACTGTGTTTGTTCAATCAACGTATCAATCATCGATCTGTTGAGTCAATCTCTGGGCAGGCCCACGGCTTGCCTGTGTGTGGTCTGATGCCTACAAGATGCTGAGCCAAGTTGGCGACATGGCGCAACTTCAATATGATCGTATAAGGGTTATTGACATCACTCTCAACGGAATAAAAAATGATCAGACTCCAGAACAAAGTCAGCCTCATCACCGGCGCGGCTCAGGGCATTGGCTTGGCCACCGCGCTCAAATTTGCAGCCGAGGGCGCCATCGTCATCGTCTGCGACTTACGCCAAGCGGCCATCGACGAGGCCGTCAAGCAATGCCAAGCGCTGGGTGCACAAGCCATCGGTTGCCTGATGGATGTGACCGATCGGGCGCAGGTCGATGCCGTGGTGGCGCAAGTTAAAGCGCAGTTTGGCCGCATTGATGTGCTGGTCAACAACGCCGGCATTACCAAGGATGCGCGGCTGCTCAAAATGACGCTGGCGCAGTTTGACCAAGTCATTGATGTGAACCTGCGAGGTGTCTTTCATTGCGCCCAAGCCGTGGCGGACACCATGATCGCGCAAGGCAGTGGCGTGATTTTGAACGCCAGTTCCGTGGTCGGTATTTACGGCAACTTTGGCCAGACCAATTACGCCGCCACCAAGTTTGGCGTGATTGGCTTCACCAAAACATGGAGCCGCGAACTGGGCCCTAAAGGCGTGCGGGTCAATGCGGTGGCACCGGGCTTTGTTTCAACGCCAATTCTGGACACCATCCCGGAGAATGTGCTGCAAGAAATGAAGGCGCGGGTGCCACTGAAGCGCTTGGGCAAGCCCGAAGAAATTGCCAACGTCTATGCGTTTTTGGCCAGCGACGAGGCCAGCTATATCAATGGTGCGGTGATCGAAGTGTCAGGCGGCATGACAGTATGAACCACAGCGATAATCCTCAGGATGAGCGATTTACCCCCCGATAACCGTCCACGCCCCGAGTCTCTAACCGATCTCTTTGTATCCTTCACGCTGTTGGCCCTGCAAGGTTTTGGCGGCGTGCTGGCCGTGGTGCAAAGGGAGTTGGTCGACAACAAACGCTGGTTGACACGTGAAGAATTCATTGAGGATTGGTCGGTGGCGCAGATCATGCCAGGCCCCAACGTGATCAATCTGGCCTTGATCATTGGCAGTCGCTACTTCGGCCTGAAAGGCGCGGTAGTCGGCTTCGCCGGCATGCTGGTGGTGCCGCTGGCGCTGGTGCTGACACTCGGACTAATTTACACACAGTTTGCTGAGCACCCTGGCGTGGCAGGCGCACTGCGCGGCATGGGCGCGGTGGCCGCAGGCTTGATCTTGGCCACCGGCATCAAGCTGATCAGCGCGCTCCAGACCAATGTGCTGGGCGGGCGCTGGTGCGTGGTCTTGGGCCTGGCTTGCTTGGTTGGCATTGTCGTGCTCCGGTTGCCGCTGGCTTATGTTTTGTTTGGTCTTGGCGGTGTGGCTTTTACCCTTGCCTACAAGAGGTTGAAAGCATGAGCGAGACCCTGAGCTTGCACTTCGGCGTGACTGAATGGTTTCAGTTTTTTTTGCACTATCTGTCGCTGTCGCTGATGGCCATTGGCGGCGCGATTGCCATGATCCCGGACATGCACCGCTTTCTGGTCGACCAGAACCTCTGGCTGACGGACGCCCAGTTCAATGCGTCAGTCGCCATCGCGCAAGCGGCACCCGGTCCGAACGTGCTGTTCATCGCGCTGATGGGCTGGAATGTCGGCATGAACGCAGGCGGTATTTTGTCTGGCTTATTGGGCATCATGTTGGCCATGGCAGGGATGTTGATTCCCAGCTCCGTGCTGACCTACAACGCCACCCAATGGGGCCACCGGAATCGCAACTTACGCAGTGTGCGTGCGTTCAAACAAGGCATGGCGCCCATTGTGGTGGCGCTGTTGATTTCGACTGGCTTGATCCTCACCAGCGCCAGCGGCGAGTCACTGGACCACTGGCCGCTGTGGTTGCTGACCGCGGTGACAGCGGTGATCTGCTGGCGCACCAAGCTGCATATTTTGTGGCTGCTCGGTGCGGGTGCGCTGTTGGGCTGGTTCGGCTGGGTTTGAAACTTCAGCGCCGCTGGCGCAGTGCTTCGTAGAGACAGACGCCGCTGGCCACTGAGACGTTCAGGCTTTCAACCGCGCCGTGCATCGGAATGCTGACGAGTTCATCGCAGGTTTTGCGGGTGAGTTGACGCATGCCCTCGCCTTCAGCACCCAACACCAAGGCCACCGGACCTTTGAGGTCGACGTCATAAATTGTTTTGGGCGCATCGTCGCTGGTGCCAATGCACCAGATGTTGCGCTCCTTGAGTTCGCCCAAGGTGCGGGCGAGGTTCGTCACCATGAAGTAAGGCATGGTTTCGGCGGCACCACTGGCCACCTTGGCGACTGTGGCATTGATGCCTGCGGCATGGTCTTTGGGGGCGATCACGGCATGCGCGCCAGCACCGTCGGCGACCCGCAAACAGGCGCCGAGGTTGTGGGGATCGGTGACGCCGTCGAGCACCAAGATCAACGGCGATTCAACGCCGCTGGCTTCGAGTTGCTCCAGCAATTCGTCCAGTGAGGTGATGACCGCTACAGCATTGACACGGGCGACCACGCCCTGATGACCATGGCTGCCGGCCATTTTGGCCAGTCGCACGCCGTCGGATTCGATCAACCGAATACCGGCCTCGCGGGCCCGGTCGGTGAACTGACGCATACGCGCATCGCGGCGGGAGACATCGTGAAAAACTTCGATGACCGATTGGGGTGCAGTTTTGATGCGGACGCCAACGGCATGAAAGCCAAAAAGAACTTTAAGAGGAGAAGACATGCCCAATTATCACAGGCTCGGTCACAAGTTCTGCGGCACCACCTGGCCAGCCTCGATCGTGATCTTGCGTTGACACTGCGCGGCGATGGACTGGTCATGCGTCACCAGCACCAGCGTGGTTCCCAGCTCTTGGTTGAGTTCGAACATCAGCTTCATGACGGTCTCGCCGGTGGCGAAGTCCAAGCTGCCGGTCGGTTCATCGGCCAACAGCACAGCGGGTTGCACCACAAAAGCGCGGGCCAGCGCCACCCGCTGTTGCTCGCCGCCCGACAGCACTTTGGGGTAGTGCCCGAGTCGCTGGCTGAGCCCAACCCGACCCAGCATCTCGGTAGCCAAGGCCCGTGCATTGCGCGTGCCAGACAACTCCAAAGGCAGCATGACATTTTCAAGCGCAGTGAGATTGGCCATCAGCTGAAAACTCTGAAACACGAACCCAACTTTTTGTGCGCGCAAGGCAGCTCGATCGTCTTCGCTGATGGCAAAAATGTCCTGACCGGCCAGCCGCACCGTGCCCTGGGTGGGCGTGTCTAAACCCGCAATGATCGACAACAAGGTGCTTTTACCGGAACCAGACGCGCCAACGATGGCGGCCGTTTCCTTGGCGGCCAAGGAAAAATCAATGTCGCGCAAAATGGTCAGCGTACCCGTCGAGTCGGTGACTGACTTGAAAACATGCTCGACGGCGATAATGGCAACCGGTGCGGCCTCGGGACGCTCAACAGGATTCGTTTCGGACATGACAGCCTTTTCAATAAACACAACGCTCAACAATCTTCGCGCACGCAGCGACTTTAACAAGCGGGACACTTCGGCCACCGTTGCGGTGGCAAAGCCTTTGCAACCGTGCGGAATGTTGTGGGCTCTTCGCACCCTGCTCTTGCCCAGCTTGTTGGTCTTGCTCGCCTTGCCCATGCTGGGTCAGGCTCAGCCCGCAGCCAATGCAAGCCCAACAACCCGCAGCAGCACGGACACTGTCTTAGTGGTCGGCGATTCCCTGAGCGCTGAATACGGGCTTAAGCGCGGCAGTGGCTGGGTCGCCTTGCTGGAAGAAAAGCTGCAAGCTGAAAAGCGTGTGGTCACCGTTGTGAACGCCAGCATCAGCGGCGACACCACCGCCAGCGGCCGCGCGCGCTTGGCGGCACTGCTGCGCCAGCACAAACCGACCATCGTGATCATCGAGCTGGGCGCTAACGACGCACTGCGCGGTTTGGCGCTGGAGACGACCCAACAGAACTTACTGGCCATGACGCGTGCCGCACAAAAAACGAAAGCCCGCGTGTTGCTGATCGGCATGCAGGTGCCACCTAATTACGGCGGTGCTTACAGCGAGGCTTTTGCGGGTCTGTTCCCCCAAGTTGCCAAGACCACTCAGTCGGCGCTGGTGCCCTTCTTGCTCAGCAATGTCGCTGACATCGCAGACACCAGCCAGCTGTTTCAGCGCGACCGAATTCACCCGAATGAGTCAGCGCACCCGATTATCTTGGCCAACGTCTGGCCTGAATTGAGGAAGCTTCTCAAGTGAGCGTACAACTGATCACCGCAACCGAGGCATTGACCCGGCTAGCCGGATTTTCTGCCGTTATCGATGCGCGTAGCGAAGGCGAATACGCCGAAGACCACCTGCCCGGCGCCGTCAACTGGCCCAGCCTGAATGACGCCGAACGCAAGATCGTTGGCACGCAGTACAAACAGATCAACGCCTTCGAAGCGAAGAAGCAAGGTGCGGCCATGGTGGCGCGTAATGTCGCCGGGCACATTGAACGCGAACTGCTCGACAAGCCGAAAGAGTGGCAGCCACTGGTGTATTGCTGGCGTGGCGGCAAACGCAGCGGCTCGCTGGCGCTCATCCTCGACCAGATAGGCTTCAAGGTGACCTTGGTCGAAGGCGGCTACAAGGCTTTTCGGGCGGCATTGGTGGCAGACCTGCCGCAACTCTCGGCGCGCTGTCACTATGAGGTGGTGTGCGGCACCACGGGTTCGGGCAAAACACGGTTTTTGCAAGCGCTGGCCGAACAAGGTGCGCAAGTGCTTGACCTGGAGGCGCTGGCCAATCACCGCAGCTCGGTGCTGGGGCTGATCCCCGGCCAAGCGCAACCAACGCAAAAAGCCTTTGACACCCGCATCTGGACGGCGCTGCAAGCTTTTGACCCAGCCAAGCCGGTGTACATCGAAAGCGAGAGCAAAAAAGTCGGCAACGTGGTGGTGCCTGAGAGCCTGATTGCAGTGATGCGCAGCAGCCCTTGTTTGCACCTTTATTTGAACGAAGACGAGCGCGTCAAGTTGTTGCTGCAAGACTACGATTTCTTTGTGCGCGACATTGCGTTTTTCTGCGACCGTTTGGGTGCCCTGACTGAAGCACGCGGCAAAGCCATGGTCGCAGACTGGCAGGACCGCGCCCGCAGTGGAGACGTGGCTGGCGTGGTGCGGGAGCTGTTGACCAAACACTACGACCCGGTTTACCTGCAATCTATGCAGCGCAACTTTGAGCAATACGGCGCAGCCAAACGACTCACGCCAACGGACCACAGCGTGCAGGCCATGCAAGCCTTGGCCAGCAGCTTGCTGGCGGCTTGAACGCTAAATTCACTTAGCTCACTTAGCGAGCGAGCGGACGAAAAAAAAACTGCAGCAGCTGTTAAGCCCTGCAGTTTTTTTCGAAGAACTAACGTTCAGTACGCGTTGCCTTGGCGTTGAGCTCAGCTTGGGGTTCCAGTCGGTGGCGTCACTGGCGCGCCTTCGACGCTGCCGTCTTCGCCTTCAGTGCCGACTTCAGTTCCGTCCTCGTCGCCGTCCTCAGGCTTACCTTCCGCTTTGCGCTTCAGCTTGTCTTCTTTTTTGCGTTTTTTAGCGAGTTCTTTCTGGCGCTTTTCGTAGGAATAATTAGGTGTTGCCACAGACTGCTTTCATGATGAATAGCCTGTACTGTACTGCATCACGCAGCGATCTTTGCAAGCGCTTGTGTCAGGTCGGCCTGCAAGTCAGCGGCAGACTCCAGCCCGACTGAAAAACGCACCAATCCGCTTGGGTACGGCCACGCTTGCTGGCGCATGCTCTGGATGTCGTAAGGCACGCACAGGCTCATCGGACCAGCCCAGCTGTAGCCCAATTTGAAAAGTTGAAGACTATCGCAAAACAGGTCAATTTGCGCTTGCGTGATCTCGGGCTTGAAAATAACGCTGAACAAGCAGGCAGCGCCTGTGCAGTCCCGAAGCCATGCGGCATGGCCGGGTGAGCCGGGCAAGGCCGGATGCCGAACTTCGGCGATGACCGCTTGGCCTTGCATCCACACAGACAAAGCGCGCGTCGAGACGTCTTGCGCGCTGTAGCGCAGCGTCATGCTGGCCAAACCGCGCAGCACCGCTTCGACGTCGTTGCCGGCCACACCGTAACCCACGCGCATATTGCAAAAGTGAACTTGCTGATGCAAGCCCTCATCTTGCGTGACGACCGATCCCATCAACACATCGGCGCCGCCGCTGGGGTATTTGGTCAAAGCTTGCACCGAGACATCGACACCCAGTTCAAATGCATTGAAAGCCAAGCCTGCACCCCACGTGTTGTCCAAGACGCTGACGATGCCCTTCGGGTGTGCCAAAGCATGCGCCTTGATGACGGCGATCAGTGCTGGCAAGTCGGGGAATTCAAGGGTGATGGAGCCCGGTGCTTCCAGCCAGACCAAACGCGTTTTGGCACTGATTTTTTGACGCAGATCGGCCGGGTCCATCGGGTCGTAATAGCGGTGGCTGATGCCCCAAGCCTGCATCTCGTGCTCGGCCAGCGTCTTGTTGGGGCCGTAAGCGTTATCGGGGATCAGCAGCTCGTCACCGGCATGAAGGAAGGCCATGTTGACGAGCGCCACGGCGGCCAGTCCGCTGGGCACCAGTGTGCAAAAACGACCGCCTTCTAAGGTGGCGATGCGTTCTTCAAGGGTGAAGGTGGTGGGCGTGCCGTGCAGCCCGTAGGTGTAGCCGTTTTTGTGTTTCCAGTCGCGCTGGCGCAGAGCCGCTACGCTGGAAAAAATCACGGTGGAGGCACGGTGCACCGGCACGTTGACGCTGGCAAATCCTGCCGGCGCCTGATAGGGGTGGTGAATCAGCTGAGTGGAAAGGTCTTGCATGCTTGCATGTTACAGACCTTGACGCGCTCAGCGCCCTTCGCGTCTTTTCAGACTTTCCACTTTTCTATCAGGTGCGATGGCCGCAAGGCATCGTAGCCTTCAAAGGGTTGGTGAATCCACGGATTGGTCGGCAAGGACTCGACCGAGTAGTCAGGCTGAAAAGTCGACACGCCTTTGGTCCAGATCACAGCGCTGCGCAGCTCGGTGATGGGCTTGTAGTTGTTGCGCAGTTGATGAATCACCGCGTTCAGGGTGTGTCCCGTGTCAGCGAGGTCATCGACCAGCAAAACCTTGCCGGCGATCTCGCCCTTGGGCGTGGTGATGAAACGTGCGATGTCCAGATTGCCCTGCACCGTGCCCGAATCAGCACGGTAAGAGCTGGTCGACATGATGGCCAACGGCTTGTCAAAAATACGCGAAAGGATGTCGCCGGGGCGCATGCCACCACGCGCCAGACACAAGATGGTGTCGAACTGCCAATCCGATTGGTGAATCTTGATCGCCAGTTTTTCGATCAGGTTGTGGTACTCGTCGTAACTCACGTACAGGTGTTTGCCGTCTTCAGTCAACATGAGGACTTCCAATCAAAAGAGCAGTTTCAAGATAAGCAAGGTGTCCGCGTCAGACCGCGATCAGGCCGCGTACGGATTGCGCAACAGAATCGTGTGGTCGCGGTCCGGGCTGGTCGAGACCATGTGAATCGGCACCCCAGTGACTTCTTCAATGCGGTTCAAATAACGCTGTGCAGCAGGCGGCAAGGCGTCGTAATCGGTCACGCCGACGGTGCTTTGAGTCCAGCCTGGCATGTCTTCGTAGATCGGCTTGCAGCGTGCAATGTCTTCAGCCCCCATCGGCAAAATGTCCGTGATGTTGCCGTCGAGTTCATAGCCAGTGCAAAGCTTCAGCGTCTCAATACCGTCGAGCACATCGAGCTTGGTGATACACAAACCCGACAGACCGTTGACTTGCGCCGAGCGCTTGAGCAGCGCTGCGTCGAACCAGCCACAACGGCGGCTGCGACCGGTCGTCACGCCTTTTTCAGCGCCCACCGTGCTCAGGTGATAGCCCACTGTGCCCGGCACTTCCCAATCGAGTTCTGTCGGGAACGGACCCCCACCAACACGTGTGCAGTAGGCCTTGGTGATGCCCAAGATGTAGTGCAGCATGCCCGGACCGACACCGGCGCCAGCCGCCGCATTACCGGCCACACAGTTACTGGAGGTGACAAACGGGTAGGTGCCATGGTCGACATCGAGCAAAGTGCCTTGCGCGCCTTCGAACAGCAAATTAGCACCATCGCGGTGGGCGTCGTTGAGCTCACGCGAGACGTCGGCCATCATCGGTTTGAGAAGTTCAGCGTGGCGCATGGCTTCGTCGTAAACAGTGTCAAAGTCAATCGCTGGGGCGTTGAGGTAGCCCGTCAGGATGAAGTTGTGCAGGTCCAGCAGTTCACGCAATTTGGTGGCAAAGCGCTCAGGGTATTTCAAGTCTTGCACGCGCAAGGCGCGGCGTGCAATTTTGTCTTCGTAGGCGGGTCCGATACCGCGGCCAGTAGTCCCGATTTTGGCCACGCCGGCTTTTTCTTTGGCCGCTTCGCGCGCAATGTCAAGTGCGGCATGGAAAGGCAAAATCAGCGGGCAAGCCTCGCTGATGCGCAGCCTAGAGCGGACTTCAACGCCAGCCTTTTCAAGGCCTTCGATTTCTTCAAAGAGCTTGGCAGCCGACAACACCACACCGTTACCGATGTAGCACTTGACGCCAGGCCGCATGATGCCGCTTGGGATCAGGTGCAAGGCGGTTTTGACGCCGTTGATGACCAAGGTGTGGCCAGCGTTGTGACCGCCCTGAAAGCGCACCACGCCCTGTGACATTTCGGTCAACCAGTCGACCAACTTGCCCTTGCCCTCGTCGCCCCATTGAGTGCCGACGACCACGACATTGCGTCCCGCGACAGCGGCTTGTTTATTTGTCATTCTTGATACTTGCTAAAAAAAGGTTGCAGAAAGCGGCTTAGCGGACTCAGGCAAAAGTCTTGCTCAGCGGCTGAACGATCCATTGGCCAGCCACTTGGGCCAACTCGCGGTCGCAATCGAATTCGTTGACTTCTTGCTCATGCCCAGGCAACACGCAGACGACAGTTTCACCGCTTGCACGAAGTCCGGCAATGGCATGACGTAGCGTAGCCTCAACGCCCCACGGTGCGCAAATGGCGGCCCGCAAAGGCCGAGGCGCTAAGACGCTGACAAGCTCTTTCAAATCAAGACTGAAGCCTGCCGCTGGACGTCGGCGTCCAAAAATAGCACCCACTTCGTCGTAGCGGCCACCGCGGGCAAGCTCGGCACCTTGGCCGTAAATGGCAAAGCGTGTGCCGCTGTAGTAGGCGTAGCCGCGCAGATCGGCCAGATCAAAACCGACCTTGACACCGCCACCAAAGTTAGCGACGTGAGAGGCTAGCCAGCGCATGCCTTGCAAGGCAGCGATAGCTGAAGGAAAGGCTTTCAAGGATTTTTCGGCTTCGACCAAAACTTTTTCATCGCCGTAGAGTTGTAGCAAGGCCTTGAGGCCTTCAGCAGACGCCGCTGAAATGCTGGGTTGCGAGGCGAGCAGGCTACTCAACTCGCTGGCATCTTTGGCCGCCAAAGCAGCGTGCAACTGGGACAAAGTGCCTGCGCCGATGCTGGCACCAGCCAAGAGACTGCTGACCACGCGAACGTCAGCCATGTCGACAGACAACAACTCAACACCCGCAGCGTTCAAGCCTTCCAAGGCCAGCAGCTGAACTTCCAAATCGGCTTCGAGACCGGCATGACCATAAATTTCAGCGCCAAACTGCAAAGGCTCGCGCGTGGCATGGGGGCGCTCGGCACGTGTGTGCAGTACCGGGCCGCAATAACACAAGCGCGCCACGCCGCTGCGGTTCAGCAGATGGGCATCGATACGCGCTACTTGGGGCGTTGTATCGGCACGCAAACCAAGGGTGCGACCTGACAACTGATCGACTAATTTAAAGGTCTGGAGATCGAGCGCTTCGCCGGTGCCGGTGAGCAAAGACTCGAGGTGTTCGAGCAGCGGCGGCATGACCAGCTCGTAGCCGTAACGACGGGCTGTGTCTAGAAAAAGACGGCGGAGTTCTTCAATGTGACGCGCCTCTGAGGGGAGGACATCGGCAATTTGATCCGGCAATTGCCATGATGACGACCAAGCGGGCATGCGTATTTAGGATGAGCTGTAAAAGCAGGATTTTACCGGTGCTTCGTGCCGATTTGGGATGAGCTTGCCGGAAAAGCTGTGTCAGCAGCATCACAATAGCCATCTGGGGCTAAAAGAGTCGAGATTAAGCGCCCATTTCTGGCGAGGGGCCCCCACCCCAAGCGGGGCAAGGTGCCGATCATATTCAGAAATTATTTTTTGGGGGCTGCACCGCTGCCCGAACTCCGCATGGCCTTGAAAAAGTCAGACGATGGATCGATCACCATGACATCGCTTTTTTTGTCGAAACTGGCCCGATAGGCATCCAGACTGCGATAAAACTGAGCAAACTGCGGATCACGACCAAAGGATTCGCTGTAAATACCCGTTGCCTGGGCATCACCTTCACCCTTGATCTTCTGCGCATCACGGTAGGCGTTGGCAATGGTCACTTCGCGCTGGCGGTCGGCCTCAGCGCGAATTTTTTCACCTTCAGCAGCACCGGTCGAACGCAACTCATTGGCGACCCGCTTACGCTCAGCCTCCATACGGCGATAGACCGATTCGGTGATGGATTCGACATAGTCGACACGGGTGATACGCACGTCGTTCACATCAATGCCCCAAGGCTGAGAACCTCGCACGACCTTCAGCACTTCGGACTTCACATCGGCCATCAAGGTTTCGCGCTGGAGCGACAGTAACTCCTTGACAGTCCGCTTATTGATGGCTTCCTGAAAAGCATTCCGCACCACCCGGTTCAATTGGTTAGCGCCTGCACGTTCATCGAGGCCGACGTTGCGAATGTACTCCGACGGCTGTGTGATGCGCCATTTGACGTACCAGTCAATGACCACGCGTTGTTTTTCAGCGGTCAGCATGGGCTCAGCATCGGTGCTGTTCAAGGTCAACAGCCGCCGGTCAATGTAAGACACATTTTGAAACGGCGGCGGCAATTTGAAATTGAGACCCGGCTCCAAAATGACTTCCTTGATCTGACCTAAGGCATAGACCACGCCGAACTGCCGCTGGTCAACCACAAACAACATGGAACTGATCAATGCCAGTGCCACGAGCAGCGAAGAAGCAATAAATCCAACTCTGTTCACAATAATTCCTTAGCGAGTTCGTGAAGTTTCACGGGCGCGGGTGTCAGCGGACGATGGCACCGAGTTCATCGGGGGCAACACGGCGGCGCTAGACGACTCTGAGCTTGTTTTGGGCGTAGCGCCCTGCCCCGTCGCCTGCATGAGCTTGTCCAGTGGCAGGTAAAGCAAATTGGAACCTTGCTTTGAATCAACCAATACCTTGGTCACATTGGTGTAAACCTGCTGCATCGTGTCGGTGTACATGCGGTCGCGCGTGACTTGCGGTGCCTTCTGGTATTCAGTTAACACCGAACGAAAACGCTGTGCGTCACCTTGCGACTGGGCGACCACGCGGGCTTTGTAGGCTTCAGACTCTTCCTTCAAGCGCGACGCAGAACCGACCGCGCGCGGGACCACGTCATTGGCGTAGGCTTGGGCTTCGTTCTTTGCGCGTTCACGCTCTTGACCAGCTTTCAGGACATCGTCAAAAGCAGCTTGCACCTGCTCAGGGGGACGGACACCACTTTGCTGCAAGTTGATCGCGACGACTTCGACGCCTACCTTGTAGCGGTCCAAAATGGACTGCATCAAGACCCGTACGCGCGGGCCAATCTGGTCGCGCTCCTCAGCCAAGGCCGAATCCATTTTCATTTTTCCAACCACTTCACGAACGGCTGTTTCAGCCGCTTGCACCACTGTGGCAGAAGGATCGCGTGTCTCAAAAAGATAAGCACGGGCATCGCTCAAACGGTACTGAACAGCGAACTTGATCTCAACAATGTTCTCGTCTTCAGTCAACATGGCTGACTCGCGCAAGCCGGTGGCTTTGATGATGTTGTCGCGGCCGACATCGACCGACCGAATCTGTGTCACAACCACCATCTCATGACGCTGAACCGGGTACGGCAGACGCCAGTTGAAACCAGCACCCACGGTTGAGTTGTATTTACCAAACTGCGTGATGACGGCCTGTTGGCCCTCTTGTACGATGAAGAATCCAGTGCCAAGCCAGATCAATACAGCGACTGCACCGATCAAGCCAACGCCGACACCGGCAGCCTTCATGTCCGGCTGGAAGCCGCCAGGGCCGCCCGCATTGCCGCCCCCACCCGAAGCACCAGGACGATTAGCACCACCTTTGGCACCCCCAAAAAATCCACCTAACTTACGATTGAAGTCACGCCACAACTCGTCCAGATCAGGTGGGCCTTGATTGGCGCCCTGAGGCCTTGGTCTCTGCGGCGGATTGACGGGGCTCGACTCGTCAGGGCCTGCATTGGGTTTCTTCTCGTCAGAAGATGTTGGCGCCTTTTCATCGTCGCGCCCCCAACGTGGATCGTTCAAATTAAACATGCCAAGCGCGCGCTGTTTCAGGCGTCCGGGCAAGGCCGTTATCGTCTGCAGTACAGGGTTCAGGTTCATGGGGCAAATTCTCTTGTTTTTTAATAACTCTGACATTGTGCCTAATCAGGCAACAGACCCATTCGCATGGGGACTCTCATCCCCTGGCAAGCTGCCAGCATATCTGGCAAGCACTTGCCGCAACAAAGGCAAGCCATCGCCCGTCTTAGCACTCACGAAAACTCGCTCTAAGGGTCTTGCAGTCTCGGAGACCGGGTCGTTCACCTCGAACATATCACTCATGTGGAGGGGCCAACGGTCTTTTTCAATGGCGTCCAGCTTATTGAAAACCAAAAGCTGCGGAACTTGGTCGGCACCAATTTCGGCCAGTACGCGCTGAACCTGCTCTATTTGCTCCAAATAGTCCGGGTTGGAGCCATCAACCACATGCAGCAGCAAGTCAGCTTCAGCGGCCTCTTGCAGCGTGGCTTGAAAAGCATCGATCAAACCGTGCGGCAAATCGCGAATGAAACCAACCGTGTCAGACAAAGAGACTGAACGAGCGGCATCCCCCAGATACAACTGACGCGTGGTGGTGTCGAGCGTGGCAAAAAGCTGGTCGGCGGCGTAAGCCCGGGCTTTGACCAATGCATTGAACAGCGTCGTCTTGCCGGTATTGGTGTAACCCACCAATGAAATAGTGAATGAGTTACGACGGTCGCGTTGTTTGCGCTGCGTCTGCCGCTGGCGTTTGACTTTGGTCAGTCGCTCTTTGGTCCGTTTGATCGACTCACTGATCATGCGTTTGTCGAGTTCAATCTGCTTTTCACCGGGGCCGCCGCGCACACCAGCACCGCCGGTTTGGCGCTCAAGGTGAGACCAGCGACGGACCAACCTGGTCGACAGGTATTGCAACTTGGCCAGTTCGACCTGCAATTTGCCTTCGTGGCTGCGCGCACGCTGGGCAAAAATCTCGAGAATCAGCAAGGTCCTGTCATTGACAGGCATGTCGAGCGTACGTTCGAGATTGCGCTGCTGAGCCGGACTGAGTGACTGGTCAAACAAGATCTCGGTGGCGCCATATTCACGGGCCGTCATCTTGATTTCTTCGGCCTTGCCAGTGCCCACAAAAAGCGCCGCATCGGGCGCTTTTCGTTTGCAGGTCATGCGCGCAACCGGCAGCATTCCGGCGGTTTGTGCCAGAAGACCGAGCTCTTCAAGCTTGTCATCAAAATTCGCGTGACCAAAGTCCACGCCAACAAGCAGGACGGAGGTTGACGCTGCGGGACGCGTGTCCACCGAGCTCAGCTTGCAGGGCCCTCTTCGGATTCGGCCGTGGAGAAGTTCACGGCACGTCCGGGGACGATGGTGGAAATAGCGTGCTTGTAGACCATCTGCGTGACGGTGTTGCGGAGCAACACGACATATTGGTCAAAGGATTCAATCTGGCCTTGCAACTTGATACCGTTGACGAGATAAATCGACACGGGCACATGTTCACGGCGCAAGGTGTTGAGAAAGGGGTCCTGCAAGAGCTGACCTTTGTTGTTGTTATTGCTCACGATATTCTCCGTGTACTAGAGTAGTTGTTTAAGACTCTTTACCTTACCACAGCACTACAGGGAAAACCTGTAGTCCTAGTCCGAATCTTTATCGGTGAAGGGGTTTGTTGAGGTCTTCATCTGAATCCGCATCGGCGTACCGACCAAGTCGAATTCCTTGCGGAAGCGCCCTTCCAAATAGCGCTTGTACGACTCGCTGACATGCTCTAGCGAATTGCCGTGGATGATGATGATCGGTGGGTTCATGCCGCCTTGGTGCGCGTAGCGCATCTTCGGACGGAACATGCCGGAGCGCTGCGGCTGCTGGAACTGCACAGCCTCAAGCAGCAAACGCGTGAGAACCGGCGTCGACATCTTGCGGTTGGCTGATGCATGGGCTTGGATGATGGATTTCCAGACCGGTGCCAGACCTTGCCTCTTGATAGCGGAAATCCGGTGGATCGACGCAAATTTGAGGAACCCTAAACGCGTTTCAATGGACCGCTCTAGGGTTTCGCGCTGGTAGCTGTCAACGGCATCCCACTTGTTGATGGCCAAGACCACAGCGCGCCCCGACTCCAAGATGTAACCGGCGATATGTGCGTCTTGGTCCGTCACGCCTTGGGTGGCATCCAGCAACAACAGCACAACATTCGAATTTTCAATTGCCTGCAAAGTCTTGACGACAGAGAACTTTTCGATCGCCTCAAAGACCTTGCCTTTGCGGCGCAAACCGGCAGTGTCGATCAACTCGAACTTCTGACCCGCACGCTCAAATGGCACCGAAATCGCATCGCGTGTGGTCCCCGGCATGTCGAAAGCCACCAGACGTTCTTCGCCCAACCACGTGTTGATGAGCGTGGACTTGCCAACGTTCGGGCGTCCAGCCACAGCCAGCTTGATGACGGTTGGATCTGCGGCTTCGACGAGCTCATCCGGGTCAGGCAGCTTGAGCGGCTCCAGCGCCATGTCGATCAGCATCCGCATGCCTTGACCGTGTGAGGCAGAGACCGCCAGCACTTCGCCCAAGCCGAGTTCAAAAAACTCCGACAGTTGCACGCCGCCCTCTTGCATACCCTCTGCCTTGTTGGCCGCTAGCAGCGTGGGAATGCCCAGCTTGCGCAGGTATTTGGCAATGTCATAGTCTTGGGCGTTCAAACCGGCACGGGCATCCACCACAAAAATAACAACATCGGCCTCAGCCACCGCTTGACGCGTTTGCTTGGCCATTTCTTTGTAGATACCAGAGGCGGCATCCGGCTCGAAACCACCGGTATCGATGACGATGTACTCGTGCGTCCCTAGATTGCCGTTGCCGTAGTGACGATCCCGCGTCAGGCCCGCGTAGTCGGCCACAATCGCATCCCGCGATTTGGTCAGGCGGTTGAAGATCGTCGATTTGCCCACATTCGGGCGGCCCACCAGGGCAATTACAGGTTTCATCAAAATCTTATGACAGGCAGCTAAGGGGCCTGCTTATTGGGGCTGAAAGCCAAAAATAGTGCCCGCTTGGGTGACCACCACCAGGGTCTCGCCGACAAGTGTCGGCGTCGCCACAATGGCTGAACCGTCCGTCGCCAAGCGATTAACCAGAGTGCCGTCTTCACGCGACAGCAAATGAACAAAACCTGATGCATCTCCGATGGCAATCGAGCGCCCCACGACCCGGGGCGCGGTCAAGCCACGAAAGCGTAACTGTTCACTGCGCCAGCCGCTCTCGCCATCAGCACGCTTCCATGTGACAACCTTGCCGTCCGACTCAACCGCAAAGACCAGACGTTCATCGCCGTCTAAACCAACGCTGCCATCGGCCGTTTTGGTCCACTGCAAAACACCGCGCTCGGCGTTCACACAGCCCACACTGGCCTGAAAGGCGCGCACGCAAACCACGTTGTTCAAGCGACTGACTGGGCCGACCAAGTCGACCAGACGCTCCACGTCATTGATGCCGCGGGGTGAGGCAATTGGCACTTCCCAACGCAGACTGCCATTGGCAGGATTCAAACCGGTGAGTCGGCCTGCGAGGCCGGCCACCAGCGTGTCGCCAACGGCCAACAAAACGCCCGCTTGGCGCAGCACCAAAGGCTCCGTCGGACGTTGTTGCATCCACAGCTTGCGACCGCTATTGCCGTCGAAAGCATGAACCGCCCGGTCAGCCGTCAGCACAAAAATCCGTCCACCCGCAACAAATGGGGCGGTGTAGGCTTGCGCGGTCAACTTCTCGCGCCAGATTTCACGACCATCGACAACAGCCACCAAATGATTGCCCTGCGTCACGACAGCCGCAACCCGCCCATCGCTACCCACGCCAGCCGCCAACGGCGTGGCAAGGTTCAAACGCCAGATGTCACGACCTGTGCGGGCATCCATGGCTGCAACCACACCTTCACTAGCGGCAACAAACAAGGTACTGCCCGAGACGCTCACCGCCAACGGAAATTTAACAGCGCCTAAACGCGCAGTCCAGACTTGTTGCACCGCAACGACCGGCACAACGGCTTTGAGTTCGGTCGGTTTGGGTTTATTGGCACCGCCAGAGCAAGCGGCCAACACAACAAGCGCCAAGCCGGCCATAGGTAAACGCCAGGCGCGGGCATAAGGCAAAGCCCTGAGAGCGCCGAACGAAGAAAAGAGAATTCGCATCATTTTGTGGACTCGCTGACAGGCGCAACACTGACGGACACCGCGTTGGCAGCACCCACAGGATCTACACCTAAAGCATTGAGCTTGACCTCGACCAAACGGCGGTATTCAGAGCGTTCGTCAAATTCTTTGTAGGCTGTCTGATATTGGGCCTTAGCTTCAGCCTTTTTCCCCTGCGCGGCCAAAATGTCGCCTCGACGATCGGCCGCTAAAGCGGCAAACGATTTAGGCATAGAACCGGAAACTTGCTTCAACGCCTCGTCGTAAGCCTTGGCTTCAAGCAAGATGCCGGCCAAGCGGAGCTTGGCGATGCTTTGGTAGCCTTCGTCTGACGCCTTGTCAGCGACCCAGCTCAATGCACCCTTGGACGCATCAAGGTTGCCTTTGTCGTGATAAACCCGCGCGGCCAACAACGCGGCCTGCTCCGCATAGGCGGTGCGGCCGTAACGTTCTTGCATGTCCGATAAGGAGCGCTCCAGTCTGGACATGTCGCCCGCGACCGCAGCCCGCTCAACTTCGTCATACATGACAGCGGCTTGCGCAGCTTGGCTGCGCTGCCAGTAGTGGTAGCCATTCCAGGCGGCCACAGCACTGAATAACACGATCAAAGCCCAAGATATGGCGTTGCCGTAGCGCTTCCAGAAATGCTTCAACTCAGCGAGTTGTTCCTGTTCTTCGAGGTCCAGATGTTTTGCCATGGGTCTTGTTCACGATGCCGAAAGAAAGATGGATTGTAGAGGCCGAGGTCTGTTCAGCCGCGTAGGATCGCCGCCCAAGCGGCCGCTTCGTCGAGTTTGCGCAAGGATTGCTCTGGCGCGGCTTCGGCTTCGGCCTTGCTACCGCGCAAGGGCTTGACCGCCACGCAGCCGCTGGCCAGCTCGGTCTCGCCAAAAATCAAGGCAAAGCGAGCGCCACTGGCGTCGGCTTTTTTGAATTGCGATTTCATGCTGCCCATGCCGTCTGCACCCGATCCGGCACTGGCATGCATTTGCACACTGACGCCTTGCGCCCGCAGCGTTTGCAGGGTCTGCAACACCAGCGGAACCGCGGCCGCGTCTGGGACGATCGCATAAGCGTCGGGCACCAACGCCGGCACGCTTTGGCCGCTCTCGCGAACCAGCTCGAGCACGCGTTCGACACCCAGCGCCCAGCCCACGGCCGGCGCGGCTTTGCCGCCGATCTGCTCAATCAAATAGTCATAGCGGCCGCCCGCACACAAAGTACCTTGCGCACCCAGTTGGTCGGTGACGAACTCGAACACTGTCAGGTTGTAATAGTCGAGCCCACGCACCAACCGGTGGTTCAGCGTCCACGGCACGCCGTTGGCGTCAAGGATGGCTTTGAGCGCGTCAAAGTGGGCCAGTGAGGCGGCACCCAGAAAATCGATCAGGCGCGGAGCGCTCTCGACCACGGCTTTCATAGCTGGGTTTTTGGTGTCCAGAATGCGCAGCGGATTACTGTGCAGACGGCGCCGCGCATCTTCGTCGAGCGCGTCTGCGTGCTGTTCAAAGTGGGCGATCAGTTGCGTCCGGTGCAGCGCCCGCTCTTCGGGCTGACCTAGGCTGTTGATCTCGAGACGCCAATCGGTGATGCCGATGTCTTTCCAGAGCGCGGCGGCCAGCAGGATCAGTTCGGCGTCAACTTCCGGGCCACCAAAGCCCAAGGCCTCGGCACCGATTTGATGAAACTGGCGGTAACGGCCGCGCTGCGGACGTTCCCGGCGAAACATCGGACCCATGTAGTAAAGCCGTTTACCGCCTTCGTACAGCAAGTTGTGCTCGGTCACGGCGCGCACCACGCTGGCGGTGTTTTCGGGCCGCATGGTCAGAAAGGCGTGGTCGCCGTTTTTGTCAGAACGGTCTTCAAAAGAGTACATCTCTTTTTCGACGATGTCCGTGACCTCGCCAATGCCGCGCACAAAGAGTTGCGTGTGCTCCAAAATCGGCGTGCGGATGTTGCGGTAGGCATAGCGCGTCATCAGGTCGCGAACTTTGCCCTCTAACCATTCCCAGCGCGCCGATTCAGGCGGCAAGATGTCGTTCATGCCTTTGACGGCAAGCAGTTTTTCAGCCATGTTTTTTATGCGGCTTCGGTCGTCGCAGCGCTGCGACCGAAGCGGTTTTCAATGTAGTTTTCGACGATGACCTGGAACTCTTCGGCGATGCGGTCGCCACGCAGTGTCATGCGCTTTTCGCCATCGATAAAGACCGGTGCTGCAGGCGCTTCACCCGAGCCCGGCAGACTGATGCCCAAGTCGGCATGCTTGCTTTCACCCGGGCCGTTGACGATGCAGCCCATGACCGCCACCTTGAGTTTTTCAACGCCGGGGTATCGCTCACGCCAGACCGGCATTTGCCCACGCAGGAAGTCGTCAATCTGTTTTGCCAGCACTTGAAAGGTGTCGCTCGTGGTGCGACCGCAGCCAGGGCAAGCGGTCACGCTAGGCACAAAACTGCGCAGACCCAGCGCCTGCAAAATCTCGGAGGCGATCAACACCTCTTGCGTGCGCGACTCGCCCGGTTGCGGCGTCAGCGAGACGCGAATCGTGTCGCCAATACCCTCTTGAAGCAAGATGCCCAACACCGCAGCCGATGCCACCGTACCTTTGGTGCCCATGCCGGCTTCGGTCAGGCCCAAGTGCAGGGCATGTTGCGTGCGCTTGGACAGCTCGCGGTAGACAGAGATCAGGTCTTGCACGCCGCTGACTTTGCAGGACAGAATAATTTGTTCATGCGCCATGCCCATTTGTTGGGCCAGTGCTGCGGAATCAAGCGCCGAGGTGATGAGCGCTTCGTACATCACCTGCTTGGCATCCCACGGGTTGCTTCGGGTGCTGTTCAGGTCCATCAAGCTGGCCAGCAACTCTTGGTCGAGGCTGCCCCAGTTGACACCAATGCGCACCGGTTTGTTCCAGCGCACCGCTGCTTCAATCATCTGACCAAACTGCTTGTCGTGTTTATTGCCCTTGCCGACGTTGCCGGGGTTGATGCGGTATTTGGACAGCGCTTCAGCGCATGCCGGGTAATCGGTCAGCAGACGGTGGCCATTGAAGTGAAAGTCGCCAATCAGGGGGACGTCAATACCCATGCGGTCGAGTTGATCGCGAACATGCGGCACGGCCTCGGCCGCTTCCGGCGTGTTGACCGTGATGCGGACCATCTCAGAACCCGCCACGGCGAGTTCTTTGACCTGAATAGCGGTGCCGATGACATCGACCGTGTCGGTGTTGGTCATCGACTGCACGCGCACAGGCGCATCGCCGCCCACGGTGACCACGCGCGAACCCCAGACGACGCGGGCTTGGGCTGAGCGACGAGCCAGTGGCTCGGCGGATTCAATCGGAAGGCAAGGCTGCACTTTTATTTCACCTCAAAACGAGCGACGTTGTCGCGGGTGACAGGGGCCAGATCAAATGACTGGCCGCGAATTTGAACCTGGGTCGCGTCGGCACGCCCGACAATGACGTTCAACGGCATGGCGCCCGAGGCACCAGCCGTTTCACCAGCGGCCAGCTTGCGGCGCAACAGCACAACGCCCTTGGCATCGGTCACTTCAACCCAAGAATCAGCCATTGGCTTAAAAATCACGATGCCAGTGGTGGGCGGCGTTCCTGTTTGCCCCCCTTCGGCGAGCGATGAAACTGGGCCAGAAACGACCACTGAGGAATTCACCATCGCAGCACCTTGGCCAGACCCTGATTCATTTATCACTTGGACAGGCGGGGTGGGTTCAATAGCCATCACAGGTAGCGACGGCGTGCTCACAAGCTCACCCTCGACGGCCTCGGTCGTCGACCAGAACAAATCGATTGGCGGCAAAAAAACCAGCAGCATTGCACCCAAGACAAGCACCAAGCCGCCAACAATCGCAGGCCGGGAAAGCGTGCTTGGAAAGGTGGGTCGATTGGTTGAAATGATCGCGCCTTCAATGACGCGCCGATGTTCGATTCGGTGGCCTGGCCGCGGCGTCGATGGGCTCGGCAGTAATTGAAGTATCGGCTCAGGGGCAAGCTTCAAAGCGCGGCACACGCTGCCCGCAAGAGCCCGTACAAAGACAGCATCCGGCAAATTTTCAAAACGGTCTGATTCCAAGGCCTCGAGATTTTTAACGGGCACCTTTAGCGACACAGCCAGCGCTGCAATATGCAAACCCGAGGCTTCGCGGGCGCGGCGCATCAGCGCCCCGGCAGTGAGAGGAGCATCAGCCACGACCGGCGCGGTGCTTGAATTCGGGTTTGGGTTTGAGCCCATGATTTGATCGTTGTCTTCAGTCATGAAAAGCTCCTTTGTCGTAAGCGGTCAATTCGCGCGATTGTGCAAAACGACCTCTTAGCTGATCAGCCAGCGCAGCAACTGCCTTCGGGTTTTTCAACTGCTGCTCAATTTGAATGCCTAACCACAAAGTTTCGGCATTGGCCAATGGGCCGCTGTTGAGTTGACGCATGTACGGCTGCGCAGGCTGAAAGTCACCCCGGTCAAACAGCAAGCGCGCCAAGTTGTAACTGGTCACGGCATTGGTTCCATCCAGTGCGTAGGATTTGATCAGACTGAACTCAGCGGCGCTTGTCTGCCCGGCGCGCAACTGGCACAGACCTTGGGCCATCCAGCTCTTCGCTGGGTGCGCGTACGTTGGGTTGGCAATCGCCTTGGCGAAGAGCTTTTCTGATGCTTCATATTGCGCATGCTGACACAGCAACCAAGCGTAGTTATGGGCCGCATCGGCATCACGCGGATTCAGCGTCAAAGCACGCTCAAAACTCTGAGAAGCCAGCGGCAAATCGTTCAGACGCAGATAGACCAGACCGCGCAGGTTGTAGGCATCCGCATAGGCCGGCTCAATGGCGATCGCCTGTTTGATTTCATCCAACGCTACATGCGTCTGACCTTGCTGAAAATAAGCCGTTGCCAGCTCAAGCCGAATGCGTGCCCGCCGTTGCTTGGGTGTTTCGTCAGACTCCGTCTGAAGATCTGCATGGGGCTGCGGAGGAGTTGACGCATTTGGCCCAGACACAGCTTGAGCGCAGCCCGACAGCCACACCGCCAGCGCGCAGAAAAATCCACGAGTGAACATGGCGTTCAGCATCATGGCTGATTGACCGGTGCGACAACCACTTTGATGCCAGCCAACATGCCTTGGCGCTGTGTTGCCATGCGCTTTTGCACGTCGGTGCGGTCTTGCACGTCGCCGGCGAGTTGCCCGCAGGCGGCGTCAATGTCGTCACCGCGGGTTTTTCGCACGGTTGTGACGATGCCGGCGTCCAACAAAATTTTGGCAAACGCCAACACCTGCGGCATGGCTGAGCGCGTCAGGCCGGAAGCCGGGAACGGATTGAAAGGAATCAGGTTGAACTTGCACGACAACCCGTCCACCGCGTGCTGGCGCATCAAGGCGACCAGTTGGCGTGCATGCTCAGGCAGGTCGTTGACGCCGTCAAGCATGCAATATTCAAAGGTGATGAAGTCGCGTGGTGCGAAGACTTGGTAACGGGCGCAAGCCTGCAACAACTCGGCTATCGGGTATTTGCGGTTCAGCGGCACCAAGTTATCACGCAAGCTGTCTTCGGGTGCATGCAGAGACACCGCCAATGCCACCGGGCAGTCTTGGCCGAGCCGGTCGATCATCGGCACGACGCCGGAAGTCGAGACCGTGACACGGCGGCGCGAGAGGCCGTAAGCGTGGTCGTCGAGCATGACGCGCAAGGCGGGCAACAACTGCGCGTAATTTTGCAGCGGCTCACCCATGCCCATCATCACCACGTTGGAGATGACGCGCTCTTGTTTACCCAAGTGCTGGCGCAGAAAGTGTTCAGCAAACCAAAGTTGCGCCGTGATTTCGGCGGTACTGAGGTTGCGGCTGAAGCCTTGGTGCCCGGTCGAGCAAAAACGGCAACCCACGGCGCAACCGGCCTGGGAAGAAATACACAAAGTACCGCGATCAGCCTCTGGAATGAAAACGGTCTCGATGACATCGCCCGCACCGACGTCGAACAACCACTTGATCGTGCCGTCAGCAGAATCGTGACGCGACAGCACTTTGAGCGCCTGAATGTTTGCCTTGCCGGCGAGCTTTGTGCGCAGTGACTTGGCCAGATCCGTCATCTGTTCAAAGTCAGTCGCGCCGCGCTGATGAATCCAGCGGAACAGCTGGGTTGCGCGAAAACGCTTTTCCCCGAGTTGCTCGCAAAATGCGGCCAAGCCGTCAAGGTCAAAGTCGAGAAGATTGGTGGTCATGACAGGGTCGCCTTTGTGCACTGGAAATTACCCGCGCCGAAAGGCCGAACCTGCCACCCACGAAAAGAGGCCCCAAGCCAGCAACGACCCGAAGGCGGGCAGTGACGCTGCGGGGCCGACATATCAGCGTGCGTAAATATTCATGCCTGCGAAGAAGAAGCTGATCTCGACTTGCGCTGTTTCAACAGCGTCAGAGCCGTGAACGGCATTGGCATCAATGCTTTCAGCGAAGTCAGCGCGGATGGTGCCTGGAGCGGCTTTCTTGGGGTCGGTCGCACCCAGCAGATCGCGATGCTTCAGGACAGCGTTTTCGCCTTCGAGGGCTTGGATCATCACTGGACCGGAGACCATGAAGTCAACCAAATCCTTGAAGAAAGGACGCTCACGGTGCACGCCGTAGAAAGCTTCCGCTTCGCCGCGTGACAGATGCACAAACTTGGCTGCCACAATTTTCAAGCCCGCAGCTTCGAAACGGGCGTAGATCTGACCAATGACGTTCTTGGCGACAGCGTCAGGCTTGATGATGGAGAGAGTACGTTCGATAGCCATGAGATTTCCTTAACTTTAGAATTTTCGAGGGAGTGTTCAGAATGAACAAAGCCCTAGAGTTTAACCCGAGCGCACCGCCTTCGTGTATCGAAGGGTGAGCCGAAAGACCTTGAATTTCAGCGTGATACTCAGCGGTTTCCGCTTCGTCCGCCACCACCACCGCTGCCGCCTCGATTACCGCCGCCTCCGCCACCTCGGCGCGGACCACCCGTGCCGCCACCACCGCCGTAACCTCCGCCTCCGCCACCACCACCACCGTAGCCTCCTCCGCCACCGCCACCGCCGCGACGCTGGCCTTGACCCTGGGCTTGACCCTGGGCTTGACGTTGTCGGGTGAAGGTCTCAGCACCGATGTAGCCAAAGGAGGTTTTCATCGGATCTGGTTGAGAACCGCCTGGCGGGTTGTCTGACCGAGCCGAACGATCGCCGCCGCGCGGCTGACCTTGTCGGCCCGCATTGCCGCCACCACCGCCAGAGTTACCCTGACGTGGGCCGCCGCGTGGGCCGCCTGGGCCGGGGCCTCTGCCTCGACCGGTATCGCGTCCGCCATCCTGCCGCTGCGGAGGTGGCTGCAAATCGTAGGGCTCTGGCGCGTCTTCCCGCTGCGCATCGCCAGGCTGACGCTGCACGGGCGCACCGCGATTGCCGCGTGAACGCTCTTGCCGCGGGCCACGACCCGTACGGCCTTTGCCAGGTGCTCCGTCTGCTTGACGCGGGGGCCTTGGATCGCCGCGCGATTCAGATCGGCTCACCGCATTCGTCAGCGCTGCAATGTCGTTGTCATCGAGTTCGACGAAGGCGCCCCGCTTCAGGCCACGCGGCAGCATGACCGCGCCATAACGGATGCGAATCAAACGACTGACGGCGTGGCCGACCGCTTCAAACATGCGGCGCACTTCACGGTTGCGGCCTTCAGAAATCGTCACTTTGTACCAGCAGTTGGCGCCCTCGCCGCCACCGGCTTCAATCGTGCCGAACTGCGCCATGCCGTCGTCAAGTTGCACACCCTCTAACAAGCGTTTTTTCTCTTCGTTGTTCAGTGCACCCAGCACACGTACCGCATATTCGCGCTCCAAACCAAAACGCGGATGCATCAGTTGGTTGGCGAGCTCCCCAGAACTCGTCAACAACAACAAGCCTTCGGTGTTCAGGTCGAGCCGGCCGACGGACTGCCACTTGCCTTGGTAGAGCTTGGGCAAACGCCGAAAAACGGTAGGACGGTTTTGCGGGTCATCGTGGGTGACAACCTCGCCTGCCGGCTTGTGATACGCGATCACACGGGCGGGTGGCGGGTCGATCCGCACGCGAACCGGCTTGCCGTTGACTTTGACTGTGTCGCCAAACTGAATGCGCTGACCGACGTGCGCCGGTTCGGCATTGACCGAAATTCGACCTTCCAGAATGAGTTGCTCCATTTCAAGGCGCGACCCCAAACCGGCCTGCGCCAGCACCTTGTGCAGCTTCGGGCTTTCCGGCTGAGCCGACAGCACTCGCTTGGACAAGACGACGGCGACATCTTCTTCGTCTGCGTCGAATTGGCCGGTCACCACATCTTCGAACTGATAAGCAGCGTCGCGGGCAGCCGCACGCAGCGGCCGCGGCTGTTGCGTGGCACCCTGCTCCTCAAGCGTGATGACATCAGCAACTGGCTGCGGTGGCGTGTCGGATGCGGGAACGGGGGTGTCTGATGAGTTCATGAGTTTTCGCGGGTTGGCTTGTCAAGGTCTTCGGGCGCCATCTCAGTATTTGGCTCTGTCCCGGTCTCAATTTCTATGTCGATCTCAGCGTCAATTTCAATCACGGCCTCGATCTCTGCCTGAACCACGATGGGCTCAACCATCGGCGTCGGTTCAGACAGGCCAAACTCGATCTGCTCGAGCATGGCGGCCTCGCTTTCGCCGCTGGTCATGGCGGGCAACTGGTCCAGCGATTCGACCCCAAGATCATCCAGAAACTGACGGGTGGTCGCATACAACCCAGGCCGACCGACCGTCTCGCGGTGGCCGATCACTTCGACCCAGCCGCGGTCTTCCAATTGCTTGAGCAACAGGCTGTTGATCGTCACGCCCCGAATATCTTCCATGTCGCCGCGCGTCACGGGCTGACGATAGGCAATGATCGCCAACGTCTCCAAAGCTGCACGGGTGTACTTGGGCGGCTTTTCAGGGTGCAAGCGGTCTAAGAATTCACGCATCTCCGGGCGGCTTTGAAAACGCCAGCCACTGGCCACGTGGATCAATTCAACGCCACGACCGGCCCAATCGTCCTGCAGCTGCTGCAGCAGGCGTTTCAAAGTATCGGCTGACAACACACCATCGAAGAGCACCTCCATCTCGCGCACATGCAAAGCTTGCGGGGCGCAGATCAATGCCGTTTCGAGGACGCGCTTTGCATCCATCGTATTCATGATTTTTCAGTTCCGAAAAAAAGCCGGGTGAGGCGAGCCTGGTCATAACCTAGGCGGGGCACAGAGACGAAAGGGTCAGGTTGGCAGGAAACCATCCGGTGAGCGTAACGCTGGCAAGTCGATAAGACTACAGTTTTCCATTGTAGCTGAGGCCCAACTCAGCCATCGCGGCTTCTAGGTCGGCCGGCACCGGGGAAATGAAACTCATGGCCTCGCCGCTCAAGGGATGCTCAAAACCCAAGCGACGGGCATGCAAGGCTTGGCGCGTGAGTCCGACGGCAGGCTCGCCACCGTACAGCGCATCAGAGACCAAGGGATGACCCAATGCCGCCATGTGAACGCGAATTTGATGCGTGCGACCGGTGTACAGCTTGCAGCGCACGAGGCAAAAATCGTCTTGGTTGTCGATCAATGAAATATCGGTCATGGCGGTCTTGCCAGAATTTCGCTCCAAGTCGACCACCGCCATGCGCAGACGATTGCGCGGGTCGCGCCCAATGGGCAAAGCCACCTGTTGTTGCCGCGATCCCAGCCATTCTTTGTGCCCTACCGCCAGATAGTCGCGATTGACTTCCCGGGCGGCGATCATCTCGACCAGTCGGTCCATGGCTTCACGCGTTTTTGCCACGACCATCAAGCCGCTGGTGTCTTTGTCGAGTCGGTGGACGATGCCGGCGCGCGGCAAGAAACGCATAGCGTCATCGCGGCCCAGCAAGCCGTTCAACAACGTGCCGCTCCAATTGCCCGGTGCCGGGTGAACCACCAAGCCCGCCGGCTTGTTGATCACCAGCAAATAATCATCTTCAAAAACAACATCCAACTCCATGGCTTCAGGCTTGAAGGCTTGGCTCTGGGGTGTGGGACGCAGCTCGATTTGTAACAAATCGCCGGCCTTGACCTTGGCCGAGGTCTTGGTAACGACCAGCTTTTTCAAGCGGACCGCACCGGACTCGATGAGTTGCTGCAGGTAGGTGCGTGAGAACTCGGGCACAATTCCGGCCAAGGCCCGATCAAGCCGCTCGCCGTGCGCCGAAATCGGCACTTCAGCCTCGCGTAATTCAACCTCAACGACGCTGTCGCTTTCCTCAAGAGAGTCGTCGGCGACCACAGGGTCGCTCGATATAATTATGGGGCTATGTTCAGAAACAGTCATTAGAGAGTCGATCACGATGTTGTTCAAATTATCGGCGCTTCAAGCCACGACTCGCACAGCCTCGGCTGTTTTAATTCTCGGCGGCCTGATGGTCGGTTGTTCTACGACGCCCGTCGACCCCACCGCGACATGGAGTCCGAACAAGATTTATTCGGAAGCCAAAGACGAAGCGGCCTCTGGTGCCTATGAGAAATCCATTGGTTTGTACGAAAAGCTTGAGGGACGCGCTGCAGGTACGCCACTGGCGCAGCAAGCGCAACTTGAAAAAGCGTACGCCCAGTATAAAAGCGGCGATCAAGTTCAAGCCATTGCGACGCTAGACCGATTTATGCGACTGCACCCTGCCAGTTCAGCTCTAGACTACGCGCTGTATTTGAAGGGTCTGGTCAATTTCAATGACAACTTGGGGCTGTTTAGCTCTTGGGTGAGGCAAGACCTTTCCGAGCGCGATCAAAAAGCAGCAAAGGAGTCGTTTGAATCTTTCAAAGACTTGGCCACTCGCTTTCCAGATTCCCGATACACGCCAGATGCTCGCCTGCGAATGGTCTACATTGTCAACTCGCTGGCCCAATCTGACGTGAATGTGGCGCGCTACTATTTCAGTCGTGGTGCTTATGTCGCGACCATCAATCGGGCGCAAAGCGCCATCACCGAATTCCGCGACGTGCCCGCCATTGAAGAAGCGCTCTCCCTTTTGTACCGCTCGTATGACGCCTTAGGCATGACGCAGCTCCGCGATGACACACTGCGCGTGATGCAAAAAAGCTACCCCGACAGCCCTTTTACACGCAACGGCCCGAAAGCTAAGTCGGGGGCGTGGTACAAGTTTTGGTGAGCGCGTCCAGCCGCTCCAACAGCTCCGCCTCGGTATTCAATCGCTGCATTGGTGGCAGGGCTTTCAGCAGCCGCTTGCCATAGCCCATCGCCACCAAACGGGTGTCACACACGACCAGCACGCCCTGATCGGTTTCACGCCGAATCAGGCGCCCGGCGCCCTGCTTGAGGGCCACCGCAGCTTCTGGCAAGAAGTAATCGTTGAAGGCGCTGCGGCCTTCAGATTCAATGTGTTTTGACCGGGCTTCTGCCATCGGATCGTTCGGCGGCGGAAATGGCAGTTTGTCAATGATGACCAACTGCAAGGCGTCCCCCGGCACGTCGATGCCTTCCCAAAAAGAAGCCGACGCCACCAAAATACAACCGGCTTCGCCGTTCGAGCTGCCGCGGCGAAAACGCTCGATCAGCACGCGCTTCGGCAAAGCCCCCTGCACCAGCACCTCCAGTTCACCGGAAGCGTCAAAGGTCTCACGCAAAATGTCGGCGATGCCGCGCAAAGCGCGCAAGGTCGTGGTCAGCACCATCGTCCGACCACCCAAACGCGCAGCCCAGATGGCAGCAGATTGCGCCACACGGGCCATGTGCGTCGTCTCACTGGGTTTTGGAAAATCACGCGGAATATAGACTGCTGCCTGCGTCGCATAGTCAAACGGACTGCCAACCTTCAGCAGTTGCGCGCCAACCAAGCCGCAAGGCTTGGTGAACCAGCTCAGTTTGTCATCGTCACCCAGCGTAGCCGAGGTAAAGATCCAGGTTTTGGCTGCCTCGGGGTTGCTGCCGAGCACCTTGGCTTGAACCGCTTGCGCAATGTCCAGCGGCGACTCGATCAAGCGCAGCTGCGCGCCAACTTCCAGCCAGCGCACTGAGCCGGTCTGGCACGGTCCGGCGAAATGCCGCAGACGTTCACCGAACTCAAGCGCACGTTCCAGCAGACGAGCGAAGTCAGGTGCAATGTCACTGACTGTGTCGAGTGCTTCAGCGGCGGCTGAGCAAGCGTCCGCCATTTGTTCCAAGGCGTGCGCCCAAGCATCGGGGTCTAACGTTTCGGGACAGGCGTCAGTCCAGCGCAGCTTGGTACCCGGATGCACTTTGCCGACACACAGGCGCAGCTCACGCGCGGCGCGTTCGGCCTTGCCGGCCAGCTCTTGCCAGTCGGCCAAGCCACGCGCCATTTGCAGCCCCGTGCCGAGCAAGTCCCGGCAAAAATCAAGCAACTGGCTGGTGCTGATGTTCTTGCCCAAGAACTGCACGCCCGTCTCGTTGAGCTGATGAGCTTCGTCAAAAATTGCGATGCGCACCGTGGGCAACAACTCGGCGACACCCGACTCGCGCACGGCCAAATCGGCAAAAAATAAATGGTGGTTGATGACCACGACGTCAGCGGCTAAAGCCTCACGTCGGGCCAGATTGACGTGGCAGGCGCGGAATCGTGGGCAGGCCGCACCCAGGCAGTTTTCGCGGGTGGAGGTGACCAGCGGGATCACCGGCGAGCGCTCGTCCAGACCCGGCAGTTCAGCCAGATCCCCGGTGCGGGTGGTCTGCGACCACTCTTCAATCCGCGCCAACGCATGCAGCATGCTGCGCTCAGGTTGCATGGCTTCTGTTCGCGCTTGCTCCATCCGGTGCAGGCAGAGGTAACTGCCGCGTCCCTTCAACAATGCCGTGCTGACCGGCACGCCCAAGGCTTCGACAAGACGCGGTAAATCGCGGCCGTACAGCTGGTCTTGCAAGGCCTTGGTCGCGGTCGACAGCAAGACGCGCTCGCCGCTGAGCAAAGCCGGCACCAGATAAGAAAAAGTTTTACCGACGCCGGTGCTGGCTTCGACCACCAGCGGGTAGGCGCCTTCGATCGCACGCGCCACCGCCAGCGCCATCTCGGTTTGGCCACTGCGCGGCACAAACTGATCGGCGGCGCGGGACAACACACCGTCGGGTCCAAAAGCCGCTTCGACTTGTTGCTCAAGGTCCATCAGGCGGGCTCGGCCGGGCGCAGGGAGGATTCAAGTTGCGCGATGTTGTCGCGCAACACCAGCCGACGTTTTTTCAAGCGTTTGAACAAAAGTTGATCGACAGGCAAAGCATGCGCCATCGAATCAATCAGCGCATCGAGATCGGCGTGTTCGATGGTCATGTCGATGAGTCGCCTCTGGGCAGAGTGCAGGTTCGTGAGCAAGGTAGGAGCCTGACGTTCAGGGATAAGCCGGCAATGATTTTCCGGTAGGTGGACCTTCTTCGCGCAAGGGCGTCTCGCGATCAGCCCGTTTTTTTGCAGCCTGTTCATGACGCTTGCGGGCCGCATCGACATTGGCGGTCGCTTGTGTGCGCTTGGTCAGAGCTTCTGCAGCCTTGCTTTGGTTGCTCTCCATTTTGGCATCGGTGCTGGCTTTATTGGACTCAGCCTGCTCGGCCGAATTTCCCTGATCCACCTCGCGCTGCATGGCACGTTCTGCATGAGTGGCTGCATCCTGCTGAACTTTGGTGGCTTGTTCTTCTTGTTGCTGCTGTTGAAGATTGAGCTTTTCCTCGGTCTTCAACAACTGGTCGGCTGCACTGATTTTGCGCTCAACCTCATTCATCAAAATCTCCTGACGACGTAAATCGGCTTGGGCCGCACTGTAAGGCGGTCGGAGCTTTTCACGACATGCATTGGCTAGGAACTTGCTGTAGCAAGCAGCTTCTGCCGCTTTAAAGTCGGCGTCAAGCTTCTGCCGTTCTGCGGTGATACGGCTTCGCTGAGCGTTGCGCTCGAGTTTCCCTGCATCAAGCGCTGGCTGAGCAGCGGCACTGCCAAACAGACTGAACCAAAGCGCCAGAGTCCAGATGGATTTCATGTCAGCGTCGTGTCGACGTCCCGGCGCTCGAGCGCCAGAAATTCGGCGGATTGCATTTCATTCAGACGTGACACTGTACGCGGAAATTCATGCGCCAGCGGGCCCTCGGTGTACAAGGCTTCGGGTGCGACTGCAGCAGACATGATCAGCTTGACACGTCGGTCGTACAAGACATCTACCAGCCAGGTGAAACGTCGGGCTTCGGACGCCATGTTCACGGGCATGCTCGGAACATTGCTCAGCAGCACGGTGTGAAACTGACTGGCGAGCTCCAAGTAATCGTTTTGGGAACGTGGTCCACCGCAGAGTGTTTTGAAGTCAAACCAGACCAGACCACCGGCTTTTCGCCGCGCCCGAATCTGCCGCGCTTCAATCTGCAAAATCGGGTCTTCGTCGTGCGCTTCAGCCAAGCGGTTGAAGGTCTCGGTCATCTCCGCATCAGTCGCAGCATCCAGAGGCGTGAGATACAGCCTGAGTTGCTCTAGCGTGCGGCGACGGTAGTCGGTGCCGTTGTCGACGCTCAACACTTCCAGATTTGCTTTGAGCAAAGCAATGGCCGGCAAGATACGGTCACGGTGTAGACCGTTCGGGTAAAGCTCATCTGGCGCAAAGTTGGAGGTCGTGACAAAACCCACACCGTTGTCAAACAAGGCGGCCAGCAGCCGGTGCAAGATCATAGCGTCCGTGATGTCGGCCACGTGAAACTCATCGAAGCAGATCAAGCGGTAGCGCAGTGAAATCCTGCGCCCCAACTCATCAAGCGGATTCACCGTGCCCTGCAAGTCGCGCAGCTCACGGTGCACTTCACGCATGAACTCATGAAAGTGCAGCCGTGTTTTGCGTTTGAGTGGCACTGCGTTGTAAAAGCAATCCATCAAAAAGCTCTTACCCCGGCCAACGCCACCGTGCATGTAAACGCCACGCGGAATAGCCGGCCGGTTAACCAGCTTCTTGAAGGCGTTAGAGCGCTTTTCTTTGAAGACCGACCATTCGTTGGCACAACGTTCAAGCGCAGCAACCGCGCGCAACTGCGCAGGGTCGCTGACGTAACCACGCGTCTGCAGTTCTCCCTCGTAAGCCGTTTGGACCTGCGAGAGTTTAGGTTGGCTGGACAAATTCAAGAACTCAGACAGCTCAGAAATTCAGCGTGCGTTTGTCCACCGCCAAAGCCGCTTCTTTGGTGGCTTCGCTGAGCGACGGATGCGCATGGCAGATACGGGCAATGTCTTCGCTGCTGGCGCGAAACTCCATCGCCACCACGCACTCGGCAATCAATTCGCTGGCCATCGGGCCGACGATGTGTACGCCGAGGATTTCGTCAGTGACGGCATCCGCCAGCATTTTGACCATGCCGGTGGTGTCACCCAAAGCGCGCGCCCGGCCATTCGCCATGAACGGGAACGTACCGGCTTTGTAAGCGCGGCCTTCAGCCTTGAGTTGCTCTTCTGTTTGACCGACCCAAGCGATCTCGGGGTTGGTGTAGATGACCCAAGGGATGGTGTTGAAGTTGACGTGGCCGTGTTGGCCAGCGATGCGTTCAGCCACAGCAACGCCCTCTTCTTCGGCTTTGTGTGCCAGCATCGGGCCGCGCACCACGTCACCCACCGCCCAGACGTTGGGCAGGTTGGTTTTGCAGTCGCCGTCGACGACGATGGCGCCGCGCTCGTCGAGCGCCAAGCCAACGGCATCAGCAGCAAGGCCGATGGTGTTGGCCACCCGGCCAATTGAGATGATGAGTTTGTCAACGTCGAGCGAAACCGCTTCGCCCTTGGCGTTGGTGTAGGCGACTGACACGCCTTTTTTACCCGACTTGATCTCGCCGACTTTGACGCCGAGCTCGATCTTCAAGCCTTGCTTGACAAACGCTTTGTGGGCTTCTTTGGCGATCTGCTGGTCGACCGCGCCGAGGAACGTCGGCAGGCCTTCCAGCACGGTCACTTCAGCACCCAGACGGCGCCAGACGGAGCCCATCTCCAAGCCGATCACGCCCGAGCCAATCAGGCCGAGCTTTTTCGGCACTGCCGTCATGCGCAATGCGCCGTCGTTGGACAAGATTTTGTCTTCATCAAACGGTGTGCCCGGCAAGACCCGTGCGTTGGATCCCGTGGCGACGATCACGTGCTTGCCAGAGATGGTTTCTTCAGCTGTGCCAACCACTTTGATCTCGTACAAGCCATCTTTGGCGGCGACAAAAGAGCCGCGACCATGGAAAAAAGTCACCTTGTTCTTTTTGAACAGATAAACAACGCCGTCGTTGTTTTGCTTCACAACGGTGTCCTTGCGGCCCACCATTTTGGCGACGTCGAGGCTCAGGCCAGAGACGTTGATGCCGTGGTCAGCGAAGTGGTGACCGGCTTGCTCAAAATGCTCTGAAGACTGCAGCAACGCCTTCGAAGGAATACAACCAACGTTGGTACAAGTGCCGCCCAAAGCCGGGCCGCCCTGAGCGTTTTTCCACTCGTCGATACAGGCCACATTGAAGCCCAACTGTGCAGCACGAATAGCCGCGATGTAACCGCCAGGACCGCCACCGATGACGATCACGTCAAATTGTTTAGACATTATTTCATCTTTCTAATCAGTTGGGGACAGAGCAAAAATGCTGTGCATTTCTTTGTCTGTCCCACAAATTTCATTGCATTCGTTGGGGACAGAGCAAAAATGCGTTGCATTTCTTGGTCTGTCCCACAAATTCTTTAGATGTCAAACAGCAGACGTGCTGGATCTTCCATCGCTTCTTTCATCGCGACCAGGCCCAGCACGGCTTCGCGGCCGTCAATGATGCGGTGGTCGGACGACATGGCGAAGTAGTTCATCGGGCGAACCACGACCGGGCCGTTCTCAACCACGGCACGGTCTTTGGGCGCGTGCACGCCCAAGATGGCTGATTGCGGCGGGTTGATGATCGGTGTCGACAACATCGAGCCGAAGGTGCCACCATTGCTGATGGAGAAAGTGCCACCTGTCATCTCTTCGATACCGAGCTTGCCGTCACGTGCCTTGGCACCGTACTCGGCAATTTTCTTTTCGATGTCGGCGAAGCTCATTTGGTCTGCATTGCGCAAGATGGGCACCACCAAACCACGCGGCGAACCGACAGCGATACCGATGTCAAAGTAGCCGTGGTAGACGATGTCATTGCCGTCGACAGAGGCGTTCAGCACGGGGTACTTCTTCAAAGCGTGCACAGCCGCCTTGACGAAGAAGCTCATGAAGCCAAGCTTGATGCCATGCTCTTTTTCAAACTTGTCCTGGAACTTCTTGCGCATCTCCATGACCGGGGCCATGTTGATTTCATTGAAGGTCGTGAGGATGGCATTGGTCGATTGCGACTGCAGCAAGCGCTCGGCCACACGGGCGCGCAGACGGCTCATCGGCACGCGTTGTTCTGGGCGCTCGCCTAAACTGGCAGCCGGTGTGGAAACTTGCGGCAACGCCGTCTTGGGGGCGCCAGTAGGAATCACGGCGGCTGCAGGCTTGACGCCGCCCGCAACAGCAGACAACACATCACCCTTGGTGACGCGACCATCTTTGCCGGTGCCAGAGACGGAGCCCGCGGCCAGACTGTTGTCAGCCATCAGCTTGGCGGCGGCTGGCATGGCCACGCCAGCCATGCTCGCTGAAGCCGAAGCAGCAACAGCCACCGCAGGTGCAGCAGCGGCAGCTGGTGCAGCAGCAGCGGCCGGCGCAGCGGCAGCGACTTTGCCTTCGGTGTCAATGCGGGCGATCAGTTGCTCGGCCAGCACAGTAGCGCCGTCGCCGATCAGGATTTCTGACAACACGCCAGCCGAAGGGGCTGGCACTTCAAGAACGACCTTGTCGGTCTCGATTTCGATCAGGATTTCATCAGCAGCGACAACGTCGCCGACTTTCTTTTTCCATTGCAGCATGGTGGCCTCGGCCACGGATTCGGACAGCTGCGGAACTTTGACTTCAACGATAGCCATTTTTTATCTTTCGGGAATTGATTCTGAATGAGGTGCGAGTGGGCTTGGGCGGCTTGGCTTACTTGGAGAGGACAAAGCCCTTGAGCTTGCCAAAAGCACCTTCGACCAGCGCCTTTTGCTGCTCTTGGTGCAGGTGTGAGTAACCCACCGCCGGCGAAGCGGAAGCCGCACGGCCGGAGTAGCCCAGCTTTTGACCAGTCACCATGTTTTCGTGAATGTAGTGCTGCACGAAGAACCAAGCGCCTTGGTTTTGTGGCTCGTCTTGGGTCCAGACCAATTCCGTCGCGTTCGGGTATTTTTTGAGTTCAGCCGCGAAGGCTTTGTGCGGGAACGGATAGAGCTGCTCGACACGCAAAATGGCAACATCGTTGGCAGCCAACTCTTCGCGCTTCTTCACCAAGTCGTAATAGACCTTGCCGGAGCAAGCCAAGATGCGCTTGACCTTGTCAGCCTTCAACACCTTGTTCTCTGGAATCACGGTTTGGAAGCAGCCCTTGGTGAACTCGGACACTGGCGACGTCGCATCTTTGTTGCGCAACAAAGACTTCGGCGTGAAGATGATCAGCGGCTTGCGCAGGTCGCGCACCATCTGACGGCGCAAGACGTGGAAGATCTGGCTGGCCGTGGTCGGCTGCACGATCTGCATGTTGGTGTCTGCTGCCAACTGCATGAAACGCTCAAGACGCGCCGAGCTGTGCTCAGGGCCTTGACCTTCGTAGCCGTGCGGCAACATCAGGGTCAAGCCGTTGACACGGCCCCACTTGACTTCACCAGAGGCAATGAACTGGTCAATCACCACTTGCGCGCCGTTGGCAAAGTCGCCAAACTGCGCTTCCCAAATGACCATGGTGTTGGGGTCGTTCGACGCGTAACCGTACTCAAAACCGAGTACAGCTTCTTCAGACAGGATCGAATCAATGACCACAAAAGGGGCCTGATTCTCAGTCACGTTTTGCAAAGCAACGTAGCTGCCAATGTCCCATTTCTCACGCTTTTGATCGTGAATCACGGCATGGCGGTGCGTGAAGGTACCGCGGCCGCTGTCTTCGCCCGACAAGCGCACAGGGTAGCCACTGGCCACCAACGATGCAAAGGCCATGTGCTCGCCCATGCCCCAATCGACGGGAATGTCACCACGACCCATCGCAGCGCGGTCGTCGTAGACCTTTTTCACCAGCTGATGCGGTGACACGGATTCAGGAATCGTGGTGATTCTTTCGGCCAAGCGTTTCCACTCAGAAGAAGGGATCGACGTGTCGCCGGCATCCGTCCACTTCTTACCCAAGAACGGCGCCCAGTCGACGGTGTACTTGGTTTTGAAGTTGGTCAACACGGACTCACCGGTATGCTTACCGGCGTCCAAGGCAGCGCGATAGGACTTGACCATGTCGTCGCCCAAGGTGTCGCCCAAACCTTGCGCGGACAATTTGTCGGCAAACAGTTTGCGGGTCCCCGGGTGCGCGACGATTTTTTTGTACATCAGCGGCTGTGTCAGCGCTGGCGTGTCTTGTTCGTTGTGACCCAGCTTGCGGAAACAAACAATGTCGAGCACCACGTCCTTGCGGAACGTCATCCGGTATTCGAGCACCAGCTGGGTCGCCAGCACGACGGCCTCAGGATCATCACCATTGACGTGCAAGACCGGTGCTTCGACCATCTTCACGATGTCCGTGCAGAACACGCTGGAACGCATGTCTCGCGGGTCAGAGGTGGTGAAACCGATCTGGTTGTTGATGATGATGTGCACCGTGCCACCCGTGAAATAACCACGGGTTTGGGCCAATGCAAAGGTCTCTTGATTGACACCTTGACCGCCAAAGGCGGCATCGCCGTGCACCAGCACCGGCAGCACTTGCTTGCCCAGTGGGTCTGCGCGGCGATCCATGCGGGCCCGCACCGAACCCTCAACCACCGGGTTGACGATTTCAAGATGGGACGGGTTGAAGGCCAGCGACAAATGAACTGGACCGCCTTCTGTGGTCACGTCAGAACTGAAGCCTTGGTGGTATTTCACGTCACCTGACGGCAGATCTTCAGGCGCGGTGTGGTCAAACTCGGCGAACAAGTCAGCCGGCAGCTTGCGCATGGTGTTGACCAGCACGTTGAGGCGACCGCGGTGGGCCATACCGATGACAATTTCTTGCACGCCCTGAGCGCCAGCCGATTGAATCAGCTCGTCCATCGAGGCGATGAAGCTCTCGCCACCTTCCAGTGAAAAGCGCTTTTGCCCGACGTATTTGGTGTGGAGAAAACGCTCCAGCCCTTCCGCTGCCGTCAAGCGATCAAGAATGTGTTTTTTCTTTTCGGCCGTGAAGTTGGGCTTGCTGCGAATGCTTTCCAGCTTCTGCTGCCACCAGCGTTTTTCCGCTTGGTCGGTGGCGTACATGTATTCAGCGCCCAAGGTTCCGCAATAAGTTTCGCGCAAAGCGTTGAGCAGTTCGCGCAGCGACATGCGGTTTTTGCCGAAAAACATGTTGCTGGTGTCAAAGACAATTTCTTGATCTGCGTCGCTGAAACTGTAAAAAGCCGGATCCAAATCAGGAATATTGGGCCGCTCGGTGCGCTTCAAGGGATCCAGATCAGCCCAACGCTGACCGACGTTGCGGTAAGCGGAGATCAACTGTTGAACGGCAGTGCGCTTGCGGCCCATTTCAGCGTCGGCGCTGGCCATGACGACTTTGGTGCCGCCCGCTTTGGCGCGCTCAGCAAAGGCGTTGATGACGGGTTGGTGCGGGACGTCTTTGGCGTTGGTGCCATCGGCCGCGGGGACGTGCTGCAGCGCGTCAAAATAGTCGCGCCAGCTGTCAGGCACGCTGCCTGGGTTGGCTAGGTAGTTTTCATACATCTCTTCGACATAAGGCGCATTGCCGCCAAAGAGATAAGTATTGTCTTGATAGGTGGTGTAAACGGACGCTGCTGATGCAGGTGTCTGGGGATTTGAACTCATGAGAACGCTGACCTCCGTTTCCCTTGGGGAAACATTAGCTGGTTAAAGCTTGTTAATTAACCTTCCGCAGCTCGGCTGGACCGTTACGCGGATGCGACTGTGGCAGGAAGGGCCTTCAGAAACACGCATCATTGTGCCACTGAACGTTGACACGGAGTTGACAAGGTCAAGCCCATGAAGATAGCCGCACTAGAAAAAGAAAACGCCCAGTACGGGCATCAGGGCACACTGAGCACGACTTGGCTAGCTGCCCATGCCATCAGTTTCCATCGCGATTTGGGTGCAAACTGTTCGGCACAGCGTGGCAACGCGTTCATCGATGATGCGGTAGAAAATCTGCACACCGTCACGACGCTTACCCAAAACACCAGCGTGGTAAAGCGTGTTCAAGTGCTGAGACATGTTCGGCTGCGTTGTGTCGATTTCACTCAGCAGTTCGCTGACGTTCTTTTCTGCCTGGCACAAACTGCTGATGATTTTCAGTCTCATGGGCGCCGACATCACGCGAAAAACTTCTGCGGCCAACTCGAAGACTTCATCTGGCTCGGCGGTACCAACCTGAATTTTTTGATTTGAACGCTTGACCATGGCCTTGAAACTTTCTAGAACTGGCTTGACGCCACATCATTAGCAACCAGCTCGACTATAACTTTCGACACGTTAAGACGTTGGAAGGGTCAAGCAAAGAACATCAAGCGGTCATCAGCCAACGTATCCCGGATTAGGCTCAATCCCGCTGAGCTTAGGCGTGTTCAAGCGGCGCGGGGCAACCTTGCCACCGCTGGCTTTGAGCCAAGTTTCCACCACGTCCCAGACCATCTTGTTGCCTTGGCTGCGAGCTTCTTCGGCCACGGGAGCCCAGCCGGCGACTTTGTACTTTTTACCGGCCTCGATGGCTTTGCCGTTCAGCTGCATGTTGTCGATACGCTGGCCCATGCTGGCGTTTGGCTTGCAACTGTATTGCAGACCGCCGACCCGAACCATGTCGCCACCCTGCTGGTAGTAAGGGTCTGGGTTGAACAGGTTGTCCGCCACGTCTTCCAGCACGGTTTTGATGGTTTCGCCCGTCATTTCCGTGACGGTGGCGTACGAATAAGTGGTCGCAGTCATGTCCATCAGCCACTCACGGGTGATGGCCTGCCCGGGAAGTAGCGTGGTGCCCCAGCGAAAACCCGGGGAAAAAGCGATTTCCGCGCCCTGCACATCCATCAAGGCGTCGACCAGCAACTGGTCACCGGTACCGTTGAAGTTGCCGCGGCGGTACAGCGTGCCCTCGGTCACGGCCAGTTTTTCGGCCAGCTTGACTTCATAAGGCGCGCGGACTTTGGTGATCAAGGCGTCCATCTCTTTGTCAGCCGGCAGCATGTTGGCAAACACTGGCAACAACTTGTAGCGGAAATCGACCACCTTCCGGTTTTTAATTTCCAGATCCAGCACACCCAAAAACTTGCTGTTGGAACCCGCGTTGGTGACGATGGTCTTGCCGCCTTTGTTGGCCACAATGCTGGCGACCGGCATACCGTCGTGCGTGTGTCCGCCCAAAATAGCGTCAATACCGCTGACGCGCGTCGCCATCTTCAGGTCGACGTCCATGCCGTTGTGGCTCAGCACCACGACGACTTGGGCGCCCTTGGCCCGGGCTTCGTTGACCATCAGCTGCATGTTCTCGTCTTGAATACCAAAGGCCCAGTCCGCCACCATGTAGCGCGGATTGGCGATTGGCGTGTACGGAAACGCTTGGCCGATGATGGCGCAAGGCACGCCATTGATTTCCCGAATCACATAGGGTTTGAAGACCGGGTCGCCAAAGTCTTGGGTTCTGACGTTCTGCGCCACAAAGTCAACCTTGCCGGCAAAGTCTTTGTCAATGATTTCCTTGACACGCTGCATGCCCAGAGTGAACTCCCAGTGCCCGGTCATCACATCGACACCGAGCAACTTGGCCGCCTCGACCATGTCTTGGCCTTGTGTCCACAAGCTGGTGCCGGAGCCCTGCCAAGTGTCACCGCCGTCAAGCAACAAGGCGCCGGGGCGACTGGCCTTCATGCGCTTGACCAACGTTGCCAAGTGCGCAAAACCACCGACCTTGCCATAGCGCTTGGCGGCATTTTCGTAATTCAAAAATGTCAGCGCATGCGCCTCTACCGTGCCGGGCCTGATCTTGGTGGCCTTCAACAAATACTCACCCACCAAATGCGGCAGCTGGGCTTTCATGTCACCCAGACCGATGTTGATGCTGGGTTCGCGAAAGTAAATCGGTTTGAGCTGCGCGTGGCAATCGGTCATGTGCAGAAATGACACTTGACCAAACTTGGGAAAATCATAGAGCGCGTTAGACGCCGTGGCGGCGTCAGCCTCAGCGTAAGTGCCCAGCCCCATCCCCGCGGCAGCGCCTGCACCCAAGACCTGAAGCAGCTCACGTTTGCTTAAATTCATAAATTCGCAATCAATGAAGTAGTAGCTTTTAAAAACCCGGACGAGTCCGGGTTTTGAGTTCTGATCGTCGAAAAATTAACGATTAACTGGCGACTTCGGGTCCAGCAACAGACCCACGATGTCGCGAACCTGACCTTCCGACAAAATCCCAGAATGGCCTGCACGCGGCATGTTGGAGCAAGCGTTGTAAGCCTTCGAGTTCCAGATCTTGCCCCAGGTGTATTCGAGCATCGGCTTGGCTTCTGGGCTGGCAGGATCACTGACACCGCGCAGCTTGCCGAAGTTGTACAAGCTAGGGCCAATTGTGCCGAAGGAGATTTCTTCCTTGCTCATCTGGTGGCAGTTGTAGCAATTGCCACCATTGGCTGCGCCGGCTTTATCCGTCCAGGTCATGCCGCGACCACTTTGGGCGATTTTCTCGCCCTCTTTCCAGTCGCCCAAAAAGCGACCATCGCTAGGCCACTTGATCATCTTGAAGTTAGCCGCCTCCAAAGCGCTGGCAGTCTTCTCGTCGAGCGGTTTACCCGCCACATCGGCAGCACTGCACAGGCGGTTGGTTTCATCGGCATCCAGCACGGATGCTTTGACCATGCCTTGATCACGGAATGAAGTTTTGACAATGCCGATGGTGATCTTGTCGAGCTCGGCCAAGCTGGGGGCTGTGGCGCAGCCAGCTGTGATGGCTGCCACAGCCAAGAGCGAGAGGGTAATTTTGTATTTTGTCTGCATGTGAGTCTCCCGAGATTAGCGTTTGAGGGCGGGCGCCACAGAGACCGCACCCTTACCGTTCACACCCAAGTACACGCCAAGTGCAACGGTTGCATCGCTGCCAAAACCTGGGTATGGAAACCGTTGCTGACGATAGCAATCGTTGAGCCGTTGTTGCATGCCCCACATCTGGCCGTTGGAGACGCGGTAAGCAGGCCAGGCGGCAAAGCCAATACCGTCACCCGGATTTTTGGTCAGGTTGGGCAAGTCTTGCAAACGGATCCGCTTGCCGTCAACACCATGGCAAGAGGCGCAGGCAAAGTCATGCGCGCCGGCACGCTGAAAAAACAGCCGCTTACCCACTTCGTAAAACACTTTTTCTTGCGCATGGGCTTGCGGCAAGTTGAACTTCTGCCCCTTCGACTCAGCAGCAATCCAAGTGGCCAGCGCCGTGACGCTGACTTGCTCGCCACGACCAAAAGGCGTCTTGGCGATGTCTGCGGGATTGAAGCCTTGCAGCATTTCCATGCAGCTGAGAAGTCGCGATTCCAGATCTTGGACACGCTGGGTGTCGGCAAAATACCGCGGCAATTCAACAAAGACACCTTTGACGACGCCAGGCCCCTTGCCCAAATCACACTGCTGCAGGGAGACTTTTTTCGGCCCGCGCGCGGTCTTCCAAAGATCTTCGCCCTTGGCCTCAAAAAGTTCCGCCGGGTTGCCATCTTGCATCATGGCGCGGTACTCCTCGATCCCTTCAATGGCGGTTTTTTGCGCCCAAGCCGCGGAAGCCAACAAGCCTGACATGGCCAGAGCCGAGGCGATCAGTGGAACTGATTTAGAAAATTTCATGAACGCCCCGTGAGGTCAAGTGGTTAAAAAAATCAAGAAACCGTGGCTTCGTCGGTGCGTGTGTCGCCGCGGTTGTCTTTCCAGTTGACGACGATCTTGTCGCCCGCCTTGGCACCCTTGACGACAAACTGCAAGAACGGGTTCTTAGCCACCGCAGGGCCCCATTCAGCGCTGAAAACTTGTTTGCCATTCAGGCTGGCGCTAACATCTTGAATGAACCAAGCCGGGATGGTTTTGCCGGCGGGGTCTTTGCGCTGACCGCTCTCCATTTCATGTGCCATCAGCACGCGAACGGTTGCTTTGCCAGCGGCTGCTTGGGCGCGAATGCGCATCGGATCTGCCATGATGTAACTCCTGATTCTGTAATAGGTGGGGTGTTGGGAATGGCTGGAAAATCAGCCGCCGCAACCACCCAAGGTGACCTTGACTTCTTTTTTGGCGAACAGCGCTTTGCCGTCAGCCATGATGGCGACCGCATAAACGTCTGAAGACTGGCCCATCTTGGCGCGCGTTGAAAAAGCCGGATCGATGCTGTCAGTGACGTCAAACATCGCAACCAAAGCGGAGGGATTTTTTTCAACCAGCAGCAACAAGCGTTTGACACCTGGCAACGCCGAGCTGACAGCCAAAGGCACGACCGCACCGTTTTCAGCGATGTCCGGGGCAGTGATGATGACGTCCTTGCTTTCTGTCAATGTGCCGCCGCCATAAGCCTTGATGGCCTCTTGCAAGGTCTTGGCTTCAAAAGCACTTTTGTTGAACGCCCAAGCGAACTGAGGGAACAAACCGGTGCCAGCCAAAAGGCCGGCCACCACCGCGGTTTGCTTGAGGGTTTGTCTGCGTGACTGCATGCGATTCTCCTGATTAAAGTGATGCTAATGAATATTTTAAAAAGTGTCAGCGGTGAAATCCCTGACACCGGCGATGTTCTTTGGCGGCTATGGACGCAATCTCTTCATGCATTCTCGGCGTATTTTCCGCGCTTATCGGCCCGCACCAGCGGCTAGCCAAGCGGCGATCGTTTTGGCATCAGCATCTGACACGGTTTGTGCCGGCATCGGAATTGAACCCCACACCCCGACGCCTCCGGACTTGATCTTGCCGACCAAATAGTCCACCTTGCCAGCGTGCTTTTTGGCGATCTCCACAAAACTCGGGCCCAGAATTTTCTTGTCCACTGCATGGCAAGCCGTGCAGTTGTTCTTTTGAGCGAGGGTCAACGCGGAAGAGACGGCTGTAGCGGGTGAAATTGTAACGGCGGCAACTACCCCCTTCTGACCTTCGGGGCGACTCGTGTCAACGCCATGCTGCGCCCCAATGACCCGGTTTTGTTCAGCCAGATTGCCGTGAGCATTGCGGGCAAAATCTGGCAGCAAAGACGCCACACGGGGTTCTGTTGCGCAGTTCTTCATGCAGGCCGTGTTGCGCACGTCGGGCTGACGGGTACCGTTGAATTCGTTACCCGGCCACATGGCGTGCCGCGTGGTCATGCCGTTGCGATTGGGCATGCGCGCCTGTACATCCGCGATATTTTTGTCTGACAAGGTGTAGTCATCAGGTATGACGCCGCCGAGATTGAGCAAGAAGGCCGTGACCGCGTAGACCTCTTCGGTGGTCAGTGACTTCGGCTGGTTCCAAGGCATGGCACGGTTGATGTAATCCCACAGCGTCGAGACCGTCGCCAGCTTCATCAGCATGGTGCGGCCTGTCGTCGGGTCCAACAACTTCGCAGCGCGACCGGTCTTGACGTCCTCGGCCGTGGTGCCGCCAATCAATGGCGAGAAAACTTCGTTGGACTCACCAAAAATACCGTGGCAACTGGCGCATTTGCCTTCCCAAACATCTTGCCCCTTGGCCACCGAGCCGGCGCCTGCGGGCAGGCCCTTGAAGTCGGGCCGCACATCAATGTCCCACGCCGCCACTTCTTTGGGCGTGGCGAGACGGCCGATGCCGGTGTACGGATTGGCTGTTTGCGCGGAAACCCAACCTGCGCAAACCAGCGCGGCGATGGCGAGCAATGCATCACGAGAGTTGAACATTTTTGACCTCGCCATTTTCTTGCACCAGCCATGACTGGATCGCATTGTTGTGATAAATCGAACGGGTGCCACGCACCTCCCGCAACAGCTTGTAGGTCGGCTGCACGTAGCCGGTTTCATCGGTGGCACGGCTCTGAATGATGGCGGGTTTGCCGTCCCAAATCCAGTCGATGTTGAAGCGGCTGAGGGCTTTGGACAGCACGGGGGTTTCGAGTCGGGCTTGACGCCAATTGCGCCCGCCGTCGACCGACACATCGACCTTTTTGACCTTGCCTTTGCCCGACCAAGCCAGTCCGGTGATGTTGTAAAAACCTTTGTCTAGCAGCACCTGACCGCCTGAGGGCGTGGTGACCACGCTTTTGCATTCTTGCAAGTTGCTGTACTGACGCTGCATGCCATCGGGCTGCAGGTCGAGGTAGTGAATCGCTTCATCCTTGGTCGCATAAGGTTTGTCGCCCAACTCAACCCGGCGCAGGTATTTGATCCAGCTGACGCCCTGCACGCCGGGCACCACCAAGCGCAAGGGGTAGCCGTTTTCGGGCCGCAGCATTTCACCGTTTTGACCGTAAGCGACCAACACTTCGCCGGAGAGAATCAGACTCATCGGAATCGTCCGGGTCATGGACGAACCTTCACCGCCTTCGGCCAGCACGAACTTGCCCTTCTTCAGATCGGCGCCAGCAATTTCAAGCAAGGTGATGAGCGGCACACCGGTGAACTCGCTGCAAGAAATCATGCCGTGGGTGTATTGGCAGGTCGGCACCGCCACATTGCCCCACTCAGCAGCGGTATTGGCGCCACATTCAATGACGTGAAAACGCGAGACTGAGGGCAGCCGCATGATCTCGTCCATGGTGAAAACATGCGGCTTGCTGACCATGCCGTTGACCATGAAACGGTGCTTCGACGGGTCAATGTCCCACCAGCCCTGATGGTGCCGCTCGAAGTGCAGACCGCTCGGGGTGATGATGCCGAACAGCGACTGCAATGGCGCGAACGAGACCGAAGCTTGCGCCGTTTGCGTCAGGCCAGGGCTTTGGCGGCGCTGCACATTGCTCTCGTATTGGGATGGCTTGCCATAGCCGTCGGTGACGACGCCCTGCCCCAAGCCGGTGCTGTGCGCAGGCAGGTTGAGAATATTGGGGTCGCCGCCTTCGCTCGGCACCGGATTGCCCTGAGCCAATGCAACCGGCGCGGCCATGCCAGCGGCGGCCGCAGCGAAAGCGCCGCGAATGAAGTCACGCCGACCGCTTTTGGCCTCGGCCACAACAGTCTGCACGTCAGCGCGGCCGAGAAAATTTTCGGGTGCTTTTTGAATCCGACCAGAACCTAGGCCTGTCATCAGGTCTTGATGCGTCACGGTAACTCCTTCAGACATGGGTTATTCAGCTTTATTTTGAATATTCGAATTCACTAATATATCTTTTAAGTTGTGCGGTTTTATTCAGTGTTTACCCGGATTCACACGCAGAATTTTGAAGCAACCGTCCGTATTTAAATACGGCAAATACAGCAAAATATTCCTTTTTTTACGAACCAAAATTTTAATTTACTCAGTAATAAACTGCTTATTCTGCAATAGACTTCAGCTTAACTCGTGGGTTCGCACAGTCTGCTAGCACACGGGAAAAGCAAATTTTCTAAGGTTTACATGCAGACAATTGCGCCCATGTGGCTGTGGCTCACCTTTGGTGGCATCGTGTTGGTATCGCTCTTCATTGACTTCGTTGTCCTCAAGAAACAGGGCTCGCACGACATCGGCGTCAAAGAGGCCTTGAACTGGTCCTTGGTTTGGATTGCCCTGAGTTTTCTGTTCAACGGACTGTTCTGGTGGGCCGTCAAAGATTCAACTGGTTCCGTGGCCATAGCGAACACCAAATCACTCGAGTTTTTGACTGGCTACCTCATTGAAAAATCATTGGCAGTGGACAACATCTTTGTCTTCCTGTTGATATTCACTTATTTCGCCGTGCCTACGCAGTTTCAAAAACGGGTGCTGATGATCGGCATCATTGGGGCGATTGTGTTGCGCACCATCATGATCTTGGTGGGCGGCTGGCTGCTGGCCGAGTTTCACTGGATTTTGTATGTCTTTGGCGGTTTTCTCATACTCACTGGCGTGAAGATGTGGTGGGCCGCCGGCAAAGAGCCCAACCTCGACGAAAACCCAGCGCTGAAGCTGCTGCGCAAGCTGCTACCGGTCAGCAAGAACTACGACGGCGAGAATTTTTGGACCATGGAAAACGGCAAGAAAATTGCCACACCCTTGTTCATGGTGATCTGCCTGATTGCGCTCACTGATGTGATTTTTGCAGTCGACTCAATCCCCGCAATTTTTGCCATCACCCAAGACCCCTTTATTGTCTTGACCAGCAACGTGTTTGCCATTTTGGGACTGCGGGCCATGTACTTTTTGTTGGCTGCGGTGGCCAACAAATTCCATTTGCTGAACTATGGATTGGCGGTGATTTTGGTCTTCATCGGCACCAAGATGTGCTTGATCGACGTCTACAAAATACCGGTGCTCTTTTCTTTGGCGGTGGTGGTGGGCATTTTGGCGCTGACCATGCTGCTGAGCCTGCGCCGGCGATGAACCACCAGCCGGGCGCCGAATGCCTAAGGGTCTAAAGCGCCGGCTGCAGCAAGCTTTGAACCAAAGGGTGCTGTACTTTTTTCTCGGTGCCAATCGCAAAGAAGTGCTCGGTGACGCCGTCGCACGGGCCCAAACGTTCGACCGCGTAATGGGCCAGCAGGTCGTCATGCACCCAGTCCGCGCCCGGAAAAATACCCATGCCACTGGCACCAAAGGTTTTCAGCAAGGCGCTGTCTTCGAACTCGCCCACAATGCGCGGCCGAATGCCGCGTTGCTCGAACCAATGGTCAAGACGGGTGCGAACGGCGGTGTGCGCTGTGGGCAGCAACAAAGGCACGTCAGCCAGACTTTTCGGAAAGCCTTTCATTGCGGTGTTGACCAGCGCCGCCGTGCCATACCAAGCCACGGCCGTCGACCCCATGGCGTGGCTGTACAGCTTGATGTTGGGGTTGGGCGGAGCGGGTCGGTCTGACAGCACAACATCCAACCGGTGTAGCGCCAAGTCGCCCAGCAAATCATCCAGTTCACCCTCATGGCAGAGCAGGCGCAAGTTTGGCATCGGCACCACGGGTTGCAACAGGCGGCGCACCACGAGTTTGGGCAACCCATCTGAAATACCAACGGCCAAGCGCACAGAAGGGGAACTCGCAGCATCACGAACCAAGGCAGGGAGGTTCTCACCCAGTTGAAAGATCAAATCTGCCTGCTGCATCGCGGCCAGTCCGGCTTCCGTCAGCACCAGTCCGCGCCCGGCCGGCTTGAGCAAGGCGTACCCCAAGGAACGCTCCAACTCACGCACTTGCGCGCTGACAGTTTGCACCGCCATGTCCAGCTTGTTAGCGGCTCGCGATATGCCACCTTCTTTGGCGACCACCCAAAAATAGTAAAGATGTTTGTAATTGAACGAGGTGCTCATTGTCAGATTTTTAAGGACTGTTGGTAAGGAATTATCTGCTTTTTAATAATCTATAAAACAGCTATCGTCGTTGCTTTGCCACTTAGAAAAAAATCAATGACAACCTTTATTGAACATCGTGATGCCCAAGCGTGTGCATCCTTGTCATCGCGCAACCCGGGTGGCGCCCATGAGTGATTCCACGCTCTCAGGCATGGCACTCGGACTGGTGGCGTTAGCCGCCATTTTTTTGTTCGCTGCCCGGTACGAATACGCGCAAAGCAATCGACGCGATGCCAACTTGCTGGCAGCGGTTGCGATCACCAGCTTGATCAGTGGTGCAGCCGTTTTCTTGATCTGAACCGGCAAACGAACCCATGCAAAGCTTCTTTGACCCCGCCATCTTGTTTTTTGTTTTTGGAATATTAGCCGGTTCACTCAGGTCAAATTTAGAAATACCGCCGCAAATTTCGCGATTTCTGTCGCTCTATTTGCTCATGGCTTTGGGCCTCAAAGGGGGTTTTGCGCTGGCCAAGTCGGGCTTGACAACAGAAGTAATGATCAGCTTGGGCGCCGCGCTTGGCATGGCTGTGTTAGTCCCCTTGCTTGGCTACCTGGTGCTGCGGCGCTTTCTGAACGGCTTTGATGCCGCCGCGATTGCCGCCACCTATGGCTCAGTCAGCGCCGTCACCTTCATCACGGCGGTTCAATACTTGGATGTCAACGGCATCACCTATGGCGGACACATGGCGGCAGCGATGGCCCTGATGGAGTCCCCCGCCATCGTGCTGGCCGTTGTACTGGCCAACCACGCCCGCCAGCAAGCGGCGACAGGCTTTGGAGCGCTTCAAAGTGCCTCCAACAACGCGCCCTTGGGACGCATCCTGCACGAATCCTTGACCGATGGTGCGCAGCTGTTGCTCATCGGAGCGATGTTGATTGGCGTGATGACTGGTGACGCCGGCCAAGCCGCCATGAAGCCATTTTCTGTTGACCTGTTCAAGGGCATGCTGGCGTTCTTTTTGCTGGACATGGGCTTGCTGGCGGCGCGCAACATGGGCAAGTTGAAGGGGCAGTCGGCTTGGTTGCTGATTTACGCCATCGTTGGGCCGCTGCTGCACGCGGGCATCGCGCTCTTGCTGGGGTCCATGCTGGGCATGTCGTCTGGCAACCTGGCCTTGCTGATGGTGCTGGCTGCGAGTGCGTCTTACATCGCCGTCCCGGCGGTCATACGCCACGCTATTCCGGAAGCCAACCCGTCGCTCTACTTTGGTATGTCGCTGGGCTTAACCTTCCCTTTCAATATTTTGATCGGGATTCCACTCTATGTGTACGTGGCACAGCTGGGCTTGTGAGTTGCCGTTTGGACAACTTCATGCCTGCCATCAGCATGGTCTTGGCAGCCCGATCACTTGAAGCGGTAGTGGTCCCGGTTCAGCACCGCGCTGATGGCGGTCACTTCTTCAGGAAACAAGGCCAAGTTGAGCTCTAGGTTGCATTGCTCGATCATGCCGCGCAGAGCACCCGGCGTATTGATCCGGCCAGTCGGTTGGTAGATGGCCGAGCCGTCACCACCGACCTTGCGCTGGTGGCAGGCCACGCACTGGTTGTCGGCGATCAGTTGCGCACCGAGCTTCAGATCGGCGCCGACAAAAATGGCAGGGCCTTGCGCCAAAGCCGAAACGCTGGCGAGGCAGAGCAGTGCAGACAGCAGAAATTGGCGAGTCATGGTCGGTGTGAGTGAAAAACCTCAGTATGCCGCTACTTGACTTCGCGTTCCATCAGTAAATACGTGTTGTAAGCGTTCATCCGATTGACGGCCCGAAACAGCGGAAGACGCTCGAAGCGCGACCAGTCGGCAGCGTCGTAGGCGGCGTCAAAGGGTTCCATGTTTTTCGCTGCCTCAGCCATGCTGCGGCGCAAATACACGAGGTAGTCACGTGTCAACGCCATGTCGTTTGTTGCTTCGTTCGACAGGGGGCCATGGCCGGGCACCACCACGGCGGTGTCGAAAGTCAGCAGCCTTTCAAGGGCCTGAATCCAATGATCGCTGTCGGCTTGACCGACATAGGGAATGCGGTTGCGAAAAACCAAATCACCGGCAAACAGCACTTTGTCCTGCGGCAGGTAAATCACCAAGTCTTCCGGCGTGTGCGACGGGCCGACCGGCTGCAACATGAAGCGCACACAGCCGACAGTCAACTCGGTCGGGCCGTTGATCCATTGATCGGCGGGCACCAAGCGGGTGTTCTCATCAATCCACGGGAAGAGCTCTTGGCGCGAACTCTCCATCCGCAAGCGTGCGGTGTCGGACTGCAAATACTCGCGCGCCGCACCATGCGCCACAATGCGCGCGCCCTGCGCCTTGAAGGTCTGCAAGCCATAAATATGGTCGGCATGGTAGTGCGTGACGATGACGTGGGTGACCGGCAAGGGCGTGAGTTTGCGAATCTCAGCCAGCAGCTGCTCAGCCAAAGCCGGTGAACCCAGCGCATCCATGACGACCACGCCAGCGGGTGTGATGACGAAGCCAGCGTTGGAGATGAAGTTTTGATTGGCGCTGGAACCCATGGCCGACAGGCCTTCGACATACCAAGCGAGCTTCGAGACGCGCTGCGCGCTCATGTTGACATGGGTACTGGCGGCGTCGGCTTGGGGAGCAGACACCGACTGCGCCTGCACGTGTGCCGCAGGCCAAAGCGCCAGCGCCAACATCAGCGGCAGCGCCCGATGTGTGAAAAACTGCATGTCTCCCCTCCCCTGTAATCGTTTAAGACTTGTCATGGCCGAAGCCAAATATAAGCCAAAAGCGAATTAAGGAGTTGGGAGATTTCAGTTGATCAGCTCGCCATGCGATCCCTGATCTGCTGTAAAGCGGCCGGGTCGTCCATGCTCGTCACATCGCCCGCATCACGACCTTCGCAAATAGCCTGAATCACGCGGCGCAGCAGTTTGCCGCTGCGGGTCTTCGGCAAGGCCGTGACAAAGCGCACGCGCGCCGGCCGGGCGACAGCACCCAAATCGCCATCGACCCGTTTCATGATCTCGCGCTCAAGCTGTTGTGCAACAGCCGGATCATTCAAAGCACTGGCGTCTTTCAGCACGACAAATGCCATGGCGACTTGCCCCTTCAGGCTGTCAGCCACACCGACCACCGCAACTTCAGCCACAGAGGCATGACCTGAAATACTTTCTTCGATCTCGCGCGTGCCGAGGCGGTGGCCCGCCACGTTGATCACGTCGTCAGTCCGACCGAGGATGAAGTAATAACCGTCTTCGTCGCGAATGCCCCAGTCGAAGGTGTTGTAGACCAGCTTGCCCGGGATGCTCTTCCAATACGTGTTGACGAAGCGCGCGTCGTCTTTCCAGATCGTCTGCATGAAACCCGGCGGCGTTGGGCCGTCCAGCACCACCACACCTTTTTCATTCGGCTGGGTCAGTTCTTCGCCGGTGTTTTCATGCAACAGCTTGACGTTATAGCCGTACATGGGCACACCAGGACTGCCGAACTTACTGGTCATGGGCGTCACGCCATTGGCCACGGTGAGCAGCGGCCAGCCGGTTTCGGTTTGCCAGTAGTTGTCGATGATGGGCACATTCAGGCCTTCGCTGATCCAGCGTGCGGTAGGCTCGTCCAAAGGCTCTCCGGCCAGATACAAAGCACGCAGGCTCGACAGATCGTATTTTTTGAGGAGCGCTGGGTCTTGTTTTTTAAGCACACGCACGGCCGTCGGCGCGCTGAACATGCCCGTCACCTTGTACTTTTCGACCAAGCTCCACCAGATCCCGCCGTTGGGCTGACCGTCCATGCCTTGCGTTGGCAGGCCCTCGTACATGATGGTCGCCATGCCAGCAATCAACGGGCCGTAAACGATGTAGCTGTGACCCACGACCCAGCCAATGTCGCTGGTGGCGAAGAATGTTTCGCCGGCACGGCCGCCAAAAATATACTTCATGCTGGCCGCTAAAGCGACGGTGTAGCCTGCGGTGTCGCGCTGCACGCCTTTGGGTTTGCCGGTGGTACCGCTGGTGTAAATGGTGTAGCTGATGTCGGTCGAGTTCATCGGCTCGCAAGGCACTTGCGCGTCGATGTGTTGCTGCCGTAATGCAGACCACAGATGGTCGCGCCCAGCAACCCAATCCATCGGTGCGAGTTGCCGGTCAGACAACAGCACAGCGTCTGGCTTGTGGGTGGCCAGACGAATCGCTTCGTCCAGCAAGTGCTTGTAGGGCGTCGGCTTGCCGCCGCGCGAACCGGCATCGGCGCTGACGATAACTTTCGGTGTGGCGTCATCAATCCGCGAGGCCAGTGAACCGCTGGCAAAACCGCCAAACACCACGCAATGAATGGCGCCGATGCGCGCGCAGGCAAGCATCGCAAAAGCGGCGTCGGCCACCATCGGCATGTAGATCAACACGCGATCGCCTTTTTGCACGCCCAGCGACTGCAGGCTGGCAGCCATGCGCTGAACTTCGCGGTGCAATTCTGTGAAGGTGTAGGTTTTTTCAGTGCCGGTTTCAGTCGAAATCGCAATCAGGGCCGCCTGATCTGCACGCTCTGTCAAATGTCGGTCGACCGCGTTGTGGCACAGATTGGTTTGGCCGCCTTCGAACCAGCGCGCAAACGGTGGGTTGTCGTAATTGCAGACCCGCTCAAAGGGCTTGAACCAGTCGATCAGCTTGGCCTGCTCAGCCCAAAATGCATCCGGCTGATCGATGGACTGGCGGTAAAAGTCGGCATAGGTGACGGGGGTCGGCGCTGGGCTCATTTTGGGTCTCCGTTTAAACTGAATTCATAATTATTGATAACAGGCTTGCATCAGCCTGACTTCAACCCTTCAATTCAGAGCGACCCCGCGCTCACTTGATCAGCGACTGCACCCGCTTGAACATCTCGTGGTCGGCTGTGCGCAGCCATTCAAAAGCCACCATCTCGGTGGTGACCAATTCGGCCCCATTGCCAGCCAGTCGGTCAAAAGCGGCGTCCCGATTGCGTTCGCTGCGGGAACTGCAGGCGTCGGTGACGACCCAGACGTCAAACTCTTCTTCGAGCAAATCAAGCGCGGTTTGCAGCAAGCAGACATGCGCTTCGCAACCGGCCATCACGATGATGCCGCGACCTTCTTCTTCGGCCGGTGCCGCAGGCTTTTGCAAATGCTTGGGCAGGCTGCGGGCATTACCGCCCTGCGTTGCTTTTCGGGCTGGCGGGCGCAGCCAATCCGACAGACCGTCAGCCACCGCGCTGAAAGACTGCTTGTTCATCACCCTGCCGCCGGCTTGCTCAATGGCGGCCTGCAATTCCGGGACGTTCGGGCCCAGATCGTCAGGACTTTGGGCTGTGCCCCAAACAGGCACTTGCAACGCTTCAGCGAGGCGCGCCAGGCGCAAGGCATTGGCCAACACCCGATCGTTCTCAAAAATGGAAGGCATCAGGCGGACTTGGTAGTCCACCAGCAACAATTGGGATTCTTCAACGTCAAGCAGCATAGAGATGTCCAATAAAAAAGGATGTTCGGATGGCGGGGATGCAGGTCACCCGCGATGCGGCATCTTGCCAGAAGTTGGCAATGGACATTCACAAGTTCATGCACCCAGAATCGGCTAGCGACCCAGTGGGCATCATTCCCAGCGTCAAAAGATCACATGCCGCCGAGGTCCTGAATGGCATCGACCACCAAACCGGTGCCAATCGCAATCAGCAAGATGTCGGAAGCAACGCGCACATAGCGGTGGCCTGAAGGCGGAACGCCAAGCGTGACCACTATGGCGGCGGGAACCGTGTGGTAAATCACGGCCGGAGCCAAGCGCTGGCCCACGCTGTAGTAACGAACTTGGCCCGGAGGCATGCAGCCATTGTGTTTTCTCGACAAGCCGGGTGGGCAACGTCCAGTCCGGTACTCATTGCCGTAATAGTCGTGCACAGCAGAACGCTGACGCTCTTGAAAATAAGAGCCTGCCCGACTGCCAGCGTGGGCCTGCCCTTGTCGATCAGGGCCAGAGCGGTCGCGGCTTTGTCGCGCTTCATCACGTCGATCTTGACCGCGTCGGTCAGCGTCTCGCAGATCCGTGCCGTGCACCTCCAAGCCCTGCCTGTCAGAACCCGGTGAATGCTTGCCGCCTTTGCCGCTGTCGTTGTCGTGCCGACCACCGCTGGGTCCGTCTGATCGCTCCGCCAGTGCTGCGCCACAAAGCAGCAAGGCGGACAACAACACCAGCAGTTGACGGCTCAGGAGCGGAATCAAAGGCTTGGCGTCACATGGGGGTTGGGACAACTGGTTTTCAATTGAAGGCATAATTTTTCTTTGTCAGGACAAACGTCAAAGTGAATTGTTGTTTTGACCGATGGCGTACGACAAATTAGTCGCGTGCTGGTACACGCCAAAGTTAATTACTCGGTATTCATTTTTATTCCAGCGTTGCCATGCCATCTGATTTTTAAGTACTGCGTAAAGAATTGTCTCGCGACCATCGCCACTGTTACAAGTCTGTTAAAACAGCATCATGAAACGATCAGCGATACCCGTTCCGTGGCTGATCGTCGGCGAAGAGTTTCCCGACGTAAGCAGCGCTTGGGGAGCCAACGACCCTGCGCCAGGGTTGCTTGCCGCAGGCGGCGCGCTGAACGCGCCAAGCTTGGTACGAGCCTACAGCGCGGGTATCTTTCCGTGGTTCAGTCTTGGCCAACCGATTTTGTGGTGGAGCCCGAACCCTCGCATGGTGCTCAAGACCGGCCAATTCAAATTGCACAGATCCCTCCAAAAAACGCTCAAGAAATTCACCGGATCCACCAACTGCGCTGTCAAAATGGACAGCGCATTCGATCAAGTCATCGGCGCTTGTGCCATCTCCCCGCGCGACGGTCAAACGGGCACCTGGATCGTGCCAGACATGATCACTGCCTACACCGCTCTGCACCGAGCTGGACATGCCCACAGTGTTGAGACTTGGGTCAACGGGGAACTGGTCGGTGGGCTCTACTGTGTCAATCTGGGCGGCATGGTCTTTGGTGAGTCCATGTTTGCGCGACAGACAGATGCCTCCAAAATTGCATTGGCTGCGTTGGTCGCTTTTTGCAGAGCCAAGGGCATCAGCATGATAGATTGTCAACAAAATACGCAGCACTTGTCATCGTTTGGGGCTAGCGAAATGAACCGAAAAGAATTTGTCGCCCACGTCAGCCAACAGACTGAAAAACCAGCGCCCGAGTGGAGATTCGAGCCCCCTTTTTGGGCTGAGATTGGCATGAAATTTTGATGCATCACGCTTAACATCACGACGCACTGACAACCGTGACCCATCTCAACGACTTGCCGCTGCAGACTCTGCAGTTTTATGCCACGGCGCCCTACCCGTGCAGCTATTTGCCAGACAAACAGGCACGCTCCCAAGTGGCAACGCCTAGCCATCTGATTCAGAACGAGGCTTATTCACAACTGGTGGCCAACGGATTTCGACGCAGCGGCATGTTCACGTATCGGCCCTACTGCGATGGCTGCCAAGCCTGCGTCCCGTTGCGGGTGCTCGTCAATGACTTCAAACCTGACCGCAGCCTGCGCCGTGCGTCGATGCAGCACCAACACCTTGAAGCCCGGGTACTCAAGCTGGGGTTCTCCGCCGAGCACTACGACCTTTATCTGCGCTACCAAAAAAGTCGGCACGCGGGCGGCGGCATGGACCAAGACAGCGTGGATCAATACACCCAATTTTTGCTGCAGAGCCGAGTTAATTCACGCTTGGTGGAATTCAGGGACCCTGTGCCTGATGGTGAAGCGGGTCCCCTTCGAATGGTGTCGATTCTAGATCTGCTCGATGACGGTATTTCAGCGGTTTACACCTTCTACGAACCAGACGCTAAAGCGGCTTATGGCAACTACGGCGTGCTCTGGCAGATTCAACAGTCTCGACTTCTTGGCTTGCCTTTTTTGTATCTTGGCTACTGGATCGCAGAAAGCCAAAAGATGAATTACAAGGCGCGCTTTAAGCCTCATGAAATCCGCGTCAAGGGTGAATGGATCAGGCCGACGGGTTGCTGAGCGTGACATGAGATTTCACAAAGTAAAATGCAGAAAAAAGGCTGCACCATGAAAAACCCAGACACCAGCGCACAAACCACCCCGACGGTTCAGGTGATTGGGCGCATGTTCACCTTGCTAGAGATTCTCGCGGGTCGCGAAGAAGCCGTTTCACTCAAAGAGATCAGCGAAAAGTCTGGCCTTCATCCCTCCACGGCGCACCGAATCTTGAACGATCTGGCAACCGGTCGCTTTGTAGAACGGCCTGCAGCAGGAAGCTACCGGCTTGGCATGCGCTTGCTGGAGCTAGGCAACTTGGTCAAAGCTCGGCTCAGCGTGCGTGATGCAGCGCTCATACCCATGCGCGAACTGCACAAGCTGACGCAACAACCAGTCAATCTGAGCATGCGTCAAGGCGATGAAATTGTGTATGTTGAGCGAGCCTACAGCGAACGCTCTGGTATGCAGGTGGTTCGCGCCATCGGTGGCCACGCCCCTTTGCATCTGACATCGGTTGGCAAGTTGTTTCTGGCCTTTGATGACCCTCAACGTTTGCGCAGCTATGCCACCCGAACCGGGCTGCCGGGCCACACCCGCAACAGCATCACACAACTGCCAATCCTTGAACGCGAGTTATCCAAAGCCCGCCAATATGGCATCGCCAGGGACAATGAAGAATTGGAACTGGGTGTCCGCTGTATGGCAGCAGGCATCTACGACGATCAGAACAAGTTGATTGCTGGACTGTCAATTTCAGCACCCGCCGATCGACTGGATGAAAGCTGGCTGCCCAAACTCCAAGCGACCGCCCATGAAATTTCAGTGGCCTTGGGCTGCAGCCAAGACCCCAAAGACTTTTAAGTGCGGCTCTGAATTGGCTGGCGCTCAGCCGTCAGTCAGGCTGATCGCCTCTGCGATTTTTAATTTTTGAATGACAATCGGGCCAGACTCAACCCAGCGACGAACGCGTTCTGCATCCGCAATACGGCTGAACTTGCCGGCCGAATCAAGAAATACCATGATCAGCTTGCGGCCAGCAATTTTGGTCTGCATGACAAGGCACTGCCCGGCTTCTGAGATGTAGCCAGTCTTTTGCAGACCGATGTCCCAGTTGGGACTTTTCACCAAGCGATTGGTGTTGTTGTATTGCAATGTTTGGCGACCCACAGCGACTTGGTAGCCTGATGAAGTCGAGAGTTCACGTAACACTGGGTCGGCATGAGCCGCATTGACGAGGGTCGCCAGATCTTGGGCACTCGACTGATTCAGGCTGGACAAACCGGTTGGTTCAACATAACGGGTGTCCTTCATGCCGAGCATCTTCGCCTTCGAATTCATCAACCCCACAAAAGTCTGAAGTCCGCCAGGATAAGTCCGGCCAAGCGCATGCGCGGCACGATTTTCGCTGGACATCAAGGCCAGATGAAGCAGCTCACCACGTGTCAGCGATGTACCAACCCGCAGGCGTGAACTGCTATTTTTTTCCGTATCGACATCGTCCTGGGTCACAGTCAGTACTTCATCCATGGGCAGGTTCGCGCCGCTGATGATGACGCCCGTCATGATCTTGGTCAGAGAAGCAATGGGCAACACTGCATGGTCGTTTTTGCTGAACAAAACTTCTTGGGTGTCTTGGTCGATGACCAGCGCCACGCTGGATTTGAGTGACAGCGGATCGGCTGCGCTGTGCAAACCAGCGATTTGTCCGAAAGATAATTTTGCAGGGGTGGCGGTACGCGCAACAACCGACTTTGAGCTTCGGACTTTGACTTGCTGACGCGTCGAGCTCGTTTTGGTAACCTTAGAGACACGCGTTTTCTTCGACACTATTCGCTCACCATCCGTGGCTGCATGGGCCGCGGGAAAGCTGACAGACAGCCCTAAGACACAGAAACCAAACAATTGGGCAATGCGCTGAAGGGTTGTTTTGGGCATGGGCGGTTGGTCTTCTTTGGTAAAAAATGCAAAATTACGTACAACGTACTGTGCTTGAGTGTATCCAAATACAAAAAAGCACGCAATATCAAAAACTTGCGTGACTTATTTCATGTGAAATTCCGGTTGACACGGCCCTTCCCGAGGCAGAACGCATTGCAGCGCCAAAGTTCAGGCAAGGCAAGCTATTTTTTCAATTTTTACAAAAATTGTCGCCATCAGCCAGTATTTCAGCCTTGCGCTGGTACCCGATCGGCTTTGCTGTGCAGCTTGCTCAAGGCGCTCAAATAAGCTTTGGCAGACGCCACGACGATGTCCGGATCAGAACCGACGCCATTGACGATGCGTCCACTGCTTTGCAATCGGACGGTGACTTCACCCTGGCTTTCAGTCGATCCACTGATCGCATTGACCGAGTACAAGACCATCTCGGCACCGCTCTTGACATGGGTTTCGATGGCTTTGAGTGAGGCATCGACCGGGCCATTGCCGTCTGAGCTGCCTTTGACTTCCTTGCCATCGACCGTGAAAGTGACGCTGGCTTGCGGGCGCTCTCCGGTTTCGCTGTGCTGGGACAAAGCCACAAAGCCGTATTGCTCTCGATCTTGCAAGACACTCGCGTCGCTGACCAGCGCCAAGATGTCTTCGTCAAAAATCTCGCTTTTCCGGTCCGCCAGTTCCTTGAATTTTGCAAAGGCGTTGTTGATGTCGGTCTCGCTTTCCATCTGCACGCCGAGGTCCAGCAAGCGCTGCTTGAAGGCGTTACGACCACTCAGCTTGCCCAACACCATCTTGCTGGCGGTCCAGCCGACATCTTCGGCGCGCATGATCTCGTAGGTTTCACGCGCCTTGAGCATGCCGTCTTGATGGATGCCTGAGGCATGTGCGAAGGCGTTGGCGCCGACCACGGCTTTGTTAGGCTGCACCACAAAACCGGTTGTCTGACTGACCATCCGGCTGGCCGCCAAGATTTGCAAGGCATCGACGTTCATGTCGAGGTTGAAGTAATCACGGCGCGTTTTCACGGCCATGACGATTTCTTCAAGTGCGCAATTGCCTGCGCGTTCGCCCAAGCCATTGATGGTGCACTCAACCTGCCTTGCGCCGCCGATCTTCACGCCGGCCAAGGAGTTGGCCACCGCCATGCCGAGGTCGTTGTGGCAGTGCACGGACCAGATCGCCTTGTCGCTGTTGGGCACGCGCTCGCGCAGCGTCTTGATGAAGTTTCCATAAAGGTCCGGCACCGCATAACCCACGGTGTCGGGCACGTTAATGGTCGTCGCACCCTCGTGGATGACGGCTTCGAGCACGCGGCACAAGTAGTCGATGTCGCTGCGGTAGCCGTCTTCAGGGCTGAACTCGACATCCGCCACCAAATTGCGGGCGAACCGAACTGACAGTTTGGCCTGCTCCAACACCTGCTCTGGCGTCATGCGGAGTTTCTTCTCCATGTGCAAGGCGCTGGTGGCGATGAAGGTGTGGATGCGCGCTGAACGTGCACCCTTCAGGGCTTCAGCAGCACGTGAAATATCGCGGTCATTGGCGCGTGCCAGCGAGCAAATCGTCGAGTCCTTGATCGCATTGGCGATCGCCTGCACGGCATCGAAGTCACCGTTTGAACTGGCGGCAAAACCGGCTTCGATCACATCGACTTTGAGCCGCTCAAGCTGGCGTGCAATGCGCAGCTTTTCATCGCGGGTCATGGATGCGCCCGGGGACTGTTCGCCATCGCGCAAGGTGGTGTCAAAAATAATCAATTTATCAGTCATCTCACGTCTCCTGAAATCTAGTTAGCTAATTCAGTTCGTCAGTCTGCAATGGTAGCGCTGACCGGGGCCAAATTACCGCGCCCTGCTTGGCTTCGTTGCAGTCCTGAGAGGATGGCCTTGAGTGAGGCCGAGACGATATTGCCGTCCATGCCGACGCCAAAAAGCGTTTCCTCATTGACGCGCAATTCAAGGTAAGCCACGGCCTGCGCGCTGGCGCCCGATCCGATCGCGTGTTCGCGGTAATCCAGCACGCGGACCACCTGCCCGGTGGCCGCCATCAGCCCTGCCACAAAGGCGTCTATCGGACCCGTGCCGCTGCCGTGAATAGCGTGCACATGGTCACCCAAACGCACGTCCGCCTTGATGCTGAAAAGCTTGCCGTCTGCGTGTGTGCTTTCTTCGATCATCAGGCGCTCTGGAGCGACCACGGTTTGCACGCCATAAGTGGTCTGAAACAGCGCAAACAAGTCTTGCGCCGTGAGTTCTTTGCCGCTGGTGTCCATCACGCTCTGCACCACTTGGCTGAATTCGATCTGCAGACGCCGCGGCAACTCCAAGCCAAACTCATGCTCCAGCAGATACGCAATACCGCCCTTGCCCGATTGACTGTTAACGCGAATGACCGCCTCGTAACTACGACCCAAGTCCATCGGGTCAATCGGCAAATAAGGCATGTCCCAGACTTCACCATCTTGGCGCGCGGTGAAGGCTTTTTTGATGGCATCTTGGTGCGAGCCGGAGAACGAGGTGTAAACCAAATCACCGGCATACGGATGACGCGGATGCACCGGCAACTGGTTACAATACTCGACGGTTCTACGCACCTCATCGATGTCCGAGAAGTCGAGACCGGGCGAGACGCCCTGCGTATAAAGATTCAACGCGATGTTGACCAGATCGACATTGCCGGTGCGCTCGCCATTGCCAAACAAGCAGCCTTCAATTCGGTCAGCACCAGCCATCAACGCCAGCTCGCCAGCGGCTGTGCCAGTGCCGCGGTCGTTGTGTGGATGCACGGAGATGACGATGGCGTCACGCCGAGCCAAATGCCGGTGCATCCACTCCATCATGTCGGCAAAAATATTCGGCGTTGAATGCTCGACCGTCGACGGCAAGTTGATGATGCACTTGTGCTCGGGCGTCGGTTGCCAGACGTCAGTGACAGCATCGACCACGCGTTTTGAAAATGCCAGCTCGGTGCCCGACCACATTTCGGGCGAGTATTGAAAAGTCCAACGCGTCGCAGGTTGCGCGGCCGCCAGTTGCTGAAACAAGCGGGCGTTGGCAGTGGCCAAGGCAACGATCTCGTCTTCGTTCATGCCGAGCACAACCCGGCGCATGACCGGTGCCGTTGCGTTGTAGAGATGGACGATGGCTTGCTTGGCCCCTTGGAGGGCTTCAAACGTGCGACGAATCAAAGGCTCGCGCGCCTGCGTCAACACCTGAATCGTGACGTCGTCCGGGATCAGGTTCTCGTCAATCAAGCGGCGCAAAAAGTCAAATTCGGTTTGCGAGGCGGATGGGAAACCGACTTCAATTTCTTTGAAACCAATCTTCACCAGCATCTCGAACATCTTGAGCTTGCGGGGAATGTCCATCGGTTCTATCAAGGCTTGGTTGCCGTCCCGCAAGTCGACACTGCACCAGATCGGCGCTTGCGTCAGCACGGCATCTGGCCAAGTGCGGTCAGTCAAATGAACCGGGGCGAAGGCTTTGTATTTGCTAGAAGGTGTGTTCAACATGTTGATCTCGACAGTGTGAAAGTAAAAAAACAAAAACCGACTTGCCAATGAAAAACGGCCCGTTGCTGTTGCAGACGGGCCGTTGATGGGATAACGCGTGCGCGCTACCGTCTCCGCCCAAAGGAAGATAGTAGTAGAGCGAGCGAAATTAAATTCATAGCAATCAATGTATCACAAAATTTTAGCGGTCGATCAAGGCAGAAACTATGACCGGTATGGTCTTATTTGTGCAAACCGCGCTCGTCGGGTTCATCGGTTGAAGTTGAAATCACGCTGGTCTGCAAGCCCTTGGTTTTGCGCCAGCCATAAAGGGCGTAACCGGAAAAGCCGTAAATCACGAACAATGCAAACATCACGATGGGCGGATGAATGTTGATGACCGCAATGGCCAAGGCAATGGCCACGATCACCACGAAGGGCACACTGCGCTTCAAGCTCAAATCCTTGAAGCTGTAAAAAGGCACATTTGTGACCATGGTCAAACCAGAATAGAGCATCAGCGCAAACATAGGCCAGCGGACCTCTTCACCGCTGATACCGAGGTCGGTCAACAGCCAGATAGCTCCGGCCACCAACGCAGCCGCAGCAGGTGACGGCAAACCTTGGAAGAACTGCTTGTCTACCACAGCGGTGTTGACGTTGAAACGTGCCAGCCTCAAGGCGGCACAAGCGCAATACACAAAGGCCGCAATCCAGCCCCAACGCCCAAGACTGGTCAGAGCCCACATGTAAGCGATCAAAGCCGGGGCGGCACCAAAAGACACCATGTCAGCCAGTGAGTCCATCTGCTCACCAAAGGCACTCTGCGTGTTTGTCATACGCGCCACGCGGCCATCCAGACTGTCCAGCACCATCGCAGAAAAAACGCCAATGGCAGCGAGATCGAAGCGGCCATTCATGGCCATCACGATGGCGTAAAAACCACCAAACAAGCCCGCCAGCGTGAAGAGGTTGGGCAGGATGTAAATGCCCTTGCTGCGCTTGCGCGTCAAGACTTCGCCAGAAGCCAATTCAGAATCTTCACCATCACTCATGGGACACGCTCCAAGTCGGGTTAACCGCCAATTCGACAGCAGCATTTAAAAAACGAAGGCGATGCGCCATTACACATAGAGGATACCAAACGCCGCGTCTGCGGCAGGATCTCACAGACATGCTGAGACTTCAAATACAAAAGCCGCGCAATCGCTTGCGCGGCTTTTGCCGATAACCGTCCGGGCCAAAAAGGCCCGGCCCGCATCAGTTGCGCGTCTGGTCGACGAGCTTGTTCTTGGCAATCCAAGGCATCATGGCGCGCAGCTGAGCGCCCACCACTTCGATGCTGTGATCGGCGGTGTTGCGACGACGAGCCGTCATGCTTGGGTAGTTGGTACGGCCTTCCAAGATGAACATCTTGGCGTACTCACCGCTCTGAATGCGCTTCAAGGCATTGCGCATAGCAGTGCGCGACTGTTCGTTGATGACTTCTGGACCGGTCACGTACTCGCCGTATTCGGCGTTGTTCGAGATCGAGTAGTTCATGTTGGCGATGCCGCCTTCATAGATCAAGTCGACGATCAATTTCAGTTCGTGCAGGCACTCGAAGTAAGCCATTTCAGGGGCGTAACCCGCTTCAACCAGGGTCTCGTAACCCATCTTGATGAGTTCAACTGCCCCGCCGCACAAGACGGCTTGCTCGCCGAACAAATCGGTCTCGGTCTCTTCTTTGAAATTGGTCTCGATGATGCCGGCCTTGCCGCCACCATTGGCCATGGCGTAGGACAGAGCCAAGTTACGGGCCTTGCCGCTCTTGTCTTGATGCACAGCCACCAGATGGGGCACGCCGCCACCTTGGGTGTACGTGTTGCGAACGGTGTGGCCTGGTGCCTTTGGAGCGACCATCCAAACGTCGAGGTCAGCACGTGGGATGACTTGGTTGTAATGCACGTTGAAACCGTGCGCGAAGGCCAGCGAAGCGCCTTGCTTGATGTTCGGTGCGACGTTGTTGGTGTAAACCTCGCCGATTTGCTCATCGGGCAGCAAGATCATGACGACATCGGCAGCCTTGACGGCGTCGTTGACTTCCATCACGGTCAGGCCGGCTTTGCCAACTTTGTCCCATGACGCGCCACCCTTGCGCAAACCGACCACGACCTTCACGCCGCTGTCGTTCAAATTTTGTGCGTGTGCGTGGCCTTGGCTACCGTAGCCGATGATGGCGACGGTTTTGCCCTTGATCAGGCTCAGGTCGCAATCTTTGTCGTAAAAAACTTTCATTCTGATCTCCGAATAGGTTTTGGCGAAAATGCCCTTCGACAGGCTGAGGGCGAACGATGAATCTCAATCGCCACAAAAATCCGTCCGCGCCCCGCCTGTCGAAAACGCGCGAACGGACAACTGAACTTCAAACCCGGAGGATTCTCTCACCCCGGCCAATGCCGCTGGCACCCGTGCGCACTGTTTCCAAAATCGCACTGCGCTCAATGGCTTCTAAAAATGCGTCGTTCTTGGTCAGATCACCGGTCAGCTCAATGGTGTAGCTCTTCTCGGTGACGTCGATGATGCGACCGCGAAAAATATCCGCCATGCGCTTCATTTCCTCGCGCTCTTTACCGACCGCGCGCACCTTCACCATCATGAGCTCACGCTCGGTGTAGGCGCCTTCGGTCAGGTCAACCACCTTGACCACTTCGATGAGCCGATTCAGGTGCTTGGTGATTTGTTCAATGACGTCGTCCGAACCCGTGGTCTGGATCGTCATGCGCGACAAGCTGGGGTCTTCCGTGGGCGCCACGGTCAGACTCTCGATGTTGTAACCCCGGGCAGAGAAAAGACCAACCACACGCGACAGCGCACCGGGTTCGTTTTCGAGCAGGACAGCAATGATGTGTTTCATAAGAATGGATTCCTCTTTTCGCTGCCCTCCCCTGCACACGGTAATGTGCAGGCTCGGCAGGCAATAGATTCGTCTTGAATCGGGTCAATGGAAAAAATGGGCTAAGGCGAATAAGCCATCAATGCCTCAACGCCTCGCTTGAATAACGCTGCAGCATAAAAAAACCGCAGGCGCCAAAGGACTGTTTGAAGCCTTAAAGGTCTTCACTCCCCAGCAGCATTTCAGTGATGCCCTTGCCGGCCTGAACCATCGGGAAGACGTTTTCGGTCGGGTCTGTGCGGAAGTCCATGAACACCGTGCGGTCCTTCAAGCGGCGCGCTTCACGCAACGCTGGCTCGACATCTTCAGGACGTTCGATGAGCATACCGACGTGGCCATAAGCCTCAGCCAGCTTGACGAAGTCAGGCAGGGCGTCCATGTAGCTGCTGCTGTAGCGACCGGCGTATTCAACTTGCTGCCACTGCCGCACCATGCCGAGGTAGCGGTTGTTCAGCGCGACGATCTTGATCGGCGTGTTGTATTGCAGGCAAGTCGAGAGTTCTTGGATGCACATCTGCACCGAGCCTTCACCCGTGACGCAGAAAACTTCGCTGTCCGGCTTGGCCAGCTTGACGCCCATGGCGTAGGGAATACCCACGCCCATGGTGCCCAAGCCACCCGAGTTGATCCAGCGGCGCGGCTCGTCAAACTTGTAATACTGCGCAGCCCACATCTGGTGCTGACCGACGTCAGAAGTGATGTAGGTGTCGGCATCCTTGGTCATGTTCCAGAGAGTTTCGACCACGTATTGCGGTTTGATCACATCGCCGCTGCCGAGGCTGTACTTCATACAGTCACGCTGGCGCCAGCCGGCAATGGTGTCCCACCAGCCGCCCAAGGCATTTGCATCAGGCTTGAGGCCCGACTCGCGAATCATGGCGATCAGCTCGGTCAGTACGTCCTTGACATCGCCGACGATCGGAACATCAACCTTGACGCGCTTCGAAATGCTGGACGGGTCAATGTCAATGTGAATGATCTTGCGTTCGTTTTGCGCAAAGTGCTTGGGGTTGCCAATCACGCGGTCGTCAAAACGGGCACCGACAGCCAGCAACACGTCGCAATGCTGCATCGCGTTGTTGGCTTCGACGGTGCCGTGCATGCCCAACATGCCCAGGAACTTTGGGTCACTGGCGGGGTACGCCCCTAAGCCCATCAAGGTGTTAGTGCACGGGTAGCCGAGCATGTTCACCAGCGTGCGCAACTCTTCTGAGGCATTGCTCAGCAGCACGCCGCCGCCGGTGTAAATGTAAGGGCGCTTGGCCGCCAACAACAGCTGCAAAGCCTTGCGGATTTGTCCGCTGTGGCCCTTGCGCACCGGGTTGTAGCTGCGCATTTCAACCGTGTCCGGGTAGTGAAAAGCGCACTTCTTGAAGGAGACGTCCTTCGGGATGTCCACCACCACCGGCCCCGGACGTCCGGTGCGCGCGATGTGAAAGGCTTTCTTGAGGGTCACCGCCAAGTCACGCACGTCCTTGACGAGGAAGTTGTGCTTGACGATTGGTCGTGTGATGCCCACGGCGTCGCACTCTTGGAAGGCATCCAGACCAATCGCATGCGTGGGCACTTGACCGGTGATGATGACCATCGGGATGCTGTCCATGTAGGCCGTCGCAATGCCGGTCACGGCATTTGTCACACCCGGACCAGACGTCACCAGCGCGACCCCGACTTCGCCGGTGGCGCGGGCGTAACCGTCAGCGGCGTGAACGGCCGCCTGCTCGTGGCGCACGAGCACGTGCTGAATCGTGTCTTGTTTGTAAAACGCGTCGTAAATGTAGAGGACTGCGCCGCCTGGGTAACCCCAGATGTGTTTGACGTTTTCAAGCTGGAGTCCGCGAACCAAAATTTCGGCGCCCATCAACTCGGGATGTTTGTCGTCGGCGTGCTGCACGGCAGCTGCTGCGGAAGCAATTTCCGCTTTGGAGATTTCCATGATGAACCTTTGTGAATTTCTCTAACGAAATAACTTGGGTGCCTCTTCGCCCGTTCTTGTGAAACTGCGTCGAGACTTGAGGCCAAAACCATAAGCAGACTTATATTCCGCCGAGTCATGACCCGTTTGCCTTTTAATTTGCAGCGCGTATTATGGCACCCGCGCCTGAGCTCATGCCCTGGCCACTTCAAATCGACTAGTAAAAATAAGCCTAGGGACAACCGGAACTCATCATCGTTGGCAACTGAACAAGAACTTTCAGACTTTCTCAAGAGCGTTGAAAAACGCGCCTTCAAACGCAGCATGTACCACGTGCGCGACGAGGAGGCGGCACTTGACATTGTTCAAGACACCATGATGAAGCTGGCTCAGCATTACGGCGACAAGCCGGTAGGCGAGTTGCCCATGTTGTTTCAGCGCATCCTGTCCAACAACACCTTGGACTGGTTCCGCAGGCGCAAAACCCGCAATGCGCTGTTCTCCAACATGAATGAATTCGAGTCCACCGGAGATGACGGCGATTTCGATCTTTTGGAAACTTTAGAGAGTTTGGTGGACTCCGACGGGACAGAAAGCGCGCAAGACGCCACTGAGCGGGCACAAACCATGCATCAAATCGAATTACAGATACAGCTCTTGCCAGGACGTCAACGAGAAGCCTTCCTGATGCGTTATTGGGAGGAGATGGATGTTGCGGAAACAGCTGCGGCCATGGGTTGCTCAGAGGGCAGTGTCAAAACACACTGTTCACGCGCAGTTCAGGCCCTCAGCAAGGCTCTGAGCGCCAAAGGGATCAAATTATGAAAAATGCATTACTCAACAAGACCGATGTCTTGCAAGACCGCCAAGGCCTGAAGTTGGCCTCTTACCTCAGCTTAGGCACGGTTGAGTTGCCACACGATATTTCTGAGCGTTTGCGGGTGGCCCGTGTTCAGGCCTTGTCGCAACGAAAAGTCTCTCACTTGGGCTCGGCCCGCACCATCGTCGGCAATGGCGGCAGTGCGGCACTGACATGGGGCCATGACGAAGGCTTGGGTTTATGGAGCCGCATCGGCGCCATCGTACCGTTGATCGCACTGGTGGTCGGCATGTTGCTCATCAATTCCATGCAAGACGACAACCGTGCGCGCGAGTTGGCTGAGGTCGACGTCTCCCTGCTGACGGATGTGTTGCCGCCCGAGGCATTTGCCGACCCTGGTTTTATCCAATTTCTCAAAGCTGAACTTTAAGGACAAACGGGTCCATATGACTTTCATGCCGGTTTCGCGCCTTATCTTTGCATCTCTCAAAAAGTGGCTTGCATGGCCTCTGTTGACGGTATTTGCACTCATGGCATCGAGCACCTTCAGTCAGACCGACCGCAGTTCTGCACCCGGCAGTCGAGCCGTTGCCCCCACAGCATCGACGACGACCAAGACGGATGCAACCAGCCCGAAAAAACCGATTGAATCAAAATCAGGTTGGTCGAAACTAACCCCTCAGCAAAAAACGGCGTTGCAACCGCTGTCTCGCAACTGGGACTCGCTCAGCGCTGGGCAGCAACGAAAATGGTTGGAAGTCTCACGCAACTACCCTTCACTGTCCGCTGCGGACAAGGCCAACATGCACAGTCGCATGGCCGAATGGGGTGCCCTCAGCAACCGCGAACGTGCTGAAGCCCGGCTCAATTTCGCCACCACCACGGAGCTGGCTCACGAGTTGACACCCCAAGAGAAAAAAGCCAAGTGGGAGGCCTACCAGTCACTCAGCGCTGAAGACAAGAAAAAACTAGCCGAGAAGGGATCCCGACCTCCAGTTGGCGCAGCCACAGCCATACGACCGGTTGCACCGCAAAAACTGGTCACCCTGCCCACCCCAGCGAACACGGCCATCAAGCCGCCTAAAATGCCGGCTGACTCAAGCGCAAACGACAGCGCCGCCACGGCCGACCATTGAGTTCGGGTGCCGGTCTGGCATCAGCCCCAACTTAACGAGCGACACCCTCTTCATGCCCGACGACTTCAAAACCCCCTCACTGCGCAGGCGCATGGCCTGCTGGCTGTACGAGGGCATGCTGATGTTCGCGGTCATGTTCATCGCCGACTATTTGTTCAGCACCTTGACCCAAACGCGCAACGCCATGGACAACCGGCATGCACAACAAGCCTTTTTGTTTTTGGTTTTCGGCATTTACTTCGTCTGGTTCTGGGCCCATGGCCAAACACTGGCCATGAAAACCTGGAACATCCGTGTCACCGACTTGCAAGGCCGCAACATCAGCCAACAACGCGCCCTGCTGCGCTACACCCTGAGCTGGGTCTGGTTTCTGCCGCCACTGGCCGTCAGCTGGCTGTTTGGGGTGGAGGTCAAAGAAGCCTTGGTGCTGGCCGGTGGCTGGATCGCCATCTGGGCCATCTTGTCGCGCTTTCACCCTCGCCGTCAGTTCTGGCATGACGCCATCGCCGGAACCCGGCTGGTCACTTTTAGACATCCACCGGTGAAACGAGCTTCATGACAAATGCACCCGTCAATCCCCAAAAATTGCGCAAGGGTCTGTCGCGTATTTGGCATGCGGCAGGCTATTCACTGGCTGGACTGCGTGCAGGCTGGCACGAGACCGCTTTTCGGCAAGAAGCCGTTGCCAGCATCGTCTTGTTTCCCGTCGCATTTTGGCTGGGTCAAAGCTGGCTTGAAATCGCCTTTCTTATCGCCTGTCTGGTGCTGGTGATGGTGGTTGAGTTGCTCAACACAGCGGTAGAAAGCGCCATTGACCGCGTTGGCCCCGAATGGCATGACCTGTCCAAGCGTGCCAAAGACATCGGCAGCGCTGCTGTCTTACTGTGCTTGCTGTTGTGCAGCGGCGTTTGGTTGACGGCGCTGTTCCAGCGCTTGACGACGTGAGCCAAGTGATGCGGGACAAGCCAGCATTTTCTGTCTGCGTTTATTGCGGCTCGCGACCGGGCGCTGAGCCGGCTTACGCTGAAGTCGCCCAACAAGTCGGTCGCTGGATTGCCGAGCACCATGGCCAGCTCGTCTATGGCGGCGGTCACAACGGTTTGATGGGCCTCATGGCCGACGCCTGCCTGCAAGCAGGTGGCCGCGTCATTGGCGTGATTCCCAAAGCGCTGGTCGACAAAGAATGGGCGCACACCGGCTGCACCGAGCTGCATGTGGTGGACACCATGCACGAACGAAAACGCATCATGGCTGAGCACGCCGATGCATTTTTAGCGCTGCCCGGCGGCATCGGCACCTTCGAAGAATTTTTTGAAGTCTGGACGTGGCGTCAGCTGGGCTACCACGACAAGCCGGTCGGCCTGCTGAACCTGAACGGCTACTACGACAGCTTGTTGGTATTTTTGAACTCTGCCGTGAAGCAAGGCTTCATGAACGAATGGCAGATGAACCTGATCCGCACCCACACCGACGCAGCCCACTTGCTTGAAGCGCTAGTGACCGAAGCGGGCCTTTCCTCAGAAAAACTGCGGCTAGACCAGATCTAAATTTAGACCTACAACCCGGCGTTCAGACCGCCGTTTCGTCTTCTTCGCCGGTGCGAATACGCACCACACGTTCGACGCTGGTGACGAAAATTTTGCCGTCGCCAATTTTCCCGGTACGGGCAGCGCGCACGATGGCATCAACGCAGCGTTCAACGTCGTCTGTTTTCACGACCACTTCAACTTTGACCTTGGGCAGAAAGTCGACCACGTACTCGGCGCCGCGGTAGAGCTCGGTGTGGCCTTTTTGGCGACCAAAACCCTTGACTTCGGTGACGGTCAGTCCGGTCACGCCGCACTCGGCCAAAGCCTCACGGACTTCTTCTAGCTTGAAAGGTTTGAGGATGGCGGTAATTTGCTTCACTGAAAGACTCCGTTGAAATTTTGAAATAGATTAAAAGCTTACGCCCGAAATTGACTGGTGACAGGATAGCGCCAATCTTTGCCGAAGCTGCGGTGGCTAACCCGAATGCCGATAGGCGCTTGGCGCCGTTTGTACTCGTTGATCTTGATCAGGCGCGTGATGCGCTCGACCACTGCAGCATCAAAGCCAGCCGCCACCATGCTGTCGATGCTTTCGTCATTCTCCATGTAGCGCGTCAAGATGGCGTCCAACACCTCGTAAGGCGGCAAGCTATCTTGGTCGGTCTGGTCGGCACGCAATTCAGCACTTGGGGGGCGCGTGATGATGCGATCAGGGATCGGGTTGTCACAGGTGCCGTAGGGGTTGTTCTCGTTGCGCCAGCGCGCCAGCTTGAAGACCGTTGTTTTCAGCAGGTCCTTGATGACCGCAAAACCGCCGGCCATGTCGCCGTAGAGCGTGCAATAACCTGTGGCCATCTCGCTCTTGTTGCCAGTGGTCAGCACGATCGAGCCAAATTTATTCGACAGCGCCATGAGAAAAACACCGCGAATGCGCGCCTGAATATTTTCTTCCGTCGCGTCTTCGGGCAAGCCCTTGAACTCGCTGTCCAAAGAAGCCTTGAAGGCCTCGAACTGCGGGTTGATGGAGATTTCGTCGTAGCGCACATGCATGCGGTCGGCCATCTCACGCGCGTCAATCCAAGAAATGTCGGCGGTGTAAGGCGACGGCATCATCACCGTGCGCACCTTGTCTGCGCCCAAAGCGTCGACAGCAATGGCCAGCACCAAAGCCGAATCAATGCCACCTGACAGACCCAGAATGGCACTCGGAAAGCGGTTCTTGCCAAGGTAGTCACGCACACCCAGCACCAGCGCGTCCCACAGGTCAGCTTCGATACTGCGCGTCGGGGCCATCTCGGCCTGCAAAGTCAACTTGCCCGCCGACGTGCGCGTTGCAGCCACGTCAAACAACGCTTCCTGGAAGCTCACCGCCCGACCCGCCAGCGTGCCGTCCGCTTGCATGGCAAACGAGTGACCTTCAAACACCACTTCGTCTTGACCACCGACCAAATGGGCAAACACCAGTGGCAAGCCCGTGGCCAGCGCACGACTGCGCATCATGTCTTCGCGCTCAGTGCCCTTGCCGCCATGAAAGGGCGAGGCATTGATGACCGCCAGCAACTCGGCACCAGCGGCCTTGGCCAACTGTGCGGGCTCGTCAAACCAAGCGTCTTCGCAGATCAGCAGGCCGACTGAAACACGGTCAGCGCCCTCGCCCACCTGAAAAACACAATAACCTTGACCGGGCGTGAAGTAACGCCGCTCATCAAAGACTTGGTAGTTGGGCAGTTCGCGTTTGGCATAGGTGTGCGTGCGCAGGCCTTCTTGGAGCACATGCGCGGCGTTGCTGAGTTGCGGCACCGTCACGCTGCGCGTGCGCAAACCCAGTCCAGCGTCATTCAAGCTCGGGCTGCCGACCACCACGGCCAAACCCTTTAACCCGGCCAGCTCACGGGCTACAACATCCACGGCATCATCGCAGGCTTGGATAAATGCTGGACGCAAAAAAAGATCTTCAGCGGCGTAACCGCAAATAGCCAGTTCGGGCGTGAGCACCAAGCGCGCGCCGTCAGCGTAGGCTTGGCGTGCGGCGTCGATGATCTTGCGGGCATTCCCCGTCATGTCGCCGACCACATAGTTCAGCTGGGCAACGCAAATTTTCAGTAGCATGGGCAGACAGTCAATGAAAAGAGAGCCATTGAAAAATAACGTCAACGATTATGTCATTCGGGTTTTCAATTCCCCCTTGGAGGTAGATGCCATCGCGTGGGACGACCTGCTGGCGCAGCAAAACCCGGCGGGCACGCTGAACCCCTTCGTGCGGCATGCCTATTTGGCGGCCATGCACGCCAGTGGCAGCGCTTCGCCCAAGACCGGCTGGACGCCGCGCTTTGTGGCGCTGTACGACGGCGAAACGCTGATGGCGGCTTGCGCGCTGTACCTGAAGGTTCACTCGTACGGTGAGTACGTTTTTGACTGGGCCTGGGCCAATGCTTACCAGCAACACGGCTTGGCCTATTACCCCAAAGCTGTTGTCGCACCGCCGTTCACGCCCGTGCCCGGCCCACGCCTGTTGGCCCGCGACGCTGCCTCGCGCGTGATGCTGGTGAAGGCGCTGATGGCTTGGTGTGAAGCCGAGCAGCTGTCATCGCTGCACTTGCTGTTTGTGGCAGACGAGGACATCGCCGCGTGTACGGAGGCGGGGCTGATGCTGCGTCACACCATCCAATTCCACTGGAAGAATGTGGCCCCCACGCTTGTCGCTTCGCGTACTGCGCTGCCCCCCGAGGGGGTGCTTTTCCCCTTGGGGCGGCCCGGCGGGGAAACCTTAGCCCCCACGCTGGTCGGGTCGCGTACTGCGCTGCCGCCCACAAAATTTAAAGATGTCGACGAATTTTTAGCGACGCTGAATCAAGAAAAGCGCAAAAAAATCCGTCAAGAGCGGCGCAAGGTGGCTGAGGCGGGTGTGGTTTTTCGTTGGTCTCGAGGCGCTGACATCAGCGCGGAAGATTGGGATTTTTTCTACCGTTGCTACGAACGCACGTATCTTGAGCATGGCAACGCGCCTTACCTGAACCGTGATTTTTTCGAACGTATGGCCAAGACCATGCCAGAGAACTGGCTGCTGTTTGTGGCTGAACGGGATGGCGCGCCGATGGCCTGCAGTTTGATCGCCCTGAGTGCAGAAACATTCACAAGCGATGGTCAGTCGGCAGCCTCTGAGAACCTAATAAAAACCGCTTACGGTCGCTATTGGGGTGCGCTCGAACGCGTCGACTGTCTGCACTTTGAGGCTTGTTATTACCAGCCCCTGCAGTGGTGCATCGCACACGGTTTTGACAGTTTTGAAGGGGGTGCGCAGGGTGAGCACAAGATGGCAAGGGCGCTGTTGCCGGTCAAAACCACCAGCGCGCACTGGCTGGCGCATCCCTCATTTGCGGATGCCGTTGAGCGTTTTCTGGAGCGTGAAGGCCAAGGCATTGCCAACTACATGGAAGACCTCGAGCGGCGCAATCCGTTCAAGCCGGCCAAGCCGGGCGCATAAAGATACAAATCTTTACTAGCTCGGCTCAAGTTATCCGCAATCCCAACCAGAGCGCAGCACCAGCGGCGATACCCACCAAGACCAGTGCAGCACCAAAACGCGCTGTGCGCTTGCGCATGGCGTCAATGCGCTGAATCAACTGCGCGTTTTGCTCGGCCAAAGAGGTGATCAAGCGCGTTGACTCCGACAGTTGGTGTTGTAACTCGCCCACCACCGATTGCAAAGTCCCAATCTGCGTTTGCAAACTTCCCAGCGTTAAAAGCTCTGGCGGATGCCGGGACTGCTCTTCTAGATCGGCGGCGTGATCAACCCCCTCCTTGTTGGCCACTGAGCCCCAGAGTTTTTTGGCGCCCGCAGCCACCTTCGGCGCATTACGCACCACCTCCGACCAAGGAACACTTTGCAATACAGTCAACCAGCCTATAGCCATCGAAAAAACCTTTCAGGGACAATCAAAATCCTGCTCTCCAATATAGCGCCATCAGAGCCGCTGCGTACCGAAAGAATTCCATGCCATCCAAGACCGCTGCCCACCCCAATTACATCGTCCAATTGATCGAAGACTCTGGCCTCAGCGCAGACCAACGCGCAGCGGCAGAACTTCGCTTTCGCATGGCTCTTGAATTCGCCTTGGGCGGCCCTGAGTATGTGCTGCCCTCGCTGCAAGCCTACATGCTGGCACAAGCCCTGAACGAGCCGAGCGAAGATGATGAAGCCGATGAGGCCGCAGACAACTCAAAAGGCGCAGACGACGACGAAGCCGGCGGCACGCAGCAAATGATCACCCTCTGGGAAAAAGCAGAAAGTGACGCCATCCGCGCGGCGCTCAAGCCCTTGAGCAAGCAAATGGACGAGGCTCGCTTTGAGATCGTACCCGTCAAAGTGTGAAATGAGCGCGTCATGAGAAAAGCGCCTACAACTTGCAAGTTGTAGGCGCTTTTCTAGGACTCAAAAGAAAACTGAAAAAGAATCAAACTTCTAAAGATTTGTTATGGGCCGCAATGCCGTCCATGATTTCTTTGTGGGCTGCTTCCGGGCCTTCCCAGCCTTGAATCTTGACCCACTTGCCGTCTTCCAAGTCTTTGTAGTGCTCAAAGAAATGGGCGATGGTTCTCAGGCGCAGCGGATTCATGTCTTCCGGTTTTTGCCACTGGGTGTAGAGCGAGCACTTCTTATCGATGGGCACGGCCAAGACCTTGCCGTCTTCACCGGCTTCGTCGGTCATTTTCAAAATGCCAATGGCACGGCAGGTCACCACCACGCCAGGGATCAACGGCACGGGCGTGATCACCAGCACGTCGACTGGATCGCCATCGCCGCTCAGCGTTTTAGGCACGTAGCCATAGTTGGTCGGGTAGTGCATGGACGTGCTCATGAAGCGGTCTACAAAAATAGCGCCCGTTTCTTTATCGACTTCGTATTTCACTGGATCGGCATCCATCGGGATCTCGATGATCACGTTGAACGAATCGGGGGCATTTTTACCAGGGGTTACTTTGGATAAAGACATGAAATGAAGGGTTCCTGACGTACTTTGGAGTTGTGGATGAGGTGCGAACGCTGCTGAATAAGCGGTGGTTTGGTCGGTATTTACCCTCATTTTACTGATCCAGTCCTTACGAAAACTAAATTTGTCATCTTTTGGCGGTAAATTTCGAAGGTTGGCCAATCGCCTCCGGGTTTTGATCTGGGGTTGAGGAAGCAACGCAAGGCGGTGTTCGCCCCGGCGTTGCACCGAAATCCTGAAGACAACAACTGGAGAAAACCTATGCTTGGCAACTCAGCGCTCATTTTGGCGCTAGCGTGTGGACTCATCGCCGTCGGTTACGGCGTCTGGGCCCGCAGCTGGATCCTGTCCCAAGACGCGGGCAACCCGCGCATGCAAGAAATCGCCGCCGCTATCCAAACAGGTGCGGCCGCTTATCTGGCTCGTCAATACACCACCATCGCCATCGTCGGCGCCGTCCTGACGATATTGATTGGTATTTTTCTGGACGTGCCCAGCGCCATCGGCTTTGTCGTGGGTGCGGTGCTGTCTGGCCTTTGCGGCTTCATCGGCATGAACGTGTCGGTGCGCGCCAATGTGCGCACAGCGCAGGCCGCCACGCGCGGCATTGGCCCCGCCCTAGACGTTGCCTTTCGCGGCGGAGCCATCACCGGCATGCTGGTGGTCGGACTCGGGCTGCTGGGTGTCACCGGTTTCTACTGGTTTCTGGTTGGCAACGGCAATTACACGCCGGCCACCAATCTAGCCAACTTGCTGAACCCTCTGATCGGTTTTGCCTTCGGCTCCTCGCTGATCTCGATTTTTGCGCGACTCGGCGGCGGTATTTTCACCAAAGGCGCTGACGTCGGTGCGGACTTGGTCGGCAAGGTTGAAGCCGGTATTCCAGAAGACGACCCACGCAACCCGGCCGTGATTGCCGACAACGTCGGTGACAACGTCGGCGACTGCGCTGGCATGGCGGCCGACTTGTTTGAAACCTACGCCGTCACGCTGATCGCCACCATGGTGCTGGGTGCCCTGCTGATCACCAGTGCCGGCACCGCCGCCGTGGTGTATCCGCTGGCGCTGGGTGCGGTCTCGATCATCGCGTCCATCATCGGCTGCTTCTTCGTCAAAGCCACGCCCGGCATGACCAACGTCATGCCCGCGCTGTACAAAGGCTTGGCCGTTGCCGGTGGCCTGTCGCTGATCGCCTTTTACTTCGTCACCACTTGGCTGATGCCTGACAACGCCATCAAAGCGGTTGGCAGCCAGATGGCCTTGTTCGGTGCCTGCACCGTCGGCTTGGTGTTGACTGGTGCGCTGGTCTGGATCACCGAGTACTACACCGGCACGCAGTACCCGCCGGTCAAGCACATTGCTCAGTCGTCGACCACGGGCCACGGCACCAACATCATTGCCGGTCTCGGCGTGTCCATGCGCTCGACCGCCTGGCCGGTGGTGTGTGTCTGCATCGCTATTTGGGTGTCCTACCAACTGGCTGGGCTGTACGGCATTGCAATTGCCGCCACCTCGATGTTGAGCATGGCGGGCATTGTGGTCGCACTTGACGCGTATGGCCCGATCACTGACAACGCTGGCGGTATCGCTGAAATGGCCGACATGCCGGCCAGCGTGCGCGCTGTAACCGACCCGCTGGACGCTGTGGGCAACACCACCAAAGCCGTGACCAAAGGCTACGCCATCGGCTCAGCCGGCTTGGCCGCGCTGGTGCTGTTTGCCGACTACACGCACAAACTCGAAGCCTACGGCAAAGCCATCACCTTCGACTTGAGCAATCCGATGGTCATCATCGGCCTCTTCATTGGCGGCCTGATTCCTTACCTGTTCGGGGCCATGGCGATGGAGGCCGTGGGCCGTGCAGCCGGTTCGGTGGTGGTCGAAGTGCGGCGTCAGTTCCGCGATATCAAGGGCATCATGGAGGGCACCGGTAAGCCAGAGTACGACACCTGCGTCGACATGCTGACCAAAGCCGCGATCAAGGAAATGATGATCCCTTCGCTGTTGCCCGTCGTGGTGCCGATTCTGGTCGGTCTGCTGCTCGGCCCCGCCGCTTTGGGTGGCTTGCTGATGGGCACCATCGTCACCGGTCTGTTTCTGGCGATCTCGATGTGCACGGGTGGCGGCGCCTGGGACAACGCCAAGAAATACATTGAAGACGGACACCACGGCGGCAAGGGTTCTGAAACCCACAAGGCAGCCGTCACCGGTGACACCGTGGGCGACCCCTACAAAGACACTGCCGGCCCAGCCATCAATCCGCTGATCAAGATCATCAACATCGTGGCTCTGCTGATCGTGCCGCTGATGATGCAGTTCCACGGCTGAGTTACAGCATTCATTCGCCTGTTAAAAGCCCGCCTAGTGCGGGCTTTTTCACGCCCAGACCTCAGGCGACTTTGAGCGGCGCACGGCTTTGGTCGTTGTGGAGGTGGACAAACTTCTTGAGCAACCGGCTGAACTCGATATTTTCTGCTGGCGAGAGTTTGGCCAGCATCTTGTCGCGCAGCTCGTAAATCGACGGCGCCATGCTGGTCAAAACAGCTTCACCCTCCGCTGTGAGCACCAAGCGACGACGGCCCCGCGGCAAGACTTCGCGCTGTATCCAGCCCTTGGCCTCCAGCCGCACGGCCATGTCTGCGGTAGTGGACTTGTCCAATGCCACCAAGCCGGCCAAGGTCAGTTGGTCAATGCCAGGGGCTTCTTGCAACATCCGAAGCACAGCGTATTGCGTCGGCGTGATGTCCATGTGCATGGTTTCACGAAACATGGACACCGAGATTTGCTGCGCCCGCCTGATCAAATGACCGAGCTGGTCGTAAAGATCCAAGTCCAAATCGCTGTTCATAGGCTCTGACACAAGCGCCCTCGCAAACTAAATGTCCAGCACCAAACGCGCGGACTTGGAGCGCGAGCAGCAGGGCAAAAATTGATCGTTGGCGGCCTGCTCTTCAGGCGTCAAATACATGTCCCGGTGGTCTGGCACGCCCTCGATCACGCGCGTCAGGCAGGTGCCGCACACGCCCTGTTCGCAAGAGCTGAGTATCTCGACTCCCGCAGCAGCCAGCGCATCCAGAATCGTCTGCTCTTTCCCCACGGTCACGATTTGCCCTGAACTCGCCACCTGCACCTCAAAGGTTTCGTCGGTGGCGACGGGCGAAACATCTGCGCCAAAAAACTCATAGTGCAGCTGCGCTTCGTTCCAGCCACTGCTTCGCGCGGTCTCCAAAACGGCGTTCATGAAGCCCTTCGGACCACAGGCATACAGGTGAACATCGGGCTCCGGCTTGGCCAGCAGTTTAGCGATGTCGAGCTTTTGCGCGGGCACCGCATCGTCGACATAAAAGGCTACTTTGGCCGCCAGACCCGTCTCCGCCATGCGAGCCCGAAATGCAGTGCGTTCAACCGACCGCGTGCAGTAATGCATCTCAAAATCTGCGCCCGTAGCGGTCAGCCGTTCAGCCATGCACAAAATAGGCGTCACCCCAATGCCACCTGCCAACAGCACATGCCGCTTGGCCTCATGCGCCAGCATGAAGTGGTTTTTAGGCGCGCTGATCTGCAACGCATCGCCGACCTTGACCTGCTCGTGCATGGCTTTGGAGCCCCCGCGCGAGTTGGCGTCTTTGAGCACCGCAATTTGATAGCGGTGGTTTTCACCCGAGCTGTTGCACAGCGAGTACTGGCGAACCAAGCCGCCTGGCAAGTGCACATCCACATGCGATCCGGCAGAAAACGCCGGCAACGGTTGGCCGTCTACGGCCACCAGCTCAAAGCTGTCGATGTCTAAGGCTTCGGTATTTTTTTGGGCGACCCGAACGGTCAACGTTGCATTCAACACAGTGGTTCCTCAAGCGTTCGCGTCAGGGGTTTGGCCTTCTGCCACCAGCAGCCGGTCAATCACCTTGCGGGACTGAATGCCGCCGGTGTCAATATTCAACTTCAGCAGTTTGCGCTGCGGCCACAGGGTCAAGTTTTTTTGCTGGCGTTCCAGCATTTCTAAATCTTCGCTGAAGATTTTTCCTTGGCCTTCACGGATCGCGGCCGTCAATGCTTCGTCATCCGGTTTGAACTTGCGGGCCATGCCCCAGAAATACCAAATCGACGTTTCTGTCTCGGGTGTGATGAAGTCGGTGACGATGCTGTAGACCTTGTGCTCAGCCGGTGCGTTGTAGCCGTCGTGCCCCAAATGCGCCACGCCGACCTCGATCATCACGTTGCTGGGCGGGCTGAAGCGGCAGACCTGCCAGCGGTCCACCAAGACGTCGTCAGCCAGATGGTTGCCGCGCAAGGCGAGCTTCCAAAACGGCGGCGGCTCCACAGACGACATGAAGCGACTCGTCACCACCTTGTCTCCGTCAACCGTGGTTTTGCAGGGCGTCTCGTCGATTTCCCGCTGGCCAATGCTGTTGGCGTGCACGTAAGTCTCGTGGGTCAGGTCCATCAGGTTGTCGACCATCAGCCGGTAATCGCAATTGATGTGGTACAGCCCGCCGCCAAAAGCCCATTCCGGATTGCCATGCCAGTCTTGCACCGGGATGCTGCTGACATCCGCCAAACCCGCCTCGCCAGGCCAGACCCAAATAAAACCGTAACGCTCTTCAACCGGGTAGCTGCGGTTCGCCGGGAAACCCTGCACCCGCTGCCCCGGCATGCCCAGGGTCTTGCCCTCGCAGCCCATTTCCAAGCCGTGATAGCCACAAACCAGCCGGCCTTCTTTGACGAATCCAAGTGACAGCGGCGCACCCCGATGGGGGCAGAAGTCTTCTAGCGCGGCCACTCGATTTTCAGGTCCGCGGAAGAACACGATCCGCTCACCGCAAATCATGCGACCCAAGGGCTTAGCCTCCAGTTCATTAGCGGTTGCAGCCACATACCAAGCATTTTTAGGAAACATAAAAAACCTTTAGTCAAAAAAGATGCGCCAAGCATCCACACACTGAAAACTGAGCCACATTCGACGACACCGCCGCCAAACAACATTTGACGGTAAGTATACGGAATCTGAAGGCAGGAGCGGATAGACGTTAACCCTAGGAGCTACCATCTAGTGTGGGACTACGCGGACTTGAATCAAGACAAAAAGAAATAGGCTTCAAAAAAGCAATTTGCAATCGCGTTTTCCAGGCATCAACTGGACGCTTGCAGACCCCAACGCGCCACCGCCGCGTCATCGCTGACGCGGGCGTCAACCCAGCGGGAACCAGCAGGTGTTTCCTCTTTTTTCCAAAAAGGGGCTTGCGTCTTCAGGTAGTCCATGAGGAACTCACAGGCCTGAAAACTCTCGCCACGGTGCGCTGAGGTGACGGCCACCAAGACGATTTGATCCAAGGGCTGCAGCAGTCCGACACGGTGAATCACGCGCGCCGCAAAGATATCAAAGCGCGCCATCGCCGCATCGATCATGGCCTCAATGGATTTTTCGGTCATCCCCGGGTAGTGCTCAAGCTCCAGCGTGGCGACCTGATCGCCCTCATTTCGGTCACGCACCGTGCCGATAAAACTGCACACCGCACCGACGCGTTTGTCGCTCGCGCGCAGCGCCAAAATTTCGGCAGTGAGATCAAAGTCTTCGGTTTGAACGGATACGCGAGCCAGCATCTCAGCCTCCGGTGACTGGTGGGAAAAAAGCAACTTCGCAGCCTTCACTCAAAGCGGCTGACTCGTCACTCATCATTTGGTCCAGCGCCATGCGCACCGGTTTGCCGCGGGCCAGTGCCTGTGCATGGGCTGGGCTGACGGCCAACAGTTCGTTGCGCAAGTCGGCCAAGGTGGCGGCCGTGGTCTCACGCTGCTCACTGCCCTGCCCCAGCGCCTCTCGGATGGAGGCGAAATATTTGACGGTGATTTTCATGGGCTTGATGTGATGAACTTCAGGAGTCTTGCAGGCGGCTCAGGACAACAGTGCAGAAAAAGGAATGTAGCTGACCACGTCGCCCGGCGCGATGGTTTTGCCGGGCGGGTTGTCGACCAGTCCATCGCCCCAAACCGCCGAGGTGAGCACGCCAGAACTTTGATTCTCAAACAAGGCCAAACCACCGCCGGCCACTTGCTTGACACGCAAAAATTCACGACGCTTGTCAGCCTTGGGCCAACTGAAGTGAGCCACTGCCGTCATGGCTTGTGGTGCCAACGCCGTCACACCCAAAAGCTTGAGCACAAAGGGTCGCACCAACAACATGAAGGTCACAAAACTCGACACCGGATTGCCTGGCAAACCGATGAAATGCGCGAATGGGTCAGCGCTTGAAGACTGAATGCGACCGTACGCAAAGGGTTTCCCCGGCTTGATGGCCAGCTGCCAAAGCTTGAGTTCGCCCAGCGTTTGCACGGCAGGTTTGATGTGGTCTTCTTCACCCACCGAGACGCCGCCGCTGGTGAGAATCAGGTCGTGCTGCAGCGATGCCGCAGCGAGTGCCTGCACCGTCGCGTCAAGCCGGTCGGGCACGATGCCGAGGTCCGTCACCTCGCAGCCCAAGCGCTTGAGCATGGCCCGCAAGAAAAACCGATTCGAGTTGTAGATGGCGCCTGGCGGCATGTCCGCTGGTGCAACATCGCCCGGCATGACCAGTTCGTCACCGGTCGAAAAGAGGGCCACGCGGACTGGGCGTGTCACTTTCAATTGGTCAAAGCCAATGCTGGCGGCCAAGCCTAAAGCCGCTGGCGACAGCCGTTGGCCGCGAGCCAAGACCACGGCACCGCACGCCACGTCTTCGCCCCGGCGACGGATCCATTGGCCGGCCTTGGGGACGTTCAACAAGCGCACGCTGGCGCTGCCCGTCAAGGCTTCGGTGTCTTCTTGCATGACCACTGCGTCCGCGCCAGGCGGGATCGGTGCGCCCGTGAAAATACGCGCGGCGGCCAAGGGCTCCAGTGCATGGCCATAACTGCCAGCCGGAATACGCTGGGTCACTTGCAACACATCGCTGGTGGCCAGATCAGCGCTGCGCACAGCGTAACCATCCATCGAGCTGTTGTCGTGACCGGGCACATCGAGGCTGGAGACCAAGTCTTCAGCCAGCACGCGACCATCGGCGTCAAAGGTCGAGACGGTTTCAAGGTCTGCCAGCGGCAAAGCCATGGACAACAACTCGGCCAGCGCTTCATCCAGCGGGCGCAATGGCTGGCGAACGGGTAAGGGAGATGTCGCAGCAGGTGTCGAAGGATTGAGCAAGCTCAGCCCCTTTCAAAATTGGTAGTTGTCCGCGTCGTAATCAAAGCGCTGTTCATTTTGGACGAGATACTCGGCCACACTGTCAGGGTCGTTCAAATCCAGCACCGGCAGCAAGGTTGGCACGGGCAGACTTTGCGGTGCATCGGTGGCAATGGCCACGATGAAGGCATCATCGGGGTAGCGCACCGGCAAAGGCTCGTAATCAGCCGTCGGTGCGCGCCAAACTTCAATCTTCAGCAAGTCACTGCTTTTAAAACCTTCGACCAAGACCCAGTCAACACCGTTGTACAGCTCAGCAATCAGATGGTGCACGCTGAGCTCGGACGGCTTTTCGAATTCACGCATCAGCGCTAAGCGCGTGTTGGAAGCCGCGACGACTTCAAAGGCGCCGGCTTCGCGGTGCCGCCAAGTGTCTTTGCCGGGCCGGTCAATGTCGAAGTTGTGGTGGGCATGCTTGACGATGGAGACCCGAAGCCCGCGCAGTTTCAGCGCCGGAATCACCTGCTCAACAAGCGTCGTTTTGCCGGAGCCGGAGTAGCCGGCGAAGCCAACCACTTTCATGCTCGGCTTTCCAGTAAGCGCTTTACCGGGGTCAGTTCAATGCGCATGCTCAGCCACGTAAGCCTTGATCAAGTCCACATCTGCAGCCATGAGCTTGACGCGTTTTGGCAAGGCCTCGATGCCATCGAAACCGGGCGGACGCTCTGGCGGGCGACCCAGCGCTTCTTCGATCGTCGCGGCAAACTTGATCGGCAAAGCAGTCTCCAGCACCAGCATCGGGACGCCGGGTGTAAGGTGCTCGCGCGCGACTTTGACGCCGTCGGCGGTGTGCGTGTCGACGACCACGCCAAAGCGCTGATAGGTCTCGCGGATGGTCTGCAAGCGGTCAGCGTGAGTGCTCTTGCCGCTGGCAAATCCGTAGCGCGAAGCGGCTTGCTGGAAAGCTGGATGATCGCTCAAATCGAAAAAGCCTTGCGCGCTGAGCTGGCGACCAAACAAGTCTTGCGTTTGTGCGGCATCACGGCCCAACAGGTCAAAGACAAAGCGTTCAAAGTTTGAGGCTTTGGAAATGTCCATCGACGGGCTGGAGGTTTCGTGCGTGTCCGCACCGACGCGCACGCGGTACACACCGGTGCGAAAAAACTCGTCCAACACATCGTTCTCGTTGGTCGCCACCACCAGTTGGTGAATCGGCAAGCCCATCATGCGGGCCACATGGCCGGCGCAGACATTGCCGAAGTTACCCGACGGCACCGTGAAGCTGGCTTTGCCACCCGTGGCGGATTCAGGCAATTGAAAATAACCAGCGAAGTAGTAAACCACCTGGGCCATCAGCCGCGCCCAATTGATCGAGTTGACAGTGCCGATCTTGTATTGGCGCTTGAAAGCCAAGTCGTTCGAGACCGCCTTGACGATGTCTTGGCAATCATCAAAGACGCCATCGATGGCGATGTTGTGGATGTTCTCGTCAAGCAAGCTGAACATTTGCGCTTGCTGAAACGGGCTCATGCGGCCGTTCGGCGAGGTCATGAAAACACGCACGCCTTTTTTGCCGCGCATGGCGTACTCAGCCGCGCTGCCGGTGTCGCCACTGGTGGCGCCCAAAATATTGAGTTCTTCGTTGCGACGGCCCAGCTCGTATTCAAACAGGTTCCCGAGCAACTGCATGGCCATGTCTTTGAAGGCCAGCGTCGGGCCATTCGACAAAGCTTGCAGATAAAAACCGGCTTGAGATGCATCGGTTGCCGCGTCTTCGAGTTTTTTCAGCGGCACAATTTCAGCGCTGCCAAACACGGCTGCGGTGTAAGTCTTGCGGCACAGCGCCCGTAGATCATCGGCAGGAATGTCGTCGATGTAGAGCGAGAGAATTTCAACGGCCAAGTCGGCGTAACCTTGCTTCAGGTAAACCTCGCGCCAAGCGGCCAGCGTGACTGCGTCAACCACCGGGTAATGCTCAGGCAGGTACAGGCCGCCATCAGGCGCCAAGCCTTCCAGCAAAATTTCACAAAATTGTTTGCGGTCTGCATGACCGCGGGTGGAGAGGTAGCGCATCAGGCCAGCTCCTCCTTACGGATGCGGGTGATCGGTGCCAGCACCGTCGGCAAGAGCTGCATCTGTGCGATGGCCGCGTTCATGTTGGCCTCGACGCAGTCGTGCGTGAGGATGATCAAATCCGTCTGCGTTGAGCCTGCGCCACCGACCTCATCGGCTTCGCGCTGCAACATGGCGTCAATGCTGATACCAGCGTCGGCTAGCAAGCCGGTCACACGGGCTAACACACCGGCTTGGTCTGCCACCTTCAGGCGCAGGTAATAACTGGTCACCACCTCGGTCATCGGCAGAATCGGCGTATCACTCATGGCGTCTGGCTGAAAGGCCAGATGCGGCACGCGCTGTGCCGCACCAGCGCCATGCAAGCGCGTGATATCGACCAGGTCAGCGATCACCGCGCTGGCGGTCGGCTCACTGCCGGCGCCCTTGCCGTAATACAGCGTCGTACCCAAGGCGTCGGCTTGCACCATGACGGCGTTCATCGCACCCTCGACATTGGCGATCAAGCGCTTCGCCGGCACCAAGCTAGGGTGCACGCGCAACTCAACGCCATTGGCCACACGTTTGGTGATGCCCAACAGCTTGATGCGGTAGCCCAGCTGCTCGGCGTATTTAATATCCTGTGCATTCAGCTGAGTGATGCCCTCGACATAAGCCTTGTCAAACTGCACCGGAATGCCGAACGCGATGGCCGACATGATGGTGACCTTGTGGCCAGCGTCCACGCCTTCGATGTCAAAAGTTGGGTCGGCTTCGGCGTAGCCGAGTCGCTGCGCATCTTTCAAGGCGACGTCAAAGTCCAAACCTTTGTCGCGCATTTCGCTCAAGATGAAATTGGTCGTGCCGTTGATGATGCCGGCGATCCACTCGATGCGGTTGGCGGTCAAGCCTTCGCGCAGCGCCTTGATGATCGGGATGCCGCCAGCCACCGCCGCTTCAAACGCCACCATCACGCCCTTGCGGTGCGCAGCAGCAAAAATCTCGGTGCCATGCACAGCGATCAGGGCTTTGTTGGCCGTCACCACGTGTTTGCCCGCCTCAATCGCTTCCATCACCAATTGCCGCGCAATGCCGTAGCCACCGATCAACTCAATGACGATGTCGATTTCAGGGTTGGCAATGACCGCCCGCGCGTCATTCACCACTTGCACGTCGGGACCGACCACCGCTTGCGCACGCGCTGTGTCAAGGTCTGCCACCATGGCGATTTCAATGCCGCGGCCGGCGCGCCGCAGAATTTCTTCTTGATTGCGCTGCAACACGCTGAAGACACCACTGCCGACAGTTCCAATGCCCAGAAGGCCCACTTTGATCGGCTTCAGATTGCTTGATTTCATGCTTGATTGAGTAAAGTAAAAAGGACTGATCCGACTCGACTACCCGGCAGGCTGGCAGCACGTGGCCACGACGGCCAAGCGGAAAGTTAAACGCGCGTTATGCGGCTGCTTTGACTGAAACCAGGGAGGGCGCCGCAGCACTGCGATGGCGATAGCCTTCGAGGAATTTAGCGATCCGGCCAATGGCTTCACGCAAGTCATCTTCGTGCGGCAAAAAAACGATGCGGAAGTGGTCTGGCGATGGCCAGTTAAAGCCCGTTCCTTGTACCAGCAGCACCTTGGTTTCTTGCAGCATTTCAAAAATGAATTCTTGGTCATTGGCGATCGGGTAAATCTTTGGGTCAAGCCGCGGAAACATGTACAGCGCAGCACTCGGCTTGACGCAAGTCACACCCGGAATGGCCGTGATCAATTCATGCGCGATGTCGCGTTGACGGCGCAGGCGGCCGCCCTCGCCCACCAGATCATTGATGCTTTGATAACCACCCAGCGCTGTTTGAATCGCCCACTGGCCCGGCACGTTGGCACACAGGCGCATGCTCGACAGCATGTTCAGGCCTTCGATGTAGTCGCGCGCACGTTTTTTGTCGCCAGACACCACCAACCAACCCGCGCGATAACCGCAAGACCGATAGCTTTTAGACAAAGAATTAAAGGTCAATATGAGAATGTCGTCTGACAGGCTGGCAATGGCTGTGTGCTTGCGGCCGTCGTACAGCACCTTGTCATAAACCTCATCGGCAAAGATCACCAAATCATGCTGCCGCGCCAGCTTGATGATCTCGCGCAACAATTCATCCGAGTAGAGCGCACCCGTTGGATTGTTCGGATTAATCACCACGATGCCCTTGGTGTTGGGCGTTATCTTGCGTTTGATATCAGCCAGATCCGGCATCCAACCATTGGCCTCGTCGCACAGGTAATGCACTGGGGTCCCGCCCGATAAGCTCACCGCCGCTGTCCAGAGCGGGTAATCGGGGGCGGGCAGCAACAACTCGTCACCGTCATTGAGCAACGCATTGGTGGCCATGACGATCAACTCACTCGCCCCATTACCGAGGTAAATGTCATCCAGCGTCACACCCTTGATGCCCTGCTTCTGCGTCTCGTGCATGACGGCCTTGCGCGCGCCGAAAATACCTTTGGAATCCGAGTACGCCGCCGAGTTAGGCAGGTTGCGGATCATGTCCTGCTGAATTTCTTCAGGGGCGTCAAAACCAAACACGGCCAAATTGCCGATGTTGAGCTTGATGATTTTGTGCCCTTCTTCTTCCATCTCACGCGCCGCCTCCATCACCGGGCCACGGATGTCATAGCAGACGTTCGCCAGCTTGGCTGATTTAGTGATGGGTTTGGCTTGCGTTTGCATAAAATCTTTCGCTCAATTCTTGGCCTGCGACTTGTTTGCTGCTGTGGAAAGGTGTGCAGTCAAACAGACTGGGCGGAATCCATAATTTGACCACATAGAATAACATTCCAACACAGGCCTCATACTCGCTAAGACCAACCAGCAACTGACTCTCACTGAGACCCTCATTTCGCCCCAAATAACCTCACACAAAAGCCCATGAAACTTCAGCCTGACAAATTCGACGTCCAGTCCATCCTAGGTTACGGGCCGGGCTGGGTGGGTTTGGGCAGAAACGGCGTCGGCGAAAAAATTGAACGCAGCGTCATCATCGGCTCTCGCGGAGAACTCATTGACTGGCATTGCACGCGGTTTGAAGACTTCGGTGCCGAGCATTTCGACCAGCTGGCGGGCTACAGCCCCGAATTGGTCCTTTTTGGCAGCGGCACGCGTTTGCGCTTTCCGCCACCCGCTTTTTTACGCAGTTTGATGGCCAAGCGCATTGGCCTAGAAACCATGGACACACTGGCGGCTTGCCGGACTTACAACATCCTTGCAGGCGAAGGTCGCCACGTCATGGCGGCACTGCTGATTGAGCCTAGCAACTGACGAGCCTGCTCGCAAAAGCTCTTTCGGAGTAAAATATTGGGTTGCATTAGGCGCAAAACTGAGCATGACAGCCTCTTTTGCAGCTGAAAGCCAACGCCCAATCACAACTTTTGTCAGGGTCTACGCAGTATGGCAGTCGTCGTTAATAAACTTCTCCCCGAATTTGAAGCAGTCGCCACAGGCGGTCTCAAAGTCTCCAACCAAACCCATTTGGGCAAAGTTGTCGTCATGTATTTTTACCCTAAGGACAACACTCCGGGGTGCACCACGGAAGCCATGCAGTTTCGTGACAAATACAAGGATTTTGTCAAAGCCGGTGCCACGGTTTTTGGCGTGTCCCGCGACAACATGAAATCACACGACGAGTTCAAGTCCAAGCTTGAGTTGCCGTTTGAGCTGATCGCCGACACTGAAGAAAAAATGTGCCACATGTTTGGCGTCGTCAAGAACAAAATTATGTACGGCAAAAAGGTCAAGGGCATTGAGCGCAGCACCTTTTTGGTGGGCCCTGACGGCCAACTCAAAGCTGAATGGCGCGGCCTCAAGGTGCCGGGTCATGTAGAAGAAGTACTGAAGGCCGTTAAAGAACTCAACAAGGCTGAAAAGGCTGAAAAAGCCGCCTGATTTTTGCCATCTGATCGGCAGAAAACTGTCATATGCCTCGTGCATAATGATTACATGTTGTTGACACACCAACTGCCCTCCACACCAAAGCCGCCCCGGCAACGAGGCGGCTTTTTTGTTTCCGGAATCCTCAACTTCACTTTGTGAGTCACAAGCCCATGCCCCTGCCACCCGCCCCGACCAAACGTGCCGCCCTGCTCTCAACCGACGCTTTGAACGTCCCCGCGCGCTCTTCAGCCAAGGCTGGCCGAAAATCAGGGCCTGTCGACGTGCCAAGCAAACCTCGTCCGCAGCCTTTGGAGAAACACCCGGTCGTCGAGCCCGAGCACCCGACGGCCTTTTTAGAAAAAAACCGCCCAAGTCCGGTCAAGACATTGGCAACTCATTCCAAAAAAGAAACCCCAGCGCCTGCGGCCAAGTTGCGCAAACCAAAACCCACCGGTCCGACCAAACTCTTTGTTCTGGACACCAATGTGCTGATGCACGACCCGATGTGTTTGTTTCGGTTTGAAGAGCACGACATCTTTTTGCCGATGATTGTTCTGGAAGAGCTCGACGGCCACAAGAAAGGCATGAGCGAAGTCGCCCGCAATGCGCGCCAGACCAGCCGCACGCTGGACGCACTGGCGGGCGCGCAAGGCGCCGACATCGCTAAAGGCTTGAGCTTGGACACCACAGGGCATTCTGAAGCGCGCGGTTCCCTGCTTTTTCAGACCCGGCCGCTCGACTACACCTTGCCCATGAGCCTGCCACAAGGTAAAGCTGACAACCAGATTTTGGGCGTCGTGGAAGCACTGCGCAAAGAACAAGCACCTCGTGAAGTGGTGCTGGTCTCTAAAGACATCAACATGCGTGTCAAGGCGCGTGCACTTGGTTTACTCACCGACGACTACCAAAACGACAAGACGCTAGAAGATGGCGATCTGCTGTACCCCGGCTCGCTGGCATTACCGACGGATTTCTGGACGCGTCAAAGCAAAACGATTGAAAGCTGGCAGCAAGGAAGCTACACCTTTTATCGCATCACCGGGCCGATTGTTCCCAGCCTGATGATCAACCAGTTTGTCTACTTTGAAGCGCCTGGCGAGCCACCGCTGTATGCGCGCGTGACCGAGATTCGCGCCAAAACAGCCGTCCTCAAGACGCTGAAAGATTTCAACCATCTGAAGAATGCGGTGTGGGGCGTGACCACACGCAATCGCGAACAGAACTTCGCGATGAACCTGCTGATGGACCCTGAAGTGGATTTCGTCACACTCGCCGGCAACGCCGGCACCGGCAAGACGCTGATGGCCCTGGCCAGCGGCTTGACACAGGTACTGGACGACAGGCGTTACACCGAGATCATCATGACGCGGGCCACCGTGTCTGTCGGTGAAGACATCGGTTTTCTGCCCGGCACGGAAGAAGAAAAAATGGGCCCGTGGATGGGCGCACTGGACGACAACCTCGAAGTGCTGGGCAAGACAGAAAGCGGCTCTGGCGAATGGGGCCGGGCTGCCACCAATGAGCTGATCCGCTCGCGCATCAAAGTCAAAAGCATGAACTTCATGCGTGGCCGCACCTTCCTCAACAAGTACGTGATCATTGACGAAGCGCAAAATTTGACGCCAAAGCAAATGAAGACGCTCATCACACGCGCCGGTCCGGGCACCAAGATCATCTGCATGGGTAATTTGGCCCAGATCGACACGCCCTATCTGACCGAAGGTTCCTCCGGCCTGACCTACGCCGTGGACCGTTTTAAGGGCTGGCCGCATGGTGGTCATATCACCTTGGCACGTGGTGAACGTTCGCGTCTGGCGGACTTTGCCAGCGAAGTTTTGTAACAAACTACGCTCATAAAAAACCCGGCGTTGCCTTGCGGCACGCCGGGTTTTTTTATAGGGGCTTCAATGAAATGTTCAGCGTTTCAGACCAAAAGCGGTGAGCATCTGCTCGCTCTGCTTTTGCATCTGCTCCTGCATTTGCGTGAACAGCGATTTGGACTGCTCAACGTAGGTTCCCATCATGCCCTGCATCATCGGCGATTGAGACTTCATGAGCTGAGCCCAAGTTTCGGGCGACATGCCTTTGGACTGCTCACTCATCTTGACTTGCAAGTCCATGAAAGACTCCACATTTTTTTCAAGATACGCCCCCATGAAACCCTGCATGGCATTGCCATAAAAACGGATGATATTGGCCAGCACCGCCTCGGTGAACATAGGCGCGCCACCGGTTTCTTCTTCAAGGATGATTTGCAGCAAAATGCTGCGCGTCAGGTCGTCGCTGCTCTTGGCATCGCGCACCACAAAGACAGTCCCGCTCATCACCAGCTGCCGGACATCCGTGAGGGTGATATAGGTGGAGGTGGCGGTGTCGTAGAGACGCCGGTTCGGGTATTTCTTAATCACCCGGATGGGGACAGCCTTGTCGACAGGACTCTTCAATGATTCGGCATCGGATTCCCCGGTGCTATTTTTAGCTTTTGACAAAGTTCTGATTCTTTCAAGGACGTGAGGCAACTTGGGTTCATTCTAGAAAGCTCTGAGCCGCTTTCATCCCTTGGTTTACCCTCAAGCTTAGCGGGTCTGCGGGGCGCCCACGCAAGGGTAGTCCTTGCGCAAGCCCTACAAACAGCTTTGAATCAGAAAATCCGAGCCCAAACCTAAACGGTTGCGGCGCCAACACCGACGATGGTCACGCTGACGGTCGCGGCCACGCTGCCGACATGGTCGTCCAGCAGGTTGAAGCTGAAAGTCTCGACCTTGCTCTGGCCTACGGCCAAGTACGCGATAGCCGAATTAGCCACGCTGTAATTCCACGTCACTTGGCCGCCCAATCCCGTGGTGTGGTCGATGTCGATCAAACTGTCCGCAAAGTGCCCAGTGCGCCTGCGCTAGGCGCCACGGTGCTGAAGGTGAAGTCGCCTGCCCTGGTCACCACACCTGTCACGCTGCCAGAACTGGTATTCAGGAACACCTGGACTTTATTCCCCCTATTACAAGCCAGCCTTAAATTCTGATTAGCGCGTGCTGAGCCCACGTCATTACAAATTTAAAATAGTTATAAAAATGACTTCAATATTTTAATAAATTAATTAATATTATTAATTTATGAAAAATACAATAAAAATTAATAATAAAATACTGATTTAAAAAGTTCAAGGCTCTAATAACTTGCTGCCTTTCGTACATGTCTACGGTGGCAAAAAATCAAATTTATGACAAGCACATTTGACACAATTTCATGAGTTGCTGGACCGCGAGGGTGCAGGCACCGGTGTCTACAAAAAATTCAAAGCGTCAGGGCATTACCCGCCTAGCGTTGGCCCTTGAATCTTGACCCCCCCACTCACACCGCCATGAAAATACACGTCAGTGCCACGCAAGTAGGGGCGCGCCTGCTGGAAACCCTGATCATCACGGCGCTGTATGGGGCATTGGGCAAGTTGTGCTTGACGCTGCCAAATGCATTCATGGCCGGGCCTCTGCCCCTGCTTTGGCTACCCGCAGCCCTCGCGCTGGCCGCCTTCATGCAGTTGGGTTGGCGCGCCAGCGCCGGGGTCTGGTTAGGGGCCCTCGCAGCCGGCAGCTCACTCATCTCAGGGGATATCAACCAACACGCGGTGGCCTCCCTGGTGTTGATCGCGAGCGGCTCCACCGCACAAGCCGCCTTGGCGGCCTGGCTCATTGGGCGCTTTCTAGGCATTGGTCAATTCACCACACCCGCCAGCCAGCAACGCATGGTGCGCATGACACCGCTGCGTTTAGCGACGTTCATGACCGTCCTTATTGCGCTGGCAACCACGCTTGTTCCCAGTATTGACACCGCCAGTCTGGTGCTATCGGGTGAGGCTCCGCGATCCGCTGAGGCCAGCCTAACGCGAACCTGGTGGATGGGCGACTTGGTCGGCATGCTGAGCTTTGGCCCCCTGTTGTATTTTCTGGCGCTGAAATTTCGCAAGATGCCATTTCAACGTGACTCAGTTTTACTCAGTTTGGCTTGCCTGCTCATGGGTATGGGCATCTTGGAGCTTGGCGTTGATGAACAGTCCTTCGGCAAGCAAAAAATCAAATCTCTGAGCGCGGACGCGAGTGAATTAATTGCCATGCACGACGGCCTGATGCAAGCCCAAGTGATGCAGATGTTCGCACTGAAAGCACTTTTTGAATCCTCAAAAGTAGTCAGTCCCAATGAGTTCCAGACCTTTAGCGCAGAACTCCTAAAACAAGACCCAGTCACAAGCGTCCTGAGCTGGGCTCCCCGCATACCGGCAGCAGATCGCGCTCATTTTGAAAAACAAATGCATCGAGAGGGTGACTCTTCATTTGTGATTTTTGAGCACGGTGCTGCGGGTAAAAAGGTGGCCACAGGGGTGCGCGACACCTATTTTCCCATCACCCGCGTCGAGCCGCTGGCAAAATTTGGCCACATACAGGGGTTTGACTTGGGGTCCGACGCTCTGCGCCTCGCAGCGATTCAACAAGCCACGACCAGCGGCAGGCTGACGGCCAGCGCGCCGACTCACTTAGTGCAAAGTCCAAGTGGCTTCCCCGTCGTATTGACCATGGCGCCGGTTTACCAACAGGACATGCCATTGGCCAGCGCCAGCCAGCGCCAGCAAGCCCTCAGCGGCGTGATCGTCAGCGCCTTTCAACCTGACGCCCGTTTTACAGAAATACGCCGTGGCTTGCGCCCAACCCATACGGAGTACTTTGTTTTTGATCAGGCAAATGGCGCGAACGGTGTCGAGTCCCAATTGATCGCTTCGTCTGCGTCCAATGAGAACGCACGCCCCCACGCTCACCTAGAGCCAGAGCAGTTGCGACAAGGCCTTTACGTTGAACACACTTACGAATTTTTGGGCCGCCAACGCCTGATGATTGTGCGGCCCGACCAAAAAGCTGCGCCAATGATGATCCACTGGGAAGACTGGCTGATCATCGCTTTTTGCTTTTTGCTGGCGGGCACGTTGCTGCAATTTCAAGGCCAGCGCGAGGCCCAAGACATGCGGTTAAAAACATCGACTAAAGGGCGCACTGAACAGGCTGAGTTCACCCAACAGCTGCTCGAACAGCTGCCCATTGGGGTCGCCTTGCGCACCGCGCAAGGTGACTTTATCGATGCCAATCCAGCATTCCTGACGCTGCTGGGACGAGCGCATGCTCCATTCAAAGCCATGACCAATGCAGAAGTCACTCCGCCCGAGTACCAGGCGTTGGACGCTGCCCAAATCATCTCCCTGCAGACAACGGGAAGTTATGGACCCGTTGAAAAAGAATACGTTCGCCCCGATGGCAGCCGCGTGCAGGTTCAGGTGAGCGGGCGCAACGTCACGCTAAATGGCCGGACCGTGCTGCTGTCGGTGGCCGAAGACATTTCGGTCAGGCGCAAGGCTGAATTCCGACAGGCGCAATCGCAAAAGATGGATGCCATTGGCCAGCTCACAGGCGGTTTGGCACACGACTTCAACAACATGCTGGGCATCATCATCGGCAGCCTGGATCTGCTGGCCAGCCAACTGGGGGCTAACGAACCCGCCCAGGCCAGACTGAACATCGCCCTGACCGCCGCGCTGCGGGGTGCCGACCTGACGCGCGGCTTGCTGGCCGTGGCCCGCACTCAGACGGTCAGCCAAGAAGCGGTGGACCTGAGTAACCGTCTCAACGAACTGCTGCCGCTGATGCAGCACACCGCCGGCAAAGCCGTTGAGGTGACCTTGTCGCTGGAAGACAAGCTGATGGTTGAAGTGGACCCCGGCGGGCTGGCCAGCACCGTGCTGAACCTGGTGATCAACGCCCGCGATGCCATGCCCGACGGCGGCCGCCTCACATTGTCGAGCAAGCTGCGCACGATTCAAGCGGATGAAGTCGGTATCAGATTAAAGCCCGGCCAATACGCCGAACTGAGCGTGAGTGACACGGGCAAAGGCATGGGCCCCGAGGTTTTAGCCCGTGCGCTAGACCCATTTTTTACCACCAAGGAGCGCGGCCGAGGCACAGGCCTGGGGCTGTCGATGGCGCATGGGTTTGTCAAACAATGTGGCGGTGACCTGACGATCTACAGCGAATCCGGCCATGGCACCACGCTGCGACTGATGTTGCCCATCGTGGCAGCAGCAGACGCCGGCACGACGACCGGGACGGCCGACCTTCAAACAGCTGAAGCCATGCCTCACGGCCACGAACGCGTGCTGGTGGTGGATGACGAAATTGAACTGCTGGCCGTCACCGCCAACTGGCTCAAGGCACTCGGCTACGAGGTGACCCCGTGCGCCACACCGACTTCGGCGCTGGCCGCTTTACGCGATGGCATCACCGCAGGCCGACCCTACACGCTGATGGTGACCGACGTCATCATGCCGGGCATGAATGGTTTCGAGCTGGCCCGCGCTGCCCGCGTCGACCAACCAGACATGGCGTTGCTCTACATCTCAGGCTTTGCCGATGTGGCGGACCGTGGGCTCGAGCGACCCGGCGGCGCCATTCTTGAAAAGCCGTTCCGGCAACCGGCATTGGCCACCCTGGTGCGTCAGGCCTTGACACCCACATTGAAAGAAACCTCATGATCAAACGCCCCTGCGTTGCCCTGCTCGACGATGACCTTGCCATGTGTGATTTCATGAGCGAAGTCTTGCAGGCCGCGGGCTACGGCACCGTGATGGCCCATGACGGCCGCGAGCTGGCCACCCTGTTGGTGGCACAACCTGAGTTACTGATACTTGACATTGCCATGGCACACATGGACGGCATTGAGGTGATTCGCCAACTGGCCGCCGCCCGCTTCTCCGGACGACTGGTGATTGTGAGCGGCCACAGCGCGGCCATGTTGCAGTCCGCCAAACTGTTGGCCGAGTTGCAGGGCGTGCGGGTTGCGGGCATCTTGACCAAGCCATTTCGCGCCGAAAATTTGCTGGCTATGCTGCAAGCGCCTGAATTGCAGGCCACCAAGCCGAGGCTTCTCCATGAGATCAGCCTAGACGATCTGGCACGGGGCATTGAAAACAATGAACTGGTGCTGCACTACCAACCGCAAGTCGCGCTGACCGATGGTGCCTGGGTGGGCGTGGAAGCGCTGGTGCGCTGGCAGCATCCGCAGCATGGCCTGCTGTACCCGGATGCCTTCATTGCGCTGGCTGAAACCAGCGGACTGGCCCTGCCCCTGACGCGCAAAGTGATCAATCTGGCTCTGGAGGAATGCATGCGCAATGCCAGCAGCTTGGGATTTACCGGCACCTTGTCCATCAACTTGCCGCCGGTTGCCATGACCGACCTGACGTTTCCCGAGGCCGTGCTGGCGGCCGTCGACCGGGTTGGGTGCAAGGCTGAAAAAATCATGTTTGAGGTGACCGAAACCTCAGTACCAACCGACCCGACCAGGGCGATGGATATCCTGACCCGCTTGCGACTCAAGGGATTTGCGTTGTCGATTGATGACTTTGGCACGGGGCACTCATCACTGGAGCATCTGCAAAATTTTCCGTTCAGCGAGCTCAAAATTGACCTGGTCTTTGTGCGTGCCGCCGAGACCGATGCCGCCTCGCGCATGATCGTCGAGAGCTCCATTGCATTGGGCCGCCAGTTGGGTCTGAAGGTATTGGCCGAAGGCGTTGAAAACGAAGCTTCTTGGCACTGGCTGCGCAACGCTGGCTGCGAGCTGGCCCAAGGCTATTTCATCGCCAGACCCATGCCGATTGAAAACATGGCGGCTTGGCAACTTGAGTGGGAAACCCGGCGATTGAGTTTGACCTGAAGACGGTTGCAACAGGGGTCAAGCACCAAGCTTGACCGGCCCCCTACCGACGAAAAAAAAGCACCGAGCTGTTACGCTAAGTGCTTGATTTCCCTACCAATTTTGGTTGGCGCGAATGGACTCGAACCATCGAGCTGAAGTAGCTTTTGCTACCAGCGTGACCATGGGCCCCCGTGAGTCGCTTCGCTTGGTCACAAAGGCACATCGTCACTTGGCTTGTGTTTGCAGGTCTGTGGGTTTGGTCAGTGGCAAAGACGGCGTACCGTCATTGCCAAGCTGCAGGGGAGTTACGTAGCCAGTTGCTTTGCAATGATGGCTTCATGAGCGCTGTGGCGCTGGGTGTGTGTCTCAGCTCGCTTACGCATCGTGCTGGCATCCCAGCTCGACCAGCGTTGGTGATCCACAGCTACGTCAAAGTTACATAACGCCGCATTTCAGAAAGTGATCGCCAGTCACTGCGCTGGAGCGGTCACCAGTCATCGGCGCTTCCCAGCCGCTTCGCCTCTTACGCGCCGCCGTCTGTTGCCCTAGTGGTGTGCTTAGGTTGTGGCTTGCTTGCTTCGCAAGCGTTGCCCGTGCTGGTCTACCCGTCCGCCACCCAAGGGGGCTCCCTTAGCCCGCACGTTTACTTGGTTGGCTTTCCTTTACTGGCCTGTAAGTCGGCGTGACCACTGGATTTTTGACCAGGCTGGTCGGCACTACTGCGCTGCTGGGACCCAGCGAAGTGGCGCACTATCCGTATGCTGGGTGGTTGATAAAAGTAGCCTTTAAGCTACAATGAGTTTGTGTATGAATTGCGGCACTACTTTAGTCCTGATGGGCAAGACCTATTCGCCCGCTGGCTTGATGGGTTGAGGGACCGACAGGCTCAAGCCCGGGTTGCCGCTCGTCTGATTCGGCTGAACAATGGTAATTTTGGGGACTGCAAACCTGTTGGCGAGGGCGTCTGGGAACTGCGTATTGATTGGGGGCCGGGCTACCGGGTTTACTACGCCATTGAAGGTAAGCGCGTTATCTTGCTGTGTGACGGTGGCGACAAGCGAGGCCAGTCAACAGACATTGCCCGAGCGATTGAACGATGGAAAGAATGGCAGCAAAGGGGAAAGAAATGACCGTAATCATGAAACATGATGACTGGCTCTTTGAGCAACTCAAAGACGCAGCGTTCGCAGCCGAGTTCATCAACGCTGCGAGTGAGGACGATGATCCAAAGACCTACTTAACGGCTCTTAGAAAAGTCGTCGAAGCGCGGGGCGGCATGGCATCTATTGCCGAAAAGGCTCATCTTTCACGCGAGACCCTGTACCGCACGCTCTCAAGCCGCGGCAACCCAACCATCAGGACACTCAGCGCCGTACTCAAAGCTACCGGCTTGAAATTCGAGGTCACTGCCCACTAAGCAGCTTGGGAAATTTGTGGGGGTGAATGCTGCACCATTGAGACCATCGGCAAGGCCATCGTGAACGGCACGACATTGGCGGCATCAATCAACATGTCTTGGCTCAGGTGGGCATAGAGCTGGGTGGTCTTGATCTGGGTATGGCCGAGAATCTTTTGCACTTCACACAAGCTACGTCTGGCGTTGACCAGAAAGCTAGCAAAGCTGTGGCGCAGGTCATAGATGCGGACATAGATCTGGTGAGCGCCTATTGTGCGGTCGCCAGATTAAATTCCGAATAGTCACTCAGCGGTTTTCGATCACAGTGTTCTCAAGGCGACCAATTTTGTCAATCTCACAGATCACACGATCGCCGTCTTTGAGGTAACCCTTAGCCGGGACCATTCCATCGGTGCCGCTCCATCGGCCGCCTAGCTCTGTATCAGTAGACCAAGCTGTGCCGCTGGGTGTGCCGGTGATGATGACCATGCCAGGCCGTAGCGTCACGTTGACCGAGAAAAAATGAACTAACTCGGCAACACTCCAAATCATCTGAGACGTACTGCTGATTTGGCGAAGTTCACCGTTGACCCAAGAGCGCACCATCAGGTTTTGTGGGTCGCCAAGTTCGTCGGCGGTCGTAATGCAAGGCCCAAGAGGTGCGCTAGAGTCAAAAAACTTGCCCCGACCCAGTTCATACCAAAAGCTACCGTCAGGGCGGCTACGCACCTGACGGTCTCGCGCGGTGACGTCGTTGACAATGGTGTACCCGAACACATGTTCAAGCGCTCGCTCCTTCGGAATATGTCGGCCTGGTTTGCCAATAACAACTGCCAATTCCACCTCACCATCAAGCTTCTGAGTCAGAACCCGATCAAGAACGATGTTTGCTCCAGGGCCGACCACACAATCGCCAGTCTTGATGAAAAACTCAGGCTCCTTGCCGCTGATATCAGCGTTGGCTTTTTCGGCGTTGTGGCTCAGATAGTTGCTTCCCGAACAAAGGATGGAGCTTGGGATCATTGGCGCCAAAAGATGCACTTGTGCGCTCGGTATGCGGCCGACACCGCTCTCTATGCTGTTTGCGACGGCCTGCTCAAAGCCGGGGCGTAACACCTGCCAGTGCTCAATGACCGAAATGGTGTTGCCCAGGTGAACGGCAGCTTCGTGCGTGAATGCGGGATTAGCTTGGTGCGAGGCCAGCACATCGACAACGAAGTCGTTATCGAGCACGCCCACGCGAGGGCCAAAAAATGACTGAAAATTAATGATTTGCATAAAAGGGGACCGGTTGGATAAAGAAACTCAGATCACTCGATTTTGCCCATCTTGGTCAGCACCGCATCCAGCCTTCGCGTGTCAACCTGCAAAAAACGTGCAAAGTCCTCACTGTCCAAATACTGAATGGGCGTGCGTTGTGCGGCCATAGCTTGTATGAATGCGGGGTGCCCCGAACCCTCTTTGACCGCCGCACGCAAGCGATTAACGACCGCATCGGGCGTTCCCACCGGGGCGAAGACGCCTGTCCAAAGATAAAACTCGCCGTCATGTCCTAATTCGCGCGCTGTGGGCACATCAGGTTGCGAGGGAATACGGTCTCGGCTCATAGCCGTTAATAAGCGCAGTTTGCCTGATGCAATATGCGCTGCAATGGCACCGGGTGTTTGCATGGTGGCATCAACTTGACCAGCCAATAAAGCTTGAATTTGTTGGCCACCGCCGCTAAAAGGAGCGTGGATCATCTGCAATCCAGCCGCATTCGCCAGAATTTCCATGGCCACGTGCGTGGTGCCATAAATGCCAGACGAACTGTATGACACCTTGCCAGGCTGGGCTTTTACGTCGCGTATGAAGTCAGCCAAGGTATTCCATTTGCTGTCAGCGCGTACCGCTAGAACCGTAGGATCGGCAGTCAAGCGTGCAATAGGCTTGAACTGATCCATTTGAAAAGTTGCAGCTCGGCCACTGATGCGATCAGAAATTGGAATGGTAATGATGCTGGGCAAGGCCATCATCAAGGTGTAGCCATCGGGCCTTGCCTTGGCTGTGGCTGACATGCCGATAGCCCCTCCGGCCCCACCGCGGTTGTCAATCACAATGTTGTGACCTAGGTTGACAGCCATCCCAATGGCCAAAGGGCGAGCGGTGATATCGGAAACGCCCCCAGGGGTGAAGGGGACGATCATTGATATTGGACGATCCGGAAACCCCTGCGCCTGCACAGTGGCGCCAACGAAGAATGCCAGCAAGCTGAGACTAGTTTGAACGCAGCGAATAAACTTCATTGTCAACTCCCTTGTGGAAAAAGATATTTTTCGATTTTGATCCAACTTTGTTCAATGCTGCCACCGGGGAAACCCCTTGAAAATGTGCTTATGCTGAAGGTGGATTGCCCCAAAAATGCGCTTGCCGTCAGTTCAGAAAATCCCTGCTCTGAATATCGCGGGCATGGTGCAAAACTCGGACGACGATGACGCCTGACTCTTCAGGGATGTAGTACAGGTTGTACGAGGTCGATGTCGGCCAACACCTGATGTCCGCGCTTAACTCAGGACGTGCTCTACCCATCAATGGCTGCAAGGCCAGTGTCTGGGCTTCTTTCTCGATGACATCCAAAACATGGTCAGCAGCCTCGAAGCTTTGCTCCGAAATAAACGACCACGTTTCCAGAAGGTCAGTCTGCGCACTACGGGCAAAAAATACCGATGCCATCAAGACGTTTTCTTAAGCGCACGGCCTTGGGACTTGATGGCGGCCATGTCCATTTTGCTGACGTGACCAGCGTTCACATCGGCCATGCCTTGAGCGATGTCGGCCCTGATGGCGGCCAGACTGGATTGCTGCACTGATTGGTAAGCCTCGAACAGCCGCAGTGCTTCGCGGATGACTTCACTGGCCGAGCCATAAAGACCCGATGCAACATGCTGGCGCACCCGCGCTTCAAGCTCCATCGGCAAAGATACGTTTAAAGCCATAAAACCTCCATGAGTGGCAAAGATTGCCATCTTATGGCATTTATCTACTTGCAGCGATGCCGTTCTGGAATTCACCACAACACTCAAGCGTATTCAGCAAAGTCCTAGCGCTAGACCAGCTGAACCAGCATTGACCATTGAAACCATCGGCAAGTCGTAACTGTCCGCGAATCCCCATATTGCGCGGATGCGCGATGTTGGTTAGGCCGGCCGATTAAATGTTGATGACGCGCTGAAGTAGCGCGAAGGAAACGCGCCACTCATGGCGATCCTCGCAGACGATGGATGCCGTTTTCTGGTTAATCCGTGCGATCTTGCCGAACTTCCTGATCAGATCGCGTCCTTCAAAGCTCACCGTGTCGCCGACTGCAAAGTCTTCTCTGCGTGGCAGAACTTCTTTGGGCGGCGGTGGAATCTTTGCGCAGGAGTCCAGTGCAACGGCGGCATAGGGAACTCGTCTGTACTTGCCGTCGTGCGAGGCTTGAATCATGAGTTGGTCTGGCTTGAACTCGATGACCTTGGCGGTGCGCATGCAGTTGTCGCGCACGTCCCAATATTGAACCGCCTGGCCGACGTGCAATTGCTGGCGAATGGCAATGATGCGCGCAGGCTGCATGAGCAAATGCGCCACTGCGGTTTGCAGTTGCAGCAGCTCCAAGTCGCTGGCCTGGGTAGCTAGAGTAGACATCAGGTTATGCCAGTCCATAGATTTGCCTCGTCGCCCTTTCTCGCCCCCTTGCACGGGCTGTCAAATTTGAGTGATAGATTGCCGCTTCCAGTTGAATGGCAACAAGTCGGCAAGTTTAGTCACGGGTTGATTGGGCAGGCGCTTGAGCACATCGCTAAGCCAAGCATAGGGCTCCACCCCATTGAGCCGGCAGGTACCGATGAGCGAATACATGGTGGCGGCCACGTGGCCACCTCGCTCAGCACCTAGGAATAGCCACGCTCGCCTGCCGACGGCAACCGGACGTATGGCGGCCTCGATCAGGTTGTTATCGGGCATGAGGATTCCGTCTTCGGTGTACCGAGTCAACGTCGCCCATTGCCGTAAGGCATAGCCAAAGGCTTGTCCCAATTCGCTGCGCGCCGGAATGCCGGGGGCATGGCCTGCAAGCCACGCATGGAACTGATTAAGCACGGGGCGCGACTGGGTCTGCCGGGTCAGCAGCTTCTGGTCGGGCGGGTGGTCTTTGATGTGGGACTCGATCTCGTAGAGCTTGGCAATCCAGGCCAGCGCCTGCGCGGCCAGCCCTTGTGGGTTGGGGTCTTTGCGGGCCACCTCAAAGAAATGCCGTCTTGTGTGAGCCATACAACCGACGGCTACGATGGCACCCGATTTGAGCAAGGCGTCATAGCCCGAATAGGCGTCGATTTGCAAGTAACCGCGGTAATCCTTCAAGAACCGCTGCGGATGGATCCCCTGACGTGTCCTCGTAAATTCAAAGACAACCGAGGGCGGGTGCACCGCCCACTGGCCTTGGCCATCTTGGCGCTGACCGGCGCCCAGATAGGCCCACAGTCTGCTGGTGTGTGTCGTGGCCTTGCTTGCATCGCGCAATTGCACAGTCGTGTCGTCGCTATGCAAGCGAGGCGCTGACAAGGTGTGCGCAATCAGCGGTGCCAGCAGGACACTCAACAGCTCAGCGCTGGCGAGTTTCCAATCAGTCAAGGTGGAGCGCGGCACGTCAAAGCCGTGGCGACCCAAAATCATGGACTGGCGGTTCAACGGCACGTGGTCTGCGTAGGTGGCCGTCAGTATCTGTGCCAACAAGCTGGCATCCGCATTGCTCTTTGGCAATGGAGATGGCTGTGCATAGGCCGTACGCACCGTGCTCTGGCCGTCTTTGGTGCAGGCATACTTGATGCGAACGTGCTCCAGCACGAGCAAGCGCGCGGGTATGTATTGCAGGGTTTCGCTCAACTCCTCGCCGAGGGGTTTGACGCTATCGAATTGGGCCACCTGCTGCGCATCTAGGTGGTATTCAATGCGTTGGCGTGGCAGGTCCTTTGGCAATGCCGGGCGGCCCTGGCGATGGCGCTCGTAAGAGACCTTTTGTTTGACGACGGGCGGCAGAGGTAAATTGAGTATCTCGGCGAAGAGTTCGGACTGTGCGCTCAGGCGCTCACTGCTGGCGCCAAACTGGGCGTGACGCAGCTTCAATATCTGCTGGTGCATGGCCTCAACGGCGGCGCTGTATTGTGCATGCAGCTTGACCAGGAGCGCCTTCAAAACGGCACAATCATCAGGCAGTGTGTCAACGTTCAAAGGGGCCAAGGCGAGCATCTTTAGTTAACGTTTCTAGAGCTCAAGCGTTGACAAAATGACGGCCAAAAAGGCGTAAAAATCGCAATAAAAATGCCTGAATAACGGGCAAAAAAATAGCCCGCCTTGCGCTTTAGCTGACGCGCGTCGCACTCACAGTTTTGAAGCTACTTTGAGCGATCGGCATGCCCTCCAGCCAAGCTGATAACTGCGCCATGTTCAGGCCTGCCTTGGCAATTTCACCGGGGCGTGCAAAGCGTGCGCCTTCGAGCCGTTTGTACCAAAGGGCAAAGCCGGTTCGGTCCCAGTAAAGGATCTTGACGCGGATGCGGTGGCGGCACAAAAAAACAAAAAGATGACCTGATAGTGGGTTGGCGCTGAACAGCGGCTCTACCAGCACAGCTAGGGCGTCAATCGATTTACGCATGTCCACCGGATGCTCGCAGATCCACGCGCAAGTGTTGGAGTTCACCAGCATCGGCAAGCCTAACGAAATCCGCCGCCGCTCAGGCGCTCGGTGATGATTCGCATGACACGGTCAGCATAGTGGCCCGTGAGCGCCACATCAACGCCACCGAGTTTGATGGACAGCTTGGCGTCACGGCCCTGGTGCTCGGCATCCGTTCGCGCAGAGAATTGTGGCGACTCTTTTGCAGGGCTGGCCTGCGTTGCGCTCAATGGCACAGCCAAGAAGCCTGGCAGCGACTGGATCTCAGATTGCACCTCTTGGTGCGGTGTCGGCAAGCTGCTGTGCAACTGCTGCCTCAACACCTTGCGCCATTTGAAGAAGGTGGCCTTGGCAAGCCCGCGCTCCAGACAAAACTGACTCAGGCTAAGGCCTGAACTTTCGTGGTCACGCACAGCCTGCCGCCAGAATTCTTCACCGTGTCGGGTCAGTGGTGCGCTGTTGCTGCGTTGCGCCACTTCTAAAAAGTTGGGGGTTGGTTCCATACGGCTTAGGATGCCTGCGATCAACTACCTCCGCAATATGGGGATTCGCGGACAGTTACATCGTGACGGGCACGCCGTTCTACGCCATCGGCACGGTGTTGCGCATGTATTTCGGCAGACTGCGTGGCTCTGTGCGGCCTTGGCTTATGGATTGGTGACCGGATCTCATCACCCCTGCCCTTACCTTAACGCTCGAGGTGGGTGTGGTCCGGCTTTTCGATCTAGCGATAAGCTCCGATGGTTTTTTTGCACTTAACAAGCTGCCGTGCAAAAAATATCGGATTGAAGAAGGAAGAGCTGATCCAACTGCTAAAAAACGAGACTGTCTTCAACGTGCTTTTTCACACTTTTTTCACACTCGCCTAAATAATCAACACTTGTCCACCACACTTCAGAAACCAAAAAACCCCGTAAGCTGTTGAAAATCAACGACTTACGAGGTTTTATATTTGGTAGGCGCGAATGGACTCGAACCATCGACCCCCACCATGTCAAGGTGGTGCTCTAACCAGCTGAGCTACGCGCCTGTACTGTTCGATCTAGTCATTGTAGCAGTCAGAAACATCGATTCTGGACAGGCATCTAAAAATTGACGTGGAAACATTCCTACAACTTAAAAGCGGGCTCAACGCCTCCGCGCAGCGCGCACCCCGGCAACCTCAGCCACCACGCCCAGCACATGATTCAATCGGCCTGAGTCGCCCACTTCTACCGTGAAGGTCATCCACGCGGTACCGCCCCGGTTGTCTTTGACCGATTGCGTCTGGACACCAATGACGTTCATTTTTTCTTTTGAAAAAACTTCTGAAATATCGCGCAGCAGACCTTGGCGGTCGGTCGCCTCGATCGCCACATCGACCGGATACAAGGCACCAGCGGCAGCCTGTTGACCACCCCACGCCACATCAATCACACGGTCTGGACTGCCGGACGCCATGTTGCGAAAGTTGCTGCAGTCAGCCCGGTGAATACTCACGCCGCGGCCTTTGGTGACGAAGCCCAAAATCGCATCCGGCGGTGCCGGCTTGCAGCACTTGGCCAACTGCGTCAACAAGGAGTCGAGGCCCACCACCAGCACCCCGCCCGAAGTGCTTTTAGCGGACTTGTCCGAGCGCGGCTTTTTGGCCAGAACGTAATCGTCTTGGGTTGGCGATGGCTCAGGCGGGTTGAGCATGTTTTCGATGGTGCGCAGCGACAACTCGTCTTTGCCAACCACCTCAAACAGGTCTTCTGCATTTTTGAAACCCAGCTGCGATGCCAAGTCGTCCAGCTTGATGGCCGTCTTGCCTTCACGCTGCAGTAATTTTTCAACCGCTTCCCGGCCACGCGCCACCGTCTGCTGCATGGCTAAGCCATTGAACCAAGCGCGCACTTTGGACTTGGCCCGGGCGCTCGACAAAAAGCCCAGCTCCGGGTTCAGCCAGTCGCGCGACGGCCCGCCTTCTTTGACGGTGATGACCTCTACGGTCTGCCCATTTTGCAAGGGCGTGTTGAGCGGTACCATGAAGCCGTCCAGACGTGCACCACGGCAACGATGGCCTAGGCTGGTGTGAACGCTGTAAGCGAAGTCGACCGAGGTGGCACCGCGAGGAAGTTCAACCACAGCCGCCTCAGGTGTCAGAACGTAAATACGGTCTTCAAAAAGACCCTGCCCGGCACTTTGCGCCTTGGCCGACAGGGGGCCAGACAGATCGCGTTCCCAAGCCAACAATTGGCGCAGCACCGCGATCTTGGCGTCGTACTCGCTGCTGGCTGAGACACCCGCGTAGCCCTTGGTGCCCGCTTCTTTGTAGGCCCAGTGCGCTGCCACGCCGTGTTCTGCATGGTCGTGCATGGCTTGCGTGCGGATCTGGATTTCAACCGCGCGCCCAGCGTCATCTCGGACCACGGTGTGCAGCGATTGGTACCCGTTGGCTTTGGGTTTGGCGATGTAGTCGTCAAACTCACCGTCGATCGGCGTGTAATTGGCATGCACAAAAGCCAGCGCGGCGTAGCAGCCTTTGACGTCAGCAGCGATCACACGCAGAGCGCGAATGTCAAACACCTGGTCAAAGTCCAGCGACTTGCCACGCATCTTTTTGACGATGCTGTAAATGTGTTTGGGCCGGCCCTGCACCAGCGCCGCAATGCCCTGCTGATTCAGTGAGCGCTCGAGTTGCGCCCGCAGCGTCTCCATGAAGCCTTCACGGTAAGCGCGCTTTTCGTCGAGCAGGCGAGCCACTTGCTTGTAGGTGTCGGGTTCAAGAAAGCGGAAGGCCAAATCTTCCATTTCCCATTTGAGCTGCCAGATGCCCAAGCGGTTGGCCAAGGGCGCAAACACATGCAGCGACTCATGCGCCAGTGAAGGCGGCGGCTCTTGCTTGCTGGCAGCGCAATAGCGCAGGGTCTGCAACCTTGACGCCAACCGCAACATGACCACGCGCAAGTCGCGCGAAAACGCCAGTAGCATTTTGCGCACATTTTCAGACTGGACTGCCGGGTCTTCTGTCAACTGTGCATGGGCATTGGCCGTGCGCGCCTGACGTTGCACGTTCACCAGTTTGTTGGTTTCAAGTGCGAGCGTGGCGAAGTTTGCACCAAAAGCTTTGGTGATGACCTCCAGCGGCTTGTTCAGGTGCGGGCACGAATGCACCAGATAAATGGCGGCCTGCATTGCCTCGCTGCCGCCGATTGATTTGAGAATGGCGACCACCGCATCGGCATGGGCCAGAATGTTTTCGCCCGTGTCTAGCGACTCACTGCCAATCAGCGGTTCGGCAAAAGCGCGAGCGCGCAGCAAAGCCTGCGGCTGATCTAAAGAGGTGTCCGCCGTGGCGGCCAGAATCGCACCACTGTCGGTCAGTGTTCCATTACTTTTCATCTGCGGCCATTAAAAAATCAGCAACGACCGCGACCTGGTCTGCGGACGTCATGGTCGGTGCATGGCCGACGCCTTTGAACTCCACCAACCTTGCGCGCGGGCCGCTTTCCGTCATGGCCTTGGCGGTGTCAACGCTCAACAAATCTGACTCAACACCGCGCAGCAGCAATGTGTTGGCAGAGATTTGGTCATACAAGCGCCACAACAGAGCCTGTCCTTTTTCGGTGGCGGTTTCAGTCGCGGCACAAAAAGGCTCGGCAATGGCCGGGTCGTAATGCAGCTTCCAACGCTTAGGCGCTGTAGTGTCTGGATTGTCAACAAGCCGCAGCATCGGCGTGGACAGGGCCAGCCACTGCGCTGGCGTGTGCGGCCCAAAGCTTGACGATGTCGCCCACATGGCGTCAGCCGCCTGTTGCACTGATTCAAACTCACCGCTCTTGCCCAAATAGGTGCCGATGCGCTGAAGTGCAGACCATTCAACCGTGGGTCCAACGTCGTTCAGCACCAATTTTCGCACGCGCTGCGGCAGCGGTAAATCTGGCTGACCACACATCAAAAGGCCGATCAAACCACCCATGCTTGTGCCGACCCAATCCAGCACACCGATGGGTGCTTCAGCTTGCAGCTTGGCAAACAAGGCGAGCATGTCCGCCGCATAAGCCGGAATTTGGTAGCCCGCCGGGTCTTTCAGCCAGTCACTTTGGCCGCGGCCAACCACGTCAGGGCAAATGACCCGCAAAGATGATCCGGCCACACTGGCGCGCTCACACAGGGCGCGGGCCAGCACGTCAAAGTCTCGGCCCTGCCGCGTCAAACCGTGCACGCACAACACCACATGGGCGCTGGCAGGGTCGCCCCATTGCCAGTAGGCCATGCGGTGAGAACCCGTGGCATCGGGGCAATTGACGAAATGAAGCGTCGGCTGAATCATGGCTTAAATCGTTTTTAACTGAATTGATAATAGAGATAGCGCTAAACAAATAGCACCGACTGACTTGATCCTAATTCATCCACAGGAAACCCCATGCTCAAAGGTAAAACAGCACTCGTCACCGGCTCCACCAGCGGCATCGGTTTGGGCATTGCCAAATCACTCGCGGCGCGCGGCGCCAACATTGTGGTGAATGGCTTCGGCGACCACGAAGGCCCCAAAGCGGAGATTGCAGCACTCGGTACGCAAGTTGCGTTCCATGGCGCGGACATGAGCAAGCCCTTAGAGATTGAAGAGATGATGACCTTCGCTGCCAAACAGTTCGGTCGGGTCGACATTTTGGTCAACAACGCCGGCATTCAGCATGTCGCCAAGATTGAGGATTTTCCGATCGACAAATGGGACGCTGTGCTGGCCATCAATTTGTCCAGCGCTTTTCACGCCATGCGCCTCGCCCTGCCCGCCATGAAAGCCGCCAACTGGGGCCGCATCATCAACGTGTCGTCTGCTCACGGCTTGGTCGGCTCGGCCGAAAAATCAGCTTACGTGGCGGCCAAACACGGGCTGATCGGCCTGACCAAAGTCGCCGCACTAGAGACAGCCACCAGCGGCGTCACCTGCAACGCGATCTGCCCAGGCTGGGTCTTGACGCCCTTGGTTCAAAAACAAGTTGACGCCAAAGCGGCCGCACAAAACATCAGCAACGAAGAAGCCAAACGCCAGTTGCTGGGAGAGAAAGAGCCCTCGATGCAGTTCACCACGCCCGAAGAACTCGGCGAGTTGGCGGTGTTTTTCTGCTCACCCGCAGGCAACAACGTGCGCGGCGTGGCTTGGAACATGGATGGCGGTTGGGTGGCTCAATAAAAGAGAACTTGGTGCAAGGCCTCGACAAGCCGCTGCAATTCAGCGGCGTTTTTGGCCGTGCCGTAAACATAGCGATCGGGTCTGACCAAAACGACCGCTGTATCAAGTTCATCAAGCCACTTCTTGAAAACACCCTCACGCTCGGTGACAACGAGCGCAGGGAGCACGTCCAAACTCGGGTGTGCTTCTGATCGGACAAGCACTTGCGATCCTTGAAGGCGTTGCCATTTTTCAGCGCTTTCCACATCAAGCCAAGCAAGCGATTCGACAGACGCCGATACCAGCAGGAAGCCCGGTCCCACCAGATCGTCAAACCGATGAAAAGGCTCTGAACCCGTCTGCACCCAAGGCTGAACAAACAAGGTTCCGGCACCCCCACGCGGTTGAGACTTTGCGTCCCTATCGATCAAGCCGCTCTGCAAACCCGGAATGAATTTCTGCCGAACAGTTTCCGCCTTGCCTGCAGCCATTTCTTCAAGCAATCGGGCATCACGTTGCCGTGCAGCCGCCTCATCAAGTTCACCGATGATCAGACCAAACGACTTGGCGTGGCTGACGATGGTCCGAACATGGGGTTTACGCTCTTCGCCGTAGGTGTCGAGTAGTTGAGGGCTTGCGCCCAGTCGCTCGACGGCATCCAACTTCCAGACCAGATTGATCGCGTCCCGAATGGCGGCGCACAGCCCCTGACCCAAAAATGGCGGCATCTGGTGTGCGGCGTCACCCATCAGAAAGACCCGGCCAAAGCGCCATTCGTGCACGACCAATGCATGAAAGCGATAGACCGCATGTCGACACAACTCCAAAGCATGGGTGTCCACAAATTCGGCCAGCACCTGACGGATGGATTGCTCGCTGGAAAAATCAGCCGGTTTTTCGCCGGGCAACATCTTGATCTCCCAGCGACGCAACTGACCCGGTCCCACAATGTAAGTCCCAGGGCGCGACGGCCGGCAGTACTGCACACAACGCGGTGGCAGCTTGACATCAGCACGCAACCAAGCGTCGACGACGATCCAGTACTCATCAAATGCAAGATCATCAATCGCCGCTGAAAACTGCTCCCGCACAGGACTTCTTGCACCATCACAGGCGACAACGTAACGGGCCTCAAATGCGAGCATCTGCCCGTCTTCAAGGCGTCGAACGTTCACCGTCGCAGAAGCATCGGTCTGGCTCAAGCTGACGAATTCATGCTGCAGAAAAACGTGAACCTGCTCGAAACGCTCCACGCCTTTGCGCAGGGTGGCCTCAAGCTCCGGCTGCACAAACATCCAAGTCGGCTCCCAAGCCAGCGGGTGCGGTGGCGGTTGCGGATAAAACCGTTTGATGGTTTGCCCCTCAACACCGACAAAATCAGTCCCGGGATGCGGCACGGTAGACCGGGCGATGTCGTCAGCCAATCCACACGCTTGGAAGACGCGCATGGCCTCGTGGTCAGCGGTGATCGCCCGCGGCTTGTCGTAAATCGCGGGGGCTTGTTCAATCACCGCGACCCGATACCCACGTTGGCCCAAAAGATTGGCCAGGGTGGCACCGGCAGGACCATAACCAACCACCAGCACATCAAACTGCGTCATCAAAGCACCTTACACATGGCGTGAAACGTCAGCATTCAAAAGTTCGAGCACGGCGGCAGCAAACACCGCCGGCACTTCTTGCGGCATGTTGTGGCCAACACCGGGGACCACTCTGTGTGAACGCGGACCTGTGAAACTTTGCGCAGAAGCACCCGCTTGTGAAGGCGCACGCACACCATCGTCAGCACCGTCAAACGTGATGCTTGGCACCGTGATCGGCGGCTGCTTGGCCAAACGGGCCTCTATGTCTAAATAAGCCGGATCACCCGCAGCCAAAGCAAAGCGATGGCGATACGACTGAATCACAACGTCGACGAAATCAGGGTTGTCAAACGCCGCTGCGCTTCGCTCAAAGGTCTCCTGGCTGAAGTTCCAGGTTGGCGACCACAGCTTCCACAACAGCTGCGTCACAGCACGACGATCTTTCTCCAGACCGGCACGACCCCGCTCGCTGTGAAAATAATACTGATACCAAAGCATGTGCTCCCTCTCCGGTGCATCCGGCACCATCGCACGCGCAATATTCTGGATGTTGTAACTGTTGAAAGACACCAGACCCGAACAACGCTCAGGCCAAAGCGCGGCAACCACACAGGCGGCGCGACCGCCCCAGTCATAACCCGCCAACACGGCACGCGGTATCCCTAAGGCATCCATCAACGCCAGCAAATCGGCGCCCAGTGCGGCCTGCTCACCGGAGCGTGGCGTCTGCGCATTTAAAAACCGGGTCGGTCCGAAACCACGCAAATAAGGCACGATGACTCGGCAACCAGCGGCCGCCAGAATAGGCGCGACTTCTGCGTAAGCCTGAATGTCGTAGGGGAAGCCATGCATCAAGAAAACAGGCGATCCGTCTGGCGGCCCGGATTCCGCGTAAGAGACATCAAGCACGCCTGCGTTTATTTTTTTCAGTGATGTCATCGTTAGCTCCAGTGAGATGGCCCTATTTTCCACTCAAGCACATGGCCTGTCTTGTGCAACCCATGGCGGCGCACCGTGTATCAGCGACTTTGCACCGGGCATCTAAAGTCGTCATCCCAGGGAATCGGCAGCGCGTCGTCGGCTTTGCAGGCAGCATCCGTCGGCAGGCATTCTTTGCGCAGCTCCTTAAATTCCAAGCGCAAAGCAACCCGACGGCTTTTTTCCGGTTGATTGAGAATGGCCGAATTAAAGGACGACCCGCCCACCAGAAACTGTTGGCGTATGGCCTTGCGGTCGTCTAGGCTGGGCGCGTCCGGTGCACTGGCGTCGAGCAGCACGCACAGTACGCGTTGGGAGCGCTCCAGGCTGAGGTTGAGGTTGTGCAGGTAACTGCCTTCCTGGCTGGCAAATCCCTCCACCACGTAACGGCGTAACCACTTGCGGCATTGGGGCGTGCGCGCCACGTCCAGCACCTCAGGAACAAAGGTCCGCAAAAACGCCATGCGGTCTTCGGATAACTGGTTGCCATTTTTTTTGAATTCAGCCAGGGGGCCGAAGTTGATGGTCTGCCCGTTGATTTTGACGCCGCGAAATTCGGGCCGCTGCGCCATTTTGTCCATATCGGCCATGCAGGTCATGATCGACTCTTCTCGGTCTTTGCGCATGTCCTCGCTCGAGCGCAAGCCCTGGGTTACCACCATCAAGGCCACTGCCATGGCGACCAGAAACAGCACCATCAAGGCCGTCATCAGGTCGGAAAAGGAAATCCAGAACGGTTTTTCTGCCTCTTCTCTGGAGCGCCTGCGCCGTGGCGTTTGCAATCTAAACATGGTGCGTCTATTTCATCGCCGCCAGGTAAGCCGAGGTCTTGCGCAGTTCCGCCAGAACGTCCCGCATGACAGCGACTTGGGCTTCTGTCGCCACAACGAGGCGCTCCAAGCTTTCCTGCCCCGAGCCGGCTTCAAACAGACTGTCAATCAGGTGTTGCAGGCTCTCCACCTGACTGTAGCGGGCACTGAGCAGCGCTTTTTCCATCCAGGTAAATAGCATGGCCAGTGCGATGGCCAACGCCGACACAAAAAAGGCCTGTCCCACGGTATGCACCAACAGGCTGAGCTGAGCTTGGGTGGTGGCGGGGTCCGACACATCAAAATGGATCAGGCCGTTAATCAGCCCCGAAAAAGTGCCAATAATCCCCAGCCCCGTCAGTATGCCGGGCACGTGCTTGTAAAAGTCAGAGCGCAAAGGTGAGTCCACCAACGCATACTCCGAAAAAAAGGTTTCAGCTAGGGCCGATGCGCGCCAGCGCCGTACTCTGCTGCTGACGGGATCCGGTAACTCGTTGCGCTTGTCCAGCGCGTCGGAATACTCGGCCCACAGGCTGGAGAGCTGCGGGTCGTCCGCCACTTTGCTTTCAATGTCCGACAAGTCCACCACCGCGCCGCCGGACTTGGCTTTCATCGCATTGAAAAACAGTTCGGACAGCACACGCACACGCTCTTGCGGCCCAGAAACCATACGATCCGCTTGGACGCCGTCCCTGGGTACGTTCAGGCAATGGGCGTATTGGGCCCATAGGTGCGCCATGCGCGGCTCGGTCATGACGTCGCTTTCCAGCTTGTCCAGATCGACCGCGCCATTTTTAGCGCCCGCTTTTAGGTCTTCCAATTTGGCCAGCACCCTGGCCAAGCGGCCTTTTAATTGCAGTGCGGGTATGACAAAACGGCTCAGGAAGTTAAGGGCGATGAGCGCTATGAGGCTGAGCACCAGCATCAAGTGCCATTGCTGCCAAAACCCGGTTTGAGTGAGACTTGTCATACTAGACGTTCCGTTGTTGTTTGGCCGCCAATTCAGTGTAGCGGACTTGAAGTACAGACGTAAAAAAAGCACCTGACGAATACTCGTAAGTGCTTGATTAAATTGAAGAATCTGGTGGGACGTGCGGGGGTCGAACCCACGACAAACGGATTAAAAGTCCGCTGCTCTACCAACTGAGCTAACGTCCCACTTATTCTTCTTGGCTCTCCTCTGACTAAGATTTTGTCCGAATCAGCTGAGCCTCGAATTATAGCGTCCTTTTGGGCTTAATTTGAGACCCTGAAGCTATTTTGTCAAGCAACCAACCTGCCGCGCAGACACCGAAGGTCGACGTGACGCTGACCACTGATCCGTAACCATGACAATTCAGACTACCGTCATTGGCCTCGTTGGGGAGGTCAACTTCGCACAATGCATCGGGCTGCACGATGGGCTCACGACTGAAGACGCAGGCGATACCGATGTTGCCCACGCGTGCAGCGCCCTGCTCTTTGCGCAGTCGGTAACGCAGCTGTGCGAGCAAAGGATCGTGTGTGGTGAGTGAGAGGTCTTCGATGTCAACGCGGTGCGCGTGACGCTTACCGCCTGCGGCACCGACCGTGATGAAGTTCACGCTGTGCTGAAGTGCCCAAGCAGCCATGGCTGTTTTGGCCCTGACTTGATCACAAGCATCCAACACGGCCAGGGGCGCGTTGTTGTCCAGTCCATCAAGCCCTGCGATGTGCGGCCAATTGCTTGCGTCGACGAATTCTTCAACACAGGTCACGACACAACTGGGGTTGATCAAGCCAATGCGCTCGCGCATGGCTTCGACCTTAGACTGTCCCAGCGTGTTGTCCAAAGCGTGAAGTTGGCGGTTGATGTTGGACTCAGAAATATGGTCGAGGTCGATCAGCGTGAGTTTGGCAACGCCGCTGCGGGCGAGTGCTTCTGCAGCCCATGAGCCCACACCGCCCAAGCCCACCACCACCACATGGGCTTGACGAATGCGCTGGGCACCAGCCTGGCCATAGAGCCGCGCTAGACCGCCAAAGCGACGCTCCAGATCAGCTGGCGCGGCAGCGTCCAGCGGCAACAAATCAGGCACTAAAGAGTTCGCTCAAGGCGCCAGATCTGGTATTTGAGCCCAGCAACGGCACCGAGCAAAATCGCAGCCAAGGCGACAAAGCTGGTGGCACTCAAGGTTGAAATACCGGACAAACCCTGTCCGATGGTGCAGCCCATAGCCGCCACACCGCCAACACCCATGAGGGTGGCGCCGATCAGATGGTTGGCAGTGTCTTCGGTACCGCCGAAGCCTTCCCAGCGGAACGAGCGCGTAGCCAATGAATAAACCGCAGAACCCGCGACAACGCCGACAACAGAAACAATGCCCAAGGTCAAGACCTTGCTTTTGTCGCTGAAGAACATCAACCAGTCGAGCGTGTAAGCCACCGGCGAGACAAAGCTCATGGCTTCTGCGCGGCCGGAATTGGTAGCCAAAAATACAGCTTCTAAGGTCTCAGGATGCTCGGGCACAAAACCAAAACTGCCGCTGACCCACCACAGGGCGGTGATGATGGCACCAACCCCAAGGCCAGCAAACAAGTTATCAAAACGTAAAAAATCTCGGCCCGCCAAAGCCCACACGATGAAGCCAAGACCGAGTGCCAGACCCAGTGCCAGAGCGCTTGAGGCAGGCGGCAAACCAGTTGAATTTGAGAGCCACTGGCCGAGCGTCGCGGGTGTCGAAAAATCAATGGCCACACTGTCTACCGTGTTGACCCGCAGCACGGCGGTGATGCCTTTGAGTGTGGCAAAAGCAGCCAACCCCATGACGATAAAAACAACCAAGGACTTTAAGTTTCCAGCACCCACGCGCACCAAGGTTTTGCTGCCGCATCCAGATGCCAACACCATGCCAAAGCCGAACATCAAGCCACCCACCAACGCTGACAACCAAATAAAGCGGTTGGCAACGTAAAGGGTCTTAGTGGGGTCGATCAACCCTGCGGCAGCCAGGCCGGCAAAGCCGATCAAAGCAACGCCGGCAGCCAAACCCCACATGCGCATGCGCGTCCAGTCGCCCATGCTCAGAATGTCGCTGACCGCGCCCATGGTGCAAAAGTGGGTGCGCTGTGTGATGGCTCCGAACAGTGCCGACAGGGCAAAAGAAGCCCAGAGGATTTGACTATTGAGAGTTTGAAGAGCAGAGATGTCCATCGCCAATACCGCCGTTTTCGCTGTTACTTGAGTTTGGCAAGACGCTCTTGGCCAACTTTGGCCGCCTCAGACTTTGGGTAGGCTTTGAGGAGTTCTTCGATCGTTTTACGGGCGCCCTTGACTTCTTTCAATTCAACTTGGCAGTTGGCGATAGACAGCAAGGCCTCTGGCGCACGCATGTGAGCTGGCGCAGCAGCCATGAGCGCGCGGAAATTGATGACCGCTTCTTTGTAGTTGCGCTGAGCGTACTGTGCATTGCCTAACCAAAACAAGGCCGATGGGGTGTACCCACTGCTGGGATAGCGCCGATTGAAGTCTGCGAAAGCCAACTGCGCCTGCGCAAAGTCACCCTTACGCAAGGTTGCCAAGGCCACCTCAAAATCACGCACCTCAGCGGGGTCGGCCACAAACTCCAAACCATCCACTCGAACCTTGCTAGGTTCGAATTTTTTGAGTCGATCTTCCATCGTCTGCAGCAAGTCTTTTTGACGCATTTGAACTTCAGACAACTCACGCGCAAACTGCTCGTCTTGACCGCGGATGCGAGCCAACTCCCCGCGCGAAGTTTCAATTTGACCCGACAGATCTAAAATGCTGCGACGAAGTTGCTGAAGCTGCGCACTCAACAGCGCATTGTCTTCATTCACCTTGCGCAGATCTTCGGCACTCCGCAACTGCATTGCTTCGAATTTTTGACGCAAGTCAATGATGACTTTTCGGGCCTCGTCGTCTTCAAACAAAGCAGCGTTGGCAGCACTCATCGACAGCAGCACAAGGGTCAAAAAGAAACCCCGGCAACGCACTTTCAATGAAGACCTCACAGCGAGATTCCCCTGATTCATCGGTAATTGATTTCAGCGCGACGGTTTTTAGCGAAGGCTTCTTCAGTCGCACCCGACATGGCTGGCTTTTCTTTGCCAAAACTCACGGCTTCGACTTGGGTCTCGGCGACACCCAACAAAGCCAATGAACGGCGAACGGCTTCTGAGCGCTTTTGGCCCAGTGCCAGGTTGTACTCGCGGCCGCCACGCTCGTCGGTGTGACCTTCAATGGCGATCTTGCGGTTCTTGTTGCTGGTCAAAAAGCGGGCGTGCATTTCAATCGCGCTTTGGAACTCTGGCTTGATAGTGAAGCTGTCGTAATCAAAGTAAAAAATGCGGGCCGCACCCACTGGGCCTGCGGCTGTGGTGTCCGTGGTGCTTATTTCAACGGGTGCCACAGCGCGTCCTGAGACCCCGCCGGCGCCTGCAGCACCGCCCGCGCCTGCAGCACCAGCGCTGCGATCTTCAACGGGAACATCACTCAGCTTGACACTGGAACCGCAAGCCGCCAAGACGAGAGAAAGAGTGAGGACGGACAGGGCAGAAAGAATACGTTTCATAAAAACCTCGTAAAAAACAAACTGAAAAAGAAAAAAATCAACGCTGGAACGGACCCCAGTCAGGCTCACGGATGTCACCACTGGCACCGGACAGGCGGGCCTTGATTTTTCCGTCAAGCGTGCTGGTCATCAAAGCCTCACGGCCCTGCTGCTGCGTTGCGTATAAGACCAATCGGCTGTTCGGCGAAAAGCTGGGGTTCTCGTCAGCACTGGTGTCCGTGATGGCCGAGATAGCACCGCTGGCCAAGTCCATCAAGTGCAACTTAAAAGCGCCACCGACCCGGGATATATAGGCCATCCAGCGGCCATCATGACTCAGCGCAGGAGAGATATTGTAGGAGCCCGTGAAAGTCACGCGTTGTGGCGTGCCACCGGTTGGGGTCATCTTGTAAATTTGCGGTGCGCCGCCGCGGTCACTGACGAAATAAATGCTTTTGCCGTCTGACGCGTAGGTCGGTTCGGTGTCAATGCTGGATGACTGCGTCAAGCGGCGTGGTTCGCCGCCATTGGCGTCAATCGCAAAAATTTGCGACCCGCCGTCGCGGCTCAGTGTAGCCACCAGTTGACGCCCATCGGGCGACCAAGCGGGGGCGCTGTTAGAGCCTTTGAAGTTGGCCAGCAATCGACGCTTGCCTGTTGACACATCGTGCGAATAGATAACAGGTTTGCGCGACTCAAAGGAGACGTACGCCAGTTGGGCACCAGTGGGCGACCAGGACGGCGAAATGATGGGTTCAGGGCTGGTCAGCGCTGACTGGGCGTTTTCACCGTCAGAGTCTGCAACCCACAAGTTAAACCGCTGTGCGGTCTTGGTGACGTAAGCAATACGGGTGGCAAAAACACCTTTTTCACCGGTGATTTTTTCATAGATAAAGTCGGCGACACGATGCGCTGCCAAGCGCAGGTCGCCGGCTGTCACAACGTGGCTCTGGCCGCCTAAGTCTTGGCTGCGAACCACGTCCCACAAGCGAACACGCACATCAAAACGACCATCTGCCAAGGCCGTAATACTACCGGTGGCCACCGAGTCTGCGCCACGCTGGCGCCAAGCAGTCGCGTCCAGCTGAGTCGTTTCGTCAGCCAACAACCCGGTAGCGTCAACAGAGCGGAACATACCGCTGCGCTCCAAGTCAGCCCTGACAATGGCGCTGATTTTCTGGGGGGCCTGAGCCTCGCCCTTGAACACCGGCAATGCAATCGGTAATTGCGTCAAGCCGATACCAGACACTTCAACGCGAAATTGAGCCAGTGCAGGAAATGCCGTAGCCACTGACAGCGTGGCGCAGGACAGCGCTTTAAGCGCGCCGCGTCTTTGTAGATTTATAAAAGCAAAATCATTTATCAATTTGACAACCCAAACAATTCAACACAACATGCTTAGCCCGTACAGCTAAAGCGTGGATAGTACACACCGTTAGAGGTAAAACACGATCGATAAGTCTAAACGAAACAAATCACTACTAAAAATGTGACTCACAGGAAACGGCCGGGTCTCAACCCGTAGACTCTTGCCAGCCGTCAAGTGGCTGAAGTCCACCGATAATGCGGACCAAGCAGGCAACCCGGAAAACGTCCTTGAAAAATTCATCTTCAACGCCTCAAGCCGCGCCTGTGGCCACTCCCTCGGCGAAAAAACGGACGATTCCAGAGAGTGTGGCCAGACTCTGGCCGTACTTTAGCAGCTCAAAAAGTGGCTGGGCACTGGCAATTGTGGCCACACTGTTGGCCTCAGCCACTGAGCCGATGGTGCCGGCCCTGCTGAAACCATTGTTGGATCGCGGCTTTCAGCCGGGTGGTGAGCTCAATATTTGGCAGGTGCCAGTCTTCTTAATGCTGCTGTTTGGGGTGCGTGGACTGGCCGGCTTTTTAGCGCAGTTTGGTTTGGCGCGGGTCACCAACCTCGGCTTGCAAAAACTTCGCGAAGCGATGTTTGACAAGCTCCTGAGCGCACGTTTCAGCTTGTTCACAGAGCAGACTTCGAGCACCATTGCCAACACCGTGGTGTACGAAGTCCAAAACGGCTCGAGTTTGCTGGTGAACGCCGTCATGCGTTTAGCGCGCGACCTGCTGAGCATGCTGGCCTTGGTCGGCTACCTGCTGTACTTGAACTGGAAATTAACGCTGGTCGTGGCGCTGATCTTTCCCGCCGTCATCGCGGTCGTGCGAATCCTCTCCAAGCGTCTTTACCGGCTGACCAAAGAAAGCCAAAGAGCCACCGACGACCTCGCCTACGTGGTCGAAGAGAACGTGTTGGCGCACCGGGACATCCGCCTGCACGCCGCACAAACAAGACAGTCAACGCGCTTTCATTTGCTCAGCTTGGCGCTGCGTCATTTGTCCATCAAGTCAACCGTGGCCCACGCGGGCATGAGCGCACTGACCCAATTGCTGGCGGCGGTAGCCTTGTCGGCTGTGGTCTCCATTGCTTTGCTGCAAAGCGCCGACGGCGCTACTACCGTCGGTAGTTTTGTGGCTTTTGTGACCGCCATGCTGCTGCTGATTGCGCCGATGAAAAGTCTGTCAGACGCCGCCACACCCATCACCCGCGGCATCGCGGCGTTGGAGCGGGGCTTGAATCTGCTCGACCACATTGATGACGAAACCAGCGGCACCTTCAGCAAAAGCAGAGCCAGCGGCGACATCACCTTCACGGACGTCACGGTGCGCTACACAGCCGACGCCAACCCCGCACTCGACCAGCTCAACCTGCGCATCCAACCGGGCGAAACCATCGCGATTGTCGGCACTTCAGGGTCGGGTAAAAGCACGCTGGTAAATTTGTTACCGCGCTTTCAGGATGTCTCTTCGGGCGTCATCAGCTTAGATGGCGTGTCTATTCAAGACTGGAGCCTGTCGTCACTGCGCGAACAATTCGCCTTTGTCAGCCAGCACGTGGTGATGCTCAACGAGTCAATTGCCGCCAATGTCGCGCTCGGCCAGCCGATCGATCGGGCGCGGGTGACGCAATGCTTGCAGGCGGCTAATCTGGACAAGATGATGAGCGAACTGCCGAACGACATCGACACCCTGCTTGGCCACAACGCCATGCAGTTGTCGGGCGGCCAGCGGCAGCGTTTGGCCATCGCCAGAGCGCTCTACAAAGATGCGCCGATTTTGATTTTGGACGAGGCCACGTCGGCGCTGGACACCGAGTCAGAGCTAGCCGTTCAGCAAGCCATTGAGCGACTGACGGCCGACCGAACCTCCCTGGTGATTGCGCACCGCCTGTCAACGATTCAACATGCCGACAGAATCATCATGCTGGAAGGCGGCCGCGTGCTGGAATCTGGCAGCCATGCGGAGCTGCTGGCCAAAGGCGGTGCCTACAGCCACCTGTACCAGCTGGGCTTCAACACCAAAAACAGCAGCAAGGCTCAGTGACCTTAAAGCAGCACGATGTCGTAGTGCTCTTGCGCCATGGCGACTTCAGATTGCAAAGAAATCGGCTTTCCGATGAAGGTGCTCAAATCGGCCAAATGCTGACTTTCTTCATCCAAAAATAATTCGATGACTTGCGGCGCCGCAACGACGCGAAACTCACGCGGATTGAACTGCCTGGCCTCGCGCAGTATTTCTCGCAAGATGTCGTAAGTGACGCTGCGCGCGGTCTTGACCACGCCCTTGCCGCCGCAAGCGCTGCAAGGTTCACACAGTTGATGCGACAGCGACTCACGTGTGCGTTTGCGCGTCATCTCCAGCAAACCCAAGGCTGAAAATCCGTTGACCGTGGTCTTAATGCGATCACGCGCCAGCTGTTTTTTGAACTCGACCAACACAGCGTCGCGGTGGTTGTCGCGCAGCATGTCGATGAAGTCGACGATCACGATGCCGCCCAGATTGCGCAGCCTGAGTTGCCGAGCAATGGTTTGCGCGGCTTCGAGGTTGGTCTTGAAAATCGTTTCATCAAAGTTGCGCGCACCCACGAAACCGCCGGTGTTGACGTCGACCGTGGTCAGGGCTTCGGTCTGGTCAATGATGAGATAGCCGCCCGACTTGAGCTCCACCCGGCGCCCCAGTGCGCGTGCAATTTCTTCGTCAATATTCAACAAATCAAAGATCGGCCGCTCGCCAGCGTAGAGCTGAATTTTCTTCAGTGTCGCGGGCATGAATTCAGTGGCAAAGGTTTGCAACTTCGAGAACTGCTCACGCGAATCAACGCGGATGCTTTGCGTGTCTTCTGAGACCACATCGCGCAACACGCGCTGCAGCAAATTGAGGTCTTGATGCAAAACAGAAGTGGGGGGCAGGCGCAACGATGCGTCTTTGATGCGAGCCCAAGTTTTGCGCAAGTACGCGATATCTTCACTGAGCTCTGCGTCACTCGCGTCTTCGCCGTTGGTGCGCAAAATAAAACCTCCACCCGCCTCGCCAGCAAGAGCTTGCAAGCGCTGGCGCAACTCTTCGCGTTGCTTGGGTGGAATTTTTTGCGAAACGCCAATGTGGCTGTCTTGCGGCAAAAACACCAGCAAGCGCCCGGCAATGCTGACCTGCGCCGTCAACCGTGCGCCCTTGGTGCCCATCGGGTCTTTGAGCACCTGCACCATGATGGCTTTGCCCTCAAACAGCTGCTTCTCAATCGGTAAAGGCGGTGCGGCCTCGGTCTTGCCGGGCTCTGTCTCGGCATGGCGACTGCTGATGCTGCTCATCAAATCTGCCACGTGCAAAAAGGCGGTACGGTCTAGCCCGATGTCAATGAAGGCCGACTGCATGCCCGGCAGCACGCGCACCACCTTGCCAAGGTACACATTGCCGACCAAGCCGCGCTCAAGGGCACGCTCAACGTGCAGTTCTTGCACTGCACCGTTTTCGACCACGGCAACACGGGTTTCTTGGGGCGACCAATTGATCAGGATTTCCTGAGACATGGGGGCGTTGTCCTAAAGTCAGATCTTTACGCCGACGGCGCGCAAAAGCAGTGATGTTTCATGCAAAGGCAAGCCCATGATGCCCGAATAACTGCCGTTGATGCGGGTGATGTGAACCGCCGCCCTGCCCTGCACCGCGTAAGCCCCGGCTTTGCCCATAGGCTCGCCAGAGGCCACATAAGCTTTGATTTGGGCCCGCGTCATGGCAGCAAAGGTGACGTTTGAAATGCTCAGCGCTTCGAAAGTTTTTTTGCCGCTCTGCACAGCTACCGCCGTCAGCACGCGGTGCGTCGCGCCCGACAGCAGGGTCAAGATGCGGATCGCATCGGCGTCGTTCTCAGGCTTGCCCAAAATGCTTAGCCCCAAGGCGACCGTGGTGTCTGAGCACAGGACAGGCGCAGCCGGCAAACCTTGGCGCTTCATGCGCGCCACAGCCGCTTGCAACTTAAGCCGGGTGACGCGCTTGACGTAGGTCGCAGGCGCTTCAGCCCCGTGCACCACTTCCAACGCCTCGGCGTCTTCAGCAGGGTCTGGCAACAAGCGCTGAAAAGCCAATCCCAGTTGCTCCAGCAACTGCGCCCGACGCGGGCTTTGAGACGCGAGATAAATGAAATCAGACATGGCTACTCGCGATGGTAGGGATGGTTCACCGTGATGCTCCAAGCGCGGTACAGCTGCTCAATCAGCAGCACACGCACCATGGCGTGTGGCAGTGTCAGGTCAGACAGGCGAATGCGTTCATGGGCGGCTTGTTTGAAACCAGGGTCCAATCCATCCGGGCCGCCGATGACGATAGCAACGTCATCACCTTCGCGCTGCCAATGCCGAAGTTTGTCGGCCAATGCAACGGTGGTGATGTTGGTGCCGCGTTCGTCCAGGGCGACGATGCGCATGCCTTTGGGAATCGCCGCTTCAATCCGCGTGCGCTCTGCGGCGAGCAAATTCTCAAGCGTTTTGGATGCGCGGGCTTCGGTCTTGACCGCCTTCAGCTCGACTTTGAGTTCAGGCGGGAAACGCTTGGCGTAGTCGTCGTAGGCGGTCTGCGCCCAGTCGGGCACCCGTTGCCCGACTGCGACGATCTGCAGCCTCATGCGCTCCGGGGAGTTTTCTTGGCCGCGACCTTCTTAGCAGGCACCTTCTTGGCCACGACCTTTTTGGCAGCGACTGGCTTAGCGGCGACTTTGGGCGCTACCGTTTTTTTCAGTGCAGCCGTTTTGGCAGCCAAGCTTTTTGGCGCGGCCCTTTTGGCTGGTGCTGTTTTCACCGGTGCGGCGGCAACCGACTTGACCACTGGTTTGGCGCGCGGCTTGGCAGTCGCTTTCGGCGGTGCGGTGTTGGTGACGATAGCCTTGACCGCCGCTTTCACGGACGGCTTAGGAGCCGCCTTGGCTGCACCGCGCTTGGCCGGTGCCTTTTTGGCAGCCGTTTTGGTGCTAACTGGTGCTGGCTCACCACTGACGCGGCCCGCTTTTCTAGCGGCGTTACGGGCCACGGTGCGAGCTGCTGTGCGGCCGCTAGGCGCTTGCGCGACGACGGCCGCGGCTTCAGCGGCAGCCAAAGCGGCAGCGCGGGAAGCCTTGACCAACGGTGCGACCGCACCGAGTTTGAGCTTGACCGGCTTGTCGCCCCACAGCTCTTCGAGGTGGTAGTACTGGCGAATCGTTGGTTGCATGATGTGCGCCACAGCAGCGCCGCAGTCCACAATAATCCACTCGCCGTTTTGCTCGCCTTCGATGCGGGGTTTGCCAAAACCGGCTTCACGCACAGCATCGCGCACGCTGGCGGCCAGTGCTTTGGTTTGGCGGTTCGACGTGCCCGAAGCCACGATGACTCGCTCAAACAAAGAGGTGATGTGCTCGGTGTCAAACACCTGAATGTCTTGCGCCTTGACATCCTCCAAGCCATCAACAATGGCCCGCTGTAGTTTTTGAATGTCTTTTTTGTCGGCGCTGGTGTTGTTGTCGGTCATGCGGTGGTGCTCAAGGAGAGGTTGGGCGGGCTTGGTACAGCCCATGGAGTGAAATATAACGCGCTACTGCGTCCGGAACCAGTCCGGCGAGATCTGGCTGCGAGGTATTTTTAGAGCCGGTGTGAGAGGCAATGAGTTGGCGAATCGCCGTTGCGCTGACAGTCATGGGAGGCAGTTGCAGGTGAATGCTCTGCCGCAAAGCTGGCGTCTGCGCCAGCGTGTCGGCTGGTGCGCTGGCCTGCAGCGGGCGTTCCGCTACACAAACTGTAGCTCGCGAGAGTATATCCTGCCACCGGTGCCACCGCGCGAAGGCCGCCAATTGGTCGCCACCGATGAGCAAAAAGAACGCAGCGCTGGGCTCTTCGGCCTGCAGCGCTTCCAGTGTGTCGATGGTGTAGCTGTGGCCTTCGCGCTGGATTTCACGGTCATCGACGCTGACCCGTTCAAGCCCGCTAAAGGCCAGCTCGGTCATCTTCAGCCGATGCTCTGCGGCGCTCAAGGGTCGGTCTTTGTGCCAGGCGAAGCCGGTCGGGATGATTTTGAGTTCGTCCAACTGCAGCTGCTCTATGGCTGTTTGGGCCAGTGCCAAATGGGCGTTGTGCGGTGGGTCGAAGGCGCCGCCAAAAACACCGATACGCTTCAAACCCAGTCCCTTCGGACGAGGAAATCGCGCGTCAACGCCGCTTCTGGTGATTCAGGTGGGTCTTCGCGCCGATACGACCAACTTGTCAGCGGCGGCATTGACATCAAAATAGATTCGGTGCGCCCGCCTGACTGCAATCCAAAATGCGTGCCGCGGTCCCAAACCAAATTGAACTCGACGTATCGGCCGCGCCGATACAGCTGAAAATCACGCTCAGTTTGAGCATACTGTGTGTCCATGCGGCGCTCAACGATGGGCAGGTACGCCGTCAAGAAAGCGTTCGCCACGCTTTGCATCATGGCAAAACTGCCCTCCATGCCGAGTTCTTGAAAATCGTCAAAGAACACGCCGCCAATGCCGCGTTGTTCTTGCCGGTGTTTCAAGTAGAAATACTCGTCGCACCAAGTTTTGAAGCGCGGGTATTTGTCGTCACCAAACGGCAACAGCGCATCCTTGCAAACCTGATGGAAATGCACCGCGTCTTCTTCAAAAGCGTAGAACGGCGTGAGGTCCATGCCGCCGCCAAACCAAACGGCTGGCACGCCCGACGCAGGCGTCGCGGTGAGCATGCGCACATTCATGTGCACGGTCGGCACATAAGGGTTACGTGGATGAAAAACCAGCGACACGCCCATGGCCTCAAACGGTGCGCCAGCCAACTCTGGCCGGTGCTGCGTGGCGGATGGTGGCAGGCTTGCACCGCGCACATGCGAGAAGCCGCAACCGGCGCGCTCAAAGACCCTGCCCTGCTCCAAAATTTGCGTGACGCCGTTGCCCTGCAAGGCTTCGCCCGGGGCTTTTTCCCAAGCGTCAGAAACAAAAGTGTGGCCGTCGAGTTCAGCCACGGCCGAGGTGATGCGCTGCTGCAAGCCGAGCAAGAAAGTACGGCCTGCGCCAGCCGTTGTGTCTGAAGAAATGGTCAAGGTCGTCGCCCCGTTTTTATCAAGACTTGATGGCCCGGTAGCCAATGTCTTTGCGGTACTGAGCGCCGTCAAAATGAATCTTGGCGGCCACATCGTAGGCATGCTTTTGCGCCTCTTTGACGGTGGTCCCCAAGGCGGTGACACACAAGACGCGGCCACCCGAGGTCAAGGCCTCGCCTTTGGCGGCAGGCACGGTACCCGCATGAAACACCATGACGTCGGCCTCCTGCATTTTCTCCAACGATGGCACGCCGGTGATCAAGTCGCCTTTGCGCGGAATGAGCGGATAACCATGTGCAGCCATCACCACGCCCAGCGCCGGTCGGGTGTCCCACTCGAGCTCAACTTGGTCTAGCTGACCCGAGGTGGCGGCCATCATCACGTCGTACAAATCTGTCTTCAGGCGCATCATGATCGGCTGCGTTTCCGGGTCGCCCATGCGGCAATTGAACTCCAGCGTTTTAGGGTGGCCGTCGGCGTCAATCATCAGCCCGGCATACAAAAATCCGGTGAAGACAATGCCGTCTTGCTCCATGCCTTTGATGGTCGGCATGATGATTTCGCGCATGGCACGTGCATGGATCTGCGGCGTCACCACCGGTGCGGGCGAGTAAGCGCCCATGCCGCCAGTGTTGGGGCCGGCGTCACCGTCGAGCAGACGTTTGTGGTCTTGGCTGGTGGCCAGTGGCGTGACGTTCTTGCCATCACACATGACGATGAAGCTGGCCTCTTCGCCTTGCAAAAATTCTTCGATCACCACGCGGGCGCCGCCTTCGTTGTGCGTCACGCCGAGCGGGTTGAAACTGGCGTCAGGTGCGAGCATGAAGTCAATTGCCTCATGCGCCTCTTGCAACGACATCGCCACCACCACGCCTTTGCCAGCAGCCAAGCCATCGGCTTTGACCACAATCGGCGCACCCTTTTTGTCGATGTACGCATGCGCGGCCACCGGGTCTGAGAAGGTTTCGTACTCGGCGGTCGGAATGCCGTGGCGTTTCATGAAGGCCTTGGAAAAAGCCTTCGAACTTTCGAGTTGCGCAGCGGCTTTCGTCGGGCCAAAAACACGCAAGCCGTGAGCACGAAAGTCGTCGACGATCCCAGCGGCCAGCGGCTGCTCAGGACCGACCACCGTCAAGACGATTTTTTCAGCCAAGGCCCATTCGCGCAGCGCCTTGATGTCCGTGATGGGGATATTTTCAAGACGCGAATCAAGCGCCGTGCCGCCATTGCCAGGTGCCACATACACCGCTTGCAACTTGGTGGACTCCGCCAGCTTCCAAGCCAATGCGTGCTCACGGCCACCACTGCCCACAACCAATACTTTCATGAGACTACTTTCATGCAGGAGCTTTCATTTATTAAATTCAGGAAGCGGTTCAAAGCGACAGCGCCGCGTTGTGAAAGACGTCCTGGGTGTCGTCCAAGTCTTCCAGAATATCGAGCAACTTTTGCATTTTTTGCGCATCGTCGCCGCTCAGTTCAATGGTGTTTTCGGCGCGCATGGTGACTTCAGCCACTTCGGCGGTCAAGCCCGCCGCCTCTAGGGCAAGCTTGATTTTTTCGAAATCGGCGTACGGCGTCAGCACCTCAATGGCACCATCTTCATCCGTGATCACATCGTCAGCGCCGGCGTCCAGCGCCAGTTCCATGACCTTGTCTTCGCTCACGCCGGGCGCAAAAATCAACTGGCCGCAATGCTTGAACTGAAAAGCCACCGAGCCTTCGGTGCCCATGTTGCCGCCGTGTTTTGAAAAGGCATGCCGCACTTCGGCCACGGTACGCACCTTGTTGTCGGTCATGCAGTCGACGATGATGGCCGCGCCGCCAATGCCATAGCCTTCGTAGCGCACTTCTTCGTAATGCACGCCTTCGAGGCTGCCGGTGGCTTTAGCGATGCCGTACTTGACGTTTTCGCTCGGCATGTTGGCGGCCTTGGCCTTGTCAACGGCCAGCCGCAGGCGCGGGTTGGTGCCCAAGTCGCCACCGCCCATGCGGGCTGCGACCATGATTTCACGCATCACACGGGTCCAGACGCGCTGGCGCTTTTCATCCTGGCGACCCTTGCGGTGTTGAATATTCGCCCATTTACTGTGTCCTGCCACGAAGAATCCTTCTGAAATGGATGAATTGATTTAATCTAGCGCTGCATTTTACTTTTCGCCTGACGTGCTGCAAAAACTCTGCTGAAACACAGGAAACCCCAACCGATGAACCTCCCGCTCTCCCCCGACCTGAGTCCAACATCCAACCGTCAAACCAGCGCCGAAGTGACGTTGATCGACCATCCGCTGGTGCAGCACAAGCTCAGCTTGATGCGCAGCAAAGACGCCAGCACCAGCACTTTTCGCACCCTGCTGAATGAACTCAGCATGCTGATGGCCTACGAGGTGACGCGCGACATGCCAATGCAAACGGTGGAGATTGAAACGCCTCTAGAGACCATGCAAGCCAAGGTCATCGACGGCAAAAAGCTGGTCTTTGTGTCCATCTTGCGGGCTGGCAACGGTATTTTGGAGGGCATGCTGAGCGTGGTGCCGGGTGCCCGCGTTGGGCATGTCGGTCTGTACCGGGACCCGGCCACGCTGGCGGCGGTGGAGTATTACTTCAAGATGCCGCAAGACATGCAAGAGCGCGACATCATCGTGGTCGACCCGATGCTGGCCACCGGTAACTCCGCCATTGCGGCCATTGACCGGCTGAAAAAACTGAATCCTAAATCCATCAAGTTTGTTTGCCTGCTGACCTGCCCTGAAGGCATTGCCGCGCTGCAGGCAGCGCACCCGGATGTGCCAATTTTCACCGCCGCCATTGACCGCGAACTGAATGACCACGGTTACATCTTGCCGGGTCTGGGGGATGCGGGCGATCGTATTTTTGGAACGCGTTAGTTGCGCTAGATCAGACTGTTGCCCCCTGAATCGGGGAAAATGTGCAGCTCAACAGACCTTCATCGAAACTTGACATGCCTGACTTCCTCACCGCCGCCCTGTACAAATTTGTCGACTTGCCAGACTACGCCGAGTTGCAAGCGCCACTGCAGGCGTTCTGCGAGTCGCACGACGTCAGGGGCACGCTGCTGCTGGCGGCCGAAGGCATCAACGGCACCATCGCCGGGCCGGAGGCTGGCGTGCGGGCGGTGCTGGCGCATCTGCGGGCCGACCCGCGCTTGGCCGCGCTGGAGCACAAAGAAGCGCACAGCGACAAAGCACCCTTTTACAGAATGAAGGTGCGCCTCAAACAAGAAATCGTGACGATGGGTGTCGACGGCATCAACCCGAATCGCATGGCCGGCCAGTACGTCAAGCCGCAAGACTGGAACGCCCTCATCAGCGATCCGGACGTGGTGCTGATCGACACCCGCAATGACTACGAAGTCTCCATCGGCACGTTTGAAGGTGCGATCAACCCGGCGACCAGCAGTTTTTCAGAGTTGCCTGATTGGGTTCGCCGTGAAATGGGGCCAGAGGGTCGGCTGCAAGACCGCGGCGGGAAAAAACCCAAGGTCGCCATGTTTTGCACCGGCGGGATTCGCTGCGAAAAGTCCACCGCTTTCATGCGCACGCAAGGCTTTGACGAGGTGTATCACCTGCAAGGCGGCATTCTCAAGTACCTGGAAACCGTGCCCGAAGCGCAAAGCAGCTGGCGCGGTGAATGCTTTGTGTTTGACGAGCGCGTCTCGGTCGACCACGATCTGCAACCGGGCCACTTCTCCCTGTGCCGCTCTTGCCGCGACCCGGTGAGCGCTGAAGACAAACTTTCGCCGCTGTATGTTGAGGGCGTGAGTTGCCCCGGCTGCCACGACAAAACAACCGAAGCCCAAAAAGAAGGTTTCCGTGAGCGCCAACGCCAAATCGCTTTCGCACAAGAACGCAATGAACGGCACATCGGCATCAAACGCGGCTTGGCGGCCAAGCCAGCTGAGCCAGTGCAAGACTCGGACAAGTCAAGCGTGTAAGCATGCAGGACTCCCTGCCAGTCTTGTATTCGTTTCGCCGTTGCCCGTATGCCATGCGCGCGCGGCTGGCGTTGGCCATCAGCGGCCAAGCCTGCGAGTTGCGCGAGGTGGTGCTCAAAGCCAAACCCGCCGAGTTGCTTAGCGCATCAGCCAAAGCCTCTGTGCCTGTTCTGGTGTTGCCAAGCGGCGAAGTCATTGACCAAAGTCTGGACATCATGAACTGGGCCTTGCGGCTGAACGATCCGGCGCAATGGCTGCCAGCTAATCCGGCGCAAACAGCGAACGTTCAAGCACTCATCGACGACTGCGACCTACGGTTCAAGCATCACTTGGATCGGTACAAATACCCCAACAGGTACGACGGCGCTGACGCCCTGCAGTACCGAGCTGCGGCTGCGGCTTGGTTGCAAAGTCTGGAGCAGCAACTAACCCCCGAAGGCTGGCTGTTCGGCCCCGCAGCGTCACTGGCCGACATAGCCATAGCGCCCTTTGTGCGGCAGTTTGCGCAGACCGACCCGCTCTGGTTTGAGCAACAAGACTGGCCCGCGCTTCAAGCGTGGCTGGACCGCATCGTCTCAAGCGCGCTGTTTGACAGCGTCATGCACAAATACCCGGCTTGGCAAAGCGAAACAGCCGGACCCATATTTCCAACCCCATGAAAAAAGCCCGCTGAAGTTCGCTTCAGCGGGCTTTGTTGGGTAGCAGCTTGATCAGTCAGCCGTCGCCGCTTGCGGCTCTGGTTTGGCTTTGCCTTCTTTTTTCGGCAGTGGCTGGATGTCCAACTTGACCTCGCCGGTTTCGACACCCTTCTCGTCTTTGGTGACGGTCATGTCCACCGTCAGGCGGCCACCGTCGACCAAGCGGCCAAAGAGCAGCTCGTCGGCCAAGGCACGGCGAATCGTGTCCTGAATCAGCCGCTGCATCGGCCGTGCGCCCATCAGCGGGTCAAAGCCTTTGCGACCGAGGTACTGGCGCAAAGCGTCAGTGAAGGTGACTTCCACTTTCTTTTCTGCCAACTGGGTTTCCAGTTGCAGCAAGAACTTATCCACCACCCGCAAGATAACCGACTCGTCCAGCGCCTTGAAGCTCACAGTGGCGTCCAGACGGTTGCGGAACTCCGGCGTGAACAGACGCTTGATATCAGCCATCTCGTCACCCGCTTCGCGCGGATTGGTGAAGCCGATGGTCGCCTTGTTCATGGTCTCGGCACCCGCATTCGTCGTCATGATGATGATGACGTTGCGGAAGTCAGCCTTGCGCCCGTTGTTGTCCGTCAGCGTGCCGTGGTCCATGACCTGCAGCAAGACGTTGAAGATGTCCGGATGGGCTTTTTCGATCTCGTCGAGCAGCAACACGCAGTGCGGCTTCTTGGTCACCGCTTCGGTCAGCAAACCACCTTGGTCAAAACCAACATAGCCCGGCGGCGCACCGATCAGGCGGCTGACGGCGTGACGCTCCATGTACTCCGACATGTCGAAGCGGATCAGGTCGATGCCCATGATGTAGGCCAGCTGTTTGGCCGCTTCTGTTTTGCCGACGCCGGTGGGGCCGGAGAACAGGAAGGAGCCAATCGGCTTGTCGCCCTTGCCCAGACCCGAACGCGCCATCTTCACAGCCGAAGCCAGTACATCGATGGCTTTGTCTTGACCGAAGACCACGCTTTTCAGGTCACGCTCCAAGACTTTCAGCTTGCCGCGATCGTCGTTGGAAACGTTCGCGGGCGGGATGCGCGCGATCTTGGCCACGATCTCTTCGACTTCGGTTTTGGTGATGGTTTTCTTGCGCTTCGAAGGCGGCAAAATCCGCTGAGCCGCACCAGCCTCGTCGATCACGTCAATCGCCTTGTCGGGCAAATGACGGTCGTTGATGTACTTGGCGCTGAGCTCTGCCGCAGCTTGCAGCGCAGCCACGGCGTACTTGACGCCATGGTGCTCTTCAAAGCGTGACTTCAGACCCTTCAAGATTTCAACGGTTTCTTGCACCGTCGGCTCGACCACGTCGACCTTCTGGAAACGACGTGAGAGTGCAGCGTCTTTCTCGAAAATACCGCGGTACTCGGTGAACGTCGTGGCACCAATGCACTTGAGCTGACCTGAACTCAGCGCAGGTTTGAGCAAATTCGACGCATCCAGCGTGCCGCCCGACGCTGCACCCGCACCGATCAAGGTGTGGATTTCGTCGATGAACAAAATGCCGTTCGGCTTGTCTTTGAGTGCTTTCAAGACGCCTTTCAGGCGCTGCTCGAAATCACCGCGGTACTTGGTGCCAGCCAGCAAAGCGCCCATGTCGAGCGAGTAAACCTGCGCTTCAGCAAGGATTTCTGGCACTTCTTTTTGCGTGATGCGCCAAGCCAAGCCCTCAGCAATCGCGGTCTTGCCCACGCCGGCTTCACCGACCAGCAAGGGGTTATTTTTGCGTCGGCGGCACAGAATTTGAATCACCCGCTCGACCTCGTACTCACGGCCAATCAAGGGATCGATCTTGCCTTCTTTGGCGAGCTGGTTCAGGTTCTGGGTGAACTGCTCCAGCGGCGAAGCCTTCTCAGATTTCTCAGCGGTTTCTTCGGTTTCTGGCGTGCCCTCGCCAGCCTTGGTCGGCTCAGGCGGATCGCTCTTTTTGATGCCGTGCGCGATGAAGTTCACCACGTCCAGACGGGTGACACCCTGCTGGTGGAGGTAATACACCGCGTGCGAGTCTTTCTCGCCAAAGATGGCGACCAACACGTTGGCGCCAGTCACTTCTTTTTTGCCGTTGCCGGTGGACTGCACGTGCATGATGGCGCGCTGAATGACGCGCTGAAAACCCAGCGTCGGCTGGGTGTCCACGTCGTCGGTACCAGCGACCTGCGGTGTGTTGTCCTTGATGAAGTTACTCAGCGCCTTGCGCAAATCATCGACATTGGCCGAACATGCACGCAGCACTTCGGCGGCACTGGGGTTGTCCAGCAAGGCCAGCAACAGGTGTTCCACGGTGATGAACTCGTGGCGTTGCTGCCGGGCCTCGACGAAGGCCATGTGCAAGCTGACTTCTAATTCCTGGGCAATCATTGATTTTCCTTTCGGCTTGCTACACAAATTCTAAAAATAACTGAAGAGCAGATGGGGGCAGTTTTCACAATTCAACTGGCTCGCTGACACATTGCAGCGGATGACCATGTCGGCGGGCCGCTTCCGTGACTTGGTCAACCTTGCTGGCTGCCACATCTTTTGAAAAAACACCACACACGCCTTTGCCGTCCAAATGGATCTTCAACATGATCTGGGTTGCTGATTCACGGTCTTTATTGAAGAACTCTTGAATCACAACCACCACAAACTCCATCGGTGTGTAATCATCATTCAACAGGACCACTTGGTACATCTGCGGGGGCGTGACTTTTTGGGTGCGCCGCTCAAGCACAACTGCACCGCCACCTTGGCCATCTTCGGGCTTGGCAGGCGTGGCAATAGGCAACTTCGGGGATGCTGGAACTTTAGGGGATTTCGTGGCCATGGAATTGATTCTAGCGAGCCCTGCGGGTTGTTGCGGCGTTCAGGGCCATTGCGGCGTTGCCCCCGACTTGGCCATGCCGTCCGGATAACTACTAACTATTACTTTTTTACAACCCTCGCTCATCCCCTTATGATTTACCCATGCTCAATCCTTTCACGCCCATCATCACTGCTCCCACGCTGTTGTTCAAGTCGCTGTTGACTGCGCTGGTCTTTTTGGGATCCACCGCCCTGTTCGCACAAGACGCGCCACAGCTCGACCTGCAGCGCACGACCTTGAATGCAGGCATGCACCAGATCACGGCCCAAGTCGCGCTGACGCCGCAGCAACGCCAAATCGGTCTGATGCACCGCAAAGACATGCCGCAAGCCGAGGGCATGCTGTTTGTATTTGAAGAGCCCTCAGTGCAATGTTTTTGGATGAAAAACACCTTGCTGCCGCTGACCGCGGCATTTGTGGCCGACGATGGCACCATCGTGAATTTCGTCGACATGAAGCCGCAAACCACCGACTCGCATTGCTCGACCAAGCCAGTGCGCTATGTGCTCGAAATGAACCAAGGCTGGTTTGCCAAAAAAGGCATCAAGGCGGGCGCACGCTTGGGCGGAGCGGCGTTCGAGGCCAAGCGCTAAAAACCTTCAGACCCGTTCAAGCGGCGGCTTTGGCGTTGCGCGTGATGGCCGACAGTGTGCCGCGTGTGCTGATGACTTCAGGATCCAGCATGATCTCGATCAAGGTGCCCTCAGCACGGCTCAATGCCGCCAGCAACTCGGCTTCAAATTCGCCGGTGCGCGCGATGCGCACACCGGCATAACCGTAAGCGCGGGCCAGCGCGGCAAAGTCGGGATTCTTCAAGCGCGAACCGCTTTCATGCTCGGGATACTCGCGCTCTTGGTGCATGCGAATGGTGCCGTACATGCCGTTGTTGAGCAAGACGATGATGGTTTTGGCGCCATGCTGCACAGCCGTCGCCAACTCTTGACCATTCATCAAAAAGTCGCCATCCCCGGCAATGGTGAAAACCACCCGCCCGGTGGTGATCGCCGCCGCAATGCCAGCAGGCACACCGTAGCCCATGGCGCCGACTGTGGGCGCGAGCTGCGTTTTGTGGCCTTTGACGAGGCCGTGGTGTTTGTAGAACCGGTGCATCCAACTGGCGAAGTTGCCGGCGCCATTGGTCAGCACCGCATCTTCAGGCAAATGCTTTTGCAGCAAGCCCACGATGGCCGGCATGTCAACGTCACCGGGCAGCGCTTGCGGCACCAAGTTAGCCAAGTAATCCGCATTGGCGGACGCTGTCCAAGCTTCCCACGCCACCGACACGGGTGCGGTCAACACCTCTAGTGAGCGGGCGGCAGCATTCATGGTCGCGTTGATGGCCAAGTCGGCCTGAAAGACACGGTTCAGTTCTTCCGCGCTGGCGTGAATATGCACCAGCTTTTGCTGCGGCTTGGGCGCTTCAATCAAGGTGTAGTTGCCGGTGGTCATCTCGCCCAAGCGCGGGCCAATCGCAAGGATCAAGTCGCAGTCTTTGATGCGTGCCGCTAGTTTAGGATTGAGTCCAATACCCACATCCCCGGCGTACAGCGGGTGGTGGTTGTCAAAGGTGTCTTGAAATCGAAACGCATTGCCGACGGGCAGCTGCCAATTTTCGGCAAAGCGTTGCAAGGCTTGGGCCGCTTGCGGCGTCCAACCACCACCACCCGCAATCACCAGTGGCCGCTTAGAGGCCAGCAGCATTTCACGCAACGTGCGCAGCGCGCCCGGGTCACTCCACGCCTGCACCGCTTCGACCCGAGGCAAGGGTTGAGCGGCGGTCATTTTTGTCAGCATGTCTTCTGGCAAGACAAGCACCACCGGGCCAGGTCGGCCATTCATGGCGGTGGCAAAAGCACGGGCAATGTACTCGGGAATGCGGTTGGCGTCGTCAATGCGCTCAACGCGCTTGGCAAAACCTTTGGTGCTGGGCCCGAAGAAACTGGCGAAGTCAACCTCCTGAAAGGCCTCGCGGTCGCGGCAGTCGCTGGCCACATCACCCACCAACAAGACCATCGGTGTCGAGTCCTGAAAGGCCGTGTGAACGCCAATAGACGCGTTGGTGGCGCCGGGCCCGCGGGTGACCATGCAGACGCCGGGCCGGCCGGTGAGCTTGCCGTGGGCTTCGGCCATGAAGGCGGCACCGCCCTCTTGCCGACAAATCACAAAGTCAATCTGGCCTTGACGCGCATGCAGCCCGTCCAGCACAGCGAGATAGCTTTCGCCAGGAACGCCAAAGGCGTGGGTCACGCCCTGAGCGATCAGGCAATCAACGAGAAGGTGGCCGGCAAGTTGTGGGGTCATGCCGGCATTGTGCCGCGATGAGTGGCGCGCTTTTAAAGGTCAATCACTCAGGCGTGTTTTCATCGCCATCTGCACCGCCCGCTTCCAAGGCTTGCTTGGCCAACTCTTCCTCAGTCAAAGGCTGCGCATCTTTCAGCGCCTGCAATTCGGCTAAAAACTCAGGTGTTGGTGATTCATGTTCCAACAAAACCTCTTCCAGTTTTTGCGCGCTGGTCTCCATGTGCAGGGCGTCAGAATGCAGCTCGGTCGGCGGTACAGGAAAATTCTCACCCAGTTGAAACTTCAAAGCCTCTGCTTTTTCGTCGACCCAGTGGGCGAATTCGCCCTCAGCGGAAGGAGTATTGGATTGCGTCAAGAGGTTCTCCTTGGCTAGCAGTTAAGCCAGTGAATAAGTCGGCCCAAAAAGGACGCGACTGGCTTTCATTATGAAGAAATCAGGGCTCCTGCGCCAGCCATTTCAAGCCGCCACCAGCGCCGTGCGGCGCACACGCCGTACGCTGAAGGCGCTGACGATCAAAACGCCTTGCACCAAGGCCAAGCCGAGCAGTACGCCGCGGAAATTGCCATGGTCCATCATCAAACCAAACATCAGCGGCGAAATAGCCTGCCCAATGTCCAACCCCGAATACACCACACCGTAAACGCGGCCAGTGGCGTTGTCGGGCGTTGAGCGTTTGACCAACAGGTCGCGTGAGGGTGCAGCCAAACCAGAAGAAAAGCCCATCAAGGCAAACAACACCGGCACCATGATCGGTGCAGAAAAACTGCCGAAGGCCAAGCTTAAAGACATCAGCGCAGCGAAGCCAAAACCCAAACCCACGATCCGCTCACAGCGTTCCGGGTTGGCGGCTAGAAACCCGCCGCTCACCATGCCGCAAGCACTGCTCACCATGTAGGCCGTCAGACACATAGCCACCAAAGACAAGGGCACGTCATGCAACCGACGCGCCGCTTCAGGGGCAAAAGCCTGCACCACGCTCAAGCCGATGGCGTAGACAAAGAAGAAGGAAAAGCACATCCAGACCGCGGGAATTTTCAAAAATCCTAAGCTGCTTTCTGTGCCGAGCGCAGCCGAAACTTTGGCTGGCGCCGCCGGCGGCAGCGTCAGTTGGCTGCGGTTCAGCACCAGCACGGCCAACACGGCAAAGGCTACCAAAGCCGCCGCCACCAGCGCGACCCGCCACGAATACGCCAGCGTCAAGCTGACCACCAGCGCAGGCGACAAAGCCCAACCCATACTCCCCGTGATGCCGTGCACGCTGTAAGCATGACCCAGCCGGGGCGCACTCACTTTGCGGTTGATGAGCGTGTAGTCGACTGGGTGAAACACGCCGTTGCCAATGCCAGCCAACACCGCAAAGCCAGCCAACATCCAATAGCTGGTGCTCATGGCATAGCCCAAAGCGGCCAAACCCAGCAAGCTCAAACCGGCAAAAAGGATGGGCCGCGGACCAAAGCGGTCGACCACAAAACCCGACAGGGTCTGCACCGCACACGAGACGACGAAAAAAATCGTCATCAAAAAACCAAGCTGGGCATAGCTGACGCTGAACTCGTCCTTGAGCCACGGAAACAGCGACGGCAGCAGCAACTGGCTGAAGTGGCTGACCATGTGCGCCAAGCCAACCAGGCCGATCACGCCAACGTCACGGCGGAGCGGGACGCTGTTGCTCGGGGGGTTGGCTGTTGTCATGGCGATGTCTCAATCGTTGTTAAAGCGTAGGTTAAAGATTTTATGCCGCGAAGACCCCCGTGGTTTTTCACCGCGGCAGATCGGCGTGACTTCTGACACGCTCAAAACCCCTTTGAGGCTATCTTGCAAAGAGTCAACTTCGGGCCATCCATGGAATACAAGGACTACTACAAAATCATGGGCGTTGAGCGTCACGCCACGCCAGACGAGCTCAAAAAAGCACATCGGAAATTGGCCCGCAAGTACCACCCGGATGTCAGCCAAGAAAAAGATGCGGAGGCTCACTTCAAGGACATTTCAGAAGCTTATGAAGTGTTGCGCGACCCCGAAAAACGGGCCGCCTATGACCAGCTGGGACGCCATTGGAAAGCCGGACAAGATTTCCGACCACCGCCCGACTGGAACGCTGGAACTGAGCACCCAGGGCGCGGTTTTGAATGGGCTTTTGCTGGCGACCAGCCGGGTCAAGGCGCAGACTTCAGCGACTTTTTTGAATCCCTGTTCAGTCGTGGTTTTGCGACACCGCCGGGCCGTGGCACGGGCGCAGCAGGTGCAGCCGGCAATGGCCGCAGTCGTCGGCAAGCCTTCAGCAGCCAAGGCGAAGACCAGCACGCCAAGATCATGATTGACTTAGAAGACGTCTACAGCGGCGCGGCCAAAACACTCAGCCTGCGCGTGCCGCAGCTGGACGCCCAAGGGCGCCGCGTCGAGCAAACACACCAGATCAGTTTCGATGTGCCGAAAGGCATTCGTGCCGGCCAACACATCCGGCTCACCGGACAAGGATCGCCCGGTACAGGCGGTGGTCCGCCGGGCGACTTGTACTTAGAGGTGGCGTTTCGGCCGCGCGCCTCTGGCAGCCCCAACTACCGGGTCGACAAGCACGACGTTTACCTTGACCTGCCCATCACGCCGTGGGAGGCGGCGCTCGGCGCCGAGGTACAGGCGCCAACGCCGAGCGGAACGGTGGAGGTCAAAATTCCCCCAGCGTCCAGTTCTGGTCGCAAGTTGCGCCTCAAAGGACGCGGCATTCCGGGCAGCACGCCCGGAGACTTTTACTTCGTGCTGCAGCTGGTGACGCCGCCGGCCCACACCGAAGCTGACAAGTCGTTTTACACCGACATGGCGCGCCAATTCAAAGTCTTCAAACCGCGGGGCGACTGGGATCAACGGCGCTGAGGGCATGAACGACGTCTGCGCCAGGCCTTTTCAAGCTCGACCACGGCAAAGACCACCGCCGCAGCGGCCAAGCACAAGCCGAGTTCAGACGCCGACAAGGGCTGCGTCTTGAACACCGGGTTCAGAAAAGGCACGTAAATCGTCGCCATTTGCAAAGCAAAGGTCAGCGCCACCGCGCCCAGCAAAGCCTTGTTACTGCCCAAGCCCAGCCGCCACAGCGACTCGGTCTCAGAACGGATGGCCAGCACATGGGCCATTTGCGACAAGGTCAGCGCCGTGAAAACCATGGTTTGCCAGTGCGCTTCAGCGTGGTTCAGCGCCCAAGCCTGCAGCGCCAGACACAGACCGCCAATCAGCAAACCCACACCCAAAATATGCTGCCACAGGCCACCGGCAAACAGGCTTTCATCAGGCGGGCGCGGCGGTCGCTGCATGACGCCGCGTTCAGCAGGCTCAGCGGCCAGCGCCAAGCCCGGTAAACCATCGGTCACCAAGTTGACCCACAAGATATGGATCGGCAGTAGCGGGATCGGCAGGCCCATCAAGGGTGCCAAAAAGAGGGTCCAGATTTCGCCGGAGTTGCCCGTCATGGCGTAGCGCACAAACTTGCGAATGTTGTCAAAAATACGCCGCCCTTCGCGCACCGCTTTGACCACGGTCGCGAAGTTGTCGTCGAGCAAGACCAAGCTGGCGGCTTCGCGCGCCACGTCGGTGCCGCCCAGACCCATTGCCACACCGATGTCGGCACGTCGCAGTGCCGGTGCATCGTTGACACCGTCGCCAGTCATGGCCACAAACTCACCACGCGCTTGCAGTGCGGCCACGATGCGAATCTTTTGCGCTGGATCGACGCGGGCATACACGCGCACCTGATGCACCTTGGCCCGCAGCTGATCTTCATCCAGCGCGGCCAAGTCTTCGCCCGTGAACACCGCCGCATTGGGCTCGCTGACAATCCCCAAACGCAGCGCAATGGCGCGGGCTGTGGCCGCGTGGTCGCCGGTGATCATGACCGGCGTGATACCTGCCGTCAGACACTCGCGCACCGCTTGAGCTGCTTCAGCGCGCGGCGGGTCCATCAGGCCGACCAGCCCGAGCAAACACAACTCAGATTCAGCCGCCGCGTTGGCCGGCAAGCTGCCGTGGTGACGCTTGGCTACGGCCAACACCCGCAGGCCTTGCTGGGCCAGTGCGTCTGCCCGCAGCAACCACTCATCGGCGTTGAAGGCATGGCCGTCTGAAGCGACGCTGGTGCAGCGCGGCAGCACCGACTCAGGAGCGCCTTTGGTGTAGGCCACAAAACGCGCGCTGCCCGCAGCGTTTGACGCCAACCGGTGGTAGGTGCTCATGCGCTTGCGCTCGGCATCGAAAGGCAGTTCACCCACGCGCGGCCACTGGCGCATCAAGGCGGCGTTGCCCATGCCGTCGAGGTGCGCGCTGTCGGCCAGTTCGGCCAGCGCGATCTCAGTGGGGTCGCCTTGCCAATGGCCTTGCGAGTTCAGGTACGCGTCGTTGCACAGGGCCAGCGCGCGCAGCAGCTCGGGCGGCGCCGCGCCAACTTGGGCCGGTAAATTCAGCCGGCCCTCAGGGCTCCAAAGGCATTCGGCATGCATGCGGTTTTGCGTCAGCGTGCCGGTTTTGTCGGTGCAAATAAAGGTCACCGAGCCGAGGGTTTCGACCGACGGCAGGCTGCGCACCAGCGCCTTGACCGCCACCATCTGCCGCGCGCCCAGCGCCAGCAGCACGGTGACAACCGCCGGCAAGGCCTCGGGAATGGCCGCCACGGCCAAGCTCACGGCCACCAGCACCATCTGCAAAATGGGCTCACCGCGCAACACACCGACTGAAAAAATCACCCCACAAATACCCAAGATGACCAGCGCCAAGCGCTTGCCAAAAACCGCCAAGCGTTTTTGCAGCGGCGTGCTGCGGTCAAGGTCTTGACCCAACAGCTCGGCCACCTTGCCCAACTCAGTCGACCTGCCAGTGGCCACCACCAAGCCACGACCACGGCCGTGCGTGGCGGTCGTGCCTTTGAAAGCCATGTTGAGCCGGTCCCCCAAAGCATGCGCCACTGCCGACAGCGCATGCGGGTGTTTGGCGACCGTGACGGACTCGCCGGTCAACGCCGACTCATCGACCTTGAGCTGGGCAATGTCAAACAAACGCAAGTCGGCAGGCACGGCGTTACCGGCTTCGAGCAAGACAACATCACCCGGCACCAACTCGCGCGTGGGCACTTGCTGCACATCCCCGGCGCGCAGCACCGTCGCTTGCGGTACAGCCAATTGCCGCAGTGCGGCCAAGGCCTGGTCAGCACGCCAAGCTTGCACAATGCCAATCAGCGCATTCAGCAAAACGATGACCAAGATGACGATGCTGTCGATCCAATCCCCAATGAAACCCGAGATCAAGGCGGCCGCCAGCAGCACCAAAATCATGAAGTCGCTGAACTGCTCACGCACCCGCTGCCAGAGGCTGCGCTCTTCACTGGCGGGCAACTCGTTCAGGCCATGCAACAGGCTCCGCTCGCTGACCTGCGCAGCTTCAAGGCCAGTCGCCAAGTCGACCTGGTGCAGGCGCGCCAGCTCGTGGGCTTCGCGCAGATGCCAATCAGTCTGCGGTGACGGTGACGCGGCAGGCTCAGTCACCATAGTCAAACAACACGTGCGTGTTGAGCAGGTAAAGCGCCGCCAACCCGAGGCTGACCCAAGCCGCGGTGCGCAGCACACGGGTCTGCGGGCGGAGCACGAGACCCACGATGACAAGGCCCGTCATGCTCAGGGCCATCCCTGCGGTGACCGCATGCACTGGCGACACATCCGCCAACAGCGAACCCTTGCGGTAGAAAAAATCATCCACCGCAATGATGCTGACGTTGAACAGATTACTGCCCAGCAGATTGCCGACAGCCATGTCCACCGCGCCCAGCCGCAACGCCGACAGCGTGACCACCAACTCGGGCAGTGTGGTGACCACGGCCACCAACAAGGTACCGACAAAACTGCGACTCAAACCCAACTCAGCAGACAGCTCGACCGCCACAAAGGGCAGCCAGACACCGGCGGCCAGCACCACGGCAGCAGCCAAGGCAAAGCGCACCAAGGCCGCGCTTAAGCCAAGCCGCGCCGCATCGGCGGCGTCTTGCAAAGCTGCGCGGGCCGCCGAGCGATCCAGCGGCACTGAGAGTGTTTGTTGCTGCACCCACAAAGTCCGCAACGCCAGAAAATAAAGACCGAAGATGACGGGCGAAGCCATGTCAAAACCCCACTGCGCAACAAACACGGAAAGCTCCCGGCCGTGGGCTCGGGCAACCTGACTCAAGAGCAGACCGCTCAGCGCCAAACCCAATAGCAAGACCGAAAAAGCGGCCGTCAGCACATGCTCGGAACTGGCGCGTGACCAAACCGTCTGCGGCTTCGACAAGACATCAATCAAGACCAAGAACAGCAAGTTGAGCGCGCAACTGCCGAGTGCGTTGCCCACCGCGATGTTCGGGGCCTGCGCCACCGTGACGCTGGTGATGCCAATGACCAGCTCAGGCAGTGAGGTGACCGAGGCCAGCAAGGCCAGTCCGATCCAACTGCCAGACAGCCCCGTTCGGATCGAAATCACATGCGCTGAGCGTGACAACTCAAAGCCTGCCAGGCCAATCAAGACAGCGCAGACGATGAACTGCAAGGCGATCAGCATGTCGTCGGACTCGGTGAACTCGGTGGCTGACGGGCCTTGCACAGACGCTAAAAAATCAAACTCAGACTGGACTGGCCTCGTCCTTCAGCGCCTCACCAAAGCTGAAGACACCCGGGTCGCGGATCGGGTCGACGTCCACCGGGATCGTGCTCTTGGGCGGAAAGCGCCCTTCGAGCAACAGCTTGCTCAGCGGGTTTTCAATCCGCTGCTGAATCGCGCGCTTCAGGGGCCGCGCGCCAAACACGGGGTCAAAACCCACCTTGGCCAACTCGGCAATGGCTGCTTCCGAGACGTCCATCGTCAAGTCCATCTTCTGCAGACGGGCCATCAACACTTTGAGTTGGATGCGGGCTATCGACTCGATGTTGCTGGCGTCGAGGGCGTGGAAGACCACGGTCTCGTCGATGCGATTCAAAAACTCGGGCCGGAAGTAGTTCTTCAACTCGTCGGTCACGGCGTCTTTGATGTCCTCATACGGCTGACCGACCATCGACTGGATGATCGGCGAGCCAATGTTGCTGGTCATCACGATCACGGTGTTTTTGAAGTCGACGGTACGGCCTTGACCGTCGGTCAAACGGCCGTCGTCGAGCACTTGCAGCAAGACGTTGAAAACGTCCGGATGGGCTTTCTCAACCTCGTCGAGTAACAGCACGCTGTAAGGCTTGCGGCGCACGGCCTCGGTTAAGTAGCCGCCTTCTTCGTAACCGACATAACCGGGTGGCGCGCCGATCAAACGAGCCACCGAATGTTTCTCCATGAACTCGCTCATGTCGACGCGAATCAGGTGGTCTTCGCTGTCAAACAAGAAACCGGCCAGCGCCTTGCAGAGCTCGGTCTTGCCAACGCCAGTCGGGCCGAGGAACAGGAAAGAACCGGTGGGGCGGTTCGGGTCACTCAGACCCGAACGTGAACGGCGAATGGCGTTGGCGACAGCGCCAATGGCTTCGTTCTGACCGACCACGCGCTCATGCAATTTGCCTTCCATTTGCAGCAATTTGTCGCGCTCACCCTGCAACATTTTGGCCACCGGAATACCCGTGGCGCGGCTCACCACTTCGGCGATTTCTTCAGCCCCGACTTGCGTGCGCAGCAGCCGGGGTGCGTTGGTCGCGCCCTTCTGCTCTTCGTGATCTTTGGCGGCTTTCAGGCGTTTTTCAAGTTCGGGCAGCTTGCCGTATTGCAACTCAGCGACTTTGTTGAAGTCACCTTTGCGCTTTAGTTCTTCGATTTGAAAGCGCGTCTTTTCGATCTCTTCCATGACGTCTTTGGAGCCCAAGGCTTGCGCCTTTTCGGCTTGCCAGATTTCGTCAAAGTCGGAGATTTCCTTTTGCAGCTTGACGATTTCTTCTTCAATCAAACTGAAGCGCTTTTGCGAGGACTCATCTTTTTCACGGCGCACGGCTTCGCGCTCGATTTGCAGCTGAATCAGCCGGCGGTCTAGCTTATCCATGACCTCGGGCTTAGAGTCCATCTCGATCTTGATCTTGGCGGCAGCTTCGTCGATCAGGTCAATCGCCTTGTCAGGTAAAAATCGGTCTGTGATGTAGCGGTGGCTGAGCTCAGCCGCCGCCACAATGGCCGGGTCGGTGATCTGCACGCCATGGTGAACTTCGTACTTCTCCTGCAGTCCGCGCAGAATAGCAATCGTCGCTTCCACCGTCGGCTCGCCGACCAATATCTTTTGGAAACGACGCTCCAAGGCGGCGTCTTTTTCAATGTATTTGCGGTATTCGTCGAGCGTTGTGGCGCCGACGCAATGCAGCTCGCCGCGCGCCAAAGCGGGCTTGAGCATGTTGCCAGCGTCCATCGCGCCTTCGCCCTTGCCAGCACCGACCATGGTGTGCAGCTCGTCAATGAAAACGATGGTCTGGCCTTCGTCTTTGGCCAGTTCTTTGAGCACGGTTTTCAGGCGTTCTTCAAACTCACCGCGAAACTTGGCACCCGCCAACAGCGCAGCCATGTCGAGAGACAGCACACGCTTGCCCTTGAGCGAATCCGGCACTTCGCCGGCAACGATGCGCTGCGCCAAGCCTTCGACAATCGCGGTCTTGCCAACACCCGGCTCACCGATCAGCACCGGGTTGTTTTTAGTCCGGCGTTGCAGCACTTGAATGGCCCGGCGGATTTCGTCGTCGCGGCCAATCACCGGGTCGAGCTTGCCCATACGGGCGCGCTCGGTCAAATCCATGGTGTATTTTTTGAGGGCTTCGCGTTGGCCCTCAGCCTCTGGGTTGTTGACAGTTTGACCGCCACGGACGGCTTCAATAGCGGCTTCCAACGACTTGCGCGTCATGCCATTGCCTTGCGCGACCTTGCCAGCCTCACTTTTGCTGTCGGTCAAGGCCAGCAAGAAAAGCTCGCCAGCGATGAATTGATCACCGCGTTTGATGGCTTCTTTTTCAGTCGCTTGCAGTAGCTTGCCCAGCTCAGCACTGATCTGGATTTGCTCTTGACCTTGCACTTGCGGCAACTTCTTCACCGCGGCATCGGTGGCAGACTGCAGTGCCGACATGTTGACGCCAGCGCGCTGCAGCAAGGCTCGTGGCCCCTCTTCTTGGTGCAGCATCGCGGACAGCAAGTGCAGCGGCTCAATGTAGCCATGATCGTTGCCCAAAGCCAAGGACTGAGCGTCGCTCAAGGCCTCTTGAAACTTGGTGGTGAGTTTGTCTTGACGCATGCTGACTCCGAAAAATTAGTATGTCTATCTGTGGGGGCTTTGTTATTTTTTCAATAGCTCACAACTGAAAACGTAACAGTCGCGCTTTAAGGTCGAGCTTGACCCTAAAATTCACCCATGAATATCCACCAGGTTTGCGTTAGCTACAGCCATGAGCACGACCGCTTTTTGGTACGCATCAACACCCGTAGCGATGAAGAAGTCCGGCTGTGGTTCACGCGCCGCTTGACCTTGGCTCTGCTACCGCTGCTTGAAAAAGCTTCGGCCGAACAAATCACACGCCAAGTCAGTCCGCCGAACCTCGCCGCATCGCTGACCGAGCAGCGGCGTCAACTGCTGGAGAACTTTCAGCAAGAGGCCGCCAGCTACAACAGTGACTTTCAAACGCCTTACCGCGAAAAGATCGCGTCACTCCCGCTGGGCCCCGAGCCACTCTTAGTGACTGAAGTCAAGATGACACCGCTGGCAGATGCCGAACTTGAACTCAATATCTTTGAAAAAATCGATGAAAAAACGCGCAGTTTTCACATCAAGTTAGATGCGCAGTTGACCCGCGGCTTTGTGTCCTTGCTGAACCAAGCCTTGACCACCTCCCATTGGCTGGAGACTGAGATCGGCGTGGCGGTCAAAATCAATGCAGGCAAGGCCACGCCAGACAGTGAGGCCATGTCACTGTCGCCCGACCACGAAAAGCCACGCTACTTGAACTAAGACTTCAGCGGTTCAAGCGCAAATCCAGCCACTTGTTTGTAGTGCTCGGAAATAGCCCGTAACTCGTCTTGACTGATCAAATCGTCGATGTTTGCAAACGGTTTGCCACCACTGAGTTCGTCGGCTTTCATGATGATGAAGTCCGGCGGTGTGGCGCGATTGGTCAGGACAATTTTGGCGGTCGGCGCGAGACGCAGGGTTTCATAGGTTTTAAGCGCCACCTGCGGGTCGCTTGCTTTGGACAGCTCATCAGCCAGTGTGCGAGCGTCAATCAAGGCCTGTGCCGAGCCGTTGGAACCGCGCGGGTACATCGGGTGGGCCGCGTCACCCATGAAGGTGATGCGTCCAAAAGTCCATTGCGACACCGGATCTTTGTCGACCATCGGGTATTCAAGTATTTGCTCAGCATTGGCAATCAGCGCAGGCACATCGAGCCAGTCAAATTTCCAATCCTTGAAAATATCCACGAAATCTGCCGCCTTGCCTGACTGGTTCCAGTCGTTCATGACGGCCGCGTCACGCTGAATTTCGGCCATCCAGTTGATGAGTTGATTGCCATCGGCATCGATGTTGTCGACGATGGGGTAAATCACCATCTTGCCGGTCTCGATAGAGCCGACGCGCATGTAACTCTTACCAGTCAAAATGGGCTTGTGCTTGGTCACGCCGCGCCATGTATTGATACCCGAGAAAGCCATTTTCTCGTCTGGGTAAAACTGCTTGCGAATGGCCGAGTTGATGCCGTCACAAGCCACCACCACGTCAGCGCGCACCGAGGGCCGAGCAGTGCCTGTAGCGGGATCAACAAAATGAACCGTTGCACCGGCATCGTCTTGGTCAACGCCCACACAGCGATGACCGGTATGGATGTGCTCCGCACCGATCTGCGCCACGGTTTCGTCAAACAAGATACGGTGCAACTTGCCCCGATGTATGCCGACCTCGGGCACGGCATAGCCGGCATGCCGTCCGCGTGGTTCACTGTAAATGAACTGCCCGTAGCGGTTGAAGAAAACACTCTCAAGGTTTTCAATACCCGCCGCCTCCAGCTTGTCCTGCACGCCCAGTGCAGCCAGTTCACGCATGCCGTGCGGCAACAGCGTGATACCGACACCGAGCTCTTTGATCTCGGGGACGGACTCGTAGACCTCGCAGCTCAAGCCCTTGCGCTTAAGGCCCAACGCCAACGCAAGGCCTGCGATGCCGCCGCCAACAATGGCTATATTGATATTTTTTGAATCGCTGCGGATTGGCTGTGTGTCCATCGTCTACTCCAGTTTAGATCGTTAGCATACACACAATCCAACCGTTTTTTCAGCCATCCTAACAATATCAATCTCTCATTCAGCCGTGATCGCGTTGCGCTTGATAACAGCTCCCCAGCGAACGTAATCCTGTTTGACCGTGTTGGTGAGATCCGCTGGCGTCGAAGACTCAGCATCCAAACCAGCCTTGGCCAACACGGAACGCACATCGGGCAACTTCATGATGGCGGCGATCTCAGTATTCAGGCGATTGATGACGGGTGCAGGCGTCCGGTTGGGCGCAAAAAACGCGTACCACATGTCAACGTTCACCTCTTTCACACCCAGCTCCTGAAAGGTTGCCACAGTGGGGGCTACCGGATTACGGGCGGGGCCGCCAACCGCCAGTGCAGTCAGTTTTCCACTGCTGACAAAACCCTGAGCCACATGAATAGGCAAAAAGCCGACCATCAATTCACCGCCCAGCAAATCAGCGACATAACCGGCAGTCCCTTTGTAAGGGACATGCAGCATGGTCAGCTGGGTCTTGCTTTTCAGCAATTCCATGGCCATGTGGTGTGGGGTACCAATGCCGGGCGAGCCAAAAGTCACATCCCCAGGCTTGGCTTTCGCCTTGGCGATGAACTCTTGAAGGGACTTGATACCGGTCTTTGGATTGGCGACCAGCATCAAGGTCCCGTAGGCCGCCATGGAGACAGGAGAAAAGTCGTTGACTGGGTCAAAGGGCACGTTCTTGTAAAGCTGAGAAGCCATCAACATGGTGTTGGCGCCCATCAACAAGGTGTAGCCATCGGGTGTTGCCTTGGCCACGTTGTCGGCGCCAATATTGCCACTGGCACCAGGCGTATTTTGAACAATCACGGGCTGGCCTAGGCGTTCACTGAGCTTGGGCGAGACCGTGCGTGCAATCGTGTCCATGCCGGTGCCAGGCGTGAATGGAACGATGATTTTGATGGTCTGGCCTGGCCATGTCTGAGCTTGGACGGTGGCTTGGGAAAAACAAAATATGGCGGCTGGTAGGCAGCCTAGAAAAATGCGAAATCGTGAGATGTTCATGGTGTTCCCCGTCTAAAAATTAGTGACATTCTTATGCTTTCAGCCTAACCGGCCAGCTCGCGTCCGGTCGCTGAATGCAGTTCAGCGCTGCTTCAGATTCAGCGAATTTTGAAAACCGTTTCTGCATTTGTCTGAAAGAATTTTTTCTTATCTTCAGCGCTCATGGTCATGTTATCCAGCGCAATGACCTCGTCAACCTGATATTGATAGGGGTAATCCATGGCATACAGAACGCGATCAACACCGACCACCTGCTGTGCAAATTTAATCGCTGGCTCCCATGCCACACCGCTGTTGGTGATGTAGAAGTTCTCGCGCAGGTAGTCGCTTGGCTTCTTCTTGATCGGTTTCATGCTGTCGTAGCGCTGTGAAGCCACGGTCGCACGGTGCATGTAGTCAAAGCGATACATCCAGTACGGTAGCGCCTCGCCCATGTGACCGATGATCATCTTGAGTTTCGGGAAACGGTCAAACACACCGGCGGTGATGATGCGCATCGCATGCAGACCGGTCTCCACACCAAAGCCGTAAATCGCACCGTCGAGGCCGCACTCTTGGAACGGCTGAAGCATGTTCTTAGGGAGCGAATTAGGGTGCAGGTAAATGGGCGTGTCGTGCGCTTCAGCAGCGGCAAAAATGTCCCAGAATTTAGGGTCGGACAAATACTCGCCCTGAGTGTGCGAGTTGATGACAACCGAGTGAATGCCAAGTTTGTTGACACCGCGCTCAATCTCCTTGGCTGCAGCTTGAGGGTCTTGTGGCGCAACCGTCAGCATGCCAACGAAACGCGTCGGGTGCCGGCGAATGGCATCAGCCAGATAATCATTGGCGACTTGGGCATACGCCACGGCGTCAGCCTTCTCCATCACTTGAACGCCGGGCGAAGTGAGCGCGAGAACCTGCTTGTCAATGCCGCACTCGTCCATGTGCTGGATACGCAACTGGTCCATGTCGGTCAGGCAGCGAATGATGTGTTGCGCCCGTGCGCTGGGGCTGCTCATGTAAAAGCCCATCAAACCTCTGAAGCCAGGATCGGCATCCCCTTTTTCAAGAATTTTCTTGTAAATGTCGAGCATTTCAGGCGGTGCGAAGGCTTCTTCAGTGGCGATACGCTGGTAGGCGCTGGATTTAGGATGCATTTTTTTCTCTGGTGAATTCATGAAAACGGGCTTGGTGAAATAACGTGAAGCTGCTGTTGGTATTTGTCGCGATTTAATTGACCTTGATGTTGTTGTCGATGGCCAGTTGACGCCACACAGGAATTTCAGAAGCAATAATTTTGGAAAACTCTTCCGATGTGTTGCTCATCGGGATCACGGACATCCCGGTCATTTTTTTCTGTACGTCCGGCATGGCTACCACTTTGGCAACACCGTCTTGCAGCGTCTTGATGATCTCTGCGGGCGTGCCTGCTGGTGCGAGCAAACCGATCCAAAGAGAAGCCTTCAGGTCAACGCCGAGTTCAGTCAACGTTGGAACGTTGGGGTAGTCCTTCATCCGTGTGGCCGACGTGACAGCCAACGCTTTAATGCGGCCGCTCTGCATGCCGATGAAAGCCGGACCCGCATCGGCCAGCGTCATCGTCACGTCGCCAGCCATGACCGCGGTGACGGAATCGTTGGCGCCCTTGTAGGGAATATGCGTGAATTTGGCACCCGTTTTTTTATTGAACAACTCGGTGATCAACTGGAACGATGCAGAGCTGGCGCCATAGTTGGACTTGTCGGGATTTTGCTGCGACTGACTGACCAGTTCTTGCACCGACTTGGCTGGATTTTTAATGTTCACAAGCAACACTAACGGTGAGTCGCTGACAAACGAAATAGGCGTGAAGTCCTGCGGGGTGTAGGGCAGCTTGGCGTAGATCGCATGGTTAAAAATCATCGGGCCGGGCGCACCCATCATCAGCGTGTAACCATCGGCTTTGGCTTTAGCAACATAGGCGCTGGCGACAATGGCCCCCACGCTGGGGCGGTTTTCAACCATCACCGGTTGCCCGAGCACGGCGGGTAATTTTTCCGACAAGATGCGGGCCATGGCGTCGACACCGCCGCCAGCGGAATAGCCCACCACGATGGTCACAGGTTTGGTTGGGTAGTCGGCCGCAGTGGCTGCGAGCGGTAAAGATGTCAATGCAGCCAGCACAAGATAGGCCAGTTGCGTTGTATGTTTGATCAGCATGTTTGTCTCCTGGTTAAAACGGGTTACGTCTGACGCTCTTTGGCGCTTGATTTTTGATCTCGAACTGGCAAAAACTTATTGCAGTCCGATCTGCACATTCAGCACCGCAGCCTGACCTGCGTCGACGGCTTTGAGGCAACGGGCGATGGCCGCTTCGACATCGGCAGGCTCACGGACACATTCACCATAAGCACCAAAAGCTTCAGCGACTTTTTCGAAGTGTCTGTCAGTGCCCTGAAGGCGCGCTTGGAATTCATTTGCATCCGCCGCAGCGCCATCCGGGTAAACGCGCAGCACAGCTTCTTTGACAGCTTGCCAGCCACCGTTGTCGAGGATCACCGTGAAGATCGGTAATTTGTAGCGCTGTGCAGTGGCGTAAACTGAGGTCGGTGTCGAAAAGTGAAAGCCGCCATCGCCCACAATTTGCAAGACCCGCACCCTGGGATTTGCAAGCTTTGCACCGAGCGCCATGCCACCGCTGAAGCCCAATCCGCCGCCGGCGCCGCACAGCAGCGTCATGGGCTGGCTGCGTGGAATCTGGTTGAGCACGGCAAACGTATTGCGAATGGCCTCGTTGATGACGATGTCTTCTGGCGCCATGGCAGCGCCTAAAGCGGCACACACATAAGCCGCTGAAATGGCACCGGGCTTGCCGTGGTCATCAGCAGCACGCGCAATACCGGCCTTGCGTTCGCGACTGACCGGCAGCCAACTGTCGATGCGCTGGGACACTTTTTGGTGAAAGGCTGCATCGGCTTTTTCGCGAACAATTTTGGCCACCTGCCGAAGCACGGCGCCGCAGTCGGCCTGCACCCGCATGTCCGTGGCGAAACCCCACATCGGAAAATCTTTTTTGATGGTGTCCACGTCGACGTGGATCCAGCGGGTGGCGCTGTTGGGCTGCACAAACTTCGGCAACCATGGCACGTCCACATCCAACAGCAGGCCAACATCCGCGGCGGCTACCGCCTTAGCCGGGTCGAAGCCACCGAAGCAAGGCGACGCGCGATCGATGCTCATGTAGCTCGGGCTGAACTCAAACACCTGTATGCCGCACAGCAGTGCGAGGTCTTCCAGTGCCGCAACGGCATCAGCCTTGCGGCCAAGATAAGAGGTTACCGCCATCGGCCTGGTGGCTGATAGCAGTTGCGCGGCAATGGCCTGCGCGCGCTCGTCGTCAATACCGCCAGCCTGAACCGCGCCGTAGCGCTCCCCGCTGTAAGGTTGAACTTTGTCATTCACCACGCTCTCGGCCAGCACTTCACGCGGTAAGGTCAGGTAGACAGGGCCTTGCGGATCGCTTTGCATCACAGAGTGACCGCGCCGCAAAACTTCTTTGGCAATCACGCCGCTGTACAAGGAGTAATCCCATTTGACATAGGGGCGCACCAGGCTGGCCATGTCGAAGGGGTCTTGCACAAAATGCACATAGTTGTCACGCGAACCTGGCAGCTCGCCGCGCAAGGTGTAGGGTGCTTTGCCGGCAATCAGCATCACCGGCAGGCGACCGCGAAACATGTTGTGCATGCCCATGGCCGCGTTGGCCGTTCCCGCGTCAACGTGCACCATGACGGCTTGGCCACGGCCCGTGGTCGCCGCGTAACCCGCGGCCATGTGGATCGCCACGTTTTCATGCGGGCACAGCAACATAGTCGGATGCGGCCGGCCTTGCTGATCCCAGCGCGCCAACTCTTCAATGATCGACACGTGATCAGTACCGAGATTGGAGAAGACGTAGTCAATCCCCAGCTCTGTCAAACCTTCAAGAAAATAATGCGCACCGCTGTGGTGTGCAACTTGGCCGGGGGTTTGTTGTTGGCTCATGGATATGTCTCTTCGTTGTATTTTTTCGGCAAGAAGCGCTTGCTGCGATGGCGAAAACCAGTCTTTCACTTTCACACGCTCTTGCTCTGCTGTCAATCCTAATTAACTTCGAAATGCATGACAATAGCCAATTTTTGAGTTAAACCTTTTTTAGATCGTGATGAATCGTGGATACCCTGTCCAACCTCAAAGCCTTTGTTGCCACCGCGGATGCGGGCAGTTTTTCAGCCGCGGCGCGGCAGCTGGGCCTGGTGCCATCGGTCATTTCAAAACGGATCGACCAGCTAGAGTGGCTGATTCGCGCGCCGCTTTTCACGCGTACCACGCGCAAACTCACCCTGACCGATGTGGGTGACCGGTACTTGCACACCGTGCGCCAAGTGATCGGGCAAGTTGACGATGCCTTGGCCGGCATGGCGCGCGCCAGCGGAGAACTGGAGGGGCATATCCGCGTCAAACTGCCGACCACGCTGGCGGTTTTGTACCTCAGCGACATCTTCAATGACTTTGTCAAAAGTCAGCCCAGAATCAGCATGGACATCGTTCTGGCCGACCGTTCCGTGAACCCCATTGAAGAAGGTTTTGACATCGCCATCGGCGCCCTTCCCGAGCTGTATGGACGGGTTCAGGACAAACCACTGCGTTTGATGAAGCGCTACCTGTGCGCAGCCCCGGCCTATCTAGAACGCATGGGCACACCGCAACATCCCGGTGACTTGGTCGACCATGACTGCTTGGTGTTCACGACCTCGGGCGTGCGCTGGGAATTTCAAAGTCCGCAAGGTCTGATGGGCATTGACGTGCGCGCAAAATTGAGAACCAACGATGGACTTGCTTTATGCGAGGCGACCATCGCTGGCACCGGCATTGCGGTGTTGGCGGACTACATCGCGCAAGCGGCTCTGGACTCAGGCCAGTTGGTAGAAGTCATGCAGCCCTATTCTGTTCCAGGGATCTGGCTGAAAGCGCTGGTGCCCACCAACCGGCTTGAACTGCCCCGTGTGCGCATGCTGCTGGATTGGCTGGAGAAAAAACTCGACCCCGACACGCCATGGGACAAAATACGCCACCGATCCCCGCCCAATGACGCTACATGACCCTGTTCAAAGACCTTTCCCAGCTCTACACCCGCCCTGGTTTTTTACTGCGACGGGCGCATCAAATCTCCGCAGCCGTCTTTGAAGATGAATGCCGCAGCGTGGGCCTGACGCCAGCACAGTTCGGGGTACTGACCGTGCTGCGCGCCTCCCCAGGTCTGGACCAATCCAGACTGGCGCGCGCACTTGGCTTTGACAAAGTGACTGTGCTACGGGTGCTAAGAGGCTTAGAGGAACGAGGGCTGGTCGAGCGTTCACCAGCACCCGAAAGCCGGCGCAATTTGGCTGTCGTGCTCACGCCGGCGGGCAACAAACTGCTGAAAGATTCACAAACACCTGCAGAGCGAGCGTATGAGAGGCTGATGGAGCCGCTGTCTCCGAAGCAGCAATTGCAGCTGGTCGCCTTGCTGCAACAAATGACGCAGGGTCTCGAAGAGCACGCCCGTGCGGCGTTTGTGCCGGCAGATAGACCCTAGGCAACAAGCCCAATGGCCGAGCGTCTTTCCGTGTGCGCCTGATTTAATTCGCTTTCACCGGTACCGCCCGATCTGCTAAATGAAGACGTTAAGCGGCCGATAAGTTCAGCTTCGGTATGATGAATCGTGTCCTTCTGGCGCTGCACAAGCGCCAACAGTTCTGCCAACTTATTGAGGAGATCACTGAATGAGTGTGTCGAAGACTTCCCTTGCAGCGCTGCTGCTGACTTGCGGTGCAATATCTGCTGCGTTTGCGCAGAGTACTGCGACATACCCATCCAAAGCCATACGCATCGTGGTGCCATATCCAGCGGGCGGCGGTATTGATGTGATCTCGCGCGTGATTGGCGAGCGACTGAGCCGCCGTCTTGGCCAGCCGGTGCTGGTAGACAACAAGCCGGGGGCCGGCACGATTTTGGCCGCTGAGTTAGTCGCCAAGGCGCCAGCCGACGGCTACACGCTGATGGTCACCAGCGACTCAACACTGACCATCAACCAACACCTGTATGCCAAGCTACCCTACGACCCCGTCAAAGACTTTGCACCCATCACGCAGCTGGTCTTGCTCAATCAGCTGCTGCTGGCCAACCCGGCGGTGCCCGCCAACAATCTGAAAGAGCTGGTGGCCTATGCCAAGGCCAATCCCGGCAAGCTCAATTACGCCTCTTACGGCAGCGGCAGCCAGCCGCACCTAGCGATGGAAATGCTCAAGGTGCAGACTGGCATGGACATCGTGCACGTTCCCTACAAAGGCATTCCACAGGCTGTGCCGGCTGCGCTGGCCGGTGAGGTACAGCTGACGTTTTCCGGTGCCGCTTCATCGCAGGCGTTTATCAAGTCTGGCAAATTGAAGGCACTGGCGGTTGGCGGCAAGTCGCGCATGGCGCTGTTGCCCGACGTGCCGACCTTTGCTGAGTCCGGGTTCCCTGACGTGCCATCCAACGCGTGGTTTGGCTTGTTTGCGCCTGCTGGCACGCCGCAAGACATCATCTTGAAGCTGCATGCGGAAGTCACGCATATCTTGAAGGAACCTGAGTTCATTCAGAAAGAGATCGCCGCCAAGACCTATGAACTGGTGGCCAGTACGCCGCAGGCCTTCGCAGAATTTCTGCTGGCTGACAGCGCTCGCAATGCGCGCGCCGTGAAAATCTCCGGCGCCAAGGTCGAATAGCGTGAGTGGCACCGCAGCCATCGCCACTCCAGTCACATCAACCGCGGCGATATGGCGCAACTACGACCAAGCCGCGCTTGACCGGCAGTACAACAGCCGTGGCACGGTACCCGATGTCACGCTTTACCTGCGCGACTACGCCCTGCGCACAGCGAGCGCAAAAGCCTCTCTCGCCTGCATTGAAAACGTCGCCTATGGAGAGGGCCCAAACGAGCTGCTAGACATCTACCCGGCGGGTGAACGCGCACCCGTGATGGTCTATTTGCACGGTGGCGACTGGCGTGCGCTGTCAAAAGAAGACAGTGGATTTGCCGCACCAGCCTTTGTCGCCGCGGGGGCGATGTTTGTGGCACTTGATTTCACGTTGGTGCCCGCCACCACGCTGCCCGCCATGGGTGCGCAAGTGAGGCGGGCGCTGCACTGGCTCTGGCGCCATGTGGCAACCCACGGCGGCGATCCGGAGCGCATCCATATAGCTGGCCATTCATCCGGCGCCAACTTGGTTGGGCAATTGTTGATGACCGATTGGAAAAATGAATTTGATGCCCCTGCCGACCTGGTCAAAAGTGCCATTGTCATCAGCGGGCTGGGTGACCTCGAGCCGGTGCGCCTGTCCTTTCGCAATGCGCAGCTGCATCTGACACCTGAGGAGGTTGCGCAGGTGTCCTTGCTGCGTCGCGCAGCCAAGGCAAGCTGCCCGTTGCTGGTGGCTGTCGGCGGTCATGAGACCGCCGATTACCGACTGCAAAGCCGTGAGGTGGCAGCGGACTGGACGGCACAGGGCAAGCATGCAGAACTGTTCGAGCTGGCGGAGCGTCATCACTTTGACGCGGTACTCGAATGGGCAAACCCAACCAGTGACCTGTTTCGTGCCCAGCGCCTCTTGATGGGGCTGACATGAAAGGCCCGCGTGTATGGCTAGACATGGACCAGGCTGAACTCGACGACGCCTACAACCAGACCGTGTACGCACCCAACCAGCAGCAGGTGCTGCAGCGCTACGCAGACAACAGCCAGGTCGCCCGCACACGCGTCGGTGAACCGCTGCGTTTTGCCTACGGTGATGACCCGATTGAAGGGTTGGATATTTACCCGACGGATCGGCCCAATGCACCGATTGCCATTTTCATTCATGGCGGCGCTTGGCGCGCTGGGCTGGCGCGCAATTACGGGTTTTGCGCCGAGCTGCTTGGTCGCTACGGCGCGCATCTGGTGGTGCCTGACTTTACCGCCGTGCAAGACGTGGCAGGCAATTTGGCGATGGTGGCCGATCAGGTCAAGCGCGCCGTGGCCTGGGTCTACCGGCATGCAGCGCATTTTGGTGGCGACCCACAGCGCCTCCATGTGCTGGGCCACTCGTCGGGCGCGCACCTCGCGGGCGTGCTGTTGACGACCGATTGGGCCAACGAATTCGGTCTTCCCCAAGACTTGATCAAGAGCGGCTTGTGCTGCAGCGGCATTTTTGATTTGAAGCCAGTGCGCCTGTCTGCCCGGAGCAGCTATGTGCATCTGACCGACGAGAGCGAGCAGGCGTTGAGCGCGCAGCGCCACATTGCAAGGCTCAATGCGCCATTGATCGTGGCTTACGGCACGCTTGAAACGCCAGAGTTCCAACGCCAGTCTCGCGATTTCGCAGCAGCCGTCGCAGACGCCGGCAAACCGGTACAACTGCTGGTCGCTGAAGGCCTTAACCATTTCGAAATCATAGAAACCCTTGCACAAGCTGACAGCCTGTTGGGCCGCGCGGCACTGGCGCAAATTGGACTGATCGCCTGCGCCGCCAAGGTCAACCCACTTACGCCCACGTGAACGACGATTTGGTTAAGGCGGTGCTCAACTAACCCAAAAACACGACTTACACCCAAACGTTCTCTCGTATGTTCCCCCGCTTTCGGCTATCAGTCAATGTGTCGCTTTGTACACTGTTGGAGTGACAGTGAGCGATTTACCAATGAAAAAAGGCCTTCATGAATTTCTCCTTGAAGGCCTTTGTACTGTCTACTGGTCGGTGTGAAAGGATTCGAACCTTCGACCCCTTGCACCCCATGCAAGTGCGCTACCAGGCTGCGCCACACACCGAAGATGCAAATTATAGCTCCCTGAAAAGCAGCTCAAGCAGCGAGCAAGTCCCTGATTTCGGTGAGCTCTCGGCGCACGATTTCAAGGCGCTGTCGTGACATGCCGTCGCCTAGTGCTGCAAAAGCAATAGATGTATCAGCACCGTCAAGTTCAGACGTATCGGCCGTGGTGTCGAATTCATCCACGGCGTCACCCAAATCATCAACTCCCTCCAGCAAAACTTCGCCATTGCGGCGTTTGTCGCGCTCATTCTGGACAACTTCTTGGAGCTTGTTGCGTGCGCCGCTGATGGTGAATCCCTCGTCGTAGAGCAGGTCACGAATACGCCGAATCATCAGCACTTCATGGTGCTGGTAGTAACGGCGATTCCCGCGCCGCTTCATGGGGCGCAGCTGTGTGAACTCTTGCTCCCAGTAACGAAGCACATGAGGTTTAACGCCGCACAAATCACTGACTTCGCCGATGGTGAAGTAGCGTTTGGCAGGAATCAGGGGAAGGTCTTTCTCCAAGGAAATCAATGCGCTGTTAAGGAAAGCTACGAATTTACTCTAAGTCGATAGCAACTGCAAAGCAATAGAAAGTATTTTTTAATAAATTACCGTTTGCAAGCTGAGTCCAGCGCCGCATCAACCCTGAATTTGCTCTTTGAGTTTGATGCTGGCGTGAAAAGTGACCACCCGACGAGCCTCGATGGGGATGGCTTCGCCGGTTCTGGGATTACGGCCGGGGCGCGGGGCCTTGGTGCGAATCTGAAAGTTACCAAAGCCGGAAATCTTGACGTCATTGCCGTCCACCAAGTCGTCAGAGATCAACACAAAAAAGGCGTCGACCATGTCTTTGGACTCGCGCTTGTTGAGGCCAATTTTCTCGAACAGCAATTCAGCCAAATGGGCTTTGGTCAGCGCTGGGGTTTCCAGACTGTCGACAGAAAAATCCATGTTGGCTCCTTGCCCGCTATCGTGTGTTGGTGTGGTTGGCGAATTGTGCCGTGTTTCAGGCTCGTAAGCGAGCACACAGCACGGTTTGCAGTTGCTCAATCACAGCCTTCACCGCAACGTCGATTTGCTCTTCAGTCAGTGTGGCGTCGTCTCGGCTGAGCACCAAGCGAACCGCCAAGCTTTTCTCGCCCAACTGCATGCTGGCGCTGGCTTGTTGCGGCCGATACACGTCAAACAGCGTGGCGGAGCGCAGCAGGCTGCCAATGCCTGCGCTATCGATCGCCGCCTTCAACGCCGCGTACGTGACGCTTTCGCTGACGATGACCGCCAAGTCGCGTTCGACCGGTTGGTGCTTGCTGACGTTGCTGAACTGCGGGACCTGGCGCTGTAATACGGCGTCGAGTTCGAGTTCAAACAAGATCGGCGCTTGCGGCAATTCGTAACCCTGTCGCCATTGCGGATGCAACTCGCCAACAAAGCCAATCGCCCTGCCCTGCACGCTCACGCTGGCGCAGCGGCCTGGGTGCATCGCTGGGTGGCTGGCCGGCGTAAAGACGGCTTGCAGCGGTGCCAGCAATGTCTCAACATGACCCTTGATGTCAAAGAAGTCGACATTGCGGTCGGTCTGCGACCAAGCCAAACTGTCGAGCGCGCCATAAGCCAAACCAGCGACGTGCATCGGCTGGTCAAAACCCGCCACCGTGGTGTCGGTATTCAGTGTTTCTGCGCTGCGCAAAAACACGCGGCCCAACTCAAACACGCGGACCCGGCTGGCTTTGCGGTCAAGGTTGAATTTCAGCACTTGCAGCAGCGAGCCGACCAAGGAAGAGCGCATCACGCTCATCTGGCTGGCGATCGGGTTGAGCAGCTTGATCGGGTTTGGATTGCCCGCCAACTCATGCTCCCAGCGCTCTTCCACGAAGCTGAAGTTGATGGTTTCTTGGTAACCCAGCGCGGCCAGCGAACGGCGTACAGCAAACGGGCTGCGCACGGCTTCCGGGTTGATGCGCGCTGAAATCGGAGCCAATGGCGGCGTGCTCGGCAGCTGGTTGTAGCCCACCATGCGAACGACTTCTTCGATCAGGTCTTCTTCAATCTGCAAGTCAAAACGGTAGCTTGGCGGCGTCACAGTCAAGGTGCCATCGCCCTCAACAACCGGCAGGCCCAAGCGAGCCAGTGCATCAGCGCATTGTGCTTGGGTCAGCGGCATGCCGATCACCTTGACTGCACGCGCCACGCGCAGCGTCACAGGCACGGCAACAGGCAAGCTGGCTTGGATGTCATCAATCGGCCCACACATGGTGCCGGTGGTGCCGCAAATATCCAAAATCAATTGCGTGATGCGTTCGATGTGCTCGACCGTCAAGCCTGGGTCAACACCCCGCTCAAAACGATGACCCGCATCGGTCGAAAAGTTGTAGCGGCGTGAGCGGCCAGCAATTGATTTTGGCCACCAAAAAGCCGCTTCAACGTAAATGTGCTGCGTGTCATCAGACACCGCCGTGGCGTCGCCGCCCATGATGCCGGCCAAGGACTCGACCTGCACATCGTCTGCAATCACGCCGACTTTGCCGTCGACGGTGACGGTGTTGCCGTTGAGCAGCTTTAGCGTTTCGTCAGCGCGGCCCCAGCGCACATCCAGTCCGCCATGAATTTTGTCGAGGTCAAAAATATGCGAAGGCCGGCCCAACTCAAACATCACGTAGTTGGATATGTCGACCAAGGCGGTGACGCTGCGCTGGCCACAGCGGACCAGCCGATCCACCATCCACTGCGGAGTCGCAGCGCGGGTGTTGACGTTGCGAACGACACGACCCGAGAAGCGGCCGCACAAATCGGGCGCACTGATTTTCACAGCCAAGCGGCTGGCGTCATTCACAGCGAGTGACTTGAAAACCGGCGATTTCAAAGGCGCACCAGTGAGTGCAGCGAGCTCGCGCGCCACGCCATAGACGCTCAGGCAATGCGCCAAGTTAGGCGTTAACTTGAGCGTGAACAGTGTGTCGTCAAGCGACAAATGGGTGCGGATGTCCATCCCCAGCGGCGCGTCTGCCGCGAGCTCCATCAAGCCGCCGTGGTCTTCACTCAGCTTGAGCTCTCTGGCCGAACACAGCATGCCGTAGCTGTCCACACCGCGCAGTTGGCCGATCTTGATGGCGAATGGCTTGCCGTCCTCACCGGGCGGCAGCTCTGCACCGACCAGTGCACAAGGCACCTTGATGCCGACGCGCGCATTGGGTGCGCCGCAAACGATATTGAGCAAAGCGCCCTGCCCAACGTCAACCTGACAAACACGCAGCTTGTCAGCGTTCGGGTGCTGAACAGCCTCTGTGATTTCGCCGACCACGATGCCGCTGAACGGCGGTGCGACCGGCTGGAGTTCTTCAACTTCAAGGCCGGCCATGGTCAAGGTGTCGGCCAACTGCTGAGTCGTCAAGGGCGGGTTGCAGAATTCGCGCAACCAGGATTCTGGAAATTGCATGGTGTTGCCTTGCTGTGTTCTGGTGGTTTTGTTATTGGAACTGCGACAAAAAGCGGATGTCGCCGTCAAAGAACAAACGCAAATCATTGACGCCGTAACGCAGCATGGTCAAGCGGTCAGGGCCCATGCCAAAGGCAAAGCCGATATATTTTTCTGGGTCCAAGCCCATGTTGCGAACCACGTTCGGGTGCACTTGACCAGAACCCGCAACCTCCAGCCAACGACCAGCCAACGGCCCGGTTTGAAACTGAATATCGACTTCGGCGCTGGGCTCGGTGAATGGGAAAAAGCTGGGCCGAAAACGCAGCACCAGATCGTTCGACTCAAAAAACGTCCGGCAAAAATCAGTGAACACGACCTTCAAATCTTTGAAGCTGACGTTTTCGCCAATCCACAAACCTTCGCACTGGTGGAACATCGGTGAGTGCGTCGCATCGCTGTCCACACGGTAAGTGCGACCCGGCGCAATGACGCGAATCTCAGGCATCAGGCCGCCAGCATCAATCAGCGCGCGGTGTTTTTTGACATGCTGCACGGCATAGCGAATCTGCATCGGGCTGGTGTGTGTGCGCAGCAAATTCGGTGCGGTTTCAGTGCCGCCTTCAACATAAAAAGTGTCGTGCATGGAACGCGCTGGATGGTCTTCAGGCGTGTTCAACGCGGTGAAGTTGAACCAGTCGGTTTCAATCTCAGGGCCTTGCGCAACGTCAAAACCCATGGAGCCAAAAATCGCTTCAATGCGTTCCAGCGTGAGGGACACCGGATGCAAACCGCCGGCACTCTGCTGGCGGCCCGGCAGCGTCACGTCAAGCGCTTCGGCCTTGAGTTGAATCTGCAGTTCTGCATCAGCGAGGGCCTGACGGCGCTCGTTCAGCGCAGCCTCAATCGCCTGCTTGGTCAGGTTGATGGCAGCACCACGTGATTTTTTTTCGTCAACGCTGAGAGCGGCCAAACCCTTCATCAACTCGGTCACCCGACCCGACTTGCCGAGAAATTGCGCTTTGGCGTTTTCAAGATCGGCTGGCGTTGCAGCAGCAGCAAAGCTGCTTTTGGCGGCCAGCACCAAGTCGTCAAGGGCGTCGTTTGGATTCATCGTGTTTCAGTGTGACGGTTGATGCAAAAAGGGGGCAACAAGAAATTGCGCCCTCAATGAGAAAGGGCCAGAGCTTTTGCAAGCCCCAGCCCATGTCTTTCTTGTCGTGACTGCTGTTGATTCAACAGCAGGACAGCTTCAAGATCAGGCAGCCAGCAATTTGGCCTTGACTTGAGCCACGATGGCGCCGAAAGCAGCGCTGTCGTGAATGGCCATGTCGGACAGAACCTTACGGTCAATTTCGATACCGGTCTTTTTCAGGCCGTTAGCGAACTGGCTGTAGGTCATGCCAAATGAACGGCTTGCAGCGTTGATACGGGTGATCCACAGACGGCGGAACACGCGTTTTTTGGTACGACGGTCACGGTAGGCATACTGCCCAGCCTTCATCACCGCTTCTTTGGCGATACGGAAGACATTACCGCGGCGACCGCGAAAACCTTTTGCAAGGGCTAGAACTTTTTTGTGGCGGGCGCGAGCCGTTACACCACGTTTGACGCGAGGCATGTATTTACTCCTTGTTCGTCGTTAAATTAAATGCCACGGCCTGGGAGCATCTGTGCCATGTGACCCATATTGGTCTCATGAACACCGACGGTTCCACGCAAGTGACGCTTGTTTTTAGTGGTCTTCTTGGTCAGGATGTGACGTTTGAAGGCTTGACCGCGCTTGACGGTGCCACCTGGACGAACGCGAAAACGCTTCTTAGCGCCGCTTTTGGTCTTCATTTTGGGCATATCAATGCTCCTTTTCATTTGTGCTCGTGAGGCGCTGCGAACCTTCCGCAGACTTGATGGCCCCGAGCCACTTGTTAAGTGGCGAGTTTTTCAACTTGCCACTTGGTAGAGGCTAGCTTTTAAGGGCTGGCCTCTTTTTAAGCCTGCCGGTGGTGACACCAACAAGCTAAATTTTTACTAACCAACTAAACCAAGTTAGTCTGTTGCTGCATCCGTTACAGCAGATGCAGATTCTACAGGCGTTACAGCTGCAACCGGTGCCGCCACTGCGACTGGAGCCACATTTACCGGCTTAACAGCCGCTTTTTTCTTACCCGGCGCGATCATCATGACCATTTGCCGACCTTCGAGCTTGGGGAATTGCTCCACCACAATCAAGTCAGCCAACTCGTCACGGATACGCGCCAGCAAGGCCAAACCCAGTTCTTGGTGAGTGATCTCACGACCGCGAAAGCGCAAGGTGATCTTGCATTTGTCGCCTTCGTCCAAGAAACGCTTGATGTTGCGAACCTTGATGTTGTAGTCACCATCATCAGTACCGGGCCGGAACTTGATTTCCTTCACCTCGATCACTTTTTGCTTGGACTTCGCTTCCGCCGCCTTTTTTTGCTCAGCGTATTTGAACTTGCCGTAATCCATGAGCCGACACACTGGCGGAACCGCCGTGGGCGAAATCTCAACGAGATCGACATCGGCCTCACCGGCCAAGCGCAACGCCTCCATGATGCTGACAATGCCCAAGGGTTCATTGTCTGGCCCACTCAGACGCACTTCAGGGGCCATGATTTCACGGTTCAAGCGATGCTTGCGTTCTTCACGGTGACGACGGTCACGAAATTCAGTAGCGATGGTCGAATCCTTTAAATATTGCTATAAAAGCCATAGCAGCTTTCGCCCGCCCCACTAGGACGACAGACTGATTTGATCAACAACTGTGAACGAGTCAGGCTTTTTGTGCGATGTCTGAGGCGATTTGCGCGGCAAATGCGTCAAGAGACATCACTCCAAGGTCTTTGTTACCCCGGGCGCGCACTGCAACAGCTCCAGCGGCCTTTTCTTTGTCGCCGACGACAAGGATGTAAGGAACCTTCTGCATTGAGTGCTCTCGTATTTTATACGTTATTTTTTCGTTGCGTAAATCAAGCTGAACCCTAAGCCCTTGATTCTGCAGCGTTTTGACAATTTCGCGACAGTAATCGTCTTGTGCCTCGGTGATGTTGAGCACCGACACCTGCACGGGTGCAAGCCAGGTCGGCAGTGCGCCAGAGTGCTCTTCAATGAGAATACCGATGAAGCGCTCAAGGCTTCCAACAATCGCACGGTGCAACATGACAGGACGATGACGGGCACCGTCTTCACCAACGTATTCAGCGTCAAGACGTTCAGGCATCGAGAAGTCAACCTGCATGGTGCCGCATTGCCACTGACGACCTAAGGCATCTTTCAGCGTGTATTCAATTTTGGGGCCGTAGAAAGCGCCATCACCGGGGGCGATTTCAAATTCGCAACCTGACGCGCGCAGGCTTTCCATCAAGGCGTGCTCAGCTTTGTCCCAGCTTTCGTCCAAGCCAATGCGGGCTTCGGGTCGGGTTGCCACCTTGTAAATGATGTTTTTGAAACCGAAGTCGGTGTAGACCTTCTGCAGCAGCGTCGTGTAGTCGACGCACTCTTTGAGAATCTGCTCTTCAGTGCAAAAAATATGGCCGTCATCTTGCGTGAAACCGCGCACGCGCATGATGCCGTGCAAGCCGCCCGAAGGCTCGTTGCGGTGGCACTGACCGAACTCGCCGTAGCGCAGCGGCAGATCACGGTAGCTCTTGATGCCTTGCTTGAAAATCAGAATGTGGCCCGGGCAGTTCATCGGCTTCAGCGCGTATTCGCGCTTCTCGCTTTCAGTCGTGAACATGTTGTCGCGGTACTTGTCCCAGTGGCCGGTTTTTTCCCACAGCGTCTTGTCAATCACCTGCGGGCCCTTGACCTCCAGGTAACCGTTGTCTTGGTAGACCTTGCGCATGTACTGCTCAACACCCTGCCAAACCGTCCAGCCTTTCGGGTGCCAAAACACCAAGCCTGGCGCATGGTCGTCGATATGAAAAAGGTCTAGCTCTTTGCCGAGCTTGCGGTGGTCGCGTTTTTCGGCTTCTTCAAGTTGCGTCAGGTACTGCTGCAAGTCGTCTTTGCTGGCCCAGGCCGTGCCGTAAATGCGCTGCAGCATTTCATTGCGGTGGTCGCCGCGCCAGTAAGCGCCAGCCAGCTTCATGAGTTTGAAGAACTTCAGCTTGCCAGTGCTTGGCACGTGTGGGCCGCGGCACAGATCTTCAAAAGTGCCTTCGCGGTACAGCGAGACATCTTCGTTGGCCGGGATGCTGGCGATGATCTCCGCCTTGTAATGCTCACCGATAGATTTGAAATGCGCCACGGCTTCGTCACGCGGCAGCACTCGGCGCGTCACGGCTTCGTCTTTGGCCGCGAGCTGCGTCATGCGTTTCTCGATGGCTTCCAAGTCTTCAGGCGTGAACGGCCGTTTGTACGAGAAGTCGTAGAAAAATCCGTTCTCGATGACCGGGCCGATTGTCACTTGCGCATCCGGGAAAAGCTCCTTCACGGCATATGCCAACAAATGTGCTGCCGAGTGACGAATCAGCTCCAGCCCTTCGGGGTCTTTGGCCGTGATGATGGCGAGCGCACTGTTCGCCTCCATCAAATAGCTTGTGTCCACCAGCTTGCCATTGACCTTGCCACCCAACGCAGCTTTGGCCAAGCCAGCGCCGATGGAGGCAGCCACTTCAGCGACAGTGACGGGCTGCGGGAATTCGCGGATGGAAGCGTCGGGAAGCGTGACTTGGATCATGGTTTTCAAAAAGGAAAAAAGAGAAAGCGCGGACGAGCCGCGCTTTCTCTGAATAAGCCGGAATGGCGTGATTTTACGCCGCCCCTGCTGTGCTCAATTTCAGTGGAACTGCTCTTCTTCGGTTGAACCGGTGAGAGCCGTCACGCTGGACTTGCCGCCTTGGATCGCCGTGGTGACTTCGTCGAAGTAACCGGTACCCACTTCTTGCTGGTGCGAGACAAAGGTGTAGCCACGGTCGCGGGCTGCGAATTCGGGCTCTTGCACCTTCTCGATGTACGCCGTCATACCGCGCTTGACGTAGTCTTGCGATAAGTCGTACATGTTGTACCACATGGAGTGAATGCCAGCGAGCGTGATGAACTGGTACTTGTAACCCATGGCGCCGAGCTCGCGCTGGAACTTGGCGATGGTTGCATCGTCCAGGTTTTTCTTCCAGTTGAACGACGGCGAGCAGTTGTAGGCCAGCATCTTGCCTGGGTGCACTTTGTGCACAGCGTCAGCAAACTTCTTGGCAAATTCCAAGTCTGGCGTGCCGGTTTCGCACCACACCAAGTCGGCGTAATGGGCGTAGGCGATGGCCCGTGCGACGGCTTGGTCCATGCCCTTGCGGGTCTTGTAAAAACCTTCAGATGTGCGCTCGCCGGTCAAGAAAGGCTTGTCGATCTCGTCGTAGTCGGAGGTCAACAGGTCGGCAGCTTCAGCATCCGTGCGAGCAATCACCAGCGTCGGCACGCCGCAAACGTCGGCCGCCATGCGGGCTGCGATCAACTTTTGGCAGGCTTCCCGGGTTGGCAACAACACTTTGCCGCCCATGTGGCCACACTTCTTGACGGAGGCCAGTTGGTCTTCCCAGTGCACAGCACCTGCGCCGGCCTTGATCATGGACTTCATCAGCTCGAAGGCATTCAGCACGCCGCCGAAACCTGCTTCAGCATCGGCCACGATAGGGGCGAAGTAATCGATGTAATCTTTGTCGCCAGCATCAATGCCTTTGGCGTGCTGAATCTCGTCCGCACGGCGAAAGGTGTTGTTGATTGTCTCAACCACTTTCGGCACAGAGTCCACCGGGTACAGCGACTGGTCGGGGTACATCGACGAATAGGTGTTGTTGTCTGCAGCAACCTGCCAGCCCGACAAATAAATCGCCTTCACGCCGGCCTTGACCTGTTGCATGGCTTGACCACCGGTCAGCGCACCCAAGGTGTTGACGTAAGCCTCGGTGTGCAGCAAGTTCCAGAGCTTCTCGGCACCGCGACGGGCCAGCGTGTGCTCAATCGGGAATGAACCGCGAAGACGAACAACATCGGCAGCGCTGTAACCGCGCTTGATGCCCTTCCAGCGTGGATTGGTCGCCCAATCTTTTTCGAGTACGGCAATTTGCTGTTCGCGGCTGAGTTGTTCGGTGAGGTGCTGTGGCATGAGATCACTCCTGAAGTTAAAGAAAAACCGTCAAACAAAGCGGGGGGCTTAAGTGGCGAGGTGCTCTCGCTGGAACCCAAGTGGCGCCCTCTTTGTTAGTAGCTTCACTTTAAGTCTTCTAGAAGACTTATTTAAGCTCTTATGTCTTATATAAGATTTAAATTTTTAACAATAAAATCAATAGCCTACGGATTAAATATCACGATGCAAAAAATGATTTCTCATATTGAGAAAATATGATGCAGTGCAGCATGACCGCTTATCGCATTATGAAAACAACTTTGCCACCGTGAAAATAACCAGACTGGCAAACCGTTGCTAAACCGATCGGCCCTCACGCGCAGCGCTCACCGCGGCATTGATCTCACGCAAACGCTGCCGCTGCGCACTGGCCAAGCTCACGCTGTAGGCAATGATGCCGATGCTCACCACCGCAATCAGCAAGGTGGCGGCGGCATAAATCGACGGGTTGACACCTCGGCGTGCATAAGCAAAGATGACCTGTGGCAAGGTGGTCACACCGGGGCCTGACAAGAATTCAGAAATCACCACGTCGTCAAATGACAGCGTGAAGGTCAACAGCCAAGCGGCCACCATGGCCGGTGCAATGCTCGGCAGCGTGACCAGAAAAAACACCTGCATCGGCCGGCAGCCCAAGTCCATCGCCGCCTCTTCAATCGAGCGGTCGACTTCACGCAGCCGCGACTGAATCACCACCGTCGCGTAAGCCATGCCCAGCAAGGTGTGGCCCACCACAATCGTACCCATGCCGCGGTCTGGCCAACCCAGCGCACGCTGCACCGCCACCATCAGCAGCAGCAGTGACAAACCCGTGATCACCTCCGGCATGATCAAGGGTGCGTTGACCAAGCCGATGAAAAGTGGCCGGCCGCGAAATCGCTCGTAGCGCACCAGTACAAAAGCCGCCATCGCCCCCAACACGGCAGACAGCGTGGCCGTCAGCAGCGCTACCTTAAGGGACAACAAGAAGCCCTCGACCAAACGCGTGTCAGCCCAGAGAGCGCTGTACCAGCGGAGTGAAAAGCCGGTGAAGACGCCATCTTGACGCGTGCTGTTGAACGAAAAAACAATCAGAAAAACCAGCGGTGCGTACAAAAATAGATAGACCGCGAGCAACCAAAAATGGCCCAAGCGTGCCTGAAGGAAACGGCTGATCGTGCGCATCTCAGCCCCGCCCTTTCAGGCCGGATGTCGACGGTGGCTGAGCACTGAAATGGTTGTAAAGCGCCAGCGGAAAGAGAATCAGAAAAATCATGACGACGGCCAAGGCCGAGGCGCGCGGCCAGTTGTTGCTGCTGAACATTTCGTCCCACACCACCCGGCCAATCATGATGTTTTCAGCGCCGCCCAGCAGTGACGGAATGACGAACTCACCGATGCAGGGAATGAAGACCAGCATGGCCCCCGAGACAATACCGGCCTTGCTCAAAGGCACGGTGATCAGCCAAAACGCGTGCCACGGGCTGGCGCCCAGGTCATGCGCGGCCTCCAACAAGCTGAGGTCCATTTTCACCAGCGTGGCGTACAGCGGCAGCACCATGAAAGGCAGATAAACATAAGTCATGCCAACCAACATCGAGATGTCGGTGTAGAGCATTTGGATCGGCGCGTCGATCAAGCCCAGCGACAGCAGCGCGTTGTTGATGACGCCTTGGTCCGCCAAGATGCCCTTCCAAGCGTAAACGCGCAGCAAAAAAGAGGTCCAGAACGGCAGCATCACCAGCATCAACAAAGCCGGCCGAATACTCGGCTTCGAACGCGCAATGAAGTAAGCGAAGGGATAACCAATCAGCAGACACAAGAAGGTCGTGAAGAAGGCGTACTTGAGCGAGGTGGCGTACGCATCCAGGTAAATGGTCTGGCCAAAACCAGCGCTGGCATCCCAAAAAATGGCGGCGTAGTTGTCGTACTTTATGAAGAAGCGCCAAACACCGTCGGCCGAAGCGATCAAGGGTGCAAACGGGTCTACGCCACTGCCCATGTCGGTGATGCTGATGCGCAGCAAAATCAAACACGGCAAGACGAAAAAAATCAGCAGCCACAAAGACGGCACGCTGATGACAAAGCGGCGGCCGGGCCAAAACTTCAACGCCAACAAATCTTTCATGGCCACGGCTTTATGAGCTCAATGTCACGGCTGCCGAATCACTCCACCAGAAAAACACCGCATCGTTCCAGGTGATGCCGCTGAGGTCTTGCCGAGCCGTGTTGCCCTCGGTGATCTTGACTGTTTTTCCGTTCGGCATCGCCACGATAAAAGTGTTGTAACTGCCAAAGTAAGCAATCTCCCGGACGGTGCCCGTGAAGAGGTTGTGCTGCACATCCGGCCTATTTTTAGCGATGTTGATTTTCTCGGGTCGCACCGCTACGGCCAGCGCCATGCCCGGCGCGCCTGTGATGCCGTGGCCGACATGAATCACGCCCTCTGGCGTGGTGATTTCGCAGCGGTCAACCTCGTCCAGCGTGAGCGCACCGTCAAACAAATTGGCTTGCCCGATGAAGTCGGCCACGAAGCGGCAATTCGGATGTTCATAAATCTCGCGCGGCGTGCCCACCTGCAGCACGCGCCCTTGACTCATGACTGCAATACGCGAGGCCATCGACATGGCTTCCTCTTGGTCGTGCGTGACCATCACGCAGGTCACACCAACCGATTCAATGATGTTGACCAACTCAAACTGCGTTTGCTCGCGCAGTTTTTTATCAAGCGCGCCCAAGGGCTCGTCAAGCAACAACAGCTGCGGCCGTTTGGCCAAGCTGCGCGCCAAGGCCACGCGCTGCTGTTGGCCGCCCGACAGCTGGTGCGGCTTGCGCTTGGCCAACGCGGTCAGCTGGACCAGCCGCAGCATCTCCTCGACCCGCTCGGTGATCTCGGCTTTAGGCAGGCCCTCACGCTTCAGGCCAAAGGCGATGTTGTCCCAAACGCTGAGGTGCGGGAACAGCGCATAAGACTGAAACATCATGTTGATCGGCCGCTCGTAGGGCGCCAATCCGGCGATCTCCACACCGTCCAGCGTCACCGTCCCGGACGTCGGCACCTCGAACCCCGCCAACAAGCGCAACAAGGTTGACTTGCCACAGCCAGAGCTGCCCAGCAGCGCAAAGATCTCGCCCTTGTTGATGGACAAAGACACGTCATCAACGGCGGCCACATCGTCAAAGCGTTTGACGATGCCTTCGGCGCGCAAAAAACCAACGCGGTTAGCGGCAGGCGGATTCATCGCGTTCACTGCCCTCTTTTGAAGGCCGTGAACGCGTTCGCCATGGACGCTCGGGCTTCGTTGCTGAAGCTGGCTGGCGCGATCATTTTCTGCAAGTTGGCGGCGTTCGGGAAGACCGCTTGGTCTTGCGCTATCTCAGGCTTCACATGCGTCAGACTGGCCTTGTTGGCAGTGGCGTAACGCAGCTCATTGGTCAGCGATGCCGAGACCTCCGGACGCAAAAAATAGTTGATGAAGGCATGCGCGTTGTTCGGATGCTTGGCATCTTGGGGGATGGCCAGCGTGTCAAAAAAGATCAAACCGCCGGTGCTCGGCAGCAGCGCCTCGATGTCATGACCATTCTTGTTGTCGATCGCGCGTTGTCGAGCGATGTTGATGTCGCCCGCCCAAGCTAAAGCCACGCAGGCCCGGCCGCCCGCCAGATCGTCAATCATGGTGCTGCTGAACATGCGGATGTCGGGCCGCACCTTGGCCAGCATGGCGGCGGCCACTTGATGGTCTGACGGGTCGTTGGAGTAAGCTTTCTTGCCGATGAAGTGCAGGGCCGGCGGAATCACCTCGGTCGGCGAGTCTAAAAAGGCGATGCCGCAAGACTTGAGCTTGTTGGTGTAAACCGGATTAAAAACCAGTTCCCAGACGTTGGCGGGCATGGGCGTATCGCCCAGCGCGGCAGCCACTTTGCCTTTGTTGATACCGACCGTGGTGAAGCTCCAAGCCCACGGCACCAAGTACTGGTGGCCCGGGTCAATCGTCGCCAACTTGGCCATGATGGCCGGGTCGAGATGGGTGACGTTGGGCAGCTTGGCTGGGTCGAGTTTGAGCAGCAGCCCACCGTCGATTTGCGGCTTGGCAAAGACCGCGCCAGGCACCACGATGTCGTAGCCGGTGTTGCCGGCGACCAGCTTGGCGTGCAGGGCTTCGTTGTTTTCAAAGGTCTGGTAGTTGACCTTGATGCCAGTTTCCTGCGTGAAGTTGGCCACCATAACCTGGGTGATGTAGTCGGGCCAGTTGTAGATGTTAAGAACTTTTTCTTCTGCGCCAGCGACTGTTGCGCCGGTTGCCGCCGTCTCGTCCTTCTTGCCGCAGGCAGTCAAAGCCAGCGCCGACAAAGCCAATGACCACAGGTACTTGTTCATGATGTTGTTGAGTCCGTGAAGCAGGTTGCAGCTAGTGCCCAGCCTCGTGCGGCCGGCCAGCGAAAAGCGGATTGTAAGAGCTAACTCCGCCGTCTTGCGGCCACTTGCAGCGCCGGGATCGCGCCCTGAATTCGGCCGCGCCCAAGGCTCAGGGGGTCACGCACCAAGGTGCGGTGTCGTGTACCAAACCCATCCACAAAGCCCAGACCGAACTGGCCAGTAAGGCAGCGCCGGCCAGCCGGATCGCCCATGCACCAGAACCAGGCCCCCGCAGCCGCAGCCATAACCACGGTCCGGCCATCAAACTAACACCACTGCCCAAGGCAAAGAGCGCCATGACGCCCGCACCATCGACCGGGCTGGGGCTGAGCGCAGCGACCAGCAATGCAGAATAAAGCAAGCCGCAAGGCAGCAGCGACCAAGCCGCGCCAAGCACCAAGGGCGCGGCAGCGCTTGCCTTGCCAGAGCTTTGCGTGGCCATGCGAATGCGACTCCAGACTTTGCGGGCACCTACATCCAGCCAAACCGGCTGGCGCGCCTGCCACAGCAACATCAAACCCAGCAATGCAGCGGCCACGTGCAGCAGCGTCCAGACCGGACGCAATGCAGCCGACTGAATGCTCAGCCAACCCAAGCCTTGCATAGACGCCGCAGCCAAAGCGCCCAAAGTGGAATAACCAGCCAGCCGGCCAAGCTGGAACGTCCACAACGCTCGGGTGTTGGTGCCACTGTCGCTGACTGCATTAGTGCCCCCAGCTGAGCGCCCCATCGCCGCACAAGCCGCGCCGCACATGGCCACGCAATGGGGCCCGCCGGCGAGTCCCATGAGCAAGGCGGTAGCGGCCAGACTGGTTTGCATCAGATGATTTTAGAGAACTTAGTGCGGTTGCGATCCGCCTGCAAGTAGCGGTCAAAGACCATGGCGACGGCGCGCACAAAAAACCAACCTTGCGCCGTGACGTCAATTCCGCTCTCGTTCACCGTCACCAAGCCCTGCCCCTCCAGCTCTTCCAACGCCTCCATCTCCTTGGCAAAGTGGCTTTTGAAATCAATCAGGAACGCCAGCTCAATGGATTCGAACTGAAGCTGGCCTTGACACATCAAAGCCATGATGACTACGCGCCTCACCAAGTCGTCGCGTGTCAACGCCAAGCCACGCACCACCGGCAGACGGCCTTGATTCAACAGGTCGTAGTACGCATCCAAAGTCTTAGCGTTTTGGCTGTAGGTTGCGCCGACACGACCAATAGATGAGACGCCTAGCGCAATGAGATCGCAGTCAGGCTGGGTGCTGTAGCCCTGAAAATTGCGGTGCAACCGGCCCTGCCGCTTGGCGACAGCCAGCGCGTCATTTGGCAAAGCAAAGTGATCCATGCCGATGTAAACGTAGCCGGCTTTTTCAAAGGCATCCAGCGAGCGTGACAACATCGAAATTTTCGCCGCACCAGATGGCAACTCGGCCGTGATGATGCGCCGCTGCGGCTTGAAACGCTCCGGTAAATGCGCATAGGCATACAAGGCCACGCGGTCTGGTCGAAGCAATGCCACTTGGGCCAGCGTGCGGTCAAATGACTCAGGCGTTTGCTGCGGTAAGCCGTAAATAAGGTCGATATTGATGGACTCAAAGCCCATCTGACGCGCCGATTCAACCAAGGCAAAAACCTGCTCGGCCGGCTGCACCCGGTGCACGGCCTTTTGAACCACCGGGTCAAAGTCCTGCACACCAAAGCTCAAGCGATTGAAACCCAGCTCAGCCAGCACCCCCAAGCGCTTGGCATCGACAGTGCGCGGATCAATTTCAATGGCGTATTCGCCGCCTGGAGCGAAATTAAAACTGCGGCGCAACATCGACATCAGGCTGCGAAGCTCGTCGTCTGACAGAAATGTTGGCGTCCCTCCGCCCAAGTGCAACTGGCTGATGATCTGTCCAGAGCCGAGGTGCGCGATGTGCAAATCGACTTCGCGGCTCAAATAACGCAGATACTCGTCCGCACGTTCATGGTGCTTGGTGATGATCTTGTTGCAAGCGCAGTAATAGCAGAGTGACTCGCAAAAAGGAATGTGCACATACAAGGACAGCGGCATGTTCATGGATGCAGCGCCAGACCGGCGCAACGTCATCGCCTGCACATAGTCTTCAGCGGTGAAGGCTTCAACAAACCGATCGGCTGTTGGGTACGACGTGTACCTCGGACCATTGAGGTCAAAACGCCGCAATAGATCGGGTGAAACGGCACTCATAATTCAATCCTTTAATCCCTTGGGCAATGTCGTTACTTTGACGCTTATCGGTGCTGACCGCGTTGATGTGGATCAAGCAACCTAGCACATCCATTCGCAAATTGATGAGAATGCTCAACCGTGGGGTAATAAATAACTTCTAGGAAAAATATCAAGATTCAACGAAAATAACCATATGAACAAGGAATCCAACAAAGTCGCTTGCTCCAATTGCAACTTGCGAGAGTTGTGTATGCCCATGGGTCTCAATGCACAAGAACTCATTCGCGTTGACGAGCTCGTCGCTACTCGCCGCACCGTCAAACGGGGCGCCTCTCTATTTCACAATGGCGAGAAATTCACTTCGCTGTACGCCATTCGCACCGGATTTTTCAAAACCAGTGTTGTCACCGAAGACGGTCGCGATCAAGTCACTGGTTTTCAAATGGCGGGGGAAATCATCGGTTTGGACGGCATCGTCAACGACCTGCATACCTGTGATGCGACGGCCCTCGAAGACGCCGAAGTCTGCGTCATGCCGTTTGACCGGATTGAAGAAATCTCTCGCGAAGTCACGGCACTTCAACACCATGTACACAAAGTCATGAGCCGTGAAATTGTGCGTGAGCATGGCGTCATGCTGCTACTCGGAAGTATGCGGGCCGAAGAACGCTTGGCGACTTTTTTGCTGAACTTAGTCCAGCGTTTGCAAGCCCGTGGCTTTTCCAAAACCGAGCTTATTCTGCGCATGACACGCGAAGAAATTGGCAGCTATTTGGGCATGAAGCTCGAAACCGTCAGCCGCACCTTTTCGAAGTTTTCAGACGATGGCATCGTCGAAGTCAAGCAGCGGCAAATCAACATTCGCGATGCCGATGCACTCAAGCGCATCGTGAATTCGCAAATTAGTCACTGAGTTCTTCCTCATTGACTTGGCGTTCAGGTTTGGACAGCCACAGCACCAAGCCACAGCAAGCCATGCTGATCGACCAAAATAAAAAGAAAGCAATGGTGTAAACACCTTGTCGGCTTGGCAGGGATTCATGACCCGACCAATTCAACTCGCTGGGGTCAACCATGGCAAACACCAAGGCCTCAAGCAAACAGGCGGCCAAAAAAGACGGCCACAGAATCAGCGCGGCATTGCGAAGTTTGGACGACTCAAACTCTGAGGACATCGGTGGCTCAAGGTTTTTCATCGATCTTGCCTCCGGTCGCACTGTGATTGCGCGCGGCATGAGCGGGCTGCATGGGTGGTTTGGCCGCGTTCACCGCCCGTGAGATGGCAATACCTTCGCGGTAATCTTCTTCAGACACCACCGCATCCACCCCCTGAAAGATGTAGACAGCAGTGATGCCACAGGCGATGACTGCCGACAGCGGCCCCGCAATCACCATCCACACATACGGCTCTTTCCACCACGGGCGCTCCAGCGACGGCGGACCCCCATCGGCGCGTTTGCTCAGGCTTTGGCTCGGAAAAGTATCAATCTGGCTCATGGTCGTTTCTTTCATCAATTCGCGAAGCACTAGCGTGGCACCAAAAAGACAGACTTTTCAGCACGCTCACCCTGCCCGCCATCGGCAGAAATCAGGAAGGTCATGGCGTGCGAACCTGGTGCTGCGGCATCAGGCGGCACCTGCACCCGCACCGGAACCCAACGCGAGCCGGCGGCATCCACCATCACAACCGCTTCAGAAACAATCTGCGCGCCCACAAGTCCCGCCACACGCAAATGGTATTGCTGCTGCACTTCTGTCGCGTTCATGATTTGCAGACGGTAGACATTCTCGACCCGCCCTTGCTCGACCACGCGGGCCAGAGATCCCCGGTCACGGACAACATCGACTTTGAATGGTGCGCGCATGACCAAGCTGCCCAGCACGGAAATGCAGATGGTTAGCAGCACAGCGGTATAGATCAAAACACGCGGCCGCAAGACACGGCGAATCATGGCGATGCCCGACAGCTTGAGCCGGATGGCATTGGGCGTGCTGTAGCGAATCAAGCCGCGTGGGTAGTGCATTTTGTCCATGACGGTGTCGCAGACGTCGATGCACGCGGAACAACTGATGCACTCGTACTGCAGCCCATTGCGAATGTCGATGCCTGTCGGGCAGACCTGCACGCACAGGCCGCAGTCAATACAGTCACCCAGACCTTTGGCCTGGTAGTCGGCCGGCGTGTCACTGCGGGGTCTTACGCCACGCCCTTCACCACGCGCTTCGTCGTATGTCACGATCAAGGTGTCGCGGTCAAACATGGCGCTTTGGAATCGCGCGTAGGGGCACATGTACTTGCAAACCTGCTCACGCATCCAGCCGGCATTACCGTACGTGGCGAATCCGTAGAACAGAATCCAGAACCATTCCCATGGCCCTAACGACAAGCGGCTGACGTCCAGCGCCAACTCGCGAATCGGTGAAAAGTAACCGACAAAAGTGAAGCCGGTCCACAAACCAATGGCGATCCAGAGGACGTGTTTGGCGCTTTTTCGCGCCAGCTTGTTGACGCCCATGGCCGAGCTGTCGAGACGCATGCGGGCCGCGCGATCACCTTCAATCTTGCGCTCCACCCACATGAATATTTCGGTGTACACCGTTTGCGGACAGGCATAGCCACACCACAAACGGCCAGCGACAGCGGTGAACAAAAACAAGGACAACGCGCTGATGATGAGCAAGCCTGTCAGGTAGATCAGGTCTTGCGGATACAGCACGAAGTTGAAAATATAAAAGCGCCGTGACACCAGATCGAACAGCATCGCCTGTCGCTCGTTGATGGACAACCAAGGCAGCCCATAAAACACCAGCTGTGTGATCCAGACCATGGCCCAGCGCCAATGGCTAAACCAGCCAGAGACACTGCGGGCATATATTTTCTTATCTGCTTGGTAGAGCGAAGCCACCACATTGGAGTCATCGCCAATGGCATTGGCCACAGCCTGAGAGGACTTCACCTTGGCCGGCACAATCGGGATCACCTTGTGTGCGTCGCGGTGGTTGTCTGAGGAACCTGACACTGAAAATCTCCTGAACAGCAAGGCCCTATACGATGTATCGGGACCCTGCCTTGACTGCCACGGTTACTTCACTTGGTGGACGGCTGCGCAGCTGCTGCAGAGGCCACTGGCTTCACACCACCCAAGCTCATCACATACGCGGCCACCACATGGATTTGCTCAGGTGTGAGCTTGGGCGCTTGTGCTGGCATCACATTGTTTTTGCCGTATTTGATGGCGTTCACGATGGCCGCCTCGCCCCAACCGTGCAACCAATACTCATCGGTCAAATTAGGCGCGCCCAGTGCCTTGTTGCCTTTACCATCCATGCCATGGCAGGCTGCGCAGACGGCGAATTTTTGCTTGCCACTGAAGGCTTTGATTTCATTGTGGGGGCTGCCCGACAGCGAAAGCACATAGTGGGCAACATTGCTGATGTCGCCTTCACCACCGATGGCCGCGCCCATCGGCGGCATCATGCCAATACGCCCGTTGGTGACGGTCTGAACAATGTGATCGCCACCGCGCTCACCCAGCCAAGCGGCATTGCCATTGGTGAGATTCGGGTAAGACTTGCTGCCACGACCATCTGAGCCATGGCACTGCGAGCAAGTGTTCATGAACTGACGCTCACCGATGGCCAGCGCCCGTGGATCTCGTGACAGTGTATCGACCGACTGTGCGGAGAATTCGGCGTAAAGCGGTGCCAGTTCAGCCCGCATGCGCGCCTCGTCATCCTTGTGCTCAGCCTGCGTCGACCATTTAGCCAGCCCTTTGTAGCTGCCTAAGCCAGGGAAAATGGCCAGGTAGCCCAAACCAAAAATCACCGTCAAAATAAACAACCACATCCACCAGCGGGGCAATGGGTTATTGAGCTCACGCAGGTCTTCATCCCACACATGCCCGGTGGTGTTGTCACCAGCCTTGCTAGCGTCTGCGCTGACAGTTGCCTTGCCGGCTAACCAGAGCAGCAGAGCGCAGGCCAGAATCGACACCAAGCTGATGGCGGCCACATACCAAGGCCAAAAACCATTGACGAAATCACTCATGAATCCTGCTCCTATTCTGACTTGAAGGGCAACTGAGCCGCTTCATCAAAGTCTGCTTTTTTGGAGGGCAACGCGGCCCATACCAAAATTCCGACAAACACCACGAAGGCGGCCACGGTCACGATGCTTCGCAACACATTGATATCCATAGTCATCTCGGCCTCCTGTTATTTCAGAGCCAGACCAAGACCCTGCAGGTACGCAATCAGCGCATCCAGTTCGGTCTTATCTTTGAGCTCAGCCGGGGCTGCAGCAATCTGTTCGTCGGTGTAGGGAACACCCACCATGCGCAGCGCTTTCATGTGGCTCTGAATGGTGTCAGCGTTGGCCGGAGCTTTTTCCAGCCACGGGTAAGCCGGCATGATCGACTCGGGCACCAAGTCGCGTGGACTGATCAAGTGCATTCGCTGCCATTCGTCGCTGTATTTGCCGCCGACACGGTGCAAGTCAGGGCCGGTGCGCTTGCTGCCCCACTGGAACGGATGGTCGTAGACAAACTCGCCCGCCACGGAGTAATGACCGTAGCGCAACGTTTCAGCCACCAGCGGACGGATCATCTGCGAATGGCAGTTGTAGCAGCCTTCGCGAATGTAAATATCGCGACCGACCACTTTGAGTGGCGAGTCCGGCACGATGCCAGCAATCGGCTGTGTGGTGGACTTCTGGAAGAACAGCGGAACGATTTCAACCAAGCCGCCGACGGCGACAACCAGCAAGATCAGAACGATCATCAACCAATTGTTGGTTTCAACTTTTTCATGTGAAAAGGACATGACGGGTTTCTTTCAAGCGTGGGCCAAAGCAGTCGGGATGGTGGCGTTGGCAGGCTTGCCTGCCGTCGCGGTCATGAAAACATTCCAAGCCATGACAAGCATGCCGGTCAGGTACATCAGACCGCCGAAAAAACGCACCACATAGAACGGGAAGGTCGCTTTGACACTCTCCACAAAGGTATAAGTGAGCGAACCGTCAGCGTTGATTGCGCGCCACATCAAGCCCTGCATGACACCCGCAATCCACATCGCGGCGATGTACAGCACGATGCCAATGGTGGCGATCCAAAAATGCACCTCAATGGCCTTGATGCTGTGCATTTTCTTTTGCCCAAACAGACGCGGCACCATGTAATAAAGCGCACCCATCGAGATAAAGCCAACCCAACCCAGCGTTCCGCCATGCACGTGTGCAATGTTCCAGTCGGTGTAGTGCGACAGGGAGTTCACAGTCTTGATCGACATCATCGGACCTTCAATGGTGGCAATACCGTAGAAGGACAAGGCGACGATCATGAACCGGATAATCGGGTCGTCGCGCAGCTTGTGCCAAGCGCCCGACAGCGTCATCACGCCGTTGATCATGCCGCCCCAGCTAGGCGCCAACAAGATCAGCGAGAAGACCATTCCCAAAGACTGCGTCCAATCCGGCAAGGCAGTGAAGTGCAAATGGTGCGGGCCAGCCCACATGTAGGTGAAAATCAGCGCCCAAAAATGGACGATGGACAAGCGGTACGAATACACCGGCCGCTCAGCCTGCTTCGGGATGAAGTAATAAACGATGCCGAGGAAGCCGGCTGTCAGGAAGAAACCAACCGCGTTATGGCCGTACCACCACTGAATCATGGCGTCTTGGACACCGGCATAAGCTGAGTAAGACTTCATCCAACCTGCAGGCACAACGGCTGCGTTGACGATGTGCAACAGCGCCACAGCAATGATGAAGGCACCGTAAAACCAGTTGGCCACATAAATGTGGCGCACTTTTCGAATACCGATGGTGCCGAAGAAAACAACCGCGTAAGCCACCCAAGTGATGGCGATCAGAATGGAAATCGGCCATTCCAGCTCAGCGTATTCTTTGCCGCGCGTGAAGCCCAATGGCAGCGAAATAGCCGCCGCCACAATCACCGCTTGCCAGCCCCAAAAATGGAACGCCGCCAGCTTGTCCGAGATGATGCGGGTCTGGCATGTGCGCTGTACGACCCAGTAACTGGTGGCAAACAAAGAACAGCCGCCGAAGGCGAAGATGGCGGCATTGGTGTGCAAGGGCCGCAAGCGACCAAAAGACAACCAAGAAATACCAAAATTCAACTCTGGCCACGTCATCTGAGCAGCAATGAACACGCCAACCAGCATGCTCACCACACCCCAAACCACGGCAGCCACCGCGAATTGACGGACTATTTTGTCGTTGTAAACAGTCGCGCGGGACGCCGCCCAGCCACCTTGAACAACTGGAACTGACGCGTTTGTAAGTACGGCACTCATTTAAAACCCTCTAAAACCCAAGATGGACTCAAGTTTGCCGCGGTGCAGCATCGAGCATATTGATATGGATCAAGTCTTCAATGAGTGCCCGACTCAAGTTCGAGGTCGGCTGGAGGAATCTTGGTTGTCAGACTCGGACGCGGTATCCTGAAAAATTCGCTGTCCTTCACTTTCAACGTCTTCAAATTGGCCCGACCAGACCGCCCAGGCAAGTACCCCAACCACCGCGAGGGCCAACAAAACAGAGATCGGTACCAGCAGAAAGAGGATGTCCATCAGTTCCCTTCAGGTGCGCGCGCCAGCCGCGCTGCGTTCAACAACACGAACAACGAGCTCAGCGCCATGCCAAGTCCGGCCAACCAAGCAGGCAAGTAACCCGCGATGGCCAAGGGAACGCCAACTGCGTTGTAGGCAGCCGCCCATGCCAGATTCTGGCGAACGATGGACAAGGTGCGCCGCGCTTGGGTCGGCATGCTGGCCAGCATCAGCAACAGGCCACCGGGAATGATGAAGTCCGACTGCGCCTGCGCCAACGGCACGGCTTGACCGACCGCGACGGAGACATCGGCACGCGCCAGCACCGGCCCGTCGTTCAAGCCATCGCCGACCATCAACACCTTGCGTCCCCGGCCCTGCAAGGCTTGCAGATGCGCCAGTTTGCTCTGCGGTGTGCAGTCGCCCTGCACATGCTGGATGCCGAGCCGCTCGGCGACACGGCGGGCCGCAACGCTGCGGTCACCGGAGAGCATGTGCACTTCTAAGCCGGCCAACTGGAGCTGTTTAACGGCGTCAACCGCATCAGGCCGCACGACTTCGTCGAGTTCAAAGCGCGCCAGCCAGCCTGAGGCATCCGCCAGAAAAACCTGCAGCGTGTCGTTGTTGACTGCACCAACCATGGCGCCGTTAACACCGCAAAAAGATGCTGAACCAAAACGAACCGGGCCGCTGGCCATCCCCAGACAAGTATCAGCCAACACGCCTTGCAGCCCTTGACCGGCGTGCTCGGCGACTTCCGTCAGTCTGAAGCTATTGGCCGCTGCGCTGCCATCGGCAAAAGCCCGCGACACCGGATGCAGCGAATGCCGGGCCAGCCCGGCGGCCAGCGCCAGCGCATCCGCCGCCAAAACGCCGTCGCGGGTCGAGATGTGACCCAAACCCATGCGGGCTTCGGTCAAGGTGCCGGTTTTGTCGAAGACAACGGTGTCCACGTCGGCCAGCGCTTCTAGGGCTTGCAAGCGCCGCACCAAAACGCCCTGCTTCGCCAACACCCCAGCCGAGGTCAGCATGGCGGTCGGCGTGGCCAGCGACAAGGCACAAGGACAGGTCACGACCAACACCGCCACTGCGGCCATCACGGCGCGGGCCGGATCGGTGTTCCACCAGTAGGCCGCAGCCAGCAAGGCCGCCAACATGACGAACCACAAAAATGGCCTGGCCACACGGTCTGCCAGCTGAGCCAGCCGGGGCTTGTCAACGGCGGCGCGCTGCATCAACGCGACAATGCCAGCGTAACGCGTAGCCTGACCCAGTTGCTGAACGCGCACCTGTACCGTCGCCGACAGGTTGTAGCTGCCTGCCATCACCAATGCACCCACCGGCCGCGCCACCGGACGCGACTCGCCGGTCAGCAGCGCTTCATCGGCAAAGGTGTTGCCGCCTTCAATGACGCCATCGGCCGGGAAAGCCTGCCCCGGCAAGACCCGCACCAAGTCGCCGACCTTCAGGCGCCGTACCGCCACTTGTTCAAACTCACCGTTGGGCAACTGCCGTTGCACGCTGTCGGGCAGCCGTTGCATCAGGCTGTCAAGCGCGCCCGAGGTGCGGGCGCGCAGTCGCTGCTCAAGCCAGCGTCCTGTCAGCAAGAAGAAAACAAACATCGTCAGGGAGTCAAAGTAAACCTCGGCGCTCCACCATCCAGCGGTCTCAAAGGTCGCCGCCGAGCTGATCACAAAAGTGATCACAATGCCCAACGCCACCGGTAAATCCATGCTGACGTTGCGCTGCCGCAGGTCCCGCAGTGCATTGGCAAAAAATGGTTTGCAAGAGAAAAGCAAGACCGGCAAGGTCAGCACCCAAGACGCCCAGCGCAGCAGTTTTTCGATGTCGGGGGCGATCTCGCCCGGTTCGGTGACGTAGGCCGGAAAAGCGTACATCATCACCTGCATCATGCAAAAACCAGCCACCAACCAGCGCCAGAGTGCCAGCCGAGCGTCCTTGCGGGTCTGGTCCGAGGCGGCCGTGTCGAGCGCCGGGGACAAGGTATAGCCCAGCACCCGCGGCGCACACAACCACTCAGAAGGCCGCGTGACAGCTGACGACCAGACCACGCTGGCGCGCTGACTCGCTGCGCTCACCCGCGCCGACTGCACGCCGGGTGTGGCGAGCAAAGCTTGTTCCAGCATCAATGAACAGGCGGCGCAATGCATGCCGCTCACCAGCACTTGGGACTCCCAGACTGTCGAGGCGATGCCTGCTGGCTGGCCCTGCTGCGTTGGTTGCTGGCTGAAGCGAGACCATTCCTGCACATCGTCAAAAATGCGCAGCCCGTCGACACCGGCATCCTGATGAGTTTCAGCCTGACTCAGGCTTGAGACTCGACCAGAAGAAGTTGACGTGAAGACGGCAGCATGCATGAAGTTAAGCTTAATCGCAGCCATCCGCATGGGGATTGATGTGGATCAAGCTTCGAGCCGGATTCAGGACTAGACTGAAAATCAAATTACCAGGAGACCTGCATGTTTAAACGCATTCTGATCGCTACCGACGGATCTGAACTTTCTCAAAAAGCCGCTGACAGTGGCATAGAACTGGCCAAACTCTCAGGCGGCCAGATTGTTGCGCTGCAAGTGGTGCCGCGCTACCCGGTGAGTTATTTTGAGGGTGGCGCGACAGTGGCCAGCAGCGAGATTGCACGCATTGAAAAAGAATGGGCTGACATTGGCCAAGCCACCGTCGGTAAGCTCAAGGCACAGGCTGAGGCCAAAGGTGTGTCAGCCACGGGCATCACGGCCCATTCAGACATGATTGCCGAGGCCATTATCGCGGCGGCCAAGAAACACGAATGTGATCTCATCGTGATGGCTTCTCATGGCCGACGCGGCCTTTCGCGCGTGTTGCTGGGCAGCGAAACCACCCACGTCCTGACGCATTCGGACATTCCGGTGATGGTGCTGCGCTAGTCTTTTCTGCTCAAGCGAAGAGTGACTTGTACTGCTCGCGCAACACATTTTTCTGAACTTTGCCCATGGTGTTGCGCGGCAGTTCTGAGACCACAAAACACTTCTTCGGAATTTTGAAATTGGCCAGTTGCGCCTTGAGTGATGCCACAACTGCATCAGCGTTGACTTTGGCGCCCGACTTGGCGATTACGACCGCCACCCCGACCTCACCGAAATCCGAATGCGGCACGCCGACCAGTGCGCTTTCAGCAACGCCTGGCATCTCATTGATCACCGATTCAATCTCGGCCGGATAAACGTTGTAGCCGCCGCTGATGATGAGGTCTTTGCTGCGTCCGACAATGGTTATGTAACGCCGCTCGTCGACTTTACCGACATCACCGGTCTTGAACCAGCCGTCTGGCGTGAACTCTTCTTTGGTTTTATCAGGCATGCGCCAGTAACCCTTGAAAACGTTCGGACCTTTGACTTGAATCGCGCCAATCTCGCCGGTTGGCAAACTTTGGCCATCGTCGCTACAGACACGCACGCTAACGGCAGGCAAAGGAAACCCGACTGTGCCGCCACGCCGCTCACCGTCCTCGGCCCGATACGGGTTCGAGGTCAGCATGATGGTCTCACTCATGCCGTAGCGCTCGAGAATCGTGTGGCCCGTGCGCTGCTGCCATTCGGTGAAAGTTTCGATCAACAACGGGGCCGAACCAGCCACAAACAGACGCATATTGCGACACGCTTCACGGGTCAAGCCCGGCTCGGCCAGCAAGCGCACATACAGCGTCGGCACACCCATGAACACCGTCGCCTCAGGCAGTTTTTTCAGCACCAGCTTGGGGTCGAACCTCGACAGCCAGATCATTTTGCTGCCGTTGATGAGCGCGCCGTGCAGTGCCACAAACAAACCATGCACATGAAAAATCGGCAACGCGTGAATCAGCACATCACCTGGCTGCCAACCCCAATAGTCTTTCAGCGTCAGTGCGTTACTGAGCAAGTTGCCGTGCGTCAGCATCGCGCCCTTGCTTCTGCCGGTGGTGCCGCTGGTGTACAAAATAGCGGCCAAATCGTCGGTATTTCGTTGCACCACCTCGTGCTGGTCACTGCAATGGGCTGCGCGGTCCAGCAAGGAACCGGTGCGGTCATCGTCTAGGGTGAAGACGTTTTGCGTGCCGGCCTTGAAAGCGATCTTGCTGACCCAACCAAAATTCTTTGAACTGCAGACCACCACAGATGGCTCAGCGTTCTCGATGAAATACGCGATCTCGCTGCTTTGATAAGCCGTATTCAGCGGCAGGAAAACATAACCAGCCCGAAGCGTCGCCAAGTACAGCACCATGGCTTCGACAGATTTTTCTACCTGCATCGCCACGCGTGCGCCAACAGGCAAATCCAGCGACTTCAGCAAATTAGCCATCATCGCCGTCGAGCGCTCCAAGTCCTGCCAAGAGTAAAGCAAGCCGTGGTTAGTTTCTACCGCTATCGCCTTGAGATCTTGAGGAAAAGCAGCGCGCAAGGCGGCAAATAAATTGTTGTTTTTCATCGAACGAAAAAGAGAGGAGTGAAGAAAACAGGAACGTGAAAAGACCGCTTAAAAATGTAGGAACCGTCGCTTGCGGTGAAGGCTAGCCCCAACCATGGGGCTCACAGGTTCAGTCCAGCTTGGCCCCCGAAGCCTTGACGACGGCAGCCCAACGTTTGACTTCGGCACTCACAAAAGTCCCAAACTGAGCCGGTGTCAAGCCGCCGAAATCGGCGCCATTCGCGGCCCAGACTGCCTTCAGCTCGGGCGTGGCACTGATGCGGTTGAATTCTTCAGCAATTTTGGCTTGCACATCAGCTGGCGTCCCCTTCGGCGTCCACATGCCGTACCAAGTTGTCACTGTGTAGTCTGGGAAACCTAGCTCAGCAGCGCAAGGCACATCCGGAAAAGCTGCGTTGCGTTTGTTGCCAGAAACCATCAGCGCCTTGATGCGCCCCCCCTTGATGTGACCGGCAGAAGATCCCAAACCGTCAAACATCATGTCGACGGTGCCGGCCATCAAGTCTTGCAAAGCTGGCCCTGCGCCACGGTAAGGAATATGCGTGATGAAGGTTTTACTTTGCTGTTTAAACAGTTCTCCGGCCAAGTGATGTGAAGTACCCGCACCCGCTGAACCATAGTTGAATTTGCCGGGTGATTTGCGCACCAAAGCCATGAAGTCACTGAAGTTACCCGGCAGATTTTTCGGGTTCACCACCAGTACTTGCGGCACGTTGGCCATGAGCGACAGTGGCGCAAAATCTTTTTCAATGTCGTAGTCGAGCTTCGGGTACATCGACGGTGCAATGGCATGATGCACAGCGCCCATGAACAGCGTATACCCATCGGGCACAGCCTTAGCGGCGATACCAGCACCCAACGTGCCGCCAGCGCCACCGCGATTGTCAATGATCAATTGCTTGCCTGTGAGCCTGGCAAACTGCGCCGAAAAAGGCCTGGCAAAAGCATCCGTGCCTCCGCCTGCCGGAAAAGGGACGACGACTGTGACGGGCCGACTCGGCCACGTTGATTGGGCGTGGCTACCCAACGAGATGGCGGCGGCGCTTGCGGCAGCGACGCGCAAAACATCGCGACGGGTCGTGCTGATTTGAAAATTTTTCATGGGATGTCTCCGTTCGTTATAAATTGGGGTGCAGCATCTGATCGGGCCGCTTCATGGGTGGCAATAGCGATAAGTATCGTCCAAGCTCAAATGTACAAATCTTCAACCTTCGGCGATACGGGGATTTTCCCCTGTGCCATCAAGCCGCGGTATTTGTCCAAGCGCTTCAAGTCGTAAAGGTAATTAACCATCAGGCCATAAGACTGCTTCAAACCTTTGGGCGACATGTCGCCAGCCCAATTGAGGCGCTCAACGCGCGCACCATTGCTCAAATGAAAACGGGCCACCGCATCCAACGGTCGGCCGTTGTCAAACTGTCGGCCCAAGTAACTGGCGGCGCAATGTAGCAACATGCGGCGAACCAGTGATTTTTCGTCGAGCTGCTGCACTTTCTCTGCTGCCGCCAAAAAGGCCGCTGAAGTTGCAGACTCCAGCCCTAGGGCACGCCCCAAAGCCTGACGCTCTTTGTCGCTGAGCTGCTCAATCAGGACGCCGGCCTGTTTGGTCAGCCAAGGGCGAAAGCCAGGGATCGGCGACAGCGTGGAAAAGACTTTGAGCCGCGGGAATTCGGCACGCAAGGTTTCAACCACGCGCTTGATCAGGGAGTCGCCAAAACTGACCCCGCGCAAGCCTGTTTGGGTGCTGCTGATGGAGTAAAAAATCGCAGTGGTGGCTTTGCCAAGATCGCTGGCAGCGGCCAATTCGTCGAGCAACGGCGTGATGGCGCCCGCCAGTTCGTCGACCAACGCGACCTCGACAAAAATCAGCGGTTCATCGGGCAGGTGTGGATGAAAAAATCCGTAGCAACGTCGATCGCTGTCTAAGCGATTTTTCACGTCAGCCCAACTTTTGATGGCGTGCACGGCCTCGTACTTGATCAGCTTTTCAATCAGCGATGCAGGCGAATCCCAGCTGATGCGCCGAAGCTCCAAGAAAGCCACGTCAAACCAAGTCGAGAACAGATTTTCGAGCTCTGAATCCAACGCCAGCAAACGCTTTTCGGTTTTCAGGTGCGGCAATAATTCAGCCCGCATATCAACTAAAAATCGCATGCCCTGAGGGAAAGCCGAGAAGCGCTGCAACAGCCGGGTGCGTGGCGACACAAACGCCCGCCTCAAACGAATTTCAGCTTGCCCTTCTTCAGGCGTGCCGAGCGAGGCCTCGTAATGATCCCGCGCAGCCTGCACTTTTTCGGCGTTGGGGGCGAACTGCTCGCTCATCAACAGCCAAGCGTCGCGCCGCTGTTCGGGTGTGGCGCTGGCGTACCACGTGGCGATGTTGCTGGCACGCCGACCGCCTTCCACTTCGCTGACCTGACTGTACACCACCGACTGCAGCTCTACCAATGTACGGCGCAAAACCCGCGGCGACAGGGCTTCTTCCTTGTGCTTCAACACGGCCTTGAGACGTTCTCGCGTGCTGCGACCGTTTTTAGCGATCGGACCTGCGGCAGCGGCCAAAAGAGGGCTCGCGACGGGCTCTGCCATAGGCGGAGCAACGGCGGCCATGGGGCGTGTCTTCTCAGCAGACTTCAAGTTGATGGCGCCGACCTCGTTGCGTTTGAATTTCAAGCCCTTGCTGACGGACTGGACGCTGCGCAGCAGCCATTCGGTTGAGTTCATGCGGCCACCCGGCTTTTTGTTTGATGACGTGAAAGATCGCGTAAAGCATCGCGCTGACGCGTCAGGTGCGTGCGCATGGCGGCATCAGCGCCCTCGCTGTCGCGGCTCATCAAGGCCGCATAAACAGACAAGTGCTCTGCCAAGCTTTGGGCCAGTCGGCCCGGCGCATGCAATTGCTGCAACCGGGCCAACTTGAGAATTTTCCGCAAATCAGCGATGGCTTGGGCCAGCCAACGGTTGTTGGCCAGCATGATGATGGCCTCGTGAATCAGCAAGTTGGTGGCGTAATAGTCTTGAATTTGGCCGGCGTCGGCATGGCCTTTCAAGCGGTCATGCAAAGTCCGCAAGGCGGCCAGATCCGCATCGCTGGCGTTGCGGGCGGCCTCATAAGCGCAACGCCCTTCCAACAACGCGATGACGGGAAAAATATCGTCCAGATCTTGCTCGGTCACTTCGCTGACGAAGCAGCCGCGGCGCGGCTCATGGCGAAGCAACCCTTCGGCCGTCAACACCTTCAGCGCTTCACGCAAGGGTGTTCGTGAGATTTTCAGACGCTCACACAGGGCCACTTCGTCGACAAAACTGCCGGGCAGCAAAGTGCCGGAAAAAATCTGCTCCCGCAAGGTGGCAGCGACCTCTTGGTGCAAGGAATTCGGGACAAGGCGCATGATTTTCTAGACCCTTAAAAGGAAGAAAACAACCAGGAAAACCGTAATTACAGGTAATTATGGATTGCCCTTGGTTTGCAAGCAAGCTCAAGAACCCATAAAAGTGGTCAAAAGCCGACATGCGAGGCTAAACCCCTAGTCGGCCCATCTTCAGGCCGGAGCGCTCTGGTTTTTCTTGGAAGAGCAAACCCACAGCCAGACACCGGCCGCGATCATTGGCAGACACAGCCATTGGCCCATGCTCATGCCCAGCGCGAGAATGCCCAAGAAGTCATCCGGCTCGCGGAAAAACTCCGCCACGAAACGCAGCAGGCCGTAACCCACCAAAAAGGCGGCAGACACTTCACCCATCTTGCGCGGTTTGCGGGCATACAACCACAGCAACACAAAGAGCAGCAGACCTTCCAGCAAGAACTGATAGACCTGCGACGGGTGACGTGGCTGCAGCGTCCCGCTGAACCTGAAAACCATGCCCCATGGCAGGTCAGGATCACTGACGCGGCCCCACAACTCACCGTTGATGAAGTTGCCCACCCGACCCGCTGCCAAGCCCGTCGGCACGCACGGCGCGATCAAGTCCATCACCTGCAGCCACGGCTTGTGACGGGTCCGGGCAAACCAGATCTGCGACACCAGCACACCCAGCATGCCGCCATGAAAACTCATGCCGCCCTGCCACACCGCGAGGATTTCCAGCGGATGCACAAGGTAGTAGTCAGGCTTGTAAAAAAGGCAGTAGCCAATGCGCCCGCCCAGCACCACGCCGACCACACCGAGGAACAAAATATCTTCAACATCGCGCCGGCTCCAGGCGGCAGTGCACGTCATGGACGCATACGGCTGGTGCCGCAAACGCAGATTCGCCAAAAGCAAAAACAGCCCGAAGGCAGCCAAATAGGTCAGACCGTACCAATGAATGGCCAAGGGCCCGAGTTGCAGGGCGACGGGATCAATTTCAGGGTGAATCAGCATCGAGGCATTGTGCCAGCGCAAGCATCGTAGAATTCAAAATTGCGCCGGCCAAGCCCCGGAAGATCTGCAACCAACCCCTACAAAGAGACCCCATGACGCAAGACAAGATGCCCGATGGCGACGCCATCAACCGCCGCAGCCGCAACATCACAGAGGGCACGGCGCGCGCGCCGAATCGTTCGATGTACTACGCCATGGGTTACGAAGCGGAAGACTTCAAAAAACCGATGGTCGGCGTGGCCAACGGTCACAGCACCATCACCCCCTGCAACAGCGGTCTGCAAAAACTGGCCGACGCAGCGATCAACGCGATTGAAGAAGCCGGCGGCAATGCACAAGTGTTTGGTACGCCGACGATTTCTGACGGCATGGCGATGGGCACCGAGGGCATGAAGTACTCGCTGGTCAGCCGCGAAGTGATTTCAGACTGCATCGAGACCTGCGTACAGGGCCAGTGGATGGACGGCGTGCTGGTCATCGGCGGCTGTGACAAGAACATGCCAGGCGGCTTGATGGGCATGTTGCGCGCCAACGTACCTTCGATTTATGTTTACGGTGGCACGATTTTGCCGGGCCATTACAAGGGCAAAGACCTGAACATCGTCAGCGTCTTTGAAGCCGTTGGTGAGCATTCCGCTGGCCGCATGAGCGTCGAAGACTTGCTGCAAATCGAGCGACGTGCCGTCCCCGGCCCCGGCAGCTGCGGCGGCATGTACACCGCCAACACCATGTCCAGCGCCTTCGAAGCGCTGGGTATTTCCCTGCCCTACTCGTCCACCATGGCCAATCCGCACGACGAGAAAACCAACTCGGCCAAAGAGTCGGCCAAGGTGCTGATCGAAGCCATCAAAAAGAACCTCAAGCCACGCGACATCGTCACCAAGCAAGCCATTGAAAACGCAGTGGCCGTGATCATGGCCACCGGTGGCTCTACCAACGCCGTGCTGCACTTTCTGGCGATTGCCCACACCGCTGGCGTCGAGTGGACAATTGACGACTTCGAACGCATTCGCCAAAAAACACCCGTGCTGTGCGACCTGAAGCCCAGCGGCCAATACCTCGCGGTTGATTTGCACAATGCTGGCGGTATTCCACAAGTCATGAAAACGCTGCTGGCAGCCGGCCTGCTGAATGGCGATTGCATCACCATCACCGGCCAAACCATCGCCGAAGTCTTGAAAGACGTGCCGGCTGTGCCGCGCGCCGACCAAGACGTGATTCGCCCGATCAACAACCCTATCTATGCCCAAGGTCACTTGGCCGTGCTCAAAGGCAACTTGTCACCAGAAGGCTGCGTGGCCAAAATCACCGGCCTGAAAAACCCGGTCATGACCGGCCCGGCCCGCGTTTTTGACGACGAACAAACAGCCATGACGGCCATCCTCGGCGGCAAAATCAAAGCCGGCGACGTCATGGTGCTGCGCTACCTCGGCCCCAAAGGCGGCCCCGGCATGCCTGAAATGTTGGCACCCACCGGTGCGCTGGTGGGCGCCGGCTTGGGTGAAAGCGTCGGCCTCATCACCGATGGCCGCTTCTCTGGCGGCACTTGGGGCATGGTCGTTGGCCACGTGGCACCCGAAGCGGCTGCGGGCGGCAATATCGCTTTCATCCAAGAAAACGACTCCATCACCATCGACGCCAAACAGCTGCTGCTGCAACTCAACATCAGTGACGCCGAACTGGCTGCCCGCAAAGTCGGCTGGACAGCCCCACTGCCACGCTACACGCGCGGCGTGCAAGCGAAGTTCGCTTTCAACGCCTCCAGCGCCAGCAAAGGTGCGGTACTTGACGACTATTGAGGTCAAACCGGCCCGGCCCGGCTCACGTTGAAGCCAAAGCCCTTAAACTCAAGACATCCCAACCATACAACACGCTATGAAATCCTCTTTCTTGTTCATCTCCGCCCTGCTGGCCGGCTTGGCCGCTTCCGCACCCGCCTTGGCTGACATGCAGTTGGCCACCTCCAAAAACTGCATGGCCTGCCACGCAGCCGCCGTCAAGCTGGTCGGCCCATCGTTCAAAGCCATCGCGGACAAATACGCGGGTCAAAAAGACGCAGCCGACAAGCTCGCCGTCAAAATCATCAAAGGCGGCTCCGGCGTCTGGGGCCCCGTGCCGATGCCAGCCAATGCGCAAGTCTCACCCGACGAAGCCAAGAAATTGGCGACTTGGATTCTGGCGACCAAGTAACTTTTAGCGCTCGCAAAAAAAAAGCCCGCTGACTCCTATCGGAGTCAGCGGGCTTTTTGACGTCCCGCCTAAACGGGCGCCCCAGCCAATCAGCTCTTTTCAGAGAGCTGATCGAGGATCGCTGGGTTCTCCAGCGTCGAGGTGTCTTGCGGAATGGTTTCGCCTTTGGCAATACCGCGCAGCAAGCGCCGCATGATCTTGCCGCTGCGGGTTTTCGGCAGGTTGTCACCGAACCGGATTTCCTTCGGCTTGGCGATCGGGCCGATTTCTTTGCCAACCCAGTCGCGCAATTCTTTGGCAATGGCTTTGGCTTCGTCACCAGTCGGGCGTGAACGCTTGAGCACGACAAAGGCGACGATGGCTTCTCCCGTCACGTCATCGGGGCGACCGACCACGGCGGCTTCGGCCACCAATGCGGAATGGCTGACCAGCGCAGACTCAATTTCCATCGTGCCCATGCGGTGACCCGAGACGTTCAGCACGTCATCGATGCGGCCGGTGATACGGAAATAACCGCGGTCTTCGCTGCGCACAGCGCCATCGCCGGCCAAGTAATACGTGCCACCCATTTCTGGCGGAAAGTAGCTTTTCTTGAAGCGCTCGGGGTCGTTCCAGATGGTGCGAATCATGGACGGCCAAGGCCGCTTGATGACCAACAAGCCGCCTGAACCATTCGGCACATCGCCACCCACTTCATCGACGATGGCGGCCATGATGCCTGGCAATGGCAAGGTGCAGCTGCCGGGAACCAAGGGCGTGGCGCCTGGCAGCGGTGTGATCACGTGACCACCGGTTTCGGTTTGCCAGAAGGTGTCGACAATCGGGCAACGCTCGCCGCCGACGTTTTTGTAGTACCACATCCATGCTTCAGGATTGATCGGCTCACCAACCGAACCCAAGATCCGCAAGCTGCTCAAGTCCGAGCTGCGCGGATGAACTTTTTCGTCGGCTTCTGCGGCCTTGATGAGCGAGCGGATCGCTGTCGGTGCGGTGTAGAACACCGTGACTTTGTGGCGCTCAATCATCTGCCAGAAGCGGCCAGCGTTCGGGAACGTCGGGATGCCTTCAAAAATGATTTGCGTGGCACCTGCTGCCAACGGGCCATAAGCCACGTAGGTGTGGCCGGTGATCCAACCGATGTCGGCCGTGCACCAGAACACATCGCTGGGCTTGATGTCGAAGGTCCAGTCCATCGTCAACTTGGCCCACAGCAAGTAACCGCCGGTGCTGTGCTGCACGCCCTTTGGCTTGCCGGTGGAGCCTGAGGTGTAAAGGATGAAGAGCGGGTGTTCAGCGCTGACAAACTCCGGCTCGCAAACCGCCGGTTGGTTGGCCATGACGTCGTGCATCAGGCTGTCGCGACCGGCGACCATGGCGCACGCTGTGGGCGTGCGCTGGTAAACAATGACGTTCTTGATCGACTCGCAACCGCCCATGGCGATGCCTTCGTCGACGATGGCTTTGAGGGGCAATTCTTTGCCACCGCGAAGTTGGTAATTGGCCGTGATAACCGCCACGGCACCAGCATCTTGAATCCGCTCTTGCAGGCTCTTGGCAGAAAAACCGCCAAACACCACGGAGTGCGTTGCACCGATACGGGCGCAGGCTTGCATCGCCACCACGCCTTCAACCGTCATCGGCATGTAGATGACGACGCGGTCACCTTTTTGGATGCCCATGCCCTTCAGGGCGTTGGCGAACTGGCAGACCTTGGCGTGCAGTTCTTTGTAGGTGACGTTGGTGACTTTGCCGTCGTCGCTCTCGAAGATGATGGCTTTTTGATGTTCGGTTGGCGTGCCGAGGTGACGATCCAGACAGTTGTAGGAGGCGTTCAGTTGGCCATCAGCAAACCATTTGTAGAACGGTGCATCCGACTCGTCGAGGGTTTGCGTGAAGGGCTTTTTCCAGCTCAGGTTTTCGCGGGCAAGACGGGCCCAAAAACCTTCGTAGTCCGTCTCTGCTTCTTTGCACAGGGCTTCGTAAGCGGCCATGCTCGAAATACTGGCGGTTTTAGCGAGCACCGGATCAGGATTGAAAAAACGGTTCTCGACCAGCGTGGACTCGATGGCAGATTGTGTTGAACTCATGAGCTGTCTCCTTTTATCTAACTTTTTTAAATACAAACACTCAGTGAATGTCGCGGCAGCCACTTACAAGCCACTGACTGTCACTTATCTTACAAATCCCAGACGCTGATAAATGCTGAAGTAAAACTCTTACAATTTACCGGTAATTAAAAAGGCCCCATGTCTGACTCTAATCCAACGCCTACTAAGCCGCTCCGACCCATTCCGAGCTTTATCTTTGCCAGTCGCTGGCTTCAGCTGCCACTGTATGTCGGCCTGATTGCAGCGCAAGTTGTTTATGTTTTTCACTTTTTGGTCGAACTCAAGCACTTGGTTGAGGCTGTTTTCGGCAGTCCATCGGCTTTGCAAGCTCTCATCAGCAGCATAGGCTACAAAACTGATGTCGCACTGACCTCGCTCAATGAAACCGTCATCATGCTCGTGGTGCTGGGCTTGATTGACGTTGTCATGATCTCCAACCTGCTGATCATGGTCATCATCGGCGGCTACGAAACCTTTGTCAGCCGCATGCAACTTGATGACCACCCGGACCAACCGGAATGGCTGAACCATGTCAACGCCTCTGTCTTAAAGGTCAAGCTGGCCACCGCCATCATCGGCATCAGCTCAATCCACTTGCTGAAAACCTTCATCAATGCCGCCAACTACGACCTCAAGGTTTTGATGTGGCAAACCATCATTCACGTTGTTTTCTTGCTCAGCGCGCTGGCGATTGCCATGACCGACAAACTGATGGTTCGCAGCGAAGGCGACCACTGAGACCCTGCCCACCGATAAGGCAATCCGAGGCACATAGAATGGCAGGCTGTTAACCTTTGAATTAACTTCGCCTACGCCTTGCTCCTACTCATTATTCTTCTCCCTCTGCTTGCGGGCACCCTCCTGACCGCTTGGTCCGGCTTCACCCGATCGCCAGGGCACAGAAGTCGAACAGCTTGGTTGGCCGCAGCCGTGACAGCATCCAGTCTTGGGCTGCTGCTGTCTCAAGCCCCTGGCATTCTGGCTGGCGAGGTTCACCAAACCTTCGCGCCTTGGGTGCCAGAAATCGGCTTGAACCTCGGCTTCAAGCTCGACGCGTTGTCCTTGATGTTTGGGCTGCTGATCATCGGCATGGGCCTGCTGATCATTCTGTACGCGCACAGTTATTTGGGCAAGAACGATCCAGTTGGAAAGTTCTTCAGCACCATGATGCTGTTCATGGCGTCGATGTTGGGCATTGTGCTGTCGGACAACCTGCTGCTGCTGCTGGTCTTTTGGGAGCTCACCAGCCTCTCCTCTTTTTTGTTGATTGGCTACTGGAACCATCGCTCTGATGCCCGGGCCGGCGCCCGCATGTCGCTGGCCATCACGGGCGGCGGCGGCTTGGCCATGATGGGCGGATTCCTGCTGCTGGGTCAGATCGCTGGCACCTTTGAAATCAGCCAGATGGCGGGACATGCGGCTCTTATTCAGGCCGACGCGCGCTACCCGGCCGCCTTGATCTTGATTCTGATCGGCTGTTTCACCAAGAGTGCGCAGTTCCCGTTTCACTTCTGGCTGCCGCAAGCCATGTCTGCACCCACCCCCGTGTCGGCCTACCTGCACTCCGCCACCATGGTCAAGGCCGGCCTGTTTTTGCTCGCACGCTTGACGCCAGTCATTGGTGGTACCGATCTTTTTATCGGCATCGTCAGCACCACCGGTCTGATCACGCTGGCGTTTGCAGCCTTCGTGGCAATATTCAAGCATGACCTGAAAGGTTTGCTGGCCTACTCCACCATCAGCCACCTCGGACTGATCACCTTTCTCATCGGCCTCGGCTCACCGCTGGCGGCCGTGGCCGCGATCTTTCACATTTTGAACCACGCCAGCTTCAAGGCGGCGCTGTTCATGACGGCAGGCATCGTCGACCATGAAACCGGCACCCGCGACATGCGCAAGTTAGGCGGTCTGGCACACCTGATGCCGTGGACAGCCACCTTCGCCATGGTGGCGGCTGCGTCCATGGCCGGCGTGCCACTGTTCAACGGCTTCCTGTCAAAGGAAATGTTCCTGACCGAAGCCGTTGCCTTTGTGCAGGTTGGCGGTTGGCGCTGGCTGGTGCCGCTGGTGGCCACCATCGCCGCCCTGTGCAGCGTGGCTTATGCAGTGCGCATTGTTCACGATGTGTTTTTCAACGGCCCGCCGCGAGACATGCCGAACATGCATCCGCACGAGCCGCCCTTTGGCATGAAAGCCCCGGTGGCGCTGCTGGCCGGTATCTGTCTGTTGGTCGGTGTTTTGCCATCACTCACCCTAGAGCCCTTGGTGCGGGCAGCCAGCAGCGCCATGATCGGCCAGCCAGCGCCCACATTCAAACTGGCGCTGTGGCACGGCCTCAATTTGCCGCTGCTGCTCAGCATGTTGGCGTTGGGTAGCGGCTTGGCCTTGTACGCTTTGCTGGCCAAAGGCCGCCGACTGCACCATCTGAATTCCGAGGACTGGTTTGGCCGACTGAACGGGCTGAACCTGTTTTCTCGCGGCACCGAACGCCTCTTTGCCGGCGCTGGCTTCGTCACCCGAAAACTTGAAAATGCTTCCCTGCAACGCTATCTTTCCTGGATGCTGATGGCAGCACTGGCCACCGGTGCCACCATGCTCTGGGGTCTGGTTCCAAGCGCTGGCTCGCGAACCTTGCTGCCGCTTTCGCTGCCCGCCGTGTTGATCTGGGCGCTGTTGCTAGCCGCTTGCCTGTGGCTGGTGTTGCGCCACCATGATCGCTTTCAGTCGGTGGTGGTTGCCGGTGCGGTCGGACTGGTCACGTCGCTGAGCTTCGTGAGTTTGTCGGCGCCTGATCTGGCTCTGACACAGTTGACCGTTGACGTCGTTTCCACCGTGTTGTTGCTGATGGGTCTGGCTTTGCTGCCGCGGCAAACACCGCACGAGTCGACTCACTCCCGCAAGCTGCGCGACGCGACTCTGGCGATCGCCATCGGTACGGGTATCGCGTGGCTGGCCTGGGTCATGCTGACGCGCGACCACGACTCGATCGCTTGGTATTTCCTGAATAATTCCGCCGTGGCGGGTGGCGGCACCAACGCCGTCAATGTGATTCTGGTCGACTTCCGGGGCTACGACACCTTGGGTGAAATCACGGTGCTGGGCATCGCCGCGATCGGCGTGCTGGCCCTCATGGACGGCATGCGCACGCGGCGGCCAGGGGTGGACGGTGCAGGACTGGCTTGGACTTTTGCCAGCCAGCCGCTGATGTTGCGCGTCGCCGCTCGCGTGCTGCTGCCGATCGCGCTGGTTGTCACGCTGTACATTTTTATGCGCGGCCACAACCAGCCGGGCGGTGGCTTCATCGCCGGGCTGATCACGGCGGTCACGCTGGTCTTGCAATACATGGCCAACGGCCAGTCGCGCGCCGAGGCCTTGCTGCGTGCCGATGGCGGCCGCCGCTTCGTGCGCTGGATCGGTATCGGCCTTGGCATCGCCGGACTCACGGGTGTCGGTGCGTTCTTTTTCGGCCAGCCCTTTCTGACCAGCGCGCACGGCCATCCCGACCTGCCCTTTTTGGGTTCCTTACCGTTAGCCACCGCCGCCCTGTTCGATTTAGGCGTTTACATCACAGTCGTCGGCGCGACCTTGCTGACACTCTCGACGCTGGGCGCCGTCACACGCGAACCCAAGGAGAAACAGTCATGATGAGCCTTGAGTTTCTGGTGGCCAGCGGCATTGGCGTGGTCACCGCCAGCGGTATTTACCTGATCTTGCGCGGCCGCACTTGGCCCGTGGTGTTGGGCTTGAGCCTGCTCGGCTACGCGGTCAATGTTTTCATCTTCGCCATGGGCCGCCTTTGGCAAGATGCCGCACCCATCCTCTCGGCTGGCGGTCGCGTCGCCGACCCCTTGCCGCAAGCGCTGGTCTTGACCGCCATCGTCATCGGCTTTGCGACCACTGGTTTTGTCATCGAATTGGCTTTGCGCAGCCGTCATGAAACCGGCACGGACCATGTCGATGGGCAGGAACCCATCATTGCTGAAAAAATCCGGAACGGCTCACCATGAGCGAGTTTCTCAGCACCTTTTTTTCTACGCACCTGCCGGTGTTGCCGGTGCTGCTGCCGCTCTTCACAGCGGTCGTGCTTTTGTTGATGGGCGATAGCTTGGCCGGCGGCAACCAGCAGGCCAAGCCAACGATGCAACGTTTGCTCAGCATGGCATCGGTCGCGATCGGCACGGTGTTTGCCTGGCGACTGATGACCGATGCAGACGCTGGCGCCCTGACGGTTTACCCGCTGGGCGGTTGGCAAGCGCCGTTTGGCATCGTCTTGGTGGTCGATCGCTTGAGCGCCATGATGCTGGCCCTGACCTGGACCATCGCGGTGCCGGTGCTTTGGTATGCCACGGCGAAATGGGACCTGCGCGGTCGGCATTTCCATGCGCTGTTTCACTTTCAATTGATGGGTTTGTCGGGTGCCTTCATCACCGGCGACCTGTTCAACCTGTTTGTATTTTTCGAAATTCTTTTGATCGCGTCTTACGTGCTGATGGTGCACGGCCAAGGGGCCGAGCGCTTCAAGGCCGGCTTGCATTACGTGGTGCTTAATTTAGCGGCATCGACCTTGTTCCTGATCGGCCTGGCCATCATTTACGGCTTGACCGGCACGCTGAACATGGCCGATCTGGCCTTGCGGGTAGCCAAGCTCAACGCCGAAGATGCGGTGTTGTTGAAGGTTGGCGCGATGCTCTTGTTGGTGGTCTTTGGCCTGAAGGCCGCCATCATGCCGCTGTACATGTGGTTGCCGGGTGCCTACGCCGTGACCAGCGCACCGGTCGCGGCGCTCTTTGCCGTCATGACCAAGGTTGGCGTCTACAGCATCATCCGTGTTCACGTCGGGATTTTTGGCGAAGGTGCCGGTCACGCGGCGATGGTCGTGGAACCTTGGTTGTTACCGGTGGCGTTAATCACCAGCGTGCTGGGCGTACTGGGCGCACTGGCGGCCAGCAGCTTGGCCCGGCTGGTGGCTTACTTGACCATCGCCTCGGTCGGCATGGTCTTGGCCAGCGTCGGTTTGTTCAGCACCGAGTCCCTGTCGGCAGCGCTTTACTACATGGTCCACAGCACGCTGGTCGTAGCCGCGCTCTTTTTGCTGGTCGAGCTGATTGCGTCACAGCGTGGCGATACCCAAGACCGGCTGCAACCCGCTGTCGCCGTCGCGCAACCTGTCACCCTCGGCCTGATGACCTTGTTCGCGGCCGCGTCGGTGGTCGGCTTGCCACCCTTGCCCGGCTTTCTTGGCAAGCTGATGATGCTGCAAAGTGCCAGCAGCAGCTCAGCGCAGGTCTGGGTCTGGTCTGTCGTGTTAGGGGTTGGCTTTTTGACGCTGATCGGACTGGCGCGCGCTGGCAGCATGGTGTTTTGGAACGTCTTGCCGGAGTCCCCATCAGCGGGTGCGCCAATTGCGTCCGGTGCGCCCAAAACCACGTCGCTCAGCCCTCGCATGCTGACGTCAACCATCGTCCTCTTGGCGCTGGGTCTGATGTTGGCCGTCGCGGCCTCGCCCTTGAAGCGCTACACCGATGCGGCCGCAGCACAACTTGCCGACCACGCCGCCTACGCCGACGCAGTGCTCGGCCCGCTGGGTGGCACTGCGGCGGAAACCACACGCCCTTACCGGGGCGGTGAAGGTGAAGTCATCTTGCCAAACTCAGGAGCCCAGCCATGAAGAAAACCCCTTGGCTCGCGCACCCGTGGCTGTCGGTCTTGTTGGCGATGAGCTGGTTGCTGCTGCAACACACACTGGCACCTGTCCACCTGCTGTCTGCGGTGCTGATTGGCTTGATCGTGCCGCGACTGCTGCACCCGCTTTTGCCGCCTGCGCCGACGATTCGCATGCTGCCAGCCCTTCGTCTGTCGCTGGTCGTGCTGGCCGACATCGTGACGTCCAACATCACCGTGGCCAAACTGGTGCTCGGCCCCATGTCACGGCCCCAGCCGGCTTGGATTCGCGTGCCCTTGCAACTCCAGCACCCCACGGCGATCTCGCTGCTGGCCAGCATCATCACCACCACGCCCGGCACGGTGTCCTCCAGCGTTGATGAAGAGCAGCGCTACATCTTGGTTCACGCACTGGACTGCAGCGATGCAGCGCAGATGGTGGCGGACATCAAAGAGCGCTACGAGCGCCCACTGCTGATCATTTTTGGCGAAACCGCCGACACACCACAGGGAGAGAAAGCATGAGCACTGTTGCACTTGAAATGGCTCTCAACATCGCCATCGTCGCCGTGTCGCTGGCGATTCTGATCTGTGGCTGGCGGCTGATCTTTGGTCCGCACAGCGTTGACCGGGTGCTGGCCATTGACACTCTTTACATCAATGCCGTCGCACTGATCGTGCTGCTGGGCATTCGGCTCGACACACCCATGTTGTTTGAAGCCGCACTGCTGGTGGCCATGCTGGGCTTTGCCTCAACGGTGGCGATGGCGCGCTACCTGACCCGTGGCGACGTGATTGAATGAGCCGGAGACGCCACACATGACCGACATGACTTTGATTTCTATGGGCGAATGGCTGGCCGCAGCGTTGCTGCTGATCGCGTCGTTTTTCTTACTGGTCGGGGCTGTGGGCCTGGTCCGCTTGCCGGACATTTACATGCGACTGCATGGCCCGACCAAGGCCTCGACCTTGGGACTCGGCGGCATGCTGCTGGCCAGCATGATTGTTTCGGCCACGCATGGCAGAGCCGGCTTTGCCGAGCTGCTGATCACGTTGTTTGTGTTTCTGACGGCGCCGGTCTCCGCCAACATGATGGCGCAAGCGGCACTGCATCTGCGTCTGCCCGGAAGAGCGATGCCGCCCGAAGATGCGGTGCCTGAACGGCGCGAGGCCAGCGAGAGCCACAAGAGCAGCGAAGCCTGAGCCTGCGCTGAGCCAGCTTCAGTGGCGGCTGTGTCCGTTTTTAGCGCTGTGGCCAACCATCTCTTCGGGCCGTACCCAAGCGTCAAACTGCTCACCCGTCACATGACCTGAGGCCAGCGCAGCTTCGCGCAGCGTGCTGCCTTCTTGGTGCGCTTTCTTGGCGATCAAGGCAGCTTTGTCGTAGCCAATGTGCGGGTTCAGCGCGGTCACCAACATCAGGGACTGATTCAGCAGCGCACCAATGCGCTCGTGGTTAGGCTCTATACCGACCGCGCAATGCACGTTGAAGCTTTTCATGCCGTCGGCCAACAAACGCACGCTCTGCAAAAAGTTATGTGCAATCAACGGACGGAACACATTCAGCTCAAAGTTACCTGACGCGCCGCCCATGTTGATGGCCACATCGTTGCCAAAGACTTGGCAGCACAGCATGGTCAAGGCTTCGCTTTGGGTCGGGTTGACTTTGCCCGGCATGATGGAAGAACCCGGTTCGTTTTCAGGGATGCTGATTTCGCCCAAACCACTGCGCGGCCCACTGGCTAACCAGCGCACATCGTTGGCTATTTTCATCAGACTGGCGGCCAGAGTTTTGAGCGCACCGTGCGCATGCACCAGCGCGTCGGCCGAGGCCAGCGCCTCAAATTTATTGGGCGCGGTGACAAAAGGCAAGCCCGTCAAACGCGCCAATTCAGCGGCGGCTTTTTCAGCATAGCCAGGCGGCGCATTCAAGCCTGTTCCCACGGCAGTGCCACCCAAGGCCAGCTCACACAAATGAGGCAAAGCGGCGCGCACATGCTGTTCGCCATGTTCAAGTTGCGACACATAGCCTGAGAACTCTTGGCCCAATGTCAGCGGCGTGGCGTCTTGCAAATGGGTGCGACCGATTTTGACGATGCCGGCAAACGCCTGCGCTTTGGCATCCAGCGCGCTCCGCAACTCAGCCAGCGCGGGCAACAATTGCTGGCTGATGGCGACCACGGCGGCCACATGCATGGCCGTCGGAAAAACGTCGTTCGAGGATTGGCTGCGATTCACGTCATCGTTCGGATGAACCCGGCGGCGAATGCCGCGTTCGCCGCCCAGCAATTCGCTGGCTCGGTTGGCCAGCACCTCATTCATGTTCATATTGGTTTGCGTGCCCGAGCCGGTCTGCCAAACCACCAACGGAAACTCATGCGGCAAGTGACCTGCCCGCACTTCTTCCGCAGCCGCCATGATGGCTTGCGCTTTGTCGCCGGGCAACAGTCCCAGCGCGAGGTTGACGAAAGCCGAGGCGTGTTTGACCAGCGCCAGCGCGTCAATCAATTCCTTCGGCTGTCGCTCGCCAGAAATGTCAAAGTGATGCAGAGAACGCTGGGTCTGCGCTCCCCAGAGCCGGTCAGCCGGCACTTCAATCGCACCAAAGCTGTCATTTTCAATACGGATGTTCTTCAAATTTGGACTGGTCATGTCAGGGCCCTGTTGGGTTAGCTGTCAAAATAAGGGGCTGTGCACACGCTAGCAGAGTTTGACCGCTGTGGAAATAAGCGTCACTCCCTTTCGTGATCTACCTTTCGTGATCTCCTAAAAATCCAATGAGAATGCCCATGACGACGACCGCCAACATCCAACAAGCCGACCTCATCGAATCCGTCGCTGCGGCCTTGCAGTACATCAGTTACTACCACCCGGCTGACTACATCGCCCATCTGGCCCGCGCTTACGAATGCGAACAAAGCCCAGCCGCCAAAGACGCAATTGCGCAGATTCTGACGAATAGCAAGATGAGCGCCACCGGCCATCGGCCCATCTGCCAAGACACCGGCATCGTCAACGTGTTTTTGAAAATCGGCATGGACGTGCGGCTGACAGGTTTCACCAGCAGCCTTGAAGACGCCATCAACGAAGGCGTGCGCCGTGCCTACAACCACCCCGACAACACGCTGCGCGCCAGCATCGTCGCCGACCCGCACTTTGACCGCAAGAACACGCAAGACAACACGCCTGCGGTGATCTTCACTGAGATCGTGCCGGGCAACAAAATCGACATCACGGTCGCGGCCAAAGGCGGCGGCTCCGAGAACAAAAGCAAGCTGGTCATGCTCAACCCGGGCGACTCCATCGTCGACTGGGTGCTCAAAACAGTGCCGACCATGGGCGCTGGCTGGTGCCCGCCCGGCATGCTCGGCATCGGCATTGGCGGCACCGCTGAAAAAGCCGTGCTGATGGCCAAAGAAAGCCTGATGGACGACCTCGACATGTACGAGTTGCAAGCCAAGTCTTCGGCCGGCGCCAAGCTCAGCAAGCTTGAAGAGATGCGGCTGGAGCTGTTCGACAAAGTCAATGCCCTCGGCATTGGCGCACAGGGTTTGGGCGGCCTGACCACCGTGCTTGACGTCAAGATCAAGATGTACCCAACGCATGCCGCCAGCAAGCCGGTGGCGATGATCCCCAACTGCGCTGCCACCCGCCACGCGCACTTTGTGCTCGACGGCAGTGGCCCAACCTACCTGACGCCGCCCAGCCTCGATCTGTGGCCCAACGTGGTCTGGACGCCGGACTACGTCAAGAGCAAAAAAGTCAATCTCGACACCTTGACCAAAGCCGAAGTGGCCAGCTGGAAACCCGGCGACACGCTGCTGCTCAACGGCAAGATGCTAACCGGCCGCGATGCCGCGCACAAACGCATCAAAGACATGTTGGCCAAGGGCGAAAAGCTGCCGGTTGACTTCACCAACCGCGTGATTTATTACGTCGGCCCGGTCGACCCAGTGGGCAATGAAGCCGTCGGCCCAGCCGGCCCCACCACCGCCACCCGCATGGACAGTTTCACCGACATGATGCTGGGCCAAACCGGCTTGATCGCCATGATCGGCAAAGCTGAGCGCGGCCCAGCCACCATCGAATCCATCAAGCAACACCAAAGCGCTTACCTGATGGCTGTAGGCGGCGCCGCCTATCTGGTCAGCAAGGCCATCAAAACCGCCAAGGTGGTGGGCTTTGCAGACCTCGGCATGGAAGCGATTTACGAGTTCGATGTGGTCGACATGCCCGTCACCGTCGCGGTCGATGCGGGCGGCACCAGCGTGCACAACACCGGGCCGGCTGAATGGCAACAGAAAATTGCCTCCGGTCAGTACAAAACCATCCCTATTGCCACAGTTTGAAGCCAGCCCGGCGGCTGCAACATGACAGGCCTGGTCGGTGTTTTTGACAGTGGCATCGGCGGCCTGAGCATCTTGCAGGCGCTGCGTGCCGAGCTGCCGCAGAGCCGCTTCATTTACATCGCCGACAGCGGTCACGCGCCCTATGGCGAGCGCAGTGACGCGCATGTGATGGCGCGATCGCGGGCCATCACGGCAGAGCTGCGGAAACACCAAGTCCAAACAATAGTGATCGCCTGCAACACCGCCACGGCGGTGGCCATTGAGCAACTCCGCACGGACGACCCAGACCTGCCCATCATCGGCGTCGAGCCCGCGTTGAAGCCAGCGCTAGCACTCAGCCAGACGCGGCGCATTGGCGTCATGGCCACCCGCAGCACGTTGGCCAGCGCCAAGTTCAAGACGCTGCAGGCATCACTGGCCGGCCAAGCCGAATTTGTACTGCAGCCCTGCGACGGGTTGGCCGATGCGATCGAGCGCAGCGCCAGCAGCAACGACACCGCAGAAATCCAAGCGCTGTGCGCTAAGTACACGCAAGCCATGGGTTCATTTGGAACCGACAGCGGACAAATCGACACGCTGGTGCTCGGTTGCACGCACTACCCTTTTGCCACGCAGCAGTTGCGCGAAGTGCTTGGACCGCACGTCCAACTCGTCAGCAATGGCCCTGCAGTGGCACGGCAGACGCGGCTCAAACTGTTGGAGCGCGCGTTGCCTGCAACCGGACGCCAAGAACCGCTTCCGGCCGCGGCTCAACTGATGCTTATCAGCACTGGCAACCCACAGCTCTTGCAAGCTGCAGCCCAACGTTGGTTGCCGCGGATGCCCACGGAGCCGAACTTCATTGGCGTCCCTTGACGCTCTCCTGATTGACGCACCGGCTCCTGAATCTGCCGGGCTTGACCAAGACTTAGCCAGACGTTCACCCGCGCGGGTGAACGTCCATGCCGAGCGCGCCCCAAAAAGGTCAAGGCTGACGCACGATCACCGGGTGCACCGTAAACACATTAGCCGATGCCGTATCCACAGTCACCCGGACCCAATGCAGCGAGGGGCTACCGAAGGTCTGCAAACGGGTGAAGTTGGTGAGCATTTTGTTGGGGTGGTACAGAGGCTTGTCATGCTTGAAGTAATGGGTATCTCCATGCACAAACAAGACTTGACCTTTGAACTTCTCGGTCTGTTCGGTCAATTTGGTCATGAAATTGCGGTAACCCCTGACGCTGGCTTGCGTGCTTTCATCAAAGTCTTCAGTCTCGGGCAGATCAAAGCCAGGGTCGCCCTGCGTCACCAGCACAATGCCCGCAGCGTTTTGTGACTTGGCAGCGGCGAATGACGCCATCATCCAAGCGACATTAGCCGCATCACGCTCTAGGTATTCGGCATTGGCCGCGTCGCACTGAGCATTGTCGCGGGCACTTTTGTTCTTGCATTCTTTTTCGCTCAGCACCGCGTTGTTGTTGCTGCCAGGCTGGTTGATGCCGACAAACACCACGCCGCCATGGTTAAAGCGGGTGTTCTCTACAAACTTCTCGCCCAGCTTCCCCTGGTGCTCCAAGGCCAGGGTGATTTGACCCAGACTGTTGGCGCTGGGGAACATCACTTTGCGCAGATGCGCTAGACGTTCCAAGGTATCAAAACCGCCATTGTTGCTGCGGTGGCAATCCGTCCACTCGTTGTCGCCGGGCACGTAGACCACGGGCTTTGCCATGCCGTTGAACATTTTCAAAGCGTCGGTGTAGACCTCATCGGTGCACTTGGAGCTGCCATCTTTGATGTCACCGTCATACAAAGAAAAAGCAATGTCTGATTGATTAATGCTTTGCAACACGGCAGGAAGTTTGGGGTCGTCACCCGCTTTTTTATAGGGCATGTCGCCCCACAGACCAAAGCTAAAGGGCGTGACTGTTTGCGCAGCACATGGCCCCGCGACCAAGGCCAAAGACACCAAAGACAAAGCGGCAATCCGAACGAACATAAATAACTCCGTGAGTGAATAGACCGGCCAACAATAATTTAAACGAGTTACGTTTTTATGACGAAAGCAACTTGAATTGCATACCGAGTCGTTATTGCAACGTCGCAAAAGCTTCACGAAAAATTCACGAGAGCGTCATCAAGAAACTCAACACTAGCGGCTGTCGATTCAAACCATTTTGGCTTTTGAATTATGGCAATTAGTGTTAACCATTTAGAAAGTTTGACCCATGAAATTCATCGCACGAAAATCCCTGCTCGCCATCGCAGCAGGCTTGACGCTGGCTTCATCTGCATTCGCCCAAACCGCCTCCTCGGTGACCTTGTATGGCCGCTTAGATCTCGCCATGGAAAGCTCCAATGACGGTGCCTTGAGCAAAACCATGTTGCAAAACTACGCATCGCGTTTCGGCCTCAAAGGCGACCGCAGCTTTAACAGCGATCTGAGCGGAATTTTTCAAGTGGAATCAGCGTTTTCGCCTGAAGATGGCAAGGCGCAAAACCAAGCTGGCAATTCAGGCTTTCTGGCCAGCCGCAACAGCTTTGTTGGACTGAAAAGCAATTCCAAGGGCACCATCTTGGTCGGCAACCACGACACGCCCTTGAAGGCTTTGGACGGTGGCGGCCTAGCCTCTTTGTTGTGGGCTCAGGGCGACGCCATGGAAGTGATCATCCATGGCAAAGGAACCAAGACATCTGGCTCTAACTTTGACAACGTCCACACCCGCCAAACGAACAACATGGTCTACATCAGCCCCAAGTTTTCGGACTTCGTGGTGAAGGCGTCTTATTCGCCTGATGAATTGCAAACAGCCACCACCAACCAACCGCTGTACAGCGTATCTGGCGAGTGGAACAACGGAACTTACAACATTGGCCTGGCCATCCAGAAAAAAGACGTGGCTGACAAAGCTTTCGGCATGAGCGCCACCAAACTCACCATGGGCACCAAAATGGGTGACTTCACCGCAGGCTTGGCATTCAGCGCTCTGGACAACAACGCCGCATTGGCTGCCAACTCCCGCAAAACCAACAACGCCTTGGTGGTTTTGGGTTACACCATGGGCGCCACTGTGTTCAAGTTCAACTACGGCATGTCCGGCGAGTCCGCGTCCAACGCACGAGACGACCTGACCATGACGTCGGTGGAAGTGGGTTACGCCTTAGACAAGCAAACCACTGTGTATGGCAACTACGCGCAGATCAAGAACAAAGTAAACGCCAAGGGTACGTTCACTGGGTCTGACAACTTCCCAGCCGTTAGCATCGCAGGCAACGACCCTTCAGCCCTGTCGCTCGGCATCCGCTACAACTTCTGATGAAGCGGCGGTTGACCACCGCCCAGTCAGCACCCGGCGCGCGGGGCTGACTGCAAACAGTCACTGTTTTCCAAGGTTTGGGCCACCTCTTCGGGTGGCCTTTTTTTGTAGTCAAACCCAAGGCCCATTGGACTTCCCACGGAACGGCAGAAAAATCCTAGCCTCAAACTGAAACACGTTCAAATACTGCAGGGCTGATGCCGCCCAAGTGACTGTGGCTGAAAGCCTAAAAATGGAATGTCTGCCCATTGCGTCAATATAAAAAGAACTTGATAATTTTTAGCCATGAGACAACCAATAGCATTGCGTCACAAAGTGTCCAACTCTCGCATAGACGGCTTGGCGAAACAGGGCATCGATACCGAAGCGGTGAGACACCGCAGTTTCCCCGGATTACTGCTGGCCGCCACCCTGTGCCTGCCGGCATACGCCTTTACGCCATCCCGGGTCGACATGGGCGACTTCAGCATCGACACCACCGAAGTCACGATCGGCCAGTTCGCACGCTATGCCGACAGCCGGCAACTCAAGACCGCCGCTGAAAAAAATGGCTATGGCATGGAATACGGTGCAGGCTGGGAAAAGCGGACCGGCTGGAGCTTCCGGTCTCCCAATGGCAAGCGCGGCGCACCGGATGAGCCTGCAGTTCATCTCAGCTGGCATGAAGCAAATGCTTACTGCCAAGCAGCCGGCGGCAACCTGCCCACACGACTGCAATGGTCACGGGCCGCCTATACCGAACAAAGACGCAACCCGCCACCGCCATTCGTGACCGGCCGCACTTATGTCTATCCGACAGGTGACACACCGGCCGGCGCCAATACCGTTGGCGCGCAAGATGGCTGGGCGCGACATGCGCCTGTCGGCCGAACCGCGATGGGCGTCAACGGTCTGTACGACATGGGTGCCAACGTGTGGGAATGGCTGGCCGACGCTAATGGCGACGATCGCCTGACCGCAGGTGGGTCCTGGTGGTATGACACAGAGAAGATGAAAGTCGACGGCATGCAGTTCAAGTCGGCGGCGTTCTATGTGGTGTATGTAGGGTTTCGCTGCGCCTATCCGAAGTGAAAAGAAGCTAGGCCGCCTCCCAACATGGTCTTGCGGAGTGTGGAAAGTTCCAGAAGTCCAAGATTTCTGCAACACCCGCATCAGAAGCTGGGGTGAATGCAAGGGGTGGCGCGCAAAAGCCAGAAAGCAAAAACCCCTTATAAATCAAAGATCTATAAGGGGTTTATGTGCTTGGCGGAATCGGAGAGATTCGAACTCTCGATAAGGCTCTACACCCTATACTCCCTTAGCAGGGGAGCACCTTCGGCCACTCGGTCACGATTCCTAATAACAAGAGGAATTATCTCACGACTTTGGCCAGATTTCAGACTGGTTGGTCGAGGTCAAAGGCCTTGTGCAGTGCGCGCACTGCCAACTCCATGTATTTTTCATCAATCACAACGGATGTCTTGATCTCACTGGTCGAGATCATCTGGATGTTGATGCCCTCTTCGCTCAAGATTCGGAACATTTTGCTGGCAACGCCCACGTGGCTGCGCATGCCAATGCCGACAATGCTGACCTTGCAGATCTTGGTGTCGCTGATGACGTCTTCGGCGCCCAGTTTGGGCAAGACCTTGGTGTTGAGCAGCTCAACCGTCTTAGCGCAGTCGTTGCGGTTGACGGTGAAGCTGAAGTCGGTTTTGCCATCGCGGCTGATGTTCTGAATGATGACATCGACTTCAATATTAGCGTCGGCCACAGCGCCCAAAATTTGGTACGCAATGCCTGGGGTGTCGGGCACACCGAGCACGGAGATTTTGGCTTCGTCGCGGTTGAACGCGATGCCCGATACGATGGCTTGTTCCATTTTTTCGTCTTCCTCAAAACTGATCAAAGTGCCGGACTTGGCTTCTTCGTTGATGTCAATATCCCAGTCGGTGAAGCTGGACAGCACGCGCAGCGGCACCTTGTATTTGCCAGCAAATTCGACTGAGCGAATCTGCAAAACCTTGGAGCCCATAGAGGCCATCTCGAGCATTTCTTCAAAGCTCACCGTGGCGAGACGGCGGGCTTCGGGCACCACACGCGGGTCGGTGGTGTAGACGCCATCAACATCGGTGTAGATCAGGCATTCGTGCGCCTTCAAGGCAGCCGCAATAGCGACCGCCGAGGTGTCTGAGCCGCCACGGCCGAGCGTGGTGACGTTGCCGCCGTCGTCGACGCCCTGAAAGCCGGTGATGATCACCACCTTGCCAGCGTCCAAATCGGCGCGCACACGCTTGTCGTCAATCGACTCAATGCGGGCCTTGGTGAATGCGCTGTTGGTTTTGATGGTGACTTGCCAGCCGGCGTAACTCACGGCGGGCATGCCCTCGGCCTGCAAAGCAATCGCCAACAGAGCGCTTGAAGCCTGCTCGCCAGTGGCGGCCAGCGCGTCGAGCTCACGGGCGTAAGCGTCGTCTTGCTTGGACGGCGAAAGCTCTTTGGCCAAGCCAAGCAAACGATTGGTCTCGCCGCTCATGGCACTTGGAACCACCACAATTTGGTGGCCGGCACGGGCCCATTTAGCCACGCGTTTGGCGACGTTTCGAATGCGCTCGGTCGAGCCCATTGATGTGCCGCCGTATTTATGAACGATCAAAGCCATTGCAAAAATTCAGTCAAAAAAGTGGCGAAGGGATTAAAAAATATGCGCCGGAGAACCGGCAAAGCCCATGATTATATCGGGCTCAACCACTGTAAATGGCTGACAACTCGCAGCACATGGCCGTTAGCCACCTTCAAGTGAATCTGATGACCACGGGTGGTACAGGCGGTCACTTGGTCAAGCAGTTGCGCCAGTTGCGCGGCGCTGGGCCGGACTTGATGGCATGTCAACAGCCAGTGACGCAGCGCGTTCGCCTGACGCGGTCGAGACAGCGTCTGTAGCGCTTTGATCGCAGGCGGACTGCCCACTAGCAGCAAGTCTTGCGCAGCGATTTCGTCTAATAAGTCCTGCGCTTGTGCGGCATGGCCGGCGCTGCGTGCAAAGGTTTGCCGAAACTGCGGGAACGCTTCAGCCAGGACCGGCAAAAGCCTGGCGCGAATGCGGTTGCGGGTATAGCGCTCGTCGGTGTTGCTCGGGTCGTCGACAAAGGCGTGGCCTTGTTGCATCAGCCAGTCACGCAGACTGGCTCCGGGCACCTCAAGCAAAGGACGACCAAACTGCACGCCAGCGCGCTCAAAAACCGCAGGCATGGCCGACAAACCCGCCAAGCCAGCGCCGCGACTCAAAGCGAGCAAGAGGGTTTCAACTTGGTCGTCTGCGTGCTGGCCGAGCAATACTTGGCTGACGCCGAGCGCACGGGCAGCGTCGGCCAAGGCGGTGTAACGCGCTTTACGGGCGGCGTCTTCGGGGCTCTCGCCGGGCTCGTGCTTGGCGTTGACTTTGGCAACGTGCAACGACACATTCAGCTGCGCGCAAACGGCTGCGCAATGGATTTGAAATTGAGCGGCGGCGACTTGCAGGCCGTGGTTGATATGAATCGCCCTGACCTGCCCGGGCCACAGCGCACAGGCAGCGTGCAGAAGGGCCGTGGAGTCAGCGCCGCCGCTGTAAGCGACCGCCAGCGGCGATGTTAAAACAGCAGCAGATGAGCCGGCGAAGGCCGCCAGCGCGACTTGCGCCGGATTGACCCATGCGGACGTTGGTTTAACGGGCTTCGGCTTTGGTGTCGGTGAAACGGCCATAGCTTTGCAGGCGTTCGTAGCGACGGTCCAGCAGTTCTTTGACCTTCAGGTCGCTGACCTGACGGAAAGCATCGTTCAAAGCACGCTTCAAGAAAGCGGCCATTTGCTTGTGGTCGCGGTGCGCGCCACCAACGGGTTCATTGACGATTTTGTCGATCACGCCCATGGCTTTCAGCCGGTGCGCGGTGATGCCAAGAGCTTCAGCAGCAACTTCGGCTTTGTCCGAGGTTTTCCACAAAATCGAGGCGCAGCCTTCGGGACTGATGACCGAGTAAATGGAATATTGCAGCATGACCACTTGGTCAGCCACCGAGATAGCCAGTGCGCCACCGGAGCCGCCCTCGCCAATGATGGTGGTGATGATCGGCACTTCGAGTTGCGCCATCTCAAAAATGTTGCGCCCAATGGCTTCCGACTGGCCGCGCTCTTCGGCATCAATGCCAGGGTAAGCGCCGGGCGTGTCAACGAAGGTGAACACCGGCAGCTTGAATTTTTCGGCGGTTTTCATCAGACGCAAAGCCTTGCGATAACCCTCCGGCTTGCTCATGCCGAAATTACGCAGACCGCGCTCTTTTGTGTCGCGGCCTTTTTGCTGACCGAGCACCATGCAGGCGTGACCGTTGAAACGGGCCAGACCGCCGACGATGCTGAGGTCGTCAGAAAAGTGACGATCACCGTGCATTTCAACGAAGTCGGTGAAAATTTCGCTGATGTAGTCCAGCGTGTACGGGCGCTCAGCGTGGCGCGCGATCTTGGTGATCTGCCACGGCGTGAGGTCGCTGTAAATGTCTTTGGTGAGCTGCTGGCTCTTTTTGGCGAGCTGGTCGATTTCGTCAGAAATATCGACCGCGGATTCAGTCTGCACATAGCGCAGTTCTTCGATTTTGCCTTCGAGGTCCGCAATCGGTTGCTCGAAATCGAGGAAGGTTTTTTTACGCATGACCTTGCTCCTTTGTGTCCAGGGGATCCATTAGCGGGCACGGGGCCGGCACATTCAATAGTGTCAAATCAGTACACGACCGGTAAAGGGTCGAGTGAGCGCCAAATATACCAAGTTGCCACGGTACAAAAAGGCGCCCAAGCACCAGCCACTTCACGGGCGTCGCTGCGGCTGACCGATTCGCCAGAAAAATAACTCTTGCTGATGCCGTTGATCAAGCCCACATCGTCGAGGGGCAAGACGTTCGGCCGCATCAGATAAAAGATCAAAAACATCTCAGCCGTCCAGCGGCCAATGCCACGGATCGCGATCAACTGGGCAATGATGGCCTCATCGTCCATCTCTTCCCAATTTTTAACCTGCACTGATCCGGCGTCAAAATGCAGCGCCAGATCGACCAAATACTCAACCTTGCGCGCACTCAAACCAGCCGCCCGCATGTCGTCTATTTTCAGCTTGAGCACGTTGGCAGGCGTCATTTTTTTCGGCAGCACTTCAAACCGATGCCAGACACTTTGCGCCGCCTTCACCGAGATTTGCTGACCGACGATGCTGCGCGCCAAGGTGCCAAAAGCGTCACCGCGCGACTGCAGTCCCACCTCACCAAACTGAGGAATCAGCCGCTTCATCACGCGGTCTTTTTTGACCAGATGCTTGCAGGCTTCCGCCCAGTAGGCTGGCACCGTCATGGCGGGCACGTCAGACTCAACGACTTCGCCGGCACCGGGACCAGTTTTTGCCAAAATCTTCACGCTTTAACCTCCCAAGTGGTGCCGTTTGGCGAGTCTTTGAGCACGATGCCGCGCTCAAGCAAGTTCTGACGAATGCGGTCAGCGCCGGCAAAGTCTCTGACCAACTTGGCCGCAGAGCGCTCAGCAATCAGGCCTTGAATGGTCGCGTCATCGAGTGCTGCGCCGGCTTTGAGGAAAGCGGCGGGCGAGCCTTGCAGCAAACCGAGGCAAGCGCCTAAAGCCTTGAGCACACCCGAGAGCTGAGTCGAGCCTGTGCGGTTGACCTCTCCGGCCAAGTCAAACAAAACGGCAATCGCTTCAGGTGTGCCAAAGTCTTCGTCCATGGCGGCTTTGAAACGCGCCGAATAAGGCTCGGTCCAATCAATCTCCACCGCTGCGGGCACCACCAAATCTAAAGCCGTGTACAGCCGCTTAAGGGAGTTGCGCGCGTCGTCAAGATGCACGTCGCTGTAATTCAGCGCGCTGCGGTAGTGGGCGCGGATGATGAAGAAGCGCACGGTCTCGGCGTCGTACTGCGCCAGCACGTCGCGGATGGTGAAAAAGTTGCCCAAGGACTTCGACATCTTTTCGTTGTCAACGCGGACAAAACCGTTGTGCACCCAAAAGCGCGCCAGCGGTTGGCCGTTGGCGCCTTCGCTTTGGGCGATCTCGTTTTCGTGGTGCGGGAACTGCAAGTCAGCACCACCACCGTGAATGTCAAAACTCTCGCCGAGCGTCTGGCAGCTCATGGCCGAGCACTCGATGTGCCAGCCAGGGCGGCCTTTGCCATAAGGGAAACCCAAAGCAGCGGCATCCCATTTAGCGTCTTCTGGCTCGCTCTCTTTGGCGGACTTCCAAAGCACAAAGTCGAGCGGGTCTTGCTTGCCGTCGAGCACGGCAACACGCTCGCCCGCGCGCAGTTCGTCCAGTGACTTGCCGGACAACTTGCCGTAACCCGGAAACTTGCGCACCGCAAAGTTGACGTCGCCGCTGGTGGCCTGATAAGCCAAGCCTTTGGCTTCCAACTGGGCAATCATCGCCAACATGTGCGGAACGTACTCGGTGGCGCGGGGCTCCAGCGTCGGTGGTTCTATACCCAGCGCGCCAATGTCTTGGTGCATGGCGACGATCATCTCGTCCGTCAGGGCACGAATGGTGATGCCGCGCTCAACGGCGCGCTTGATGATTTTGTCGTCAATGTCAGTGATGTTGCGCACGTAAGTGACTTGGTAGCCACTGGCGCGCAGCCAGCGTTGCACCACGTCAAACGCCATCATCATGCGGGCGTGGCCGATATGACACAGGTCATAAATCGTCATGCCGCAAACGTACATGCGGACGTGACCCGGCTCCAGCGGCAAAAATTCTTCTACGTCACGCGACAGCGTGTTGTAAATGCGAAGGCTCATGGATGGGAAGGAAGCTGGGGGTGGGAGGCTGGGGAGGCAAAGGGGCGAGTGCAGACTATACCTGCCCATTACAATCTTTTTTCAGTATAGGCGAGCCATCAGACAAGCTGGCGACGAGATTCGAACGCCATCCAACACCAAACTATGCATACTTTCGTCACTACCGTTCAAAAAGCAGCCGCTATCGGCTTGATGTGCAGCGCATTGGCTGGCGCCCTTTTCCCCTTGGCTGCGCACGCCCAAAACTTCGGTACACCCGTAGCGCCGTACATTGATGATTACACCAAAGTCACCAATTTGGTCAGCGCCAAACAACTCAAAGAATCCCTCGCCAAGGCCGACTTGTATTTGGAAGGCAAGCCCAAAGATCCGCAAATGCGCTTCATCAAGGGCGTGATACTCACTGAAATGGGCCAGCCCGCTGACGCCATGAGCCTCTTTAAGACACTCACGCAAGACTATCCCGAGTTGCCAGAGCCTTACAACAATCTGGCCGTTCTTTACGCCGCAAAAAACCAATTTGAACAGGCCCGCGGGGCACTAGAAATGGCCATCCGGACGAATCCAAGCTACGCCACGGCCCACGAAAACCTGGGCGACGTTTATCTCCAACTGGCCAGCCAGTCTTACAGCAAAGCGCTGCAGCTCGAACCGACTAAAACCACGGTGCAGCCTAAGCTGGCGCTGATTCGCACACTGTTCAGTGTCAAACCTTGAGGTGTCCCATGAATTCACGATGCAACCCCATTCAGCGCCGCAGCCTCTCCGCCTTGGCGATGGCGGGCCTCTTGGCTGTCGGCGGCTGGCATTCCGCTTGGGCGGAGGCCGCAACGAAGGTGAAATTCGTCACCAGTGAAGGAGATTTTGTGGTCGAGGTCTACCCCGACAAAGCACCCAAAACGGTTGAGAATTTTTTGCAATACGTCAAAGACAAGCATTACGACGGCACGATTTTTCACCGTGTCATCAACAACTTCATGGTGCAAGGCGGCGGGTTTGATGCCAAGTATGCCGAGAAGCCAGGCCGTCCTCCGGTGCGCCATGAAGGCCAAGAAGCCCTCGCCAAAGGTGGCGACAAAAACACCATCGGCACCTTGGCCATGGCCCGGACCAATGACCCGCATTCAGCCACCGCGCAATTTTTCATCAACGTCAAAGACAACGACTTTCTGAATCCAACGCCGATCCCACCGGGCGATCCAGTGCCGCGTTTTGAATACCAAGGCCAGATCTACGAAAACACGCCTCGGGCCAAGTTGCTCAATGCAAGCCAGCTGTTTGGCTACACTGTTTTTGGTAGGGTCGTCAGCGGCATGGACGTCGTCAACAAGATCAAGTCCGTGCCCACTGGCGCCGGCGGGCCTTTCCCCAGCGATGTTCCCAAGACACCAGTTCTTATAAAATCCGCATCTTTGATTAAATAAAATAACCATCATGAGCAATCCAAAAGTCGAACTCCACATTGCCGATCACGGCGTCATCACCCTTGAACTCGAGCAAGACAAGGCGCCCAAGTCGGTCGCCAACTTTCTGTCTTACGTCAACAAGGGCCATTACAACAACACGGTGTTCCACCGCGTGATCCCTGGTTTCATGGTGCAAGGCGGCGGTTTCGAAGTCGGCATGAAACAAAAACCAACCGATGGCGAGATTGAAAACGAAGCCAACAACGGCCTGAAAAACAACCACTACACGGTCGCCATGGCTCGCACCAGCGCACCGCACTCGGCCAGCTCGCAGTTTTTCATCAACGTCTCAGACAACGACTTTTTGAACCACACCGCACCGACCGCATCCGGTTGGGGCTATGCCGTGTTTGCCAAAGTCGTGTCGGGCAGCGAGATTGTTGACAAAATTTCCGCCGTCAAAACTGGCCGGAAAGGCTTTCATGACGATGTGCCGCAGACCGACGTGATCATCGAAAAAGCCGTGGCGCTGGCTTGATCAAAGCCACCGCCCTGAGAGGCGGACGTTGCGCTCAGCACGACCGTTAAAACCTCATCGCAGCAACATGACCGTGCCCCAGATTGCCGAGCTCCAAGCTCCCGCGGCCTGGGGCACGGTCGATTTCATTTCAGACCTGCACCTGACCGAAGAAGAACCCGCGACCTTCGCAGCTTGGCAGCGTTACATGGAGAAGACGCCGGCCGATGCCGTCTTTATCTTGGGCGATCTGTTTGAGGTTTGGGTCGGTGATGACGCGGTGAATCAGAACGCCAGCACCGCGATGGGTTTTGAAGACCGCTGCGTTCAGGTGATGACCGCCGCGTCTGCCCGCTTGGCACTGTTCTTCATGCACGGCAACCGCGATTTTTTGGTCGGCCAGCGCTTGATGGACCTGTGCCATGCCGCGCTGCTCACAGACCCGACAGTCTTGCAATTTGCCGGCCAACGTTTTCTGCTGTCACACGGCGATGCGCTGTGTCTGGCCGATACGGCGTACTTGCAGTTTCGCCAGCAAGTGCGCAGCAGCGCTTGGCAAGAGCCGTTTTTAGCCCAGCCTTTGAGCGAGCGACAAAGCATCGCCCGCGGACTGCGCGCGCAAAGTGAAGCGCGCAAGCAGACGGGCCAAACCTGTGCCGATGTCGACACGCACGCTGCTAAGCAGTGGCTGCAGGCCGCAGGCGCCAGCACGCTGATCCATGGCCATACCCACCAGCCCAGCCAGCACGACTTGGGCGACAACCAGCACCGCGTGGTGCTGAGCGATTGGGATGCCTGCGCCTCACCGCCTCGGGTCGAGGTCTTGCGGCTCACCCGCACCGGCCTGCAGCGCTTGCCGCTGGCTGTTGAGCGTTGAGCGTTGAGCGTTGAGCTCTGAACCAGCCAAAGCAAACTCTATGCTGACGTGGCTGAGACAACACCTTCAACACCTCCGACTGGCCAAGCGAAGCCCGCCAATGATCCCAGATGCGCTGTGGTTGAGCACGTTGCAGGCCTATCCTTTTCTGACCGCTGACAGCGCCAGCCACACAGAGCGGCTGCGAGCGATGGTCGGTGAGTTTTTGGCCGACAAAGAGTTCAACGGCGCTCACGGGCTGCAAATCAGTGACGCCATGGCCGTGGCGATTGCCGCTCAGGCTTGCTTGCCGGTGCTTCACCTTGGACTGCATTGGTACGACGATTTCAAGGGCATCGTGGTCCATCCAGGCGCCATGCTGGCACGACGCGAAGTGATCGACGACGCCGGCGTGGTGCACCGCTATAAAGAGGCGTTGACAGGCGAAGCTATGCCGCATGGCCCTGTCACCTTGAGTTGGGCGGACGTCGCGGCCTCAGGTGAGTCGGCCCAAGCCGGCTACAACGTCGTGATCCATGAGTTTGTGCACAAGCTGGACATGCGCAATGGCCCGGCAGATGGCTGCCCACCCCTGCCCTCTAGGGTTGTCTGGGAAAACTGGCGCGTCACCCTGCAGGCCAGCTATGTGCGTTTTCAGGATAAGGTAACGATGGCCGAACGCTTCGGTGCCGAACCGCCTTGGCTCGACGCTTACGCAGCGTCCGCCCCGGCCGAATTTTTCGCTGTCACGTCAGAAGCCTACTTCGTCAACCGAGACCGATTTGCGCAAGAGTTCCCAGAGCTGATGCCGCTCTTTGCGCAGTTCTTCAACGCTTCAACAGCGCCTTAAGAACGTTTTGCACGCGGCGTGTTTGCGCCGCATCGTACGGGCTGGCGAACACTTTGGCCATGTCTTCAGCCCACGTTTCGTGCGGCGCTGGTGCATTGCGACGGGTCAACAACTGCAGCTGCAACATGCGGCGTGCGCTGATGTGCTCAGCCGGTGTGGGCAGTTCTGTGGCGATTTCCATGCGCAACAAAGCTTCTGCTGAATCGCCGGCAGCAGGTGCTGTGAGCGCTTGCGCCCAACGCGTGCGCACCGCCGCTGGCACTTGCTTGCCCAGATCTTGACCGCTTGGCAGCTGCTCAGGGTCACGCTTTTCCCAAGCCGAAATCAAATGCGTCAAGACCTCGCCATGGGCCTGCTCGGCGAGCTTTTTGAGGGCTAAATTGGCCGTCTCGAAGGCTTCGCGCTGGGCCCGGAAGGCGGCATCGCCCAAGCGCGGACCGCGCTCTTCAAACGCTGGACGCTCGCTGAAGCGCTCACCGCGATCACCCCGACCACCGCGTTCATCACGCATGGGTTCAAACTTGTTTTCCATGCCGGTGCGTGGACGCGCATCTTTGCCGCCGGCGCGCGGGTCTTTGCGATCACCAAACTTGCCACCACGGCCAGCCGCTACAGGCTCAGCCTTGCGCATGCCTGGGCGGTCATCACCGCGCATGGCCACCACGGGCTTGGGCGCAGCCTTGACAACGACCGGCGCGGCGGCAGGTTCGGCTTCAGCGTCTGCTTCGACTTCGGGTGAAGACTCTTCGGCAGCGGCTTCTAATTGAACGGCTGCATCGGTTTCAGCAACTTCGGCGACTTCAGCGGTGACTGGCGTTTCCTCAGCGGCGCTGGTCACAGGCTCAGCGGCATCAGTTGACACCGTCGCTTCGGCAGAAGCTTCAGTGACAGCAGGTACCACTGCGGCCACTGGAGCCACAACCGGAGCTGCCACCGGCACTTGCCCACGAACCACGGCCTCCAGCGCCTTGGCTGCTGCGTGAATTTTTTGGGCGTCGCCACTGGCCGTGGCTTCAGCCACGGCTTTGGAGGCCTCGACCACCATGCGGTCGAACTCGCCCAAAGCACCTGCGGCTTTTTCGCGATCAGCGGTTTTGCGCTGGAAAGCGTCGTCAATCGGCTTGCGGAAAGCATCCCAGAGCTTTTGCTCTTGCTTGCGCTCGATCGGCACTTGCTGGGCTTCATGCTGCCAGCGCTGCTGCACGGCTTTGACGGCGTCAATGCGCAGTTGTGGCTCAGCACCCAAGGCTTGCGCCTCTTCAATCATGGCGCGGCGACGGGCCAGGCTGTCGTTGCGGGCGGTGGTCAATGGCGCATCAGCCAAGTCCATTGCCGCTTTCCAGACCGGCTGGATGTCGGCAAAGGTTTTTTCGCTCAGGTGACCGGCTTCGCGCCATTTCGTGACAAAGCCATTCAGGCTGCGAATGTGGTGCTTCCAGTCGGTGTTGGTCTTGTTGGCCTCAGCCCAAGCCAGCACTTCGTCGATCAAGACCCGGCGCTGGGCTTTGGTGGCTTCGGTTAGATATTTGGTTTTTTCTAGCCAAGCTTCGACCACTTTGTGGGATTCGTTGCACGCATCGTCAAAGCGCTTCCACAGCGCGTGGTTGGGCGTGCCGCCTTGGTCGCTGGTTTTCCATTGCTCACGCATGGCGCGCAAAGCTTCTTGCTGCTTGCGACCGCCCATCGGCTTGGCCACCAGCTTTTCGGCTTTCTCGACCAAGTCCTCGCGGATCTGGTCGGCGCGCCAACGCTGCCAACCTTCCAGTTCACCCGCAGCTGTCAACGCAGCATGCGAAGCCGCCTCCAGGGTGTTGTCTATATGACGGATGTTTTCTTTCAGGGCGTTGCGCAAATCTGCAGCCGCCTTGGGCGTGGACTTGCCATGCCCTTCTGCCACTTCAGTTTCTAGCTTGGTCAAAGCCTCTTGCACGGCTGCGGCAGCCTTGGCACGCAAATCAGCCAGCACGGCAGGGTCTAACTTGACCTTGGGCGGACGGGCCGGTTTGTCGCCCGCCGACGCGGTTGCAGGCGTGCTGATGCCGCGCGCCGCGCGCAATTCTTCAGCCCAGACGGGCACCGCTGGCAGCGGTGCGGCAGAGTCTTCAGACGCCGCCACAGCGATCGACAAAGCGCCCTGAAACGCCTCCCACATGGCCAAGAACTGAGCGCGTGAGGCCTCGAGCAAAGGCGGGAATTTCGCATCCACGCTGGCCCAGATCGGGTCTGCTGTGATTTCGTTGGCTTGTTCCTGCCAATGGGCGACGTCAGCGCGCAAGGTCTCCCAAACCGTCTGCGCGTCGCGCCACGGCTTGGTCGACAGCACTTCGGTGCGCTGGGCAATCAGCACAGCCGCTTCACGCTGCACCTGCGTCCGGTGCTGCAAGTCTTCAATGGTTTTGACACGGTCGGCGAGTTGCACTTTCAGGCTGGCCAACGGCTCGCGTGAGAGTGGTGCACCGGCCTTGGCGGCATCACGTTGCCACGCCAGCGCATCGGCCAAATTCAGCTTGGGCAAGGCCAGCAGCGTCTGGGCTTTGTCGGCCCATTCGGCCGCAACCGCTTCTTGGCCTTTGGCGCGTTTGACGTCGTCGAGCTTTTCTTTGAGCAGCTTGGCAGCGCCTTTGTCGCGGTTCGACAGTTCTTTATAGACATCGGCCAGTTGGTCGGCGCCAGGATTGGTGGCCAACCATTCGCGAATGCGCGCAGCCCGCTCGCCAGAGGTCGGCGCTGAGAAAGCACCGCCGGTCAGCGCGTCCAGTTGGGTTGAATCAGAGCCCTTGGCCTGAGGGGATTTGGCGGCGGAAAGGTCGGACTTAGCAGAGTTGGACATGATGGATGCTTGATAAAAAAGAGGAAAGCGCGGCGCTGTTTGGCTTGTCAAAGGTCATTTCAGCGGCAAGCGTCACAGAAAAACCAGAAGGTCAAAAAGCGGGCAAATAAGACTCAAACGGCCCACCAAAGGGAACACTCAAGGGCCAAAGTCTGCGCGCAATGAAAAGCTTCACGAATAAAGCGTTGCCACTATTTTCGCTGTTTTTTGGCAAGCCCCCTAAAACAGTCCGCAGACCGTTCTAAGCGCTTGGCTTGGCTGGACAAAAAACCAAGAACCCGTACTTGCAAATTCTCACGGTTTGACCGGTCAAGCGGTGCGAAAAAAAACCCTCTTATCAGCTTTAAAAGAAAATCTCCAAAGACATCGGCTGCGTTTTTAAACAGCTTTTTGAAAACAAAAAGGTATAAAGAATCAATTCCTTATGATTGACGGGTTATTTAAAAATCTCCTAGAATCCGCCCGTCCCTGCTTAAAACGCAGGGTCTACCCTAAAGCTGCAGCCTACAGCCCGTCCAACAAGACACCTCCTCAAGCAATTATGCTTGGCTTGTTGGTGACCCAATCCTAGCAACTGGCCCAAAGCCGGAAGCGTCGAAAGGAGCTCCATGACAGTGCCATTCAAGTCAAGCCTGCAACAGTGCTTGCTTAATACACGTAGCAGTGCCCGCAATGTCGTTAGAGACATTGCCGAAGGTTTCTTCAACATCAGCCACAACAGCTTTGCCATGCTGGGTTTGGCTTTGGTTTTCGTGATGATCACGCTGACCGCCCGACCCGACCTGCGTGTCGCCGGTGAAAGCCGTCTGATGGCCTTGTTGCTGGCCCGCCAAGAAGCCACGATTGGTTTCACCGAACCCGGTGCAGTCGACCGCGCCACTGCAGTCAACCCCAAAGACCTGCCAAGCAAACAAGCTGCTGTGGCATTTTGGCTGAGCAAAAAATACGGCGTCGCGCCGGAGCCGTTGAGTGCTTTGGTGGCCCACGCCTTTGATATTGGTGAAAAGTCCAAGCTGGAGCCGACCCTGATTCTGGCCATCATGGCCATCGAGTCGGGCTTCAATCCCTTTGCCCAAAGCCCTGTCGGCGCTCAAGGCTTGATGCAGGTGATGACTGGCATTCACCACGACAAATATGCGCATTTTGGCGGCAAGCTTGCTGCCTTTGACCCTGTCACCAACCTGCGCGTTGGTGTCAAGGTTCTCCAAGAATGCATCAGCCGAGCCGGCTCCGTTGAAGGCGGTCTGAAGTTTTATGTCGGTGCAGCCAATCTGGATGACGACGGCGGTTATGCCAGCAAAGTCATGGCAGAACATGGGCGCTTGCAAGCCGTGGCCAGTGGCAAACGACAAACGTTCGACAGCCCAGCAACACCAACCCTGATGCCAGTCTCGCTGCCCTTGGCACCCCTGCCTGTCAGCCCACGTCCAGCCAATGGCTTGCAGAGCGTGGCCTGGCTCGGCAGCTGAACTCCCTTCAAACGGTCGGCTACACTCATCCCGTGCGCAACTGGCGATAGGCTCGGCATGCTGACAAAGCTGCCTGAGCTGACGTGGGACACCACTGGGAAGCGCGCCGCTCTGCTGTCATTTGACGAAGAGCGTTCAGCCGTTCGCCTGGGCAGACTTTGAACCGCCTCCTTTTTGGAGCGTGAGGGCAAAGACCACCGTCTCTAGGACTGCCATGTACCACCGCAATATTCTGGTTGAACAAACTGACCCCGAACTCTGGGCTGCTATTCAGGCCGAAAACGCCCGCCAAGAACACCACATCGAGCTGATCGCCAGCGAAAACTACGCATCGCCAGCCGTCATGGCCGCGCAAGGCTCGCAGCTCACCAACAAATACGCCGAAGGCTATCCAGGCCGCCGCTACTACGGCGGTTGCGAACACGTCGACGTCGCCGAGCAACTGGCGATTGACCGCATCAAAATGATTTTTGGCTCAGACGCAGCCAACGTGCAACCGCATTGCGGCGCGTCCGCCAATGAAGCGGTTTTTCTGGCTTTCCTCAAGCCTGGCGACACCATCATGGGCATGAGCTTGGCCGAAGGCGGTCACCTGACCCACGGCATGCCGCTCAACATCAGCGGCAAATGGTTCAATGTTGTGAGCTACGGCCTCAACGCCAAAGAAGAAATCGACTACGACGCGATGGAGCGCAAAGCGCATGAGTCCAAACCCAAGCTGATCATTGCTGGCGCTTCGGCCTACTCGCTGGGCATCGACTTTGCCCGCTTTGCCAAGGTGGCCAAAGACGTCGGCGCTATTTTTCTGGTCGACATGGCGCACTACGCTGGCCTGATCGCCGCTGGCGTCTACCCGAATCCGGTGCCGCACGCAGACGTCGTCACATCCACCACCCACAAGAGTTTGCGCGGCCCGCGTGGCGGCATCATCTTGATGAAGGCTGAGCACGAAAAAGCCATCAACAGCGCCATCTTCCCCGGCCTGCAAGGCGGACCGTTGATGCACGTCATCGCCGCCAAGGCGGTGGCTTTCAAAGAAGCGATGGCACCTGAGTTCAAGGTGTACCAGCAACAAGTCATCACCAACGCCCGCATCGTCGCCGAAACACTGATCGAGCGCGGCTTGCGCATCGTCAGTGGTCGCACCGAAAGCCACGTCATGCTGGTCGATCTGCGGGCCAAGGGCATCACCGGCAAAGAAGCTGAAGCAGTGCTGGGCAGCGCTCACATGACGATCAACAAGAACGCCATCCCGAACGACCCTGAAAAGCCGATGGTCACCAGTGGCGTGCGCATCGGCACCCCGGCCATGACCACGCGCGGCTTCAAAGACGAAGAGGCCCGCATGACGGCCAACTTGATCGCTGACGTGCTGGACAACCCGCGTGATGCGGCCAACATCGACGCGGTTCGTGCCAAGGTTCACGCCTTGACCAGCCGTTTCCCGGTCTACGGCTAAAACGCCGCAAGGTCTGCGCGGTGAAGTGCCCGTTCTGTGGAAATTTAGACACCCAAGTGGTCGAGACTCGGGTCTCTGAAGATGCCGATTTCATTCGCCGCCGTCGCCAATGTGGCGCCTGCGAAAAACGCTTCACCACGTACGAGCGTCCAGACGTCAACTTCCCGGCCATCGTCAAAAAAGATGGCCGGCGCATTGAGTACAAGCGCGGGAAAATCCTCGATTCCATGAACTTGGCGTTGCGCAAACGCCCCGTGAGCATTGAACAAGTCGATTCAGCGATTGAGCGGATTGAAGAGAAGCTCCTCAATCTGGGGCTTCGCGAAGTACCGTCAACCCGCTTGGGTGAACTGGTCATGCGTGAGCTCAAAAAACTCGACAAGGTGGCCTATGTGCGCTTTGCCAGCGTCTACCGCAGCTTTGAGGACATCGACGAGTTCAAAACGCTGGTGGATGAAGTCCGGCGCTGACCTTGCTTTGCGCCAAGTGCTCAACGCCAGCAGTCAGCCACGCTGAGATCGCTGCCGGTCAATCCCTTCAATCCAGTTTGGTTGATGGTCAAGGTTCCACATGTGTCGCCGGCCATCGCGCCCACGGGTTGCGCTGACAGGTCGTAAGAATTGACCGTCACCGCCTCCAGTTTGAGCTGGTAACGCAGATCTGAGCCAACCGGAATGCCCTGCAAGCGCAGCGGTAGATCGGGCGGCTTGCCGGGCACTTCAGTCGAGCCATCGTAACGTCCTTGTGCACTGTAATAGCGCTCCATGAAGTGCTGCGCCTCCAGCAAGGCGGCGATCGCTTCGGCCCGGTGTCCGCGCTGGACATGCTGCGTGTAGCTGGGCAGCGCAATAGCCGACACGATGCCCATGATGACCAACACCACCAGAAGCTCAATCAGACTGAATCCATGCGTCGACCTAGCGGCCAAACAAGGATGACAACGTCCCTGAGCCGCGACTCTGGAATGGGCAACAAGAAAACTTAGCGTCAGAATTCGGGGGCACACCATGGCATGTCTTTCTGTCAGTCAATCGGGGGATTGAGGATGCGTCGCCAGGTACGGTCTGCCGCTTCAGAACCCTGCATGCTCAGCAGAGTTTGGAGCCAGACGACCGAACCCGTGACCGTGAATCCACGGGCGTCCGCCGTGTAGTCGGAGCTAAAGCCACGGGCCGTGATGACGTAGACGGTGCCGTTGTCCAAGGCTTGCTTTTCCACCGCGCAGTCAGGCAGCTTGCCGGGCTTGAAAGCGCTCTCAGAGGACGCAACGAACGCCACCGGCACGCTGGTCCGCGCGCCGGTGGATGCAGCCGACCAAGTGCCCCGATTGCGCCAAACCGGCGTAGCCGACCCAGCGGTGACAAACAGATTTGATTCTTTCAGCGGGTGGACTCTCAACGCGTCATCCAACGTCATCTGCGTCTCGCAGTAACGCAAAGCCGCCTCGGCATATTGCAGCGCCAAGGCGTGCATGCGAAAGTTGTGGCTGACCCGCTCGTTCGAACTTGCGTTGCGCAGCGTCGCCGCTGAAGTCAAAGCAATCACCCCGAGCATGATGAGAACGATGATGAGAGAGACACCCTTTTGTACGGGGATTCGCCACCGGCGGATTGCCAAGCTGCGCTTCAGGCCGACGACAGGATGGTTCATATGGCTCAAAACGGCATCTTGTTACGCAAGGCGGTGGTGCCGAAATACGCCCGGCGCAAATGCCCGTCAGAGGACGCTTTGGGGGCCAGTTCGCAATCGACGTAAAACTTGAGGGCATCGTCTTCAACCGTGATCACGGCTTCTGCGCTGGTGATCAGCAAACACACGCGCACGCTCAGCACCCGGCTGAAATCCTGCACCGCCGAGGCGCTCACATAGCGCACCAACTTGCGTGGATTGGCGCTGTCAGCTTCGCCGTACCAAAATTGCAAACCCTCGACGTTGTCAACCAAGGGTGCTGCGTTTCCCTTGGGACCGGTGCATTGCAAGGCTCCGCTGTTCGCGCGATAGCGGTTGTAAGTGAAGCCGGATGTCCCTTCCGGCAAGCTGTTGCCCAGGCAATCAGAGGGTTTGCCTTCGGTCACAACCGTGTTGTCCAGATCGGCCTCGTAGCTAATTTCAATGGCCGGCGAGTTGACACTGCCGCCGCATTCGGCGGGCGTATTGACGGCGGCTCTTTGAAAGCCACGATCACAACCAAACACCGGCCGCCCGTTGTATGTTTTGACCAGCACGGATGTTTCTGCATCCCGGCTGACAGGAGGCGCATAGCCAGCCATCAGCAAGTCACTCGACAAAATACCCAAGCCAATCTGCGCGTCTTCATCCATCTGCGCCCATGCCGACTGCAACCGCCCAGTCTGACCCGTGCTCAGGTAAGTGGCGAGCACGGCGCCAACCACCACCATGCCGATGACCAGCGCCACCAGCATTTCAATCAAGGCGACACCGCCTTGGCTATTTTTGCAGCGCATCACAGGTTGACCCTGAAATAACTGCAGCGGACACTCAAGTCGCTGACCGCCATGCCACTGGGGCATTCGTTGGCACGCGCAGGCGCTTCGTCGCGGCTGGCAATCAGCGGGTCGCGCCAGGCGATCCAGACATCAGCGGCCACCGCACTGGCTTGTCGCAGCACAAACACCGAGCCTTCGGGCAACAAGCGGCGGGCCTGAAAGCGCCACTGCGCCAAGTCCAGATTAGCCAACTCACGGGTGCTGCACACGCTCAAGGCGGTGTTGCAGCGTGGCGCGGGGGCAGTGACAGTCGCCGCCTGTCCGGCAAAACTGGTGGTGTAGTCATAGTCGCCAGCCCAAAAGCCCTCGGCCACCGCACCGCCCTCGGCCGCTCGACCCTTGTTCGCGCGCATGCGCTCGCCGATGTCGCTGGCCAACTGCGTCGCCACCGCACGGTACTGGCTCATCTTGGTGAAACGCAAAGCGGCTGCATTGAGGCTGGCCAACGCCAGCAGCGCTACCGCCGACAGCGCGATTGACACCAACACCTCGATCAACATAAAGCCCTTCCGCTTGGTTGGACGAGGCCAGCGCTTGGCGGTGGTTCTCAACTGCATGAAGTCGCGCCAGCAGAGCCCACCCGTGCGCGGCCTTGCAAGGAAATGCACAGCGCCCGGATGCTGTCCGGCGATTCGCTGCCTGCCGGCGTGAAGAGAATCGTCTGCGCGGCAGATTTAGCCGAGCCAGTGGCTTGATAAGTGATGCCATGGCCAGTCGACACATTGCTAACAATCGTCGCCAAGGCGGGCAAGGTTGACTGCACCCGCAACAGCGCTTTTGCCGGACCTGCTGCGTTGCTATCGACAAACACGAGCCAGCCATCAGCCCAGCCCGCCCGGTCTTGGCTGCAGGTCGTGCCGTTCGACGATTGACACAGCAACACGGGACGGCCACGTTTGAGTGCTTCAGAGCGCGCGTAGCGCAAATCGCCAAGCAAAGCCTCGGCGGCCAGTAGCACTGACCGCTTGACCCACAAACTGCGAAAACTGGGCGCCGCCAGCGATGTCACCACCGCCATCATGGCCAGCACCACCATGAGTTCCACCAGTGTCAAACCGATTACACGCCGATTCATCTGCCAAATAGTAATCAAAATTAAGATATAAAAGGTTGCTTTAATAATTATTTATATTTACCCAATGAATGAAAAGGGCAAACGCTAAACTCAGCTCCGTGATCAACCTCGCCCTTCAGCTTGCCCAGCAAGCGCAAAACCAAACCTCGCCGAACCCAGCCGTCGGCTGTGTCTTGGTGTCCGCTGATGGCGTCGTCATTGGCCAAGGCCAAACCCAAGCGGTCGGCAGCGCCCACGCCGAAGTGATGGCCCTGCGCGACGCCGCCAGCCGCGGCCATGCCGTCACAGGCGCTACCGCCTACGTCACGCTCGAGCCGTGCTCACATCAAGGGCGAACCGGCCCTTGCTGCGACGCACTGATAGCCGCCGGCATTGCCAAAGTGGTCGCGTCCATCGCCGATCCGAATCCACTGGTCGCAGGCCAAGGCTTTGAGCGACTGCGAGCAGCCGGCATCCGCGTCGAAGTCGGCCCGGGTGCCGACGCATCACGTGAATTGAACATCGGCTTCTTCAGCCGCATGCAGCGTCAAACGCCTTGGGTGCGGATGAAGATGGCCGCCTCTTTGGACGGCACCACAGCGCTGGCCAACGGGCAAAGTCAGTGGATCACCTCGCTTGAAGCGCGAACCGACGGCCATGCTTGGCGCGCCCGCGCGTCGGCGGTGCTGACCGGCATTGGTACCTTGCTGCAAGACGATCCGAGCTTGGATGTGCGGCTGGTCGAGACCCGCCGCCAACCGCATCGCATCATCATCGACAGCCAACTTCAAACGCCGCTAGCCGCACGGATTTTCAAGCCTGAGGGACAGGTGTGGATTTACACCGCCAGCACCGATGCAGCCAAAACCCAGGCGCTGCAAAGCTGCGGCGCCAGCATCATCTGTCTGCCTGGCGCGGGCGGCAAGGTTGATTTAGCCGCTGTCATGCGTGACCTCGGCCAGCGGCAAATCAACGAGCTGCATGTTGAGGCCGGCTTTAAACTCAGTGGCTCGCTGGTGCGCGAAGGATTGGTCGATGAATTTCTGCTTTACCTCGCGCCCAAGTTGCTTGGCCCGGGCCAAGGCCTGCTGGCCTTGGCAGCGCTGCAAACCCTGACGGAGGCGGTGGCGCTGGAATTCATCTCCGCAGACCGGGTCGGACCTGATCTGCGGCTGGTCGCCCGGATGGAGGGCCGCGGTATTTTTTAAGCTTTTGACACCTCGCCGGCTGTTTTTCAGCCTTTTTAATTTAACGATTCAGGGCCTTCGCGCCATCGCGGCGCGATAGTGCCCATTTCCCTGCGAAAATACTGCATGTTTACCGGAATCATCACCGGCGTGGGGCGCATCGTCGCAATCCATCGCCTGGGCAGCTCTTTGGACCATGGCAAGCGACTCACCATCGAAACGCCATCGGCTTACCTGAACGACGTCGGTCTCGGCGACAGCATCGCGCTCAACGGCGCCTGCATGACAGCCACGACCCTAGACGCTGCCCACAACCAATTCACCATCGACATTTCAGCGGAATCGTTGAACAAGACCTGCGGTCTCGCCGAACTCGGTCCGATCAATCTTGAAAAAGCCCTGCGCGCCAACGACCGACTTGGCGGCCATATCGTCTCGGGTCATGTGGATGGCATCGGCCTTGTCACGCATTTCGCGCAGGTTGGCGAAAGCTGGGAGTTTCGGATTCAAGCCCCCACCGGCATCAGCAAATACCTCGCCTACAAAGGCTCGATCACGGTCAATGGCGTCAGCCTGACCGTCAACCGCGTGACCGACCTCGCAGGCCTCGGCGACCAGAGCGCGGGTTGCGAAATCAGCATCAACCTCATTCCCCACACCGTCGACAACACGGCGCTGGGACATCTCAAGCAGAACGCCCAGGTTAACTTGGAAATCGACCTGATCGCGCGTTACGTGGAGCGCATGCTCCAAGACACCAGAAAGCCTTGAACATGACAGTTGCAATTTCTCCGGTCGAAGACATCGTTGCCGATATGGCGGCCGGCAAGATCGTTATTTTGATTGACGAAGAAGACCGCGAAAACGAAGGTGATTTGGTGCTGGCTGCAGACCACGTCACTGCCGAAGCCATCAATTTCATGGCGCGCTACGGTCGCGGCCTGATCTGCCTGACGCTGACCAAAGAACGTTGCGAGCGACTGCAACTGCCGCCCATGGCCCTGCGCAATGGTGACAAAAAAGGCACCGCTTTCACCGTCTCCATCGAAGCCGCCGAAGGCGTGACCACCGGCATCTCAGCGGCTGACCGTTCGCGCACCGTCGAGGCCGCAGTGGCCAAAAACGCCAAGGTCGATGACTTGGTGCAGCCCGGCCACATCTTCCCGTTGCAAGCGGTTGACGGCGGCGTGCTGATGCGCGCCGGTCACACCGAAGCTGGTTGCGACCTCGCTGCCATGGCCGGCTGCACGCCGGCCTCCGTGATCTGCGAGATCATGAACGACGATGGCACCATGGCGCGGTTGCCTGACTTGCTGCTGTTTGCCGCTGAACACGGTCTCAAAATTGGCACCATCGCGGATTTGATCGAGCACCGCAGCCGCCATGAATCGCTGATTGAAACCGTCGGTACGCGCACGCTGCAAACCGCCTTTGGCGAATTCACCGCACACGCCTTCAAAGACAAACCAAGCCAAGGTGTGCATCTGGCACTGGTCAAAGGCAGCTGGCAGCCTGAAGAAACCGTGGCCGCACGCGTGCACGAACCGCTGTCTGTCTTCGACGCCCTGGAAGTCGGCCGCACCATGCATTCTTGGAGCTTGGATCAGAGCCTCCAATACATTGCCGACGAAGGCAAAGGGGTGGTTGTGTTGCTCAATTGCGGCGAAAGTGGCGCACAACTGCTGGCCCAGTTTGAAGGAACGGCAGAAGCCAGTCACGCGCCAACTCGCGGCCGCATGGACTTGCGCTCCTACGGCATCGGCGCGCAAATTCTGCGTGAATGCGGTGTCAGCAAAATGAAGCTGCTGGGCAACCCGCGTCGCATGCCGAGCATGGCGGGATACGGTCTCGAGACCGTCGGCTACATCAACAAAGAATGACGCACCGCGCCGGAACCTTCCGAAAACAACCATCACCGAAGGACAACCATCATGTTTGAAGCAGACAAAGGCCAAGTCGGCCAGCTCAACGGACAACAACTGTCTATCGGTATCGTGCAGGCGCGCTTCAACGAGAGCATCACCCACACTCTGGCGACGGCCTGCATCGCCGAGCTGCAACGGCATGGCGTCGACGCCGCCAATATTCACCATGTCACGGTGCCCGGTGCGCTTGAAATACCGGTGGCCCTGCAAGCCATGGCCGAGACAGAAACCTACGATGCTTTGATCGCGCTGGGTTGCATCATTCGCGGCGAAACCTACCACTTTGAGTTGGTCGCCAACGAAAGCGGCGCTGCCGTGACGCGCTTGGCGCTGGACTACCAAATCCCGATCGCCAATGCGATTCTCACCACTGAAAATGTTGCCCAAGCCGAAGCCAGGCAAGTCGAAAAGGGCCGTGACGCTGCTCGCGTCGCCATTGAAATGGCCAACTTGCTCGACGCTATTTCCTGAACACAAAACATGACTATCGCACCCAAACGCCCCCCACAGACCCGCACCGGTCTGACCGACACAGGCGTTAAAAAAGCCGCCGACAAATCAGCCCGCACACGCGCCCGCGAGTTCGCCTTGCAAGCGCTGTACCAATTTTTAGTGGGTGGCAATGAAGCTGCGCCCATCGACGCCTTCACGCGCGATCTGGTCGGCTTTCACAAGGCTGACTCGGTGCATTACGACGCCCTGCTGCACGGCTGCATTGAAGGTGCCGCCGGCCTCGACGAGTTGATCTTGCCACTGCTCGACCGCAAGATGAACGAGATCTCCCCGGTGGAGCACGCCATTTTGTGGATTGGCGCTTACGAATTCAAGCAATGCCCCGACGTGCCTTGGCGCGTCGTCATCAACGAATGCATCGAACTGGCCAAAGCCTTTGGCGGCACCGACGGCCACAAGTGGGTCAACGGCGTGCTGAACCAGCTCGCACCAATCCTGCGCGAAGCCGAAGTCGCCAGCGACAAAGCCCGCTAACCAGCCCGCTCACAAGCCAAACGAGTCAAGCAGACCCATGCGAATTTCCCAGCGCGCCCAACGCATTGAGCCCTTCTATGTGATGGAGGTGGCCAAAGCGGCCTCTGCGTTAGCGCAGCAGGTCGCTGACAGCCGTCAGCCGATGATTTTTCTGAACATCGGCGAACCTGACTTCAGCGCCCCGCCGCTGGTGCAAGAAGCCGCCGCACGCGTCATCGCCCAAGGCAACACCCAATACACGGCCGCCACCGGCCTGCCCGCACTGCGCGAAAAAATCAGTGACTGGTATGCCACGCGCTTTCAGGCGGATGTCGCACCCAGCCGCATCATCATCACCGCTGGCGCGTCGGCGGCGCTGCACTTGGCTTGCCTCGCGCTGATTGAAGCCGGCGACGAAATCCTCATGCCGGACCCGAGCTACCCGTGCAACCAGCATTTTGTCGGTGCGGCCGACGGCCGTTCGACGCTGATCCCCACCACAGCCGCAGAGCGCTTTCAACTCACAGCCGACAAAGTCGCCGAAGCTTGGGGCCCGGACACACGGGGCGTCATGCTCGCCTCGCCGTCCAACCCGACCGGCACGTCCATCGCGCCAGACGAACTGCAGCGCCTGCACAACTTTGTGCACAGCCGTGGCGGCATCACCCTGATCGACGAGATTTACTTAGGCCTCAGCTACGACGAACACTTTGGCCGCAGCGCGCTGGCCATGCCGGGTGACTTGGGCCAGAACGTCATCAGCATCAACAGCTTCAGCAAGTACTTCAACATGACCGGTTGGCGACTCGGCTGGCTGGTCGTGCCCGAAGCGCTGGTACCGGTGATTGAGCGTATGGCGCAAAACCTGTTCATCTGCCCCAGCACGGTGGCGCAACACGCCGCCCTCGCCTGCTTTGAGCCTGAGAGCTTGGCCGAATACGAACGCCGCCGCGCTGAATTCAAAGCTAGGCGCGACTACTTCATCCCCGAGCTGAACCGCCTTGGCTTGACGGTTCCGGTCATGCCCGACGGTGCTTTTTACGCTTACGCCGACTGCACCCAAGCGGCCCAAAAATTCGGCATCCGCCCAGGCCAGCCAGACGGTACCGGCGGTAGCTGGGACTTCGCTTTTGAACTGATGCAGCGCGCTCACCTCGCGGTGGCGCCGGGTCGCGACTTCGGCAAAGTCGCACCCGACAAGTTTGTCCGCTTCTCCACCGCCAGCTCGATGGCGGATCTCAAAGAAGCCGTCTCACGATTGGAGGCGGTGCTTGGTTAACCCAACGAATGTTTTCCCGCCGGGCCGCCCCAAGGGAAAATGCGCCCCCTCGGGGGGCAGCGAAGCACACGCAGTGGCGAGCGTGGGGGCTACATTTCAATGGTTGATGAGGGTTTATTGGGAAGACACCGACGCCGGTGGCATCGTCTTCTACGCCAACTACCTGAAGTTTTTTGAACGCAGCCGCACCGAGTGGCTGCGTTCGCTGGGCATTGAACAGCACGCCCTGCGCGAGCAAAGCGGCGGCATGTTCATCGTCAGCGAAACCAGCGTTCGCTACCTGCAACCATCGCGTCTCGACGACGAACTGATTGTTACGGCTCGGCTGCAAGAAAAAGGCCGCGCTTCTTTGATAATCAACCAGCAGGTATTCCTGAAAAACAAAGCAACAGCCGAGTCACCGACAACGCTGCTGTGTGAGGCGACGATTCGGATCGGCTGGGTCGATGCCAACAGCCTCAAACCCTCACGCATCCCCACGCATATTTTGGACAGCCTGGAGCTCCACTCATGAATCAAGACATGTCGATCGTCAGTTTAATTTTGCACGCCAGCTGGGTCGTGCAAGCTGTGGTGGTCTTGCTGCTGGGCATTTCAATTGCCAGCTGGTCGGCCATCTTTCGCAAGATCGGCTCCCTGCGTCGCGTGGCGGCGCTGAACGATGAGTTCGACCGCGAGTTCTGGTCGGGCACCAGCTTGAACGAACTCTTTGCCGCCGCCACCCAGAACGCGCACGGTTCGGGCCCGATGGAGCGCATATTTGCCAGCGGCATGCGCGAATACCAAAAACTGCGCGAGCGCCGCGTGGTCGACCCAGGCGCCCTGCTCGACGGTGCACGCCGCGCCATGCGCGCCAGCTACCAGCGTGAGATGGACGGGGTCGAGTCCAATCTGTCCTTCCTCGCCACGGTCGGCTCGGTCTCGCCCTATGTCGGTTTGTTCGGCACGGTCTGGGGCATCATGCACGCCTTCACCGGCTTGGCCGCGCTAGAGCAAGTCACGCTGTCAACCGTCGCACCCGGCATTGCCGAGGCGCTGGTGGCCACCGCCATTGCCTTGTTCGCAGCCATTCCAGCCGTGGTTGCCTACAACCGCTTTGCCCACGACATTGACCGCATTGCCAACAAACTGGAAACCTTCATTGAAGAGTTCTCCAACATCTTGCAGCGCAATTTGGGCGCGCAATCGGCATCGGGCCACTGACGACAGCCATGCCAGCCATCAACTCACGCGGCCGTGGACGCCGCACCATCAGTGAAATCAACATGGTGCCCTTCATCGACGTGATGCTGGTGCTGCTCATCATCTTCATGGTGACCGCACCGCTCATCACGCCCAGCATGATTGCGTTGCCGCGCGTTGGCAAGGCGCCGGGTCAACCGCCCAAGCCCATCCAAGTGCAGATCGACAAAGACGAAAAAATCCAAATCACCGAATCGGGCGGCAAGCCCGTGAGCATTGTCATGGACGAAGTCGGCAGCACCGTGAAGCGTCTGCAGCCGGCTGTGCCGCAAGGCGAGCAAGCCACGCCCGTGGTGATCAGCGCTGACAAGTCCATCAAATACGAAACCGTGGTCAAGGTCATGGATGCGCTGCAACGCGCCGGCGTCCAACGTGTGGGCCTGTCGGTTCAGACGGGCAATTGAGTTTGCTGCACCCCAACGCGTCCCATTTGAAGTTGATCTGAGCTGAACCGCCATGCCCAGCACTGACCAACGCCCTGACCTATTGCCCCGCGACGAACCGGGGGCTGTGCGCTCGTTTTCATTCGCGCTGGTGGTGCACCTGTTGCTGGCCGCCGCGCTGACTTGGGGCGTGAGTTGGAAGAGCAACGACCCAACGGTGACGTTTGAAGCCGAGCTGTGGTCCAACGTGCAGCAAGAGGCCGCTCCGGCGCTGGAAGCCCCACCGCCCCCGCCCCCTACGCCGCCAGCGCCTGAGCCAGAACCTGTTCCTGTGCCAAAGCCAGCGCCGCCACCGCCGGCCAAAGTCGAAGCGGCACCAGACCCAGACATCGCCTTAGAACGCGAGAAGAAGCGCAAGAAAAAAGAAGCCGAAGACAAAAAAACAGCGCTGGCATTGGCTGAGAAAGCCGACAAGGCGGCGAAAGAAAAGGCCGACAAGGCAGAAAAAGTCCTGAAAGAGAAAGAACTTGCGAAGGCCAAAGCCAGGGCTGCAGCACAAGCCAAACTCGAGGCGCAAAAGCTCGAAGCACAGAAAGAGCAGGAGGCCAAAAAGCAAGCCGCTGCCGATGCCAAATTCCGCAAAGACAACATTGCCCGCATGAACGCCCTAGCGGGGGCCACTGGCGCGCCGGAAGCCAAGGGCTCAGCACTGCAGTCGAGCGGGCCGTCAGCCAGCTACGGGGGGAAAGTCCGCGCCAAGGTCAAGCCCAATGTGATTTTCACTGAGGATATTGTCGGCAACCCGGTGGCAGAGGTTGAAGTGCGCACCACGCTCGACGGCACCATCACCAGCCAGAAACTCGTTAAATCGAGTGGCAACAAAGCTTGGGACGACGCGGTCATCACCGCCATCGTCCGCACTGGCACCATGCCGCGCGATACCGATGGACGCGTGCCAACGCCGATGATTATTTCGTTCCGGCCGAAGGACTGAGGCTTACTCCGGCTGCAAACCCGCAGTCGCAACAGCCCGTCGATTGAGGTCGATGTCACGCATCAAATAAGTGCGAAAGCCATCAGGAGATGACGCTTGGGACACCGCACCGTTCAGCTCAAATGCCTTCTGCACTTCAGGCCGCTGTAGCGCCACCGCCATGGTCTTGGAGAGCAGTTCGACCACCGCCGCAGGCACACCTTTGGGCGCCATCAAACCAATCCAGCTGGCGAATTCAAATCCGGGCAAGCTGGCACCCAGCGAAGGCACTGCCCCCAAGGGTTGGCTGGTCGGCGACATGCTGTGACCCAACAATCTCAAGCGGCCAGCAGCCACCAAGGACATGGCCGCTGGCGCGGGGGTCAGTACCCAGTCCGTCTCACCCGAAACAACCGAGGCAACGCCTTGGGCACCGCCCTTGTAGGGAACGTGCAGGGACTTGAATCCGGCGGCGCTTTGCAGCGCCATGCCGGCCAAATGGCTGACCGAGCCGACACCGGCCGACGCCATGTTGGAACCATTGCCTTTGGACTTGGCATAGGCGATCAGCTGCGACAGGTTCTGCACGGGCAACTGGGTATTACAGACCAGCACGTTGGGCAACAAGGCCATCAAAGAGATCAATTCAAAGTCACGCAAGGCGTTGTAAGTCACGGCTTTTTGCAACAGCGGTGCCACCGACAGGGCGCTGCTCGAACCGATCAGCACCGTGTAACCATCCGCTGGCGCATTGCGCACCGCCTCGACACCGATGGCACCCGCAGCGCCTGCGCGGTTGTCGATCACCATCGGCTGAGCGAGCAGCCGAGCCATCTCGATGCACACCACGCGGCCGATCGTGTCAACAGAACTGCCCGGTGCGTTGGGCACGACGACTTTCACGGCGTGATCCGGGTAGGTTCGCTGCGCAAAACTCAAAGGCGAGAACGCCAGTCCGCCAAAAGCCAGGACCTGTCGGCGCGTGACAGTCGCATGTGCCGGGGTCACCAACGGGATTGATTGCATCATTGAATGGCCTCGTTTTTAGATTGGCTGCATGGTAAGAGCCCTGAGCGCCAATTGCAAAGTTGATTCAACAAATAGATTCCATCCACGGCATGGATAGGCTCAGCCAAGCACCTGGTGAATCGAAGAGCGCAACCAAACATGTGCGGGGTCTTTTTGGAAACGCTGATGCCAAATCAAATGGACATCGATGACCGGTGGCTTGATGGGAGTTTCGACCAGTTTAATTTTTCCATGGGAAACGAAAAATTGCGCTAAATCGCGCGGCACGGTGGCCACCAGATCAGAGCTTTCAACAATCGGCAACAAGCTCATGAAGTGCGACAGTTCGACAACCACGCGTCGCTTCAAGCCCTTTTGTTGCAAGAACTGCTCAAAGACATGCTCCCGGCCATCGGGTTTTGCGACCGCATGGGATGCCGCCAAAAACTGCGTCTGCGTCATCCGCGAGCCTATCGCCGGATGGCTTTGACGGACCACACAGACATGGCTGTTTTCAATCAATTTTTGACGAAAAAACCCAGGTTTTTCCAGATCGGGGTAGTAGCCAATGGCCAATTCAGCAGCGCCCGATTCGAGCGCGCCGGCCGCCGCATGGCGCGGCATGGCCAAGGTGCGCAAATCAATGTTGGGCGCTTTCTCGGCCAACAGCGCCAAAATACGTGGCAAAAAATTGACCTCACCAATGTCTGGCATCAACAGGGTGAAGCTGCGCTGCGCCGTGGCCGGATCAAAGGTCTGAGGCTGCAATATGTCGGAGCGAATGATCTCAACCACCTGACGAACCGGCTCGTCCAACTCAAGGGCGCGCGGCGTCGGTTGCATCTGCCAGCCCGAACGCACAAACAGCGGATCGTTCAACAAAACCCGCAGCCGTGCCAGCGCCGCACTCATGGCGGGCTGACTCAAGTTCAAGGCCTCGGCAGCACGCGTCACGCTGCGGTGTTTCATCATGGCGGCGAACACCACCAGCAAGTTCAGGTCAACAGCTTTTATATCCATGCGATGGATTGTATTTATCCAGAGAATCGACTGGATAAATGATTAGTCGCCTTTTAAACTGCTCGCCAAATCATAAGAACCGGAGACCCGTCATGCCACTCGTGAGCCGAGATCTAACTTTCATAGCCGCAGCGTCTCTGTCTTGAACAAACTCTTGAGTAGCCAAATGCCATTGCGCTCACATTGCGCCTGTGGCGTTGACACGCACGCCCATGTCATCCCGTTTGAATTCCCTTCTTTTCTAGGCGGAGCCGCGCCCTCCGGGTGGCCCAGCATGGCACCTGTGGACGCCTGCCACCGGCAGGTCATCATCGACGGCAAAAACTACCGGACGGTGTCTGACAAGTGTTGGACCACCTCACGCCGCTTGGCTGATTTTGCGGACATGGGCTTGGCTTTGCAGGCTATTTCACCGATGCCTGAGTTGCTCTCCTACTGGCTGAAAGCCGCCGATGCTGCGGTGCTGGTGCGCTACCTCAACGACCAGATCGCCGCCATGGTGGCAGAGTCCGGCGGCCAGCTGATCGGCTTGGGCGCGGTGCCATTGCAAGACATCGACCTGGCGATCAAAGAACTCGAGTACCTGCGCCAGACCCCTGGCTTCGCAGGGGTAGAAATCGGCAGCAACATCAACGGCATGGTGATGGGCGACCCTCGGCTAGACCCGTTCTTTGAAGCTTGCGAAGCGCTCGACATGGCGGTGTTTGTGCATGCCTTGCGACCGACAGGCATGGACAGACTGATGGGACCGCCGCCGCTTCAGCAGGTGCTGGCCTACCCGACAGATGTCGGTTTGGCTGCGGCCTCGGTGTTGACCAGCAACTTGATCTTGCGTCGGCCCCGACTGCGCATGGCCTTCAGTCACGGAGGAGGCACCTTGGCGATGTTGCTGCCGCGACTGGAGCAAGCCATCAGCGTGTTTCCCGCGCTGCGCGAATCAGTGCGGCAGTCACCCACCGCACAAGCACGCCAATTTTTCTACGACACCTTGGTCTTCGACGACGCCACGCTCAAACATCTTGTGCACTGTTTCGGCGACACGCAACTGATGATCGGCACGGACTACCCCTTTAACTTTCATGACGCTAAACCGGTTGCCCGGCTAGAGGCGGCATCGCTGACATCGGATGCGCTGCAAAGAATGACGGCAAGCAATGCCAGCCGATTTTTAGGCCTGCCGATACCGATAACTGCAACGACAACGACACCGCCCACTTCCAACCCAAGGCCACCCACAACATGACCCATGCTTCCTCCCTCATCAGCGGCTTGCGTAGCGTGGCCTTCAATGTGCCCGACATGGCCTTGGCTGAAGATTTTTACACACGCGTCTGGGGCCTGAGCGTGGCCGCACGCGAAGCCGGTGCGCTGTACCTGCGCGCGACCGGCGCTGACCACCATGTGCTGGCCTTGCACCAGCAAGAAGGACCCGCACAAATACGCCACGTCACACTCAGAGCCCGCAGCTTGCAAGCCCTGCAACAGGCAGCCGCAGCGGTGCAGTCAGCCGGTGGCCGCGTGGTGCAGCCGCTGGCTGAACTGAAAAGCCCAGGTGGCGGCACAGCCGTCTCGATAGCCGACCCCGATGGCCGCGTGTTTCAACTGGTCTTCGGCGATGCCTTGCACACGGACACCTCGGTACAACCCGACGCACCCATCCGCTTGGCGCATGCCGTTCTCAACAGCCACGACGTCGAAGCTTCTCGCGTTTTCCTGGAGCAGGTACTGGACTTCTCTTTGGCAGACCGGACCCGCATCATGGCCTTCATGCGCTGCAACAGCGACCACCACAGCATTGCGTTGGGCGACACCGACAACGATGCCCTCAATCACGTGGCCTTCGTGGTCGCCGACACCGAGGCCGTGATGCGCGGCGGTGGTCGGATGAAAGACGCCGGCTTCGGCATCGAGTGGGGGCCAGGTCGCCACGGTCCCGGCAACAACGTTTTCAACTACTTCGTCGGGCCGTTTGACATCGTCATTGAATACACCTCAGATGTACAGCAAATCGACGACAGCTACGAAGCCGGCCAACCAGGCGACTGGACTTGGCCACCCGGTCGGGTTGACCAATGGGGCATCTCGGCACCGCCAAGCGCCGCGCTCAAAGTGGCCCAGCGCGCTGTGCTGTTTGCCCCGACCTGATCTTTATCCCCGTTTTTTCATCCAGGAGTTTTCATGCGTTTCACCACTTTCCGCCAGCAGAACCAAGACCGCCTTGGCGTTGTAACCGGTTCAGACGTGATTGACCTGCAGCTGGCCTTGCCCGACTTGAGCAGTGACCTGCGCACCAACCTGCGCAACGGCGTCGACATGATGGCCGCTGCCAAGGCCGCGATCGAATCTAAAACACCGCGCATGCCGCTGGCCAGTTTGACCCTGTCACCGCTGCTGCCCGAGCCCGGCAAGATCATCTGCTTGGGGCTGAACTACTTTGACCATGCCAAAGAAGGCGGTCGCGACAAGCCCGAGTACCCGTGGTTTTTCATGCGCACAGCCACCTCCCTGCTCGCGCCTAACGCCAAAGCCTTGCGCCCGAAAGTCTCAGTGCGCTTTGACTACGAAGCCGAAGTCGCCGTCATTATCGGCAAGACCGTCAAGCATGCCACGCTGGACAACGCCCTGGACGCCGTCTTCGGCTACAGCTGCTTCAACGACATCTCGGTGCGCGATTACCAAAAGAAAACACCGCAGTGGTCGATCGGCAAAAACTTCGACCGCACGGGCGGTTTTGGCCCGGTGCTGGTGACCGCGGACGAGCTCCCCACAGGCGCCTCTGAACTGCGTATCCAGACGCGCTTGAACGGCCAGATCATGCAAGACGCCAACACCCGCGACATGATCTGGGGCGTGGCCGAAACCATCAAGTTAGTGTCTGAATGCATGACCCTGGAACCGGGTGACTTGATCATCATGGGCACACCTGCTGGTGTCGGTCAAGCACGCAATCCGCCGGTCTGGATGAAGCACGGTGACACCGTCGAGATCGAGATCGACAACATCGGCATCCTGCGCAACACGATCGAAGACGAAGCGGCATGACCACTGGTGCTCCCGATGAAACTGCCGCCTACGATGTGGCCATTGTGGGCTTCGGTCCCAGCGGTGCTGTTGCGGCAGGCTTGCTAGGCGCGTGCGGCATTCGTACGTTTGTCTGCGACCGTGCGCAGGATGTTTACGACAAACCGCGCGCGATTGCGCTGGACCACGAGATCACGCGGCTGTTCCAAAACATGGGGGTCTCCGAACAGATCAAACCCTATTTGGAGCCCTTCACCGATTCTGTTTTTTACGGCGTTGATGGCCAAGTGATCAAGCGCATGTCGACGGTGGCAGAACCCTTTCCGCTGGCGCACACGCCGTCGGTCGTGTTCACGCAGCCGCCGGTGGAGCGCATCTTGCGCGCGCATGCCGCCAGTTTCTCCTCAGTCACCATCGCCCTCGGTCTGCAACTGCTGAATCTATCGCAAGACGAGACCGGCGTGACACTCGAACTGAAAGGCGACAAAGGTCAACCATCTACGGTTTGCGCGCGCTACCTGATCGGCTGCGACGGCGCCAGCAGCACTGTCCGCACCTTGGCAGGCATTGCACTGGAGGACCTCGGTTTTGACGAGCCTTGGCTGGTCGTGGACGTGCTGGTCAACGACCCAGGTTTGTCCAAACTTCCGGTCACCAGCGTGCAGTACTGCCACCCAGAGCGACCTGCCACGATGGTGATTGGCCCCGGGCGTCACCGGCGCTGGGAAATTTCCATCAACCTGGGGGAAGACCCCGAACAACTCGCCACACCCGAAGGCACCTGGAAGTTGTTGGCGCCATGGATCAGCCCCGCAGACGGCGAACTCTGGCGCCAAGCCAGCTACCGGTTCCACGCCTTGGTCGCCGAAGACTGGCGCAAGGGGAATGTCTTCATTGCCGGCGACGCGGCTCACCAGCAACCCCCGTTCCTTGGGCAAGGCATGTGCCAAGGTCTCCGCGACGTCAGCAACCTCTGCTGGAAGCTAGCCGCAGTGCTGAAAGGCGCAGCGCCCGACAGCTTACTCGACAGCTACACCCCGGAGCGCAAGGGCCACGTAACCGCACTCACCACCCGCATCAAGGCGATCGGAAAAATCATCGGCGAACGCGATGTGAACAAAGCACGCGCCCGTGACGCCAACTTGCTTGAAGAGTGTGGCGGCGTGGTCAAACCCGTGCCGCGCCAAGACGTACAACCACCGCTGCAAGCAGGTCTGCTCAGCGCCCGGCTTCACCCGCGGCGCGGCACGATCTTTCCCCAACCATGGCTCTTGACTGCCTCTGGCGAGCGCCGCCGCATGGACGATGCGATTGGAACAGGTTGGCGAGTTGTGTTGGCACCCCATGCGAGTCAGGAAATGCATCAGGCAGCGTCAGCATCGAACGGCATAGCAGCGCAACTTGTTCAACTCGGCAGTCCAGAATTGACAGAGGCGGACGGCCTGCTCGAGAAATGGTTTTCAGAGAACAACGCGGTCGCCGCCATCGTTCGACCCGACCACTACGTCTACGGCGTTTGCCAAACGACAAGCGAACTGACCGAGCAACTCAACGAACTCGACGCCTTGCTTGAAACAGCACAGAATTAACAACCGAGGAGACAAAAATGAAAAATTTAGCCGCACCTTTGACCGCCATGACATCAGCTTTGACACGCAGAAAACTACTCAAGGCTGCGACCACCTTGGCTGCATTCCCAACCCTGCTGGCATCAACCGCGCAAGCACAAGCGTGGCCAGACAAACCGATCCGCTTTGTCTTGTCGCAACCCGCTGGTTCAGGCCCCGACAACGTGGCACGCATCATCGCTGAACGCCTAACCAAGTCACTCGGACAAGCGGTGGTCATGGACAACAAACCCGGTGGCCAGAATGTCATCGGTGCGCAAGCAGCCGCACGCGCAGCGGCCGACGGCAACACCTTTTACTTTGCCACCACGGCGGCACTGGTGACCAATGCCTACTTGTTCAAGTCGATGCCTTACGACCCTCAAAAAGACTTTGTGCCCGTTGGTTTTGTCGGTAAGAGTCCGTTTGCCGTGCTGGTGCGTACCGAATCTCCGGTGCAAAATTTGCAAGATTTGCTGACCCGCGCCAAGGCCAACGCGGGCAAGGTCTCTTTGGGCAATGAAGGCCCCCGAACCTTCAGCGGCATGATCGCGCGCTTTTTGAATGCTCGCTCCAAAGCCGAGTTCAACTTGGCGTCCTACGCATCGGTGAGCGTGGCGGTGCAAGATGCCATCGGTGGGCACATTGACGCTGTGGTCGCAGACATTGCCTCCACCGCACAGTTGGTTCGCCAAGGCCGCTTGCGCATGATCGCGGTGACCACTGCCTCTCGCGTGCCTGGTTGGGAGCAGGTGCCTGCGTTGGCAGAAACCTTCCCCGGCTTTGACATGAGCGGTTGGTTTGCGCTGGTTGCGCCGACCGGAACGCCCAAGCCAGTGATTGAGCGCATGAACCGGGAATTCAACGCGGCGACTGCGGATCGCGAGATCGCGGCCAAAATCACCGCGGCAGGTCCATTGCCAGAGTCGGGGATGTCTCCAGACCAGGTCGGGGCTTTCCTCAAAAGCGAACATCAGCGTTGGGCCCAGATCACCAAAGAGATCGGTGTCTTGCCGGAATAGACCAACACATCAAACGCACAAGCTCCCACGCACGAGCTTGGCGTGCACTAAGTTGTAACGAATAGATGCCAAACCCGATGGCAGGGTCAAGTGCGACTTTTCTGTGACTAGAATGAATTTCGATTTATTTTCTCGACGCTGCGTTTGACACGCACGCTCATTGACACAAGCTCCCAGCAACCCGCGCGGTCAGGAACAACCGCCAACCCGCTATCCGCGTCATCACGCGTAGCGGGTCGCCACAGCGCCTTTGCATCAACAAGAATGCGGCGCGACCAATCTTCAATACCAACCTCTGAAGCTTCACGGCCATGCCGTGTGGCGTTTCACGCCTAACCGAAAGGAAAAAACATGGCCGCATATGACCCCGAGGATGTTGTCCAAGAAATCCGTCAACGTGCCTCTGCGCTCGGCGCAAAAACTATCGCCGTGATGATCGGAGGACTGGTGCTGCTGTTCTTTGTCTTCACGAGCTGGTTCACGGTGCAGCCCGAAGAGACTGGCATCATTCAGCGCTTTGGTGCGGTCAACCGCACCGTTGAGCCAGGGCTGCACTTCAAGTTTCCCAACGGCATCGAAAAAGTCCGCATGGTGCCCACGGCTCGGGTGCTAAAAGAGGAATTCGGTTTCATGACGACGTCCATGGACGGCGGGCGGACCCAGTACGCGGCCAACGAAAATCCCTTTAAAAATGTTTCGCTGATGCTGAGCGGTGACTTGAACGTCATTGATGTGCAGTGGATCGTGCAATACCGTATTGAAGACCCGACCAAGTATTTGTTTCAAGTGCGCGAGTCCCGGCAGGCCATCCGCGACACCGCCGAGGCCGTCATGCGCCAAGTCGTGGGTAACCGACTTGGCAGCGATGTGCTGACCGTTGGACGTGTCGCCATCTCTGTTCAGGTCAAAGAAGAAATGCAGAAAATCCTGTCGGACTACGGCACAGGCGTTCGTTTGGTCACGGTGGAACTGCAAGATGTGACGCCGCCGGATCCCGTCAAGCCAGCATTCAATGAAGTCAACGAGGCACGCCAAGACCGGGAGCGAACCATCAACCAAGCGCAAGAGAAAGCCAACCAGCAAATTCCACGGGCCCGCGGCGAGGCGATCCAAAGCGTCACCGAAGCCGAAGGCTATGCGGTCGCGCGAGTCAACCGCGCCGAAGGCGAAGCCAACCGCTTCACGGCCATTCTTGCTGACTACAAAAAGTCACCCGAAGTCACGCGCAAGCGTCTCTACCTCGAAGCCATGGGCAGCATTTTGCCAAGTGCCAAAGCGCTCTACATCGTCGATAGCGAGCAACAAGCCATGTTGCCCATGTTGAACATGGACAGCGCGCAGCGGACCATGTCAACGGCTCAGCCCGCAGCCACGAACCCAAGGTCAACACAGCCATGATGAAAAAAACAAGTATCGGATTTGGCGTCTTTCTGCTGGCCCTCGTCATAGCCTTCTCTGGCACGTTCTATACCTTGGAAGAAGGCGAGCAAGCGGTGATCGTCCAATTCGGACGCCCGGTTGGCACACCCGTGACCGAGGCTGGGCTGCACGTCAAGATTCCCTTGATTCAAGATGTACGCCTTTTTGACCGACGCCTGCTGGTGTGGGACGGCGATCCCAACCAAATTCCCACCAAGGGGCGGGAGTTCATCTGGATCGACACGACAGCGCGCTGGCGCATTGCCGACGCCACGACTTTTCTCGAAAGCGTCGCCAGTGAGGCAGGCGCCCGTTCCCGCTTGGACGACATCATCGATTCGGTGGTGCGAGACCAAGTCTCGCAAAGCGAACTGGTGGAGCTGGTTCGCAGCGCTTCATGGGAAGTGCCCGAAGGGGAAGTTCTGAAGGAAGTGACACCCGAGGCTAAGGCGCAATTAGCCCTAGAGATCACGCGTGGTCGCGAAGAAATTACGCGCAATATTCTGACTGAAGCCCAGAAAATCATGCCGCAGTATGGGATCGAGTTGGTGGATGTCCGCATCCGGCGCCTCGACTACATCGAGAGCGTGAGAGAACGCGTCTATTCAAGGATGATTTCAGAACGCAAACGCATCGCCGCTGAGTTCCGCTCTGAAGGCGAAGGCCAAAGCGCCGAAATCCTCGGCACCATGGAAAAGGAACTAAGTCAGATCCGCTCCAATGCTTATCGCAAGGTTCAGGAAATTCGCGGCAAAGCCGACGCCAAGGCGGCACGCGTTTATGGCGACGCTTACAACAGAGATCCTGAGTTTTACGCATTCTCTCGGACGCTCGAGGCCTACAAAGAAGCTCAAAACAAAAACGCAGTGATGATCCTGACCACCGACAGCGACTACTACCGCTTTCTGAAAGAGTCCGGTCTTCCCCGCAAGTGAGCCATGAGGCGATGAGGACGTGAGGCCAGAGTCGCGATTAGACTCATCCTCATGCCCTCCGCACTCCAAGTTTTTCTCAACCCCGTTCTGCCCATCTTTGCGATCTTGGGGGTTGGCATGCTGTTCGCGCAGCGTGGCATTTTTGACGCCAGCGCTGCCGGTATTTTGAACCGCTTTGTGTTTTACATCGGCGCACCGGCACTGCTGTTTTCGTTGTTGAACAGCGCGTCATTGGCCGCATTTGAGTGGCAGATATTGCTGCTCTATTTCACCTCTGAAATGGTCATCTACGCCGCCGGCATGGGGCTGGCGCGCTATGTGTTTCGGCGTGAGTGGCGCGAAGCCATGCTGCTCGGCATGACGGCTTGCTTTGTCAATCACGTTTTTTTCGTGCTGCCCATGGCCCGTTTCTTATACGGCGAGGCCGCCAGCGCGCCTATCGCGGCCATCATCGTCGTTGACACCGTGGTGATTTTTGCACTCACCATTGTGGCCCTCGAACTCAGTTCGCCAGGCCGTCACTCTGGGCGAAAAGTGCTGGGTCTGCTGCTCAAGCACCCCATGCTGCAGGCCATTGCAGCGGGCGTGCTGGTCAACCTGATGGGCCTGCCACTGCACGACGGCATCAACACTTTTTTCCACTTTGTCGGTGCCGCAGCGTCACCCATCGGCTTGTTTGCGTTGGGCATCATCTTGTCGTCAACGGGTAGCCGCAAAGTCGACAAGATGGCGCTGTCGATCGTCGGCCTGAAAGTGGTTGCCCATCCCTTGCTCGCTTGGTTGCTGGTCAGCAGTGCGGCAGGGCTGGCCCATCCAGCTTGGACCAGCTCGGCTCTGCTGGTCGCCGCAGGCCCCTGCGGTGCGATGCCCTTTGTCCTTGCGCTGCAGTACCAGGTCAACGTCTCCACCATTGCCCGAGCCGTGGGCTATTCAACTGTGATTTCTTTGGTCACGCTGGCGTTGATGGCTTGAAAGCACCCCCGTTCAGCGGCGATACCAGTGCAGCGACAGACCCAGTGCGCTCAGCACCAGCAACAGGCACAGGCCCGCAAAAAGAGAGCTCACTTCGGTGTCGCGCCGTTCAAAGCTGAACTTGGATGAAAGGTGCTCATACACATTCTTCAAGTCCGTGGCATTGGAAGCCCGGAAAAACTCGGCCCCAGTGATCTTGGCCATGGCCTTGAGCGCCTCTTCGTCCACACGGGCGTAAAACGACCAGCCTTCCATCCCCGGGATCACACCCTCCGCCGTGCCAAAGGCCACCGTGTACACGCGCACCCCTCGGCTGGCAGCCAGTTTGGCCGCTTCAAGTGGATCAGGTCCTGTGGTGCGACGTCCGTCCGACAGCAGCACGATGGCGCCACCGGTGTAAGAACCCACCGGAACCGGGGCGCGTTCAATGGGGGGTGGCTTGGCCGCGCGCTGATCCAGCGACTGCCCGGCACCAGCGTTGCCATAACCACGGAATTCGCGCCCAAACAAAGTGGACTCCAGATCAATGCCGGCGTCTGGCAGCAAGGCGTTCAGCGCCACCAGCAAACCGCTGCCGGTGGCAGTGCCTCTTTGCAGTTGGAATCGATCAATAGACGCGATCAACTCTTCTTTGTTGTCGGTGATCTGTTGCACCAGTTGCGCATTGCCAGCAAAAGAAACAACACCCACACGCACATCAGGCGGGAGCTCTTGCAAAAAGGCTTTCACCGCCGCCTGAGAAGCCTCAATGCGACTGGGTTTCACATCTTTAGCCAGCATGCTGCGCGAGACATCCATGGCCAGCACCAGCGTCAGGTAATCTGCCGGCAGCACCACTTGGGCACTTGGGCGTGCAGCGCCAATCAAAGCGGCAGCCAATGCACTGAGCAACAAGGCGGGTGGAATGTGGCGACGAAAGCGCTGGCCTTTCCCCATGGCCGGTAGGATGAGCGAGAGCGAGGGGTAGAGCACTGCCACCTTGCGCCGACGACGCAACATCCACCGGTAGCCCAGCACCAACACAGGCAAAAGCAGCAGAGACCAAAGCACCTCGGGCCAAAGAAAATGCATGTTCTTCAGGGGTTTTAGTGGATGACACGGTCACTGTATCACCGCTGGCTGTGATAAGGTTTATGGCATGAAACGCGCCGCGCTTTACAGCAGTCGTCCCTCCATTCGGTCCGCTGCCTCCGATTCATCCCCACCGGCTGACGCATCCCCGTCCCCGGCTTCACTCTCCCGTTGGCGCGTCTGGCAACGTCACCCTCGGGTGGCGCTTTTTTTGGCAGGGGTGATCTCTTCTACCGCCATTTTTGGGGGCTTGCTGTTCAGCCTGTCCTCTCAACGCGCACTCACCCAAGACGACATCAACGCCGCCGTGCTGCACACCCTGAGCACCCAAGAACTACCCTCGCGAGCGCTCCGTGCGGCCCAAACCATCGGCCCTTCGGTGGTACGTGTGCGGGGGTTTTCAGACGACCCCAAAGACCCCCAGGGTGAAGACAAACCCAACGGTGTGGGCTCGGGCGTCGTCATCAGCGAAGAAGGCGTGATCCTCACCAACTTGCATGTGGTGCAGGGCTCCAAAAAACTCATGGTCACCTTTGCCGACGGCTTTGAAGCAGAGGCCACCGTGGTGGCCGTACAACCAGAAAACGATCTCGCCGTCATCAAAGCCGTCAAGATTCCGGACGACTTGCAACCGGCCACCCTGGGCAGCACCGGCAAGCTGATGCCAGGTGACGAAGTGGTGGCGGTGGGCTTTCCCTTTGGCATCGGCCCTTCGGTTTCTGCGGGGGTCATCTCAGGCATGAACCGTGAGTTCCGCACCGAAGGCAAGTCGGTCTTGCGGGGTCTGATTCAATTTGATGCCGCGGCCAACCCCGGTAATTCGGGTGGGCCGCTGGTCAACATGTCGGGCGAAGTGGTGGGCGTGGTCACCGCCATTCTCAACCCCACCAGCGCACGCACCTTCATCGGCATTGCCTTTGCGGCCACCATCGAGAGCGCCGGCACGGCTTTGGGTATTCCTCCGTTTTAATTTTTTGAGAAAGCGAGTAGCACATGAATGAGTCTTCGCCAACCTGGAACCGGGCCGGCATCCCACCGGCGTCTCCTGACACGGCCGCCTTGATGGAGCGTGTGCTCTACGAGGTCAAGCGCGTGGTGGTCGGGCAAGATCACTTTCTGGAACGCATTTTGGTTGCCATCCTCGCGCAAGGGCACTTGCTGATTGAGGGCGTCCCGGGTCTGGCCAAAACGCTCACGGTCAACACGATCGCGCAAGCGGTGCACGGCGTCTTCAAACGGGTGCAGTTCACCCCCGACCTGCTGCCCGCCGACTTGGTGGGAACGCGCATGTTCAACCAGCGCACCAGTGAATTCAGCACCGTGCTGGGCCCGGTGTTTGCCAACCTGCTGCTGGCCGACGAAATCAACCGCGCACCGGCCAAGGTGCAAAGTGCGCTGCTCGAGGTGATGCAAGAGCGGCAAGTCACCATCGCCGGCGAGAGCCACAAAGTGCCGCGTCCCTTTCTGGTGATGGCCACGCAAAACCCGATCGAGACCGAGGGCACATATCCGCTGCCAGAAGCGCAGGTTGACCGATTCATGATGAAGGTTCTGATTGGCTACCCGTCGGAGGAAGAAGAGTTTGTTATCGTGCAGCGCGTCACCGGCGCCCCTGTCGTGGTGTCAGCGGTGGCCACCACCGAGCAGTTGATGGCTTTGCAAGCGCAGTGCCGGCTAAGCTATGTGGACCCGGCGCTGGTCATGTACGCGGTGCGGCTGGTGTCGGCCACGCGCAACCCAGCGCGCTTCGGCTTGCCTGATTTGGCGCGCTACATCACTTTCGGTGCCAGCCCGCGTGCCACCATTTCCCTGATTGAGGGCGCACGGGCTCTGGGCTTTTTGCGCGGCCGTCCCTACGCCCTGCCGCAAGACGTGATTGATCTGGTACCCGACGTGCTGCGGCACCGTTTGGTGTTGTCCTACGAGGCTCTTTCTGACGGCATGAGCGCGGACGACATCATCATGAAAATCCTGCAGGTCATCACGCCACCGGACAAACCACTGGACTCGCATGTTCACGTTGCTGCGCCGTCGCCTCGCTGAACGATCCGCGCGTCGGCAAGCCGCGCTGGGCCCAGCAGTCCAGGCCGAGGTGCCGGTACGTCCCGATCCTCAACACGTGTTGCGACGTTTAGAGTGGACCGTCATCAAACGCCTTGATGGTCAGTTGCAGGGCGACTACCGCAGTCTGTTTCGGGGCGCGGGTTTGGTGTTGGCCGATTTGCGCGAATACCAGTCGCACGACGACGTTCGTCACATCGACTGGAATGTCACGGCGCGCATGCAAACACCGTATGTACGTGAGCACCAAGAAGACCGCGAGGTGGCCGCCTGGTTTCTGGTCGACTTGTCGGGCTCAGTTCACTTTGGCTCGGGCGCTGTCAGCAAACGTCAACTGGCGGCTGAGGCCGTGACGGTGCTGGCGCGCTTGCTGTCACAGCATGGCAACCGGGTCGGGGTGATGCTGTTTTCAGGCACCCAGGTACGAGCCGAAGTGGTTGTCCCAGCGCGCTC
>JAURWY010000002.1 GCA_030654695.1 Polaromonas sp.
GGGCGCTGTCAGCAAACGTCAACTGGCGGCTGAGGCCGTGACGGTGCTGGCGCGCTTGCTGTCACAGCATGGCAACCGGGTCGGGGTGATGCTGTTTTCAGGCACCCAGGTACGAGCCGAAGTGGTTGTCCCAGCGCGCTCGGGACGACGTCACTTGCTGCACGTTTTGCAACTCATGCTGAGCGATTTGCCCAGCGCGGGCACGCCACCAACGCCCGGAGCGACGACCGACTTGCGTGCCTTGCTGTTCCAAGCCCAAGCGGTGATTCGCCGTCGCGCCAGTATTTTTTTGGTCTCGGACTTCATCACGCAACCCGACTGGTACGCCTCACTGAGTCAATTGGCCAGACGTCATGAAGTGGTGGCTATTCGCTTGCGCGATCGCTTGGAGCAAGAGATTCCAAACGTTGGGCTGGTGCTGATGCAGGACGCTGAAACCGGCGAGCAATTGCTGGTCGATGGCAACGACAGTGGCTTTCGTGCCCGGTTCACGCAGATGGCCGCAGAGCGCGAAAATCAGCTGCGCGAGGGCCTCACGCGCGCCGGCGTCGACTGCCTGGAACTCACCACCGACGAACCGCTGGACCAAGCCATCTTGCGCTTCACGCAGTTGCGCAAGCGAGCCAGTCAAATGGCCCAAGGCGCAGGAGCCGCACGTGCTTGAGTTGCAGTCCATCAACTTTGTCTGGCCGCGCTTGCTGTGGGCGCTGTGGCTGCTGCCGGTGTTTGGGCTGGTCTATGCGCGCATGCTCCGACGCCCGCGTGCAAGGCAGATCAGTCTGGCGCATTTGCACGTCGGGACAGCGCCTGCACCGCGGGGTTTTGCAGGCGTGTATCGCCACGGGCCAGCGCTGATCATTTTGCTGGGGCTGGGCATTCTCATGGTCGCCATCGCGCGTCCCCGCGCCATCGTGCTGCTGCCCGCGCGCATGGACACCGTGATGCTGGCCATCGACACCTCAGGTAGCATGCGCGCGGCAGACATTCTGCCCAGCCGCATCGAAGCGGCTCAAACTGCGGCGCGCGCTTTTGTCGAAGCCCTGCCTAGTCGGGTCAAACTTGGAGTGGTGAGTCTGGCGGGCTCAGCGGCCGTGGTGCAAGGGCCCACCGACAGCCGCGACGATCTGTTCAAAGCCATCGACGGACTCGCCTTGCAGCGCGGTTCGGCCTTGGGCAGCGGCGTCGTCGTGGCGCTGGCCACGCTGCTGCCCGCGGCAGGTCTGGATGTGCCGAAATTGATTTACGGCGAGGACAGTCCCGGCACAGCCAACACAGGCGCAGCGTTGCCGACGATAGGCCAGACGCCACCCGCTAAACCGCAAGCGCAAATGAAAGCCGAAACCGGCTCCAACACGTCGGCGGTCATCGTTTTGCTGAGTGATGGGCAAAGCAACTTCGGCCCCGACGTGGTGAAGATGGCCGGCATCGCGGCCAATCTTGGCGTGCGGGTCTATACCGTGGGGCTGGGCACACCCGAAGGTGTGGTGCTGAAAGCCCAGGGCATGTCCATGCGCGTGCGGCTTGACGAAGACACGCTGAAAAAAGTCGCCGAAGTCACGCAAGCCGAGTACTTCCGCGCCAGCACTTCGAGCGACTTGGTCAAGATTTACAAAAACTTGGGCACCCGGATCGCCTTGAAAAAGCACCAGCAAGCCGAGCTGACCGCTGCCATAGCACTGCTAGGCATGTTGCTGGTAATGCTTGGGGCGTTGCTTAGTTTTAATCGCCAAGGGCGCGTGGTTTAGTTCGGTTAAGCCGGGTCTTGCTGAACTTCTTCTGTCGCCAGTGGTAGCTTCAGTCCCACCGTGGTCACCTCACCATCGACCATGCTGCGCACGCTGAGTTCGGCATAGTCCAGCGGGACGCGGTCGCCAACCACCAACGGCCGCTTGACGGCGTTGGCCAGCCATCGGTCAACGCACAAGTCGGCGTCAGCAGGTGCTTTCAAGCTGTAAAAATTGCACAGGTCAGCAATGCTGACATTGGCCTGCAAGGTGAAATCACCAAATGTGGCGCGAACACCGGTGGTGTCGTCATGAGCTGGCAGCAACACACCCATGCGGCGGGCAAACCAGCTGATGGTGCTGCCCTGCAGAACCAGCGACGTTAGCACCACCACAAAAGCCACGTTGAAGATGATGCGTGCCTCCGGCAAGTCGGCCATGAACGGAAAGATAGCCAACACGATGGGAACCGCTCCTCGCAGGCCGACCCACGAAATGTAGGCAATTTCTTTATGAGAGAACCGCAGCGGGTACAGACAAATGCACACCGCCAATGGGCGTGCCACAAACATCAGAACGGCCGCCACCCCCAACGCAGACCAGATCGTGCCGGCGATTTCGGACGGTGTCACCAGCAAACCCAACAACACAAACATCAGTGCTTGCGACAGCCAGGCATAGCCGTCAAGCGCGAACAGCGCTGACTTGACAATTTCAGGAGCCCGTCGGTTCAAGACAATACCGAAGAGGTAAACCGCCAAAAAGCCAGACCCTTCGATCCACGTGGTGAAAGCAAACAGCACCAGTCCGGCCATGGCTAGCAACAGCGCAATGACAGATCCGATCTCTTGGATCTTGGGAAGCCGGGGCAGCAGCAACGCAAAAATCCGCCCCATGCCGATACCGAGAAGTCCGCCCCAGAAAAATTGCTGAATCAACGACGTGGCAAAGATTGTCAAGGTCAGATCGCTCGGGGCACCCGCCGCTGCGGCGGTTGACAAACCAATCAATGTCAGCGTCAAGTAGACGGCCATCGGGTCATTGATGCCGGACTCAATCTCTAGCGTCGCGGAGATCCGTTCGTTGAGTTGAACGTCTGAGGTTTTGAGCAGCGAAAAAACGGCTGCCGCGTCGGTGGAACCGACAACCGCACCAAGCAAAAAGGCACTGGTCCAGCTCAGATCGAGCAACAAGACCGCTGCCAGCGCAGTGAACGCGGCCGTCAGAATGACCCCCAAAGAGGCCAGCACCAAAGCAGGCTTCAATCCGGTGCGAAAGGTCGGGTAATGGGTGCGCAAGCCACCATCCAACAAAATGATGACCAGTGCAATATTCCCCACCCAGAAGCTGAGCCGGTAATCGTCAAAGTCCAAGCCGCCCGGTCCATCGACACCTGCAAAAATGCCAGTCAGCAAAAAGGCCAGCAAAAAGGAAAATCCGACCCTCGTCGAAAACACGCCAGCCAGCACACTGACGAAAATCAATGCGGAAGCTGCCAGCAAAGGCAGGCTGAGGAAGTCTAAATTCAAAGTCATTTGTGCTCTTATTATCCGAGAACAGTCAGAAGTCTCTGTGACTCAAGTATCTCGACACAAAAAAAGCCACCCGAAGGTGGCCTTTTTTAAAGCGAGAAAAGTTCAGTTCAGAGCGGTCTTCTTGCCATCCTTGTAAACATACAAGGTGATGGCTGGGCTCTTCAACTCGCCGTTAGGCTCAAACGCGATGTTGGTTGTCACGCCTTTAAAGTTGGTTTTGATCAACTCCGATGTGTAGACCTTGGGATTGGTCGACTTGGCGCGTTTCATGGCGTCGACCAGCACAAAGGTGGCGTCGTAGGTGTACGGGCTGTAGATCTGGAACTGGCCCGGGTACTTGGCGTCATAGCGTTTTTTCCAAGCTTCACCGCCCGGCATTTTCACCAAGGAGGAACCGCCCTCAGCACACACCACGTTGTTCAGCGTTTTGGCGCCTGCAGCCAACTGGGCAATCGCGGCGGTACAGATGCCATCGCCACCGAAGTACTTGACGTTGCTCATGCCAAGTTGCTCCATCTGGCGCAGCATGGGGCCGCCCTGCGGGTCCATGCCACCATAAAAAATCGCGTCAGGTGCCTTGGCCTTGATGGCGGTCAGGATGGCCATGAAATCGGTGGCTTTGTCGGTGGTGAATTGCTCGCCAACGATTTGCATGCCTTTCTGCTGAGCCGTCTTTTTAAACACGTCAGCAACGCCTTGGCCGTAAGCGGTACGGTCGTCAATGATGGCGACTTTTTTCAGCTTCAGCGTGTCAGCCGCATAAAAAGCCAAGCCAGCGCCAAGAGCGTTGTCATTCGCAATGATGCGGTAGGTGGTTTTGTAGCCGGGCTTGGTCAGGCTCGGGTTGGTGGCCGCGCCAGTGATGTGCGGAATGCCACAGTCGTTGTAAATCTTGGCCGCTGGAATGGTGGTGCCAGAGTTCAGATGCCCGATGACGCCTGCGACTTTGGAGTCGCACAGTTTTTGTGCCGCCGCGGTGCCCTGTTTCGGGTCGGCCGCATCGTCTTCGGCGACGATTTCAAACTTGATCTTTTTCCCAGCGATGACGACGTTCTGCGCATTCAGATCTTCAATCGCCATGCGCACACCGTTTTCGTTGTCTTTACCGTAATGCGCTTGTCCACCGGACATCGGCGCAACGTGGCCGATCTTGACGACCTGCGTCTCTTGCGCCACAGAGAATCCAGCAACCATGGTCATGACAGCGGCCATGGTGAGTTTGAGTTTCAAGTTCATAGTTAGCCCGATGTTTAGAAAATTTGGACGGTTAAAAAGACAGCTTTTCCAACGTCGAAAGATACAGCAATTTTGGAGCCCGGACTATTGGCGACGGCCCTATTTTCAACAACGATGTCAGCGCTGGGACGAATCTGGGTTGAGTGCGGCGGTTTCTTGCATCACGGCCTGCTTCACCGCGTCCAGCACCGTGGCGCTGATCTGGACTCGTAAAGCGGCTTTGAAGGATTGCATTTGGGCCTCGACAACACGATCAATTGACACCGGCAAACGACTCGCCAGTGAAAGTTCAACGCGCAGAAGAATGCGTTCAAGCATGTCCGGCGTCAGATCATGGGGGGCGTCGCGGAGCATCTCCTTCACGGGGGACGGCGATGTGTTGGACCCGACCGGCCAAGCGTTCAGCAGGTTCGCAAACTCGGCAGGCAAAGCCAGCGGTGTGGCAACAGGATCAGGCCGAACCACCTCAGTCAGGGTGGGCACGAAATTTGGGGGAGCGGATCGGGGCGTCTCGTTCATGTGTTCACGGCGGTGCGGCTCAGGTCAAACTTTTTCAAAGCGTAACCACGGTCTTTGTAGTGTTTCCAACGGTGCCGAGCAGACAGCCGATCATCTTCGGCACTGCCGACCAACTCAATGAAACGCTCAAAGCGTTCAAAGCCTGCGGGCACACCTTGGCCGAGGTTGACGAGGACGCCGTGCGAACTGCCTTCAAAAGCCGGGTCAGATGGCGAACTTGCCAGCACAATGGGTGTGAGCGCCAAAGTCGCCGGATCTGCATCGCCCCGGCAATGCGGTAAAAATTCAGTGTTTGAAAATGTCCACAGCATCTGGTCCAGTTGCGCCAGCAGGTTGGGCTCGGCGGTCACCATGATCTTGGCGCCGCCAGCGCGCGCCTTGCGCAGCAGGCGACAACCGTAGGCGAGCTTGTCACCGACGTTGAAGTGAAACTCCACCTCGGTCATGCGCGAACGGTTTTGACCCGCGTTTTTGCCGGCGCCTTGATTGCGGTTTTGGCTGCGGTTTTCGCTTTGACAAGCAAAGGCGTTTTTGCAGGCTGTGCCGCCTGCGCCAGCAAATACTCCACCAGCAAAGCGACAGGTCGACCAGTCGACCCTTTGGCTGCGCCGCTTTTCCAGGCCGTGCCGGCGATGTCAAGGTGTGCCCATGCAAATTTGCCGGCAAAGCGTTGCAAGAATTTAGCCGCGGTGACTGAGCCACCGGCGCGTCCCGCCACGTTGGCGACATCGGCAAAGTTGCTCTTCAAACCATCGGCGTAATCATCATCCAGCGGCATGCGCCAGCACAGGTCGAGCGAGCGTTCGCCGGCATTCAAAAGAGATTGAGCCAGCGCGTCGTCGCTTGAAAACAAACCACTGCGCACGGCGCCAAGCGCTACCACGCAGGCACCGGTCAGAGTGGCGATGTCGACCACAGCGCGCGGTTTAAAGCGTTCGGCATACGTCAGCGCATCACACAAGACCAACCGCCCTTCGGCGTCGGTGTTGAGAATTTCAATCGTCTGACCGCTCATGCTGGTGACCACGTCACCTGGCTTGATGGCCTTGCCGTCGGGCATGTTTTCGCACGAAGGAATCAGACCGATGACGTTGAGCTTGGGCTGCAATTCACCCAGCGCCCGAAAGGCACCAAGGACACTGGCCGCGCCGCACATGTCGAACTTCATTTCGTCCATTTCGGACGACGGCTTGATGGAAATTCCGCCGGTGTCAAAGGTGATGCCTTTGCCGACCAGCACCACCGGTGCGTCAGCTTTCAGGCCGCCGTCATAGCGCAGCACGATGAAGCGCAGCGGTTCTTCAGAGCCACGCGCCACGGCCATGAAGGAGCCCATGCCCAGTTTGGCCACTTCTTTGGGACCCAAAATCTCGACCTTGATACGCGGCAACTTGGCTAATTCACGGGCCGCGCCCGCCAGCATGACCGGCGTCGCGTGATTCGCTGGGCGATTGCCCCACTCCTTGGCCAGCGCAATGCCTTTGACCAAACCAACGGCTTTTTCAAAGCCCGCTTTGGCATCAGCGGCACTGGCAACCGCCACGACGATGCGCTGCAATTTGACAGGCGACACCTTGGACTTGGTGGCGCTGTAGCTGTAGGATGCATCACTGCAGGCCAAAACCGCGGCCTGCATATGAGCGGCCCCGGCATCTTTCAGCAGGCTCAAAGACAGCACCACGCGCTGTGCGTTGCCGCCTTTGAGGGTGCCCATGGCTGCGGCAACAGCGGTGCGGATGTTTTTAGCGCTGCCCTCACCGACGCCCACCAAGATCACGCGGGTCGCTGCAATGCCGGTCGTCCGGTAGGCTTGCAACAGTTTGCCGGGTTTTCGCTCGAAGTCGCCGCTCTGGGTCGCCGCTTCGACAAGCACCGATAAAGTGTCGTCTCCTTCGGCCACGTGAAGCGGCACCAGGACCACCAAGGCGTCACATTTTTCGGTACAAACACGCGAGCGTGTCAGTGTCTTGAGTTCGAAGTCCATAATTGAAGCCCAGTCAGTTACGCAAAAAAACAGATAGTCGCTCCATGTTATTCCAATCTTCGATGCGCAAAGAGTTGGCGCGCAGTTTCGGCGCCACCTTGGTGGTGCTGATCACCATCATCATGACCATCGTGTTGATCCGAACACTCGGTCAGGCTGCCCGTGGCTCCATCAGCCCCCAAGACGTTCTGCTCATCATGGCTTATTCGGCGCTAGGCCGACTGCCCATCATCCTCACGCTGTCGCTGTTCATCGCCATGGTCAGCACGCTGTCGCGCATGTACAAAGACAGTGAAATGGTCGTCTGGTTCGCCAGCGGCCGCGGTTTGATCGCTTTTTTGGGGCCGTTGTTTCGGTTCGCCTGGCCGGTGCTGCTGGTCATTGCGCTGGCCTCGCTGTTTGTTTGGCCGTGGTCCAACGAGCAGACCGTAGAAATGCGGCAGCGCTACGAACAACGCGGCGACCTCGACCGCATCGCCCCAGGGGAGTTTCAGGAGTCTTCCAGCGGCAGCCGTGTATTTTTCATTGACCGCGACTCTCAAGGTCGAACAGGCGGCAACAACAACATCTTTATCTCGTCAACAGACAAGGATAAAAGCGCCGTCACCACCGCCCGTGCCGGCCGAATCGAGATGATGGGAGACTCACAGATGCTGGTGCTAGAAAACGGCCAGCGCCTTGAAAACACCATTGGCAACTCTGCTTTAAAAATCAGCGACTTTGAAGAGTACGGCGTACGCACGGGCGACGGCAGCGTGCTCGGGTCTGGCGAGCGTGACCTCAAAACCATCTCCACCCGCAACTTGATCAAGTCACCAACACGCGGCAACTTAGCCGAGCTGGCATGGCGAATCGGCTTGGCCATTTCAGCCATCAATTTTGTGGTGATTGCGTTGGCGCTGGCAGCAGTCAATCCGCGCGCTGGGCGCAGCAGTAATCTTATATTTGTGATTTTCAGCTTCGTTGTCTATTCCAACGTGATGAGCATCGGCCAAGGTTGGGTCTCCTTGGGACTCGTCAGTTTCAGTGGCCTGCTGTTGATGCTGCACGGCGGCGTATTCATCCTCAGCATGGCCTGGTTGGTCAAACGCCACCAGAACTGGAGTTTCAGAAGTTTGTTGAGCAGACGGGCACCTCACCTTTCCGCCGGGGTCAAGGTTCGACCATGAAAACGATTCGCAAGCTGATTTACCGCGAGGTGATCACCTCCATTTTTTGGGTGACGTTGGGCTTTTTGTCACTGTTTTTGTTTTTCGACTTGGTGGACGAACTGCCAGCCATTGGCAAAAGCAGTTCCTTCGGCGACGACGGCCAGGTCTATCTGTTGCGTCATGCCCTGCTGTATGTCAGCCTTCAAATTCCGAACCATCTTTATGAGTTGCTGCCGATATCGGTGCTGATCGGTACCATTTTCGTGATGGCCCGATTGGCACAAAGCTCTGAGTTCACCATTTTGCGCACCAGTGGACTCGGCCCTTGGCGAGCACTGAGGCTGCTGCTCGTGCTGGGCGGCATGTTTGTGGTGCTTAGTTTTGCCGTTGGCGACTACCTGGCGCCCATGACTGACCGTGGCGCCCAACTGCTCAAAGCCAAATACCAAGGCCGCATCACCATCGGTCAGACTGGGGCTTGGCTCAAAGAAAAGCAGACTTACAGTAACTCGATTGTCAATGTGCGCGCATTGACCTCGAACAACGAGATGCACGGCGTGCGAATTTTTGAATTCGATAACAAGGGCCTGGTGATATCCATGACAGAAGCCGCCTCTGCGCAGTTCCGGGAAGACAACGCTTGGTTGCTAAAAAAGACGCAGCGCACTGATTTCCAAATCAGACCCAGCCTTGACGGCGCCCAAAAATCAGTTGAATCGGCCAATGTGAGTATCAGCCGCGCTGACGAGCAACGCTGGCCAACCGACATCAGCGCCGAGATGGTGTCAGTCGCCCTGCTCAAGCCAGACCGCATGGCCACCTATGACCTGTTCAATTATGTGCAGCACCTGAAAGCCAATGGCCAGACCGCCCAACGCTACGAGATCGAGTTCTGGAAAAAGGTTTTCTACCCGCTGAGCTGTTTGGTCATGGTGTTTTTGGCGCTGCCTTTTGCCTACCTGCATTTCCGCTCAGGCAGCGTGACCTCGTATGTCTTTGGCGGCGTCATGATTGGCATCAGTTTTTTCCTGCTGAACAACGTCTTCGGCTACATCGGCAACTTGCAAAGCTGGCAGCCTTGGCTGGCGGCGGCTGCGCCGGGGATGTTGTACACCGTTATTTCACTTGGCGCTTTTGGCTGGCTGGTGCTGCGACGTTGAACAAACTCATCTTAAAAAATACCCATGAAACCCGCCATCATCTTGTTTGCCCACGGCTCCAGAGACCCGCTGTGGAGGCTGCCGATCGAGGCCGTTGCCGCTGAAATTCAGTCGCGCGATCAAAGCGTGCAGGTCAGTTGCGCCTACCTCGAGCTCTGTTTGCCAAGTTTGCCGCAGGCCGCCGCTGAATTTATCGCCGCTGGCGTGCTGCACATCCGTATTTTTCCGCTTTTTCTCGGTGTCGGCAAACACGCACGCGAAGACCTGCCGCTGATCATTGAAGAGATCCGCAGCGCGCACCCTGACCTGCTGCTTGAGCTGCTGCCCACGGCAGGCGAGTCACCTCAACTGACGGCACTGATGGCGGATATCGCCTTGGCTTGAACGACATATCAACGGACTTCTTTAGCGCCAAAATGGCATAATGAAACCCCTGATCAGCCTGTATTTGATATGAATCTCCACCAGTTTCGCTTCGTCCAAGAGGCCGTGCGCCGCAACCTGAATTTGACCGAGACAGCGCGCGCCCTGCACACCTCGCAACCGGGCGTGTCCAAAGCCATCATTGAGCTGGAAGAGGAATTGGGCGTGGAGATTTTTGCCCGTCACGGCAAGCGCCTGAAACGCGTGACGGAGCCAGGCCAGCACGTGCTGAAAAGCATTGAACTCATCATGCGTGAGGTCGGTAATCTGAAACGTATCGGCGAGCAGTTTTCAGCCCAAGACAGCGGCACGCTGTCGATTGCCACCACCCACACGCAAGCCCGTTATGTGTTGCCGCAGCCCGTCGCTCGGCTGCGAGAAGCCTTCCCCAAGGTCAACGTCAGCCTACACCAAGGCTCGCCCGACCAAGTCGCCCGCATGCTGATCGACGAGGTGGCAGAAATTGGCATTGCGACCGAGTCGCTTGACCATTACGATGAGTTGATCACCCTCCCCTGCTACGAGTGGCAGCACATGCTGGTGATGCCAACGGACCACCCGCTAGCCCGACAAAGTAACATCACGCTGGAGGAGCTGGCCGAGCAACCACTGATCACCTACCACCCGTCGTTCACCGGTCGCACCAAGATCGACGAAGCCTTTGCCGCCAAGCGCTTGCACCCCCGCATTGCGCTGGAAGCGATTGACTCCGACGTCATCAAAACCTATGTGAGGCTCGGCTTGGGCGTTGGTATCGTGGCGGAAATGGCGCTGAAAGACGATGGCACCAACTCGGACCTGATCTCGCTGCCAGCAGGCCAACTCTTTGGTGTCAACGTGGCGCGTGTGGCCTTCAAACGCAGCGCCTACCTGCGCAATTTTGTTTACAAGTTTGCAGAACTGGTGAGCGACAAGCTGACCCGTGAGCAGATCGCCAAGGCCATGTCTGGCCGCCTCAATGACTACGAAGTTTGAACCTATGAACTCACATACAACGCCAGCCGCCGTGCGCGAGCACACCCCGACTTTAACCAGCCGCCTGCCCAACGTCGGCACCACTATTTTCACCGTCATGTCGGCGCTGGCCACCGAAAAAAACGCGGTCAATTTAGGCCAGGGCTTTCCTGATTTTGAGTGCGATCCAGCCTTGGTTAACGCGGTCACAGAAGCGATGCAGCGCGGCCTGAACCAGTACCCGCCGATGACCGGTGTGCCGGTGCTGCGCGACGCCATCGCGGCCAAAATTCAAACTCTTTACGGCCGCAGCTACAACCCCAACACCGAGATCACGGTCACAGCCGGTGCCACGCAAGCCATCATCACTATCATCTTGGCCATCGTGCACCCGGGCGACGAAGTCATCGTGCTGGAGCCTTGCTACGACAGCTATGTGCCGAACATCGAATTGGCCGGTGGCCAAGTGGTGCGGGTGCCACTGACACCCGGGACTTTCCGCCCAGATTTCGACAAAATTGCCGCTGCTATCAGCCCTAAAACGCGCGCCATCATCATCAATTCACCGCACAACCCGAGTGCAACGGTATGGACTGAAGCGGAGATGCTGAAGCTGCAAGCCTTGCTGGCGCCGACAGAGATCTTGCTCATCAGCGATGAGGTCTATGAGCACATGGTGTTTGACGCCGCAGTCGGCGCGCAACACCACAGCGCTGCGAGTTTTCCGGGTTTGGCGGCCCGGACCTTCATTGTCAGCAGCTTTGGCAAAACCTACCATGTCACCGGCTGGAAGGTCGGCTATGTCGCGGCACCTGCAGCGCTGTCAGCAGAGTTCCGCAAAGTCCATCAGTTCAACGTCTTCACCGTCAACACGCCGGTGCAATACGCCTTGGCCAGCTACATGGACAAGCCCGCCGCTTACCTCGAACTACCGGCGTTTTACCAACGCAAACGCGACCTGTTTCAAGCCGGCTTAGCAGCCACGCGCTTCAAGCTCTTGCCGAGCGAAGGCACCTATTTTCAGTGCGTCGATATTTCGGACGTCAGCGACTTGGGCGAGGCTGACTTTTGCAAATGGCTAACCACCGAGATTGGCGTTGCCGCCATTCCGCTGTCCGCCTTCTACAGCAACGGCTTTGACCAACGCGTGGTGCGTTTTTGCTTCGCCAAGAAAGACGACACGCTAAAAGCTGCGTTGGAGCGACTCGCCAAGCTTTGAACGTCCGCCATTGCGATCCAATCAAGAATTGATCTGACTCCAAGCTTTGTCGAGGCGCTTGACACTCACCGGCTGCGGCGTGCGCAGTTCTTGCGCGAAAAAGCTCACCCGCAACTCTTCCAGCAACCAGCGGTACTCCTGCATGCGCGCATCCACTGCGCCTTTGCGGTCCGCCACCAGCCGCCAATAACGTTGCTCTTGCAGCTTCATCTCGGCCAAGCGGGCGCTGTCGCGTGCTGGGTCGGCGCGCCATTTTTCCAGCCGCAAGGTGGTGGCTTTCAGGTAGCGCGGAAAGTGTTGCAGCTGAGCGTAAGGCGTCGTCATCAAAAACCGTTTGGGCACCAAGCGCTGCAACTGCTGCGCCGCATCTGCCGACGCTTCCGCCGCGTTTTTAGTGTCTTTGATCTTGCGCTGGGCGGCGGCGAATTCAACCAAGATACCGGCAGCCAAACGCGCCACTTCACTGGCGATCAAGGTCAGCCGGCCACGCCCGTCGTCGACCCGCTTTTTGAACTCGGCCTCGCCTGTCGGCAAGGGCTCCACCAGAAAAGCCCGGTCTAACGCCACGTCGATGATCTGCGTGCGCAACTCTTCAAGCGTACCGCCGCCAGAGTTGTCTGCTGCGCGGCCGACCAGCATGTAAGCCGTGGCTGTTTTTTGCAGATCGGGCAAATTCTTTTCTAAGTATTTCAGCGCGTCTTTGATTTGCAATGAAAACAAGCGACGCAGCCCGGCGCGGTGTTTGGCTGCTGCCATGCCGGGCTCGTCAAAAACCTCAATCGTCACCGCGTCACCCAAGTCGATCAGCGCCGGAAAGCCAATGAGGGTTTGTGATCCCTTGCGAATTTCCATCAGCTCGGGCAGCTCGCCAAAGCTCCAAGTGGTGTAACGGTCTGGACTTTTGGGCACCGCAGCTGGTGCGGCTTTGACAGCAGTCGGATGGGCGCCGCGTGCCTTGCTGACCGAATCTGAAGTCGCCGCATTCGGTTCGGCAACAGGCGCCGCCACCTTGAGGTTTTTAAGCCCGGCCAGTGCCTGAAACGCACCGCGCGCCTGTGCCCCTAAGTCGCCTTTGAGTGCGCCCAGATTGCGCCCCAAGCCGAGTTGGCGACCGTGTTCGTCGACCACCCGGAAGTTCATGAACAGATGCGGCGGCAGCATGTCGAGCTTCATGTCGTTGCGCTTGATGTCCAGCGAGGTCGCATCGCGCACACACTTGAGCACTGCGTCGGTGAGCGAGCCACCGCCCCATTTGTCGGGCTGCAGCAAATCAGCCGCCATGCGAGCAGCCGTTTCGGGCAAAGGCACCAGCCGCGAACGCGGCCGCTGGTGCAGCGTTTTAATCAGCGCTTGAATCTTGTCCTTGAGCAAACCCGGCACCAGCCATTCGCAGCGCTCGTCATTCACTTGGTTCAAGGCGAACAATGGCACTTCCACCGTGACGCCGTCTTTCGCATCACCGGGTTCGTGCAAATAACTCACGCTGCAATCGACACCACCCAGGCGCAAGGTTCTGGGAAAAGCCTGCGTGGTGATGCCCGCCGCTTCATGGCGCATGAGCTCTTCACGCGACAGCAGCAGCAGTTGCGGCTGCTTTTTGACTTCGTCTTTGTACCAGTGCTCACAACCGGCGCCGGTGCAAATATCGGTTGGCAATTGCTGGTCATAAAAAGCGTAGATCAGCTCTTCGTCAACCAGCACGTCTTGACGACGCGCTTTGTGTTCTAGGTCTTGCACCTGGATGATGAGTTTTTGATTCGCTGCTAAAAATGGCAGCTTGGTGTCCCAGTTGCCAGCCACCAAGGCTTCACGAATGAAAATTTCACGGGCGCCCACCGGGTCGACCCGGCCGAAGTTGACGCGGCGGCCGTTGTAAATCACCAAGCCATACAGCGTGGCGCGTTCCAAGGCCGTGACCTGTGCGGCTTTCTTCTCCCAGTGCGGGTCCAGCAGCTGTTTTTTGAGCAAGTGCCCTGCGACCTGCTCAACCCATTGCGGCTCGATGTTGGCAATGCCCCGGCCAAACAGGCGCGTGGTTTCTACCAGTTCGGCGGCGACAATCCAGCGGCCTGGTTTTTTGCTCAGCTTGGCACCGGGATGGCGGTAAAAACGGATGCCGCGCGCACCCAAATAAGCTTCTTCGTCTTCGGCTTTGTAGCCCAAGTTACCGAGCAAGCCGCAGAGCATCGACAAGTGCAACTGCTCGTAGCTGGCCGGCTTGCTGTTGATCTGCCAACCCTGCTCGCCAATGACGCTGTGCAGCTGCGAGTGGATATCGCGCCATTCGCGCACGCGGCGGATGTTGACGAAGTTCTCGCGCAGCAGGTTTTCGTATTGCCGGTTCGAGAGCTTGTGTTCAGCGGCATGACCGCCGCGCGAATCACCCAGCCATTTCCACAGCTTTAAATAACCAGCGAACTCGCTCTTTTCATCGTCGAACTTGGCATGCGCTTGGTCGGCCTGCGTCTGCTTGTCCATCGGCCGGTCACGCACGTCTTGCACGCTGAGCGCGCTGGCAATGACCATCACCTCGTCGAGTGCCTGGCGGTCGCGGGCCTCCAAAATCATGCGGCCGACACGCGGGTCCAGCGGCAGTTTGGCCAGCGTGCGCCCCACCGCCGTCAGTTCGTTGTCGTCGTCGACAGCGCCCAGTTCGGCCAGCAGTTGGTAGCCGTCGGCAATGGCGCGCCCTTGCGGTGGCTCAATGAAGGCGAACGCTTCAACCGCGCCCAAGTGCAAGGCCTTCATGCGCAAAATCACAGCCGCCAGCGAGCTGCGCAAAATCTCCGGATCAGTGAAGCGCGCTCGGCCCAAAAAGTCTTGCTCGTCGTACAGACGTATGCAAATACCATCAGCCACCCGACCGCAACGGCCGGCGCGTTGATTCGCCGCCGCCTGCGAAATCGGCTCGACCATCAGCTGCTCGACCTTGTTCCTGAAGCTGTAGCGCTTGACGCGCGCCGTGCCCGCGTCGATCACATACCGAATGCCGGGTACCGTCAGCGAAGTCTCGGCGACGTTGGTGGCCAACACAATACGCCTGCCGTTGTGGCCTTCAAAAATCTGGTCCTGTTCCGCTTGGCTCAGGCGCGCAAACAACGGCAGCACTTCGGCATTGCGCAGCAGCGGCTGGTGACTCAGGTGTTTGCGCAGATGATCCGCAGCTTCCCTGATTTCGCGCTCACCGGGCAAGAACACCAGAATGTCACCCGCGCTGTGCGGGCTGCGCCAGAGTTCATCCACACCATCGGCAATCGCGTCATTCAGGTCGTAGTCGCGCGATTCTTCGTAGGGCCGATAGCGCTGTTCCACCGGGAACATCCGGCCCGACACCATGATCACAGGCGCCGGCCCTTTGCTTGACGCAAAGTAGTCCGCGAAGCGTTGCGCATCAATCGTCGCTGAAGTGATGATGACTTTGAGGTCTGGCCTGCGCGGCAACAGCTGGCGCAGGTAGCCCAGCAAAAAGTCGATGTTCAGACTGCGCTCATGCGCCTCGTCAATGATGATGGTGTCGTAGTTTTTGAGCAGCGGATCGGTCTGCGTCTCAGCCAACAAAATACCGTCGGTCATCAGCTTGACCGACGCGTCACGGCTCAGCCGATCCTGAAAACGCACCTTGTAGCCGACGACGTCGCCGAGCGTCGTTTTGAGTTCTTCGGCAATGCGCTTTGCCACGCTGGAGGCCGCAATGCGCCGCGGCTGGGTGTGACCGATCAACGGCCCACGACCGCCCGGGTAATTGAGCTTGCCGCGGCCCATGGCCAGGGCGATTTTGGGCAACTGTGTGGTCTTGCCCGAACCAGTTTCGCCGCAAACGATGACCACCTGATGCGCCGCAATGGCGGCGGTGATTTCGTCGCGCTTGCCCGACACGGGCAGCGATTCGGGGAACTCAATGATCAAGGCAGGAGGTGAAATGGCAGACAAGCGATGAACTTAGGTGAAAATCAGTGGAAAACGCGTGGGCGACTGCGCATTATCGGCTCAGTTGCCGCCTTTTAAGATCTCACTTTCATCACCAGAACAGCCCATGCCTGCCGTCTTCAACTTTACCTTTGTGCCCTGGTTTCGCTCGGTCGCGCCTTACATTCACCTGCATCGCGGCAAAACATTTGTCGTCGCCATGGCCGGAGAAGCCATCGCTGCCGGCAAGCTTGCTCACATTGCGCAAGACTTGGCGCTGATTCAAAGCATGGGCGTGAAGATTGTGCTGGTGCATGGCTTCAGGCCGCAGGTCAATGAGCAACTGGCCGCCAAAGGTCATGCTGCGCAATACTCGCATGGCATGCGCATCACCGACTCGGTGGCGCTGGACTGTGCCCAAGAGGCTGCCGGTCAATTGCGCTACGAAATTGAAGCCGCCTTCAGCCAAGGCTTGCCCAACACACCCATGGCTGGTTCCACCGTACGGGTCATTTCGGGCAACTTCATCACGGCGCGGCCTGTCGGCATCGTCGATGGCATCGATTTCAAACATTCTGGTTTGGTCAGAAAAGTGGACACCGTCGGCATTCGGCAGACGCTTGAATTCGGCTCGATGGTGTTGCTGTCGCCGTTCGGTTTTTCACCTACCGGCGAAGCTTTCAACCTGACCATGGAAGAAGTGGCCACCAGCGTGGCGATCGAGCTGAAGGCCGACAAACTGATCTTTTTAACGGAGATCCCGGGCATTCGCATTCACCCGTCCGAGCCTGAAAGCGACGACAACCCGATTGACACTGAACTGCCTTTGGCAGCAGCTAAAAAGCTGCTGGTAGATTTGCCGAACGCGCAGCAGCCAAGCGACACCGCTTTTTACCTGCAACATTGCGTCAAGGCCTGCCAGCACGGCGTAGAGCGCAGCCACATCCTGCCTTTCGCCACCGATGGTTCTTTGCTGCTTGAAATCTATGTGCATGACGGCATCGGCACCATGGTGATTGATGAAAAGTTAGAGAGCCTGCGCGAAGCCACGGTGGACGACGTCGGCGGCATTTTGCAGCTGATTGAGCCTTATGAAAAAGATGGCACGCTGGTGAAGCGGGACCGTACCGAGATTGAGCGCGATGCGGGTCAATACACCGTCATTGAGCACGACGGCGTGATCTTTGGTTGCGCCGCCCTCTATCCCTATCCGGAATCTAAAACCGGCGAAATGGCGGCCCTCACCGTGTCACCGCACACCCAAAGTCAAGGTGATGGCGAACGCATTCTCAAGCGGATCGAACAGCGTGCTCGCGCCTTGGGTCTGCAAAGCATTTTCGTGCTCACCACCCGGACCATGCACTGGTTCTTGAAACGCGGTTTTAAACCAGTAGATCTGGACTGGTTGCCAGAAGCGCGTCAGCGCAAATACAACCTCAACCGCAGCCGCAAGAGCCAAGTACTGGTGAAGATCCTCCACTCCTGAGAGAGTCACCAGGGTGTTCTGACACGTCCTCCTACATGTTCTTGCGTCTACGCTGACGCAGACCCCGCCACGCCCCACCTAAATTGCGGGCAGGAGGGGTAAAGCATGGGAATGAAACTGAAGCGCGATTCTTTCGCTCATCAGCAGAGGCCGGAAGTTGTGCGCACAGAAGTTCGAATACCGTGCGGCGCTGCATGGCTCTACGGTGACTTGGCTTTGCCAGTGGATTTTCGCAGCTTGGTTCTGTTTGCCCATGGCAGCGGCAGCGGTCGGCACAGCGCACGCAATCGGCAGGTGGCGCAAGTCTTGCAAAACGCGGGAATTGGCACATTGCTGTTTGATCTGTTGACAGCCGCTGAAGAACAAACCGATATTCACACTGGCGAACACCGCTTCAATATCGCCCTGCTGACGCAGCGGATGCAAGACGCCACGCTCTGGATCCTCGCGCAAGATCAATTCAAGGACCTGCCGATCGGCTATTTCGGTGCCAGCACTGGGAGTGCCGCTGCGTTGATTGCAGCAGCGCGTTTAGGGGAGCGTGTGGCAGCCGTGGTCTCACGGGGTGGTCGACCTGATTTGGCGGGTCCGGTGGTTTTGTCCAGTCTGATGGCACCGACCCTGCTGATTGTTGGCGGCGCAGACCATGGCGTGATCGAGCTCAACGAGGCAGCCTTCCAGCGGCTGCGATGCGAGAAGCAGCTGGCCGTGGTGCCGCAAGCGACACATCTTTTTGAAGAACCGGGTGCCTTGGAACAAGTCTCCGCGCTGGCTGCAGACTGGTTCAAACATCACCTGCACACTGGCGACCAACCGCAAGACCGCACGGCACATGGACAGACACACAGCGCAGACAGATCAAAGGAGGCCAGAGGATGAGGGCGCGACCTTATTACAGCGACCGCCATGATGCGGGACGCCAACTAGCCGAGCAACTCGACCACTACAAAGACCTGCCCCATGTGCTGGTTCTTGCCTTGCCGCGCGGCGGTGTGGCAGTGGGTTATGAAGTGGCCCAAGCGTTGCATGCACCGCTGGATGTTTTTGTGGTCCGCAAGCTAGGCTTGCCGGGCCATGAGGAGTACGCCATGGGCGCGATTGCCAGCGGCGGCATTCGCGTGATGAACCCCTTGCCAGGCATCACCGTGCCGCCTGAAGCACTGGCTGCCGTACTGGCCAAGGAACAAACCGAGTTGATCAGACGTGAGCAGTTGTACCGGGCGCAGCGCCCGCCCATCCATATCGCTGGGCGCACCGTGATTTTGGTTGATGACGGGTTGGCGACCGGCGCCACCATGCGCGCTGCAGCCGTGGCAGTGCGGCAGCAACACCCGTCGCGGCTGGTGGTGGCCGTGCCAGTCGGTGCCCGTGACAGTTGTCAAAGCTTGAGCGATGTGGCGGATGAGATCGTTTGCCCAGCCATGCCAGAACCCTTTCATGCGCTCAGCCTTTGGTATGACTTCATGCCGCAGTCCAGTGACGACGAAGTCCGCACGCTGCTGCAAAAAGCTTGGCGAGAACATCTATCCAAGACTCAACCTGCCGCCACACCGGCAGCACGTTCTGCAAGGCATTGAGAGATGTTGGCCAACTCACTTTTGAAAAAATACCCGTCGGTCAAAGAAGCGCCACGTGCTTTGCTTGAAGGTTTGCGAAAGCATCTCCAACCGTTAATAGGCGCTCCCAAAGATTTTGACCTGCTGCTGAAAGCCATCGGTCAGGCTCGCTTTGTACTGCTTGGCGAAGCCTCGCACGGGACTCACGAGTTTTACCGGGAACGTGTGAAGATCACGCAGCGATTGATTCTCGAAAAAAAGTTCAATGCCGTTGCTGTTGAAGCGGACTGGCCTGACGCTTGGCGGGTGAACCGCTATGTGCGCGGCTTGTCAGCCGACCAAGATGCCCGTGAAGCCTTGGCCGGTTTCGAGCGCTTTCCCGCTTGGATGTGGCGCAACACGGAAGTTCGCGACTTCGTGGAATGGCTGCGCAAGCACAACCGCGGTCTTGGTCACGCAGAACAAGTTGGTTTCTATGGCATGGACTTGTACAGCCTGTTCCGCTCGATGGAAGAAGTGCTGGCATATCTTGACCGCACTGATCCACTGTCAGCGCAGCGTGCGCGCGCACGCTATGCGTGCTTCGACCACGTTGCTCAAGACAGCCAAGCCTACGGCTACGCCGCTGCCTTTGGCATGGCCCGCAGCTGTGAAGACGAGGTCGTACAGCAACTCCGAGACATGACATTGAGCTTGACCTCAAGCGTTGCGGCACCAGGCTGGGGCCGCGATGAGTATTTTTACGCTCATCAGAATGCCCAACTCGTGCGTAACGCGGAAGCGTATTACCGCAGTATGTTTCGGGGCCGGGTGTCTTCTTGGAATCTGCGCGACAACCACATGGTCGATACCTTGGTGGCTCTGTCGCAGCACTTGGCTGAAGGCGTCGCAGCACCGCGCATAGCGGTATGGGCTCACAACTCACACTTGGGTGATGCAGGCGTCACAGAAATGGGGGACCGTGGCGAGTGGAATGTCGGTCAACTCATGCGTCATCGCTATGGTGCAGATGCTTTTCTGTTGGGCATGAGCACGCATCATGGTTCGGTCACTGCAGCCTCTGAATGGGACGAGCCACCGCATAGAAAACGGGTTCGACCAGGACTTGAAGGCAGTTGGGAGGCGGTCTTTCACCAGGTTGGCACGCCGAATTTTCTGCTGCTATTGAGAGATCGACCCGAGCTGATGGCTTTGACCGAAGCATTACGCTTGCAACGCGCTATAGGCGTGATTTACAGGCCTGAAACTGAACGCCAAAGCCATTACTTTTTCACGCATCTGGCTCGCCAGTTTGATGCCCTGTTGCACTGGGACGAAACCCATGCGCTGGAGCCGCTGGACAAGGGCTTGGTTTGGCATGCGGGCGAAGCCGGTGAATTACCAGAAACGTATCCCTCGGGCATGTGAATTAGCTTGTCCGACCTACTTTAGTCTGCACAGCGGCAGCTTCAGCGCCGGCGATTATTCGCAAGCCGGATGATCAATGCGACAGCGATCAAACTGATACTCGTGAAAGACAGAAAAGACCAATTGGCAATAGACAGGCCTAAGAAAGTCCAGTCAATCTTGCTGCAATCGCCACTGCCCTTGAAGATCATGGGAATGACGCGCTGCAAAGGAAAGGTTTCAATCATGCCGTAGAAGTCGCGCCCACAGGAGGCCACTTCAGGCGGAAACCATTGCAGCCAACTTTGACGGGAAGCCACAAACGCACCGAAAACAACATTGATCAGCAAGAGGACTGAACCGCCGATCAGGGCTGCGCGCCCCGAGAAGATGGCGGTGAGTCCAGCAAGCAGCGCCGCCAATACCAACGAATAACGTTGAACAATGCACATTGGGCAAGGCTCGAGGCCAACAACGTGCTGCAAATACATACCAAATGCCAGCATCGCCATTGATCCCAAGCAGATCAGTGCCAATACCCTGCGTGGCAATGCCGTGTTTTTAGTCAAAAACATGTTCATACGTTGCAGATTGTTCAACTGATTCGACTCAGCTGTTGTAATGGGTGTTTATCAGAATTGCACCTTCAGGAACCCCGAGAAAGGCGTCCCTTGAATACTTAAGCTGGCGGATTGCTGAGCAATTCGTCAAGCCCTTTGCACGAAGGCGCACAAACCGCTTGAGCTTTACCCAAAACCTTGCGCGTCCCCATCATGGAGCGCGGACGGTGCTTGCCACACATGAAGCACGACATGGTCGCGCTGCCAAAGGAGGTTGTCGCTACAAAAGGAGAGCCCGATACTTTTGATTTATAGCGAAGACCATCAGGAAGGACGGCCGTTTTTGTTTCAGATCTTGCCACTGGCGTTACCTTTTTCCGGTTGGCGCATAGCGCGTTCTATGACTTGTTTCGCCGGCTTTTAAGCCATCAGCGAACCTTGATTGACGAGCAATACTGCAGCGTCTCTTCTTTTCCGTAACCAATATTTTACCGCTCAAAGAAAATTCGCCGTCAGTGGCGTTTTCTTTACCCTTGCGAAAGACGCACAAAAGAGTGGCGAGACAAGGGCGTTTTGGCTTGAAAGATAATCCAAGATTAATTTGAGTCGACTTTGCAACCGTTGGCTGGATCGTCTTCTCATTGACATTTTTCAACAGCGCACTCCGCGAAGGACAATACACATGGCACGGATGGTTAACTGCATCAAACTCGGCACAGAAGCTGAGGGCTTGGATTTCCCGCCGTACCCCGGCCCTTTGGGCAAACGTTTGTGGGAAGAAGTCAGCAAGGTCGCTTGGGCTGAGTGGATGAAACAGCAAACCATGCTGGTCAACGAAAACCGCTTGAACTTGGCCGATCTGCGTGCGCGTCAATATCTGGCGCGTCAAATGGAAAAGCACTTTTTTGGCGACGGCGCAGATGCTGTTGCGGGCTACGTCCCACCCACCCCTTGACCTTTTGCTGACGCCAGCCCAGCCCGACTTTTTGCGTGGCAGCGGCCTGCCCGAAGCTTGGGCTGGTCAGCCGCAATGGCGAGTTCTTGAGACCGGCTTTGGCTTGGGTCTTCACTTTTTGGTCACTTGGCTGGCCTGGAAAAATGACCCGCAACGCCCACGGCTACTTCACTTTGTTGCGGCCGATGCCTGTCCTGCCAGCTCAGCAGAGCTTTTGCGCATGGCAGCCAAACATCCCGAGTTGTCAGCGTTGGCAGTGCAACTTGGTGAGCAATGGCATGGCTTGCTGCCCGGCTTTCACCGCTTGGTCTTTGAAGGCGGCCATGTCTTGCTGACGCTCTGCATTGGCGAGGTGAAAGTGTTGCTCAAAGAGCAATCGTTTGAAGCCGATTCGGTCTACCTTGCGGGTGTTAACTGGCTGCAAGCCCCCGACATCTGTGATCCGCATTTGCTAACAGCAGTGGCGCGTTGCTGCCGCCGCGGCACCCGGCTGGCAAGCATGATGGCCTCAAAAAGCGTGGTTGACGGTCTCACTCAATGCGGTTTTGAGGTCAGTGAAACGACGCCGATGGCCCCGCAGGGTGAGCTTCTGCAAGCGAGCTTCAACCCGCGCTGGGAACCCAAAAAATCCTCTGCCTTCAACCTGCCCAAGCCGCGCTCGCCCGCACGCTGCATCGTCCTGGGTGCGGGCTTGGCTGGCGCCGCCTGTGCCGCCAGTCTGGCCCGGCGCGGCTGGCAAGTGACGGTGCTGGACGCCCACGCGGCTGCAGCCGGTGGCGCGTCGGCCCTCCCGGTGGGCCTGCTGGCGCCGCATGTCTCGCCGGACGACAGTATGCTCTCGCGCTTGTCGCGCAGCGGCCTTCGCGCCACCTGGCAAGTCGCGAAGTCACAGCTAGAGGCCGCTGTGGATTGGCAAGCAAGCGGTGTTTTACAGCGGCGGTTTGACACCAGCGCCGGCCTACCAAAACATTGGCCGGAAGCTGGCGAGCATTGGAGTCGGCTGGCCGGGCCCGATGAGCGCCAAGCCGTTAAAGCTGCGAGCAGCAGTGCTGACACAGGCTCTGAAAACGTCACACCGGCACTCTGGCACGCCGCAGGCGGCTGGATCAAACCGCAACGGCTGGTTCACGCGCTGCTGGCGACACCAGGCGTCAACGCGCGCTACGGCGTCAAAATCGCCAGCCTGAAACGCTCATCAAGTGCTCACCCGGACGGCTGCTGGCAAGTCTTCGACGCTGACGGCAAGGCCATCGCCGAGGCCGAACTGCTGGTCTTGGCGGCCGGTTTTGAAAGCGCTGGCTTGGCCAGCACGCACGCGCATTTGCGGTTGCAAGCAGTTCGCGGCCAAGTGACCTGGGGAGAAGTCAACGATGCCCGCGCCCTGCCGCCCTTCCCCGTCAACGGCCACGGCAGCTTTATTCCGGCCTTTTTAAATGACGCTGGCCAGCCGAGCTGGCTGATGGGTGCGACCTTTGAACGGGACAATTTCAGAGCCGATGTCAAAGTGACAGATCAGCTGGACATTTTCGGACGTCTTCAGCAGCTGTTGCCCCACACGGCCGGGGCTTTGAAAGCATCGTTTGACGCAGACCTGACCCGCGCTTGGGCCGGTGTCCGCTGCGTCTCGCCAGATCGCTTACCCATCGTCGGCCCTTTAGACGATGCGGCGCTGCCAGGTTTGCATGCCTGCACGGCTTTGGGCTCAAGAGGCTTGAGTTTTGCCGTGCTGTGCGGTGAACTGCTGGCCGCTGGTTTGCATGCCGAACCACTGCCCATTGAAAAACGCCTGGCGCAGTCACTGCTCGCCAGCCGTTATCACATTGCTGAATAAGCTTATGCGCATAAGCGAAGAATAAAACTGTCGTTTGAATTCATGAGCCCAGCTTTTACAGTACGGACTCATGCATGATTTCGCGTTTATTTTTGCCGGCTTTGCTGTTGGCCTGGTTGTCGGCCTGACAGGCGTCGGTGGTGGCTCGCTGATGACGCCGCTGCTGATTTTTGGCTTCGGCATCAAGCCACATCTGGCCATCGGCACTGATCTGCTGTTTGCAGCTTTCACCAAAATGGGCGGCACGGTCAGCTTGGCGCGCCAACGCGTTGTCCCTTGGCGACTGGTCGGGGCACTCAGCATGGGCAGCATTCCAGCAGCGCTGATCACGCTGTATGTCCTGCACAACTTGGGCCCAGCCAACCCGGCTGTGCAAAAAGCCATGACGATGACGCTGGGTATTGCTCTAATCTTCACCGCGCTGGCGACACTCTACAAAGCCATTCAGGGTAAAAAAATACCCCGCCTGATTGCTGGCGAACAGTTAGAACAGGCCACACGACCACGTCACTGGAGCCTGCCGGTTTTGTTTGGCACGATCATTGGCATCCTGGTCACCCTCACCTCCGTGGGGGCCGGTGCCATTGGCGTCACGGCGCTGATGTTGCTTTATCCGCTGTTGCCACTGCCGCGCATTGTGGCGGCAGACATCGCTTACGCCGTGCCATTGACGCTGGTGGCGGGCTTAGGTCACGCCTCGCTCGGATCGGTCGACTGGCCGCTGCTGGGCAAGCTGCTGATCGGCTCACTGCCCGGCATTTGGCTGGGCTCGCAACTGGTCCACAAAACACCAGACCGACTCATTCGTTCCCTTTTGTCTTTGCTGCTGGCCTATGCCGGCGTCAAACTGATTGCCATCTGAACCGCTTGAAAAGCGGTTACTGCCCCTTTATTTATTCAAACCGCTATGTACCAATACACCGAATTTGACCGTCAGTTTGTCCGAGCGAGAGCAGACCAGTACCGTGACCAGTTGACGCGCTGGCAAGCAGGCACGCTGCCCGAAGACGAGTTTCGCCCGCTGCGCCTGCAAAACGGTTGGTACGTGCAGCGTTACGCGCCGATGTTGCGTGTGGCTGTGCCTTACGGCGAACTCTCCAGCGCACAGGTGCGGGTGTTAGCGAAAATTGCACGCGAGTACGACCAGCCGAATGCCGAGCTCTTCAAAGACGCCCAAGCCAAGCAAGATTTGCTCGGCCCGGTGATGACCGGCGGTTTGGCCATCAGCTCCAAGCTGACTGCCGGCTATGCCCACTTCACCACGCGCCAGAACATCCAGTACAACTGGATTCCGCTCGACAAGTCAGCCGACGTGATGGACTTGCTGGCCAGCGTCAGCATGCACGGCATCCAGACCAGCGGCAATTGCATCCGCAACATCACCAGTGACGAACTGGCCGGTATTGCTGTCGACGAAATTGCCGATCCGCGGCCGTTTGGCGAAATCCTGCGCCAGTGGAGCACGCTGCACCCAGAGTTCGCTTTTTTGCCGCGCAAGTTCAAAATCGCCATCAGCGGCGCCCGCGAAGACCGCGCCGCCACCGCTTGGCATGACGTCGGTTTGCACCTGATCCGCAACGCCGAAGGCGAGCTCGGTTTCAAAGTCTTGGTCGGCGGCGGCATGGGCCGCACCCCCGTCATTGCCAGCGTGATCCGTGAGTTCTTGCCTTGGCATCAGGTGATGAACTTCATCGAAGCCATCGTCCGCGTCTACAACCGCTACGGCCGCCGCGACAACATTTACAAGGCCCGCATCAAGATTTTGGTGAAAGCCGAAGGCCAGCGCTACATCGATGACGTCGAAGCCGAATACCTGCAAATCATGGAACACGACGGTGGCCCGCACACCATCTCGCAGGCAGAATTTGACCGCGTCTCGGCGACCTTCGTGTCACCTTCTTTGAACTGCGACCGCAAAAGCGCCGACGCCAAAATCGCCAACATCCTGCGCGCAGCCGCTGAAGACGACATCGAGTTTGGCCGTTGGCTCAAGCAAAACGTCGCCCCGCATAAGAACCCCGATTTGCGCGCCGTCACGCTGTCGTTCAAGCGCTTGGGCCAAGCGCCTGGCGACGCCACAGCCGACCAACTCGACAAGGCCGCCGACTTGGCCGATGCCTTCAGCGCCGGTGAAGTGCGCGTCACGCACGACCAAAACATGCTGCTGCCGTGGGTCGCCTGCGACCAGTTGCCAGAGCTCTGGCGGGCCGCCCGCAAAGCTGGCTTTGCCCGCCCAAACATCCGCCTGTTGACCGACATGATCGCCTGCCCCGGCGGCGACTTTTGCTCGTTGGCGAATGCCCGCTCGATCCCGATTGCCGAGGCCATCACCGAGCGCTACCAAGACATGGACGAGCTGCACGACCTGGGCGAGATTGACCTGCACATCAGCGGTTGCATCAACTCCTGCGGCCATCACCACAGCGGCCACATTGGCATTTTGGGCGTCGACAAAGACGGCTTGGAGTGGTACCAGGTGTCGCTGGGCGGCTCAGACGGCTCAGCCCTGAGCGGTGACCCGCTGCCGGGCAAAGTCGTTGGCCCGTCGTTTTCTGCATCGGAAGTGCCCGAAGTGATTGAAGCGGTTCTGGAGACCTATCGCCAACAGCGCACGTCTGGCGAAACCTTCATTGCCACGCTGCGCCGCGTCGGCATGGACCCGTACAAGGCCGCCGCCAAAAATGCACGCATTGCCGTGGTCGAACAGGCTTGAAGACAGTTTGAAAGTAAGCACCATGAAATTACTCACCACCCACGACAACGCTGAAGACAAGGCCGCTGAATTGGCAGGCACCGTGGTTTTTGCCAACGATGCCGACCCGATGGACTTGCCGCTAGAAGGCGTCAAACGCATCGACTTGCACTTTCCGAAGTTCACTGATGGCCGCGCTTACAGCCAAGCTTTCTTGCTGCGCCGCCGACGTGAATTCACCGGCGAGATTCGCGCCACCGGCGACGTGCTGGTCGACCAACTGGCGCAAATGGAACGCAGCGGCTTTGACGTCGCTGTCTTGCGTGCCGACCAACCGCTTGAAGTCGCGCAGCGCGTACTGGCCAGTTACCCGGGTTACGGCGTCGGCCGCTACCAAGGCGACGCCGTGCAGATCAAGCCGCACTTCGCGAACACTGAAACTAAAGCTGAAAGCGCCAGCTCATGAGCGCAGTCTCGCTTTACGCTAAGGCATCGCCGGACTTCAACGACAAGTTGGCCGAAACCATCGCGCTGCTCAAGCGTGCGGCGCAAGAATTTTCGCCCTTGACGCAGGCCTCCAGCTTGGGTGCTGAAGACATGGTCATCGCCCACTTACTGGCTGAGCACCACATCGATTGCAGCATTTTTGTTTTAGAGACAGGCATGTTGCACCCGCAAACGGTGGCCATGATTGGACGAATTGAAGCGCGCTACGCCCGCCCGGTTGAAACCTATCGTCCGGTTGCCGAAGTCGCCGCTGAATTCGTCAGCACCCATGGCGACAAAGCCATGTACCAGAGCGTTGACCTGCGCAAAGCCTGCTGCGGTATTCGCAAGATGGAGCCGCTGGCGCGTGCGCTGGCTGGCAAAAAAGGCTGGCTGACGGGCTTGCGCCGCGAGCAGTCGAACGCCAGAGCCGAGGTCGAGTTCATTGAGCACGAGCTGGTCGGTGAGCCGGGCCAACTTTTTCAACGCGCCAAGGTCAACCCGCTGGCTCGTTGGACGGCCGGCGACGTTTGGCATTTCATCGGCGTCAACAACATTCTCTACAACCCGTTGCACGACGAATTTTTCCCAAGCATCGGTTGCGCGCCCTGCACCCGCGCCGTCACGCTAGGCGAAGACATTCGCTCCGGCCGCTGGTGGTGGGAACAAGAAAGCGCCAAAGAATGCGGTCTGCATGTGTCTGACGCCGCCGAAGGTCAGTCTTCCTCCCTTTCAACAATTTCATCCATCATTCCTATCAAAGAGGTCTCCGCGTGAACGCTAGAGCCGAAGCCCAAGTACTGAGTCAACCTCAGCTGAGCAATGCGCATCTCGACGCCTTGGAAGAAGAAGCGATCTTCATCCTGCGTGAAGTCGCCGCCGCTTTCGAGCGCCCGACCCTGCTTTTTTCAGGCGGCAAAGACTCGCTGGTGCTGCTCAAATGCGCTGAAAAAGCCTTTGTCGACAGCACCCGTGGCGGCCACATTCCGTATCCGCTGCTGATGATCGACACCGGCCACAACTTCCCTGAAGTGACGGCTTTTCGCGACTACCGGGCACAGCAGCTCGGTGCCAATTTGATTGTCCGCAACGTCGAAGACTCGATGAAGCGCGGCACCGTTCGGCTGGCGCATCAGGGCGAGTCGCGCAATGTGCACCAGTCGGTCACGCTGCTCGAAGCCATTGAAGAATTTCGCTTTGACGCCCTGATAGGCGGCGCCCGCCGTGACGAAGAAAAAGCCCGCGCCAAAGAGCGGATTTTTTCGCACCGCGATGCCTTCGGCCAATGGCAGCCCAAAGCCCAACGGCCAGAGTTGTGGAACCTGTTCAACACGCGCTTGCAGCCGGGTGAGCACTTTCGCGTGTTCCCGATTTCCAACTGGACCGAGCTCGACGTCTGGCAATACATCGAGCGCGAGCAGATCGAACTGCCGTCGCTGTATTACGCGCACCAGCGCAGCGTGGTGGAACGCAAAGGTCTGCTGGTGCCGGTGACCGAACTCACGCCCTTGAAAGCGGGTGAAACCGCGGTCGATAAAACCGTGCGCTTTCGCACCTTGGGCGACATCACCTGCACTTGCCCGGTCGAGAGCCCGGCCATGAACCCGGCCGAAGTGGTGCTGGAAACGCTGACCACCGACGTCAGCGAGCGCGGTGCCACCCGCATGGACGACAAGACTTCAGACGCCTCGATGGAGAAGCGCAAAAAAGAGGGTTATTTCTGATGAACACGATTCTTCAAACCGAGCAAGACACCCGCGCAGCCCTGCGCTTTGTCACCTGCGGCAGTGTCGATGACGGCAAAAGTACGCTGATCGGTCGCCTGTTGGTCGACTCCCGCGCTGTGCTGCAAGACCAGCTGGCCAGCGTTCAACGCAGCGGCAAGGTCGACTTGGCCCTGCTGACCGACGGCTTGCAAGCTGAGCGCGAGCAAGGCATCACGATTGACGTGGCCTACCGCTACTTCAACACGGTCGCCCGCAAATTCATCATTGCCGATGCGCCCGGCCATGAGCAATACACCCGCAACATGGTCACGGCAGCCTCCAGCGCCGACGCGGCCGTGGTGCTGGTCGACGCGACCAAACTCGACTGGCAATCAGCCCTGCCGAATCTGTTGCCACAAACCCGCCGCCATTCACTGCTGGTGAAATTGCTGCGCGTGCCGTCCATCGTCTTTGCCGTCAACAAACTCGACGCCGTCGAAGACCCTGCGCTGGCGTTTCAGCACATCAGCGCGGCACTGCGGCGGTTCACACAAGAGGCTGGCATCACCGCGCACGCCATCGTGCCGGTGTCTGCCCTGATTGGCTTCAACGTGGTCGACGCCAACCCCGGTTGGTGCAACTACCAAGGCCCGGCTTTGTTAGCAATTTTGGAGCAATTGTCAGCCACCCCCGCGGACACCGCTCAGCCCTTCAGCTTTCCGGTGCAATGGGTTGAGAAGTTTTCGTCCAGCGCCGACACCTCACAAGGACGGCGTATTTTCTGGGGCCGGATTGCCAGCGGCGCAGTGCAAGTCGGCCAGAGCGTCAGCGTCTTGCCCGGCGGCAAAAGCGCTGTGGTGGCCGAAGTGCTGGACCATGCGCGTAAGCCCAAGTCAGTGCGTGCAGGCCACAGCGCCGGCATCATCTTGGACCGCGAACTCGACGTGTCACGCGGTGACGTGTTGTTGGCCACTGAAGGCTTTGGCGCCTCACCCGGCCAACGCGAGCTGACCGCAACCGTCGCCTGGATGGATGACGAACCTTTGCTGCCCGGGCGCCTTTATTGGGCCTTGCAAGGCCACCGCTGGGTCAAAGCCAAGGTCAAGCGCATCGTCCACCAAGTGAACATCAACACGCTGGAAGAGCAAGCGGCGACACAACTCGACGCCAATGCCATCGGCGTGGTCGAGCTGACGCTGCAGGAACCCATCGCCGCCGTGCCCTTTGCCGAATCGCGTATTCTGGGTTCTCTGGTGCTGGTCGATACCGCCTCACACAAGACCTCCGGAGCCGCATTGGTTCTGTCCGCCCTATAGCGTTGAGCCCGCCTTTAAACCCTCCCTTCAGCCCGGCCCTAGAAAGATCTTAAAATCTAGGGTTTTCACCGACAGAGCCAATAAAGCATGACACACGTCGTTTCTGAATCCTGTATCCGTTGCAAGTACACCGACTGTGTGGATGTGTGCCCCGTCGACTGTTTCCGCGAAGGTCCCAACATGTTGGTGATCGAACCGGACGAGTGCATCGACTGCGCCGTGTGCATTCCTGAATGCCCGGTCAACGCGATTTACGCAGAAGAAGACCTGCCCGCAGACCAACTCAACTTCATCAAGATCAACCTTGAGTTGTCGACACAGCCAGGCTGGAAAAGCATCACCAAGCGCAAGCCGGCTTTGCCAGATGCAGAGGAATGGAAAGACAAGACCGGTAAGCTCAGCGAACTCATTCGCTGATTTTTCTGGCGCCACATCCAGTGAACGCAGCCGTCATCGAAACCGACGCCGTCATCATCGGTGCGGGACCTGTCGGCTTGTTTCAGGTCTTCCAGCTGGGGTTGCTGGAGATCAAGTCCCACGTCATTGATTCGCTGCCCTACGCTGGTGGCCAATGCATTGAGCTGTACCCCGACAAGCCGATTTACGACATTCCAGCCCTGCCAGCCACCACCGGCCGCGAACTCACGACGTCGCTGCTGCGGCAGATCGAGCCTTTTGGCGCGACCTTTCATTTCGGGCAAGAAGTCAGCACCCTTGAAAAGCAGGCCGATGGCAGGTTTTTACTGACGACGAACAAAGGCACAGCCTTTTTAAGCAAGACGATATTCATCGCTGCGGGTGTCGGTGCTTTCCAGCCGCGCCTGCTGCGCCTCGACGGCTTGGAGAAATTTGACGACACACAGCTTTTTTACCGCGTGAACAATCCGGCAGACTTTGCAGGACAACACTTGGTGATCGTCGGCGGTGGCGACGCAGCCATCGACGCAGCCATAGCCTTCGCCAAAGCTGGTCCGGTGCAAGCCAAGAGCGTGACCTTGGTGCATCGGCGTGACAGCTTTCAAGCTGAGCCCACCAAGGTAGCTGAAATGAAAGCTTTGTGCGAGGCCAAGGCCATGCAGTTCATGGCAGGCCAAGTGACCAGCTACGAAGAAAAAGACGGCAAGCTGACCACGGCCAACATCACAGACCCCGATGGTGTCACGCACGCGCTGCCGGTCGACAAGCTGCTGGTGTTCTTTGGCCTGTCGCCCAAGCTTGGACCGATTGCCGACTGGGGTCTGGCTATTGAGCGCAAGCAGCTCACGGTGGACACCGAGAAGTTCTCGACCAGCGAGCCAGGCATTTTTGCGGTCGGCGACATCAACACCTATCCCGGCAAGAAAAAACTGATTTTGTGCGGCTTCCATGAATGTGTGCTGGCCGCTTTTGGCGCTGCACCGATCATCTTTCCGGACAAAACCATCCAGCTGCAATACACCACCACCAGCACCAAGCTGCACAGGGTCTTGGGTGTCGAAAAGTCCGTTTCTAACGATTAAAAATCGTAAGGCATCGCAGCCTCTGGGACGCATTACAATTCAAATCGTTCGCAAGAACCATTCGCTAGGGGTGCTGTTGCCATGAAAGTGGCAACGGCTGAGAAAGTCCCTTTGAACCTGATTGAGGTAATCCTCGCGCAGGGAAGCCAGTTTGACAACGACCGACTCTGCCTCAGAGCACGTCCTCGTTAGCCACCAGCCTTCCTGCCAAAAAATGGGACAGGACATGGCAAACGGCAGCACAACTTCTGAAGACATCACCCGTGAATTGCTGGCGTTCATCGCGCGACAGGCCGTCAGCGATGAGGAATTCAATGCGCTGGCGCTGCGCATCTTTGCCCGACAGTTCACGCACAACCTGCCCTACCAACGTTTTTGCCAGCTGCGCGGCAAAACCTCGCGGCTGGTCAAAAGTTGGCACGAGATTCCGGCCGTGCCGATCGACGCCTTCAAAGAGTTCACGCTGAGTTGTGTTCCTGTAGAGGAATGCGAGCGCGTCTTCATGACCAGCGGTACGACCCGAGGCGATGTCAAAGGCCGACACCACCACCCGAACTTGGCCGTGTATGACGCGTCCATGTTGCGGCACTTCAGCGAACACTTCATGCAAGGCGACACACGCCTGCCGATGGGCATTCTGTTCCCGACCGAAACGCTGATGCAGAACTCCTCACTCGCCCACTACCTGGGCTTGGCGATGCAGCATTTTGGAACCGCTGACAGCGCTTACTACTTGGATCAAAACGGTCTGCGTACCGACGCGCTGTGTGAGTCACTGCGAAAGGCTGAGCAATCGAATCAAGCCTTTGCCTTGTTGGGCGCAAGTTACAGCTTTGTCCATCTGCTGGATGAACTGCAGGCGCGCGGACAGTCGTTTGCCCTGCCAAAGGGCAGCCGAATCCTCGACACCGGTGGCCTCAAAGGCCAGTCGCGGGATATTCCGATGGAAGATTTTTACGGCCAGTTGTCAGCCACCTTAGGCGTCGACCGCCGTCAGTGCATCAACATGTACGGCATGACCGAGCTGAGCACGCAGTTTTATGACGCCGGCAACTACAGCGTTCCATCGGTCAAGCGCGGGCCGCACTGGCTGCGTTCACGATTGCTGGACCCGATGACAGGGCAAGAAGTTGCCAGAGGCGAGCGCGGTGTTTTGGCGCACACCGACTTGGCCAACTTCAACTCAGTCACCACCATCTTGACGGAAGATGTGGGCGTTGCCACAGCCGATGGTTTTGTCCTGCTGGGCCGAGCGCAAGGCGCAGAGGCTAAGGGCTGCTCGTTGGCGGTTGAAGACTTCCTGAAAGCAGCGCGCGGATGACAACGACCAGCGCCAACAAAAACGTCTTCAAAGCCGGTTACCTGCCCGGCTTGCGGGACGACGAAGTTCAATGGAAGCGACTGCAACTGGGCACCACAACTGATACGTTATCGGTGGACGTACCCGAACTCAGCACCGACCAAATCAAAACCCTCGCCAGCCGCATTCGCCAAGCCAGTCGGACACATTTGAAGTCGTTGCCAATCTCGGACATCGTCCGCACCATCGACACCGCGATCGCGCGCTTGTTGAACGCCAACGACCCCTACCGGCAAGAACTTGAGCGCCTGTTGCCGCGCGCCACCGGCTTTGACGCCGCCATGGTGCGGCTGGGTTTGAACAGCTACCTGCAAACCTTTCGGGCGCTGCAACTGCAGCGCTTTGTCACCGAAGATTTTGCCAACCCCAAGCTACTCGACGAGTTTCAAGCCCGCCCCAAAGGCGGCTGGACCAAGGCCATCGGCCCGGATTTACTGGTTCACGTTTGGGCTGGCAATGTGCCCGCCCTGCCCTTGTGGAGTTTTGTTTCTGGCTTGTTGGTCAAAGCCGGTGCCATCGGAAAAATGTCCAGTGCAGAACCTATTTTTGCCAGCCTGTTTGCCCGTCTGCTGGTTGAAGTCGAGCCGCGCTGGGCCGACTGCTTTGCCGTGGTCTGGTGGCAAGGCGGTGACCCGGACGTTGAGCGCTGCGTTTTTGCCGAGGCCGACGTGGTGCTCGCCTACGGCGGCAACAAGGCGCTGCAAGCCATGCAAGACCGCATGCCGGTGACCACGCGCTTCTTGCCACACGGCCACAAGCTCAGTTTTGGCATGGTCTCCAACGCGGCTCTATCCGTCCTTCGAGGGCAAGCCACAGCGCGTGCTGCGGCGCTGGATATTGCTCGCTGGGACCAGCAAGGTTGTTATTCCCCGCATGTGTTTTATGTGCAGCGTGGTGGGCCAGTTCAGCCCCTCGAATTTGCACAGCTCCTGGCCGGCGAGCTGGCTGCACTGGCGGCTAAATTTACACGCCGAACGCTGACGCTGGAAGAAGCAGCCAGCGTCGGAAGTTGGCGGGAACATCACGAATTTGAGAGCCTTAGGCACGCTGGCCACCGCGTGCTGGGCGACGCGACACAAGCCTTCACAGTCGTTTACGCCGATAGCCCACAGCCGTTGCTGCCCGGCCCGCTGAACCGCTGCATTCTGGTGGTCGCGGTGGATTCGCTGCATGACGTGATGCCGCTGATTGAGCCGCAACGCGCCTACTTGCAAACGGTGGGCTTGGCCGCAGCGCCCGAGGAACTGCTGGCGCTGGGTGAGGCCTTGGGCCAAGCCGGCGTCACCCGCATTTGCGCCTTGGGTGCGATGACCTCTCCCGAAGCCGGTTGGCACCACGATGGCCGCTTCAGCTTGCTTGACTTGGTGCGCATGGTCGACATCGACCAATCGGCGGAACTGGCTGCTGAACGCTTCACCTCCTACGAGCTGTGACATGAGCCGATTTTTAGAACTCGAGGACGTTCGCTACGCCTACCCGGGCCAGAACCATGTCGTGCATGGCGTCAGCCTGCACATCGCGCCCGGTGATTTTCATTGCCTGATTGGCCGCAGTGGCTGCGGCAAAACGACCTTGCTCAAGCTCGCCGCAGGTTTGCTGCAACCGCAAAGTGGCGCGGTTACCTTGCAAGGTGTGCCGGTCTCAGAACCGACCGCCGACATGGGTTTTGTCTTCCAGTCGCCGACCTTGCTGGAATGGCTCACGGTGCTGGACAACGTCTTGTTGCCCATCGCCCTGCATGGAAAAGTTCAAGCTGCCCAGCATGAGAAAGCGAAGGCGTTGCTCGATCAACTTGATCTCAATGGCATGCAGTCGCGCTATCCGCAACAACTCTCAGGCGGGCAGCAAAGCCGTGTCGCGATCGCCAGAGCCTTGATCACAGCGCCGCCGATCTTATTTATGGACGAGCCCTTTGCATCGCTAGACGCCATCACGCGCAGCGAGCTGCAGCAAGACCTGCTGGCGCTTTGCCAAAGTCAAGGCACCTCCGTCTTGTTTATCACGCATGACATCGCTGAAGCGGTCTATCTGGCGGACAACGTCAGCGTCATGCAGTCGGGCACGATTTGTCACCAGCTGGCCGTTGACTTGCTACACCCGCGCCAGCCCGCTCTGCGCTACACCGCCGACTTCAATGCCCGTTGCGCCGAGTTGCGTCAAGCCATGGACGGGAGCCTGTGATGCGCCGCGAGCACTGGATGTCAATTGCCATGGGTGTCGTATTCTTCTTACTGTGGGAAGCTTGGGTGCGCATGGCCCAACCATCACCCTTGGTGCTGCCCGCACCCAGTGTCATTGCGCAATCGCTTTGGCAAGGCTTGGCTAGCGGCTACTTGTGGCCGCACATTGTCAGCTCCACCCGAGCCGTGGTGCTGGGGCTGCTGCTAGGAGGCACGGTGGGTTTTGTCGGCGGCTTGGTGTTGGGCGAGTCAGCCCGTTTGCGCGGCATCTTGATGCCTTACGTGGTCATCAGTCAAGTTGTGCCCAAGCTGGCGCTGGCGCCGCTGTTCATCGTTTGGTTTGGCTTTGGCACCTTGCCCATCGTGGTCATGACCGCCTTGATTTGTTTTTTCCCCCTGCTCGAGAACACCGCCACCAGCCTGCAACAAGTTGACCCACAGCGGCTGGAGTTGTTTCGCATGTTGCGGGCCAGCCGCTGGCAAACGCTGTGGCGGCTGAAGGTCCGCACCGGCCTGCCCAGCATCATGGCCGGCGTGCGCGTGGCCGTGGTGTTGGCCTGGGTCGGCGCGGTGGTGGCGGAATTCATTGGCGCCAGCCAAGGCTTGGGTGCGCTGATCATTGCCGCGCAAGGTTCCATGGACACGCCCTTGATGTTTGCGGTGCTGACTCTGATCACCGTGCTGGGACTGGTGTTTTACAAGTCTGCCGAATGGCTGGAGCGACGCTTGCTCCAGCCGCCTGTTGATACCCCAAAGAAAGCTAAACAATGACCCTCTGGACCCGCCAATTTCAAACCCTGCCCGCAGCCCTGGCTCTTGTTGTCAGTGCTTTAGCGCTCAGCGCGCCCAGCACCAGTCTGGCGCAGTCGCCAGCCCGGCTCGACAAAATGGTGGTCGCTGGCTGGAGCAAGCCCATCACTGAAATCACCAACTTGCTGGTCGAAGAAGACAAGGGCTTTTTCAAGGCGCGCGGCATTGAGCTCGGTTACGTACCGGGCGCGGGTGGCGGCGATGCTTTGCGCAACATCCTCAGCGGCCAGGCCGACATTGCTTTCACCGACCCGGGTTCATTTTTTGCGGCCTTGGACAAAGGCGCAAAACTGCGCGCCATCTACGACATCTATCCGCAAAACGTCTTCAACGTGGTGTCGCTCAAATCAGCCAACATCAACAAGCCAGCCGACCTCAAAGGCAAACGCATCGGCGTTTACAGCCTGTCCAGCGGCACGCGGCAAAACCTGCAGGTGCTTTTGCACCAAGCGGGCTTGAGCGAATCCGACGTGACCGTGGTGGTGACGGGCTTGTTGAACTTCGCACCCCTGATGCAAGGCCAGGTCGACGCCACAGCCGCCACCGACACCGGCTTGCTGGTGGGTAAACAACGCGGCTTGGGCGACGTCAATGTGATGGAAGTCAAAAACCACCTGAACATTTCCAGCGACTTCTTCGTGGTACGTGAAGAAATCTACCAAACTAAAAAGGAAGTGCTCAAGCGCTTTTTGCTGGCCTACCGGGACAGCGCCGATTGGATGATTAGCTCCCCGGAAGAAGCCGCCAAACTGGCTGTCAAATACGCCATTGACGGCAAAGACCCGGCCATCAACATCGAGATCATCAAGCTGCGCAATTTGTCCAGTGTCTCGGTCAACACGCAAAAAAATGGGCTCGGTGCTTTTGACATGCTGTCCCTGCAAAAAGGCGCCCAAGCTTACAAAGCCTTCGGCGTGATTCAGCGCGACATCAAGATCTCTGACGTGGTGAGTCAAGACTTGCTGCCGGGCAAAAAATGAGCACTGGCAAAATGAGCAACAGCAGCCAAGCCTTTCAAGGCAAAGTGGTCTTGATCACAGGTGCTAGTCGCGGCATTGGTGCGGCCATTGCCAAGGCCTTTGCGCGCGAAGGCGCCATGGTCTTGGTCAACTACCTGCAAAACGCAGCCGCCGCTGACGAGGTGGTGCAAGCCTGCCAACAGTTGGGCGGCGACGCCATGGCCTTGCAGGCCGACGTGCGGGAGCCGCAAGCGGTCACCGCCATGGTCGCTCAGGCGCTGCTAGAGACCGGCCGCATTGACGTGGTGGTCAACAACGCCTTCAGCCCGTATGCGTTTGACCCCGAACATCGGCAGCGTTTTTGGGAGCTGCCATGGGACGCCTTTCAGACACAATTTGACGGCTCGGTGCAAGCCGCCTACAACGTTTGCCAAGCCGTGTTGCCGCACTTCAGGCAGCGCACGCAAGGCAGCATCATCAACATGGTCAGCGACTTGGTCGAACGCCCGACCGTGGCCTACAACGACTACGCCACAGCCAAGTCAGCCTTGGTCGGTTTCAGCCGACATTTGGCGACTGACTTGGGGCCGCTGGGTATTCGCGTGAACTGTGTCGCGCCCGGTCTGGTGATGCCGACAGATTCAAGCCGACTGACGCGGGAAGCCGTCAAAGACGCGATCGTGGCGCAAACGCCGCTGGGCCGCATCGGCACACCTGAAGACATCACCGGGCCGGTGTTGTTCTTGGCCACCGACTGGAGCCGCTTCATGACCGGTCAGGTGCTGGTGGTCGACGGTGGCTTGGTGATGAAGTGAAGCGGCACAGGCGCAAAACCATGGTTCAAGGGCCCGTGGCCTGAGCCGGTTTCAACCGCCGCACCGGCCGCGATCGCGCTCAAAATATAAACCCGCGCCTGCTGTACAGCATCTCGCAGTGGCAGCCCCAGCGCCAGGTGCGCGGCAATGGCCGACGACAGCGTGCAGCCCGTGCCGTGCACGTTTTTGCTGGCAATGCGCTCAGAGCGCAGGTGCAGCCAAGGCTGGCCAGCTTCAGCCAACACATCCACCACGGCTTGCCCTTTCAAGTGGCCGCCCTTCAGCAACACGGCACGCGCGCCCATCGCCAGCAAGTCGCTGGCGGCTTGGTCTAACTCGTCAGCGTGTTCAATCGGCCGACCCAGCAGCAAAGCCGCCTCGTCCAGATTCGGCGTGATCACGCTCACCAACGGAAACAGTTCTTGCCGCAGCACCTGCACCGTCTCTTGCTCAATCAAACGGTCGCCACTGGTGGCGACCATCACCGGGTCGAGCACCACGTTTTCTAGCTGGTAATGGCGAATCGCCCACGCCACGACCTTGACGACGTCCGGAGAATGCAGCATGCCGATCTTCACGGCGTCGACACCGATGTCTTCAATCACCGCCTGCAATTGGGCCTTCAAAAAAGCGGCTGGCACAGCGTGAATACCGCTCACGCCCAGCGTGTTTTGTGCTGTCAGGGCAGTGATGGCGGTCATGCCGTAGCAGCCCAAAGCGCTGAAGGTTTTCAGGTCGGCCTGAATGCCGGCACCGCCGCCGCTGTCAGAACCAGCAATCGACAAGACCCGGGCATAACGGTGGTGAGGGATGGGGAAGGCGTAGGAGCTCATGCCAAAATTATCGGGCAAATCGCTTGCATCAATTAGGTCATGCGACTTGTGATTTAATTCTGGTTACGGATGAAACAGGGGTGTCTGGCTTGACGGCTGGTCTGAGAAAAACCCTAAGACCCGATCCAGATCATGCTGGCGTGGGAAGTTTTCAGACAGCGTCGTTTTTACTTAACGCACTCTTGTTTTGTCCACCTGCTTCACTTCAGATGGATTCAATGACAACCGTTCCCCGCGCTTCTGGCGCTTCCAGTTCACACATGCTTGTTCTAGGTGCTGGCCTCATGGGCCGGCTGCTGGCCGTGACGTTCGCGCAAGCCGGTCATCGGGTGACGCTGCATGAGGCAGGCGCCCCTGACGCTACAGGCTCAGCCGCTCGCGCTGCGGCGGCCATGCTGGCGCCGCTGGCGGAATCTGCGGTGACTGAAAACGGCGTGGTGCGCATGGGCAGTCACGGCCTCAAGCGCTGGCCCGAACTCATCGCACAGCTGGCGCAACCGACCTTCTTTCAGCACAACGGCACCTTGATCGTCTGGCATCGCCAAGACGCTGCCGAGGCCTCGCGCTTTCAACGGCAGTTAGACACCACCGCCCGTGCCATGCCGGAGTTGCAACCCGCCCAAACACTCGACGCCGCAGCCATCAGTGCACTCGAACCCGCGCTCGGTCAGCGCTTTGCACAAGGTCTGTATTTGCCCGGCGAAGGCCAGCTAGACAACCGGCAACTGCTGGCGGCCTTGCTGCATCAGCTGGAGCAACTCAAAGTCGAGCTGCACTGGAACAGCCCGCGCTCACCCGAAGAGTTTTCACCCGGTAAACCCGGTACAGCAGACCAGCCCGACTGGGTGTTTGACTGCCGCGGTCTGGGTGCCAAACCCGAGTGGCAAGGCTTGCGCGGCGTGCGCGGTGAAGTGGTGCGCGTGCATGCGCCCGAAGTCACGCTGCTGCGGCCGGTGCGTTTGGTGCACCCGCGCTACCCGCTTTACATTGCGCCCAAAGAAGACCATGTGTTTGTCATCGGCGCGACCGAGATTGAGTCTGAAGACATGTCGCCCGCCAGCGTGCGCTCCGCACTCGAACTGCTCAGCGCCGCGTACTCGGTGCACTCGGGCTTTGCCGAAGCGCGGCTGCTTGAAATTTCCACTCAGTGCAGGCCCACCCTGATAGACAACCTGCCCGCGGTGCGCTTTACCGGGGAGCGCTCACTGCAAATCAATGGCTTGTACCGCCATGGTTTTTTGATTGCGCCGGCCATGCTCGACGTCGTGATGGAACTGCTGACCACCGGCGACAGCGCGCTGGCGCGCACTTTTGATTTGCGAGTTGACCACCTGACCCCAAAGCCCGTATGAAAATATTTCTCAACCGCATCCCGCTCGACATCGACGCTGCCGCCACCCTTGCCGATGCGCTGGCCTTGGCTGACGCTCGGCCGCCTTTTGCGACAGCGGTCAACCTCCAGTTCGTGCCCAAAACCCAATACGCTGCGACGCCCTTGCAAGACGGCGACCAGATTGAAATCATTGCCCCCGTCACCGGCGGTTAAACCTTCGGCCAATCTAGGAACCGATTCATGAACGAAGCTTCACCTACAGCAGCCGCAGATTCGCTGGTCCTCTACGGCGAAACATTCCAGAGCCGCTTGCTGCTCGGCACCGCTCGCTACCCCTCGCCCAGCGTCATGGAAGCGGCTCTGCGCCGTGCCAAGCCAGCCATGGTCACGGCATCACTGCGCCGGCAGGGCGTGGTGTCGGCGGACACCCGCAACGGCTTTTGGGAACTGCTTAAAAAGCTCGGCATTCCGGTGCTGCCCAACACCGCCGGCTGCCACAGCATGCAAGAAGTCATCACCACCGCGCAGATGGCGCGCGAGGTTTTTTCAACCGACTGGATCAAACTCGAACTGATCGGCGACGACTACACGCTGCAGCCCGACACACTCAATTTAGTCGAGGTCGCCAGCCACCTGATCAAAGACGGTTTCAAAGTTTTGCCCTACTGCACCGAAGACTTGGTGCTGTGCCGCAAGTTGGTCGACGTCGGTTGCCAAGCCGTGATGCCCTGGGCCGCACCGATTGGCACCGGCAAAGGCCCCATCAACCCCTACGCTATGCGCCTGCTGCGTGAGCGGCTTGACGTGCCGATGATTGTTGACGCCGGTCTCGGACTGCCCTCTCACGCCTGCCAGGTGATGGAGTGGGGTTACGACGGCGTGCTGCTCAACACCGCCGTGGCACAAGCGCAAGACCCGCTGATGATGGCCGGCGCTTTTGCCGATGCCGTGCAGGCCGGCCGAGGCGCACACCGCGGCGGCGTGATGGCCGAGCAAGAAGCCGCACAGCCCAGCACCCCCGTTTTGGGCACGCCGTTTTGGCACCACGCTGAGCACTGATCCACCGCGCCAAGGAACCGCTATGACATACATTCAGCAGAGCTTAGAGGCTATCGATCACGGCACCGCCGTGCAGACCATCGTCAGCACGCATCAACGTACTTTTGGTCTTGAAACAGCGTCAACTGCTGTCTACAGGCCCGCCCACAACGTCATCTTCGATGCCGTCAACGAAGCCTGCCTGCGCATGGGTTTCATCGAAAACGATGCGGCCTGCGTGGCCAAGGCCTGGCAGGCTCAAACCGAGCGCACCGGCCGCTTTGACGCTGGCCTTTGGCCTACCGAACCGAGCGATTTCGACATTCAGCCTTGGCCACGCAGCAACAGCTTTGCACCCTGCCCGCAACAACTCGGACTGTATGCCGTGTTGCCCGATGCAGCATGGGTCGCACGCATGGCTCAAGCCGGTGTGCCCACGGTGCAACTGCGCTTCAAGTCTGAAGACCCCGCCGCCATTGCGCGCGAAGTGCAAGCCGCCGTCAAAGCGGTGCAAGACACCAAAGCGCTGCTCTTCATCAACGACCACTGGCAAGCGGCGATTGACGCAGGTGCCTACGGCGTTCACCTTGGCCAAGAAGACCTGGACAGCGCCGACCTGAAAGTCATTCGCCAAACCGGGTTGCGCTTGGGACTCAGCACCCACGGCTATGCAGAAATGCTGCGCGCCGATGCGCACGCGCCCAGCTACATCGCCATGGGTGCGGTCTTCCCGACCACCCTCAAACGCATGCTCACAGCGCCCCAAGGCACCGGCCGACTGAGCGCCTACGCCAGCGTGCTGCGCGACTACCCGCTGGTGGCCATTGGCGGCATTGACGCTGCGCGTTTGCCCGACGTCATGGCCAGCGGCGTTGGCTCAGCAGCCGTCGTCCGTGCGCTGGTGACAGCCGCCGATCCAGAAGCCGAAGCAAGTCGCCTCCAGTCTGAAATTTTGAAACTCAGCACTCAGAACAGCCAAAAAAGCACGCTATAATCTGAGGCTTCATTCCTCGATAGCTCAGTTGGTAGAGCGCCGGACTGTTAATCCGTAGGTCCCTGGTTCGAGCCCAGGTCGAGGAGCCAGGACAAGCCGAACAGGCTCTAAGCCCCCTGCTATTTTTCAAGATAGCATGGGGCTTTTTTTATGCCCCAACACAAAGAAAGTGAGAAAGATAAGCATGAACGATAAAAACGCCCAGCGGGTTCATCTCGAAACGTTTGAAGATTTCGACAACGGCCTGTCGGACCTGATTGACCTCTGGTCTAGCGCTGACAAGAAGGTCACTGCAAAAATCAAAGAAAACGCTCTCGCCAATTACAAAGAAGACTTAGAGGAAGCCACCCTCCAGTGGGTCGACAACAAAGCCAAGTCCAAAAAATACGCGGCTATCGCTGAAGAGCTGGCTGAGTTTGAAGACGCACTGAAGCAAGGCTAATGGCCTAGCAGCGGCCACTTTTCGACCTTAGCCGCACCGATGATTGACCCTGCGGCGACAATCAACGACAGCAGGACGCCCCAAAAAACGGACCGATGAATTGAGTTAAGTTTTCGCTTCATAATTTTCTCTGCTGCCGTCATTGACGCTGCATACTTAGTGTTAGCGCAAGTCAAGGACAACGCCATCCAATTGCGCCAACATGACGCGGCTCTCTTTGCCTAAGCTGATGACGGCTGCGGCCAACACTAAATTCAATTCAGACTGAGCTACGCGCTTGGCCTCAGCTGATGACGCCATGATGACCATACGGTTGTTCACCACGCCACCTTGAAACTCCACCATCTCACCATTAGGTGCCGCCACCATGAAAGTCGTCAGCTTGTCTGTGAACTCCACTTTTGCAGCTTTAAACAGCACAGAAGGTGGCGCTGAAGCTTCGATTGACGTGGTGGTTTGATTTTGTTCAAACGCAACGCTCGCTAAGGTGGTACTTCCTTCATTACCCTGCAAAATCGTCACCGCCAACACACCGGTTCGCGCCAATGCTACGGGCGCTGCCACTGGCGTAGGCGCTGTCACCGATGTGAACTGTGATTGCGTTTGATTTGAGCCCATCACAGCGAGCTCAGCCGATGGCGTTTTTTCTGTCTGCTCGGGTTTGACTGGTGTGTCCAGTGGCGCCGCAACGGCACCCGCCTTTGAGCCGCTGAGTCCAGCGACCTGATCCAGCACAAGTTTGGCCATATCGGCGGCTTTTACAGCTGCTTCAGTAGCGGCTTTTGCCTCCGCTTGCGCTATAACTTCCGCTGCTGCTTTGGCCGCCGCTTGTGCTACGGCCTCGGCTGCGGCCTTTGCTGCGGCTTGCGCAGCAGCAGCGGCGGCGGCTGCTGCGACTTCGGCGCCGTTATCCGGGACGCTAACGCTGGTCACCGTGAGTGTGCCGTTGACTAAATTAAAGCTGTAATTTCCTGCGGCCAAATTGCCTGCGCCAGCGGTGATCGCGGCCGTTCCAACCGGTGTGGTGGTGGTCGCTGTGGTGGTCGCCACTCCTGCACCTGTGACGCCAGATGTGGCGAGTGATTCACCACCCACAAATCCACTGACAACACTGGTCAACGTGGGGATGGCATCGCCATAGATCTTGCTTGCATTGGCAGCGGTGACTGCCAATGGCGCCTTGCTGATGTTGGCGGTCAAACCGGTCGGTTGCACTGCGGTGTAATTACCCGCATCCGTGCCCGTCAGCGTGTAACCAGACACCGTCACGGCTTTGCCATTGCCGACATTTTTGTCTGCGAACAAACCGGCGCCCGTAACGCTGGCGCTGACCACATCGCCAGCCAAGCCCGTCACCGCCGCCGTGCCCGTCAAGGTGGCGGTGGTGGTACCAGTGTAGACACGGTCAGCTGCCGTGACCCCGCTGATGCTCAGCGAGGCCGCCGTGATCGATCCCACATTGCCTGTGATGGTGCTGGGCAAGCTGTAGTTCGACAGGTTTGTTGCGCCAGTGGCTGAGTAGTCCGATGCAAGCAGGTTGACGGTCACGGCCTTACTGCTACCTATGTTCTTGTTAGCGTAATTGCCCGTGGTTTTGGTGACGGTCGCGCCGTCAGTGCCGACCCAGCCAGTCAGTGAGTAATTGCTGCTACTCAGGGTGGCCGTGGTCGTGCCGGTGTAGACCTTGTTCACCGTGCCCGTGAGCGAGCCGACAACAGGGACGAGCGCGACCGGGTTGATGGTCAGGGCACCGTTGACATAGCTGATGGCATAGTTGCTACTGGTCCAGCCCTGCGGGGTGATGGCGTACGTGTTGACGTTGGTGGCGCCTTGCGCTGTGCCAGCGTAAGACAGGGCACCACCCAGCACTGCGGATGTTTCGCTATTGACGAAGCCGCTGTAAGCCACACCATTGCCGCCGCTGTAAGCCAAGCTGTCGAAGGTCTTGCTGGCGTTATTGGCAGTCACGCTCAAGGCGGCCGCCGTGATGTTGGCGGTCAAACCGGTCGGTTGCACTGCGGTGTAATTACCCGCATCCGTGCCCGTCAGCGTGTAACCAGACACCGTCACGGCTTTGCCATTGCCGACATTTTTGTCTGCGAACAAACCGGCGCCGGTGCCGGTGGCGCTGACCACATCGCCAGCAAAGCCCGACACCGCCGCCGTGCCCGTCAAGGTGGCGGTGGTGGTGCCGGTGTAGACCTTGTTGGCCGCGGCTACGCCCGTCACGGCCAAGTCAGCCAGCGTGATATCGGCGGTCAAACCGGTCGGTTGCGTCAGGCTGTAGTTGCCCGACGCCGCACCACCTATCGTGTTGGCCGCCGTCACCACTTTGGCCGTACCGACCGTCTTGTTAGCAAACGTACCCGCCTGCGTGAGCGTCACGCTCGCGTCATCGGCAGCAATCACACCCACCAGCGTCCCATCGCTCAGGGTGGCAGCGGTTGTGGCGTTGTACGTTTTGTTAGCGACTGTCGTGGCATTCACCGTCAATGCCTTGGCGGAGATATCAACCGAGTTTTGTGCGCCCGCAGCGGGCAAGTTGCTGCTGAGAAAGTAGTTGTCGGCCAACCCGCCATTGATGCTGGTCAAGGTCAACCCCGCCAAACTCGTGATTGTTTTGCTGGCGGTGAGGACGTTGGCATCGCTGATGGTTGCCGTGCCTGCGGTGGCGCTGAAGGTCTGCCCCAGCACCCCTGTGATGTTGGTCATTTGAGCGGACGTGACGGTGCCCAGTCTGTCGTACACCTTGGTTGCATTCACCTGTGTGAGATTGGCTTTGTTGATGTTGTAGTCCACCGCGTTGCCCGCCAAAAAGCTGTACCCCGCCAGCGTCAAGCTGGGTGTCAAGGTCAATGCATAGGTGCGTGCATTGGTGGTGCTGACCAAGCCTGCTGCGGCAATGCTAGGGTTGCCCGTCAAGGCGATCGTTCCCGTCACGCCACCGACGATGTTTTCGTTTTTGGAGACAAGCCCGTCCGTCAAGCTGTAAGACTGAGCGGTACCTGGGATGCCTGTGAAAGTCACATAGGAACAATTGGCGGCACTGCTGCTGTAGCAATAGCTCAGGGTTGGGGCTGTGCCGTAAGTGCTGCTCTGCCCGCTGACTGGCAACAGATAGACTTGAACAATGCCACAATTTGCTTCAAATAGACACAGCTTCGGCGTCAATGGTGTGCCGGCAGTTGGCATGAACCAAACAGGGTTGGTCGTGAATTCAAAGCCGGTGAAATTGGTCTTGTCCTGCATTTGTGCAGTGCTCAGTCCCGTGATGCCCGCCACATTGGCATTCCCCATGCCGTTTGATTGCCCAGACGTTGTCGTATTCCAGTAATTTCCAGTTCTGATGATGGAGTTACTTCCCGAGCCAATCAGCCCTGCATTGCTGGCCGGAAACGTACCGGTGACCTTGCCGTTAGCATAATTGTTGGTCAACGTGAGTGGTGCGCCGGCGTTATAAATAACTTTGCCAATCAGCCCGCCCACACTCCTCGTGCCAGAGACGTCGCCCAAAGCATAGCTGTTTGTGATCGAGTTACCCCAATTGCCAAAGTTGCTCGAGTAATAATCCGGATCAGCGTAGCCAATCAGCCCACCGACTTGCTCGCCATTCGCGGTAACACTCCCCGTTGCAAAACTGTTGGCTATTGAGCCGATCATAAAATTGCCAACCAAGCCACCCGCAGAGACTGTTGTACCAGTGGCTGTGGTGGAAACATTTGCTTTGGTGTAGCTGCCAATGATTTTCCCAGTCTCCACCAGTCCGACCAGACCGCCGACTCTTGTGAAGCTTGAATTCACAGAACCTGTGGTGAAAGAATTTCTAACAACAGATCCAGTACTCACTGTCCCAACCAAAACGCCCGCTGGTCCGTTTCTGTCGGCGGTCACAGCAATATTCACCAACCCTAAATTTTGAATGGTCGATGCTTGGATCTTGAAAAAAAGACCCAATCCAGTGATATTCAAATTAGAAATGTTGTGCCCCAAGCCATCCAGCGTGTTACCAGAAGTTATGGTTGACAAATGTCCTGTCGTTGCATTGCCAGCATCGATGTCAGCACCCAGAGCGTTATTCACAGTTGGACTTAGAGCAGAAAACCCCGCCCAGTCCGTGATGACCCTGAATGATTTTTGTGTGCCATTTGAACCTTGTGTGGTTTTGAAGTGGGTGTTTCCACTTGGTAAATTAATTTTCCCAGTCCATGCGCCAGTGGTCCCGCCCATATTTGTTTTGATGACACTGGTGTTGCCTGCGGCCACTGCGCCTAGCCCGTAGTTCAAATACAAACTCGCAGTGTTAGTGGCCGTCATGACGGCGTTGACATAAATGCTGCCATGCGCCTTGAGCGTCAGGTTGTTGGCGGCCCATGACACCGCGCCATTGATGTTGATGTCGCCGCTGCCATTGCCGTCACCAGCGACGCCACCCGTTTGAATAGTGACGTTGTTAGTGGCCAGCGCATTGGTGATACTGCTAGCCTGAATGGTGCTGGTTGTCGCCGATGTGTATGTTGAGGTTACGGGTACACCTGCTGTAACAGTGCCCGCAGCCCAAGTTGTACCCTCTGCAGCTGTCCCGATGGTGATGTCATACGGGTCAAGCAACCACTCACCCGCATTGCCTGCGTTGGCTTGTGTCGACACTTGAATGTCATCGACATTCAACAGATGCCCCGAAGTTTCGATCTGCCCGCCGTTGCCGCCGTGGGGCCCCGCCTCTGCCTTGATGCTGCCGTTGGCGCGTGTAACGCTCTGCGCGTTGTGAATGTCACTCCACAACACCACCTTGCCACCGTCGCCGTTGTCGGTGGCATTGGCCTCGATGCTCGCGCCTTGCGCCATGCTCACTTGCACGGCCTGGCGCATGGCGCCGCTGCCTTGCCAGTCGCCGCCCACCAGCACGGTGCCGCCGCCTTGCGGGCCATTGGCATCTATGCGGGAGGTCGCCGTCAGCTCAATGCTGTCGGCCATCAAGACAATCTTGCCGCCTTGGGTGCTCAGGCTGCTGGCGCTGAGTTGCCCGCTGTTGCGCACCACCGAGCCTTGCAGACTGGCCAGCGCGTGGGCTGACAAAACGATGTAGCCGCCTTCGGCCAGCACCGCGCTGCGGTTTTCTACCAACGCGGCAATGGTTTGCGGCGTGGTGGTGATGCCGGCCAGACCCGTGCCTGCGCCATTGAAGTTGAGCGTGACGGCCTCGCCCGAGGCCAGGGCCACGGTGCCGGCTTGCGCCACGATCACGCCTTGGTTGCGCACCTCTGGCGCGAGCAAGGCGATGTAGCCGCGCAGGGCGGCGCTCAATTGCCCTTCGTTGACCACACTCCCCGTGGCGCCATCGCGGTTGAAGGTCGTGCGTCCGGCCATGAAATCATCTGCATTGGCTTTGCCGGTTGTGGCCACCAGACCACCCACATCGACCTGAGCCGTGGGCGAGAAATAAATACCGTTCGGGTTGCTCAAAAAAACCTGCCCGTTGGCGCTGACTTGGCCGTAAATCTGGCTGGCGTTGTTGCCCAAAATCTGGTTCAACACCACCGCGCTGCTGCTAGGCTGGTTGAACTGCACCTTGGCGCCGCTGCCGACATTGAAGCTGTTCCAGTCGATGACGGCGCGGTTGCTGGTCTGGTTCACCGTCATCAGCGCCTTGCCTGCAGGCGTGGTGCTGGTGTTGATGTTGGCGCTGCCGCGGCTGACCACGCCACCCTGCGGCAACTGGCTAACCACCGGCGGAGCCTGTTGCGCGTGCAGCAAGGCAACGATGCCGCTCAGCGCAAAGCTGGCCAGCGTACCCGCGACGATTTGGGCCAAGCGGGTGCCGCTGCTGGACGCACCTTTGCCCGCGCTGCGGGCGTTTTCCGGCACGGGTTGCAGTTGCTGTGTGCGGCCGGTTCGTTTGAGGCGGTAGACGTGGTTCATGTTCAGGAGCTCTCGATCAGAAGTTCAGCGCGGCAGACAGCCACAAACGGTTCAGGGTGCGGGTGCCATCGCTGTCGGCACCGGCGGTGGTGGCGCTAGGGTTGGCACCTTGGCGGCGGCTCCAGGTGGCCGAGAGTTCTTTGCCTTGGCTGCCTTGCCAGCTGACAGACAGGCCCACGCCCTGCAGAGGCAGTGTGTTGAGCGTGGTGATGGGGGCACCCAAGGCCGTCACGTTGTTGCGATAGACATGGATGCGGCCCATGTCGGCAAAGCCGTTCAGCGTCCAGGCTGGGTCGAGGCGGTGCTTGAGGCCCACGGTCAGGGTGAAGCCCGTGCTGCCACCAGCCTCGTTGCTGGGGTAAGCGCGCACGCCAGAGGCACCGCCAAGGTACAGCTTTTCTGAGGAGTCGAGGTTGCGGTTGGCCAACTGCGCGCCGGCTTGCAGGTAAGTGCTGAGCTGTCCGGTCAGGCTTTGCTCGCGGTTGTAGCCGAGGTTGATCTTTTGAAAATGCCCAGCAGTGCGGGCCGCGTTGCTGTCGCCAGCGGCGCTGGGTGAGTCCGTCAGATCCACAGTCCCCGAAGAGAGCATGACGCTGGCGGAGTTCTGCGCAGGGGTCAGCCACTGGTCGAACCAGTTGGCGTTCAGCCCTGTGCGCAGCACATCTACTTGGTATTTAGAGACGCTGGAGATCTCGGTGCCGGCCAGAGCCTGGTTGTCAAAGGTCTTGCGGTCTGTGCTGAGCTGCAGGCTCACATTGCGCACCGTTGAACGCAGCAGGGGCACAGACAAGTCCGCACCCCAGGTCTTGGCGGTTCCGCTGGCTTGCAGGGCTGCGAAGCTGCCGACCAAGTTGTAGCTCAGGTCTGACGCATGAAAACCAGCACGCCAACCTTGCAGACCCACGGGCAGGGAATAAGCCGCCCGCGCGTAGGTGCTGCCTTGGGTGCGAACGGCTTGGATCGCCAGCCCATCGCCCAAGCCCGTGGCGTTGTTGACCGCAAGATTGGCACTCAGTCGGCTGCTGCCGGTTGAAACCGCGCCGAAGTTGTCCAGCATCAGGCGAGCCTCTATTTTTTTACCCTCGGCCAGACGCAGCAACACGTCGGTGGTGCCTGGCTGCGCACCTTCAAGATAAGACGCGCTGGCCACGACGCCTGACATGTCGCCGAGCAGCAAGACCAAGCGGTCGACCTGGTGCAGGCTGACCGGCTGGCCGGGCAGGAGCTGCGCATCGGCCATGGCCTGAATGCGCCGGTGCGGCAAATTAGCGTCTTTCGGGAAGTTAACGCGCAGCTGGCCGAGTTTGGCCTCGATCACTTTCAGCTTGACGATGCCGCGGTCGATTTCTTGGGGCGGCACAAACGCATGCACCAACCAACCTGCCTCGCGGTAAGTCTGGACGATGACCCAGGCGGCCTCTTGCAGCTGTGTGAGGCTCAAGTCACGCCCGCTGAAGCCGGCCAAGGCGCTTTGTAATTCTGTCGTGCCGAGCAGTTGGTTGCCCTCGATCCGGAATTCGTTGATGCGCACCAGCGGACCGGCGTCGCCCGCTGCGGGTGGCGTCGGCACCGTGGGGGTCTTCAGACCAGGCGCCGACTGGAGAGGCGCCGACTGGGATTCAATTTGCTGCAGCAGCGAGCCGGCATCGGGGGCAGCCAAAGCCATCACAGGGAGTGCCGTTAAAGTGAGTGCGGTCAGCTGAAGCCAAGGCAAGCCGAGTAGGCGTTGGTGACGGCTCATGACTTGCCAATCGCCAGCTCTTCAAAGAACTGATAACCCACATTGCGGATGGCCTGAATCACCGCGCCCTCGGCGCCTGCTTTGTGCATCTTCTTGCGCAAGCGAACCATGCGCACCTGGATGTTGTCTCTTTGCTCGTCAGCAGATGCCAAGCCCATGCACTGAGCGACCTGCGGAAAGTTCAACCGTGCATCAGGAGATTTGGAAAATGCCAACAGCAGCGTCGCCTCTGTGGCAGAAATTTTGACAGTGCCCGCAGGGCCTGTCAGATCGAGTTTGTGTAGATTGAGCACAGCATGCTTTGAATTTGCGAATGCTGTGAATTAAATTATTTACTCCAATAGAAACCCTTCAAAGACCTTCAAAAAACGATAAAAACTATTCAGAACCGACAAAGATGAAGTGAAAAAAAGGAAATAGCAGGATTTGGAAGGAATTTTTTGTGGCTGCGAGCGCAGCGCGGCAGTCTAGCGACCTCACGCGTAGATTTGAATTGACACGAGGAGTTGATAGCCAACGGAGCGAAGCGACTCAATCGAGTTGTCTTGGGCGCCGGCCAATGAGAGCTTCTTGCGCAAACGAACGATGCGCAATTCGAGGCTGGATTTTTTGAAGTCTGCGGTGTCGAGATGGAGCAGCTCCGCCATTTGCCAATGCTCTAAACGCCCTGCCGGTGCACGGGCAAAGGCGGTGAGCAGCGCCGTCTCGGTCTCCGATAGCCGTACCTGCCCTGCCGGCCCGTGCAGCCCGCGTTGCTGAAGGCGAAAACTGCTTGAGGGTGTGGCGGTTTCGCTTTTCTGAGCTTGGCGTCGACGCGAGAAGCTCTTGAGTGCTGCCGACAATTCCACAAACGGTAACGGTTTCGGCAGATACGAGTCGGCACCACTGTCGTAGCCGACCACCTTGTCTTGCAGGCCTGAGCGCGCTGAGATGATGATGATGCCCACCAAAGGCTGCGCTTGGCGAATGCGGCGCGCCAGGCTCAGGCCATCTTCTCCGGGCAAATTCAGATCGATAAGGAAAACATCCACGGCTTCGCCGCCGGCTTGATCTTCGAGTTCTTCCGCGCAAGACAGGCCGATCACACGATGGCCTTCGGCACGCAAGGCCTCGCAGGTGAGCAGGCGCAGGTCGTCGTTGTCTTCGACGAGAACGATGCTTAAGCAGGAATCCATAGTTCGAATCGGATGGAGCTGTTGTCAGGTTGAAAGCGAATGCTGCCCCCCAGATGACCGGCCAAATTGTGCACGAGGTAAAGCCCCAAGCCAGTGCCGGAGACTCTTTGAGCGGCTCCGCTTCGGTAGTACTTGTTGAACAACTGGTCAGGATCAGGCCAACCCGAGAGACCGGGACGGTTGGCCACAGTGAGCAAAACACCGGCTCGCCCATCCGCGTTTGAGGCGGTCGATAAGTTGAGCTGGACAGGCGCTTGTGGGTCGCCGTGTTTGAAGGCGTTGTCGATCAGGTTGCCCGCGATGATCTGCAGACACTGCAAGTCGCTGGTGAGAAGGCAGCCGTCTTCAATGTTTGCATCAAACCGCTCAGGTCCCTCATTGCGGTCTTGCATCCACCCGTGTAGTTGCTGCGATAGATTGATCAACTGCGACTGCAGCTTGAATTCGTGCTCGACCATGCGGTCGGTCTGAATGCAGCGGTCAAGAATGCCTTTGATGTTGGCCACCGAGCGACTGACATAGCCGGCGGTACGGACGTCATTTTTTTGGGTGGTAACCGCCATGTCGATGATCGACAAGGGGGTTTTGAGCTCATGCATGAGCATGCCCAGTAATTGAGTCTGGTCTTGCCGGCGTTTTTTTTCAATGGCCAATTGCTCTCGCGACAGAAACAAGTTGTTGGCAGTATCTTGTCGAAGTCGCTCCAATTGATGCGAGCGCACGATCAGCAGCGTGGTCATGAACAGACCCGAAATCAATCCGTACATCAGCACGCCATACACCGCGAGCATGGTGCCGGCAAGAATGCCCAAACTCGGCAAGATACTCAGAGCCAACACCAGCACGATGATCAGGTAGTAGCCGACCACTGCTATCTTGGGTAACTGGTACGCAGGTAGTTCATGCGTGTCAACGGTATAACGCCGAATACGCAGAGAAATCACCAGCAGACTCAGAAGGCCAATGGCATTGACCAGCATGTTGGTGTTCAAGGCTGTACGCGTATGCCCCAACAGCATCAGCGACATGGCCACAGCGGAGGCGAGGAGTAAGCTTTTGAGTAAGCCATATGCCCAGCGGGGCAAAAGGTATTCGCGCAAGAAACGGTACTCAAATACCAGCGACAACGCAGTGGTGAGCAACACCAGCCAGTTGTAAAAATTATCTTGATTCCGGGGATCGACCACCCCGGCCAAAAGAATGCGGTGTAAGCCCAGATAGCTAGCGGTATAGACCAGTAAAACGGTCTGCCGCAAGACAAACGTACCGTTGACGAGATCACGATCACGCAACCACGCCAAAGAAACCCAGACCAGAGACGAAAAAATCAGGCCTAGCAGTAAGGCATGAAACAGCCAGAGTCTTTGCTCTTCACGCTGCATGTCGCGCGGCACCAACGCCTCAACTTGCAAGAGCTGGGTGCTGGTGGTGGACAGCCGCAGCCAGACATAGCGATCTTGCGCCTGGGCCGGAATCAGAAAGTTGTGGTTCAACGATTCAAATTCGGAGGTCTGCCAAGGTGTCCAGTCGCCGGTAGTGCGTTGCCGCTGATAGCGCTGTTGATCGGCAAAATCAAACAAGCGGATTTCATCCAGAAAGATCGGACGAATGCGCAAAACCAAAGAATCGGGGCCGCCAGCGGGGATCGCTTCAACTTTGAGCCGTACCCACTGCACCGCCGGACTGAAGCCTTTGCTCAATAAATTCGCGTAGGGCGTGTAACTGGCCTGCTCAGCTTGCTCAAAACTGGCCGTGGCAGTGAGGTCTGTCCAATAGGCTTTTTCGAGAATGTAGTCTTTGGCCCAACTGGCCCCCGGCAGCAACAGCAACGCCAACGCGCATATCCGCAGGACATGCAGGCCAGTCGACAGTGCTGAGACTTGAAGGGTGCGCATAAAAAAACGCCGAGTATGCCACCGGAGCGGTTGTGTGGAACACGCAACGATCGAAACGGGAGCATCAAACGCCACCCTATTACCGTTTATGCTTATTGCAGCGCTTACGCTTATTGCAACGATTATGGTTTTTCAATAGAAAAAGAGACCCGTATGACCTTTACTTTTCTTCGTTTGTTGGGTTCACTTGTGACCGGCGCTGTCATCACTCTTGCGCTGCACGTTCCGCAAGCAGCGGCACAAGACTATCCGAACAAGCCTATCCGACTCGTCATTCCCTTTCCGCCAGGCGGAGGCAATGATGCGCTGGGTCGGCTGATTGCACAGCGTTTGTCGGTGTCTCTGGGGCAGCAAGTTTTTGTGGACAACAAGGCTGGTGCGGGCGGTAACTTGGGTACGGAAATGGTCGCCCGTTCAAAACCAGATGGTTACACACTGACACTGGGTTTTGCACCTAACTTCGCCATCACACCACACTTGGGCAAGGTCAATTACGACCCTTTCAAAGACTTTGCCCCCATCAGCATGGTGGCAGAGGGTTATCAAATCCTCGTGGTCAATCCGACCTTCCCCGCCAAGACGTTGGCCGAGCTGGTGGCCATGGCCAAAGCGAAACCAGGCAGCATCAACTTTGCCTCGGGTGGCAATGGCTCACCCCTGCACTTGGCCGCAGAGTTGTTCAAGATGTCGGCGGGGGTGAATATTACTCACATCCCTTACAGAGGCAGTGCGCCTGCCGCCACAGCGGTCGTGGCGGGTGAAACGGAAATGATGTTCGGCGGCGTGGTCTCCAGCCTGTCCTTCATCCGCGTCAACCGCTTGCGCCCGCTGGCCGTGACGTCCCCTAAACGCATTGAGGCTTTGCCTGACACGCCCACGTTGGCAGAACTCGGCTACCCCGGCGCGCAGGCCAGCTCTTGGTATGGCTTGTTCGCGCCTGCAGGCACTCCAGCAACGATCATTGCGCGCCTGAACCGTGAAATGGTGGCTTTGGGTAAAAATGCCGAGCACAAAGAACAACTGAGCAGACAGGGACAAGAAGCTGCTTACAGCACGCCCGAAGAGCTCACTCAATTCGTAAAATCCGAGTCCGAAAAATGGGCTCGTGTCATCAAAACTGCGCACATCGAGGCCAACTAACATGAACCCGCTCTCCCTCACGCTGGCCCTTGGCCCCTACGACCAGACCCGCGACGTGACCGATGGCACGGTGCGCACCGAAGGCATCCAGTTGCGCACGCTGGACTTGCCGATTGAAGAAATTTTTTACCGCTTCACCCTGTACCGCGAATGGGACATTTCCGAGATGTCGATGGGCAAGTACATTGCCCTGCGCTCGCAAGACGACACCAGCATCACCGCGTTGCCCGTGTTCATCTCTCGCGCCTTTCGTCATTCGATGTTTTACGTGCGCGAAGGCAGCGCCATCAAACGCCCGGAAGACTTGCAAGGTAAACGCATCGGCATCCCCGAGTGGGCGCAAACCGCAGGCATCTATGGTCGCGGCTACCTGAGCGACTATGTAGGGCTCAAGCTCAAAGATATCCAGTGGATTCAGGCCGGCGTCAACCAGCCAGGACGCAAAGAAAAAGTCAAACTCAAGTTGCCAGATGGCATCCACATCAGCAACGTCAGCGACAACAGCCTGAACGCCATGTTGCTCAACGGCGAGTTGGACGCCGTCATGTCAGCCCGTCCACCTGTTGGCCTCGGCCAAGGTATCGTGCGCTTGATGCCCGACGCGCAAGCAGCCGAACAGCAGTATTTCAAAGACACTCAGATCTTCCCCATCATGCATTCGCTGGTGCTCAGAACGCCGGTGCTCGACGCCCACCCTTGGGTTGGCATGAACCTCTACAAGGCATTTTTAGAAGCGAAAAACCGCTCGATGGAACGCCTTTCAGACGTCACCGCGTCGCACGCCCCTATGGCCTGGCTCACCAACACCACCAGCCGACTGCGCGGCATCTTCGGCGAGGACTTCTACCCCTACGGCATTGGCCCTGAGCAAGGCGGCCGAATCAACCACGCCACGCTGGCCGCGTTCCTCAAATTCGGCTTTGAACAAGGCGTGTGCTACCGGCATCTGGATGTAGAAGAGCTGTTTCCGAAACAGGTTTTGGCGTCTTACAAGGTGTGAGGCACGGGCGGTCCATAGACAGGGTTTCAACAACGCGCTGAATGCATCAGGAATGCCATACTGCGAGTTCAGCCGTTGAATCTTTAACCTAGGAAGCAAAATCATGCGCATTGAAACCCTTGCCGTTCACGCGGGCTACACGCCAGACCCCAGCACCAAAGCGGTGGCCGTGCCCATCTACCAAACGGTGGCCTATGCGTTTGACAACACCCAGCACGGGGCTGACTTGTTTGACCTCAAAGTGGCGGGCAATATTTACAGCCGCATCATGAACCCGACGAACGGCGTTCTGGAGGCGCGCGTGGCGGCCTTAGAAGGCGGCATTGGCGCGCTGGTGGTGGCCTCTGGCATGTCGGCTATTGCTTATGCCATTCAGACCATTGCCGAGGCGGGCGACAACATTGTCTCGGCCTCCACGTTGTACGGCGGCACCTACAACTTGTTTGCCCACACCTTCCCGCAAATGGGGATCGAAGTGCGCTTTGCCGACTACCGCGACCCGGCCTCCTTTGCCAAGCTGATCGATGCGCGCACCAAAGCCGTGTACTGCGAAACCATTGGCAACCCGCTGGGCAACATCACCGACCTGGCCGCGCTCGCCGCTGTCGCCCATGCCCACGGCGTGCCCTTGATTGTGGACAACACGGTGGCCAGTCCGTACCTGTGCCGCCCGTTTGAACACGGTGCCGACATCGTGGTGCACTCGCTGACCAAATACCTGGGCGGCCACG
>JAURWY010000003.1 GCA_030654695.1 Polaromonas sp.
ACGGTGTCCATGGCGGCCGAAACCAAGGGCAGGTTCAGGCGAATGTTGCGAGAAAACTGGGTGGAAAGTGAGGTGTCCTTGGGCAGGACCTGTGAGTACGCTGGGACCAACAAGACATCGTCGAAGGTCAGCGCTTTGCCGAGTAGGCGCATAGGGAAAGCTCCAAAAACGCGATTGTACCCGTGCCGACGACGGGTTTTACCTCTTAAGCGCGTTCAGTAGCCGGCTTTTCCACCTGCGCGTTTTTTCGCGAACAGCCCAGCGCGCTTGACGCCCTGCCCTCTGAAGCGCTCGCGGCGTGCAACCTTCGGGTCGACCCGCAGCGGTCGGTAAATCTCGACCCGGTCTTGATCGCTCAGCACATGATCGGCACTGCAGCCCCGGCCCCAGATGCCTAGGCAAAGATCGCCTCGGGCAAGAAGTTCAGGAATGTCTGAAAACGCGGCCTGGACACCCGACAACTCAAGCGCCAATTGCACAGTGCTGCCTTCGGGGAGGTCCAGCAGCCACTCATCAGCCAAGCGTTGAGCTGGCGCGTAAGTCACAGAAATTTTCATGGGTGGTTGGCGTAGCGACTCAAGATTCACCGTAGACCTGAGTGGCGCGCTTGACGAAGGCTTCGACCATGCTGCCGGCGATCTTGTCAAAGACCGGTCCGACCAGCGCGGCCAGTGCCCGGTTGGCAAAGCTGTAGCGCAGTGTGAAGTCGACCTTGCAGGCCCGCTGGCCTTCGCCGAGCGGCGTGAACGTCCAAAGACCATCGAGTTGGGAGAACGGGCCGTCGACCAGTTCCATCGCCACTTCACGCCCTGCCACGTGGCGGTTGCGGGTGGTGAAAGCTTGCTTGATTCCGGCAAAAGAAATGCCCACTTTGGCGGTCATGCCACGGTCATCTTCGGCCTGCACCGTGGCTTGGTCGCACCACGGCAAAAACGCCGGATAGTGGGCGACGTCGGTGACGAGCGCAAACATTTCTTCGGCGCTGTACCAGAGGAGGACGGACTTGTGAACGGTTTTCATACAATGCAGTTTCGCTGGCAATTGTATTAGCCGCTCGCGCCCTCACCTCTGACCCATGGCCACCAAAGAAGCAAGCTCCTCCAAAAAATCCGCAGCGGCCTCCTCTGGCAAAGCAGCCAAGCCCGCCGCCAATCTGTCGCCCAAAGCGGCGGCGGCCGCTATTCGCATTGCCGACAACAAAAAAGCGACTTACAACTACCACATTGAAGAACGCTTTGAAGCCGGCATGGTGCTGGAAGGCTGGGAAGTCAAATCAGTCCGCGAAGGCAAAGTGCAGTTGACGGATGGCTATGTGGTCATTCGCAACGGCGAGCTCTTCATCATCGGCTGCCAGATCAACCCACTGGGCACCGCGTCAACGCATGTGCAACCTGATTCCATTCGCACCAAGAAGCTCTTGATGCACAAGGATGAAATCAAGCGCTTGCTGGCCAAGGTGGAGCAAAAAGGCTTCACGCTGGTACCGCTCAACATGCACTGGAAAAATGGCCGCGTGAAGTGCGAAATCGGCCTGGCCAAAGGCAAAGCCGAGCACGACAAGCGCGACACCATCAAGGACCGCGAAGGCAAGCGCGAAGTTGAACGCGTGATGAAGTCACGCGGACGCTAAAGCCTTGTTTTTTAAAGCGCTTTGAGCGGATGCGTTTCAGCCGTCCAAGGGCTGACGAAAAATTCATCGGCCATGCCGGGCTTCACATCTTCGATGCTCGACGGATTCCACTTCGGCGTGTAGTCTTTGTCGATGACCAAGGCGCGGATGCCTTCCATGACTTCGCTGGCTGTGCCGGGGCGATCGTAAAAACTGTGGTGCACCATGTCGCGTTCCATGCGCAGGTCGTCGGCCAAGGTCATTTGCCGCGCACGGCGAATCTGCACCAAGGTCACATGCAGCATCAGCGGTGAACGCTTACGCAAGGCGGTTGCCGTTTTTTGCGCCCAGCGGTCGTCCTTGGCCTTCTCCAGCGCGTCGACCATGTGCTTGACGCGCAGCAGCGAAAAGAAGCTGTCAATGTGGCTGTCGGGCTGAATCAAGGCGGCATCTGACTGACCGACTTCGCTGGCCAGCCATGTATTGGCTTCATTGATGCTGGCGAATGTTTGCGCGCCCAGCGCAGCCCAAACGGCGGGCATTTGTGCGGCGTCCATCTTAACATCGGCCAAACCGTATTGCAGGGCTTCATCAGCGCCAATCACATCGCCGGTGAGCGCCAAATACTCGCCCACATGGCCGGGGCAACGGCTCAAAAAGTAGCCGCCGCCGACATCCGGGAACAGACCGATATTCGTCTCTGGCATGGCCATGCGGGTGTGCTCGGTGACGATGCGCAAACTCGCGCCTTGGCTGATGCCCATGCCGCCGCCCATGACCACGCCGTCCATGAACGCAACGAATGGTTTCGGGTACTGATGGATCAGGTGGTTGAGTTGGTACTCTTCAGTGAAAAAATCATCGAGTGAGCTGTCATTCGCCAAGATCGCTTGATGGAAGTAGCGAATGTCACCACCCGCGCTAAATCCGCCAAACAAGGCGTCTGACGAGCCCGGACGGCCAACCTTGTTGCTACCGCGAATAGCCACCAGCATCACCGCCGGGTCAGCTTGCAATTCAGTCAGCGCCGCCGTCAGATCGCGCACCATCGACAAAGACAACGCATTCAGCGCCTTCGGCCGATTCAGCGTGATCAGACCTGCGTTGCCGCGTCGCTCGACGATGACGTGGCTGGCTGATTCTGACGATGGGGCTTTGGCTTCAGTGACGGTGGTGCTGTTCATGTATTTATTTTATCTATGTGGTGTTCGGCTGAAAGCAAAACGCACCGCAAGGCCTTGAAGACCACGCGGTGCGTTGGGATGCTTGGCGCAGGAAGGCTCAAAGAGCCACCCTGCGATTTTGCAAAGAGTGATTAACGACCAAAGCGCTTGCGATCGCTTTCAGTCAGGTGACGCTTGCGCAGACGAATCGACTTCGGTGTGATTTCCACCAGTTCGTCGTCCTCAATGAACTCAACGCCGTATTCCAAGGTGCACTCAATCGGCGGCGTGATCTTGATCGCGTCTTCTTTGCCGGAGACACGGAAGTTGGTCAGCTGCTTGGTCCGCGTAGCGTTGACGACCAGATCGTTGTCACGGCTGTGGATGCCGACAATCATGCCTTCGTACACAGGGTCGTTCGCCTTGACGAACATGCGACCGCGGTCGTCCAGCTTGCCCAGTGCGTAGGTGAAAATTTCACCCGCGTCCATAGAGATCAACACGCCATTTTTACGGCCACCGATGTCGCCTTTGTGCGGCTCGTAGCAGTCGAAAATGTTGGCGATCAGACCAGAACCGCGCGTCAAGTTCAGGAATTCGTTGGTGAAACCGATCAGGCCACGGGCCGGAATGCGGTATTCCAAACGAACGCGGCCACGACCGTCAGATTCCATATTGACCAAGTCGCCCTTGCGCTCGCCCAGGGCTTGCATCACACCACCTTGGTGGGTTTCTTCGATGTCAGCGGTGACCAACTCGATGGGTTCCCACTTTTCGCCGTTGACTTCTTTGATCACCACGCGTGGCTTGGAGACAGCCATCTCGAAGCCTTCACGGCGCATGTTTTCCAACAAGATGGTCAGGTGCAATTCGCCGCGACCCATGACTTCGAAGATACCTTCTTCGTCAGTTTCTTTGACGCGCAAAGCGACGTTGTGCTGCAGTTCTTTTTGCAGGCGGTCCCAGATCTGACGGCTGGTGACGTACTTGCCTTCGCGGCCAGCCAATGGGCTGGTGTTGACACAGAAGTTCATGGTCAGGGTGGGCTCGTCCACTTTGAGCATAGGCAACGGCATCGGGGTGACCGGATCGGTGATGGTCACGCCAATACCGATGTCGTTGATACCGTTGATCAGCACGATCTCGCCTGGGCCGGCTTCAGTCGCCTGCACGCGCTCCAAGCCTTGGAATGTCAGCACTTGGTTGATGCGGCCTTTGATGGCTTTGCCGTCCGGACCTTCCATCACAACCACATCCATCATCGGCTTGATCGTGCCTTGCTTGATACGGCCAACACCGATACGACCGACGAATGTCGAGAAGTCGAGGGCAGAAATTTGCAGTTGCAGTGGTGCCGCTGGGTCGCCAGATTGCGCTGGCACGTGCTTCAGCACAGTGTCGAACAGAGCCGACATGTCTGGGCCCCACTGCTCACCGGGTGCGCCCTCTTCCATGGAAGACCAGCCGTTGATGCCGGAGGCGTAAACAACTGGGAAATCAAGTTGTTCATCAGTTGCGCCGAGCTTGTCAAACAGATCGAAAGCCGCGTTGACGACGAAGTCAGGACGTGCGCCTGGCTTGTCTACTTTGTTCACCACCAAGATGGGCTTGAGGCCCAGGGCCAACGCCTTTTTAGTGACGAAACGCGTTTGTGGCATCGGGCCTTCTTGCGCGTCAATCAGCAACACAACGCCGTCAACCATCGACAAAGCGCGTTCGACTTCACCACCGAAGTCAGCGTGGCCTGGGGTGTCGACGATGTTGATGTGCGTGCCCTTCCAGGTCACGGCGCAGTTTTTGGCCAGAATCGTGATGCCACGTTCTTTTTCAATGGCGTTGTTGTCCATCACGGTGTCAACGACTTTTTCGTGTTCGGCGAAGGTGCCGGACTGACGCAGCAACTGGTCAACCATGGTGGTCTTACCATGGTCAACGTGGGCAATGATGGCGATGTTACGGATCTGTTTATGACTCATGGTGGGCTTTCTAAAACTTCAAAAACTTTTTTGTCTGGACGGTCTGGTGTGACATCAAGGCAAGGCTGGGGGCTCATCGGAATGAAGCGCTGGACCAGCCGATGCTGATGTTGCACTGCCTACGGCAGCGCTCTTCAGCATGTCCTGTACTTCAATGGGGCTGAGCAAACGCTCAGGAATCAACTCGTTGGCGGTCACGTGGGCCGTGCCTAAAAATGCATAAGGGTCGCTGCCAAAAACCTGCACCAAGGGCTGGTTTTCTGCGATCTGTGGACCCCACTGGCCAGCATCGCCGCGGCGACGCAGACCACTCAAAAATCGGCCGGCGTTGGCTGCATCTAGGCTGACCAACGGCGCCGCTGAGACCAGCGACTGCGGCGGCAACATGCAGGCATCGCGCTCGGCTTCCGTCATCGCTTCAAGCGCCGGCAAGCTGACGCACTGGCTGGCTGTGTAGCCGCCAGTTTCAATGCGACGCAAAAAACCAAGGTGCGCACCGCAACCAATGGCTTCGCCAATGTCTTCACCCAAGGTGCGGATATAAGTGCCCTTGCTGCAACGCACGATGATGCGAATGGCGGCTGGCGCACGGTCATCATGGGCGACAGCCATCTGCAGTGCGTGAATCACGATATGCCGCGGCTCGCGCTCGACTTCTTTGCCTGCGCGGGCGTATTCGTAAAGTGCCTTGCCGTCTTTTTTCAGCGCCGAATACATCGGTGGAATTTGGGCCAGCGGGCCGCTGAACTGGGCTGTTAACTTTTCGAGTAACTCGGCCGTTATCTCGGGCACGTCACGGGTTTCAATGACGTCGCCTTCGGCATCTGCAGTGGTCGTTTTTTGGCCCAGCAGCAAGACCGCTTCATAGGTCTTGTCGGCTTCCAACTGCATCTGACTGAACTTGGTGGCTGCGCCAAAGCACAGCGGCAACACGCCCGTCGCCAACGGATCAAGCGTGCCTGTATGGCCGGCTTTTTCGGCGCGCATCAGCCACTTGGCCTTTTGCAAGGCCTGATTACTCGACAGGCCGATCGGCTTGTCGAGCAACAGCACGCCATGCACGGGACGTCGCTGAATTTTCTGGCGGGGACTGGATGTTGGCGTCATATATATCGACAGGCTCGGCGGGCAAATTTGTCTGCTCGCTGGCTAGCACCGTTAACCCTGAACCTGTCAAAGGGCAACGGCGCAGGGTCAATCGTCTTGAGCGCGGGAGGAAACAGCCTTGGCTATCAAGGCGTTCATGTCAGAAGCACGTTCAGTCGTTCGGTCAAACAAAAAATGCAGCGTTGGCACGGTGTGGATCATCAGCTTTTTGAACAAACCATTGCGTAGGAAACCTGCCGCTTGGTTCAAGGCTTCTTCACATTCTTTCGGGTCACCGACCAAAACACTGAAAAATACTTTCGCATGAGCGTAGTCAGGCGTGACTTCAACGGACTGCACCGTGACCATGCCCACCCTTGGGTCTTTCAACTCGCGCGCGATCAGCGCCGTCAGATCACGCTGGATCTGGTCGGCTACGCGAAAACCGCGGTTGGGTGTGGAAGATTTCTTACGCATTTAAAAATTCAAAATATTACAGGAGAGTGGTGTCGGGCTCATGACAACCGAGGCTGTCATGAGTCCGCTGGCCGCTTGTGCCTTGATCTTAGATTTAGGCTTCGAGCGTCCGGGCAACTTCCCTGATTTCGAAGAACTCAAGAATATCGCCGACCTGGATGTCGTTGTAGCCTTTGACGTTCAAGCCGCACTCAAAGCCTTCTTTGACTTCGCGTGCATCGTCTTTGAAACGCTTGAGCGAATCGAGTTCACCCGTGAAGATGACCACGTTTTCGCGCAAGAGACGCAGACGCGCGTTGCGGCGAACCACACCGGCGGTGACCATACAACCGGCGATGGAACCGATCTTGCTGACCTTGAAGACTTGGCGAATCTCGGCATTGCCGATGACTTCTTCTTTCTTGTCCGGTGTCAACATGCCCGACATCGCGGCGCGCAGTTCGTCAACAGCGTCATAAATGATGTTGTAGTAACGAATCTCAATGCCGTTGTTCTCGGCTTGCTTGCGAGCTTGCGCATCGGCACGGGTGTTGAAACCAATCAGCACCGCTTTGGAAGCAATCGCGAGGTTGACGTCCGACTCGGAGATACCGCCGACAGCGGAGTACACGAGCTGAACCTTGACCTCGTCGGTCGACAACTTGAGTAGCGACTGAGCCAAGGCTTCTTGCGAACCCTGCACGTCGGCTTTGATGATGATCGGCAGCATCTTGACTTCGCCAGCATTGATGTCGGAGAACATGTTCTCCAGCTTCGACGCTTGTTGCTTGGCCAACTTGGTGTTGCGGAACTTGCCGGCACGGTAAGTGGCGATCTCACGGGCACGACGCTCGTCGGTCATGACCATGAATTCGTCGCCCGCTTGCGGCACTTCGGTCAGACCTTGAATCTCGACTGGAATCGAAGGACCCGCGGTCTTGATAGTCTTGCCGTTTTCGTCCAACATGGCGCGCACACGACCAAAGGTCGAACCGGCCAGCACCACGTCGCCAGCCTTCAGCGTACCGGACTGAACCAGCACGGTAGCGACCGGACCTCGACCCTTGTCGAGCCGCGCTTCAATGACGAGGCCCTTGGCCAAAGCCTCTACTGGCGCGCGCAATTCGAGTACCTCGGCTTGCAGCAGTACTTGTTCAAGTAACTCATCGACACCGGCACCGGTGTGCGCAGAGACGCCGACAAAAGGCACGTCGCCACCGAACTCTTCGGGGATGACTTCTTCCGTCACCAGTTCACCCTTGACGCGGTCAAGGTTGATGCCTGGTTTGTCAATCTTGTTGATCGCCACAACGATCGGAACACCAGCCGCTTTGGCGTGCTTGATGGCTTCACGGGTTTGCGGCATGACGCCGTCATCCGCTGCGACCACCAGAATCACGATGTCAGTCGCTTGTGCGCCACGGGCACGCATGGCCGTGAAGGCCTCGTGACCCGGCGTGTCCAAGAAGGACACCATACCGCGTGGGGTTTCCACGTGGTAAGCACCGATGTGCTGGGTGATCCCACCAGCCTCGCCCGAGGCGACTTTGGCTTTGCGGATGTAATCGAGCAGCGAGGTCTTGCCATGGTCGACGTGACCCATGACCGTGACCACCGGGGCGCGCGGCAAGGACTCGGCTTGTTGGCCTTGGACGTCCTCGTCAGTGAAAGCTTCCGGATCATCCAGTGCCGCCGTGACGGCTTTGTGGCCCATCTCTTCCACCACGATCATGGCGGTGTCTTGGTCCAGCGGCTGGTTGATGGTGACCATCTGACCGAGTTTCATCAAGTGCTTGATGACCTCAGACGATTTCACACTCATCTTGTGCGCCAACTCACCCACGGTGATGGTTTCTGGCACGTGAACTTCAATGACTTTGAATTCCGACGGTGCCACAAAAGTGGATTCAGGACGCGAATCGCGGTCTGATGAGCGACGGCCACGCGGGCCACCACGGAAGTTGCCGCGACCTGGTGCAGTCGGTGCACCGCGGGTTTTGAGCTCGGTCTTTTTCTTCGCGTCGTCTTTCCAAGTCGAGGACAAATTCTCCGACTTGACTTCTTTCTTGCCTGCAGCACCAGCTACACCGGCAGCCGCAGGCGCGCCAGGTTTGACAGCACCAGGCACCACTGCAGGTTTGTGCAGCGTGCCCTTCATGGCGATTTTGGGATCAACGTGCGGCACCAACACGCGCTTCGGCGCGTTCATCATGGCGCGGATGCCGGCGGCTTCTGCCTCGGCCTTTTTGCGACGGTCTTGGAAGTCTTGAACCTTGGCTGCGTCCGCTTGGAATTCTGCGGTGGCTTTGGCTTTGACCGCAGCTTGCGCAGCGCTGACTTCAGCGGCTTTGGCCGCTTGCACGGCAGCGGCGGCCTCGGCCACAACCGCAGCGGCAGCAGCAGCTTCGGCGTTCACCACGCTTTGGTCAGGGAACACGCGCGAACCGACGACTGGCTTGATGGCAGACGTCTTTTCAATTTTTTGGGCTTGCGCTGCTTGGGCAGCATCGGCTGCAGCCTGAGCTGACAGCTCGGCGGCTGCACGCTCTTGCTCACGAGCGGCTTCGAGGGCTTCTTGCGCATCGCGCAGACGGCACTTTTCAGCAAACTCTTCTTCTTGGCGACGCAGTTGCTCAGCTTGTTGGCTGGCTTCTTCCTCGCGGCGAAGCAACTCGGCGTTGTCAACGACGGGCTCTTGCGGTGCTTCCGGCGTCACGTCTTCTAGAACGGCGTCAGAGCCTTCTTCGCGCTTCACGAAAGTCCGCTTTTTACGCACTTCAACTTGAATCGTGCGGGCACGACCGGTCGAGTCAGCTTGCTTGATTTCGGTGGTCGATTTCTTGACCAGCGTGATCTTCTTGCGCTCGGCGCTGACCGTGCCATGGCTGGCTTGCAAATAACTCAGGAGCTTTTGCTTGTCGGCCTCGGACAAACGATCGCCGGCTTCTGCCTTGGCGACGCCGGCGCTGGTCAATTGCTCGATCAGTGTTGCGGTGGGTTTATTGAGTTCAGCTGCGAATTCAGCGACTGTAGTGGTACTGGACATAATTGGGTTTCCGTGCGGCCTCCATGATCATTGCTCTTGAGCAGCAGAAGCGTCATCGGTAAACCAATGGGCGCGTGCGGTCATGATCAGGGCTGTGGCTTCGTCCGCAGACTGGCCAGTGATTTCGGTAAGTTCGTCAACGGCCAGGTCGGCCAGATCGTCGCGGGTGTGGATACCCGACTCGCTCAACTTGGCGATCAGCTCAGGCGTCAGACCTTCGACATCGCGCAAATTTTGCGAGACAGCTTCAGCGTCTTCTTCCTTGGCGATTTCCATCGTCAGCAAGGCGTCTTTGGCGCGCGTGCGCAGCTCATTGACAGTATCTTCATCGAAAGATTCGATCTCAAGCATTTCTTGGATCGGCACATAAGCCACTTCTTCGAGGCTGGTGAAGCCTTCGGAGATGAGGATGTCGGCGATCTCTTCGTCCACATCGAGCTTTTCCATGAACAGCTTGCGGCTGCTGTCGGTCTCGACGGCCTGCTTTTCAGCAGACTCGTCAGCCGTCATAATGTTGATTTTCCAGCCAGTCAACTCAGCGGCGAGACGAACGTTTTGTCCACCGCGGCCGATTGAGATGGCCAGATTCTCTTCATCAACCACCACATCCATAGCGTGACGTTCTTCGTCGACCACGATGGATGAAACGTTGGCAGGGGCCAGCGCGCCGATGACAAATTGCGCCGGGTCTTCACTCCACAGCACGATGTCCACACGTTCGCCCGCGAGTTCGTTGGTGACGCCGTTGACACGGGTGCCGCGAACGCCGACGCAAGTGCCGATCGGATCGACGCGCTTGTCGTGCGATAGCACGGCAATCTTGGCGCGGGAACCGGGGTCACGGGCGCAGGATTTGATCTCCAGCAGGCCTTGCTCGATTTCCGGCACTTCCTGCCGGAACAACTCGATCATGTACTCAGGCGAAGTACGCGAGAGAATGATGGGCGCACCGCGCAAAGTGGTGTCGACTTCCATGATCATGGCGCGCACACGGTCGCCAGAGCGAAGGTTTTCCTTCGGGATCATGTCGCTGCGACGCAGGCGGCCTTCAACACGACCGGACTCGACAATGATGTCGCCCTTGTCCATGCGCTTGACCGTGCCAACGAAGATTTTCTCGCCGCGCGACATGAAGTCGTTCAGCAACATTTCACGTTCAGCATCGCGGATTTTTTGCAAAATCACTTGCTTGGCAGCTTGCGCACCAATGCGGCCGATTGGCAGGCTTTCGACTGGTTTTTCGATGTAGTCGCCCTCTTCGATGTCCGCGATTTCGTCGCGCGCATCGCTGACCAGCTCTTCACCCTCAGGGTTTTGCAAGCCAGCTTCGTCAGGCACCACCAGCCAACGGCGGAAGGTTTCGTAAACGCCGCTGTCGCGGTCCACGGCGACGCGAATGTCCACGCCTTCGGGATAGACCTTCTTGGTGGCCGAGGCGAGCGCGAGCTCGACGGCACCAAAAACGACGTCACGTTCAACATTCTTCTCACGCGATATGGCATCAACCAACATCAACAGTTCGCGATTCATTTCACAAGCCTGCCTTTCTCTTATTTCTCAGTCTGTTTATCTACAGGTGGGACGCTTTTAGGGCGGCGTCCCTTGAAGTCAACCACGGGCGCCAAACGCGCCTGGGCGATCTCGTCAAGCGTGAAGCCCAGCGCCTGCAAAGGAGCGGGAACTCTGTGCTTACTCACTTTTTGACCCGGCTTGACATCTGGCTCTTCAGCCCAGACGATTTGCCAGCCGGTGTCGACACGCTCCAGCGTGCCGCGAAATTTTTTGCGATTGGCCGATATCTCCGTGCCGGCACTGGCGGCAATGCCGATAGGTGCCTTCAGCGTGATGTCGATCAAATCACCGGTAAAACGTTCGAAATCTTGTTCAGTGCGCAACGGCCTGTCGATGCCGGGCGAGCTGACCTCGAGCCGGGAATACTCAGTGCCTTCAACTTCCAGCACAAACTGGAGCTGGCGAGTGACTTTTTCACAGTCTTCTGCGTTGATGTGTTGCTCTGCACCGGGGGCAGTGCCCAACAGATAAGGCATGTCAATCGTCACGCGCAGCAATCCGCCGGTCGTGCGCTCAATGTCTACCAGCTCGTACCCAAGCCCGGTAACAGTCTGACTAATCGTGCCGTGTAAATCTTGTAAAGCCATTCAGTCTCTAAAACTCATCCACAGTGCAAAAACAAACGCCCAAAAAAAATGAGCGGTGAAAACCCGCCCATTTGGTCGTGAAGCCAGTATTCTAGCCTCAGATGCAACTCTCTGCAAACAAAACTCATGCCAAACACCCAGCTTTTTGACGAATCAGGAGGTTTGTCTCACCAGTAACTGTGTGTAGGGATGCTGCGGCGCCAACAGCACCTCGTCGACAGTGCCAGATTCAAGCACCTCTCCGGCTTGCATGACCAGTACATCGTGGGCCATGGCGCGAATCACATCGACATCGTGGGTGATGAGCAAATAACTCAGGCCACGCTCACGTTGCAAGCGCTGAAGCAATTCCAGCACCTGCTTTTGAACCGTCACGTCCAGCGCGCTGGTGGGCTCGTCCAACACCAACATGTCGGGTTCGACCATCAGGGCCCGGGCAATCGCTATGCGTTGGCGTTGACCACCCGAAAACTCATGCGGATAGCGCTGTAACAAGCGCGGAAACTGGGTTTCAGCCATGCCCACGTCGGCCAAAGCCGTGACCACCCGCTGGCAGCGCTGTTCAATGCTCAGCTCAGGCTGGTGCAGGCGCAGGCCTTCGCCGACTATTTCTTCAATGGTCATGCGGGGTGACAAAGACGAAAAGGGGTCTTGAAAAACCACCTGTACCGCCCGCCGTATGGCTTTGTTGCTGGCTGCGTCGCGGCTCCAAGTTTTACCGACCAGTTGCAGCACACCCTGACTCGGGTGCAAGCCCAACACGGCCAGCGCCAAGGTTGATTTACCCGAACCAGACTCGCCAATCACCCCCAGCGTTCGGCCCTTGGCCAAGGTGAAACTGGCAGACTTGACGGCGACAAACTCGCCTTTTTTGAACCAACCCCGAAAGCCCGGAATCGGCACAGGGTAACTAACGCACAAGTTCTGGCTCTGCATCACAGGCGCTGACGCGATGCTTGAAAAAGCCTCGGTCACATCCCTGACCGGCCGGCTGTCCATCAATTTGCGCGTGTAAGGGTGCTCGGGATTGGCAAAAACGTGGGCCACTGGGCCTTGCTCAACGATGAAGCCGTTTTCCATGACCGCGATGCGGTCCGCAAAGCGTCGAACCAAGTTCAAGTCGTGCGTGATGAGCAGCACGGCCATGCCGTTTTTCTGCTGCAGTGCCGACAACAAGTCCAGAATTTGAGCGCGCAAGCTGACGTCCAGTGCCGTGGTCGGCTCGTCGGCCAACAACAGGCGCGGCTGACAAGCCAGCGCCATCGCGATCATGGCGCGCTGCCGTTGCCCACCAGACAACTGGTGCGGAAATGAATGCGAGCGGCGCTCAGCCTCGGGAATGCCGGTGTCGGCCAACAAGGCCACCGCCGCTTGATGCGCTTGTGCCGGACTCAGCCCTTCTTTGAGCTGCAGCACCTCGGCGATCTGATTGCCGACACTGAACAGTGGATTCAGGGCCGTCATGGGTTCCTGGAAAATCATCGCGATGTCACGACCGCGAACAGCCCGCAGGTCGCGTTCGGACAGCGCCAGCAGGTCAGCCTGCGCATCGCCTTGTGCGTTGTTGCGGTTGCTTAACTTGTCTTGAACGCCCCGAAAAATCGCCTGCCCCGAGGTTTGAGCGCCCTGCACCAAGCCCAGCAAACTCAAGGCCGTGACGGTTTTACCGGAACCCGACTCGCCCACCAAAGCCAGCTTTTCCCCTGCAGCGATAGAGAAATCAATGCCGCGCACCACTTCTTTGCCGGCGAAAGACACGCGTAAGTCCTGGACGTCAAGCAAATTGGGCGCGCTCATCGGTCGGCCTTTCGCGGGTCTAGCGCATCGCGCAGGGCGTCGCCCATGAAGGTCAACAAGAGCAGCGTCGTCACCAGCACGGTGAAGGTTGACAACGAAATCCACCACGCGTCGATGTTGTTTTTGCCTTGCGACAGCAACTCACCCAGGGAGGGCGTTCCGGGCGGCACGCCCAGGCCCAGAAAATCCAATGAGGTCAAAGCCAAAATGGCGGCGCTCATGCGAAATGGCAGAAAAGTCACCACCGGCGTCATGCTGTTGGGCAGCACATGACGGATGATGATTTGCCAAGGGCTCAAGCCCATGGCGCGCGCGGCACGCACGTAGTCCAGTTGCCGATTACGCAAGAATTCAGCGCGCACATAGTCTGACAGTCCGAGCCAGCCGAACAGACTGAGCAGCACCAGCAGCAAAGCGATGCTGGGCGCAAACACAGCGCTGAAAATAATCAGCAAATACAACTCCGGCATGGAACCCCAGACCTCCATGAAACGCTGAAAGGCCAGGTCCACCTTGCCGCCAAAATAGCCCTGCAGGGCACCCGAAAAAACGCCCAACACCACGCCGGTGAAGGTCAAGGCCAAGGCAAACAGCACGCTGACCCGAAAGCCATAAATCAGTTGCGCTAACAGGTCACGGCCGCGGTCGTCAGTGCCCAGTAAATTGTCCCGCGTCGGCCGCGACGGATTCGGCTCCTTGGCGAAGTAGTTAAGCGTTCTTGGACCGTAAGGATTGGGGGCGTAAATCACCCAATTGCTGCCTGCCGACAGCTTGTTCCGGATGAACGGATCGAGGTAGTCAGTGGCGGTTTCAAAATCACCACCGAAGGTTTTCTCAGGGTACGTTGTCACGATTGGAAAGTAATACGCCCCCTCGTACTTCAACAGCAAAGGCCTGTCGTTCGAGACCACTTCGGCCAGCAGACTGACCAACACCAGCGCACAAAACAACACCAAGCTGCTGAAGCCAGGACGATTCCGGCGAAAGCGCTGCCAAGCCCTGCGCGATGGCGACAAGGACAGCTGCGCGGCCGCCCCCTCTTCCCGAGTGCCGGCGCGGATCGGGCTCTGCCCGTCCGCAGCGGGCGCCCCCCCGGGGGGGAGGCGGCCAGAGGCCGCATCGGGGGGGTTACTCGAATTTGACACGCGGGTCCACCCAGACATAACAAAGGTCACTCACCAGCTTGGTCAACAAGCCAATCAGGGTGAAGAAATACAGCGTGCCCAGCACCACCGGATAGTCGCGGCGGATCACACTCTCATAACTCAGCAGGCCCAAGCCATCGAGCGAAAAAAGTGTTTCAATCAGCAGCGAGCCGGTGAAAAAAGCCCCCACAAAGGCCGCCGGAAAGCCAGTGATGATGGGTATCAGCGCATTCCGAAAAACGTGTTTGTAAAGCACCTGGCGCTCGGCTAGACCCTTGGCCCGCGCCGTGACGACATATTGCTTACGGATCTCTTCTAAAAAAGCGTTCTTAGTCAATATGGCTGTGACGGCAAAGCTGCCCAAGACCATCGCCGTGACCGGCAAGGCGATGTGCCACAGGTAGTCTACCACGCGGGCTGCCCAGCTCATCTCGTCCCAGTTGCTGGATGTCAAACCACGCAGCGGAAACCACTGCAGTTGCCCGCCAAAAACCACCAGCAAAACAACGCCCAACACAAAGCCCGGAATCGCATAACCAACCAGCACCAGCAAGGTCGTGACGAGGTCAAACCTAGAACCTGCGCGCACAGCCTTGGCCACACCCAAGGGCACCGCCACCAAGTAGCTGATGAGAAAGGTCCACAAGCCAAGGCTGATGGAAACCGGCAGCTTTTCAATGATCAGCTGCGAGACGTCTTTGTTTTGGAAAAAGCTCTTGCCCAAGTCAAAACGGGCGAACTGCCCGACCATTTGAAAGAAACGTTCATGTGCGGGCTTGTCAAAGCCATACAGCGCTTTGATCTGCTCAATGCGCTTCGGGTCAACCCCCTGCGCACCGCGGTAACTGAAACCGCCACCCTCGGCACCACCGCCACCGCTGGCCCCCGCTTTGGCTTCAGCCAAATACTGCTCAACCGGACCACCGGGCACAAACTGCACCACGGCAAAGGTGATGATCAAGACGCCCAGCAAAGTCGGCACCATGAGCAGCAAGCGTTTGAGGATGTAAGCCAGCATCAGCGCGCCCACCAAGTGAAAATAGCCCAGCCTTCGCCGGTGGAATAAGCCGGCGTTAAGGGTGATCGAGCGAGTCGCTTGTCGTTAAAAGCCATACGGTGGGTTGACGCCGTCCACTGCGGAATAAGGTAGTGGCTGTGGCTGATGACGCGGTCTAGCGCGCGGCACGCGGGCAGCAAATCAGCTTGGCTTTTGGCACTGGTCATGCGCGCAATGATCGCATCGACCGCTGGGCTGCTGACGCCCGCCATGTTGCCGGAGTCTTCCGTGACGGCGGCTTGGCTGCCAAACATGTTGGCGTACTCTTGGCCCGGGTTGTGGGTGCCGCCGTAGGCCAGCGAGACGATATCGAATTCAAACTTGCTCAGGCGCTGCTGGTAGAGCGCGAAATCGACGGCCCTGTAGTTGAGCCGGATACCGAGTTTTTCCAGGTTGCGCGCCCAGGGCGCCACCACGCGAGCACCGCCTTCGTTGCTGTCGAGGTATTCAATCACCATCGGTTCACCCCGGCTGTTCTGCAGCACGCCGTCCCGAATGTGCCAGCCGGCGTCGGCCAACAGGTCACGGGCCCGGCGCAAGTTTGTCCGCAGTGAACTGTCGCCATCGGTACGCGGTGGGGCAAACATCGGACCCAGCGCGGCAGCAGGAATCTGCTGGCGCCACGGCGACAAAATAGCCATCTCTTGCGGGCTCGGTAAAGCGCTGGCTTGGCAAGCCGTGTTGCCAAACAAGCCGACCACACGCTGATACGCGTTGTAGAACATCTGCCGGTTCATCCACTCGTAATCAATCGCTAAACCCAAGGCTTCGCGGACCCGTACATCTTTGAACTTGTCACGCCGAACATTGATGACGTAGCTCTGAAAACCCGAGGGCAGGCTGTGCTTGAACTCGCCTTTGACCAGCTCGCCAGAATCAAAGCGTTTGCCGTTGACACGACGAGCCCAGTCTCCGGCTGAAAAAAAGCGCATGAGGTCAAACTCACCCGCTTTGAGTGCTTCGAGTTTGGCCGTGTTGTCTTTGTAAATTTTGACGGTGATGCGGTCAAAGTTGACCATGCCACGCCGCACGTTCAGGTCTTTGGCCCAATAGTTCGCGTCGCGTTCATAGGTGATGTCTTTGCCAAAGCGCACCGGCCCGATTTTGTAGGGCCCGCTGCCGATGGGAATGTCCATCACGACTTTGTCGAAGCTTTTGGGCTGGCCGCCTTCCACGCCCCAGCTGCGGCTGAAAACCGGCAAACCACCAACCGTCAAAGGCAGTTCGCGGTTGGGTTTTTTGAAGCGGTAGCGCAGGCGGCGCTCGCCCAGCACGTCCAAGCCAGCCACGTCTTCCAGCAGGGACTTGTAAGCAGGCGAAGTGTATGGGCCCATGAGCACGTCAAAGCTGTGCTTTACGTCGGCGGCCAGCACCGGCTCGCCATTGTTAAATCGGGCTTCAGGGCGCAGAGCAAAGGTCACGCTCAAACCATCCGGCGCGACCGTCACGTCTTCGGCCAGCAAGCCGTAACCGGCAGCGGTTTCGTCCAAGGAGCCGACCAGCAAGCTGTCAAACATCAGGTCGGCCAAATAGGCCGGCGCGCTGCCTTTGATGGTGAACGGGTTGTATTTATCAAACGTCGAAGTGCGCAAATTGCTCACCAAACGCAGCTCGCCACCTTTGGGTGCGGTCGGGTTGACATAGTCAAAATAGCTGAAACCGGCCGGGTATTTCAAGTCACCCCAAAGAGCGTAGCCATAACCAGCCCAAGCCGACGCACTGAGGCCAAGGCCCCAAGCCACAGACAGAAAAACAGTAAAGAAACGCAAACACCGCATGCGACAATTCTGCCTTAACTGTCCATCCCGTTCTGGGCGAACGGCGACGGCCAACAAACCTTGATAGGAAGAAGAACATGGGATTTCTGACGGGCAAAAAATTGCTGATCACCGGCGTGCTGTCGAACCGCTCTATTGCTTACGGCATTGCCAAAGCTTGCCACGCACAAGGCGCCGAGCTGGCGTTCAGCTATGTCGGTGAGCGCTTCAAAGGCCGCATCACCGAATTTGCAGCTGACTTCAATTCCACCCTGATCTTCGATTGCGACGTTGGAGACGACGCGCAAATCAACCAGTTGTTCACCGACCTGTCAGCCCACTGGCCGACCTTCGACGGCTTTGTTCACTCGATTGGCTACGCCCCACGTGAATCCATTGCCGGTGACTTTCTGGAAGGTTTGTCCCGCGAGGGCTTCAAGGTTGCGCACGACATCAGCGCCTACAGCTTTCCGGCCATGGCCAAAGCTGCCCTCCCTTACCTGAACAAAAAATCGGCCCTGCTGACCCTCACGTACTTGGGTGCGCTGCGGGTGCTGCCAAACTACAACACGATGGGCTTGGCCAAGGCCAGCTTGGAGGCTTCGGTGCGCTACATGGCCGAGTCCATGGGCCCGAAGGGCATGCGCGTCAATGGCATCAGCGCCGGACCGATCAAGACACTGGCGGCCAGCGGCATTGCCGGTTTCAGCAAGATTTTGGGCGCTGTGGCAGCGGCCTCGCCGATTCGCCGCAACGTGACGATCGACGAAGTCGGCAACGTCGCCGCCTTCCTGATGAGCGATTTGGCCAGTGGCGTGACCGCTGAAATCACCTACGTTGATGGTGGCTTTAGCCACGTTGTGGGCGGCATCGCCGAACCCGTCGAAGCCAGCTAATCCGGTATGGATAAGCGCCTCGCCACCATCGCTCGCCGTGTCAAGGCGGGTGTGGCTTGGCTGAGGTTGATTCAGGTCGGCCTGCTTCTTGGGCTGTTGCTGGCGCCGGCTTTGCCCGTGTCCGCGGCCGAGAACAATCCGCCTTTGATGCTGGCCAAGGTGTATCACCCTGGCCTTGACCTGCAGGACTATTGGGTCAGCGAAAAGTATGACGGTATGCGAGGTTACTGGGATGGCCAGAAATTACTGACTCGCGGCGGTGAACCGATCTTTGCACCGGTGTGGTTTACCGCGGGTTGGCCGGATATTCCTATGGACGGTGAACTCTGGGCTGGCCGCGGAGAGTTTCAACAGACTGTCTCGATCGTGCGCAAACTGAAACCCGACGACGATGCTTGGCGCAACATCCGCTTCATGGTGTTTGACTTGCCCGCTCATGGCGGCACTTTCACGCAGCGCATTCCAGTACTCAACAGCGTCGTTCTAAACATCAACCAGTCTTGGGTGCAAGCTGTGCCGCAATGGAAAGTGGCCAGCCATCTGGCACTCAGCAACATGCTGACCCAGCACGTGAAGGCACAAGGCGAAGGCCTGATGCTGCACCGCGGTGCTTCGCTTTATTCAGGCGGCCGCAGCGATGACTTGCTGAAAGTCAAAACCCATGAGGACGCCGAAGCGCGGGTGGTCGGACACACTTCAGGACAAGGCAAATATGCTGGGGCACTGGGTGCGTTGTTGGTCGAAATGCCCGCGCTGCCGGGGCATGAACCGATCCGCTTCAAAATAGGCACCGGCCTGAGCGATGCCGAGCGCAAAGCCCCACCGCCCATTGGCGCAACGGTGACCTATCGATTCAGGGGTTTCAACGACAGCGGCATTCCGCGCTTTGCCAGCTTCTTGCGCATCCGAACAGACTTAGAAACCGTCAACCCTGCCCCATAAATCAGCGCTCAGCGCTTCACGCAGTCCGCGTAATAACGCTTCTTGCCTTTGGCATCTTCTTGCTCGACCAAGCCGTGGATATCGGTTTCAAAGCCGGGGCACTGGCTGTTGAACTCACGCGCGAACTTCAGGTAATCAACAATCTTTTTGTTGAACACTTCACCTGGAATCAACAGTGGAATACCCGGCGGATAAGGCGTCACCAAACCAACGGTAATACGCCCTTCCAAGTGATCAATCTCCACCCGCTCTGTGGTGCGGTGTGCAATGTGCGCATACGCATCGCTCGGCTTCATCGCCGGGGTCAGGTCGCTCAAATACACCTCAGTCGTCAAGCGCGCAATGTCGTACTTGGCGTACTGCGCATGAATATGTTGACACAAATCAGTCAGGCCCATGCGTTCGTACTTCGGGTACTTTTGACAAAACTCAGGCAAAACACGCCACATCGGCTGGTTCTTGTCGTAGTCGTCTTTGAACTGCTGCAGCGCCGTCAGCAACGTGTTCCAGCGGCCTTTGGTGATGCCGATGGTGAACATGATGAAGAAGCTGTAGAGCCCCGTTTTTTCAACGATCACGCCATGCTCAGCCAAAAACTTGGTGACGATGCTGGCGGGAATACCGGTCTTCGCGAACTTGCCATTCAGGTCCATGCCGGGCGTGACGATGGTCGACTTGATCGGGTCCAACATGTTGAATCCGGTGGCCATCTGGCCAAAGCCGTGCCAGTTGTTGGCACCGTTTTTAGCCGTCTTGGCGCTGCGGGATTCGCCCTTGATGATCCAGTCCTTGGCCTCGCCAATGCCTTCGTCCACCAGTTTGTCGGGGCCCCACACCTTGAACCACCAGTCGGCGCCGTATTCTTCGTCAATCTTGCGCATGGCACGACGGAAATCCAGCGCCTCGGCAATGCTTTCTTCAACCAGGGCGGTTCCGCCGGGCGGTTCCATCATGGCCGCCGCGACGTCGCAGCTGGCGATGATGCTGTATTGCGGCGAGGTTGAGGTGTGCATCAGGTAAGCCTCATTGAAGAGGTGCCTGTCGAGCTTGGTATTTTGGGAGTCTTGCACCAACACGTGGCTGGCTTGGCTGATACCGGCCAGCAGTTTGTGGATCGACTGCGTTGAGTACACCACCGCATCCTTCGGACGCGGGCGATTTTTGCCCATGGCGTGGTACGTGCCATAGAACGGATGGAAAGCCGCATGCGGCAACCAAGCCTCGTCAAAATGCAGGTTGTCGATGTAACCGTCCAGCATGCCCTTGATGGTCTCTGTGTTGTACAGAACACCGTCATAGGTTGACTGCGTCAAGGTCAATACGCGCGGTTTGACCTTACTGGCGTCAACACCCTTCAACAACGGATTCGCGGCAATTTTGGCGCGAATGGCCTCGGGCTCAAACTCGCTTTGCGGGATCGGACCGATGATGCCGAAGTGATTGCGCGTTGGCTTCAAAAAAACCGGGATTGCGCCGGTCATGATGATCGCGTGCAAGATCGATTTGTGGCAGTTGCGGTCGACCACGACCACGTCGCCCGGTGCCACGGTGTGGTGCCAGACAATCTTGTTGCTGGTCGAAGTGCCGTTGGTCACAAAAAAGCAGTGATCAGCATTGAAAATACGCGCAGCATTGCGCTCGCTGGCACCGATGGCACCGTCATGGTCGAGCAACTGGCCGAGCTCTTCCACCGCATTGCAAACGTCGGCACGCAACATGTTTTCACCGAAAAACTGGTGGAACATCTGACCTACCGGGCTTTTCAAAAACGCCACGCCACCCGAGTGACCCGGGCAATGCCACGAATAAGAACCATCTTCGGCGTAGTCGAGCAAGGCCTTGAAAAACGGCGGCTGCACGCCTTCCAAATAAGTCTTGGCTTCACGAATGATGTGACGCGCCACAAACTCGGGCGTGTCCTCAAACATATGAATGAAACCATGCAATTCACGCAAGATGTCATTGGGGATGTGGCGCGAGGTTTTGGTCTCGCCGTACACATAAATCGGCACGTCAAGATTCTTGCGGCGTACTTCAGCGATGAAATGACGCAGATTAAGCACCGCCGGGTCAAGGTCGGGGCCGGGCGTAAACTCTTCATCGTCAATCGACAAAATGAAAGCGCTGGCTCGGCTTTGCTGCTGCGCAAACTGCGACAAATCGCCGTAACTGGTCACACCCAGAACTTCAAAGCCTTCTGATTCAATGGCTTGCGCTAGCGCACGAATCCCCAAGCCTGAGGTGTTTTCAGAGCGAAAGTCTTCGTCAATGATGATGATGGGGAAGCGAAATTTCATGGTGTGCGCGAAGTTAAAAGCCTGATCCGAGAATTGCGGTAACGGGTAAAAGCGCAAAGTGTACGAAATTAATACCCCGCCCTTATGACCATCTTCTCTTTTGCTTCAAAATAAGAGTCAAACTTACAGGAGACAACCCATGACAGAGGCAACCATTTGGTGGCTACTCGCGGGCGGTGCGGTGGTCGCGGAACTGCTCACTGGCACTTTTTTCCTGCTGATGATCAGCACGGCCATGGCTGCTGGCGCATTGGCTGCGCATGCGGGAGCCGACCTCACCGTGCAATTGCTGCTCGCTTCAGTCGTTGGCGGCGGCTCGGTGGTGGCTTGGTACTTTGTCAAAAAACGCCGCAAAGCCACACTGCCCAAAGACAGCAACCTCGCCTTCAACCTCGACATTGGTGAAACCGTGATGGTCGACGGCTGGAACCCTGATGGCACGGCCAACGTGCGTTACCGCGGCGCCAACTGGACGGTTATTCGTCGCTCAGGCGAGCCTGCCGCGGTTGGCGCTCACCGCGTCATAGAAGTCATCGGTACACGTTTGTGCGTTGAAAAACTCCCGCAAAACTAATAAGTGTTGAACTTAGAAGTCATTTCGGTCTCAAACAATCTCTTTTTGCCAGCGCTATCAGCTTTACAGAACACATAGAAAGACTCCATGGAAATCGCAATTGTCATCCTGGTCATCGCCCTGATCTTCATCACCCGATCTATCAAAGTAGTGCCCCAGCAAAACTCTTGGGTCGTAGAACGACTCGGTAAATTTCAAATGGCGCTCACCCCTGGGCTTAATTTTCTGGTGCCCTTCATTGATCGCGTGGCCTACAAGCACAGCTTGAAAGAAATTCCGCTGGATGTGCCCAGCCAGATTTGCATCACCAAGGACAACACCCAATTGCAAGTCGACGGTATCTTGTACTTTCAAGTCACAGATCCAATCCGTGCCAGCTATGGTTCGTCCAACTACATCATGGCCGTCACCCAGCTGGCACAGACATCACTTCGCAGCGTGATCGGCAAGCTTGAGCTCGACAAGACCTTTGAAGAACGGAACATCATCAATGCGCAAGTGGTCGCCGCCATTGACGAAGCCGCCTTGAACTGGGGCGTGAAGGTTCTGCGTTACGAGATCAAGGACTTGACGCCACCGAAAGAAATCTTGCTGGCCATGCAGTCGCAGATCACCGCAGAACGTGAGAAGCGCGCACTGATCGCCGCCTCTGAAGGTCGTCGTCAAGAGCAAATCAACATCGCCACCGGCGAACGCGAGGCCTTCATTGCCCGCTCCGAAGGTGCAAAGCTCGCCGCCATCAACAATGCCCAAGGTGAAGCGGGCGCCATCACCGCCGTGGCAGACGCCACTGCTCAAGCCATTGAGCGCGTCGCTGCAGCCATCCGCCAACCCGGGGGTGAAATGGCCGTGCAATTGAAAGTTGCAGAAAAAGCGGTCGAAGCTTACGCGAAAGTCGCCAGCCAAGCCAAAACCACGCTCATTGTGCCGAGCAACATGACGGAAGTGTCCAGCCTCATCAGCTCTGCCATGACCATGCTGCAAGTCAACAAGGCCGCGCCTTAAAACCATGACAACCCTGAACGTGTTGGGCACCCCCTTGGTACCCTGCTCTTACGACCCATTAACCGGTTATTTCAGAGATGGCTGCTGCGAGACGGATGAAACAGACGCAGGTTCACACCTCGTCTGCGCCAGAGTAACGCAAGCCTTTCTGGACTTTTCAGTTGCGCGCGGCAACGATTTGGTCACCCCGAAGCCGCAGTGGCGCTTTGCTGGCTTGAAAGCCGGTGACCGCTGGTGTCTCTGCGTCAACCGCTGGAAAGAAGCCTTGGCCGCCGGTGTTGCACCACCCGTCATCTTGGAATGCACGCACGCCTACGCACTCAAGGTGGTGAGCCTGCAAGCCCTTGAAAGCCACGCCTTCAAAGGCGAACTTCAATAATTGGGTTGGGGTCCATCATCATTTATCTGCAGTGGCTATTCCACTGCTAGAATGTGAGGCTTCGCGGAAGGGTGGATGAGCGGTTTAAGTCATACGCCTGGAAAGCGTACGTGGGGTTATACCCACCGCGGGTTCGAATCCCGCCTCTTCCGCCAAAATTAGGTTTATGGCCGTGTCCAACGGTCTGAAATGGAACCCCTGAAAGCCTCGTTTACCTACGGTAGCGAGGCTTTTTTGTTTTAGTGTGCGCCAATAAGAGCTGACAGAAAGATGTCGCCTAGTCCAACTGCGCGCCTGAATCTTTCACGATCTTGGACCAACGCACCAAGTCATCGCGCATCAGGGTGGCCAGCTGTTCCGGCGTACCCGGCGCGGACTCCACCCCCAAGCCGACCAAACGCTCCCGCATCTCCGGGTTGTCCATCAGTTTGATGATTTCGGTGTTGAGCTTGGTGACAATCTCTTTCGGGGTTCCGACTGGAACGAACAAACCGTACCAAGCGTTGGCATACAGCCTGGGAATCGTCTCCGCTAACGTTGGCAAATCGGGAGAGAGCTGCGTGCGTTTTTCAGTACAAACACCCAGCAAATGATTCACTGTGCCGTTACCGGCAGACGCGTAATTGAACTTGCCAGGGCTGGCTTTAGCGAGTGCCACCAGTTCAAGCAGATTTTTAGCCGGCACAGAGGGATTGACCGCGAGCATGTACGGGGCGACACCGACAACCATGACGGGATCAAAAACCTTCACCGGGTCGAAAGGCACCTTGCGGTAAAGAAAAGGGTTGATGGTCTGCACGCTCTGCGCGTTCAGCAGCAAGGGTTAAAGAACTGAAATAACGATAACACGATTGACCTGGCGCGAGGAGTGTCCGAGTTCAAGCGTTACAGCAGGCTGTCGGCCCAAATATTGCGCGCCCAATCCCAAGCGTAAATCCCTTCTAGCTCGGTTGGCATCGGTGATACACCGCCCGACCCTGGGACGATTTTGAAAGTTTTTTCAGCCGCACTGTATTGATGAACGCTGGCCACGTGAACCACTCGCTTGGCATCGACAAAGCTGTAGCAAGTGTTGGTCAAGACAGGTTCTGGGTTGACGTCAAAACCGCGCAACTCAGCCACGATGGCGGACGCGGCTACCTTGGCGTGCTGATTGGCCATGTGACCCGACTTGGGCATGAACGCCGCGTTTTGGGTTGAATCTCCGATGATGTGAATATCTTTAGCAGCGGTGGATTCGAAATTTAAAAAATTGACTTGTGCCCAGCGCCCATTCGAATTGGCCAGTCCAGTCTGCACAATGATGTCGCTGGCACGCATGCGTGGCAAAACATTCAAAACATCGGCGCGAGCAGCGTCTTGAATGTCAAATTTGAGTGTCTTGGTCGCTGCGTCGATTCGCAACAAGTTATGTGACGAACGGTATTCGACCATTCCCGGATACAACTCAGCCCAAGCTTTTTTAAATAAGTTTGGTTTTGACACCACATCTTCGTTGGCATCAAGAATCAGCACTTTCGACTTGGGCTTGTATTTTTTAAAATAAGCCGCCACCTGACAGGCTCTTTCGTACGGCCCGGGCGGGCATCTGAACGGCGCCGCCGGGATGCTGATAGCGAATACGCCGCCGTCGGGCATCTGCTGCAGTTGCTGTTGCAAAGCCAAGGTTTCGGGACCCGCCTTCCAGGCCTGCAAGGTCACACCCGCTTGATTGGCCTGCACCAAGCCGTCAATGCTGTCCATCATCAGACTGACCCCGGGTGACAGCACCAGTTTGTCGTAGGCCAGTGTTTTGCCGGAGCCTAATTGAACGATTTTTTTGAGCGGATCTACCGACGCGACCCGGTCTTTGATCAAAGAAATACCATGCTTTCTTTGCAAGGCATCAAACGAAACAGTCAACTCAGAGAGCGTGTTGGAAGCCCCTAAAACCAAGTTCGACAAGGGACAAGACACAAAAAATGGATCGGGTTCAATCAACGTGACGCGTGCGTTGTAATCAGAAAACATGCGAACATATTTCGCTGCCGTCGCACCGCCAAAACCAGCGCCAACGACCACCACCTGAGCCGATTGAAGGTCTGCACGGACCAGACTCGGAAACACCACACCAGCAGTTAGCAATGCGGTGGAGCGATTTAAAAAATGACGACGTTTCATAGTGACCTCTGAGCTTTTATGGCCGGACGCCTGGGCTCTCAAGTGGCATGCCGCGAGCACGCCATGCTAGAAATAACTCGAGATCGAGCAATTCTCTAGAGCCAAAAGCATAGGGCTCAGCACGAACACCCGTTAAACAATTACGCAAGCGCCGCTCTAAAGAGCCGACCGACTGCCACTCTAGGCGGTAAATGGGATAAGCCGTGGGATGGGCTTGTGGAATGAGACTACCAGCCAGTTTTTGCCCTGACCGATCAGCATGACACTGCGCACACGACAGATTCAATTGACCCAGCCGAAGATTGAACAAACGTTCGCCGGCGTCAAGGTTCGCAGCGTTTGCTGGACTTCGATCTACCGTGATGGGCATGCCTTTAGACTGAGTCGCCACAAAAGCTGACAGCGATAAAAGAGGTCTGCTTTCGGGTGCGAAGGGTGCAGCGTCTTGGTGTTGGGTACGACACTGATTGATGCGCCCACCAAGATTCAACAATGGCCGACCCGTAGGACTCAACTTAGGAAAACCAGCGGCAACGCCCTTCATCGAGACATTGGCATCGCCATGACACGTCGCACAAGCTTTCTTTTTGTTGCCTGTGACTTGGTGCCACAGGGCTTGCCCATCCAGCACAGCGAAGTTGGCTGGATTTGACAAGGGGTCGTCTTGCATGGCTTGGGTATCAGCCGACATCAGCTCGTAACTGGATTGCCGTTCCTTGCCAACAGGATCCGCCTTGGCTAAACCCCCGATTAAGAAGGCCGCACTGATACTGCAGCAGACGAAGACTTTAGCGACGAATGACATCAAAACGCTTTGATCATTCAGGTCACAGCAAGTTTTCCAGTGGTGCTCGAAGCGTAGCCATTGTCCCCGGACCAATTAAATTCAAGCGTGCCGCTTTCAGTCGCCACGGTTGTAAAAATAATCATCGGGTTGGCGCCCATACCCGGGTGCAGTTCAGCCCGAAAGACTTCAACACCGCTGTATGTGCAGCGAAAATCTCGAATGATGTCGCGGGGCACACGCTGCCCGGTTTCAGTGTGCCGAAAGCCGGACTCCATATCGTGTTGCACGATGATGCGAATTTCAACAATGTCACCCTTCTTGGCGCTTGCCGGCATGGTGACCAAAGTGCGAGAAGTCTTGCTCACGTTACACCTCCGTGCAGGCAGCAAGGGTGACCAGCGTTGCCGCTTCGCCCTGCCAAACAGAACCATCACTCATTTGCGCGATCGCCCGCACACGTTGCGAATCACCCAAACGAATTCGCGTCGTGACAGCGGCTCGACCGGCACGCGGCGACAAATAAAAACTCACCACATTTGGTAAGGGATTGCCTTCTGCCACGATATGAATCGCTTGCACGTGATCCGCCTGCGTCATAGGGCTGACAACCGAGACCTTCATCGTGACCAGATTACCGTTTTCAACCAGCGGTGGGATCACCAAAGTCACACGCCCCGTTGAGGCTTTTTTGCCCCTTAAAATTTTCTCAATGGCCTGCGTGGCATCAGCCACCGTAGCGAAAGCGCTGAAGGACGGTAACCCACTGGCTACCGCAGCACTGAGAACAAAAGCTCTTCGCTTCATCGTCATGGTTTCAAGCTCACTAAAAAAGCGACAACATCTTCAATGTCTTGCGCAGTCAAGAGGGTCTTGCCTGCAAACTGCGGTGCCACACGCGTGAGGCCCTCAGTGCGAAAATAAGACGGCATGATGGTGTCAGGATTGAACCGACTGGCATCGACGATACGCGCACGCAATTGGGCTGAGGTCAACAGGGCCGAACTCACCGCAAGATCCGGTGCCAGCGTGCCCTGAAAGCGCTCTTCAGGAAACGGACCGCTGTGACACAAGATACACAAACCGTCCTGACGACTCACGACCAGTGCACGCCCACGCTGAACATCACCTGCTTGCCCTGACAGCGATGCCACCACTTGGTCGCCGACAAACGTCTGCGCAACAAGGGGGCTGGGGGTGGCGAACCAGACACTGAACGCCAACAAACACCCAGCACCCCGACCCGTCATACCAAGGTCATTCCACTATTTTTCAGTGGCACATTGCGCAAACGCTTGCCCGTGGCACGATAAATAGCGTTGAGCACAGCAGGTGCTGCTACACAAATGGTCGGCTCACCAATGCCGCCCCACTCTTTGCCGCCTCCTTCTAGGATGATGGTCTCAACCTTGGGCATCTGGGCGAGACGAATCGACCCAAAGGTGTCAAAGTTCTTTTGCTCGATCCTGCCGTTTTTAACCGTGCACTCTTGCTCAAACAAGGCCGACAAGCCATACACAAACGAGCCGGAAACCTGACGTTTGATTTGCGCCGGATTCACCGCATAGCCGCAATCAGTCGCGGCAACAATGCGGTGGATTTTGACCTTGGTGCCATCAGTCACTGACAACTCGCAAGCGGCCGCCACATAACTGCCAAAGGCCGTCATCTGCGCCACACCGCGAAACACGCCAGAGGCCGCAGGCTTGGCCCAACCGATACCGTCGGCGACGGCATTCAGCACCGCCAAGTTGCGAGGAAACTTAGCCATGTACTTGCGACGGAACTCAACTGCGTCGACGCCTGCGGTCTCGGCAAGCTCATCCATGAAGCATTCCATGAAGATCGCGTTTTGATTCACATTCACACCACGCCAAAAGCCTGGCGGAATGTGCGTGTTGCGCATGGCGTGATCCATCAACTGGTTTGGAAACTCATAACCGAAACCGTGCTCACCACCGTCAAAAACGCCTTGGAAGACCAATGGATCGCGACCTTTTTGTGCCGCCAGAACAGCTGGCCGCACCGAGGCCAAAATCGACTGCCCTGACAAGCGCATGTGCATGCCAGTCAGATTTTTGTTGGCATCAAAAGATCCTGTGAGCTTACACATCATGATCGGATGGTAGCGACCTTGCGTCATATCCTCTTCACGCGTCCAGATCAATTTGATTGGCGTGCCAGGCATTTGTTTGGCGATGTTGACCGCTTGCGTGGTGTAGTCTTGAAACGCGCCGCGACGACCAAAACCACCGCCCAAATTGACTTTGTAGACTTCACATTTTTCAGCGGCTAAGCCCGATGCTGCAATCACTGCAGCCAATGACGCTTCACCGTCTTGCGTTGGCACCCAAGCTTCGCAACGCTCTGCAGTCCATTTGGCCGTGGCGTTCATGGGCTCCATGGGCGCGTGGTTCAGGTAAGGGTAAAAGTAGGTCGCCTCGGTCTTGTTAACTGCGGCACTGATTGCCGCCTTGGTATCGCCGCGCGTATTACCGACAAAAGCCTGTTCAGCCGTCAGGCCCTCTTCAAGAATCTTGGCAATTGACGCACTGGAGACTGAAGCGTTCGGGCCTTCATCCCACACAATCTCAACTTGGTCGAGGGCGGTTTTGGCGACCCAGAAAGTGTCGGCCACCACGGCCACTGCCGTATCGCCAACTTGCACGACTTTCTTAACGCCTTTGATGCCAGTCACTTTACTGGCATCAAAGCTTTTCAGCTTGCCACCAAACACTGGACACTCTTTGATGGTCGCCACCAGCATGCCGGGCAACTTTAAATCCAAACCATAGACTTGTTTGCCGGTCACCTTGTCGGCAAATGTGTCAATGCGGTTCAAAGGTTTGCCGATGATCTTCCAGTCTTTAGGATCTTTCAGTGTGATCTCGGTAGGCACGGCAATTTTGGATGCCGCTGTGGCGACTTTACCGAACGTGACTTTGCGGCCAGTGGGTTTGTGCGTGATCACGCTTTCTGCCGCAACACATTCAGCCACGGGGACTTTCCATTCATTGGCAGCTGCTTGCACCAGCATCAAACGTGCCGCAGCACCGCCCTTGCGAACGTATTGCTCTGACGTGCGGATGCCGCGACTGCCGCCGGTTGAAAAGTCACCCCAGATGCGCTTGCGCCTGAGGCTTTCACCCGGCGTTGGATATTCGACGGTGACTTTTTTCCAGCTGCATTCGAGCTCTTCGGCCACCATTTGGGCCAAGCCTGTGATGGTGCCCTGCCCCATTTCTGAGCGTACAACGCGAACGATGACAGTGTCATCGGGTTTGATCACCACCCAAGCACCGATCTCGGGGGTTGGGTCAGCCGCTTGTGCGGAACCCATGAAAGACATTTGCAAACCAAGCGCCAAGCCGCTGCTGACGGCAGTGGTGCCCACAATAAAATGGCGACGGGAAAGATTCGGGACGCGTGCGTTCATGTTGAACCCCTTAAGCTTTAGCGACTGAGTGGATGGCTGCGCGAACTTCTTGGAAGCTGCCGCAACGACAAATATTGGTGATGGCCGCATCAATATCAGCATCGGTCGGTTTAGGCTTTTTGGCCAGCAAATCAGTGGCTGCCATGAGCATGCCAGATTGACAGAAACCGCACTGCGGGACTTGATGCTCGACCCAAGCCTGCTGCAGCTTCGTCATCTTGCCGTTTTTAGCCAGTCCTTCAATGGTTTGAATTTTCTTGCCCACGGCAACGCTGACAGGCAGCACACACGAACGAACGGCAGCGCCATCCATCATGACAGTACAAGCGCCGCATTGCGCCACACCACAGCCGTATTTGGTGCCGGTCAGGCCCACTTGCTCACGAATAACCCACAGCAAAGGGGTGTTTGAATCGACATCGACTCTGTGCACTTTGCCGTTAATCGTTAATTGAATCGCCATCGATTGACTCCTGAGAATTGTTGTTGAATACAGCGTCTCATAATATTGGGTTTCACAGACTCTTTAATCAAGGGTTTGCCCTAGGATCGCACACAATGGGCTTGACTTTGGTCCGGGTAAACGTCCTGACTTATTCAAGCTTATCCCCTCCACACCTTCAACCCCATTCAGGTTCAGTCACATGCCTTCCAGCTACGAAACCATCACCCTTGAAACACCTGCACCGCACGTGCTTCAGGTCACCTTGGCGCGACCTGAAGCGGCCAATGCACTCAACACCCAAATGGGCCGCGACCTGCTGGGACTGTGGGTCAGCTTGAGTGAAGACGCCGCCGACGTGCGCTGCGTGGTGCTCACGGCACAAGGTGACAGCGTCTTTTCCGCCGGCGGCGACCTGAAGGAGCGCAACAGCATGGACGCGGTGCAATGGCGACAGCAGCACGAGTTGTTTGAACGCATGTATTGGGCACTGGTCGACCTGCCGATTCCGGTCATCGCGGCAGTGAATGGACACGCCTACGGTGGCGGCTTGGAAATGGTTCTGTGCTGCGACTTCGCGTACGCCAGCGAGACCGCGCGATTTGCCTTGCCAGAATCAAAGCTCGGCATCATGCCGGGTGGCGGTGGAACACAAAACTTGCCGCGGGCGATTGGCGAACGCAAGGCCAAAGAACTGATGATGACGGGCCGGCCATTCAGCGCTCAAGAAGCCTTGGACTGGGGCGTGATCAACCATCAATGCCGCGGATCTTTGGTGTTGGCGCAAGCGCTGGAAACGGCATCCACTATCGCCCAAGGCGCGCCGCTGTCGATGCGACAAATCAAAAAATCTGTGCGGTACGGCGGCCAAATGGAGCTTCGCACAGCCTACCGATTTGAAGTGGAAGCTTACAACCATCTGGTCGATACAGATGACCGACGGGAAGGCGTCGCGGCCTTCAACGAGAAGCGCAAGCCAGTTTTTAAGGGCCGCTGAAGCCACCGGATGCAATGGGCTAACCCGCTCGACGTTGATTCAGCAACAACACCACGCTGCAGACGACCGCGAGCAACATCAAGACCAAAAATCCGGCCCGGTACGTGCCAAACAAACTCGACAAAGCACCAAACACCGGCGCCCCGATAACGACACCCAAGTAGGTGAAAGCCAACGTGCCGCCAGTCGCCATGCTGGCCTTGCCTTTAGGTGCCTGAAGCGCCACCTCGGCGAGGTAAACGCCGTTCCAACCGATGGCGGACGCCCCAAAAATAATCAACACAGCCCATACCCAAAGCTGCGGCGTGGTCGCTGTCAAGAAAGCCGTCGCCAACGCACTGAGGGCCATCACGCCGCCCAGCAAAGCCAGTGTTTGCCGCGCACCCAACCAGCGGTCAGCGACATAACCCCAAGCCACACGACCCAGCACACCACCGGCTTGCGTGAAGGACAAAGCAACCCCCGCACCGACCAAACCATATGACAAGTCGTCATACAAATAAGTCACCAGATAAGTGCTGAGCGACAGTTGCACCACCGAAAAAGCAAACGAACAACCGGCCATTCTGGCCAAAGCCCGGTGCGCTAAAACCAGCTTGATGGGTTGCGCAAAACTGCCCAACCTGAAGGGCTGCCCGATTTTGCGATCGCCATCAAGCGGGTTGCGCAGTGGCTGCGCAACCACCGCACAAATCCCGCATGCCGCAGCCACCACAGCCAGACTGGCTTGCCAATTCAGGCTGAGCAACAACAAGGGAACAATCGCCCCGGCCATCATGCCGCCCAAGGGAACCCCCGTTTGTTTGACCGAAAAAACCAGCGACATCTGGTGCGGCTGCGTCGTGCGCGCCAGCAAATGTGAGCTTGACGGCGTGATCGGCCCATAGCCCCAGCCGATCAACACAGCACCCATGAAAACTGCCGGCAGCCAAGGCACTGCGCACAACAGCAAACCAAACGCGCACAGTAACAAGCAGATTTGGCTCACGCGAATCGCCCCGAGGCGTGCAACTAGAGCGCCCGCCAGCAAGGTCGACATCAAAGCCCCACCGTAGCAAATGGCGATGTACAAGCCCACCAAGGACGGCGAAACCACCAAGGCTTTCGCTACCACCGGCGCCATCACCGGCAGCGTCAAAAGTGCCATGGAGGCCATGGCTTGAATCAACAAGGTGATGAAAAGCGGCCACCAACTGTTCAGCAAAATACGCCCGTCAGGGGGCGGTGTAAAGCCGACAGACTAAGACATGAAGTGTGTGCTGCAGCGTCTGCGCACTGCCTCACTGCGGTTCGATCTTGGCTTCGCGAATGGCCTTGGCCCACTTGGCCGTTTCTGCTTTGGAGCGCTGCGCCAGCGCGTCTGGGGTGCCCGGCTCAGTTTCAAAACCGAGCGCTGCGAAACGCTCCAAAATGTCTTTGTTGCCAGCTGCAATATTGATGGCGCGGTTCAATTTCAAGATGATGTCGCTGGGTGTACCGGCAGGGGCGAAAACAGCAAAGTAAGCAATCAGCTCGTAGTCTTTCAAACCCAAAGCTTCATTCACCGTGGGCAGTTCAGGGATCGCCTTGGAACGCTTGGTTGACGTCACCGCCAAACCACGCACCTTGCCCGCTTTCACCTGCGGCAACATGACCGCAAAGTCAGCGGTGAACAAGTTCACCTGACCACCGATCAGGTCGGTCATGGCCGCTGGTCCGCTCTTGTAAGGAATATTGGTCATTTTGATATTGGCCATGCTGGCCAATACCTCGGTTGAGACCAATTGCGAAGTGCTAGCGCTAGCGAACGTCACGATGGTTGGCTTGGCTTTGGCCATGGCCACAAGATCTTTCAGAGTTTGGGCCGGCACATCGTTGTTGACGGCCACAATCAGCGGCACTGAACCCAAGTAAGCCACGGGCGCAAAAGCAGTGTCTTGGTCATACGGCAACTTCTTCATCAGGCTTTTGAGGGCTGCGTTGGTGCTGTTGGTACCGACCAAAATGGTGTAGCCGTCGGGTGCCGACTTGGCAACGTAGTCTGCGCCCAACATGCCGTTGACGCCGGCCTTGTTCTCAACGATGACAGGTTGCTCTAGGATCTCAGAAATTTTGGCAGAAAACGCGCGGGCAATCTGATCGGTCGCGCTGCCAGCAGCAAACGGCACGATGGCCTTGATGGGTTTGTTCGGGTAAGTTTGAGCGCTAACGCTCGCGGCACAGACGGCGAGTAAAGCAGCACCAGCAGTCAGCAGCCAGCGGGCTGCAGAGTGTGAGTTGGCAGGTTGCAGATAAGATTTCATGAATAGTCTCCGAAAATAAGAAGTTAATTATTGCGCATGAAGCTGGCCGTGCTCTCAGCCTCGCTCAAGACCATGGCCAGCAGCCCCGAAGCCAGACATTTGCCATGCGCATCTTGCGCCAGTGATCGCGTGACGCCGCCGCCCAAGGAACCATTCAAGACAAAATTGAGGGCGCCCAAGTGAGGCAGGCAGTAGCGATCGACTGAGCCCTGAACAATCCCTTGGAAATGCGCCTTGACACGCTCCGGGGTCAACCATTTTTCAATCAACGGGTAGTGTTTAGCCTCATAAGCAATCACCGACAGCGTGCTGCGATTGCCTTTGTCGCCGGTCCGGGCGTGAGCGATGTCTCTGAGCAGCATGTCAGTTCTCCAAAATCAAAACAGAAGAAGTCACCCAATCTCGGGGGATCAGCACAGATGCCGCCGCAATGACTTCGCGGACACTCTTGGTGGCGCCGCCACCGCTGGCCGGGCCATTGGTGTAGATGGCTTCCACTTCGTTGACCACGTCAAGCGCTTGTGCCGCTGTCGTGACGCGCATGGCCACGCGCAAACGGACTTCACTGGGCTCGCTGGTCGGCATGATCTGATCGCCAAGAAGGGTGTTGACACCGATCAATTCGTAGCGACTTTCGCAATCGGCAAAACCGGCTTCGTCCAAACGAATTCGAAGCACATCCAAAGCCAACTGGCCACGCGCCACCGCGCCGGGGCCGGCATACGACATCTGGCCGTCGGCAATGAAACCTTCACGGTGACCGACCGTGACTTTCAGCGTGTCCGGGCGCGGCTGCCCTGCTCCGCCGCTGACCTGAACCCGGTCTGGCCCGACCTGCTTCAAGCGCACTTGCGAAAAATCTGCCACCACATCCGGCTGCAAATAGCGCGCCGGGTTTTCAATCTCATAGAGCAATTGCTCGGTGCAAGTGGCCGTCGTCACGCAGCCGCCAGAACCTGCCACCTTGGTGATCACCGCATCACCCGAAGCATCGACCTCGGCCAGCGGAAAACCGAGGTGCGCCAAGTCCGGTACGTCACGGAAACCGGGATCGGCAAAGTAGCCGCCCGTGATTTGCCCCGCGCACTCCAGCAAGTGGCCCACCAAGACCCCTTTGCCGAGCCGTTCCCAATCGTCTGCGGCCCAACCAAAATGGTGCATCAACGGCGCCAAAAACAAGGCCGGGTCAGCCACACGACCAGTGATGATGACCTGCGCTTCGGACTGCAGCGCAGGCAGCAAGGCATCGGCACCCAGATAAACGTTCGCAGAAATCACGTCATCTTTGAGCGATGCCAGCGTCTGAGTCGACTCCATCAACGGCAAGGCCATGCCGCGTGCGTTCAACACTTCGAGCACGTCGTCACCTAACACCACCGCCACTTTGACCTGCGGCAAGCCCAGTTCACGCGCCACCCGCAGCACTTCATGGCCGGCTTGCAGCGGATTGGCTGCGCCCATGTTGGTGATGATGCGAACGCCTTGTTGCATACAGGGGGCCAGCACGGCCTGCATGCGTTGGGTCAGCAGCGGATCAAAGCCGCGGTCTGGGTGTTGGCTGCGTTCAAGCTGGGCCAGCGCAATCGTGCGCTCGGCAAGGCACTCGAAAACAAGGTAGTCGAGTCGTCCTTTTTCGGCCAGTTCGAGCGCCGGCAAAATGCGGTCGCCGGCGTAGCCTGCGCCAGAACCGATGCGCAAAGTGAGAGGGGGTGATTTCATGGATGTGATCAAAAAACTGACGAAGCGCCAGTGTGTCACATCAGCAACCCTCGAACTGCGTTGATCGCTTCAACCGCGTTGCGCTGGGCCACCTTTGTTGAAACGTTTTGCCACCCATTTGAGGGCATAAGCACCGATCAGCGCACCATTGAAATCGCCCAGCATCATCCACAACAGCTGATGCGGTTTGACCACTTGATAGGGGTCTAAAAGCGACCATGCCAAGTGGTGAAAGACCGCATTGGCAATGCAATAACCCAAGGTGACGATGCCAAGGTCTTTCAACGACAGAAGGCTGACATCGCGACCGCTGTAAAACCTGAAAACCATCACCGCCAGCACGGGCGCCAATGCGGAACAAAGCACGTTGACGACACCGACCAGAGAATGGTCAGAAGACAACTGCATTAAAAAAATACCGCCCAGTGCAGTCGCCAGCGTGCCCCGCACTTTCCCCAGAACCAGCACATTCAACAGACGAATGAACGCGGGCAGGTAAATCAACCCGACGTGCGGCGTGATCTCTAATGAGCTGAAAGCCCAAGCGTTTGCCATATGCAGCAAGGGAAACACAACAGCGGACAGCAAGATCAGAAAAAGCTCGAACATGGCAGTATCGGCACGGCAGTGGATTGATGTCGACAATTCTGACAGACATGACAACCAATATTACTTACAAATCAATAGTCAAAATGAAATTCCGACAAGGCCTGTGGCACAAAAATCAGGCGCCAGTGCCACCGCCCGTTGGGGGTCGTTTGCGCAGCGGGTCGAGCAATGGCCCTAAGCCGTTGTGGTCGATCTCCAGCATGAGCGCCAACAGTCGGCCAATTTCGCCTTTGGGAAAGCCTTCGCGGGCAAACCAAACCAAGTAATTACCCGGCACATCTGCAATCAAGCGGCCCTTGTATTTGCCAAAAGGCATCTGGCGGGTGACCAGCAGTTCGAGATCTTCGGGGTTCATGTGTGTTGAATTTCAGCCGCCCGACAACTTGACGGTATAGCCCTTGTCCAGCAGCTGACGCTGCACCAGTTCGCGGTGGTCGCCCTGCACTTCAATCACGCCGTCTTTCACGGTGCCGCCCGAACCACAAGCGGCCTTGAGTTGCTTGCCCAACTGCGTCAGCGCTGCATCATCCAAGGGCACACCCTGAATCAAGGTGACCGTTTTGCCACCGCGGCCCTTGGACGAACGGGACACGCGCACCACGCCATCAGAGGCCGGCCGGGGTTTGCCGCTTTTGCAAATGCACTGGGCCACCGCTTGGCGGCAAGCTGGGCAGGTGCGACCGCTGTCAGTCGAGTAGACGAGGCCACTGCTGGCAAGCTTGCTTTTCATAGGGCTGATGAAAATAGAACGAGGAAATCGGTGAGCGCTCATTTTGCAGCATACGGGCAGCGTCTAGTCAGGCATTGAACAGCCTTGCACTGAACGGGCAATCTGGAGCACTCCTAAAATAAGTCGATGAACCACACCACCCAAGGCCACGCATGATCGTTGAACGCATCTGGACGGGCAACAGCCTGCGCAATTTCAATTACCTGATCGCCTGCCCCGACACTGGCGAAGCTTTGGCGATTGATCCGCTGGACCACGAAAAATGCTTGGCCACCGCCAAAGCCAAAGGCTGGAACATCACGCAGATTCTCAACACGCATGAGCACCACGACCACATCGGCGGCAATGCCGAGGTGGTGGCCGCCACCGGCGCCAAAGTGATTGCGCACCACAAGGCCGCTGGCAAAATTCCGGGCATGGACCGCGGCGTACAAGCCGGTGACGTGATCAAGGTGGGCAAGCACATTGAGCTGGAATGTTTGGACACCCCCGGCCACACTTATTGCCATATTTGCCTGTGTGCGCACGCTGAACAGCCAGCGCTTTTTTCAGGTGACACCTTGTTCAACGCCGGTGCTGGCAACGTGCACAACGGCGGCGACGTCGAAGCGCTGTACAGCAGCTTCACCGAGCAGCTGATGCGCCTGCCAGACAACACCCGCATCTTCCCCGGCCACGACTACATCGAGAGCAACCTGAAGTTCACGCTGGCCCGTGAGCCCGGCAATGCGGCCGCTGCAGCGCTCTTGCCAACAGTCGCCAGCCACGACCCGGCAACCTCCGTCGTGACCACGCTGAAAGACGAAAAAGAGTTCAACACCTTCATGCGTCTGAGCAACCCAAGCGTCATCGCTCAGCTGCGGGAAAGCTTTCCCGACTTGCCAGCAGAGCCGGATGCCAAGACGGTCTTCAAGAAGCTGCGAGAGCTGCGCAACGCTTGGTGAACTGTGACAAGCTGCTGAACCTGATGTTCAGCAAGCCTTGCCAAGCCGGGCAATACCCTCTTCGATCTTCGCCACATCGGCCGTGGCGAAGCTGAAGCGCAGCGTTGACATGTCCGGGTCTGCCGCATAAAACGGCGCACCCGGCACAAACGCCACGCCTTGCGCAATGGCTTTTTTGGCGAACTCGGCCGCGTCTTTGGTTTTGCCGTTGGCGCCTGTGAGTCGGGCCCAAAAGAACAAGCCACCCTCTGGCTGAGTGAACGCAATCGCGCCGCCCAGTTCACGCTTCAAGCCCGCGCCCATGGCGGCGGCACGTTCGGCATAGACCGCGCGCACCCGCGCTAAGGTGGCCGGCATGCGGCCCGCTTTGAGATACTGCGCTGCCGTGGCTTGAGCGAAGGTGCTGGTGTGGGCGTCACTGAACTGCTTGCACATGGTGGCTTTGGCCAACAGCTCGGCAGGCGCAATCATCCAGCCGACCCGCAAGCCCGGGCTCAACACCTTACTCATGCTGCCGCAATACGCTAGCCACTCGCGGCTGCCGGGAACATCGCGGCTGAGCGCCAACAAGCTGGGTGGTGGCACGTCATGAAAATACAAATCACCATACGGGTCGTCTTCAACCACCAGCGTTTGGTACTTGACGGCGAGCTCGAGCACTTTTTTGCGCCGCTCCAAATTGAGCAAGGCGCCACTCGGGTTGCCAAAGGTCGGGATCAGGTAGACAAACTTGGGTTTGTGTTCAGCGATGAGTTTTTCAAGGGCGTCGGTTTGCACGCCGTGCTCGTCAATTGGCGCGCTGATGATGTCCGCACCATACAGCCGAAAGCACTGAATGGTGGCCAGAAAAGTCGGGCCTTCGACAATCACTTTGTCGCCCGGGCTGATCATGGTCTTGCCCAGCAAATCCAGCCCTTGCTGGCTGCCGGTGGTGACGATCATGCCGTCGGGCTCCACAGCAACGCCTTTGGCAGCCATGAAGGCGGCGAGTTGTTCGCGCAGTGGGTTGTAGCCCTCGGTCGCGCCGTATTGCAAGGCACCGCCGGCTTCCTCGGTCAAGGCCAGATTGACGGCCTCCCGAATCCCTTCGACGTCAAACATCGCGCTGTCGGGAAAGCCACCGGCAAAGCTGATGATGCCGGGCTTGCCGAGCAGCTTGAAAAGCTCACGGATGGCAGAGGTTTCGACGTTGTTCAGGCGGTCGGCAAATGGCAGCGGCATGGGGCTCTCTCAGGGGAATGAATTTCACACAAGAGTTAGATGTTAACGCCGTTAAGAAGTCAAGACGACCGGCGCAGCCTAAACTGCCGAGCATGAAATCTGCCGCCATCGCCTCGTTTTTTGCCACACTCAAAGCCGCCAACCCGCTGCCGGTGACCGAGCTCGAATACACCAGCGTCTTTGAGTTGCTGGCGGCCGTGCTGCTGTCGGCCCAAGCCACCGATGTCAGCGTGAACAAAGCCACGCGCAAGCTGTTCCCGGTGGCCAACACACCGCAAAAAATGCTCGCCCTCGGACTGGAAGAGCTTGAAAACCACATCAAAACCATCGGCCTGTTCCGCAGCAAAGCCAAGCATCTGCTGCAGACTTGCCAGATCTTGGTGGAGCGCCACGACGGCCAAGTGCCGCGCACACGCGAAGCCTTGCAGGCGCTGCCGGGCGTCGGCCGCAAGACCGCCAACGTGGTACTGAACTCGGCTTTTGGTGAAGCCGTGATGGCGGTGGATACGCATATTTTTCGGGTCAGCAACCGCACGGGTCTGGCCCCCGGTAAGAACGTCGATGAGGTCGAGGCCGGCTTGATGAAACGCACACCGCCCGAATACTTGGTGGACGCGCACCATTGGCTGATCTTGCTGGGACGCTACATTTGCCAAGCGCGCACGCCGCAATGCGGCCAGTGCGGTGTGCGGCAGTTTTGCGACTACAAAGAGAAGACGCTATAGACGGGGCACCGCCAGCCATTGGCCAGCCAGTTGAAAAATCGCAATTCGGCATTCAAACACCTGCTCCAGCGCGCTGTGGGTGGCCTGGTCATGGCAAGCGCCCTGGTGCACCACAAGCCCTTGTTGCATGACCAGCATGTCTTCTGCTTGCAAGGCCAATGACAGCTCATGCAACACGCTGACCACGGTTTTCCCTTCAGCCACCAGAGCGCGCACCAACAGCAGCCAGTCGGCTTGGTGCGGCGGGTCTAGGTTGGCCAGTGGTTCATCCATCAACAACACCTGCGCCTCAACCGCCAAGGCCCGTGCGAGTAGCACCCGCTGACGCTCACCAGCCGACAACTGCCCGACCAGCCGATGCCGCCAATCCCACGCCTGCGTCGCCCCCAAGGCACGCGCCACCGCCGCATGGTCAGACGCTGCTGGCCCGGCCAGCCAAGGCTGGTGCGGCAAGCGGCCCAGCATGACGAGGTCGTAGACCCGCAAGTCGTCGGCCGAGCTTTCGCCCTGCCCCAGCCACGCCAGTTGTTGTGCCCGTTCGCGGCCGCTGTAAGCCAGCAAGGGCCGGCTCAACAGATCCACCTCGCCGCTGTGCGGCAACAGCCCGGCCAACACGCGCAGCAAGGTCGATTTGCCGGCACCGTTGGGCCCGACCACGCTGGTCCAGCAAGCTGCGCGCAGACTCAAGGAAACGTCATGCAGCACGGTCACGCCGCCCAGCGACGCGCCTACATGGCGGGCTTGCAAAGCCAGATCAGATACCTTCATGAGCGTCGGCCGGCAACGCCCTGGCGGTGCATCAGCCACAACAAATAAGCGCCGCCCAAGACCGCCGTCAACACGCCCACTGGCAACTCACGCGGCGCCAAGACCGAGCGCGCCAACAAATCTGCGGCCAACAGCAACACAGCGCCAGTCAGGCTGGCGAGGCCGATTAATCGGCCCGGCGTTGTCTTGACCAACGAACGCACCAGATGCGGCGCAGCCAAGCCAACAAAAGCAATCAAGCCGGTCTGCGCCACTGCCGTGCCGGTGGCCAGCGCCAGCACGCCGATGAGCGCGGCACGCAAAGCCGGCAACGGCAAGCCCAGACTTTGCGCCGTGCTTTCGCCCAAAGCCAGACCGTCCAGCACCGGGCTCATGACCCACGCCGCCACCAGCGTGAACAGCGCCACCGCAGCCATCAGCACGCACGCCGGCCAAGCCACAAAGCTGGTGCTGCCGAGCATGAAAGACTGCATCGCCTGCATGATGCCCGGCGACAGCAACAAGGCCAGCGAGGTCAACGCGCCCAACACCACGCCCACCACCACGCCGGCCAGCAGCAGCCGCAGTGTGTGCTGCACACCTTGCGCCAACAGCAGGGTCAGCAACACCGCCAGCACCGCGCCCGTGAAGGCCGCGCCGGCCAAGCCCAGCCGCGCCAGCCACTCAGTGGCCAGCGGTGAAACGCCCAACAAGGCCATGGCCAAAGCCACGCCCAGCGAAGCACCCGAAGCACTGCCCAGCAAATAAGGATCAGCCAAAGGATTGCGAAACAAGCCTTGTGCCACCGCGCCAGCCAGCCCGAGCAAGGCGCCCGCCAACCAAGCACCCACGCTGCGCGGCAAACGAATGTCCCAGACGATCTGCCACGCTTGCGGGTCACGCTGCATGTCGGCCAGACTCTCCAGCCCGGTGCTGCCCACGCCCATGCCCAGCAGCAATAGAACGGCACTCGCCAGCAACAAAACCAAAGCCAGCACGCGGCCCTGACGCGGTGGATGTCCGGTCGGCGTCATTTGCTTTTGTCCATAACTTGCATTTTTTCATTCAAGCAGCGCGCCATCAAACCAGCGGCTTCTGCCAAGCGCGGACCCGCCCGTACCAACACATCGGCCTGCTCAGGACTCAGCACGCAAACGCGTTGCTCTCGCACCGCGCGCATGCTGGCCCAGCCGGGGTAAAGCACCAAGCCTTGCGGACTGCGCCCACCAACGATGATGACATCCGGATCAGCCCGCACCACAAACTCGGGATTGAGTTGCGGGAAAGGCCCTAACGCGCCCGGCACGCTGTTGCGCGCACCCAGCCGTGTGAGTGTTTCGCCAATGAAGGAAGACTCGCTGGCCGCATAGGGGCCGCGGCCGACTTCGACATACACCCGGGCTTGGCGAGCTGGTGCGTTCAGACTCTTGGCCACCGCATTCAGGCTGCTGTCCATGCGCTGCCACAAGCGCGCAGCGTGGTCATCGGGCAGGCCCAGCACCACGCCCAGAGTATTCAAAACACGCCGCAAGTCAGCATGTGTTTTAGGTTCCAGCGCCAGCACCTTGATGCCCAGCGACTGCAGCCGCTGGCTCGCCCGAGACGAACTCGCCAACAACACCAAGTCTGGTTTCAGCGCAACGATGGCCTCAATGCTCGGCTCTAGTCCGGCGCCCACCACTGGCAACTGCCGCACTTGGGCCGGGTAGTTGGAGTACTCGTCCACACCCACCAGCCGCTGGCATTGGTCCAGCGCGCAAACACTCTCGGTCAGCGACGGCAACAAACTGACGATGCGCTGCGGCGGCTGCGCCAGCGTGAGGGCAGTGCCGCGGTCATCGAACACCTGCAGCGCGTGAGCGGGGAAAACGAACGCGCCACAAGCCAGCAACCATGCACAAAAAAGAAGCCGACTGCGCTCAAGCATGCTCAGCGCCCCAAGCCATGACGATGCGGTGCAGCTGCTCAACACCATCTGTCAATGCCGCCGGCCCGGGCTGCAAAATATCGGCCGATTTGATCTCGAAAATCTGCCCTGTTTTCACCGCATTGACCTCGCCCCAACCCGGCCGCGCCAACACGTGCGCCGGCCTGAAACGCCGGCCGCACCACGACCCGATGATGATGTCCGGCTGCCGCGCCACGATGTCTGCGCCGTCGGCAATGATGCGGCCCTTGCCCATCGGCTCACGCGCCAGTTCAGGAAAGCAATCGTCACCACCAGCGATGCCGATCAACTCCGAAACCCAAGCAATCGCGCTGATGTGCGGGTCGTACCATTCTTCGAAATAAACGCGCGGCCGACGCGGCAGCTTAGCGGCCACTTGCGCGATTTCGGTAAGCCGCTGCTGCATGACCTTGATGAGCGCCAACCCTTTGTCAGCCTGCCCGACCATCGCCGCCAGTTGAAACATCATCGAGAAAATCTCAGCCACGCTGCGCTGATTGAAGATCGTGACCTGCACCCCCGCGCGAATGAGTTGCGCCGCAATGTCAGCCTGCAGATCAGAAAAACCAATCACGCAGTCCGGCTTGAGCTCTACGATCTTGTCGATCTTGGCGCTCAAGAAAGCACTGACTTTGGGCTTGTCAACACGCGCTTGCGGCGGTCGCACGGTGTAGCCAGAAATCCCCACAATGCGCCGCTCCTCCCCCAACAGATAAAGCCACTCGGTGGGTTCTTCTGTGAGGCAGACGATGCGTTGGGGGCCTAGGTGGAGCATTGTTTAACGACTTGGACTGTATTGCAATGTCGCCATGACTGAGCGGCCCGGCGTGTTGTAACCGTAAGCCAATTGGTAGTCGCGGTTAAACGCATTGTCTAGGCGAAGGCGAAGTGTCACATCTTTGTCGATTTTCTTGCTTGCATACAAAGACACCAGCGCATAACCACTTAATGCGCGAGCGCCCTCCGAGCGTTCACCAGATGCATAAATCTTGCTTCCCAACTCGTAGCCACCGACCACCCGAGACACATCCAAGGAGCCGTACAGACGCGCCCGGCGGTCCAGTAATTTGTCATCTGTGAGATTAAAAGGCTTCTGGGACACCCATGAGCCTTTGATGCTGTTGCCCAACCACTGAGCGCGCGTCGTCAACTCCAAGCCTTTGTTTTGAACTTCACCAACATTGGTGTAAGCGTCGTAATTGGCGTTGGGCGTCAGCGCATCTTTGGTGTTGGTTTGGAAATACACAGCCCGCACATAGCTGGAGCCCGAGGCATACACGAGACCCGCCTCACGGCTGGCATATGTTTCAGGCTTGAGCATCGGTGTGGTCGAAACTTCATAAGCAGTCGGCGCCCTGAAACCGCTTGATGTGGAAACGGTCAGCTTGAAGGCTTGCGCCAATTGATAACCCAAGCCCAACAGCGCAGCATTGTTCTTGACATCATTGGTGCTTTGCGCGCCGCCGCTCCGGGTGTCGACACTGATCTCGTCATGGCGAACATTGGCCTGCAGCGTCAATTTATCAAAGGTGCTGGTCGCGCCGACAAAATAACCCAAGCCATCGCGCTGCATGTCGTATCCCCATGCACCATTGGCCGAAAAATTCTCGCGAGACTTGTCGACGCCAAAGTTCACCAAAGTGTTCGATCGCAGTTGGTAGGTGTTGAACCAGCGAACAACATCGTTGGTTCCTTCAAACAATCCATAGCTGGCTAAACGCGTTTGATTTTTGAAGTCTTCATACGTCAGCCTTGAAGAGGACACATCAACCGTACTCACCCAGTCGTCCCCGAGCGCTTTGCGCATGTAGACATTGAGAGATGAATTTTTCTTTTTGAATTGATGCGTATCGGCCGGCGTGTCGTACGGTGAATCGTAAAAAGTACTGGACGTATTGGCCGCCAAGCGCAAGCCCACGCTCAACCCAGCATCGATTTTGCGATCGACGCGGGCTGCTGCAAATTCACTGGAATAAGCATCTGCAGCTGGATTCACAGCCGCATTTTGGCGTGCATTCATCGCCGAAAAGCCATCCGACTGGTTGCGTCCAGCATTGATATTGAAACTGTACTCACCCGTCGTGCCACCGTAACCGGCCGACAACTCACGGGTGTTGCGTGAACCGTAGCTGAGCGTCCCATAAGCGGCTGGTTTTCCTTTTCCGCCGCGCGTGGTGATGCTGATCACACCACCCACCGCAGCGTCGCCATAAAGCGCACTGGCATTGCCGCGCAAAACCTCGATGCGTTCGATCTGCGCCAACGGGACATCCAGAATTTGCAAAGAACCTATCTGATCTACAGGAGAGCGAACACCGTCAATCATGATCACCAGATTGATGCTGCTTTGTCCCCGGAGAAACATCGATGTGGTGGTTCCTGGGCCACCATTTCGGCCAAACTCAAAACCCGCTTCCCCCTGAAGCAAGTCCACCAAAGTGGGCGCTTGCGACTGATCAATGTCCTCTCTGGTGAAGACAGAAACCGAGACCAATGCATCAGAAAGAAGTTGTTCAGATCGGGCTGCCACCACGACGATGGGGTTGAGTTCCAAGACTTGAGCAAGGGACAGCGAGTGCCAAGGGAAAACGGAAAGCGCAAGCACAGCGCCACGTAAGGAGACCGATTTTTTCATGATGAACATCCACAACAAAAGCCCTCACCGGCTTCCCCGCCAGTGCATGAGCGTTACGAACGCACGCCTTCAAAAAAAGGGCGCACGTTCACCTTGTTGGCCGGTATCCGGGCTGACGAAGCGACCTTCATCGCCTTCCCAAGCACTTGTTCAAGGCGCTCAGTGGCGAGTGATGAAAGCGGAATACAGTTGCAAGCCAAAAAGCTCGTAACGCATTCGTTCGTTTTACCGTTGCGGGGGCAGCGCAGGTTAGAAGACTCGGCGCCCACACACCATGACGATGCACTTGGCCTCAGCTCCCTCCTGCTTCCCGTTGAACTGCGGCATGTGAACCACACCGCGAGCACCAACAATGAACATTCTACGTGGCGTTAGTTCCTTCAACCCTACAATTCACCCTGTTATGGCCGACACCCCCCACATCGAACAGCTGGTTGAACGCGTAGAGCGGCTGTTGCTGCGCTATGACGAATTGCAGCGCACCAACGCCTTACTCACCCAGCACATAGATGCCCTGACACTTGAGCGCGACTCACTGAAGTCACGTCTGAGTGCGGCGCGCGCACGCGTCGACGGCCTGTTGGATCGCTTGCCCAAAGCTGAGGTCAAAGCAGAAGTCAATGGCGCTTCAGACGCTGCCACGGAGAATTAAAAATGAAGCAGCTTGAAGTGAAGATCATGGGCCAAAGCTATTTGCTAGGCTGCCCTGACGGTGGTGATGCCCGCCTGCTCGAAGCCGTCGACAAAGTCGACATCGCCATGTGCAAGATCCGCGACGCCGGCAAGATCAAAGCACGAGACCGGATCGCCGTCTTGGCCGCTCTGAACTTAGCCTTTGAAGTGTCTGACCGGCCAGGCGTGCCAGCGCCGGTGCTGCGGCCAGAAGGCGCGGCCAACGACGCGGCAGATGGCGCTCAACTTGGCTCCCTGCTGAGTCGACTCGACACCGCCCTCGGCGTTGACGGCCGCTTGCTTTAACCCTGCAACGAACGCACAGACTTGATGATTCGGCGGCCTTGGTTGTCCTGATCGCGCCTACAATCAAACCGTCTGCGTTACTCGCTGGGTTTTATACTTCCTTGTACCAATGCTTTTTAAGCACGGGCTTGGTAAATTGTCAGGCAGGTGTGATCGTCTCGCGTTAGACGGCCCCGAAGCCTGACTGCCCTCGCCCACCTGAACCCCGGTTCAGGATGAGAATCCAGCCGTTTCGCAGACACCTTTCCCTATAAATCAACGACTTGGCTGCAGGCGTTGACCATCTTTTTAGCCATCTCTCAGGCTGCCAGCAATCATCCAACCTAGCGCGGCCGAATACTGATGCAGTTGACTCTCAAGCTGGTGGACAAATCCCAGACTTGCTCGGTTTTTCCCAACAACAACTCGCCCCCCACCGACAGCACGGCATGGGCCACCCCGCTGTCGTGCCGCCCAATCTGCAGCTCCCAGTAGTCGCCCATTTTCTTGAGTGGCTGAATCCCCTTGGCCATCACCACCGATACCAGTTCGAGAGGGGCGGCACGTGCACGGCCCACCTTGCTGTCCCAACCGCCATCAACGGCCAGAGACAGCAGCACGGTGCTGGCGCTGGGCGCCGTCAGCCGAACTTGGCCGGGCGAAGGCTGCCAATTTCTAGCCACGGCCAGCCCGGGTGACAACGTGGTGCCGCCGCTCACATCCAGCACCATCCAGCCGGTGTGTTCGCGCTTGATGCGCAGCATCCCAAAATTGAGCGGATTCACAGCTTCAATCTTCACCTGTTTGCAATCAAGCGCCTCTGACCACGCCGGCCCAGTCGCCACCATCAGCAGCGCCGCGCTCAACAGCATCCCACGGCCTGATAATTTAGTCAGTACCTTCATGTCACAAGCCTTTCCCATCGCTTTGAAAGCGGATTGACACATCGTCCCGTATGCCGTCGGCAACCGTCAGTTCAATGGCTTGGCTGCTTGAGTCCAGCTTGGCGCCGTACCAGTCTTGACCGGCTGCCAACCTTACTTTCCAGCGACCCGGGTAGACCGTTTCGAAAGAAAAATAACCATCTGACAAGGTTCGCGTTTCAGCGTGCAGTCGCCCATCCGCCGTGAGCACCTGCAGCAAGACGCCAGACAAGCCCCGCTCCTGCAACACCTCAGCTTCACGGCTGCTTTTATCTTTAGCCTTGTCGACGGCAGCAGGTTTCAGCTGAATTTTCACCAGACCGCTGATCTGGCCCGACTCCACCACCGGGTAGTTCACCGCCAAAGACTGTCCGGGCCTAGGCCAAGACTGAATGGCGGGGTACATCGGCACCAAAAAAGCATCGGGAATACTGCCACCGCTGGTGCTGATGACAAGCGGCTCGGTGATCGACAGTTGATTCAAGCGAATGCGCCCCTCTGCATCCGTCGCCATGTCCCGCAACTGGCGCTTGTTGAGCAAAATACTGGCGTTCTCTACCGGCCGGTCAACGCCTGGCGTATAGATGCCGTCCGCCGTCACATCCTCGTAAATCAGCACGTCTGCCAAACCCATGCCGGCGCTGGCCCGATTCCGCAAGTCCAACCCGCGCGTGGGGCTGTAACCCATTGAAAAGCTCCAGCCCAGCCCAACAGACACATCACCGCCCGCATACGTGGCGCTCAGCGTGAGCGCACCATACCGCGTGCTGGTGCTCCAACCCACACCGTAAGACGTGCTGTCGGGTGAGTAAGCCACCGTGCCCACGATGTTTTCTAGATCGTTTTGGCGCCACAGCCCAGTGACAGTGGCCGACTGAAAGCCGGTGCCATACAAACCGTAGCGCATCTCAGCGCGGTAATCCATCACCCCCATACGCTGCGAAGACTGCAGCCGATACAAGCCCGTGCGTGAGCCCGCCCCCCCCGGACTGCTGCGCGTTTCCGTCTCCAGCTGATGACCCACTTGCAGCCCAGACACCCGGTGGCCGTAATTCAGAGTGGTTTTCAAAAACTCGTTTTTGTCGAACTGGCGGATCAGCGCCAGCGACACGCCCACGGCGCCCAAGTCGGCACCAGTCCAGCCCAAAGGAATGCCGAAGCCAACCCGCGAGCGTGACGCCACCAGCCCGCTTTCGTTGTCTTGCGCTAGGTAGTCTGAGCCGTATTGGTCATGCGTCAGGCTCAATGACATGCGGCCCAAAGGCATCGCCAGGCGCACATAGGTGGCCGCACCGCCACCGGTTCGGGTGACCAGCCCGCCCTCAAGCGCCATGTTGCCCATGGCGGGCCGCAAGGCCAAACCGTAATAGGTTTCTGGCACCCGCAGCACACCTCCGCTGGCATCAACGCGGCCGAGTGGGTCTGTGTAATGACTGCCGGCGACAAAAGTCCCCAGCGTCAAGGCCTTAGACAGGCCGTAGTCCCCTTGCCAACCCCACGCCCAACCCGGGTCGGCCACCGGCTGACTTATGCCGGCCTGGTCCATGTCGAACAGCCGGGTGTTCGGCTGCAGCGCATAGCCGCTGCTGTAAAAATCCCCCACCGGCACCATGCTGCCGCCAATCTGCTCGCGATACACCTCTTCGCGCACCTGCCCCTGCGGCCCATACAGCACCACCTTGATGTTGTTGACACCGTAGTCCAGCGGCACATCGACAAAGCGGTAACGGCCATTGCTGCTGACCCGCTGAAAATCCATCAGCTGGTTGCCCAAGTGAAGCTCGGCGTCCCAGCCCGGCTGGGCATCGCCCTCAATCACTGTGCGGTCAAAGTTGCTTGCCCGGCCCAGTGGCGTGGCTTGGTAGCGCAGGCCACGGCCGCTGCCGCCCTGGCCCACCAGCGGGCTGCGCATGCCAGAAATGTCGCCCATTTGAAAGTCATACAGCGGTGCAACGCCAAACACACCACCGCGCGCCGACTGCCGGCCGGAGCGCAGCCGAACCGAATTGACATCGCCGCCCGGCTCCCCACTGATGAACACGTTGTTGGTCAGACCCAGCGCCTCTGCCACCACCAGTGCGTTGTAGCTGGCGCTGTTCCGGCCGTCGCCCGAGCGTTGCCAGCTGATGGCCACATCGGCTTGCGGCGTACCCCAAGCCCGGTAACCTTGGTTTTGCAAGATCACCGGTGTTTCCAGCTCGCTGGGCACGCCCAGCCGATCCCATCTGCGCTCACGCGCCAAGCGCAGGTCGCGCGGCCAAGGTCGCTTGGTTTTGATCACCAGTTGTTGGTTGACGGCGTTCAACTTGATCTCCATGCCGAAGACTTCGGCCATCACCTGCGCGGCCACCAGCACCTGCCCGTCTACCAGCAGCGCATCAGCCGCTGTCAAGGGGCGGGCGCTGTCATTTGTTTCGAGCGCCCTGCGCTCAAGGTCTAGCAGCAACCTAGACTGCGTTGACGCCACTTCCAGCGTCAGTGCGTCGCCCTCTTGTGTGGCGGTGGCCTCACCCGCGCGCAGCACCAAGGCGGCCGGGAAGTACAGGGTCTCGTCAGCCGTGACCAGCACGTCGTGGTAGTCCTCAATCACCAGCCCATTGAGCAGAATCTCCGCAACATAGCGCAGCGCGTCGTCTGGCGGCTCAAACGCTGTGGCGGCCTGGGCAGTGAGGGCCAGCAGGCCAGCCCACAGCCAGCGTTGCATCAGCTGCCACAAACGACCAGCGTGGGTTCACCCTTGCCCGGAAAGTGGTCCCACACATGCAGGCAATACTCGGCGCTGTCATCCAACGGTGTTTGCCCGCGCGGCATGCCGACACGGCTGCGGCCCGTGCCGCCTTGGCTTAGATGCAGCCGCCCACTGTTGATGCGCTGGCCAGTGGTTTTCTCCAGCACCAGCACTTGGCCGACAAAGCTGTAGGCCGGGATGCGTTTGGTCACCGGAAAATAACCCATCATCTCTTTGTCGTCCGGCGTCAAGACCAGCGGCTCGACATCGATCATCGGCGCCTCTATTTGGTGCCGCATGTAAATCGTCACCGGCAAGGTCGGCACCAGCGGGATCGACACCGCAATGCCTTCCGGCGGTGCCTCAGCCGCGTCGCCAGGGCGTGGCCGGCGCGGTACTGGCTGGGCCTCGGCCGTGACGCCGACCCGAAAGATGTACTCGCCAGCGGCCAGTTCAGGGGTCGGGCGGGCCGAGACCCGCACCGGAATCGTTCGGTTGGCCGGCACCAACACACGAGAAGGCGCCCAACGGATGATCTTGGAGGCGTCTTCTTTGGTGCCGAGCAAGAGTTTGTCCGTGGTCAGGCGAAACTCGGTGGGCTCGCTGCCCAGGTTCACCAGCTCAAACATCGATGAACGGGTCTGGCTGTTGAGAATCAGCAAATTGTCAGACAGCGCCACAGAGACCTGCGCTTGGGCTGTGCTGACCAGCAGCCAGCAGCCTAAGCTGAAGATAGAAATCCATTTGATCATCATCGTTTACTGTTTACTGTGCTATTCGCGCATGCCGTCGTCAACCCGAATGATGGGGCCAGACAACAGGGTGTAGGCACCGTGGTTGCCCGAAACAATCCTCCCCGGGAACGAGACACTGCCGCCTACCAGAAAAGTCGACTGACCGTTCATGATGCGTGTCAGCATGGGGGCGTACACATTCACCAGAATGCCAGCGGCTGGCGTCAGGGGCGCGTTAACGCCGGGGTAAAAGGTGGCATCGCCTTTGACCCTTAATTTTCGGTTGTTGCTGATGCTGACCTTCGCGCTCGTCATGTCCATCGCCCGCGACTGCGTCAGCGTGCAAACACCGTGAGCGGGGCTCCAATTGTCTCGGCCACTGGCCAGTGCAATGTCGGTATTTTGGTAGAGCTTGACGCCCTCCTGCGGCTTGTCAACGTCCAGCATCACGAGTGAAGGCGTGGCTGCGTCACGCGGTGGCACGCGCCAGACACCCAAGTTCAAGGGGGTACAACTCAACTCCATCATAGAGTGCAGACCCACCACCGCATTCAACTTAGCGGTTCGTGAAATCTCGGCCCAAGCTGGCGCGACTAACAAGCAGCTGCCGACACACCAAGCGGTAAGCACAGCGCCATTAAGGCAGGTTTTTTTGGGATTCATGCAGTCGCTCCAGTGACAACAAAATCTGGCAACGAAGCGCTAACCAGTGGGGGGGGGAAGCGCGCGTGGCGCGCGCTTCCCAACTTTCATGATTTGCTTATTCAGCAGCAGTGTCGTTTACAGTGACAGTAGCGGCGTTTGTGGTTTTGTAACCACCATAGTTTGTGGATAGGATGTTTGCAGGAATAGTCAGCACGCCGCCCACATTAAACGTCACTGCGCCAGCAACGATGGCGTTTGTCCTAGTCGGCGCGGTGAGTGTTGCTGTCATGACTGCAGGTGTAACTACAGCGATCAAGTCCGTGTAACCAGTTTCTTCCGGAGTAGCGGGTACCATAGCCATGTCGTCTCCGTTGGCGATTTCGATAGACGCCGTACCGTCCTCTAAAGCAGTAGACCCTGACAGAGTGCACACACCCTTGCTTTCAGTCCAAGCTGGGTTGCTGCTTTGAGCCACTTCAGTTGTTGCGCCGCCTGCGGTTACCGTGTCCTCTGCTGCATCCAAGGTGATCGTGGTGACACTCCCCTCCGACTGTCCAGTGCGCACAGGCACACGCCACACGCCAAACGAAACCTTGCTGCACTCCAGTGTCAACGCTGCCTGCAAGCCGGCATAGGCATTAACAGTGTCGGAGGCCTCGTCAGCCATGGCAACGCTGGAGATCAGGCTGGCAGCCAGCACGGTGGTGGCTGCTGCAATTTTGGTGAAATTTTTCATTTGCGCTTTCTTTGTTGAGTGTCAAAAAATACCGATTCAAGGGTGAATCAATGTGTGACCAACTTGAAGCGCTGACCTCACACGTCTGGTATTTTTGAATACAAAATAATTAAAAATCAAACCAAATGATACTTTTTCACGTAACTTTTGTAATGACGCAGGCCATTGAAGCACGGGGTTTATGAGCCTGAACGCCAGAAACAGCCGGCCCAGCGATGTCGCATGCGAACGGATCATCCATCCATTAAGCCAATAGCAGTGGCAATGTGAGTTCAGCCACCGCCCCGCCCTCCGCCGCATTGCGAAGATGAAGATCGCCGCCGTGCTGCTGGACAATTTTGAGCGACAAGGGCAGACCGAGCCCCACACCGGGCAAGTGCAAATGCTGCTGGCCGCGCATGAACTTATCAAACAAGCGGCTGCGCTCTTGCTTGTTGATGCCCGGGCCGTGGTCTTGCACCGTGAACGTCACTTGCCCTGCGTGCACTTGGACTGACAACAGAACCGGGCCGCTGGGGTCGTATTTGAGGGCGTTGTCCAGCAGGTTTTTAAGCGCTGCACCCAGCATGGGCAAGTCGCCCAGCACATGCGCGCTGTTCAGCAAGCCTTGGCTGGCTGGGTCGGCGGGGATGCGCTGCACGCGGCCGCTCTCGTCGTCAAGTTGCCGCAGGCTTTCTTCAATGATGTCAGACGCAGTCAAGGGCAGACGTGGGCGTTGGGTCGGCGTTAAGGTGGCCAAGCGTTCATCGGCCAAGCAGTAGCCAAGCACGTAATTGAGCCGCTCCACGGCGCGGCCCATGCGGCCCACCCGCCCGCCGGTCTCAGCGTCCAATTCTTTGCGACTCAGGTTGCTCAAGGCGCCGTCTAAAACAGCCATCGGGTTGCGAAACTCGTGCGACAGCAGCGAAACAAAATCTCGTTGTTCAGCCAATTGGGCGGCACCGGCAATGGCCTCGACGCGGGCCTGCAGGTTGGACTTGTACGTCTGCCCAACGTGGCGGGACACAAAGAAAAGCAAGAGCATGGCGTGCACTGTGATGCCAGCCAAAAGACTGGCGTCAACCCAAGCGATGTAAAAATCGAATCCCGCGTTGCGAGCGAGACGCAGCATGCCGGGCAGCAACAGGGGCGCAAGCGCCAACGGGACCCATCGCAATGACGGCTCGCGCGGCATAACCCACAACGCCAAGGCGGCAATCACCAACAGCTGCAGCATGGCGAGCATGTTCACAATGGGTGCCAACTGCGAATAGTGGCCCCCTAAGAGCAACAAGACAGCCACCAGAGCTGCCGCCCAAGCCATGCGCAGGTAAGCGCGAACAAGTCGCGGCACATATTGGTCGGCCTGCAAGAGTCTCGCAAAAATAGTGACGAACACGGGTATGAGCAAGGCCATGCACCCGCTGGACAAAATATCTGCGAGATGCGGACGCGCCGGAAAAAGCAACAGCCCAAACCAACCATCCGCGATAAAAAGGTTCAGACCTAACAAGAAGAAAAATCCGGCACACAGCAGAAAAATTGGTGTGCCAACAGTGAGCCCCAAAATCAGTGCGGTGAGGGTGATGCAAATAAAAATGCCATAAAAAAGACCGGCCGACATGGTTTTGATTTGAGTGTCTTGTTCGAGCGCATTGGCGTGCCAGAGCACGGGCGTAACCGCTGTGACGTTGTCTGTCGCAACGCGCAACCACAGCGTGTAAGGGCCGGCCTCAGGCAGATTGACAAGGAAGACGCTGTGGCGATGCCACAGCGGGCGCAGGTCTGGGTGTATCGCTGCACCGGCTTTTTGCGGACTCGGTTCTTCAAGCGCTTGACCGTCAAGCAAATCGCCGCTGGGCTCTACCCACAGGGTGACTTCATCCAAATAAGCGGGCGGGACATCAAGCAACCAGTCGGGGGCCATCGGCTGGCCACTGAGGTTTTCAGCACGCTGGACTTGCATGCGAACCCACAACACACCGGGCAGGTAGCCTAAGTTGATGTTGGCCGCAGCAGGCGTGAAGGTTTGCGCGCGCGCCTGCTGCCAGGTGGCCGTACCGGCTGGGTCAAACCACATGGCCATGTGGCCTGCCAAAGGCATTTTTTGTGCCGTCAACGGCAATAACAAAGGCTGTGGCAGTGGTGGCACAGCGGGCATTGCGTGCGCCATGAATGCTAAAGCGCTCAAGCAAAAACCAAGCAACCAAGAGGTGTAGCGGTTCATCATGGACAATGGATTTATGCAAAAAATCAATGTTTTACTGGTTGAAGACGACTCGGACCTGCGTCATGAGGTGAAGGATTACCTGGCTGCCGAAGGATACAACGTACTAGAGGCTGACACCCTCGTAAGTACCATTTAAGTAATACAAAGCCATCACATTCAAGCCGTGGTGCTGGACGTTGGCTTGCCCGATGGCAACGGGCTGGACGCCTTACCCGAGTTGCGCAGCCACACAGATTGCCCGCTTGTGATGATGACCGCTTGGGGGCAATTGCCCCTGCGCTTGAAGGGCTTGCAACAAGGTGCCGACTACTACTTGGTGAAGCCTGTGCCGATGGCAGAACTGAGCGCCGTGCTGGCAACGCTACTGCGCCGTGCCACGTCTACGGCAGTGGGCTGGCGCACGGACGCCGCCACACGCACCTTGATTGCGGCGAACGAACACTCCGTTCAACTCACCACCAGCGAATGGGTGTTTGTGCGGACCTTGCGCAAGAGCCCGGGCACTCTCGTCAGCCGAGATGAACTGGTGAGCGCGTTGGGACACGATCCGGCCAGTTACGATCCCCGGCGCATGGACGCACTGGTGCAGCGACTTCGCCAAAAGGCCGAACGTGCCGACATGGGCCAACTACCGCTACGCACACGGCATGGCCAAGGGTATATATGGCAAGAACGGTAAGCTGAGTGTGCCGCTTTACAATCCAGCCGTTTCGCAGACCCCTTTTTTTCTTTGGATCCGATGCTCCTCGAACCCCAACTGATCGCCGAACTCCTTGTCATTGGACTGTGCACTGGATTTTTAGCCGGCCTGCTGGGTATCGGAGGCGGCATGATCATGGTGCCGTTCCTGACCTTCATTCTCACGGCCAAGGGTTTTCCGGCGGACTACACCGTGAAAATGGCTGTCGCCACCTCGCTGGCCACCATCTGTCTCACCTCGCTTTCGTCGGTTCGTGCGCACCACAAGCGCGGTGCCGTGTTGTGGCCCATCGTCCGGCTGCTAGCGCCCGGCATTGTGTTGGGCTCCATCGTCGGGGCGCAATTTGCGGCGGCGTTGCCTGGCAAATTGCTTGGCATTCTGTTTGCGATCTTTGTGGCTTTTTCTGCCACCCAGATGTTCATTGACCGCAAGCCTAAGCCTAGTCGAACACTGCCTGGACGTCTCGGCACCTTCAGCATGGGCTGGGTGATCGGCATGTTGTCTTCGCTGGTGGGTGCTGGCGGCGCCTTTGTCTCGGTGCCTTTCATGACATGGTGCAACGTCAAAATTCATGACGCCGTGGGTACATCGTCGGCACTCGGCTTTCCGATTGCCTTGGCCGGCACACTGGGCTACATCTGGGCTGGCCAGAACATGCCCGCCATGCCACCCGGCTCGTTCGGTTATCTGTACATGCCGGGCTTGATCATCATCTCGCTGGCGAGCGTGTGCACTGCACCACTGGGCGCCCGCACAGCTCACCGCATGGACATCCGGCCACTCAAAAAAGTGTTCGCCTCGATCCTCTACGTTTTGGCTGCGTACTTTCTGTTCCGCTGACTTGTCGCAAGAGATTTATCTTTTCAAAGATTTTTCAATAGCCGCGACAAAATCAGACTGAGTGATGATGCCGACCAAGGCTTGCTGGCTGTCAATCACCGGCAAGTGATGGTGCCCTTGGCTGTGGAAAATCCCAACCAGATCCATCACGCTTCGACCCTCGCTGATGACCCTGACCTTCTTGGTCATGATTTGGCCGACCGTCTCAGCAGCCGGATTCATGGTGTTTCCAATGCCTTTCAGGCCGCTCAAAACAACGCCCTTCACCAGCTGCCCAAAGTTCTTATGAAGGTCAATGTCTGCATATTTCAAGACATCGTCAAGCGTCACAATGCCGACAACCCGCCGGTTCCGGTCAATCACCGGCAAGGCTTTGATGTGGTGCTCACGCAAAGTTTTCCAGGCGGTGTCTAGCGGTGCGGAGACGTCTAAAAACCGGACCTCCTTGGTCATGATCTCAGAGCACTTAAGGCCCTCCAGCTTGTATTCATAAGCCCGCATTTCAACTTGCGAAATCAGCTTTGCCAAGTCTTCCCTGTTGATGTCAATGACCTGGTTGTAGCGCGCTAAAACGTCATCGATTTCCTTCGATTGATTGGCCTCTGTAGGACTTTCCAAGGACTTAGAGTTCAAAAAGTACGGGTAGGTCTTGCCCGTCAAATTGTTGTAAATAACGGCGGCAAGGATCAACAGCACCGAGTCCGTCAGGACGGGAAACACCGCGTATTCAAAATGACTGATCGACCCTAGCGACGTGATCATCGCTACGGCAGCCGCTGGTGGGTGTAAGCAGCGCAGCACGAACATAGCCAAGATTGACAGCCCCACAGCCACCGGCGCAGAGACCATGGGGTTGTCCACTAAATTGACGCAGGCAATGCCAATCGCGGCTGAAATCACATTGCCGCCAATAACGGCCCAAGGCTGCGCCATCGGACTTGATGGCAGCACAAAAACCAGCAGTGCGCTGGCCCCCAGCGATGCCATTGCCCAATCGCTGACCCCGGCCATGCCACCTAAATAACGCCCCACCAGCATCGTCAAAAGGAGTCCGATAAAAGCACCTCCAGCAGCGCGAAAGCGTTCGTGTTGAGACACATTGGTCTGGTCTTGACCGAAATACGGAAAGAGTTTTGTCTTCATATTCCCAGATGTTAGACCCTCCAAAGATGATCAACATCGGGGTCAGTCGGAACCCGCGAAGCAAAACTCACATGGATAAATTGACTCCGGAATAACCCTTGGTCAAGGGAGAAAAATCAGCAAACTTGACCACTGTCAAGAGAATTTCACCCACTTGGGATGAGGATCGCCACCTGTTAATTTCAAATTTTGAAAATTCAATAAAAATAAAAAAACGACTCGGTTCATAAACAGAAGGAGACAACGAGATGAGAACAAAATTTTTCACAACCAAAAATAAGCTGGCCGCGGGTATGGCCCTCTCTATTGCCGCCATGACACTGGTGTCTGCGCCGGTGCAAGCGGCTTGGGAGCCAACCAAACCTGTCGAGTTCGTGGTGCCTGCCGGTACGGGTGGTGGTGCAGACCAAATGGCGCGACTGATTCAGGGCATCGTCATCAAGCACAACCTGATGAATCAACCGCTGATCGTCGTCAACAAGTCGGGCGGTGCTGGCGCTGAAGGCTTTTTGGCCATCAAGGGCGCCAAAGGTGACCCCCACAAAATCGTGATCACCTTGTCCAACCTGTACACCACGCCGATGGCCACCGGTGTGCCGTTCAACTGGAAAGACATGACGCCTGTCGCCATGATGGCGCTGGATCAATTCGTCCTCTGGGTCAATGCTGAGACGCCTTACAAAACTGCTGGCGAGTACGTTGCGGCCGTCAAGGCAGCTGGACCGCTGAAGATGAAAATGGGTGGAACGGGCTCCAAGCAAGAAGACCAGATCATCACTGTCGGCTTGGAAAAAGCCACCGGCACGAAGTTCATTTACATCCCATTCAAAGGCGGCGGTGAAGTGGCCGTTCAGCTGGTTGGCAAGCACGTCGACTCCAGCGTGAACAACCCAGTCGAAGCGGTTGCTCAGTGGCGCGCTGGCAAGTTGCGGGCTCTGTGCGTGTTTGACGACAAGCGCATGACCTACAAAACGAAAATCACCGACACCCAGGCTTGGAGCGATATCCCGACCTGCAAGGACTCCGGCATCCCGATGGACTACCAGATGTTGCGTGGCATCTTCATGCCAGCTGGCGTGACGGCTGACCAAAAGGCGTTTTATGTCGCATTGATTCAGAAAATTCGGGCGACGCCTGAATGGCTTGATTTCATGGAAAAAGGCGCTTTCAACCAGACCTACATGGCCGGAGCAGAGTTTGAAAAATGGGTCGCTTCTGCGGAAGTCATTCATCAAGGCCTGATGCAAGAAGCTGGCTTCATGGCTAAGAAATAAAACTCCTCCGCCAACGCAAACAGAAAGTAAGTGATGTCCGGCTTGCCTGGCATCACTTTTTTTCGGCTGAACGTCGACCCAAGTCAGTCAAAACAAACATTTACAGGAGCATTCCCAATGTCGTTAAGTGATACAAAAGCCCCTGAGGTGAAAGGCCCCGCCACCTACTTGGTGGAAGCGGCGGTAGCCATCGGCGTGATCTTCTTGGGGTGCGTTGTGATTTACGGCAGTCGTGAATTGGGTGCCGGCTGGACCAGCGAAGGCCCAGGCTCAGGCTACTTTCCTTTTTACATCGGTCTGATCATGGCCATTTCCGGGTCGGGCATCTTGTTCCAGGCCTTCTTCAGTAAGAAGGGCAAAAACACCGATGTTTTTGTCGATGGCGAGCAAATTAAACGGGTGCTGTCTGTGCTCATTCCGGCCGGCATTTATGTCTTTGCTGTTGAATTTATCGGCCTTTACATTGCATCCTTTTTTTACATCATCTTGTTCATGGTGATCCTGGGTAAGTTTTCATGGCTCAAAAGTTTCATTGCTGCGTTTTGCGTCAATGCGCTGTTTTTCATGATGTTTGAGGTCTGGTTCAAAGTGCCTCTCTACAAAGGCGAGTTCGACTTGCTGAGTTTCCTCGGCTACTAAATTTATCTGACCTCTCGGAGTTTTTGAAAATGGATGAACTTAACTCGCTGTTCCAAGGGTTCGCGGTCGTGCTGACCCCGATGAACTTACTCTTGATGGTTGTCGGCATTGTCTTGGGCGTGCTGATTGGTGTGCTGCCCGGACTTGGGGGCGCCAACGGCGTCGCCATTTTGCTGCCGCTGACTTTCACGATGACGCCGACTTCGGCCATCATCATGCTGTCCTGCATCTACTGGGGCGCCCTGTTTGGCGGCGCCATCACCTCCATTTTGTTCAACATACCGGGTGAACCCTGGTCTGTCGCAACCACCTTCGACGGCTACCCGATGGCACAGCAAGGACGAGCCGGAGAAGCGCTGACGGCAGCCTTCACCTCCTCCTTCATCGGTGCCTTTGTGGCGGTGGTGATGATCACCTTCATGGCCCCGTTGGTCGCTAAATTTGCGCTGCAGTTCGGCCCGCCAGAATTCTTCGCTGTCTACCTCCTGACGTTTTGCAGTTTTGTCGGCATGGGCAAGGGCTCGCCCTTCAAAATCTTGGCATCCATGACGATTGGTTTTGCGCTAGCGTCGGTCGGCATGGACACGGTCACCGGCCAGTTGCGCCTGACCTTTGGCTGGCTGGAGCTGATGCGCGGCTTTGACTTCCTGATCGCCGTGATTGGCTTGTTCGGTATTGGCGAGATTTTGTTGTCGATGGAAGAAGGCCTGGCCTTCTCCGGCAAACAAGCCAAGATCGACTCCAAGATTGTGCTGGCCACCTGGAAGAAGTTGCCCAAATACTGGATGACGTCGATCCGCAGTTCCTTGGTCGGTATCTGGATGGGCATCACGCCTGGCGGCGCAACGCCGGCCTCTTTCATGAGCTACGGCCTGGCCAAGAAAATGTCCAAGACCGGCAACAAGTTCGGCACCGGTGAAATCGAAGGCGTGATTGCCCCAGAAACAGCGGCACACGCCGCAGGCACCAGCGCCTTGCTGCCGATGCTGGCTCTGGGCATCCCAGGTTCGCCAACCGCCGCGGTGCTGTTGGGTGGCTTGTTGATCTGGGGCCTGCAACCCGGCCCACTGCTGTTCACCGAACAGAAAGACTTTGTCTGGGGCCTGATTGCCAGCATGTACTTGGGCAACTTGGTTGGCTTGGTCGTGGTGCTGACAACCGTTCCGCTGTTCGCCTCGATTCTGCGCATTCCGTTTTCGATCATTGCGCCGGTCATCATCGTGATTTGTGCCATCGGCGCCTACACCGTTCACAACGCGATGCTGGACATCTGGTTCATGCTGCTGTTCGGTATCGTCGGCTACTTGTTCAAGAAACTCGACTACCCGATTGCACCGCTGGTGCTGGCCCTGGTGCTGGGAGACAAAGCAGAAGACGCTTTCCGCCAGTCGATGCTGATTTCACAAGGTGATGTCGGCGTGATGTTCTCCAACTACTTGGTCGGCAGCATCACCGCCCTGGCCTTGATCCTGCTGTTCTGGCCAGTGATCTCCAAGGTACTGGACAAAATTCGCCCACCGAAGAAAGACGAATTCGAAGCGGATCGTCCGGTCGATTGATGAGATAAAAAAGATTCCCATCAAGAGGAAAAACAAGCCACCTCAGTCAAACGGGGTGGCTTTTTTATATCTTGCCGCGCTGCTTCAGCCGACTCAGGGTTTCAGCAGAGAGGTTCAAGTAAGACGCCAGTTCTTTCTTGGGAATGCGTTCAAACAGTTCAGGGTGCTTGCGCACAAAGCGCTTGACGCGGCCCGGCGCATCTAGCAAGTGGAGCGTGATGGTATGAGCCATGATTTCGCTCATCAACTCCATCACAGCGTATTCAAACGACTGCTTGAGATCGTGGTGACGCTCTAAAAAAGCCACCCAGTCTTCCAGCGGCAGTTTGGCCACCCTCACCTTGGTGACGCAAACGGTGCTGTACGGTGTTGGCGTCCCCAGGCGCCAGGCGGCGTAGCTGGTTTCCATGTCGCGCTCATCCGTGAAGCGAAGAATCATCTCCTTGGCTTCCTGATTTGTCACTACCCGCTTGAGGATGCCTTCAAGGATGAAATATTGCTCCATTTCGTGCACCCCTTGAGCCAACAAAGAATCGCCTTTGTGACCATCAACGATGACCAAATGCGGTTCTAATTCGGCGCTTTGCGCAGGTGTCATCCCTTTTAAAACGGTGTTCTGCGCCAGTTGAACGCGAATGATGTTTCTATCGGGATGGTCGAAAACAGATGACATGGCTAGGTAGGTTTGGCAAGACGCGAATCTGACTCGCTCAGAGATTCTAAATACGGCAAAAATTGACCGCGATCAATGGCCGATTTGTGACCGTCTACTATGATAACCGGACAGTGCAATGTGGCTTACCCAAGTGCGTGCGAGTCACACTGTGCGGCGTTGTTAATTCACCTTCATCGAAGTCAAACGAAAAGAAATTTCCTCATGACAAACGACACTCAATCACCGGAACAGACTGACGGATTTAACCTGGTCATCGACGCCCTGAAGCTCAACGACATCGACACGATCTTTGCCCTGCCCGGTATTCCCATCACCGACCTGACGCGCAAAGCGCAGGCGGCGGGCATTCGGATGATTTCTTTTCGCCACGAGCAGCACGCCGGCAACGCCGCCGCAGCGGCCGGCTTCTTGACGCAAAAACCAGGCATCTGCCTGACCGTCTCGGCTCCAGGTTTCCTGAACGGCCTGACCGCTCTGACCAACGCCACCACCAATTGCTTCCCGATGATCCTGATCAGCGGCTCCAGCGAGCGCGAAATCGTCGACCTGCAGCAAGGCGACTACGAAGAAATGGACCAACTGGCGATCGCCAAGCCGCTGTGTAAAGCGGCTTTTCGCGTGCTCCATGCTGAAGACATCGGCGTCGGCATCGCCCGCGCCATCCGCTCCGCGCTGTCTGGCCGTCCTGGCGGTGTCTACCTCGACCTGCCAGCCAAGCTCTTTTCGCAGACGATGGAAGCAGAAGCCGGCAAACGCTCACTGATCAAAGTGATTGACCCTGCTCCGCGCCAGATCCCAGCTGCCGACGCCGTCAAGCGTGCGCTTGATTTGCTCAAAGGCGCCAAGCGTCCGTTGATCGTTCTTGGCAAAGGCGCTGCCTATGCGCAGGCCGATGCAGACATCCGTGCCTTGGTCGAAAAGTCCGGCATTCCTTACCTGCCGATGTCCATGGCGAAGGGCTTGTTGCCCGACACGCACGAACAGTCGGCAGCCGCCACCCGTTCGTACGTGCTAGCCGAAGCCGACGTCGTCATGCTGGTCGGCGCCCGCCTGAACTGGCTGCTGTCGCACGGCAAGGGCAAGACTTGGGGTACGCCATCGTCCACCCAGTTCATCCAAATCGACATCTCACCGACAGAAATGGACAGCAACGTGCCCATCGCTGCACCGCTGGTGGGTGACATCGGTTCTTGCGTCTCAGCACTGCTGGGCGGCATGGGCTCAAACTGGGCCAAACCGCCGGCCGACTGGCTGCAGGCGATTGGTGAGCGCAAAGACAAAAACCTGGCCAAGATGGCCGCCACACTGGCGCTCAACCCCGCCATCATGAACTTCCACAGCGCACTGAATGTCGTGCGCAATGTGGTCAAGGCCAACCCAGAAGCTGTCGTCGTCAACGAAGGCGCCAACACCCTCGACTTCACCCGCAGCATTGTCGACATGTACCTGCCGCGCAAGCGTCTGGACGTTGGCACTTGGGGCATCATGGGCATCGGCATGGGCTTTGCAGTGGCCGCCGCAGTGACCACCGGCAAGCCGGTGATCGCCATCGAAGGTGACAGCGCCTTCGGTTTCAGCGGCATGGAAGTCGAAACCATCTGCCGCTACAACCTGCCAATTTGCATCGTTGTCTTCAACAACAACGGCATTTACAAGGGCACCGACGTCAACCCACTGGGTACCGATGTGGCACCGACGGTGTTCGTCAAGAACGCCCGCTATGAAATGATGATGCAGGCCTTCGGCGGCGTCGGTGTTGTTGCCAACACACCCGCCGAACTGGCCAAGGCCATGGAAGAAGCCGTTGCCTCCGGCCGGCCGACCCTGATCAACGCCATCATCGATGAAACCGCTGGCACTGAAAGCGGCCGAATCACCAGTCTGAACCCGCAGACCGCTGCGAAGAAGAAGTAACCCATCCACATTTAGGAGAAATCACATGAGCAACAAACCCCTCAACGGCATCAAGATCATCGACTTCACCCACGTCCAAGCCGGTCCGGCCTGTACCCAAATGCTGGCTTGGTTCGGCGCAGACGTCATCAAAGTTGAGCGCCCAGGCGCCGGCGATGTGACCCGTAGCCAACTGCGCGACATCCCTGATGTCGACGCGCTGTACTTCACGATGCTGAACAGCAACAAGCGTTCGCTGACCCTCGACACCAAAAAGCCAGAAGGCAAAGCGGTGCTGGAAAAGCTGATCCAAGAGTGCGACGTTTTGGTTGAAAACTTCGGCCCAGGCGCCCTCGACCGCATGGGTTTCACTTGGGAACGCATCCAAGAACTGAACCCAAAGATGATCTTGGCTTCGGTCAAGGGTTTCAGCGACGGCCACCACTACGAAGACTTGAAGGTCTACGAAAACGTGGCCCAGTGCGCTGGCGGCGCAGCCTCCACCACCGGCTGGTGGAAAGGTGAGCAGTCAGGCCCGATGATTTCTTCTGCCGCCTTGGGCGACAGCAACACCGGCATGCACTTGGCCATCGGTATTTTGACGGCCTACATCGGCCGCCAACAAACTGGCAAGGGCCAAAAAGTGGCAGTTGCCATGCAAGACGCTGTGCTGAACCTGTGCCGCGTCAAAATGCGCGACCAATTGCGCCTCGACAAACTCGGCTACCTGGAAGAATACCCACAGTACCCGCACGAGACTTTCTCTGACGTGGTGCCACGCGGCGGCAACGCCGGCGGTGGCGGCCAGCCCGGCTGGATCTTGAAGTGCAAAGGCTGGGAAACTGACCCGAACGCGTACATCTATTTCACGGTTCAGGGCCACGCTTGGGCCCCTATCTGCGACGCCATCGGCAAACCAGAGTGGAAGACCGATCCGCTGTACATGACACCAAAAGCCCGCCAGCCGCACATCATGGATATCTTCGGCACCATCGAAGCTTGGTTGAAAGACAAGACTAAGTTTGAGGCTGTGGACATCCTGCGCAAGTTCGACATCCCTTGCGCACCGGTTCAGTCGATGAAAGAGTTGCTCAACGACCCATCGCTGCGTGCCAGCGGCTCCATCGTTGACGTGCCACACAAAGAGCGCGGCAGCTATGTCACGGTCGGCAGCCCGATCAAGTTCTCTGACCTCAAGCCAGAGATCACCGGTTCCCCTTTGCTGGGCGAGCACACCGACGAAGTGCTGGCAGAGCTCGGCTACACCAAGGACCAGATCGCTGCGATGCACACGGCTAACGCGGTTTAAGACCCTTTAGTCGCCTCGACTTGCAAAGACGGCGTTCACATTGAACGCCGTCTTTGTTTGAGGATGCATTTTTAAGCTTTTCATCGGCACTCGAAATAGACCCATGTCATCAACCACCGATTTAAAACAACTCGTCGAAGCGCTCGGCGACGCCATCGTGATCGCCGACGCCAGTGGCGCCATCACCTTGTGGAACCCGGCGGCAGAGCGGATCTTCGGCTTCACGGACAGCGAAGCCCTGGGCAAGTCGCTGGACATCATCACGCCGCAGCGCTTGCAACATCGCCATTGGGAGGGTTACCACAAGACCATGGCAACAGGCATCACCAAATACGGCAACGATGTGCTGCGCGTTCCGGCGGTGCACAAAGATGGCCACAGTCTGTCGATCGCCTTCACCGTCGCCCTGCTGTATGCAGCAGACCAAAAAGTGTCGGCCATTGTCGCGGTGATCCGCGACGAAACCAGCCGCTTTGAAGACGAACGCAACCTGAAAAAACGCATCACGGAGCTTGAAATGCAACTTGCAAAACCGACCAAGCCCTCGTCAACCTGATCAAAAAGAAAACACAAGGCAGGGTGAATAATAGGGGCCGCTGCAAAGCACTCTATTTCAACTTCCCAGCAGGACTTTCCATGAGCAAAGCGTTAGACGGCGTTCGCATCCTAGACTTCACCCACGTTCAATCCGGCCCGACCTGCACCCAGTTGCTGGCCTGGTTTGGTGCCGATGTGATCAAAGTAGAACGCGCCGGTGAAGGCGACGCTACGCGTGCCCAGCTGCGCGACATTCCCGGCGTCGACAGTCTCTACTTCACGATGCTGAACCACAACAAACGCTCCATCACGCTAGACACCAAAAAAGCCAAGGGTAAAAAGGTTCTGGATGACCTCATCAAGACCTGTGACGTGTTGGTGGAAAACTTCGCCCCAGGCGCCATGGACCGCATGGGCATCACCTGGGAACATATCCAAGCGCTGAACCCGCGCATGATCGTCGCCTCGGTCAAAGGCTTTGGCCCCGGCCCGTACGAAGACTGCAAGGTCTATGAAAACGTCGCCCAATGCGCTGGCGGCTCAGCGTCCACCACCGGTTTTGACGACGGCCCACCGATGGTGACTGGCGCGCAAATCGGCGACAGCGGCACCGGACTGCATCTGGCTCTGGGCATTGTCGCCGCGCTCTACCAGCGCAACACGACTGGTCGCGGGCAAAAAGTGCTGGCCCCCATGCAAGACGCCGTGCTGAACCTGTGCCGCGTCAAGCTGCGCGACCAGCAACGGCTGGAGCGCACCGGCACCATGCACGAGTATCCGCAGTACCCCGACAGCAAATTCGGCGAAGCCGTCCCGCGCGCCGGCAACGCCTCTGGCGGTGGCCAGCCCGGCTCTATTTTGAAATGCAAAGGTTGGGAAACCGACCCCAACGCCTACCTCTACTTCATCACGCAAGCAGGCGTCTGGCCAGCAGTGTGCAAGGTGATCGGCGAAGAAGGCTGGATCACTGACGAAGCCTACGCCACGCCCGGCGCCCGGCTGCTGCACCTGAAACCCATCTTTGCCCGCATTGAGCAATGGACCATGACCAAGACCAAGTTCGAGGCGATGGACATTCTGAATAAACACGACATTCCATGCGGCCCTATTTTGTCGATGAAAGAGATCGCCGAAGAGCCCGCTCTGCGGGCCAGCGGCACCATCGTCGAAGTCGATCACCCGACACGCGGCAAGTACCTCACCGTTGGCAACCCCATCAAGCTGTCGGACAGCAGCACTGAAGTCACGCGCTCCCCGCTGTTGGGTGAGCACACGGACGAGGTGCTGACGCAGCTTGGTTACACCGCAGATGAGATCTCCGAACTTCGCAGCGAACACGTCATCTAAAACTGTCGATCCTGACCACCACTCTGCACCGACCTACTCAAGCCCATATGAACTATCCGATCATTCCTATCGCCGTCATTGAGGCCTCCACCAAGGAGCGCAAGCGCCAAGCCCCCAAGGGCCGACGCGTTGACCCAGCCGCGCTGGTAGAAGTGCAAGGTTTGCTCGGAACAGAGTCGCGTCAGGCCGATTTGTTGATTGAACACCTGCACAAAATTCAGGATCGTTTTGGACATTTGTCAGCCGCGCATCTGACGGCGCTGGCGCAAGAAATGCGCATGCCGCAAACCGCCGTCTACGAAGTCGCGACCTTCTATCACCACTTCGACATCGTCAAAGAAGGCGAAGCTGCGCCTGCCGCGTTGACTGTGCGTGTCTGCGATGGTTTGTCTTGCGAGTTGGCCGGCGCCCAAGATCTGCTGGCCAAACTGCCCGCCTTGCTGGGCCGCGAGATACGCGTCATTGCAGCCCCCTGCATTGGGCGCTGCGAACAAGCGCCAGCAGCGGTGGTCGGACAAAACCCGGTCCCACACGCCACCTGCGAGAGCATTGCAAGCGCCGTCGCGGCCAAAGCGGTGCAGCACGTCCCCAGTGGCTTCATTGACTTGGCTGAATACACCGCCAGCGGTGGTTACGAGTTGTTGGCGAAATGCATCTCGGGCGAGCGCGATGTCGAATCGGTCATCAAGACCATGGAAGACTCGGGCCTGCGCGGCTTGGGCGGCGCGGGTTTTCCGGCTGGTCGTAAATGGCGCATTGTTCGGGCCGAAAAAGGCCCGCGCCTGATGGCGGTCAACATCGACGAAGGCGAGCCAGGCACCTTCAAAGACCGCACTTACTTGGAGCGTGACCCGCACCGTTTTCTGGAAGGCATGTTGATTGCCGCATGGGCTGTCGGCATCGAAAAAATCTACGTTTACCTGCGCGACGAATACCACGGTTGCCGCCACATGCTGGAAGCCGAACTGGCCAAACTGCGACTCGCACCGCCGATGGCTAACATGCCCGAGATTGACTTGCGCCGAGGCGCTGGTGCCTACATTTGCGGCGAAGAATCCGCCATGATCGAATCGATCGAAGGCAAACGCGGCATGCCCCGCCTGCGGCCACCCTATGTGGCGCAAGTCGGCTTGTTCGGTCGGCCGACGCTTGAGCACAATTTTGAAACGCTGTTTTGGGTGCGTGACATCTTGACCAAAGGCGGCGACTGGTTTGCCTCGCATGGACGCCACGACCGCAAAGGACTTCGTTCGTTCTCGGTCTCTGGCCGCGTCAAAGAACCCGGCATGAAACTGGCACCCGCCGGCATCACGATTCAAGAACTGATCGACGAACACTGCGGCGGCATGCAAGATGGCCATGACTTCTACGCCTACTTGCCAGGCGGCGCATCAGGCGGTATTTTGCCGGCCAGCATGAACGCCATTCCGCTGGACTTCGACACGCTGCAACCCTACGGCTGCTTCATCGGTTCAGCAGCGGTGATCGTGCTGTCTGACAAAGACACCGCCACCGACGCGGCCCGCAACATGATGCGTTTTTTCAAGCACGAGTCCTGCGGCCAGTGCACGCCTTGCCGCGTGGGCACCGCCAAGGCCGAGCACTTGATGGCGCAGCCCAAGTGGGACCTTGCCCTGCTGGCCGATTTGTCGCTGGTCATGCGCGATGCGTCCATCTGCGGACTCGGCCAAGCCGCACCGAACCCGATGGACTGCGTCATCAAATACTTTCCGCATGAGCTGTGAACCCGCGCTTGTTATTTTGCGTCGCCCGCTTTAAGGATCCATCATGAACGCTATCACCCGACAAGAACTCGCTGAACTCGACGCACCGCTGGTCAGCTTCAGCCTGAACGGCCGCGAAGTTTCCGGTCGCGCCACCGAAACACTGCTGCAAGTCGCCAAACGAGAAGGTGTGGAGATTCCACATTTGTGCTTCAAAGAAGGCCTAGAAGCGGTTGGCAACTGCCGCTCTTGCATGGTCGAGATCAACGGTGAACGGGTGCTGGCACCGTCATGCTGCCGTGCGCCCACGGCCGGCATGAAGGTCGTCACAGACAGTGAACGCGCCGTCGCATCCCAAAAGTTGGTGCTCGAATTGCTGCTGTCGGACATGCCTGAAAAAGACTACACGCGCAACAACGAAGTCGACCAATGGGCCGCCAAGATCGGCGTCGGCAAACCGCGCTTTGAAGCGCGCCAGCAAGTCCGGCAAGACCTTTCGCACCCTGCCATCGCCGTCAACTTGGACGCTTGTATTCAGTGCACGCGCTGCCTGCGTGCCTGCCGTGACGAGCAAGTGAATGACGTCATTGGCCTGGCTTTTCGGGGTGACCACGCGAAGATCGTTTTCGACATGGACGATGCCATGGGCGCGTCCACCTGCGTGGCCTGCGGCGAATGCGTGCAAGCCTGCCCGACCGGTGCGTTGATGCCGGCGCGCGAGGCCGCTTTGAGCGTGCCCGACAAACAGGTCGAGTCGGTCTGCCCTTATTGCGGCGTCGGCTGCCAGCTGACCTACAACGTCAAAGACGACAAGATTTTGTTTGTCGAAGGCCGCGATGGCCCGTCGAACCATGGCCGCTTGTGCGTCAAGGGTCGCTACGGTTTTGACTACGCCCACCATCCGCACCGCCTGACGGTGCCGCTGATCCGCCGCACCGACGCTTCTAAAACCGGCGACTTCAGCATGGACCCAGACCGCGTCATGGACGTGTTCCGCGAAGCCAGCTGGGAAGAAGCGCTTGAGTTTGCCGGCGGCAAGTTGGCCGCCATTCGCGACCAGTACGGCAAAAAATCCCTCGCCGGTTTTGGCTCAGCCAAGGGCAGCAATGAAGAAGCTTACTTGTTCCAAAAACTGGTGCGCACCGGCTTCGGCAGCAACAACGTCGACCACTGTACACGTTTGTGCCACGCCTCCTCGGTGGTGGCCTTGCTCGAAGGCATTGGCTCGGGCGGTGTCTCCAACCCAGTGATGGACGTCACCAAGGCTGACGTGGTCATCATCATCGGGGCCAACCCGACGGTGAACCATCCGGTGGCCGCCACTTGGATCAAAAACGCAGTGCAAAACGGCACCCAGTTGGTGATCCTCGACCCGCGTCGCTCAGACCTGACCCGCATGGCCCACCGCCATCTGCAGTTCAAGCCCGACACCGATGTGGCGCTGCTGAACGCCATGATGAACGTCATCGTGAGCGAAGGATTGGTCAATAAAGAATTCATCGCCAGCCGCACCATGGGCTACGAAGAACTGCGCAAAAACGTCGAAGGCTACACGCCCGAGCTGATGGCGCCCATCTGCGGCATCGACGCCGACACCATCCGTTACGTGGCGCGCCTCTACGCCACCGCCAACGCATCCATGATCCTCTGGGGCATGGGGGTTTCCCAGCACGTCCACGGCACCGACAACGCCCGTTGCCTGATTGCCCTGTCGCTGATGACCGGTCAGATTGGTCGACCCGGCACAGGCTTGCACCCGCTGCGTGGTCAGAACAACGTCCAAGGCGCGTCTGACGCCGGCCTGATCCCGATGATGTTCCCTGACTACCAGCACGTCACCAACCCGGTGGTGCGCGCCAACTTTGAGAAGGCCTGGAACGTGCCTGAGGGTTCGCTCGACGCCCAGCCCGGCCTGACAGTGGTCGAGGTCATGCACGCCATCAAAAAAGGCGTCATCCGCGGCATGTACGTGCAGGGCGAGAACCCAGCGATGTCTGACCCCGATGCCAACCACGCGCGCGAATCCCTCGCGGCACTCGACCACCTCGTGGTGCAAGACATTTTCCTGACTGAAACCGCCTATTTGGCCGACGTCATTTTGCCGGCCAGCGCCTTCCCTGAAAAAGACGGCAGCTTCACCAACACCGACCGCTTGGTGCAGATGGGCCGCAAAGCCATCAACCCGCCCGGCGACGCGCGGCAAGATTTGTGGATCATTCAGCAGATCGCCAAGCGCATGGGTTGCGACTGGCACTACAAGCACGTCAGCGAAGTCTTTGACGAAATGCGCCACACCATGCCAAGCATTGGCGGCATCACCTGGGACCGCTTGGAGCGCGAGCACTCTGTCACCTACCCGTGCCTGAAAGAAGGCGACCCGGGGCAGTCTGTGGTCTTCGTCGACAGCTTCCCGAGCGAGACCGGACGTGCCCGCTTTGTCCCGGCCGACATCATTCCAGCCGACGAACGGCCAGACACCGAGTACCCGCTGGTGCTCATCACAGGCCGTCAGCTCGAGCATTGGCACACCGGCAGCATGACGCGGCGTGCCACCGTGCTCGACGCCATTGAGCCCGATCCAGTGGCCTTGGTACACCCGCTTGACTTGGCCGACATGGGCGGCAAGCCGGGCGACATCGTGACCATCGCGTCCCGCCGCGGACAAGTCGCGCTGTACGCCCGCGCCGACGAAAGCTCGCCACGCGGTGCGGTGTTTGTGCCCTTCTGCTATTACGAGGCCGCCATCAACAAACTGACCAACGCAGCACTCGACCCGTTTGCCAAGATTCCAGAGTTCAAATACTGCGCTATCCGGATCACGCTGGGCGGTATTCCACCGGTACAAAACAGCTATGGCGGCGGTCAGGCTTTGGAGAATTCAATTGCATTGGCAAAGGCCTGAAGTCGTGGACTTGCAGCTTTACATGCGTTGCAACGCTACCTTTTTGGTTTTCAGAGGCAAATGAACAACAAAAAAGAGCAAAAAAGTGATTCCTCCCTGCGAAAACACTGATTTCTCCAGTAGCATCCGCAATGCCAGTGGAGAGTAGTTATCTGCATTGGTGATTTATCAACTTTCAGAAGGAAAATCAATCATGGCAACTGCAAAAAAAGCACCGGCAAAAAAAGCACCTGCTAAAAAAGCTGCACCGGCAAAAAAAGTAGCTGCAAAAAAAGCAGCTCCCGCTAAAAAAGTAGCACCAGCGAAAAAAGTAGCCGCTAAAAAAGCAGCACCTGCTAAGAAGGTTGCCGCTAAAAAAGTAGCACCTGCTAAAAAGGTCGCCGCTAAAAAAGCCCCGGCTAAAAAACGCACCCCGAATGCTGCGTTCATGAAGCCACTGACCCTGAGCCCAGCTCTGGCAGCCGTGGTGGGCGACAAGCCATTGCCACGCACTGAAATTGTCAGCAAGCTCTGGGTTTACATCAAAGCCAAAGGCCTGCAGGACAAAGTCAACAAGCGCATGATCAATGCAGACGACAAACTCAAAGCTGTCTTCGGCAAAGCCCAAGTCTCGATGTTCGAGATGGCCGGCCTGATCGGTAAGCACATCGTTAAGTAATCAGCCTCGGTTGATGATCAAAAGACCGGTTCACCGGTCTTTTTTTTGGCCCAAAAAAAACCGACCCAAGATCACTTAGGGCCGGCTTTTTGGATGGAGGCTGAACGCGATGTTCAGCCGTCGGCTCAAGCTGCGAAGTTGGCTTCGGCGAACTTCCAGTTCACCAAGTTCGACAGGAAAGTTTCGACGAACTTAGGACGCGCGTTGCGGTAGTCAATGTAATAAGCGTGCTCCCAGACGTCGACCGTCATCAGCGCTTTGTCAGCGGTGGTCAACGGCGTGCCGGCAGGTCCGGTGTTGACGATGTCAACCGAGCCGTCCGGCTTTTTCACCAGCCATGTCCAGCCGGAACCGAAGTTACCGACAGCAGACTTGACGAAGGCTTCTTTGAAAGCCGCGTAAGAGCCGAACTTGGCGTTGATGGCTTCAGACAAGGGGCCTGTAGGCTCGCCGCCGCCGGCGGGCTTCATGCAGCTCCAAAAGAAGGTGTGGTTCCACACTTGGGCTGCATTGTTGTAGATGCCGCCAGACGACTTCTTGATGATCTCTTCCAGACCCAAGGCTTCAAACTCAGTGCCCTTTTGCAAGTTGTTGAGGTTGACGACATAGGCGTTGTGGTGCTTGCCATGGTGGTATTCAAAAGTCTCTTGGCTGTAATGCGGCGCCAAGGCATCGATGGCGTAAGGCAATGACGGGAGGGTATGTTCCATTGTGTTTTTCCTTGAGGGTCGTTGAAATAAAGACTTATTGATTGTAAAAACTAAATGAGATGGCGTTGTGACACCGTCAAATTAACCTCCCCATCAGCCAAGGTAGCGCGCACCGGCTGGCCGACACTGAGCTGCTTTGTACTGGTCAACGCACGGCCCTCTACATCTGCCAGCCACGCGTAACCGCGCTGCAAAACAAGGTGAGGATCGAGCAGCTCGAGCCGAGTTTGGGCCCGTTCTAGCCGCTGGCGCTGGCTCGCCGCAGAGGCGGTCATGGCTTTTGGCAGGTCTTTGTCAAAAGCGCTGAGTTGCGTCGATTGACGCTGCAACGCAAAACGCGCGGCATGGCGAAGGCGTTGCGCTTGCAGCACCAGACCGGCCTTTTCGCGCGCGACCAAGTGCGAGGGCTGAGCGACTTTAGAGGCAGCCCAGTCGAGCCGCTGGTTGCTGGACTGCAGTTGCCGGTCGACGGCGTTTTGAAGGCGATCAAGCGTCAGCTCCAACGCCCGCAACCAAACGCCCTGCGGTTGCGCGCAGAGTTCGGCGGCAGCGGTCGGGGTCGGTGCGCGCACGTCGGCGCAAAAATCAGCGATGGTGAAATCAGTCTCGTGGCCAACGCCTGCCACCACCGGAATCGGTGACGCCACGATGGCGCGTGCTAATGGCTCGTCGTTAAAAGCCCAGAGGTCTTCCATCGCGCCGCCACCGCGCACCAGCAGCAGCACGTCGACTTCAGCGCGTTTCACTGCTTTGTTCAGGGCTTGCAGCAACTCGCCCGCCGCTTGCGTGCCTTGCACGCTGGCCGGGTAAATCACAACCGAGACATGCGGTGCGCGGCGAATCAAGGTGCTGACCACGTCGTGCAAAGCCGCAGCCCCCAAGGAGGTGACGATGCCAACGGCTCGCGGCAACAGCGGCAAGCTGCGTTTGCGTGCGGTGTCGAACAAACCTTCGGCTTCGAGCTTGGCTTTGAGTCGCGCGAACAGTTCAAACCAGTTGCCCTGCCCGGCTTCGCGCAAGGACTCGACCACCAACTGCAACTCGCCGCGCGGCTCATACACGCCCAAGCGACCACGGACTTCGACCAACATACCATCACGCGGAGAGAAGTCCAACATCGACGCCGCCCGCCGGAACATCGCGCAACGCACTTGACCTTGTTCGTCCTTCAGGTTGAAGTAGCAGTGACCGCTGGTGGCCCGAGAAAATCCGGCAATTTCGCCCTTCACGGTCACTGGGTTAAAGCGCGCCTCCAGGCTGTCGGCAATGGCCCTGAGCAGCGAACCCACTGGCCAAACTCGCACCCCCAGAGCTGATCGGCCTGCATCTTGGAGCGGTTCAAGCAAGATGGGCTCCGGGCACATGAGCAAAATGGTTCAGGTCTGGGGTCATCAAAGAATGAAGATGCGTCACTGGTTAAAAATTCATCGTTCTGTCTGGATTGGAAGCTGGCGGGGCTCTGCAGCGTAAGCTTAAGGGTTGCACACAAAGTTATCCACAGATTCTGTGGGTTCAATGCGGACTCAACCATGTCTACAGCCATCAAAAAACAGCTTTAGACAAGCTGACCACTGCGGCACTCTAAGCCATAATTCAACACCCTTAAGACGCTGGAGTTATTGCTTTGTTCTCAATCATACAAGCCGCAGGTTGGCCCATTTGGCCGCTGATTGCCTGCTCGGTCTTGGCCGTGGCCTTGGTGATCGAACGCTTTGTCAGTTTGCGCGACCACAAAGTCGCACCGCCCAAGCTGACAGATGAAGCTATCACGGTCTCGCGCACCAGCGTGCCGCCGGCAGCCATCGTCTTGCAGCTCGAACAAAATTCCATCTTGGGCCGGGTCTTGGCCCGCGGCCTGCGTGCACTGACGCTCAACCCACGCCTCAGTGAAGATGACCTGCGCGCCACCCTCGAAGGCGCTGGCCGTGAAGCGGCCCACGAACTTGAACGCTATTTATCGGCACTGGCCACCATCGCGTCGGCGGCGCCGCTGCTCGGGCTGCTCGGCACGGTGATCGGCATGATCGAAATTTTTGGCTCTCAGGGCGGCAGCACCGGCAGCGTCACGGGCGCAGGCAACCCAGCGCAGCTGGCGCAAGGCATTGCCATCGCGCTGTACAACACCGCTTTCGGGCTGATCGTCGCAATTCCTGCGCTGATTTTTTGGCGCTATTTCCGTGGTCAGGTTGACGGCTATCTGCTGCAGATGGAGCTCGCCTCCGAACGCTTTGTACGCCACCTCAACACCCTTCGTAAATCAGCATGAACTTTCGCAACCGTGCGCGCGACGAGCCTGAGATCAACCTCATCCCGTTCATCGACGTGTTGTTGGTGGTGGTGATTTTTTTGATGCTGTCGACCACTTACAGCAAGTTCACTGAACTGCAAGTCAACCTGCCTGTGGCCAACACCGAGGCCGCCCGCGACTACCCCAAAGAGATCATCGTGGCGGTCAGCAGTGACGGTCGCTACTCGATCAATAAAAACGTGATTCAAAGCCGCAGCTTGGACGCGCTGGCCACGGCTTTGCTGGCCGCTAACCCGCCCAGCAAGAACAGCAAAGACATGGTGCTGATCATCAGTGCCGATGCAACCGCCACGCACCAATCCGTCATCCTCGTGATGGAAGCGGCGCGGCGCGCCGGCTTGTCCCACATCACGTTTGCGACCCAAAGCGCCAGCGGCAAGCCATGAGCAGCAAGCGTCGATGACCTGGCGAGCGTCCATTGAGACAACACTGCAAAGCGCTTGGATGCGGCGTGGCCCACTGGCCTGCCTGCTGTGGCCGTTGGCGCAACTGCACGCGGGTGCCGTCGTGCTGCGGCGTTGGTTGTATCAACAAGGTATTTTGAAATCATGGCGCGCTGGCGTGCCGGTCATCGTCATCGGTAATGTCGTTGCGGGCGGCGCTGGTAAAACGCCATTGGTGATGGCACTGGTCCAGCATCTGCAGGCCGCGGGCAGGCTAGCCGGCGTGGTCTCGCGCGGCCATGGCCGACAGGGCGACGGATGCCTTGAAGTCTTGCCGCAGTTACCAGCCAGTTTGTGCGGCGACGAGCCGCTGCTGATCCGGCAGCGCACGGGTGCACCCGTGTTTGTGGCCCGCCGCCGAATTGACGCTGTGCGTGCCCTGCTGGCGGCACATCCGCGAACCGATCTAATCATTTGTGACGACGGACTGCAACACCACGCCCTGCAGCGCAACCTCAACATCGCAGTGTTTGACGAACGCGGCGTCGGCAACGGCTGGTTGCTGCCCGCCGGGCCATTGCGTGAAGCCTGGCCCCCAACCGACAGACTCCAGCAGCGCTCAGGGCCGCAAGCTGTAGCCCCTATCGACCTGCTGCTGCACACCGGCCAAACAGCCGCCTTCGCCGGCTTTCAGTCACGTCGGGCGCTGGCCGACAACGCTATCGCTGCTGACGGCACCTTGGTACCGCTCGACAGCCTGAAAGGCGAAGCACTGGTCGCTGTTGCGGCGATTGCCAGCCCAGAGGCTTTCTTTTCAATGCTGCGCCAACGCGGCCTCACCTTGGCGCGCTGCGTTCCTATGCCAGACCACGACAACCTTGACGCCGCGCCGCTGTGGCAGCCCGGGCAAACCAGTCAGCGCGTGTTGTGCACCGAGAAAGACGCCGTCAAACTCTTTGCACGCTACCCCGATGCAGGCCAACAACTGCTGGCGGTACCGCTGGTATTCACGCCGGAACCCGGCTTCCTAAATGCTTTTGACGCGCGGCTAAACGCCCTGCTGCCACCGGTTTCTCACTGACTTCTCATTTACCATTGCCGCATGGACACCAAACTTCTCGAACTGCTGGTCTGCCCCGTGACCAAAGGCCCTCTGACCTACAACCGCGACAAGCAAGAACTCATCTCGCGCAGCGCACGCTTGGCTTACCCAGTGCGCGACGGCTTACCCGTGATGCTCGAAAACGAAGCCCGTCCCCTGACAGACGAAGAGCTCGGTCTTTGATGCAAGCCTAATGACTGCATGACTTTCACCGTCCTCATTCCTGCGCGGCTGGCCTCTTCGCGCCTGCCCAACAAACCACTCGCCGACATTCACAACCTGCCGATGGTCGTGCGCGTGGCACAGCGCGCCAGCTTGAGTAGCGCCGCCCGCGTGGTCGTCGCCGCTGACAGCCCGGAGATCGTCGCCGCCTGCGAAGCGCACGGTGTGGCCGCGCTGCTGACCCGCACCGACCACCCCAGCGGCAGCGACCGGCTGGCAGAAGCCTGCAGCCTGCTCGGCTTGAGCGCGCAAGACATCGTGGTCAACGTCCAGGGCGACGAGCCACTGATAGACCCCGCCCTGATTGACTCAGTCGCCGGCCTGCTAGAAAGCCGGGCCGACTGCGCCATGAGCACCGCCGCGCACGCCATCGACCAACTCGCCGACTTCCTCAGCCCGCACGTGGTCAAAGTGGTGCTCGACGCCCAGAACACCGCGCTGTACTTCAGCCGGGCGCCGATTCCCGTCGGCAGAGACTTCAATGGTCAAGCTTGGTGGGACAGCTCCAGCTTGCCCAAGCCCTTGCGACATGTGGGCATTTATGGCTACCGTGTGGGGTTTTTGCAGACATTCCCAAGCTTGCCGCAAGCGCCACTGGAACAACTCGAATCGCTCGAACAACTCCGCGCCCTCTGGCATGGCCACCGCATTGCAGTGCACATCACACTGCAGCCGCCTGGCATTGGCGTTGACACGCCAGAAGACCTAGAGCGCGTTCGAAGGCTGCTGGCCCCTGCTTCATAGTCATTTCAGCCGCTGGTTTGTAAGCTGTAGTCAATAGTCTGCATGCTATCCTTGGACTCAATCCGAGTGCGCCAGAGATGCTGCTACTGCAAAAAGACACCGCCGGCTTGCGCAATACAAGTCGACCGCTATTTAAAATAAATTGAGGACATCCATGAGACTGATACTGTTGGGCGCCCCCGGCGCTGGCAAAGGGACGCAAGCCACCTTCATCTGCCGCAAATACAGCATTCCGCAAATCTCGACCGGCGACATGCTCCGCGCTGCCGTCAAAGCCGGCACGCCATTGGGCTTGGAAGCCAAGAAAGTCATGGACTCCGGCGGTCTCGTCAGCGACGACCTGATCATCAATCTGGTCAGAGAACGCATCGCCCAAGCCGATTGCGAGCATGGCTTTTTGTTCGACGGTTTCCCGCGCACGATTCCGCAGGCCGACGCCATGAAAGAAGCTGGCGTGAAGCTTGATTTTGTGCTCGAAATCGACGTGCCTTTTGAGGCCATCATCGAGCGCATGAGCGGTCGCCGCTCGCACGCCGCGTCGGGTCGCACTTACCACGTCAAGTACAACCCACCGGCCAAAGAAGGTCTAGACGACGTGACAGGTGAACCACTGATTCAGCGCGATGACGACAAAGAAGAAACGGTTCGCAAACGCCTTGAGGTCTACAGCGCGCAAACGCGTCCCTTGGTCGACTACTACTCCCAATGGGCCAAAAACGACTCTGCCAACGCGCCTCAGTACCGCGCCATCAGCGGCATGGGCAGCGTCGACGACATCACCGGGCGCGCTATGAACGCGCTGAACGCCACCGCAGTCTGAACTGCGGCTGGATTAACCGAACGAACGACCCGTTTAAACCGCTCGTTTAAACCGCTCGTTTAAGCTGCCTGCATCAAGGCCAGTATCAAGGCGATGCGGGCCTTGACGGGTGTCAAACCAGGTGCGGCTGGCAAGGCATCGTTGACTCCAGGCAGCAACCGCCCTTCGGCACAACGCGTTGCCCGAACCACCTTGACGCCGTGCTGCATCACCATCAGCAAGGCAGATTCCAAGTCTTGATGCACCGTGCCATTGCCTGTTGCGACCACCACCAAACCTTGCACACCCGACTTCAGCAGCGCTCTGACGACCGTGCCGTCAGCACCGGCGTAACTCATCACGATCTCAACACGCGGCCAAGCGGCGTCGGCCAACCCCACGAGCAAGGGCAGCGCCTTTCCGCGCGGCCAATCACGTAGCAAGCGCAGACGGCCTTGCTCGACAAAACCAATCGGCCCTGCGTCTCCAGCGCTGAATGCATTCAGCCGATAAGGATGGACTTTTTGCACCTCCTCAGCGCCATAAATCGCGCCGGCGCAGACCACCGTGACGCCCCTCGCACCGATGCTTGACGCCACTGCCAGCGCGTCAAGCAAGTTTTGCGGTCCATCGGGCACCAAAGCATTAGCGGGTCGCATGGCGCAGGTCAGCACCACGGGTTTGGATGGTGCCAGCAGGGCCTGTAAAAAATACGCGGTTTCTTCGAGGGTGTCGGTGCCGTGTGTGATGACGATGCCTTGAACGTCGTCCTGCGCAAGGTGGTGCGCCACCCGCAGCGCCAGCTTGACCCAAACGTCAAAGCCCATGTCCTTGCTGTCCAACTGAGCCACTTGCTCGACCACGTAACGCTCGGCACCCTCTTGCCAATCGGGCAGACTGGCCAGCAAGTCGTGCACGCCGATCTGTGCGGCTGTGTAACCGGTGAGGCCGGTGTGGTCTAGGGCATTGGCGGCCGTTCCGGCGATGGTCCCGCCCGTTCCCAAAAATACAATTTTTTGATCGCTCACTTGAAATTCCTGAAAAACTGGATAAAAATACAGCCACTGTTGATTTAGCCAGGAGCCAGACCATGACCATTCTCGACGACATTTCCCGCCTGCCTGACGGCCCCAAACTGACGGCACGCCAGCAACAAATTCTCGAACTCATCCAAAACGCCATCTCCCGCACCGGTGCGCCACCGACTCGCGCAGAGATCGCCACTGAACTCGGCTTCAAGTCAGCCAATGCGGCTGAAGAACATCTGCAAGCCTTGGCACGCAAAGGCGTCATCGAACTGGTCAGCGGCACCTCCCGCGGCATTCGCCTGCGCAGTGACACCTTGCGCTCACTCAACGAATCACGCAACAAACAATTTTCTCTGCCTTTGCAAAGCCTAGCCCAACTCGTGCTGCCGCTGATCGGACGGGTCGCTGCTGGCAGCCCGATTCTCGCGCAAGAACACATCGAACAAACCTACAGTGTTGAGCCTAGCCTGTTCAAAAGCCAACCCGATTACCTGCTCAAAGTCCGCGGCATGAGCATGCGGGACATCGGCATCATCGACGGTGACTTGCTCGCCGTTCAGCAAACCAAAGAAGCGCGCAACGGTCAAATTGTGGTCGCCCGGCTGGGTGATGAAGTCACCGTCAAACGTTTTAAGCGGACGCAAAACTCAATTGAGCTGTTGCCCGAAAACCCGGACTTCGAACCCATCATCGTCAGACCTGGTGACGCCTTCGAAATCGAAGGTTTAGCCGTTGGCCTGATACGCAACACCGTTCTGAACTGAAGTCGCCTCAAGTCGCCGTCCCGACACTGGGACAAAGCGCTTTTCTTGCAGGCACAATATCGGCATGAATATTGTGATTTTGGATACTTGTTTTCCCCTCTGAAGAATAGGCAAATAGCCAAAAACCTACGCCAAAACCTACGCCAAATTTAGCGCGGCCAGGCATCGATTAGGGTTTGTCGGTCGTTAGCGAGCGCGTCAGTTTGAGCCGCCAGGCTTCGATATTCGTTGATGCACTCATTGAGTACGACGGTTGCTGTGTCTGCATAGAGATCGACGGCGGCGCGGGTAAGTCCGGGCAAGATAACGCGGGCGGTGGCGAGGTCGTCGCGCAGCCGGTCAGCAGCCAGGCGGCTGCGGTCAGCGTCGGCCAGTAGAGTTTTTTCACGAGTGATTGCTGCATTTTTGGCCTCTTGGACTTGGGTTTGTAATTGTTTTTCGCGGCTGCGCGCCGACTCGCTGGCCACGAGTGCGGCGGTGATATATTCGGCGCGGACCAACTCCACAGCGTCGTCGACTGCCCTGCTCTTGTCTGCTAGGTGCCAGATGCCCAAGCCGGCCAGCAGCCCAAGCACCAAGCCATAGCGCCAAAGACCAGTCAGCGCGGCAATCATGCGATCGCCTGTATGCCCAGCTCTGCACCGGCGTCGGTGATGGTGATGACGCGGTTGGCGGGCTTATCGGCCATTCGGGTGCTGATATGGACCCATTGTTTGCCGGCTATGCCTTCGAGGATCAATTGCCCGATGCCGAGGTTTGAGACCAGTGGCGCGAGGCGCTTGGCGATTTGGTAAGGGGTGCCGAAGTCTGGGGCGAGAATGTCGGCGGCTTGGCCTCGGGCGTGGTCGCTGCTAGTGACGCCACCCACGGCAATATTGAGCTGCATACACCGATAGCCCGAGGTGACGATGACCGGGCAACCCAGCAAGGTGCGTACGCGCTCCAGCAGCTCTGCGGTCAGGGTGAGTTTGTCCAGGTGCTCAGGCCGTGGGGTGTTGTCGATCTTGAGTCGGGCGCCGGTGGCGCTGGCCGTGAGTTCGGCGAGGGTGAAGTGTGGGGTCATGGCTTATTCTTTCTTTGGCAGAACATCAACGTCGGTCACCATCACCATAGGGATGGGGTAAAGCTGGTGCACCGGGTTGCAGACATACTCCAACACCGTCATCACTGAACCCTTACCGACGGCGGCTTGATCCGGCACTTTGATCTTGATGGCCAGCATGTCGGGGTTGCGCTTGTCCAGCTCGTCCAAAGACTTTGCAGTCATCAGGCGCACGCCCTCAGTCAAGTCCCACGCCACACCCTTGGCATCTAAAAACATCCGTGAATACGTGACGCTGCACATCCTGGTCAAATCGCGTTTGACAGTGACCTTGATCTTGGCCGTCTCGCCACGATGGGTCGGGCTGGAGGTATAGCTGTTGACAACAAAGGGTGGCGTGCGATCCATCGCCCAAACGACGACTTGCCCCACGGCCACACAGACCATTGACGCGCCGAAGACCAGCAGAAAAGTGGCAAGTCGGTAGAGTTTTGCAAAGTTGCTCATGTTGGTGGCCACCCTTCCATTGACGGGATTTCGATACCCGGCTGCGAATGAATGAATCCTTCGAGTTGATAGATTCGACGCAGGTAAATCGCCTTCTCAGACCGCAGCAAAGAGATGTCCGCTCTCAAGCCACGGATGTCATCGTTGAGCCGGTCACTCAGCATGGCGCGGGCTTGCACTTCGACCAATTGCGCCTCTGCCGTGCGCGCGTCGATGTGGGCTAGCAGCCACTTGACACCGCCACCCAGCGAGACCAGAAACGCACCCAGCGCAGCCAAGACTAGCGAGATGTCGGATGGGGTCATGCCACCGACTCCAGCCCAATCGCGGCCCGCTCATCCCTGCCCCACTGCCGCACGGCTTCGACGTGGGCACCGAAGGCTAGCAAGGCGTCCATCTCACCGGCTTGCATGGTGTAGACACCCAGCGCGGCACCGACGCCGATGCGTGAGAAATACTGCTCGTCGGTGATCGGGTAGACACTGCGGATGCGCGCCTGCATCTCGTCAGTGATTAACTGCACTGCGCGGCTGGCCGCTTTGATCTGCTCTAACAATGTCTCAGTCATCGTCACGGCTTGCCAGCCGATAGCGTCGGCTTGCTCGGGCAGCACGGCGTCGGTGGGCACAAAGGCGTAGTGCCAGCCGTCTACTTCTGCCAGCTCCAAAGCGCGGGGCTCAGCTTCGGCGTTGCGAAAGTACAGCGTCTGGCCGTCGGGGCCGGAGGTGGTGACTCGTTGGTATTTAAAGATGGGCATGCTGCGGTGCTCCTTGAAGGCTGAGAAAACTAAGTCGGGTGGTCAGGGGTAGCTGCGCCACCAGCTCGGGGCGCTCGGTGTGGATGCGCCGTGCAAAGTGACGGTGGCTGGCGGTGTGCCGGGCGTGGCCTAGAGCGCTGACCACGGCGGGGATGTTGCCGCTGCGCAGGCTGCGGGAGAACTTGCACAGCGTGTGCTTGCGGACAAAACGGGTCTTGCGCCAAGTCCGAAAACCGATGAAGTTAAACCCCCGCTTGACCGGCAGCACCGTCCACTTGGACAGCTCCAAATGCAGGGTAGCTTTGAGCCAATCCTCAATAGCGCGGCGCATGGTGTGGGCCTCGTCTTGGCTCAGGTCAAACACAATGAAGTCGTCCACGTAGCGCACGTAGTGCTTGACACCCAGCTCGCGTTTGATGAAGTGGTCTAGCGGGTTCAGGTAAACCAGCGCGGCCAGTTGGCTTAGCAGGTTGCCGATGGGGATGCCCACCGGGTCTGGGTAGTTGCCGAACATCGCCAGCAGGCTGAGCACCCGAGGGTCTTTGACCTTGCGTGCCCAGAGGCCCATCAAAACAGTGCGGTCAATGCTGTAGAAGAACTTGCGAATGTCGAGCTGTAGAAAGAAGCTGTCTGCGGGTGCTGCGCGTAAAAACTGTTGCGCCCGGTCTGCCGCCTTGTGCGTGCCCAAGCCGACCCGACAGCCGTAGCTCTCTCGGCAAAAGGTGGCGTCGAAGATCGGGTAAATCACGCTGTAAATCGCGTGCTGCACCACCACGTCCCTGAAGTGTGGCGCGTAGATCAAGCGGCGCTTGGGCTCAAAGACCTCAAACGTTTTGTAGGGGCGCGGCGCATAAGTGCCCGCATGCAGCTCAGCGTGCAGCGCTTGCAGGTTAGCGCCGAGGTCGCGCTCAAACTTAGCCACTGCAGCCTTCTTGCGCTTGCCCCGGCGCGCCATGAGGTAGGCCGCGTACAGCGCCTCGGGGGTGAACATGTTGTCGAAAAGTTGGCCGTGTCGTTTAGTCATGCCTGATGCTCCCTTGCGGTACTAAAAAGACATGTCTTGCAGATTTCGCCAGAATGCAGGACGGAGCCACCCCTATGTCGCCAGTCTTTGCTGTGTGCAATGTCAGGTCAGCGAAAGCGAGATAGTCGGACACCCGGAAGCCAACGTTGTTGTTGTCGTTCGACCGGTTGTTGTTCCAGTTGCGATAGAACACGCCAGCGTTGCCAGCGTCGTTCCAGTTGCCAGAGGCCATCGGGAGGAAAAGCATGTTGATGGCCCGCCCTTACTCGGGTTGCGGGGTGAACCGCAAACTCCGAATCCAGCCGCCAATCATCGCGCCCAGCTCATTGAGCAGGACCGAGACGGCGGTATAGCGGCGCAGGGCTTCAGCCACGGCGCGCGCTCTTTTGTGATGTTCATATTCAAAGTAACCCATCTCAAAGGCGAGATTGACAAACACGCGCAACTGCTCGTGCCGCACGTCTAGCTTGGTCAAGCTGGTTTTGTTGTGGTACTTCTTTTGGCACTCCACCAAGCCGCCCAGCACGCCGTAGACGCTTTGGCGCAGCTCTTGGCATAGGCCGTATTTCTCGTGGCGCGGGAAGTGGTTGAGATTGATGTTCAGCAGCATGATGAGTTCACGGCATTTGTGGTGGATGGCGGCTTGGGGATTGACGTTCATAAAGTAAGTGTGGGTTGGCTCAAGAGGGGGCTACCGCCCCCTCGACAAGTCAATTTCCATAGGCGGACACCCGGAAGCCAACGTAGCTGCCGCCGTTCGACCGGTAGTTGCTCCAGAGGCGATAGAACACGCCAGCGCTGCCAGCGTCGCTCCAGAGGCCAGAGGCCATCGGGAAAAGGTTCGCGGTGCCGTAGTTGTAGTTGTAGTCGTTGCCGAACTGACTTGTTCCCGCTGCGCTCATGCCGGCCAAAGCACCAATACCGCAGCAAGAGCGAAGGTAGTCGGTGCCGCTGGTGGCACCGCTGAACACCTGCGTGCTGCCGTTGCCAAAGTAAACCGCACCCGTGGCGCTGGTCCATGGCAGAAAGCCGGTGATCGAGTCGTAGTTGGTGGCTAAATTACTGGCCGTGCCCCATGCAGCCGGTGCAGCACCAAAGCCTGCGGTCAGGCTAGATAGCGCCACGCTGGACTTAAGCACATACGCTGTGCCGGTGGTGATGGCGGTAGTGTCTACATCACTGGTGCCCGCTTGCGTCAGGCCGAGCTGCGCTTGGTACATCGCGCCGTTGACGTCGGTCACACCGCAGGCTTGACCGTTGTGCGTGGTCTTTGCCAGGTTAGACGCGCTGCCGGTGAGCGGCTTGGCGGCGCTGCCCGTGCCCGAGGTAGTGAACGTCACCGAAGCATCGTTGGTGTCGGCCAAGCTGCCGTTGTTGCAGCCTTTGGGGAAGTTGGTGGTGCCTGCGCTGTCGTACCACGCGCAGTAGGTGGTGGCCGTGGCGGCTTGGGCGTGGGCGAGTGACAACTTGGCCAGCGCGTCAGTCATGAAGATAGACGCAACGTTAAACACGCCTGCGCCCCGGCTGCGGGCCAGCACAATCGAGTCGGCCAAGATGCCGGTGCAACCCGTCATGCCGCTGGATGGGTTGTAGCTGGCGTTGGTTGTCAGCGAGATGGGGTTGCCCAGCGCCACCGACTTGCAGCTGTTGCTGTTTTTGCTGGCAAGGTACTTGTCCAAGAAAAAGCCAGACTTGGCCGAGCCGCCGTCCGTGAAAGCACGGTGCATGGCATAGCCAGCGGTGTTGGCCAGTGCCTCAGTGGCGTAAGCGTCTACACCCACCACGTCAATCGCGTTGGCACCGTAGACCGAGAAGCGCGGGCTGGAGGTGCTGCCGATGCGGTAATAAAACCGGGGCACAAACACCATGATGGACGAGTCGGTGAACTGGTAGTTGCCGTAGTTGGCACTGGTCTTGTCCGTTGTGCCGGTGAGCACGCTGAAGCCGCTTGGCAAAGTGCCGCTGTAAGTGCCCACGCCAAAACCCTGCCCGCCCTGCGTACCGATCAGCCCGTCAAAAGACGCCGCCGTGGTGAACGACGTGGCCGTGCTGTAAGCGCTGCTGCCGTTGGCCGCGCCGGTGTGCTTGACACGCCAGTAATACGTCTGACTCACCGACAAACCGGCGACTGCCCATGTGGTTTTGTTGCTGGTGCTGGCTGTGCTGCTTTGCACAATGGCCGTGAAGCCTGAATTGGTTGACAACTGCCAGTCACTCGATGCGTGCGTGTCGGACACGCCCAGCCAAGCAAACGCTGAGGACGTCAGTGTGACGCTGCCGTTTTGGTTGGTGGCACCACTGGTCGGGCTGCTGTTGGTCGGCGTGGTGACACCTGCACCCAGCACCGTCAACGGGAACGCAGTCGGCACACTGTCCGTGGTGACTGTGAGGGTGACTGACTGAGCGCTTGCAGGGGCGACAAAGGTGATGGTGTCGCCGGAGATGCTGACTGTGCCTGCACTGACTTGCACCACGTAGTCTGAGAAAACGTTGTAGTTGGTGATCGTGTAGACGATGGACTGGCTGACGTAGATCGTGGTGGTGCCGGAGAGGCTGGTGCTCGCGAGTTGCACGTCGCCGGTTTGGCCGTTGATGCTTGAGACGCCCGCCACGCTGCTGACGCCGATAGCCCAAGCCGAGCCCGTCCACACGCGCCAAAGGGTCAGCGTGGTGTCGAAGTAAGTTGCACCAGCCAGCAAAGCAGCGCCTTGGTTGTCGGTTGTTGGCGCTGTGGTTTTGTTGCCAAGGTTCAGCTTTGAGGCTGCGATGCGGCTGGTCTCTGCTGCTGCGGCACTTATGCCGGTGGCGGTGCGGTCTGATCCGGTTTGCACGCGGTCGGCGGCTGTGCCGATGGCGTCAGCGGCTGTTAGTTCGGCTTGTTCCGTGGCGAATACCAATTGCGCCGCACCATTTATTGTGGCGAGTGCGGCCTGGTCAGTTGCTTCGATTGCCGCTGCTGTCGCTGTAGCGGTGTTTTCGTTTATTTCGACGCGGGCGGCTTCAGCCTCGACTGAAAAAGCTGGCAGTTGCGTCGCAAAGAAGGTGTCTGTATCGCTGCGGAAAGTTGAGGCTGTGCGGTCGAGTGAGGGTAATGCGGTGATGGTCATTGGGCGAGTCCTTCTATTTCGAGGCTGGTTAACACGTAAGTGGGGTATGTAATGTCGATGTTGAAGTCGCGAAAGAAGCCGTAAAGAATGAGCGGCTCGTAACCAGGCTCAGTGGTGGCGCTGTAGACGCAAAGTACGGACTCCATGCTGGCAAGCAGCCGGAAAATCCGGCTTAATTCTGATTTTTCAATCATCAATTTCCAAGAGGCGCGTTTGCTGTTTTGGCGTTTGATGATGGTCAGATTGCCAAATGCGTCAGTCTGTTTGACTGAGTAACTGATGATCCCAATGGTGGCGCCCATTTGCGTCTCGCCAAGGGTGGAGACTTTGCCGACGTGTGCCACACCGCAAGCCACGTTGCCCGCTGTGCTGGTGACGCTGATAGTCAATTCGCCATTGAAAAACTGGCTTGGCAGGTCCGTTAAGGTCAGGTCGGTCTGCTGCGCAAACTCTGCAAAAAACCAATCAAAAAAACTGGTGACGATCGTGCCATCAAGATCGACTGTGCGGCTGTAGACGACGGTTCCGTCAGTCTGGTCTTTGAGTGAGATTTCGGCGGTGCGGCCTGTCAACTCCAACAGCGCCAAGCCGCTAACTGGTCCAGGGTTTATCACGACGGTGAGCGGGCTGGCCAGCGTGCTGATGGTGCCGATCTTTTCGTCAAACATAGCCCACTTATTTGTTGGGGCGATGTTGAGCCACTTGGGCGGAGTTCCGGTGATATTGAGATTGGGCGCACCTGTGGAATCTGTGGATGTGTGGGCTGTCTGGCATTGATAAATTCGGTGAATGCCGGTGGTCATGATGCGTTTGTCCCCCACGGCAAAGGTGCCTGCGGTCCAGACTGGGAAATCAGTTTCTGGCACGGTGCTGCTGACGACCATGGCGTCGGTCAGTTTGGTTGGGGTGATGATGCTGGCGCTCATGATGTGACGGCCTCCACGGCGATTGCGGTTCCGTTTGGCATAGCGCGTTCAAGCAGGCGCGCCGTTTTATTGGTGTTTGACGCACTGGCTTGGGCCTCGATGCGCAGGCCCTTCATTTCTTCGTTCACGCCCTGCACTTCTGCGCGCAAGGCTCGAACTTCAGCAATCAGCTCGCTACTACCTTGCGGGCTGCTCAAGCGAGCCATCAGTAGCCGGTTGTCTGCGGCGGGGATGATCCGCTCGCCCGCGTGAATGTTGGCAGTCATGTCATAGGGCACGCTGTTGGTGCCTGCCGCGAAGCCATACAATGCGCGGAAACTTTCGGGGTCGCCGTTCCAGCCGGTGGCGCCGTAAATGTCGCCACCGACAGCTGCAGCTGCTGCATTGAATTGACTTGTGCTGACGCCGCCGACGGCTGATTGATATACCAGCTTTGCAGCGGTTATCAGGTCGGAGTCGCCAGGTACGACGCTTACACCGCTGCCGTGCGCGTAGGCGCTGCTATTTGCCCAGCCATCTCCACCACCCGCGGCACCCAGTGAGCCGGTTGCTGCCGCAGCTGCAGCTGCTTGGGCTGCGGCGCTAGCAGCTGCATTTGCTGAGGCCAAGCCGTTGATGGCAGTGCCCAGGTTGGCGATAGCTTGCACGACTGTCAGCACGCTGGTGTTGACAGCATTGATAGCGTCTATCTGTGCCTGTGCCGTGCTGATGATTCCCTCAAGACGGGTCATTTCCGCGTCGTGGTTGCTCTTGAGCAAAGCCAACTGGTCGGTCATTTGGCGCTGCTGGATCTGGTCGGCAGTCAGCGCAGCATCCGTCATTTCGGCCAAGGCGGCTATGTCGTTAGCAGTTTTGTAAAAGTCGCGGGCGTAGTCTTCGAAAGTTGAGTAAAGCTGTTCTGAGGGTTGTGCGACTGCCCGCAGCGCGTTATCAAGTTGGCCGTCGAGTGGCAGGCCACCGCCACTGCGGGCTTGGGCGAGTGCCGCAAAAATAGTGGCTTGTGCGCTGCTGCGGTTGGCGCTTTCGGCACCGGCGATGCTCATGCCGTCGAGAGTGCTGCGCAATATGCTGGAGAGGCTTTGCAGCTTACTCACGCTTGCGCTCACAGTGTCAAGACTGCTTTGCACGGCTGCTGATTGCGCTTCGTAGGCGCTGGTGATGGTTTTGCGCTCTGCGTCGACTGCGCGGCCTAGTGCGGCCATGGCGTCTGACACACCCTGCTGGGCTGTATCGATCACTTTTTGCAGCGCATCGGTTGCGGCAGTTGCCAAGTCGTCGGCTATCTGTGCCAGTGTTTCAGCGGTGTCCGAAAAGGTCGGCGCAAGCGACAGCATCATGGCGTAAGCGGCGCGACCTGACTCTGTTGTTAAGTCAAGCCCGACGGCCAAGGCGCGGAAGGCTTCTTTTGATTCTGGCAAGGTCAAATTAACGCTTGCCAGTGCGCGGGTCATGGCTGACTGGCTTTCGGCTGCGCGTTCGGCGTCTGTATAAAACGCTTCGTAAAATGCTTGGCTCTGGCTATTGAGATTTTCTAAGCCGCCAAAGGCTTCGGCCAAAAGATTTGCCGACTTTGCACCAGCCAGAGACATTTCAAACATGGACTGTCCAAAAATACGCGCCCAGTCGTTTGTGATGGTCAAGCCGTTGGTCACGCGGGTCAACGTCTCAAGCAAGCCCTCGCCAGCGAGCTGCATGTCTTTCAGACTTGGCGCAATGGCAACGGCCAAGGTGTCGCCCATGGCCGAAAATACGGCGGTCAACAATTCCTGAATCTCTTGGCCGGTTTTGTCTTTGAGGCTGATTTTGCTAAGGCCGGTGTCGATACTCTGAAGTGCGTCGATCTGGTCTTGTGTAACGCCGATTTGTGTCGCCGCCGTGCTGACGATTTCAAACATTTGTTTGACGGCGGTCGACATGGTTTCGGCGACTTTGGCGTCAACGGCGCTCATGGAGGTGTTGTAGCTGGTGCTGCTCTTGCTGCCAAAACCCAAAAGTCCCGAGCTGGATGAGTCGGTGCGGGTGACTTCGTACTGTTGCAAACTGAGCGATTTGATGGCTTCGCCAACAGTCTGTTTTGCAAAGGCAAGGCCGAGGTCAGAAAGGCTTGTGCTTGATGAGCTTTTACCGAAGATTGAGCCGATGATGCCGCCGCCCGATGCGGAGCTGCTGCCCTGAAACTGAGAGCCAAAGGCGTCGAAGCCGCTGCTTAAAAGCGATGAGGTTGCGCCCGCCAAGCTGTTGTTGATGCTGCGAAGCAAGCTGACCATTTGCGATGTGAACAACAGGCTTGGTTTGGCGTAGCCTTCCAGTGCGTCGAGGCTATTTTGGATACTCTCGCTTTGGGCTGTCGGGTCGCCCAGCACCGTACCTGTACCGGTGTTTGCGGCTTGGCCTGCAAAGGCGTCCATGCTGACTGATGGAGCGCTGCCGCCTTTGCTCATGCTACCCAATACAGCGGCAATGGCCACGGCTGCAGCAGCCATACCCCAAGGGCCAAGGGCACTCATGAACGCCATAAAAACACCAGGTGCTTTGACGACGTTGCGTTCAGCTTCACCGAGAGTGACAGCTGCTGTTTCAGCAACTTGTCCGGCGGCAACGCCGGTGGCTGTGGTTGTACTGACAAACAGGCTGGTAAATAGCTTTTCTGCCAAGTTAGCCATCTGCATCAGGTGGGCGGCTTGCTCGATGCCGCTCATCAAGCGATAGCCGTCAGAGCCTTCTTTGAAAAACCCTTTGGCTGCGCCGGCCATGCTGGCGTAGGCGGAGATTTGGTCTTTGCGGGTACGCTCGATGAGGGCTTGTTCATTGACGGATGCCGTCTCCAGGTTGCTCTTGCCGCCCTCTTTACGCAGGGCGTTGATGACGCTCATTTCTTTGGCGTACTCTTTGCCGGATTCAGCCAGCACGCCCATGACGCTGACCATGCGGGCCAAGCCGTCACCAGCCGTAGCGAAGGTTTCGCGCAAGGTGTTGCCCCAGTCTTTGAAGGGGTCTTGAACTTTGTTGCCGACCAGCCGCTCGGTTTGGTCGAGACCGGCTTGTGCAACGTCTTTGCCAGCACTGGCGTTGGCGGTGCCAGTGGCGACATTTTTCAGGGCGGTGAGCTGGGCAATTGTGGTGGCGAAGTTGTCGTTTTGCTCCTTGGTCAGACCTATTTGTTCGGCAATGGCTTTGTTGTGTAACGTGGTGGCGAGTGCAGCACTCAAATTAGCGACTTCTTCACGGGCCAAGATGGTGGCCGTGCTGTCAATGGCGATGCCGTGCAGGCGCACAGTTTTGGTCTGGGCTTCCAGTGCGCGTGTTTCTGCGTTCAGTGCGGCAGTTTTTAAAATACCGTCGCCCAAGACCTTGCTGAGGGCTTCGTTATATTTTTTTGCGAGCTCGGCAGCGGCCACTAGCAGCTCGTTGTTGTATTTGGCGTTGATGCCAATTTCGTCTTCGCGCAGCTTGGTCAGCTCGCCGTTGTATTTGACGACGGCACTGGCTTTGTCTTTGGTGGCGAGCTTAGAGCTCTCGACGGCTTTTATCTCAAGGTTGACCAGCGACTGTATGCCGGCGTTAGCACCCAAAGCCAAGTCGCGTTTTTGAGTGTAAAAATCTTGGTCTTGCACCAGCCCGGCGGCGCGGCTGGCGGTGAGGGCTTCTTGGGATCTTTTTTCGCCGCTGGTGACGGTTATTTGCAGTTGCTCGTACAGCGCGACTTGGGCATCAACAGCGGTTTTTATGGTGTCGTCGACGGCGGCTTTAGGCGCTTTGGCGCGAATGGCGGCCAAGTCTTTGTTGCGTTGCTCGGCGCTGACTTTGCCTAAAAATTTAGTGTCGTAGTCGGCCAGTTGCTTGGCGAGTTTGTCGCCGCCGGACTGGTAGTCGGCCATGAAGGCGGTGCGCGCAGCGGTGGTGACCCGCTTGGTTTCGTCGGTCAAGTCTCTGGCAAATTCGGAGTAACTTCTGAAGGCATTGGCCATCTTGGCGCCGGAAGATTTAATCAGGTCGTCACGCACAGCGTCAGGAATTCCGGCAAATTGGCCGGTTCGGTTGATGACTGCCTGATACTTGTTGTAAGCGTCGGTGTATTCTTTGCCCGAGTCCAGTGCAGTTTGATTTGGAAGTGGCTCGATGGATAAACCTGCGAGCTGGTTGCGCTCTCTCAGCTTGGCGGCTTGTTGGTCGACGCGCTTGATGATGTCTTCGTGCGACTCAATAACCTTTGTCTTGACGGCCTCTTCGCCGTTAACGCCAGCGGCGCGCCATGCCACCCACGCGGCCGCACCCAAACCCAAGGCGGTGACGACCAAGCCAATGGGGCCGCCGAGTGCGCCCGTGGCCAGCGCTAGGGCGCTGGATGCCACCGTGGCTGCAGTGGTTGAGATGCGCAGCAGCACATAGGCGGCGGCCAGTGAGCCAGCGGCCACCACGGCAGTGTCCATATTGTTGGACAGCACCACCAGCCCGTCGGCAAAGCCCCGGCTGATGCCGTTGGCTTGGTCAAACACGCCAATGGTTTGTAGCAGGCTGTTTTGAATCAGCGTCATGGCCTGCCCGATGGTGGTGGGCAGTTGTTCAAACTCAGCGTCAATCCGGCCCTTCATGCGCTCAAGCGCGGTGAAGACGACTTCAGTGGTTATTTTTCCTTCGGCGGCGAGTGTTTTGAGCGCGCCTACGGGTTGGCCCATGCCTTCGGCTAGTGCTTGTGCCAGGCGCGGGGCCTGCTCTAAAACGCTGTTGAGTTCTTCGCCGCGCAAGGCGCCAGCGTTCATGCCCTGACCAAACTGGACCATGGCGGCGCGGGCGCTCTCGGCGCTACCGCCTGAGATGGTCATGGCTTTGGATAGCGTCTCTGTAATGCCTAAAACGCGGCTTTGGCTGGCGCCCATCTCGGATGCTGAGCGGGACAGTGTGACATAGACTTCGGACAAACCCTGCACACCGACACGGGAGCGCGCAGCTATTTCAAACAGCTGCTGCTGCGCTACAGCGGCACTACCGACGCCCTGGCTGGCGAGAGCTACGCGGGCGTTGAGGCTGGCGTAGGCGTCTGTGAGCGCGGCTATTTTGTTGACGCTGAAAGCGGCGGCGGCAATGGCGCCCATGCTGGCGAGTTGGTTGCTCAAGCCTTGCACACCGGCGCTGGCGCTACCAAAACCACGCGACATATTGCCGGTCATGGTGGCAGTTTTTAGTTGCGCAGCGTCTATAGCGGTTTTGAACTGAGCGTCGTCGACGGCCAGTGTGAACTTGATACTGGTGTCAGCCATGCGTTTGCTTTAGGTGAGTGGTTTTAACTGGCTTGACTGGCTCTTTGCTCAGCCCAGACGTCCAGTACGGCGAATTCCATGGCTTGCAAGCCGTTGAACAGCTCGGCGCGGTCTTTGGCTTTGATGGCCAGCACGTCACGCATGAAGGCAGTGACGCCCGCGTAGTCAAGGCCTGTTTTGTCGCCCATGCCGCCCACGCGCCACTGCGTTTGCACTTGCTGCCAAAGGCGAAAGGCGGCCACGTTGCAGGGCCAGAGATAGACTTTGTCTTGTGGCTGAGGTGCCCTACCCTCTTCTTCGCCGTCTTCTGTACCGTCGTCCGGCCGTAGGCCAAAGACGGCCAGGGCGTTGTCGAGTTCAGTGTCTGGTGTGGGGTCTGCATGGTGCTGAATGTGTAATTGGCCGCGTGCTTGCAGACGCGCGACCTGTGCTAGTTTTTTTCCTTAGCGCCGCATTCTTTGAGGTAGGCGGTGAAACAAACGGAGGCAACGCCAGCAACATTGAGCAGGGCTTCCAAGGCTTCGGCACTGAATTCAGCCGGCTCGCCGGTGGCGTCTAGCAGCAAGCGCTGACCAGACCAGCCGGTGATGACGTCGGCCATGAAGTCTTTGACCTTGCGTTCTTTGTCTTCAAGGCGGGCTGAAATATCGTCTTGCGGCAAGCGATCAGCGATCAGCGTGAAGCTGAACAGGCGTGCTACGCCTTTGTTTTTAAGGGTGAACTTGACGGGGACTTCGACGGTGTTTTCAACGGCTAGGGTGAACATGCAAGGCTTTCGGGTATTTGGGATTAAGAGTGAGGGCATGGATTGCCGCGCTGCGCTCGCAATGACACGGGTGGGTTGCGGCAATCCATTTCTCGCTTACAGGGAGACGATGCGCAATTCGTCGTTGCCGGCAACAGGCAAGATGCGCATGTCAAAACCGATCAGGCGCATGCCGTTGAAGTCTTCTTTTTTCGGGTTGATAAGCTGTACGGCAGGCATGTGCAGCATGATCTTGTTGCCCGTGGTATTGCCTATTACAAAGCCGATGCTTTGGGTTGCATTGGCTTTGACAGAGGTCATCATGGTGACCTCTTGCGCAGCCGTCAGGTCTAAGCTCAGGGTGCCGACCATCTTGCGGTCGGTCAGCATGACTTGCTCAGTCGCCAACATAGGTGCAAAGGCAACAGCGTTGCCCCAATCAAGCGTCAGGCCGGTGCTGTTGTAGGCAGTACCAGCAGACAACTCACCAGCGGTGTAGGTGCAGCCGAACTGAATATCGGTGACGTTGGCTTTTGTGATGGGAACAGGCGTTTTCCAGGCGGTCAGCGTAGGGGCGGTATTGGAGACAGCAGTGACACCGCCGTCGAGACCGGTGAAGTCAAACGTCAGTTTGGGCGCTTCGCCTGATTTGGCTGACAACTTGACGTTGCCAAAACAACCCAGCAGTTTGTGCAGCACGCCGTCGTCGTACCAATAAATAGACAGTGTTTTTAACTGATCTGTTGCGGGCAGGTATTCAACGCGGTCGACTGTTATTAAATCTGTACTCTCTGAGTGGCCGCAGCCCAGCATGAGCGCGCCCCAAGCCGGGGCGGTAGCAGCCGTTCCGGCTCCAGCCAAGTTAACGGTGAAGCTGCATTTGACGGATGCTGTGCCGACCAGTGACTCCGTGTTGCCGAAGTAGGCGCGGATGTAGTTCATATCGATGTTGCTGGCATCGAGTGGGGTGATGGACAGGTCGGACACCTGTAGGGCGTTGGCCGAGCCAGTTGGTGTGGCGTCCGTGCCACTGGTGGTTTCGATTTTTGCGAGGATGACGGTTTTGCGAATAAGGCGTGACATGTTTTACTCCGTTGGTGTTTCTGTGGGTTCGGCAACAGGCGCCGAAGTGGTGGTCTGAATAACCGGTTGCGCAGCGGGCTGTGTAGCTTGCTGTATCGCTGGCACCCATGCGCCGAGCGTTGCGTTCCAAGTCCATTGACCGCCACCGGGAACAGGGGTGTTGTCTGGCGTGCGGCTGTGGGTTGCTGTGTTTTTGGATGTGGCCATGGTTTTAAAGTTGTGCTTGCAGGCTGCTGGTTGATGTGCTTTGGCTGGCGGTGAGCTGGATGGCGGCGCAGACAACAGGGGTTTCGGAGTCGTCGTAATCCCACTTGATCATTGGGTCAATGCAAACGTCGGCACCCAGAAGGTCAGCGCGGAAGGCCGCCAACCTTTGCCAAGTGCTTTGTAGTAAGTCGTCTACGGCTGCAGCTGGGTCAGACCCAGCCACGGCGCGGGCGTAGCATTCAACCAAGATGGTTGTGTTCCAGCGCAAAGTGCCCAGCACAAACTCCGATCCATTCGACCGCTCAAGCCGCAGCACGATGGCTGTGGACTGACCAGCTGGAATAGGCCGGAGCCGGTTGATGCCGATGCGTCCACCGGCCAAAGCAGGCGCGGCTGCAAGGGCTGCAGCCAGTTCAGCCACCAGCGAGGTGAATGCGGTGCTCATGCCAACTCCAACTGCAAAACGCTGATACCGGTGCCGTTGGGCTCGTGTGCGGCAACGGTGTAAACGCTGCTGCCCACTTGCACTGCCAGCCCAATCGGGTCGGCTGGCACATTGGCGGTGGCCAGTGTCAACATCGGCTGCGTGCCAGCCATGCCATAAACCCCCACACCTGCCAACGCATAAGCCGCATCGAAGAGCGCAGACACTTCAACCCCACCGAGAGTGACCTTTTGGGCAAACTCGTCGGCGTTGAAAAAGGTGCTGAAGTCTTCGGTGAAGGCCATGGCGATGTGTCGGGTGGGTGCTTTGGCGGCGGGTTTAAGCCGTCAGCGCGTCGACCATGGTGGCGAAGCTCTCGACGTTGCGCACGTTGACGTCAACGTCTTGCAGCGCGACGATGCGGACACCACCGGACGACGAGGCTGTGTATGGGTCGCGGATCAAGTCCGTGGTACCCCACATGCCAATCATCAAGTCGCTGAAGTTGCCGAAGATGATGGCGCTAGCCACACCGGAGCTGGTGCCCTTAGTCAAGTTGCTTGGCACAGCGTTGGTGACGGCGGCTTTGTAGCCGTTGATCGGCGTGCCACCGAAGTCCCAGACGGGCATGCCGTTGGTGCCGCTGAACTTTTGCGTGCTTTTGAGCTTTCCGCGCACTTTGGCGTTGACAAGATAAGCCATATTCTCGACGTCGGCATTGGCGATGGCGACCGCTGTCTCCAAATCGATCATGTTTTGCCATGTCGGTGCTAGGCCGTTGGTACCGCCGATGACGCCCGGTGTGATGCGGGTCAACAAGCCGGAGGGCTGGTTGGCTGCGCCGGAGCCGGAGATAGCGGCTTGCTGGATGCCGAGACCAAGATTGATAGCCAAGTCAGACAGGACGAAGTTTTCGACGTCGATGCTGGACTGGTTCATCAGCGTGCGGCCAATGTCGGTGAAGCCACCAGCCGTTTTTGGCGACATGGTGACTTGGCCAATGGCTTGTTGCGACTCAGTCGGTACACCGTTTTCAGCGACCCAGTAGATGCTTGAGCCAGCAGTTTGTTTTGGGATGGCCACATTACCGACCAAGCCGGTCAACATGCGCACGCCCAAGCGGTCTAGCACCATGGCGTTGCGCAACATATCGACAAAGCTGCCTGCCAGTAAGTCAGTCGCAACCAGGTTGCCGCCAGCGGTTGCTGTACCGACGACCAGGTCACGTTTTTGCACATCGGACGGCATGAAAATGCCTTGGGCAGAGCGGCCCATGATTTTGCCGACAGCGTCTGAACATTCGCGCTCGAAGGCCGTGTCTTTGAAAGTGTTGGCGTCTGGGTTGGCTAGGTGGCGGGCGATTTTCAAGATCGAAAAACGCTTGGCTTCTTTGACGCTCAAGCCAATGTCAGACGTTGGGATGGGCTTGGAGCTGATGGCTTTGATGGCGATTTGCTGGAATTCTTCGACGGTTTTGCCGTCTTGAATGGCCCGCAAAGCGAGGTCAGCACCGCCGGGGAAGCTGGCTGCAATGGCTGAAATTTCAGCGGCGTGGTTGCGTGTAGGGACGACTTCAATGGTGGTCATTTTGGTTTCTTTCGGAGTGATTTCTGTAGGGGTGATTTCTGGGTCTGCTGCTTCAGCTGCTTGTTCGGCGGCTTCTTCTTCGGCCTCATCGGCTGCCAGTTCGGCGTTGGTCGCCAAGCTGCGGCCTACGCCGACAGAGGCGTCAGCGGGCACAGAAACGAGGGATATTTCAAACGGCTCAAAATCGGTAACGCGGAAGGTTTCCACACCGTCTTTTGTCTCGACTAGAACCGCTTTGTGAATCATGTAGCCGACGGACACGTTGCGACGGATGCCGCCTAGTACGTCCTGCCACACTTCTTCTGCTCGAACGCTTTTTCCAAAGCGCACCACGGCACGACCTACCCGGTCAGCACCGATTTCGACAGATTCAATAACGCCAACAACATCCCGGCTGTCGTGGTCGCATAAGAGGTTGGCGCCTGAAGTCAAGCGGCTGGTGCGCATGCTGGTGGCGGTGCAGTCCAAAATTTCAATGCCCCAGTAGCGCTCGTAAGGCAGCTCACTGGCAAATGCCAACGTGGCCGTGCGGGCAGCTTCGTTGATGGCTTGTCGCTCGACAATCAACGCCCGTTCGGCGCGGCCTGCACTCAGGTGGCGGGCTAGATTGTCGGGGAGTGCTTTTGGTTGCATAGGGCTAATGTCTCGCTTCTGGTGTCCGCTTGGTAAGACAAGCGAGCGGACTGTTTTGTGTTTTTTCATGGTTTATTTCTCATACTGAAGTTGGTGCGTTGGGTGGCCGGGCTTGCGCGCCGGGTGTTGGGTCGTAGGCGGTGAGTTGCACGCCGAGCTGCGCGGCTATTTGTTGGGCGGCGGCAATGCTGCTCATGGTGTCTTCGAAGTCATAGCCCATGCTATTGGCCAAGTCTTGCGGGGCCATAAGGCCGGCTTTGACGGCCAAGATCTTGGCTTCCATATCCCCCTTGGGATCGACCCATTCCCATCTCCTTGCCTGCCACTCGTGCTTAGAAAACTTGGCTTGTTTAGAGGCGGGCAAGGCGCTACCGTTGGACATGGTGATAGCGCCTGACAGCAGTGAGAGCTGCAGCCAGGCGGTGTAAATCGGCTCCATGAAGGAGGCAATGAACCATTCCTGGTCAGCGGCCCAGCGGTCACGCTCTTCTAGCGAGCCGCTGCGGATACTGCTGTAGCTCACGCTTTCCAAGTCGTTTGCCAATGAGTGGTAGGCCACACCCCAGCCCGAGGCGATACGCTGCAAAGTGGTTTTTACAAACGGGCCAAACACTTCATTGGGGTATTTACTTTCATGCGGGGTGAAGCTGACGCCGGTGGGCAGGGTGTCGTACATACCAGGCTGGCTGGTGGTGATAGTTTGTCCACTGCTGTCGTCAGCGCCCAACGGCGGCTGGCCATCGGGTGTCGTGAAAAATCCAAAATGATTGGCCCCATGTTCAGCAGCCAGCAAAGCGGACAACTTGAAGTTGCCCAAGTGGTGCAGCGAGACCATGCCGGGTGCCATCCATGGCACACCGCGCATTTGTTCGGCGCGTTCGGTTTTGAAGCGGTGCAACAGGTTTTCGACCGGCACGCGCTGACGCAGGCGGCCACCGGTTACGCCATCATTGGGGTGGGCGGCAAAGATGTGAATCGCCACCGGGCGGCGGTTGGCGTTGACTTCGACGCCCATGATGACCGCATTGGTGGTGGCGGTGGCGCCTGAGCTGTATGCGGTGTCGATTCGATCGACGTCGATTAGTTGCAGGGCAAAGTTAAAGCGGTTGCCGGCTTCAGGGCCGCGCACCATACGCACCAAAAATTCACCATCGGCCGGCAGCCCCCCGACCAGTGTTTCGCACATGTCGCGCAGGGTTTGCTGGCCGGACAAGTCGCAGACCTTGCTCCACTCTTTCCAAGCCTGCTCGATGGCGGCATTGGCCAGACGGTCGGGTTTTCCGGGGGCGTCTTCAATGCGCACCTGCAAGCGAACACCACTGGGGCCGACGATGTTGTTTTTGACCATGCCGACAAACTTGACGGCGTAATCATTATTTTGGATTAATTCGCGGCCACGGCTGCGTAGGCGGTTGAGGTCGGTGCGCAGTTCTTGATTCAGGCTGGTTTCAGTGGCCAGCCAGCTGGCGCTCATGCGGTCGACGCGGGCCGCTTGGTAGCGCCGTTTTTGCATGTCTTGGTTTTTGGGTGACCAGCGTTGAATAGCGGTGCGGGCGCGTTGCAGCAGGTTTGGCATGGTGTGTCTGTAGGTTTAGGGTCCGAAGCGCACCATCACGCGGCGGCGGTCCGGCAGACCGCGGGCCATACGTTCGGCAGCTTCTTCGCGCAGGACTTCGGCTTTGTATCGGTCGCGCAGACTTAGCAGCTCAGGGATACCGATGCGTTGCAGTTTCCGACCTTGGATTTCGTAGCTGGCCGAGGTCAGGTTTTGCGGGTTGGCGAGATACGCCTCGACGTTGGCCAAGGCGACGCGGGCAAAGCTGCGGGCGTCTAGCGCGGCGGCGCCAAAGGCGGGGGCGATGGTGAGAGTGCCGCTGGCGACGGTGTGGGTTTCGTCGGTTTTGCTGACGCTGGCTCGCCAGGTGTATGCGCCGGAGGCCCATGCGCCGGTTACGGCTGGAGCGACATTGACTAGGTATTCGTCGTCCTGGCTGTTGGCTGTGAAGTTGATGGTTGCGTCAGCGTTGACGAGCGTATAGGTTAGCTGCCAGCCGTCCTGCGGCAGATAGTCAGGCAGGCTTTTCAGCCATTTCGCGCTGTCGCCAACGATGAGTTGCGCGGGTTCGGTTTGAGGTGTTGGTGCGGCCATGTACAGTGACTATGGCGGTGGTAGTGTCCGCTTGGTAAGACAAGCGAGCGGACTACAAACAAAGTTTCAAGGCTGCTCAGTCCTTGATGATTTCCCAGAGACGGGTACTTTTGAGTTGGTAGCGCCGCTCAAGCAACGCCATGCGCTCACCTGCCAAATAGTCTCGTTTGATTTGCTCGTTGCGTGTACTGCGCCCCTCCCCAGCCCGGCGGCTGATATAAGGGCGTTCACAAGCCCAGCGGTCGCGTATCTCGCGGTTGACCTGTGCAGCCAGTGCGGCACTGAAGCCAGGCGCCAAAGCGATGACACGAGCCAGTAGGTCGTCGATGATGTCGCTGTCGCTGGTGTCGAATTTGTTAGCGACTAAAAACCGGCTATTTGCCACCGGCTTAATAGCTTCGCTCATCTCGTCAATTTCAACCTGTACGGATGTTGGTGAAGTGAGGGCCTTGTCTACGCGGGTGGTGGATTGATTTTTTACCATGAGGGTCCGGGTTGTTGTCGGCCACGCGGGTGGCGCTGAGCGGCATATGGGTTTTGGGTGGTGATTGGTGCTTCTTTTTCGGCTTGTCGGGGTGTGATTACCTGTGCAGCAGGAACAGCGAACAGATCGCCATTTGACGGCTGAACGGCCTGCTCCAACTTGGTCCACATGGCGGCGGTGTAGGCATGCAGGTTCAGCTGGTGGGTGCAAAAAATGGCGTAGACAGTGCAGTCAAGCGCCTCGTTTCGGGCGCGCTTGGTGTTGACCCATTTGTATTCAATGCCACGGGCGGTGCGCTGCGGCACGCGGCTCTCAGCGGTCAGCTGGTGAAAGAACTCGGGCGGCAGGTCCTTGGTGAAGTGCACATAACCGGCGCCAGGTTGCGTCACCATCAGGCGGCCATAGATCAAGTCTTTTGCGGTGTCGGTGCCTACGTACCAAAGGCGAACGCCGCGCTTGAGTACTTGGCCGCGCCAGTTAACGTCTTGAATGGTGGCTTTGCCTTTGACCATCTTGCTTGACATCGGGTCGCCGCGCACCGCAAACACCCGCTGGCGCTCTCGAGTTCGGCAGTAGTTGTACGCCTGGTGCGTGAAGTGGCCACCCGTGTCAACGGCCATGGCTTCGATCTTCAAGGCTTGACCACTGGCGTGACTGAAAATGGTGGTGCGGTAGGCGTCGAGTTTTTCCCATTCACGCTCGTCAGCTGGGTTGGCGTCGATGACGGAGTAGTCGACAGCCCACATTTCCTCACCTCGGCCAATGGCCCACACCACCACCTCAAAGCGGTTGTCTTGCACGTCAACCCCAGCCACCAAGACCAAGCCACCCATCGGCACGGTGAAGCGGCGGTAGTCTTCGGCGCGGCGGGCCAGAGCGTGTTCGTCGGCGCGTTCGACGGTTTCTTCCCAAAGCTCACCCAGCGTCTCGTTGATGAATCCCATCAACGGCCCAGTCTCTCCGGCCTTGGCCTTGGTGCTGGCCTCGATGAACTCACGCACAATGTCGGCCCAGCTGCGCTGTGGGCTGTAGGCGGTCCAGATGTGAAATGCTACATGCCGAGGGGCGCGAACCGACACGCCCTCAGCATTTCGCCATTGGCCATCTTGGCCAAAGTGCCACTGGCCGCAGCCGCTAACCCAGCCGGCGCCCTGCTCCCAGATGCGCAAGTAGTCCGCCTGGGTGATGTGTCCATGGCAATGCGGGCAGACGTGCCGCACAGTGGAGGTGTCGGAGCCGTCCCACTTGAAGCCGTGTTCAGTCTTTGGACCACCCCAGCGCAGCGGGTGGTCGATGCTGCAATGTGGACAGACAACGTGGTAACTCATGCGCGCGTCGGCATGTTCTTCGCGGTATTCGATGTGGCTCAAGCCCTTCACGCGGGGCGTCGTACCAGCCACCAGCTTGGGGAAAGGCGCGCCCTCGAGGCGGCCTCTGGCTAGCGTCACCGGGTCGGATGACTTCTCAATCTGCTGGTCAAAGCCGTCCACCTCATCCAGCATAGCGACGGCCACCGTGATGCGCCGGTAAGCCCGCGCTGCCTTACCGCCAAGGATATGCAGCACCGAGCCAAGAAAACTCTTGAGCTTCATCGTGTCTTCTTTGCCAGTCACCAGCACGGGGTGCAGTGCGTCAACGTCGCGCAGCATGGGATCGACTTCGGACTTGACGAAGCTGTCGCGGTCATCATCCGTCGGCTGCCAGAGCGCCTGCTTGCGCCTGCGGTGCGCTGCGTTGTAGGCAATGAAGGCCAATAAGGTTTTGGTGTAACCAACGCGCTTGGCCTTGCGGACGGTGACTTCTTCAATGTCGTCGTTGCTAAAAGCATCCATCCAGCCGCGCTGGAAAGGGTAAGCAACCCAGCGACCTTGCGTGTGACTGGCCTCGGCGCTCAGGTAAAAATACAAATCAGCCCAGGCACTCAACGCCATTGGTGGTACAGCCACCAGCGGGGCCATGCCGCTCGACACGGCGGCCAGTATGGCGCGCAGGGTTGGCGACATGGAGCGACTCATGCGTCAAGCTCCTGCAGCAAATCATCGTCGGCGCTGTCCTGGTCAACCGTTGCGCGTGCCAACGCGATGTTTTCGGTAGCCCGGACCCATTCGTTGCGTGCCGAAGCCAGCGCAATCATCACCTGCTCGCGCGCAGCGTCAGGCAGGTCAGGGCAGGATTTTTTGAGGATTCCCGGCAGCTGCTCAAAACGCTCGACTACCGACTGACTGGCGGTGGCAAGTACCTCGGAAAGCAAGGCAATCGGGGCAAACTCACCACGCAAAACAGAATTTTTTATTTCGATGCCCATGCGCTGCTCACGCGCCAAGGCAGCCCGCTCCTGCGCTAGGTCAAGCCCGCCAACTTCAGCGCCCATGCGCCCAGCAGCCTGCTCGCGCAAGCGGTAGCAGTAAGCGTGCACAACGTCAGCCAAAGAACCGGCAGGAGGTAATTTGCCCTCGACCATGAGCGCACTGATACTCTGCTGAGTGACGCCAACAATGGCAGCAACTTCGGCCTGAGTGCATGGCGCCTGTAGATCAATCAGCACAAAACAACCCCCTTAGCAAAGCCATGCAACAGTCTTTTTGCGTGGTTCGAATTACCCTTGCCGCGGGTGTCGCTGGGAGTACCTTGATGGGGGGGGTGGTCATTGGGACTGCAATCAGTTCGATGGGGTTGCCGTTGCCATGGCTGCGCTGAAAGCCTTGCCGAACTCTGCTGGAAACTCTTTGTCAACGGTGGTCTGGGCGATTCCAAAGAAGTCCAAGCGCGGCCTGTACCTCGCTTGCCTGACGAAGATCAGAATCGGTTTGAGGCTTGAGCCGAAGCCGGTTGTGACGCGCTGATAAACGCCAGGCTGCAGGTGCCGCTGCCGACCGGGTCCGCTGACTGGGTTGACCCAATAAACAAATCCATAGATGTTCTTTTTAACTCTGCCTTTGGCTAATCGTGTGACGGTTTTACTATTCGCCTTGTTGTAGCCAGCCTCTGTGTAGGTGCCCAACACATTCAGGACTTGGGTAATCTGTCCTGGGCTCATGTTGCCATTAGCGTTGAGTTTGGCTGCCCCGCCCGGCACTGCGTTGTAGCCTTTAGGGATCAAGCCGGTGCCCAAGAGTCGAGCCTCCATCGCTTTAAAGTGACGTTCGCCACCGGTTACATGTGGTGCGACCATGCTGCGTGAGCTCTCGGCGCTGTTGCGGTCTTTGTGCGCCAGCTCTGCCATCAGCTTGGTTCGGCTTGCGTACTTGATACGCAGTGAGTTCAACACCCAAGGCGTTGGTCTATCGAAGACGCTGCGCATCTCTTTGACCACTGCAACGCGACCCTTTTCGGCGGTTGCATTCAGGGCTACCATGGCCGCGTAGGTAGCTTGTTTGGATGACGTGAGGAAGGCCTGCCTCACGATCGACATGTCACTTGAAATGCTCATCTTCATAGTGGATCCCTTTGTGCTGGTTCGATCACTTCAGACCAGCTTGTGGGCTCACCCCTGACCCGACTGAGGATGCTTTGTTCTGCCCTGCTGAGCGCGCATCCAAATCCTTCAGGGCCAGCAAAACAGCCTCTCGTGTAGGGTTTTCTACCCGCATGTTGATCGCCAAAAACATCGCGTCCTGCATGGCCTTGATCGGCCTGGCTGAGCGAATCAGCCGAGCGCAGCAGCGGACGCACCGTGTGTTGTATCCACCCGAATGCGGATTGGACTCCGATGTTTTGCAGTGTGTGCATTGGGTCACGCCGCCACTTCAGTTGCCAGCTTGGCAGCCAGCACCCGAGCCTTGAACGCTGGCCACTGCTCGACAATCGCGTCCCATGCCGCCACTCCAAGCCGTACCGCCAACCGCTCCACGCCGGCCCGCGTGTCTTCACCCAATGCCGCTGCAGCTACCGCCATTGGGTCTGTCAGGCAGTCGAGCCAGCGCCGGTCACGCAGCCAGGTCGACGGCATTGGGATGTACTGCCCGCCGTCTTTGCGCCAGTTCGGTGTACCGGCCTGAATTCGTACAGCGTCCACCATCGACTTGCGCATCGTCAGGTCTGGCGCCAGCCTATCCCACTGCCTACGGGCTTTGGCTTCTGCTGCCTTTTTTGGGTATGCGTTCCAGAATTCCTGAAAACCACTTGCACCCCCATCGGGGGGTATGGGGGTATTTAATGACGGATACATGGGGGATAGGGTGACACCCATGTCACCCGTCGGCGACGTGGGTGTCACCCCTCCCCCCTCTTTTTGGTCTGCATCGACGGGTGACAATATGTCACCCGTACCCATCGGCGCAGATGTGGTTTTTATCTGAGCAACCGACGCGCCAAGCGACAAAGCAAAGAGTGCTTTTACATTGACTTTGTATTGACGAGATTGCCCCGGCACGCCGCCCCATGCGTTGCCTACTACGGCTACCAAACCGTCGTCAATCAAGCTGTGCACGACGCGCTGAGCCTGACGTTCAGAACACGATATCCGCTTTGCCAGCTTGGCAATAGACGGGTACACGCTACCGCCTTCGTCGTCCGCCCAGTCACACATGGCCAGCAGCGCCATCTTTTGGCTTGTCTGGATGCTTGAGTCCCAGACCATGGCCATTAACTTAATGCTCATTTGAATAGACCTGGTAGCGTCAATAAAACATGCGGTCTTGTGTGGCTGGCACAAAAAGAGGATGCACGCTTTTCTTTGAGACGGTGCAGAGGCGCGAGACCTCTGAGCGAATCAATCGCTTGGCGGCCAGCAGCTCGCAGACCCGGCTGCTCACCTGGTCGAGGTGTTTGCCGTATTCGTCCCAAGCAAACTTTGAAATCTCTTTTCCGCTGACATCTACTTGGCCACGCCGCTGAAGGATCAGTACGATATCGAACACCTCCTTTTGCTTGGCCGCCATGCCCTTGTTGCCAATCGAGCGGAGCGACTCGGCTGAGGTGTGAAGTGTGGTCATGCGTGACTCCTGTTTGTTGCAGGCACCCAAAGAGAAAGGCGGGTAGCCCAAAAGCAGCACAATTCGGTTACCACAACTGCAATTACTGCCAAAGGGCTACCTATGAAATACACAACTGAACAACTCTTGTTGGCCGTCCAGGTCCGAGGATTAGCATTTGCATTTCGGAATAACGACACCCCAGAACAATTGGAAGGCTTGGAACTCATAGAGTGGCGCAAGGCCAACCCTTTGAATACTTGGATCACCTTGGCAATGAAAGAATTGGAATCTGTGGCTGATAGCATCACAAACTACCAATCCTGACCCGCTCGTCACGAGTAAAAACCGATCGTTCCAGCAAAGCCAAAAGCCGGGCATTTGATTTCGCAATGGCCTGCAGCTCAGCGCGAGCGCCAATCATTTCGCGCAGAATTTCTTGGGTTACAGAGATGCTCTCGCGCTCAATCGCGGGCAAGCGTTCTGGATTGGTCAATATAGTCATGTGTGAACCTTTTGATATCGTTATCGTGGCAAGTTAGCTAGGGTTAGTCCTAATGGACTCGCCGACAACTATCCGAATGTCTGCGCGCTTTTCGTCTTGTTCTTTCACTTCCACTTGCATGGCATTACGGCGATCATTGGCAACATGTTCACTGAATGTTTTCCCCGTTGCGCCCAGGTAAATAAAGTCTCTGGCAACGTCCGCGTAAGGGCAGCGAAGCTCGATTGCGAGTTTTTTGATGTAGTCGTCGAGCGACTCAGTGATCGACAATTTGCACTCTTGAGACTTTTTGCCACGGTGAAGGGTTTGCATTTATGCGGCCTCTTTGGTGTTGGCCAACTCGGGCCAGATGCCTTGCCATGTTTTTTGGCAGATCATTTGCCGAGTGAGAACACCACCCGATTCAACCTCTACCCTGCGCGCCTCAGTTGGTCCCATGTCACGCCGACCGGTCAGGCACTGATACAGGTACTGCTCGTTAACGGCCAGCTTTTCAGCCAAAGCTCGTCGCTCGTTTGGGGTGAATTGCTTTCTCATGCTCGCAAGTCTAGCACTAGGCTAGATAAACGCAAGTCCAATGCTAGATTAATTTCCTAGCCATTTGCTTAAATACAGTTATGGCAATTGAAGATATTTGGCTATCCAACTTAAAGGCACTTGTTACGAGAGAGGGTGGCGGTAGAAGAGGCTTGCGCGCCGTTGCTGATCGCGCTGGTTTGTCCGAGGAATACGTCTACCAACTCGTCGCAGGAAAGCCCAAAAAAGACGGCACCCCTCGAGGTGTTGGAAAAACTGCTGCAACAAAAATTGCAAGAGCTTTTGCAGAGGATGGGCCTGAGAGCTGGTTCGATGCGGCCCCAGCGGAGCTTAAGTCGTCGGTCGTATATGCCAATGAGCCTGCACCGGGTGCTTGGCAGACAGCACCAACCGACCTAGACAGCGTATTGCACGCCCTTAGCAACCTGTTGGCTCAAGCCGCCCTAGATGAAGATGACAGCATCACGCTGCAAGGCCTACTGGCAAGCCTAGTGCGAAAGCCGGGCGACCAACGCCTTTTAGGTTCTATCAAATTAATGCTGAATGGCGAAACATTTGCCCGGGGCAAAAAGATTCAGGCGTGAAGAATCTTTGTCGAATATATACCTTCCCTAAAAAACAACC
>JAURWY010000014.1 GCA_030654695.1 Polaromonas sp.
TGATGTCGCCGCCAGTGCGCTGCACCACGCCGCGGACTTCCATGCGCCGTTTGACGTTCTCAAAACTGCTAAGCGCTTGGGCCGCCGTGCTCGGGCTGACGCCGACATGCTCGGCCGCAGCGATGGCGGCCAGCGCATTCAGCTGGTTGTGCACACCGCTGATCGCCCAGCACACTTCGGCCACAGGCTGGCCAGCTTTCAGCACTTGAAAGGCTTGCGGTTCACCCACGGCCGTGAAGCCGGCTGGGTTCGACGCGCTTGCGCCGAAGTGCACTTGCTCACTCCAGCAGCCTTGCGCGAGCACGCGCTTCAAGCTGGCCTCGGCGGCGTTCACCACCACGCGGCCTTGCGACGGCACGGTGCGCACCAAGTGGTGGAATTGCCGTTCGATGGCCGCCAGATTCTCAAAAATGTCGGCGTGGTCAAACTCTAAGTTATTCAAAATGGCCGTGCGCGGCCGGTAATGCACAAACTTGCTGCGTTTGTCGAAAAAGGCCGTGTCGTACTCGTCGGCCTCGATCACAAAGCAGGGGCCTTGGCCGAGGCGGGCGGAGACGCCAAAGTTCAAGGGCACGCCGCCGATCAAAAAGCCCGGTTGCAAACCCGCCTGCTCCAGAATCCAGGTAAGCATGGCGGTGGTGGTGGTTTTGCCATGCGTGCCCGCCACGGCCAGCACATGGCGGCCTTGCAGCACGTGCTCAGCCAGCCACTGCGGGCCGCTGGTGTAGGGCAGACCTTGGTTAAGGATGGCTTCCATCAGCGGGAACTTGGGGCTTCCGTCTGGCAACTGGGCGCGCGACACCACGTTGCCGATGACAAACATGTCGGGCTTGAAGCCGGCTTGCTGCAACACGCCGTCGTCATAGCCTTCGGTCAGCTCAATCCCCAAGCTGCGCAATTGGTCGCTCATGGGCGGGTAAACGCCGGTGTCGCAGCCGGTGACTTGGTGGCCGGCTTCGCGTGCGAGGGCGGCCAAGCCGCCCATGAAGGTGCCGCAGATTCCCAATATATGTATGTGCATGCGGCATTTTAGGCAGCGGCGGGATCGCCGATTCAACCCCATGTGCAATGGGCGTTCGCACAGGTGCAAAAATACCTGTCATGAACTCATTTGAACCGCACGGCCTGAAGGCTGAAATCGCTGCCGCAGCTGCCGCCATGGTGGTTGAAGAGGGGCTTGAATACGGCCCCGCCAAGCGTCGCGCGATCAAGCAGATGGCTTTGCCGTCGCGCACCGAGTTGCCGGGCAATGACGAAATTGAAGACGCGGTGCACGAGTACATTGCGCTGTTTTGTGCTGAGACGCAGCCAGCTGAGTTGCAAGCGCTGCGTGAGCTGGCCTTGGTCTGGATGCAGCGCATGGCCGAGTTTCGGCCGTTTTTGGGTGGGGCGGTCTGGCACGGCACCGCAACGCGGCTGTCGGATATTTATATTCAACTGTTTTGTGATGACTCGAAGTCGGCTGAAATTGCCTTGATAGAGCACAACGTAGATTACGAACCCCGCACCGTCAACGGGTTTTGGGGCGACAGCGTTGAAGCGTTGAGCATTCGCAGCGTTTGCAAACCCTTGCAGGAAACCGTCGGGGTGCACCTGATGGTCTATGACCACGACGATTTACGCGGCGCCTTGCGGCCTGATGCCAAAGGCCGCACGCCACGTGGCGACTTAGCGGCTGTCGAACGCTTGCTGGCTCTGTGACAAATTAGCCTCGATCTTCAACGATCTTGGCTTTAAAACCTGCGAAACTGCCTTAAAGTTAAATTAGAAGTGAACAGGAACCTAGATGATCCAACGTAGAAACTTGCTGTTTGCCAGCACCGCCGTGGCGGCGGGTCTGGCGGGCGTCGGCGCCGCTTGGTGGCTGCGCGACCGCCATGGGGCGCCAACGACCGGCAATTCATCGGCAGACCCGTTCTGGGCTTTGGAGATGGAAACGCCTGATGGCGAGATGTTCAAAGTCAGCAGTTTGGCGGGTCAGCCCTTGCTGGTGAATTTTTGGGCAACTTGGTGCCCGCCTTGCGTGGAAGAGTTGCCCTTGCTGAACCGTTTCCACCAAGAGCAGCAAGTGCGGGGCTGGCGCGTGCTGGGTCTGGCTGTCGATCAACCGAGTGCTGTGCGTGCTTGGCTGAAGAAGTCACCGCTGGACTTTCCGATCGTCATGGCCGGTCTGGGAGGCACTGATCTGAGCAAGCGCATGGGTAATTTGACGGGTGGCCTGCCATTTTCGGTGGCCTTTGGTGCCTCTGGTGATGTGCTGCAGCGTAAAAGTGGTCAGCTGTTACCTGCAGATTTGGCTAACTGGGTTGCGCTCTCTTGATCGTTCGCCACTGTTCCTTTCAAGTCGCTAACAGCGGCAAAATGAAGCTCAATTTGCGTTAAAGTTCGGGACTGGTAAATTTTAAGCGCCTCAAAAAGCTGAAAAATTGCCTTTTAGACGATTTGCAGATGAGTACAATTCGAGCGGTTTAGTGGAAGAAGACCAACAAAGAGTTGGTGAGTGCCACTTGTTACTTGGTTGGGTCAAGATCTGATCTCAGGTCGAGCTGCTGATGCAGTTGGGCAATTCGTATCAAAGGCTGGGCTGTCTGCCCGCCACTGTCTTCGGAGAATAAAGCATGGATCTACGCAAACTCAAAACATTGATTGACTTGGTTTCAGAGTCAAACGTGTCAGAACTTGAAATCACCGAGGCTGAAGGTAAAGTCAGAATCGTCAAATTCATGGGCGCAGCACCTGTTGTGATGCAAGCGCCAGCCTTGGTGGCTGCTGCGCCTGTGTCAGCTGCTGCGGTGGTGGCCGCGCCGGCTGCTGTTGTGCCAGCCGAAGCGCAGGGACACTCAGTCAAGTCGCCCATGGTGGGCACGTTCTACCGTTCGGCCAGTCCTGGTGCCAAGGCTTTTGTCGACATCGGTAGCCAAGTCAAAGAAGGCGACACCATCTGCATCATCGAAGCCATGAAGATTCTCAACGAGATCGAGGCAGACAAGTCGGGCACCATCACCGCGATGTTGTGTGAAAACGGTCAGGCCGTGGAATACGGACAACCACTCTTCATCATCGAGTGAAGCGGGCGCCATGTTTAAAAAAATTCTGATCGCAAACCGGGGCGAAATCGCCCTGCGTATCCAGCGGGCCTGTCGGGAACTTGGCGTCAAGGCCGTGATGGTTTACTCCGAAGCCGACCGCGAAGCCAAATACATCAAGCTGGCGGACGAGGCTGTTTGCATTGGCCCTGCGGCCTCGGCGCAGAGCTACCTCAGCATGCCGGCCATCATTGCCGCGGCCGAGGTCACCGATGCAGAAGCCATTCACCCTGGCTATGGCTTTCTCAGCGAAAACGCTGATTTTGCCGAGCGCGTGGAAAAAAGCGGCTTCAAGTTCATCGGCCCGACGCCGGAATCCATCCGCATCATGGGCGACAAGGTGTCGGCCAAACAAGCCATGATCCGGGCCGGCGTGCCTTGCGTGCCGGGTTCTGAAGGCGCTTTACCTGACGACGCGGCCATCATCAAACGCACGGCCAAAGCCGTCGGTTACCCGGTGATCATCAAGGCCGCTGGCGGCGGCGGCGGGCGCGGCATGCGCGTGGTGCACACCGAGGCGGCGCTGATCCATGCGGTGCAAACGACCAAGGCCGAAGCTGGCGCTGCTTTCGGCAATCCGGCGGTGTATATGGAGAAGTTTCTTCAGAACCCGCGCCACATCGAAATCCAGATCATGGCTGACCAGCATAAAAATGCGGTCTGGCTCGGCGAGCGCGACTGCTCCATGCAGCGCCGTCACCAAAAAGTGATCGAGGAAGCGCCAGCACCCGGCGTCCCCCGCAAGCTGATCGAAAAGATCGGTGAGCGCTGCGTTGCTGCGGTCAAAAAAATTGGCTACCGTGGCGCTGGTACCTTCGAGTTCTTGTACGAAAACGGCGAGTTTTATTTCATTGAAATGAACACACGGGTTCAGGTCGAGCATCCGGTCACGGAGTGGGTCACCGGCGTTGACATCGTGAAGACGCAAATCATGGTGGCCGCTGGCGAACGTCTGCCGTTCACGCAGCGTCAGATCGAGATCAAGGGCCATTCGATTGAATGCCGGATCAATGCCGAGGACCCTTACAAGTTCACGCCATCACCGGGTCGCATCACGACATGGCACGCACCCGGCGGTCCCGGTGTCCGGGTGGACTCGCACATCTACGCCAACTATTTTGTGCCGCCAAATTACGATTCGATGATCGGTAAGATCATTGTTCATGGTGACACGCGTGAGCAGGCTTTGGCCCGCATGCGCACGGCACTGGCTGAAACTGTGGTCGAAGGCATTAACACCAACATCGCTCTGCACCGTGAGCTGATGGTGGACGCCAAGTTCATGGACGGCGGCACCAATATTCACTATTTGGAAGAGTGGTTGTCGCAGCGGCAACGCTGAGCTTCAGCCCTCGGTTTCAAACCCGCACGCGCGTCCTTGTAGATGCGCTGCGGGTTGTTTTCGTTTTTTACCTCTCATTTTTTATCTTTTCATTTGGCGGGTCTTTCCATGAGTCTTTTTGAACTGGTCATGCTGGCCCCGGTGGATGCCGTCGAGAGCGTCAGCGATGCGCTGGATGCCCTCGACGCTTTGAGTGTGTCGGTCGAAGATGCTGATGCACAGACGCCGGCTGAACAGGCGCTGTTTGGTGAGCCCGGCATGCCGCCGCCCAAAGCCGGCTGGGAGCGCTCGCGAATCGTCGCGCTGTTTCCCAACGAAGCGGCTGCCCGCGACGCGGCTGGGCTGCTGGCAGCGCAAGACTTTTTCAGTGCTTGCCAAGTGGTCGCCGTCAGTCCGGTGCCTGAGCAAGATTGGGTGCGTTTGACGCAATCGCAGTTCACGCCGGTCGAGATCACGCCTGAGTTCTGGATCGTCCCGACTTGGCATGAGCCACCGGCCCAAGCGCGCCAAGTGATCCGCCTGGATCCGGGGCTGGCTTTTGGCACCGGCACCCATCCAACCACCCGCATGTGCCTGCGCTGGATTGCCGCTGGCCGCGCGGGTAGCCGTGTGCTGGACTACGGTTGCGGTTCGGGCATCTTGGCTATTGGTGCCGCCAAGTTCGGCGCGACGGATATCGATGCAGTCGATATTGATGAAGCCGCCGTGCAGTCGACCCTGGCCAATGCTGAGGCGAATCACGTGCAATTGAAAGCCGGCTTGCCGGATAAATCGTCGGGCACTTACCAAACCGTGCTGGCGAATATTTTGGCGACGCCGCTGAAGGTGTTGGCGCCGTTGTTGTGCGCCCATGTTGCGCCGGGGGGGCATTTGGTGCTCGCCGGCATTCTGGAGCGTCAAGCCGACGAACTCAAAGAAGCGTATGCACCGTATGCCACTTTGAGCGTGACCGACAGTGAAGACGGCTGGATCTTGATGACCGCAAAGTTCTGAGTCAATCTGAGCTAAGCAAGCCCTACAATTCGAGTCGATGAGCTTGATAACCTGCTGCCCCAATTGCCGAACCATGTTCAAGGTCGTGGCCGACCAACTCAAAGTGTCGGACGGCTGGGTTCGCTGCGGCCATTGCGATGGTGTTTTCGATGCCTCCGCGCACTTTCAGGCGGTCGCTGAACCAGAACTGCTGGAGGTTCATGAGGCTGAGGAGCAGGATGCGCCGGCACCGGTGGTGGAACCCGCTGCGGCAACTTTGCCGGTCACGGCTGTCGATGAAAGTCCCAAGGACTTCGCTACTCAGTTCGCGTCCCATTCGCCTAAGGAGGATGCATCGGTTTCCGCGCCGCTGTCGAGTTATTTGTCGGCTCCGGAGGCTGCCGATTTTCCAGCCCAAGAGGATCATGTGCGCAGCCAAGACGGCGCCGATCATCGTGCGCTGTACGGCTCGAAAAAATCAAGCAAACCCTTGAGTTCGACCAAAGCTGAGGACGTTCGCCGCCCATCGCTCCCCGAAGTGGCTTTTGTTCAGACGGCGCAGCGCAGAGAAAAATCCAAGCGCCCGTTTTACAAGATGCTGGCCGTGTTGCTCGCCCTAGGCTTGTTGGGCATATTGGCGTTACAAGTGCTCTTGCACGAACGCGATGCCTTAGCCGCTCGTTACCCGGCGTTGTTGCCAGCACTTGAGGTGGTGTGCCAGAAAATGGATTGTCAGATCAAACCGCCGCGCGTGATCGAGGCGGTGATGATCGACAGCTCTTCATTCACGCAGACAGGACCTGATGCCTACCGGCTGAATGTGGTTCTTAAAAATACCCGGCTCGCGGTGGTTGCCATGCCTGCCCTGGAAGTGACTTTGACCGGCTCGCAAAACGAAGTCTTGATTCGCCGGGTCCTGCTGCCTGCTGAGTTTGGCGCGAGCAGTAACCGACTAGACCATGCCGTACCTTTCACGGGTGTTTTTAATTTGCTTGTCAGTCTGCCCGCTGGGTCTGTTACGCCATTGCCGACGGCTTCGTCGACTGACGCGGCAACGCTCGATGGACAAGCTGTGGTTGAGGCGCCTTCCGAGTCAGTCCCGATCACCGGTTACCGCCTGTTTGCTTTTTACCCCTGAAACTCGAGAAATACACGCATGCCCGCTTTGATTTGTGGCTCTCTGGCCTTCGACACCATCATGACTTTTGAGGGCCGTTTTGCTGAGCAGATCTTGCCCGAGCAATTGCACATCTTGAATGTGTCTTTTCTGGTCCCAGCCCTGCGCCGCGAGTTCGGTGGTTGCGCAGGCAACATTGCCTACAGTTTGTCGCAACTCGGTGGCACCGCCCTGCCCATGGCAACGGTTGGCAATGACGGCACGGACTATTTGGCGCACCTGCGCAGCAAGGGCATCAGCACCGAGTTCATTCGCGAGCTCACCGATACGTACACGGCTCAAGCCATGATCATGACGGACCGTGACAACAACCAGATCACGGCTTTTCATCCTGGTGCCATGAGCCAAGCGCACCTGTCTGAAGTGGCCGCCCGCCATGACATTAAGATCGGCATCATCTCGCCCGATGGCCGTGACGCCATGCTGCAGCATGCCGCGCAATTCAAGGCTGCCGGTATTCCTTTTGTGTTTGATCCCGGTCAGGGTTTGCCGATGTTCAATGGCGATGAGCTGACGCAGTTTGTCGACCTCGCGACGTGGGTGACGGTCAATGACTACGAAGGCTGCATGCTGACCGAACGCACAGGTCTGGACAACAAAGCGCTGTCCATGCGCGTTCAGGGGCTGGTTGTCACACTCGGTGCCGACGGCTGTGAAGTCTGGGTCGACGGCGAGATGACCTTGGTGGCACCCGTGAAGGCGACCCAGCTGGTGGATCCGACGGGTTGCGGCGATGCTTTCCGTGGCGCTTTGCTGTTTGGTCTTGAAAAAGGCTGGTCACTGGTGCAGTGCTGCGAATTGGGCAACCGTGTGGGTGCCCATAAAATATCGACTCCGGGCTGCCAGAACTACACGCTAGAGACGATTTATCCGGTTTGAGCTAGAGACGCATCAGCCGTTCGGTTTCAGCGGCGTGCGGGCTGTTTAGAGTGTTGGAATGAGTCGTTCCCAGTGGGCCACGGCGACCACACGGCTGTCGATTCTCAATTGTTTTCGCCGTGACGTCTGACCACGCACCAGTGTGATGTCACGTTGCGCGATGCCCAACTCTTTCGCCAGCCATTTCACCAGCGCCTCATTGGCTTTGCCATCAATCGGCAGTGCATGCAAACGCACGCGCAGTGCCTGCTGTCCTACTTCACCGAAGAGCCCATCTGCTTTTGTTTGCGGTGCATTCGGCATGACGTGAATACTCACCAAGCAGTCACCGGTTTTAGGGTCGTGCTGTAGAAAGACGGCGTTGGGGACGGGGTACGGGGGCATGGTCGGTGGTTAGTGGGGGAGGGCGGCCATAAAAAAGCCCGGCATCTTTCGATGCCAGGCTTTAAGCAGAGTTACCTGACTGCTTAGGGCTTGCTGGCTGTTGGAAACGGCCAGGCAGCTTGCGGGTTCAGAGTTGTCTGAGCCGCTGGGCTGGCCGCTGAAGCAGGTGCTTTGGCAGCGGGCTTTTTCGCAGCTTTCTTCGCAGCGGGTTTCTTCGCAGCTTTCTTCGCAGCGGGTTTCTTTGCAGCTACTTTTTTCGCAGCAGCTTTCTTAGCGGGCGCTTTTTTGGCGGCAGCTTTTTTGGCCGGAGCCTTTTTCGCTGCTACTTTTTTAGCTGGGGCTTTCTTGGCCGGTGCTTTTTTAGCGACCGGGGCTTTTTTTGGTGCAGCTTTTTTAGATGCTACTTTTTTCGCAGTTGCCATAGTTTTCTCCTTGATCACGTTGCAAAGAGCACTTCACATCTGGAGTATGTGAAGCGATTCACGGCGTTGGGCCAACCGGGAAACCGGGGCCCAGCGCCGAGAACACGGGAACAAAAACCATGGCCTGCTCTGCGGCATGCTGATTGGTTCTTGTGTAATTCAAAAATCATGTTGCTTGATGTTGCTAACAGGCTCAGTCCCAAGACAGCGCGCCGCCCGATTGGTATTCAATCACGCGGGTCTCAAAGAAGTTGCGCTCTTTCTTCAAGTCGATCATCTCGCTCATCCACGGAAACGGATTCTCTTCGTTAGGGAACAGTGTTTCCAAGCCAATCTGGGTCGCACGACGGTTGGCGATGTAACGCAGATAACCCTTGAACATGGACGCATTCAGGCCCAATACGCCGCGTGGCATGGTGTCTTCTGCATACCGGTATTCGAGCTCAACAGCCTGCATGAACAGGGCTTTGATTTCGGCTTTGAATTCGGACGTCCAGAGATGCGGATTTTCCAGTTTGAGCTGGTTGATCAGGTCAATGCCGAAGTTGCAGTGCATGGATTCATCGCGCAAGATGTACTGGTATTGCTCTGCAGCACCGGTCATTTTGTTCTGCCGACCCAGCGCCAAAATTTGCGTGAAGCCGACGTAGAAGAACAGGCCTTCCATCAGGCAGGCAAACACGATCAGCGACTTGAGCAGAGTCTGGTCGTTCTCAGGGGTGCCGGTCTTGAAGAGCGGGTCAGAGATCGCGTCAATGAACGGAATCAGGAACTGGTCTTTGTCGCGAATCGACTGCACTTCATTGTAGGCGTTGAAGATCTCGCCTTCGTCTAAGCCCAACGATTCCGTGATGTACTGATACGCATGGGTGTGGATGGCTTCTTCAAAGGCTTGACGCAAGAGGAACTGGCGGCACTCAGGCGCGGTGATGTGGCGGTAAGTGCCCAGCACGATGTTGTTGGCAGCCAGCGAGTCAGCCGTCACAAAAAAGCCAAGATTGCGCATCACCAAACGGCGCTCGTCATCGGTCAGGCCATTGGGGTCTTTCCACAGCGCGATGTCACGCGTCATGTTGACTTCTTGCGGCATCCAGTGATTGGCGCAGGTGGCGAGGTATTTTTCCCAAGCCCATTTGTACTTGAACGGCACCAATTGGTTAACGTCGGTTTGACCGTTGATGATGCGTTTGTCAGAGGCTTTGACGCGGCGGTGCACGGCTGGCACCGGTGCCGATGAATCAAACGCAGTGGCTGTAGCCGCGACTGGCTTTACCACCGCCGGCACGATAGCACCGTCGTTGAGCATGCGCTGAGGAGCGTCGCCTTGTGGTTGTAAAGAAAATGGCGGAAGCTCCATCGAGCGGCTTTCAGGAGAGCCGCTGGTCAGCGAATTTTGCAATGATGGTTTGACTTCTTCGTCCCAGGTCAACATAGATTTTTCCAATAGCTTTGGATTATGAAAGCAGCGCTAAAAAATGAAAAGTTATTCATTGAAATCGCTGAAGTGAGTGTTGTTCAATTACATCGAAATGTGCGTGACAGAAGATCAGCACAAACATGTTTTTTATTGGCAAGCCTCGCAGCCTGGATCGTCGATGGCGCAGAACTTGATGTCAGTCGCTGGTGTGGCGCTCATCTGTGCATGCGCTGTTGCCGCCGCTGCGTCCATGGCATTCATGCTGCCGCTGTCGTCGGTGTTGCCGGATGCTACAGAGTTGAGCTTGCCCGCTTTGACTGTCGACTTTTCGGCGTGCGTGGCGCCCATCGTACGCAGATAGTAAGTCGTCTTCAAGCCGCGCAACCAAGCCAGCTTGTAGGTGTCGTCGAGCTTTTTACCGGAAGCGCCAGCCATGTAAATGTTCAGCGACTGCGCTTGGTCAATCCATTTCTGGCGACGTGAAGCTGCTTCAACCAGCCAAGTGGCATCGACTTCAAAAGCAGTGGCGTAAAGCGCTTTGATTTCTTGTGGCACGCGGTCGATCGGGCGCAACGAACCATCGAAGTGCTTCAGGTCAACCACCATCACGTCGTCCCACAGGCCGAGACGTTTCAGGTCGCGCACCAAATAGCCATTGATGACCGTGAACTCACCGGACAAGTTGGACTTGACCGAGAGGTTGCCAAAGCAGGGCTCGATGCAAGCGTCCACGCCAATGATGTTGGAAATCGTGGCCGTCGGTGCAATGGCGACGCAGTTGGAGTTGCGCATGCCGTCGATTGCAATTTTGCTGCGCAGCGCATCCCAGTCGAGGGTGACGGAGCGGTCGACTTCAATGTAGCCGCCGCGCTCTTTGGCCAACATGTCAAGGGTGTCGAGTGGCAAGATGCCTTGGTCCCAGAGCGAGCCTTTGTAGCTGGCGTACTTGCCGCGCTCTTTGGCCAACTCGGTAGAAGCCCAGTAGGCGTGGTAGCAGACAGCTTCCATGGATTTGTCGGCGAACTCAACCGCTGCGTCGCTGGCGTAAGGCGTGCGCAATTCGTACAGGCAATCTTGGAAACCCATGATGCCCAGACCGACTGGACGGTGGCGCATGTTGGAGTCACGGGCTTTTTTGACAGCGTAGTAATTGATGTCGATCACGTTGTCCAGCATGCGCATGGCCGTCGTGATGGTTTTCTTGAGCTTGTCGTGGTCGAGCTCTTTGCTACCGTCAGCAGCAGTTTTCAGGTGTTGCACCAGATTGACCGAGCCGAGGTTGCAAACCGCGGTTTCAGTGTCGCTGGTGTTCAGCGTGATCTCGGTGCAGAGGTTTGACGAGTGAACCACGCCGCAGTGCTGTTGTGGTGAGCGCACATTGCAGGCGTCTTTGAAGGTGATCCATGGATGACCGGTCTCGAACAGCATCGAGAGCATCTTGCGCCACATGTCAATGGCTTGCAGCTTGCGTGAGGGCTTGATCTCGCCGCGTTCGGCGCGGGCTTCGTAGGCGGTGTAGGCCTTTTCGAATTCAATGCCGAACTTGTCGTGCAGATCCGGTGTGTCGTTGGGCGAGAACAAAGTCCAGCTGCCTTTTTCCATGACGCGGCGCATGAACAGGTCTGGAATCCAGTTGGCGGTGTTCATGTCGTGCGTGCGGCGGCGGTCGTCGCCGGTGTTTTTACGCAGCTCGAGGAACTCTTCAATGTCCAGGTGCCACGTTTCCAAGTATGCGCAGACAGCGCCCTTGCGTTTGCCGCCTTGGTTGACCGCCACCGCGGTGTCGTTGACAACCTTGAGGAAGGGCACAACACCTTGTGACTCGCCATTGGTGCCCTTGATGTGGGCACCCAGTGCGCGCACCGGCGTCCAGTCATTGCCCAAACCACCCGCAAACTTCGACAGCAAGGCGTTTTCTTTGATGGCGTCGTAGATGCCGCCCAGGTCGTCGGCGACCGTGGTCAGGTAGCAAGACGACAGCTGCGAGCGTAGGGTGCCGGCGTTGAAAAGGGTCGGTGTGCTGGACATGAAGTCAAACGACGACATGATTTCGTAGAACTCGATGGCACGGCCTTCGCGGTCGATTTCGTCGAGCGACAAGCCCATGGCAACGCGCATGAAGAAGGCTTGTGGCAGCTCAATGCGCTGCTTGCGCACATGCAGGAAGTAGCGGTCAAACAATGTCTGCAGGCCGAGGTAGTCAAACTGCATGTCACGCTCGGGCTTGAGCGCCGCGCCGAGGCGGGCCAAGTCAAATTGCAGCAGTTTTTCGTCAAGCAGTTCGTTGTCTACGCCCTTCTGGATGAATTTCGGGAAGTACTCGGCGTAGCGCGTGCTCATGGCCTCGTGGGCGACTTCTTCGCCCAGCACTTCACGGCGAATGGTGTGCAGCAACAAACGGGCTGTGGCGTAGGTGTAGTCAGGGTCTTTTTCGATCAAGGTGCGAGCGGCCAGGATGGAGGCTTTGTAGACCTCGTCGATCGGCACGCCGTCGTACAGATTGCGCATGGTTTCCGCGACGATCGGATCTGGCTTGACTTCAGCTCCTAGACCGGCGCAAGAAGCTTCAATCAAAGCTTGCAGCTGAGCGACGTCAAGGGCGACTTTTTTACCACCGTCGATGACATGCAGTGAATGCACGGCGGGCATTTGATGGGCGCTTTGTTGAGCACGTTCTTGTGTGCGTTTTTCGCGGTAGAGCACGTAGGCCCTAGCGATTTCGTGGTGTCCGCCGCGCATCAGACCCAGTTCGACGTTGTCTTGCACATCTTCAATATGAAAAGTGCCGCCACCTGGACGCGAGCGCATCAAGGCGCGGATCACCGCTTGCGTCAAGCCATCGACGGTTTCGCGAACGCTGGCTGAGGCCGCGCCCTGCGTGCCATGCACAGCCAAGAAAGCTTTCATCATGGCGACAGCGATTTTATTCGGCTCAAAAGGCACCACGGCACCGTTGCGGCGAATGATCTGGTACTGGCTGTAAGCGGTGGGCTGCGCTTGTGTGCCTGGGCCCAGATGAGCTGTGGCCAAGCCGGTCGGCGAGTTGGCGGTGCTGTGGATGCTGGTTTGCATGGATTTCCTCGGGTGAATTATTTGTAGGTGTTCGTAGAAGACTGACAGGCTAGGACGGATGCGGGAGTTGAGTCACCGATGGGCCGATTTCCTGAAATTTTTTAGGGGTTGGTCAACCTGTCAAATCATATTAATCAAATCAAGCTCAGACACTATATCTAGTGTCCAAACTTAATTCAAGCACTACATGTAGTGTTTTTTAGATTAATTGATGAAGCGTCTGATTGTAGCGATCGAGACCCTGAAATTCGGAAAAATCCGCAATTTGGGCGTCGCTTAATTTGGCGCTATAACGGCTACTTCGTCCGGAAAGCTGGTCGGCCCCAAACCCAAGGAGCGCTGCAGCTTGGACCAGTTGAAGCCTGCGCCTGGGTCCCGCTTGCGTCCAGGGGCAATGTGCTCATGGCCGGCCACCTGACTGATGGGGTAGGCCTGAAGTAAAGCGGCGGACAGGCTGCTCAGGGTGTCGTACTGGGCTTGTTCAAACAACAACCCCTCTAGGCCTTCCAGCTCAATTCCGACAGAAAAATCGTTGCAATTGTCTTTGCAGCGGTAAGTTGACTCACCCGCGTGCCAGGCGCGGTCGTTGCAGCTGACGAACTGCCAGAGCTGGCCATCTCGAGTGATGAAAAAATGCGCCGACACTTTCAGGCCTCGGATGCTGCGGAAATAGTCGTGTGCGTCCCAATCGAGCTGATTGGTGAACAGGCGCTGCACTTGACCAGTGCCATAGTCGCCCGGCGGCAGGCTGATGGCGTGGATGACGATCAGGTCTGGCTGCAGGTCGGCCGGCCGAGGACCGAAGTTCGGAGATGCCATGCGCCTCGCAAAGCTGTACCAACCGTCTTGCCACAGCGGCAGCGGTGGTTTTTGGGGTTTTGCCTGAGGCATCAGCCTTCAGCCTGCCGGCGGTGGGCTTCGCTGCAATAGACGCCATGACCGCCGATGAGCGCCTCGGTCTGCGGCAGATGCACGGAGCAGACGTCGCAGGCAACGATTTCAGTGGCGGGCAGCTGCCGAGCGTGGCTTTTCGCCTGCGGTTTAGGCGGGCGCGCTTTGGCTTTGTCAGCGATTGATGACCGGCGTTTGCCTTGCCACAACCAGATCACGGCGATCGTGAGACCAAAAATCAACAGGTATTTCATGACCGGTGCAGCACCACTTCAAGGACAAAACGTGAGCCGGCGTAACCCAGCAGTAGCAAGCCCGACCCCAGATAAAGAACATTGCGTGCCTTGCGGCCGCGCCAGCCGAATCGTGCCCGACCAACCAACAAGCCAGCAAAGGTCAACCAAGCCAGCACTGAAAAAATAGTCTTGTGATTCCAAATCGGGCCTAAATGCGGACCGTAAAGTGCCTCGGCAAAAAACCAGCCAGCCAGCAGCGAGGCGGTCAACAAGATAAAACCTGCCTCGACAAAGCGAAAGGTCAGCCGCTCAAGTGTCAGCAAGGGCACGCCAGAGTCGCTGGGGTGTGCCGAACGCATGGAGCGCTCTGAACGGCTCATCAGCCAGCCATGCACCAGCGCAGAGGCGAAGAGGCCATACGAGGCCATGCCCAGCGCCCAATGCAAAGGCAGCCAAGGTGAGGTGATACGGTCGTAACTGGCACCCGGAAACGCCAGCGCCAGCAGCACTGCAGCAGCCCCCACGGCCGCCAGCGCCCAGCGGGCTTTGAGTTGCGGAATCAGGCCGCTTTCAATCGCGTAGATCGTCACCACCAGCCAGACCGTCGTCGACAAGGCGGGCGCAAAACCAAAACGCGGGGGCTGGCCAAACAGGCCTGCCGCCAGCGCCATCACGTGCAACAACCAAGCGGCCACTAGCCACGCGCGCGCGGCTGGCGTGCTCAGGCGCTGACTGATCAACGCCAAAACAACATACAAAAGCGCGGCTCCGACAGCTGTCACCAAGCCAAACCACGCGCTAAAAGCTAAAATCATGCACACAGTTTATCCCCTCCCTGCTTGTTTTAATTAACCCTTGCTCCATGCGTGGAGCCGTCACATGGCCTCAGCTCTCACCGACAAACTCTCTCGCCTCGTCAAGGAAATGCGTGGTCAGGCCCGCATCACCGAGTCGAACGTGCAAGACATGCTGCGCGAAGTGCGCATGGCCTTGCTGGAGGCCGATGTGGCCTTGCCCGTGGTGCGCGACTTTGTCGCCCGCGTCAAGGACAAAGCCTTGGGCCAAGAAGTCATGGGTTCGCTGTCGCCGGGACAAGCCTTGGTCGGCATCGTCAACCGCGAACTCGCCGCCACCATGGGCGAAGGCGTCAGCGACATCAATCTGGCGGCGCAACCACCGGCCGTGATTTTGATGGCTGGCCTGCAAGGCGCGGGTAAAACCACCACCACCGCCAAGCTGGCCAAACACCTGATTGAAAAGCGCAAGAAAAAAGTGCTCACGGTCTCGGGCGACGTGTACCGACCGGCCGCCATCGAGCAGCTCAAAACCGTTACCCAGCAGGCTGGCGCTGAATGGTTTCCCAGCTCGCCGGATCAAAAGCCGGTCGACATCGCCCGGGCTGCGCTGGATTACGCGCGTCGGCATTTCTTCGATGTGCTGCTGGTCGACACCGCCGGCCGTTTGGCCATTGATGAAGCGCTGATGAGCGAGATCAAGGAATTGCATGCGGTGCTGCAACCGGTAGAGACCTTGTTCGTGGTCGACGCCATGCAGGGTCAAGATGCGATCAACACCGCCAAGGCCTTCAAGGATGCGCTGCCCTTGACCGGCATTATCTTGACAAAGACCGACGGCGACTCACGCGGCGGTGCCGCTTTGAGCGTGCGTCAAATCACCGGCGCACCGATCAAGTTTTCGGGTACCAGCGAAAAACTGGACGGCTTGGAGGTCTTTGATGCCGAGCGTCACGCCGGCCGCATTCTGGGCATGGGCGACATCTTGGCGCTGGTGGAGCAAGTCACCGCCGGTGTCGATGTGGCGGCAGCGCAAAAGCTTGCCGCCAAGATGAAAAGCGGCAGCGGCTTTGACCTCGACGATTTTTTGAGTCAGCTGCAGCAGATGAAAAACATGGGCGGCCTGTCCAGCCTGATGGACAAGTTGCCGGCGCAGATGGCGGCCAAAGCCGGTCAGATGGACATGGACAAGGCTGAAAGAGATATTCGCCGCAAGGAAGGCATCATCCAAAGCATGACGCCGTTGGAGCGGCGCAAGCCCGAACTCATCAAAGCCACCCGCAAACGCCGCATCGCTGCCGGCTCAGGGGTGCATGTTCAAGAAGTCAACCGCTTGCTCAATGAGTTCGAGCAGATGCAGGGCATGATGAAAAAGATGAAGGGCGGCGGCATGATGAAAATGATGAAGCGCATGGGCGGCATGAAAGGCTTGGGCGGTATGGGTAAGCCGCCTTTCTAAGCCACTGCGCGACTTCGCCCTTTGCCGCTTAAAACTCGGCGATTACACCAAGGCAGTTGGCTGAAGAGACTCAGGCTGGTCGTCGTTCGTTAGAACTTCACCGCGCAACGAACGCTGCATGGCTTCGGTGATTTTGATGTCGACCATCTGGCCAATCAGCCGTGCCGGGCCTTTGAAATTGACGACGCGGTTGCACTCGGTGCGGCCCATCAGTTCGGTAGCGTCTTTGCGCGACGTGCCTTCGACCAAAATGCGCTGCACGGTGCCATGGCGGCTGGCGCTGATGGCGCGCACGTTGGCGTCAATGACGGCTTGCAACTCGTGCAGGCGGCGCAATTTGACGTCGTGTGGCGTGTCGTCATGCAGCGTGGCGGCGGGTGTGCCGGGACGCGGGCTGAAGATAAAGCTGAACGAGGTGTCGTAGCCGACGTCGTCAATCAGCTTCATCATCTTGCCGAAGTCTTCTTCCGTCTCGCCCGGGAAACCGACGATGAAGTCGCTGCTCATGGCCAAGTCTGGCCGAATGGCGCGCAGCTTGCGAATCGTGCTTTTGTATTCCATGGCGGTGTAGCCGCGCTTCATCGCCATCAAAATGCGGTCGCTGCCGTGTTGCACCGGCAAGTGCAAGTGGTTGACCAGTTTGGGCAGTTTGGCGTAGGCCTCAATCAGGCTTTGCGTGAACTCGTTCGGGTGGCTGGTCACGTAGCGAATGCGCTCGATGCCGGGGATGTCCGAGACGTACTCCAGCAGCAGGGCGAAGTCGGCTATCTCTGTGTGACCACTCTTGCCGGCTGCCGTCATCGGGCCGCGGTAAGCATTGACGTTTTGTCCCAGCAAGGTGACTTCTTTGACGCCTTGGTCGGCCAGCCCGGCGATCTCGACCAACACGTCGTCAAACGGCCGCGAGACTTCTTCGCCGCGGGTGTAGGGCACCACGCAATAGCTGCAGTATTTGGAGCAGCCTTCCATGATGCTGACAAAAGCGCTGGCGCCTTCGACGCGGGCTGGCGGCAAGTGGTCAAACTTTTCGATTTCAGGAAAGCTGATGTCGACCTGCGATTTACCCAGTCGCGCGCGGGCTTTCAGCAGCTCGGGCAGGCGGTGCAGGGTTTGCGGGCCAAAGACCACGTCCACATACGGCGCGCGCTGAATGATGGCCGCACCTTCTTGACTGGCGACGCAGCCGCCGACACCGATCAGCACGCCTTTTTCCTTCAGGTGTTTGATGCGGCCTAGGTCGCTGAAGACTTTTTCTTGCGCTTTTTCACGCACCGAACAGGTGTTGAACAGAATCAGATCCGCTTCTTCCACGTCTTGCGTGGGCTCATAGCCTTCGGCGGCATGCAAGACGTCGCTCATCTTGTCCGAGTCGTACTCGTTCATCTGGCAGCCGAAGGTTTTGATAAAGACTTTTTTGCTCATGGGGTGCAGCGTTTCATGGTGTTTGTCCAGAGGCTGTTGAAGAAATGGCGAATAGCCACTCAGTATAAAAGCTTGCTGCTTTTTCAGCTGACGGCCGGTAAGTACAGCTCCAACTTCAAGCCGCCCAGCGTTGATGTGCCAAGTTGCAGACGGCCGCCATACAGCTGCACCAAGTCGGCCACGATGGCCAGGCCCAGACCGGAGCCCGGCACAGATTCGTCTGCGCGCACGCCGCGCGCCAAGACTTGTAGTCGCAGGCCTTCGTCAATGCCCGGCCCATCGTCTTCAATGCAAATGCGCAGCTGTGGCGGTGACGCATCGGCCACGTCAGCCACGCTGACGCGAACGGTGTGGCGCGACCATTTGCAAGCGTTGTCGAGCACGTTGCCGAGCATCTCTTGCAAGTCTTGTTCTTCACCGGCAAACGACAAAGCCGTGTTGTTGCTCAGCCGCGCATCGCATTCGATCACCAAGCCGCGGGCCGCATGCACGCGCTGCATCACGCGAATCAGCCCGCCGAGTGCGGGGCCGATGGCGGTGCGCTGGCCTGGCAGCCGCTGCGCGCCGGCGGCTCTGGCGCGTGACAAGTGCCAGTCGATGTGCCGTGTAGCGAGTTGCACTTGTTCTTGCACCACCCGAGCCAGCGCGGGCCTTGGGTCCTGCGCTGCCGCCTGCGCCAGCACAGCCAGCGGCGTTTTCACGGCGTGGGCCAAGTTGCCGGCGTGGTGGCGTGCGCGTTCAACCACTTCTGCGTGGCGGTCCAGCACTAAATTGAAGTCGTCGCTCAAGGCTTGCACCTCGGCCGGAAACTGGCCTTGCAAGCGCTGCGCCCGGCCTTCACGCACGTTGATCACGGCTTGCTCCAGTGCCCGTAACGGCCGCAGACCGACATACACCTGCGCCAGCGCGGCCAGCACCAAGAGCAAAAACAGCAGCACCAAATACGCCGCCAGCATGCCGCTGAAGCGTGTCACCGCTTCTTCTAGCGAGCGCGTGTCGGCGGCGACCACCAGCCGCCAGCGGCGCTCTGGTTGGTCGGCCGCATGCACCGAGCGCTCCAGCAGCAGCAAGCGCACGCCCAGCGGCCCGGTGACCTGATGTGCATGGACCGAACCGTCGAGCAAGGCATCTGCCGGCAAAGCCAGCGCGGTGTCCCACAGTGAGCGCGAGCGCAGCAGGCCGCGTTGCTCAAGCCCGTCGCCTTCTGCATTTCCATCTATCTGCCAATAAAGCCCTGAATAGGGTTGCTGCCAACGGGGGTCCGGCAAGGCCTGCGGCATGGGCAGCGGATCACCCGCCGCGTTGAAATTCACGCTCGCCGTCAACTGGTCCAGTTGCAGCCGCAGCGTGTCTTCAAACTGTCGCTCAACGTGTTGCCGAAACAAGCCCGCCAGCAGCAAGCCCGCCAGCAGCAGCGCCAAGCTCAGCGCGACCAGCGTGGCCGCCAGCAAGCGAAAACGCAGCGACGCCGCCCAGCCCGGCCGGATCATGCGGGCGGCACCAGCCGGTAGCCCAAGCCGCGGACTGTTTCTATCAGCTCGGCAGGGAGTTTTTTGCGCAGGCGGCCGACAAAAACCTCGATCGTGTTGGAGTCCCGGTCAAAGTCTTGCGCGTAAATATGCTCGGTCAATTCAGCCCGCGAGACCAACGCGCTCGGGCGGTGCATCAGGTACGCCAGCACTTTGTATTCGTGGCTGGTCAGGTTCACCGGCAAGCCGGCTAGGCAGACGCGGCTGCTGCGTGTGTCGAGCGTGAGGTCGCCGCAACTCAGGGTCGGCGAGGCCAGCCCTTGGGAGCGGCGAATCAGCGCGCGCAGCCGGGCCAGCAGCTCTTCCATGTGAAAAGGTTTGGTCAAGTAGTCGTCGGCGCCGGCGTCAATGCCCGCGACTTTTTCATGCCACTGGTCACGCGCCGTGAGGATCAACACCGGCATGGTTTGACCTTGGCTGCGCCAACGTTTGAGCACACTGATGCCGTCCAGCTCAGGCAAGCCGAGATCCAGCACAACGGCGTCATAAGCCTGTGTTTCGCCTTGGTGGCAAGCGTCGCGGCCGTTGCGGGCCGCGTCGACGGCGTAACCGGCGTCGGCCAGCGCCGCGCAGAGTTGGGCCGACAAAGTGGGTTCGTCTTCAGCGACCAGAACGCGCATCGTTGCCTTTTGTTTTTTGGCGCAGCACAGCACCGCTTTTGGCGTCAATTTCCAGCTTCAACAAACCGCCGCTGGGTTGCAACAGTTTGAGCTCGTAGATCCAGCGCTCGTCTTCCCGTTCCAGCTCGACTTCCAGCACATGCCCCGGATGCGACTGCGCCACCCGCGCCATGATCGTTGGCAGCGGCAAAATCTCCCCCGCTTGCAAAGCCGCCCGCGCGCGGTCATGGTCATGCCCCTCACTACCGCTGCGCGCGCTGCTGTTCAGCGGCAAGGCCAGCAAAGCCGGTAGCAGCATGGTCAGCAGCCCACAGCGGAAAGTGAAATGAAACGTCATAATTTAAGATTGGATCTGCTAAAGATTATGTTTGAGCTTGAGACGCAATTGTGTGCCGTTCAAGCTGAACGCAGGCTGAACGGGACGGACGCAGCGGTGGCGTTAAGTCATTAACTGCAGAGGCCGCTAGGATACGGACGACGAAGGCTGTTCAGCCTGAGGATATTTTTAACCTTTGGGATTTTTAAAATGAAAAAATGGCTACTTTCGCTGGTCGTGCTGATGGGTTTGGGGCTATCAACCCATGCTTTTGCCAACGGCGCAAAAACATACCAGCAAGTCTGCATGGCGTGCCATGCCAGTGGCATCGACAATGCACCCAAAATCGGGAACAAAGAGCGATGGGCGCCGCTGATTGCCGAAGGCCAAGTCATCCTCACGGCGCATGGTTATGTCGGTGTCCGAGCCATGCCAGCCAAAGGCGGCAAGCCTGATTTGTCCATCGAAGACTTTTCCGAAGCGGTTAACCACATGGTCAATCAATCAGGCGGCAACTGGAAGAAGGTCGACAAAGCCACTTTGAACGCCATCCAAAAAGAGATTGTTGCGCGGGAACTGGCTCAGAAAAATTCGAAAAAATAACCACGATGACTGGGCAAATATGAAATACATCCCCGAGTTTGGAGAGCCTTTTTTCAGATGGGACGGCGACACGCTGGTCGTCAACATACTCGGTCAGCCCAATGCCAAGCTAGATGCCATCGGCAAACCCAAGGGTTCGCAATTGAAAGTCAGTGTCACAGCCGTCCCAAGGCTGGGCCGCGCGACTGATCACATGGTGGCCTTTCTGTCCAAAGCGTTTGACGTTGATGTAGCCGCTGTAGAAGTGGTTCATGGGCGCATGAATGTCAACAAATTGCTGCGAATCAAAGCGCCTCAAAAATTGCCTGCGGTGTTTAACTGAGAAGGGTGTCTTCTTCGTAGAGCGTTGGAGTCCAGTGGCCTCGCTGCTCTCTGACTACGATCTTTTGTTTGACCAAGCGCTCAACGGTTTTGATGCGTTCAACAGCCCGTTTAATGGGCTCGTTGCCTTGCGCATGTGCCAAATACAAAAGGCGAGCTAGCTTGTCGGCCCAGCGTGGTACTTTGCCGGTTTTCTCCCAACGCGCAATGGACTGACCGTCAATGCCCATGAGCTTTCCCAGTGCGGGCTGCGACAGCATCATGCCGGCGCTGCGCACATACCGAAATTCCGTGCCTGTCAGCACACCGACCTTATCGGTCAGGGCGAGGCAGATGGTCATGGTCAGACCGTCCAAGTCATGAAACGCGATACCTTCGCCGTAAGGCGTTTTCTTGACCTCGTAGCCGTTTTCCAGCCACACGTTGCGTAGACCGCCGTCGGTGTAGTGGTACATATCAATCCTTTTTGACATCAATCACGGTGACAACCAGCAAGTCCGGCGATGGGTACTCAAGGTACACAACGACAGCCACTTGCATGCCTGCGACAAATCTTTGCATCCGGCACTTCACGCCAACATGTTTTATGTCGGGCTCCGGTGGCGTCGACATTCGGCCAAATCGCAGCACCTCAAGCACCATGGGGTCATTCACATACCGTTGACGCATACGCTCCCTAGCATGCAAAGTGAACGCAACGTGACTGGAGTCTTTAGCGCTGACTTGGATATGCTTTTCCAGTTGTCGTTCTGATGGAGGTGCCAAACGATTTACCTATCATTTTGATAGGTCTAATTGTGCCATCAATTCACAAACCACCGAACCTGAACGCCAGCTGAACGTCATCTTCAGACGGCGTACAGCCACAGGGGCGCAGCATCCATGGGTCTTCACTTGAAAGCCCGTTGTCATGCTGATCTTCCTTCGTTGTTCTCTTCAGATTCTGGCGCTCACCACTTTGGGCGGCATGACTGCACAAGCTTTGGCCGCCGAGACCACGCCAGCTCAGCAACTGAGCCATTGGAGCGCTGCCGCCGGTCAGCCGGGCCGGGTAGAGCAGGGTCGGGTGTTTTTCAATGCCAAGCAGGGCGGTGATTGGTCTTGTGCCAGTTGCCACGGCGTACCACCCACACAACAGGGCAAGCACGCCAGCACCGGCAAAGTCATCAAGCCGCTGGCGCCTGCTTTCAATCCACAGGCTTTCACGGACAGCGCCCGCGTTGACAAATGGTTTCGCCGCAACTGCAACGACGTGCTGAGCCGCGAATGCAGCGCCGCTGAAAAAGCCGATGTGCTGGCGTACCTCATCAGCCTCAAACCCTGAACACGAAGGACCCACCATGACATCCGTTTTCTCCTTCGCCCTTCGCTGCAGCATGGCTGGCGTGCTGGCTGCTGCGGTGTTGGTGCCGGCGCGGGCCGACAGCAATTTACAGCCGCGACTGGCCTTGCCCATTTACAAGCAAGAGTGCGCGGCCTGCCACATGGCGTATCCGCCGGGGTTGTTGCCAGCGCGCTCTTGGACCCGGATCATGACCGGGCTGGACAAGCACTACGGCTCAGACGCTTCGTTAGATGCAGCGGCGGTGGCGCAAATCAGCCGCTGGCTGCAAACCGAAGCTGGCACCTACAAGCGGGTCGCTGAAGCGCCGCCCGAAGACCGCATCACGCGCTCGGCTTGGTTTGTCTCCAAGCACCGCAAGTTAGACCCGCAGGTCTGGAAGCACGCGAGTGTCAAAAGCGCCGCCAATTGCGCGGCCTGCCACACCGCTGCTGACAAGGGCGACTTTGATGATGACGGCGTGAGCTTGCCACCAGGCCTGAACAAGCAACAATTTTTCAAGAGGTAAGTCATGAACACACTCAACCCATTGGCACCGCGGCATGAGCCTGCGCCGGTTGCATCAACGCCGCCTAGTCGCCGCGTGGTGGACGCGCCCATCCGCATGTTTCACTGGCTGTTTGCCCTGTGCTTTGTTGGCGCGTACATCACGGCCGACGGCGAATCTTGGCGTCTGCTGCATGTCACGCTCGGCTACACGCTGGCGGGCTTGCTGGGCTTTCGCGTGGTGTACGGCGTTATTGGGCCTAGGCACGCTCGCTTGTCGCTGATGTGGCGCAAGCTCGTCGGTCTACCGGCTTGGTTGTCATCGTTCAAACTGTCGCAGCCCGGCAAGGTGAACTGGTTGCAGGGTCAAAACTTGGTCATGGCGCTGGCCGTGGTGGCTTTGCTTGTGGTGGTGGTGCCGGTCACGCTCAGCGGCTATCTCAACTACAACGACTTCGGTGGTGACCTGATGGAAGAACTGCACGAAACCGTGGGCGAGTTATTTTTGTGGCTGGTGTTGGCGCATCTGGCCTTGATTGCCGGCTTGAGTGTGTTGCGCCGTAAAAACCAAGCCCTGCCGATGCTGACCGGCCGCACCAAAGGCGCAGGTCCCGACTTGGTGAAAAGCAACAAGCGTTGGTTGGCCGCATTGGTGCTGCTGGGCGTGCTGGCGTATTGGGGCTGGGAGTGGCAGCAGTCGCCAGCCGGACTGTTGGAAGAGCCGGGAGCCGACGCCATGTTTCAGGGCGGCGGGTACAAGTCTGACCATTGATGCGCTTGCCAATGAGCGGGCGGCAAGCCGATGATGTGGTCACCCCGCGCCTGACAAACCCATGAACTCGACACTTTCGCAGCACGAGCCAGACGGCCCCGGTCTCGATCAGGCCACGGCTGCGGCACGCTTGCTCAGCGAGGGTGCCAACGAGATCGGGCCGCCTGCCGGGCGTAGCCTTTGGGGCATCGCGCTGGAGGTGGCGCGTGAGCCGATGTTTGTGTTGTTGCTGGTGTCCGGTGGTATTTACTTGGCGCTGGGCGAGCCGCGCGAAGCACTGGCGTTGTTGGGTTTTGTGCTGTTGATCATGGCCATCACCATCGGCCAAGAACGCCGCACCGACAACACCCTCCATGCGCTGCGGGATTTGTCCAGCCCGCGTGCGCTGGTGATGCGTGACGGCCAAGCCCGCCGCATTGCCGGTCGCGAAGTGGTGCGTGGTGACCTCATGCTGCTGGCTGAAGGCGACCGCGTGCCGGCCGATGGCGAGGTCTTGCAGGCGCACGAACTGGCACTCGACGAATCGCTGCAAACCGGGGAATCTGAGGCGGTGGCCAAACAGGCGGGTTGCAGTGCGGTGTTGGCCGGAACCTTGGTGGTGCGCGGTCAAGGGCTGGTGCGCGTCACGGCCACCGGTGGGCAAACAGCGTTGGGTCGGATCGGACATTCGCTGAGCAGCATCGCGGATGAGCCTTCTCCGCTGCGCGACGGCATTGGCCGGCTGACGCGGCGACTCATGGTGCTTGCCTTGGCCTTGAGCCTTGCCTTTGCTGTGCTTTTTTGGGCGCTGCGCGGCGACTGGTTGCAGGCATTGCTGGCGGGCATCACGCTGGCGATGGGCCTGTTGCCGCAAGAATTTGCCGTCATCATGATTGTATTTTTGGCGCTGGGCGCGCGCAGGTTGGCGGCGCGGCAGGTGCTGACGCGGCGGCTCAATGCGATTGAAACCTTGGGCACCACAACCGTCTTGTGCGTCGACAAAACCGGCACCCTGACGCAAAACCGCATGGCCCTAGCTGCCTTGTGCGTGGGCGATCAGGTGCTGTATTTTCCCAAGACAAAAGAGTTGCCCGACGCCTTTCATGAACTGGTCGAATACGCCGTGCTGGCCAGCGAACTGGCACCGCATGACCCGATGGAAAAAGCGGTGCACCAGTTCGCCGGCTTGCATTTAAGTGGCACTGATCACCTGCATCCGGCATGGCTGCTGGCGCGCGAATACGAGCTGTCGCCCGAACTCTTGGCGATGTCCCATTTGTGGCAAGACGGTTCTGGCGAGCAAGACGTGGTGGCGGCCAAAGGTGCGCCCGAAGCGATGGCCGAGTTGTGCCAGTTGCCCACAGCCTCACGCCAACGCGTGGTGGCGCAAGCGGCGCAAATGGCCAGCAGTGGTCTGCGCGTTCTTGGTGTTGCTAAAGCCATGCACCGCAGCCAAGAACGTTGGCCTGACGCACAGGCGGCATTTGCTTTTGAGTTCGTCGGGTTGATTGGTTTGGCCGACCCGTTGCGGCCCGAAGTGCCCAGCGCCGTGGCGCAATGCCAGCGCGCCGGGATTCGCGTGGTGATGATCACCGGCGACCATGCGCGCACCGCTGCGGCTATTGCCGAGCAGTCTGGCGTTGACGGTGCGCGCGTCCTCAGTGGTGACGACATTGAGACGATGTCGCCAGACGATTTGGCGGCGGTGAATGTCTTTGCCCGCGTGACGCCGCAGCAAAAACTCAAGCTGGTCGAGGCCTTCAAAGCAGCTGGCCATGTGGTGGCCATGACGGGTGACGGCGTCAACGACGCGCCGGCCCTCAAGGCCGCGCACATCGGCATTGCCATGGGCCAACGCGGCACTGACGTGGCGCGCGAAGCCGCGTCGTTGGTTTTGTTGCAGGACGACTTCTCCGCCATCGTCGGCGCGATTCAGCTGGGTCGGCGCATTTTTGCGAATCTGCGGCAGGCCATGGTGTACACCTTGGCGGTGCACGTGCCGATCATCGGCGTCTCGATGCTGCCAGTGCTGTTCGGCTTGCCGCTAGTGCTGGTACCGCTGCACATCGCGTTTTTAGAACTGGTGATTGACCCGGCTTGCTCCATCGTTTTTGAGGCAGAGCAGGGCGGCGATAGCGAGCTGATGCAACAAGCGCCCCGCAGCCCCAGCGAGTCGCTGATTGATGCCGGCCACGTGCTCGAGGCGGTGCTGCAAGGGCTTTGGGTGGTGTTGCTGGTGATGTGTCTTTACGCTTGGCTGCTGGCGCAGGGCGCGGCCACCGACGTGGCGCGCACCGCCAGCTTTGTGGCGCTGGTCACCGCCAATGCGGCGCTGATCTTCCCGACACGCTCCAAGCGCGGCGGCTGGCGCTCGCTTTTTTCGGGCTTGTCTGCTACAGCGCTGTGGGTGCTGGGTGCAACCCTGGCGGCGCTGCTAGCCGTCACCCACGTACCGGCCGTGGCCGGCGCCTTTGGTTTTGCGCTGCTGGCCCCAAGCCAGTGGCTGATGGCTTTTGCAGCAGGGGTAGCATTGTTGCCGGTGTTTCAGCTGAGCAAGGCTGGGTTGAAGCTGAAACAACAAAGCCCCAAGGCGTGAACCATGAGGCTTTGAGGCGGTCTTGAGACCCAATTAATGGTGGTGATAGGTGGACTTGAACCACCGACATCAGCATTATGAATGCTGCGCTCTAACCAACTGAGCTATATCACCGCGCGTCCAAGATTATAGCGGGTTCAGGTTCGGTCTCAGCGGTGCGTGAAGACCGGTTTGCGTTTAGCCAAGAAAGCCTGCATGCCTTCCTTCTGGTCGCTGGTGGCAAACATGGCGTGGAACAGGCGGCGTTCGAACATCAGGCCATCCGACAACGTGCTTTCAAAGGCCCTGTTCACGGACTCTTTGGTGGCTATCACGCTGTGTTGTCCGTAGTCGCAGATCATCAGTGCCGCGCCCAAAGCCTCGTCCATCAGCTTGTCGAAGGGCACCACGCGGCTGACCAAGCCGGCGCGTTCGGCCTCTACTGCGTCCATCATGCGGCCGGTCAGCGCCATGTCCATGGCTTTGGCCTTGCCCACCGCGCGCGGCAAACGTTGTGTGCCGCCAGCGCCGGCAATGATGCCCAGCTTGATTTCAGGTTGGCCGAAGCGTGCGTTGTCGGCGGCAATGATGAAGTCGCACATCATGGCCAGCTCACAGCCGCCGCCCAATGCAAAACCGCTGACGGCTGCAATCACGGGTTTGCGGACTTGGCGAATTTTTTCCCAGTTGCGGGTGATGAAGTCTTTGCCGTAGACGTCGGCAAAGTCGAGTTCGGCCATGGCGCTGATGTCTGCGCCCGCTGCAAAAGCTTTTTCGCTGCCGGTCAAGATGATGCAGCCGATGTGCTCGTCAGCGTCATACGCCGTGAGCGCAGCGCCCAGTTCGTCCATCAACTGGTCGTTCAGCGCGTTGAGTTGCTTGGGCCGGTTCAGCGTGATGATGCCGACTTGCCGGTTGTCCGGGCCTTGGCGGCTGACCAAAATAGTTTCGTAGCTCATGGGGTTCCTTTTAGGTTTTGTCTCAGCAGGGATCTGTCGCGTTATTCAGCCAATGGTTCAGCGGGGCCGAGTCTTTGATGGCAAGGCGCCAAGTGGTCGCCGCTGCCGGCATGGCCAGCGTTAAGCGGAGCAAGCGTTTGTCGCGGGCCACCAGCGCTTGCAGTTTGTTTTTGGTGCCGGCGTAGAGCAGCAGGTCGTCGAGTTTGCTCATGCGCCAACCGGTCTTGGCCGCTTCGATGCCCAGCCACTCATCGCCGGGCGCGAAACCGGCGCGTTCTGCCGCGCCGCCGCGCAGCACGGTCTTGACCACGACACCTTGCGACTCGGTGACACGCAGGCCCAGCCGTTGGGCCAGTTGCGCGGGCTCTTCAAACACTGCCATACCATGTTGTTCTAACAATTTTTTCAGCGGCAGTTCGGTCTTGCCGTGCACCCAGCTGGCCAGTTCTGCGTCGAAGCTTCGGCCGCTGGCGCTCAGCAGAGCGGCTGCAAAATCGTCTTCACTCATGGGGCCGCCTTCGCAGCGCGCCCACAGCGTGCGCATCACTTCGTCGAGCGTGGTGGGGTCGCTGCTGATACCGTTGTTTTGTCCGTTAGGGGAGCGCAGGCTGAGGTCAAAGCACAGCGCGACCAGCGCACCTTTGGTGTAGTAGCTGATGGTGGCGTTGGGCGTGTTGTCGTCTTGCCGGTAGTACTTGACCCACGCGTCAAAACTGGCCTCGGCCACCGACTGCACCAGTCGGCCCGGCGCCTGCATCACTTGGTTGATGGTTTTGTTCAGCAGCTTGAGGTAGCCAGCGTTGTCGAGCAGGCCGCAGCGGCGCAGCAGCAGGTCGTCGTAGTAGCTGGTGAAGCCTTCAAAAAACCACAGCAGCTGCGTGTAGTTCTCTCGGGTGTAGTCGTAGCGTGTGAACTCGGCGGGGCGCAGCCGCTTGACGTTCCAGGTGTGGAAATATTCGTGGCTGATGAGGCCGCGCAGGGTGGTGTAGCTCTCAGAAATTTTCTTCTCACCGAGTCGCGGCAGGTCGCGCCGGTTGCAGATCAGTGCGGTCGAGTTGCGGTGTTCCAGACCGCCATAACCGTCGTCAACGGCGTTCAGCATGAAGACGTAATGTTTGAACGGTGGTTTCTTGGCGCCGTGCCAAAAGCGAATTTGCACCTCGCAGATTTTTTGAGCGTCGGCCAACAGTTGTGCACCGTCAAAACTCGGCGCAGCACCGGCCACGACAAACCGGTGTGGCACGCCGCAGGCTTTGAAGCTGCCACTCCAAAATGTGCCCATCTCGACCGGGCTGTCGACCATCTCGTCGTAGTCGGCAGCGCGGTAGCTGCCGAAGCCGTTCTTGCTGATTTTGTGCGGAGCCAGTCCAGTCGCCAGCGACCAGTCTGGCTTGGCTTTGGGCGCCACGACCTCCAGTTCATGACCACTGTGTTCTTGCCCTTCGACGCGCAAACACAGGCTGGTGCCGTTGAAAAATCCGCGCGCGTCGCCGAGTATGGCGGTGCGCACCGAGTGGTCGTTGGCGTACACCTCGTAGACCAGCACCAACGGGCGGGCCGGCGCACAACGCACCAGCCAGCTGCATTTGTCGAGCTGTTCAAGCTGGCCTGCGCCCAATGCGCGGCTGCCTTGCTTGGCCTTGAGTCCTTGCAAGTGGCCGGCGAACTCACGCACCAAATAGCTGCCTGGAATCCACACCGGCAACGAGACTTTTTGCAGGGCTGCTGGGTTGCTCACCGTCAGCGTGACTTTGAACAGGTGTGCTTGCAGGTCAGCGACTTCAACGCGGTAGTGGATAGACGGGCTGGCTTCGGTCATAAAGTGGCGATCCGAGGGGTTCAGAGTACTTTGGCTTCAGCCAGGTATTTTTCGACTTGCTGCGTGCTGATGGCGCCTGGGACGCGGGTGCCGTCCACAAAAATAATCGTCGGCGTGCCACTGATTCGGTTCTTTTGGGCGAACTCAATGTTGCGGGTCAAGGCCGCGGTGTCGCAGCTGCCAGCAGGTACATTTTTGCCCTGCAGCATCATGTCGGCCCAAGCTTTGCGTTTGTCTTTGGCGCACCAGACGGCCTTAGATTTCTCAACAGAATCCGGGCTGAGGATGGGCAACAAAAACACGTGAATCGTCACGTCATTGACCTTTTGCAGGTCACGTTCAAAGCGTTTGCAGAAGCCGCAGTTGGGGTCTTCAAAGACCGCCATCTTGCGTTTGCCGTTGCCGTGTACGACGGTGAAGGCGTCTTTCAACGGCAACGCGTCAAAGGCGACGGCATTGAGTTTTTCGACGCGCTCTTCGGTCAGGTTTTTCTTCGCTTTGGTGTCGATCAAGCTGCCCTGAATCAGATAGCTGCCGTCGGCATCGGTGTAAAAAATATCGTTGCCCGTGACGCGCACCTCGAAGAGGCCGTTCATCGGCGTCTTGCTGACCTCCTCGATTTTCGGCAGCGTGGGCAGGCGCTCGCTCAGGTTTTTACGAATCGCTGCTTCTTGGGCCCAAGCCGACGTGCCGGCGAGCAAGCTCAAGGCCAGCCCAAAAGCGCAGATGCCAGACCTGCGAGTCAAAGAAGATGGCGAAAAAAATGAGGTCATTCAAATATCCTAGGTTCTGTTGTTGTCATAGCGATGCATGGATTGCCGCGCTGTGCTCGCAATGTCGAAAAATTAGCCCATAGCTTGTCGCGTCAGCCAAGCTTTGAGCGGCCCGCTGCGGGCGACGCCTTTCATGCCCCAGTTGCGCAGGGCTTGCCAGCGCGTGTCGGTGTGGGCAAAGAGGCCGTGCAAACCGTCGGTCACGCTGGCCATCGCCAGCACATCGGCCTTGCGGGCGCGCTCGTAGCGGCGCAGCAGTTTTTCGTCGCCCAGCGCGCGCCAGTACTCGCGGCCCTTCAACACCTCGGCCAGCGTTTTGACATCGGCCAAGCCCAAGTTCAAACCTTGGCCAGCCATCGGGTGCACGGTGTGCGCGGCGTCGCCAGCCAGCGCCCAGCCGGGGCCGACCCAGCGCTGCGCGTTGGATAAATTCAGCGGCCAGCAGGCCACGGGACTGCTGAGCGTTAACTGTCCCGCTTCGCCGCCGCAGACTTGCTGCATGGCGGCGACCAGTTGATCAGGCGACATTTTTTGCAGGGCGTCGGCCCGCGCCACCGGGACCGACCAGACCAGCGCCAGCGCGCTGCCGCCTGCACCGGCCACTGGCAGCAAGCCGAGCACCTCGCCTTGGCCAAACCATTGCTTGGCCACGCCGCCGTGCGGTCGGTCAGATGTCAGCCGCGCCGCAACGGCTTTTTGGTCGTAGGGTTTGACTGTCCAACCCGCGCCAAACTCGCTTCTGCTGCTGCTTTTTTGGCCTTCACAGACCACGGTGAGCTTGGCGGCAGCTTCTTCTGCCGAGGCGACATACTCGACCTCTGGCGCAAAGCGCAAGGCCTCGGCGAGTTGCTGTTCCAGCGCGGGCACATCGACGATCCAGGCCAGCGCTTCAGCCGGCTGGGCGCTGGGGGTGGCGGCTGAGCTTGTCGGCAACGTGAAGTCAAGCCGGCCGCCGCTGTCACCCCAAACGCGCATCTCGCTCACCGGGGTGACGGCTGGCGCTTCCGGCCAGGCGCGCAGCTGCATCAGCAAGGCACGCGAGGCAGCGTTCAGCGCATAAGCGCGGACGTCTTCGGCCACGGGTGTTGCCGTGGGTTGGGCCACCAACGCGACGCGCAATCGCTCACGCGCCAGCAGCAGCGCCAGCGTGCGTCCGACAATCCCGTCGCCACGAATACACACATCAAAATTCTTGGGCATGGGGCATTTTAGGAGCCAGTGCAAAATCAGCGCTGACAGCCGTGTTTGAATGCCCTCTTGTTACCATCTTGCGCCCATCTTTGAAGGACTCTCTTGACCGACACCACTCGCCCCCAGAACGCCTCTGACTTCAGCGCTGTCATCGCGCAGTTGTACGTTTACCCCGTCAAGTCCTGCGCCGGCGTGGCTGTCCAAGAAGCTTATTTGACGGAGACCGGCTTGGACTTGGACCGCGCTTGGATGGTGGTCGACGAGAACAACGCCTTTTTGACGCAGCGCGAGTTGCCGCGCATGGCGCTGATTCAGCCGCAGCTGCGCACCGACGACATCGTGCTGCGCGCGCCCGGCATGCTGGCGCTGCACTTGGCGATTGACAAGGTTGAAGCGGCGGTGCAGGCCAGCGTTTGGGGCCAAGAAGTAGCCGCTTACGACATGGGCGCGACGGCGGCGCAGTGGTTCAGCGACTTTCTGGGCGTCAAAGCGCGGCTGGTGCGTTTTGACCCGGAGTACAAGCGTGCTTCAAGCATGAGCTGGACGAGCGGTATTGAGGCGCTGAACCAATTCAGCGACGGTTACCCGCTGCTGCTGACCAGCGAAGCCTCGCTCAACGGCCTCAACGACAAGTTGCGTGCAGCCGGTCAAGAGGCCGTGACTATGGCGCGCTTTCGGCCGAACATCGTGTTGGGGAATGCACCAGGCTCAGTGGACACGATGGCGGCGCACGACGAAGACCGCTTGCAGCACTTGGAGATCGTCACGGCAGAAGGCACGGTGCGTTTGCAGCCGGTCAAACCGTGCCCGCGTTGCCCGATCGTCAACATTGACCCGCTGAGCGCCAGCAGCACGCCGGTGGTGAACGATATGTTGCAGACCTACCGGCAAGATGCGCGACTGAAAGGCGCGCTGTCTTTTGGCATGAACACCATCGCGCTAGAAGGCGTTGATCAGTTGCTCAAAGTGGGGCAGGTGGTCACAGGCCCGTATCAGTTTTAAGGGCACGTCTGCGCAAGCCTCTGGCCAGCAGAAATCCCAGCGCCATGATGCCGCTGCCGCCCAGTGCAATCACCATCCCGGAGCCGAGCAGCGCGATCAGGTTGGCGGCCAACAGAACCCCCAAAGCCTGCCCAATAAAAAGGCAAGACGCGAACAGCGACACCGCAGTGCCACGAGCGGTCGGCGCCATTTGGGTGGCGTGCAGCTGCATGGTGTTGTGAAACATAAAAAAGCCGAAGCCAGCGCACAGGCTGACCAGTGGTGTCACGGGCCACCAAGTGGCGAACCCCAGCACTAGAAAGGATATGCCCATCAAGCTACCGCCCCACTGCGCTAGACCAACTTCACCAAAACGCAGAATCATGGGCCGTGCCAGCGCCATATAGGCAACGCCGCCGATGCCAAACATGGCCACGATTGCGCCAGACGCCGTCAGTGACAGGCCGAGCTCTTGGTGTAAGTGCGAGGCAATGATGGCCACCACACCAAAACCCGCAGCACCTTCGACGCAGGCGATGGTTAGCACATAACGCGACCACGGATCGGACAAAATTCGCAAAACTTGGCCTAAGAAAACCGGCTGATTTTGTCCATCGTGGTCCACCGCTGTAGGGGCCGGTTGCCGCTTGAAGTCGCCATACAACATCGCACCGATCACGGCAAACAGCAGCGCCATCAGCACAAAAGCCCAGCGCCAGCCCAAGGTATCGGTCAGCAGGCCGCCCATCAATTGGCCACCCACCAAGCCCACCGTGGTGCCAAGCCCGACCTTGGCCAGCGTTTCCTGACGTTGCTCGTAAGGGACGGCGTCGCCGATCCAGGCCATTGACAACGGAATGATGGCGGCCGCGCACAAACCCGCGATGATGCGGGCCAGCACCAGCGCGTTCAGGCTGCCGGCAAACACCGCCACCAAACTGGCCAAGCTGCAGCCGATGGTGGCGTAAGTGACGATGCGGAACTTGCCCAAGCGGTCGCCCAACGGGCCGTAGAAAAGCTGTGACGCGCCATAAAACACCGCAAACATCCAGACCACTCGTGCGGCCTCGCTGAGGCTGACGTTGAACACCCGCGACAGCTCCGGCAGCATGGCATCGCAAATGCGCTGAATCGCCATGCTGCCAAAAGTGGCAAATGACAGCAGCAAGGCGGAACGTTGGGTGGAGGCGGAAAGAGTGGTCAAGCGGTGGCAGAAAAGAATGGGACCCAAGGCGGGCGTGTAGATGTTAACCGTGCAGCGGAAAACAACGGTTTTTCTGATGCTACGTTGCTTTGCCCCAATTTTTATACAAATGCTGGCTGGGTAAAATTTTCATGAATATGAAGCTTAATATGCTATTAAATTTGATTTGATAGTCAACGAAGGTTATAAAAAACTGCCATGATGGAATGCAACCTTCAGGAGCCATTCCAGTCATGACATTACGCAACAAGATTCAGCTGATCGCCTATCCGGACCGCATGGGGAACAACCTCGCCGATTTGTACAACACGATCGACAAGCATTTTTCGCGCGTGATTGGCGGGGTGCACATCTTGCCGCCGTACCCGTCGAACGCTGACGGGGGTTTTTCACCCCTGACCCACAAAGAGATTGACCCAAAGTACGGCACCTGGGAAGACATCGAGAAAATCTCCAGTCGCTTTGACCTGTGCTTAGACCTGACGCTGAACCACATTTCGGACGAGTCCGAGGAGTTCAAAGATTTTCTGGCCAAGGGCTACGCGTCTGAGCACGCTGATCTGTTTGTCCACGTTGATCGGCTTGGCCCAATCTCGGCAGATGATTTGGCCCGGATTCATATTCGCAAAGAGAAAGAGCCATTTCGCGAGATCACCTTTGCCGATGGCAGCACCGGCCGCGTTTGGTGCACCTTCACCGAAAACCAAATCGATCTGAATTACCGCTCACCCAAGACCTACGCGCTGATGGAGGACTACATGGCCTTCTTGGCCGAGCGTGGCGTTAAGCTGTTTCGGTTAGATGCGTTTGGCTACACCACCAAAGAAATCGGCACCAGCTGTTTTTTGGTCGAGCCGGATGTCTACGACATTCTCAAATGGGTCGACGGCGTGGCGCGTGAACATGGCGCTGAAACTGTCCCCGAGGTGCACGACCATGCCAGTTTTCAGTACGCGATTGCATTGCACGGCATGCATCCTTACGGTTTCGCGCTGGCACCGCTGCTGCTTTTTTCGCTGCTCGAATGCAACAGTGTCTACCTCAAACAATGGCTGCGCATGTGCCCGCGAAATCAGCTCACCGTGCTGGACACACACGATGGTATTTGCATTCCAGACGTTGAAGGCATCTTGCCCAAAGCTGAAATCCAGGCGGTGATTGATAACGTCAGCCAGCGCAGTGCTGACCCGATATTGCGCCGCTCTGCGGCCAATGTGCACAGCGTCGGAGCGATCTACCAGTTGACCTGCACCTACTACGATGCGCTCAAGCGCAACGACGATGCCTACATTGCTGCACGTGCGGTTCAGTTCTTTGCGCCTGGCATTCCGCAGGTCTACTACGTCGGCCTGCTGGCCGGCAGCAACGATCTCGAGCTGATGGAATCCACGGGTGAAATGCGTGACATCAATCGGCACCATTACACGCTTGACGAGGTTGACGAAGCGGTCAAGACGCCCGTGGTTCGACGCCTTCTCAAACTGATGGAATTTCGCTGCACTTACCCGGCCTTCGACGGCGTCTTCCATTTGAAGTACTCCAACGAAACCAGCGTCTCCATGTGCTGGCGCCACGGCGAGTTTTACTGTGATTTGTTCGTTGATCTGAAATTCAAAAAATCAACCATCGGCTATCTGGATGTCAAATCCAGACGCCGCCTGACGATGAACTGCTGAGCCACCTCGAAAGCCACCGACTAGCGTAACGCATTGCCTGCTTCTACTGACACGGATAAACAACTTCTCCCGTGTCAGCGGACCCAGTGTTAAAAGGCTAGGCGTAACCTAATAGTGACCCCTAGCTGTTGCCTACATGACGCTTGAAGGTGAAGGCGGCGAGCGATTAAGCCACGTTTTCTGGGAATGGCAGACTGCGCATGCGCTTGCCGCCATTGAGGCGGGCAATGGCATTGGCCAAGGCCGGCGCAATAGGGGGAAGACCCACTTCGCCAATACCGCTGGGAGCGTTGTCTGTCGGCATAACTTTCACCATAATCAACGGCGTCTGGTTGGCCCGCAACAGGTTGTAAGCGCCAAGATTTTTCTGCTGCGGCTCGCCCGCTTTGTAGGTCAGTTTCTCACCCAAGGCGGCCGACAAACCGTAAATAGCACTGCCTTCAATTTGAGTCTGAATATTTTTTGGGCTCAAGGCGTGGCCGCAATCCACGGCCGCCCAGATGTTGTGAACAATCGGGCGCCCCTGATTGAGAGACACATCAACCACCATGGCACAGAAGGTACCCCAAGCATCAGAAAATGCTAAGCCCAGTGCCCGACCAGCAGGGCGGTTACTGCCCCAGTTGGACATGGCGGCCACTTCACGCAAAACAGCTTGCGCACGCGGCGTCTTGTTGCACAACTCAATGCGCATCTGCAACGGATCCTGGTTGGTGGCCACGGCCACTTCGTCAACCAGCGTCTCAACCCCGAACTTGATGTAGCCTGCGCCTACCCCGCGCCAGAAGCTGCAGGCAACGCCACGGTCTTCAATCATCTGCTGCACGTGGTGGCCGGCAATGTCATACACCCCGTCGGCAAATTCCATGACGGGGGAATCCTTGTTGCCACTGGCGCGAAAGGCACCAGGAAGTACGCGGGCATAAATCCGTTCGGCCACCACGCGGTGCTGCAAGCCGACAATCTTTCCTTGCGCATTAACCGCAGCAATCAGGTGCTGTGCTGTGGCGGGCCTGGGTTTGGAGCGAGTGAAGTCGTCTTCACGCGTCCAAATCATCTGCACCGGCACGCCGGGCACAGCTTTGGCAATCAGCGCTGCGTCAACTGCATATTCAGCTTCAACTCGGCGACCATAGCCACCGCCCAGCAGCGTGATGTTGACCTTGATGTTTTCCGGCTTGAATCCACCGGCCGCTGCAACGCCACCTACCACGAAGGCCACGGTTTGTGATGGGGTCCAGATCTCGATCTTCTCGCCATCGACCCTGGCCGTGGTGTTCATCGGCTCCATGGTGAATTGGTTGACGTGCTCGGTGGTGTAGGTGGCTTTGAAGGTGCGGGCTGCGCCAGCGAGTTCTTTGGCGGTATCGCCGTGTGTATAAAAAGTCACGCCTGCATCGGTGAGGTTTTCAGAGCGTGTCACAAACTCCTTGATTGCAGTATCAGAGTCGTACTTTCTACCGGGTGCCGTGGTGCTCCACTCCACCTTGAGCAGATCACGCGCCTTGCGAGCTGTAAAGAAAGAGTCGGCCACAACCGCTACACCCGAGGCAATGGTGACAACGGCTTGCACACCAGGAATAGCCTTGGCAGCTGTGTCGTCAATTTTTTCAGCCTTCTCACCTTGCACTGGAGCGCTCAGCAAGCTGGCATACATGAGGCCAGGCATGCGCACATCAATGCCGTAAACGGCTGTGCCATTGGTTTTCCCGGCCAAATCTACACGCGTTAAATCTTTGCCAATCAGCTTGAACTGGGCCATGGGCTTGAGCATGGCTTTGTCCACCTTGGGCAGCTCGGTTGGTGCCTTGGCTGTTTTGGCCAATTCACCGTAGCTCACGCTGCGGTTGCTGGCGGCATGAATCACCATGCTGTTTTCTGCGCGCAACTCTGCCAACGGAACGTTCCACAGGGCTGCGGCCGAGCCCAGCATCACCATCTTGCCTTGCAGACCCGCCAGACTCAAGGCTTCGTAGTAGCCGGTGACGGTGCGCGAAGCACCCGTAATCAGGCCACCCCCAAACTTGGGGTTGCCGAAGCGTTTTGCATCAGGCGGGGCATGCAAGACGCGCACTTTGCGCCAGTCAAGCTCCATGTGATCCGCCACGACGGCAGGCAGTGAGGTCATGGTGCCTTGACCCATCTCAGAGCCAGCGGAGTAAATGGTGGCCGTGTTGTCGGCGCCAATACTGACCCAGGCTACGGGAGAAAACGCTGAAGTTTGCGCATTGGCGAAGTCGATGGCACCAAAACTAATGCCGAGAACGCCCGCCCCGGAACCCAGGACAAAGCTGCGACGGGAGAGTTGAATGTTGTTCATGGTGAGGTCTCTTTTAAGCCAAAGTTTTCTGGGCGCGGACCACCGCTGCAGCGATCTGGTTGTAAGTGCCGCAGCGGCAGATGTTGCCCGCCATGCGCTCCAGCGCCTGCTCACGCGTGAGGGGGGCACGCGCATCCCTGATGACAGCGGCTGCGGCCATCATTTGCCCCGATTGGCAGTAGCCGCATTGCGGGGCGGATTCAGCAATCCAAGCATCCTGCAAAGCTTTGCCCTCACGGGTTTGTGCCAGACCTTCTATGGTGGTGACCTGTGCGCCGGCAGCCGCCGCAACAGGCAAGACACATGAGCGAGTGGGCGAGCCGTTGATGTGCACTGTACAAGCTCCGCATTGGGCTATGCCGCAGGCGAACTTGGTGCCGGTGATACCCATTTCTTCACGGATAACCCAAAGCAAAGGTGTATCAGTAGACGCTTTAGCGCTGACCGCTTTGCCATTCAGTGTGAAATTGACCATTGACTATCTCCATTGATATTGAAAAATCCACAAACTTGCGCCGCAGTGATCATGATGTACCGGATGCAAATTGCCAACGATCTTAGCAACATTGCACAGGCTCTAGGCGACTTTCTCCAAAACTGTAGCGATATCCATTTGGTTAAGCTTTCCCCTGAAGTTGGCGCGGGCCAACCAGAGCAGTCTTGCAATCAACCGGGACTCCCATCAGATATTGCTGCGGCCTCAATAGGCGCATAGCAAATGGCACAACTCTTGAGTGGCCGTGAGCATCGCGTTGTGGCCGGTTTTGAGTTCGATGCGCGTCATTTTTTGCTGACGTACCCAGTCGCGGGTGGGCCCCAAGCTGCGTATCAAGGGATCTGTGCATTCCATGTAAACACTGGGCAGACCGTTACCGACAGCATGGTTCAGCACGATGGGGGACAGGTAAGTACTGAACGGCTGTGGTGTCAGTCGTTCCTGAACCCAAGCCACTTGAGCTACCTCTGTAACGCCGAAATAGGAAGCCGGCGGTGCTGGTATTGACAAACCACCGCTGGCCCGTGTGGCCTCCTTGCGCTCCGCCAAAATATCAGGCGGCAATTCTCCAAACGTACTACAGCCGTTTTCCAGAATCAGCGAGTCCAAGAAAACCAGCTGCCGGATGCGTTCGGGAATACGGTCCGCACAGCCGGAAATCGACAGTCCGCCAAAGCTATGACCAACCAAAATGACATCATGCAAATCGTTCTCTGTGAACACCTGCATCACATCCTTCACAAACGTGTCGATCGTGATCTGCGGGGACAGCAGGTCTGCGCGCTCACCACAACCTGTGAGCGTCGGCGTGAACACCCGGTGGCCCCGGGCGCGCATTTCAAGCGCCAAAGTGTCCCAGACCCAGCCGCCGTGAAAAGCGCCGTGGACCAGGACGTAGGTTTTTGCAGTGGGCATGCGATCGACTCCAAATTGTTTTGAAAATGAAATGTGAGGGCCAGTCGAGTATCGCGACTGCTCGCGTCCATCCCGCAGAAGCGTCGCGAATCTTGACAGGGAAACACGAGACGTGAAAGCCGGTCGATGGCAGCACCTCGAGGTTGTGCAGCTTCTCTAAATGACAATACCCGATGTCGCGTCCTGCCTTGTGGCCCTCCCAAATCAGGCTGGCATCGTTCGTCTCTTTGTAGCGTTCAGCGGTATGAACGAAAGGCGCATCCCAGCTCCACGAATCGATGCCCGTGAGCCGAACGCCACGTTCGAGCAGGTACATCGTCGCCTCGTAACCCATGCCGCAGCCGGCCGCGACATAGTCGTCGTATCCGTAGCGTGAACCCGCACGGGTGTTGACGACCACGATCTCCAATGGCGACAGCGTGTGGCCGATGCGTGCAAGTTCTGTCTCGACATCTTTTGCGGTCACGACATAACCGTCGTGACAATGGCGGAAATCGAGTTTCACGCCCGGCTGAAAGCACCACTCAAGATCAACTTCGTCGATCGTGATGGCGCGCTCACCGTGATTCATCGTCGACGCAAAGTGGTAGGGCGCATCCAGGTGCGTGCCGTTGTGGGTGACCAGTTCGATCTTCTCAATCGACCAGGCCTCGCCGTCAGGAAGATCGGCAGGCTGCAGTCCGGGGAAAAACGGCAGCATCTGCGGCATGGTTGCCTTGTGATCGAAGTAGCTGATCTTCGGCCTGAAGGCCGGCGGATCGGAGATCACATCGTTCTCAAGAAAGATGGAGATGTCAATGATTTTGCGCATCTTGAGGCTCCGAATCGGCGGCTAAGGATAGCGCCGATATTAGCGCCGTTGTCAAAGTTGGCGCTTTGGGTCCCAAGCGAGCTGCGAGACAGAAGGGTTTCGCTGATCAGTACAATTGATACCAGCCCACACCACGGCTTCTCGACTCGTTTTTCGAGCTGGCTTGCTGGTCGCATGCCTTCAACGCGCACGTTGATGGTTCACTAATTCAAACTGACAAAGGGCGGCATGGACATCTCAACTATTTTTCAACAGTATTGGCCAATCATGGCTTTGGTTTTGTGGTTCGGCTACAAGCGCTGGAACTCACAAAGAGTCGTGGCGATGCTGCCGGAGCTGAAGCGGGACGGCGCCATGCTTGTCGACGTCAGATCGGCAGGGGAGTTTGCCAGTGGCAGCGCACCAGGAACTATCAACATTCCGCTCACGGAGTTGAGCGGCAGACTGGGTGAGATACCCAAGTCTTCTTCCGTGGTTCTTTGCTGTGCCAGCGGCACACGCAGTGGAATGGCCAAACTTTTGCTCATCAAAAATGGCTACAAGAAAGTTCACAACATTGGAACTTGGCGCAAGTTTCTGGACAAGTCCTGAGTCCTCGTGGACTTGTTCAAGTGACCATGCCCCCGGAAACTGCGGACGAACAGCGGTCAAGCGCTTTGGCGCTTGTTACGCGCCCTGATGTTGAGCGCCTCCACGCCTAGCGAAAACAGCATGGCGACATAAACGTAAGCTTTCGGAACGTGCACATCAAACGCTTCTGCGACCAGTAGCGTGCCCACCATCATCAAGAAAGCCAAGGCCAGTAGCTTGATGGACGGGTGCTGGTCGACAAATTCACCGATCGGCTTGACGGCAAACATCATGACGGCGACGGAGGCCACCACGGCGGCCACCATCACGCTGATGTCGTCCACCATACCAATGGCTGTGATCACCGAGTCCAGTGAAAAGATGATGTCCACGACACCAATTTGCACGATCGTTCCCCAGAACAAGGTGGCGCCGACTTTGACGGTTTCGATCTTTACGCTGGTCTTCTTGGGCGGTTGCACCTCGACCTCCATAAAAATTTCGTGCGACGCTTTGTACAGCAGGAACAGTCCACCGCCGAAAAGGATCAGGTCCCGGCCACTGATTTCCTGCGCTAGAACTGTGAAAATTGGGTTGGTCAGCGTCATGACCCACGCCAAGCTAAACAAAAGCGCGATGCGCGAGAACATCGCCAGTCCCAGTCCTAGACGGCGCGCGATGTCGCGCTTTTTGGCAGGCAAACGCCCGACCATGATGCTGATGAAAATGATGTTGTCGAGACCGAGAACGATCTCAAGGGCCGCGAGCATGAAGAACGCGATCCACATGTTCGGGTCTGTCAGTAGTTCCATGGGGTTCTCGGCAAAAGCAAAGGCATGCATACTATAAAATTAATTATTTAGTTAATAACAATAGATTTAAATAATTAAATTTTAGTTTTACTTTTGCCCGAAAACTGACATCTCATCGACGCGCGGAAATACCCAAATTAATGCAATTTTCTGGGTTAAGTTTCTGTCAAAAAGCTATCTACGCCATCTGTTTTAATCGAACGCAAAGCTTTTTCCAGCGCCGCTTTATCAGTCGGAAATTTGTCATCCCATACGGTACTGGTGCCGCCAGCATCTACTACCTCTAATATCCATTCCGTATCTTGCTCAAGCATGTAAATGCAAATTTCCAAAGTGTGGCCCTCACTTGTGGGGGCCTTGTTAAAGTGGTGAGTGAATAAGCTCAGGATCATCATTCATAGTGTGGTCACCAATTGTTGGTCATTTGATTTTTTGGGAACACGAGTGTAGTTGCCTGTTCCTAAGCTGACTTCAATTGAAGCATCCCAGCCAGCGCCTGCCAGTTCCGCCCCGTTGATCCAAAAAAGCCATGCGGACTATTGATCTTCAAAAGATTGATGCTTATAACCATTAAAACTATACAAGATTCCACTTGTTAGGCGTTTTGGTGTACTAACCAGAGGAATGATCAATGAAATATCGTCTTTTGACACTCAGCTTGTGCTGCTTAGGTCACTATTCAAACGCAGTCGCACAAAATTCAGTGACTGCCACTGCGTCTAGTGGGTTTGACACCGCTCAGCTCAGAAAAACAGAATCGTTTTATGCTACGTATTCGAGGGTAGTTGATCCAATCACAGGCATCGTTAGCTACCCGAACAATGCGGCAAGCAGTCAAGCTGCTTCGGCTTCTACGCAATTTGACTTTCGGGGACAAACGGCTAACGCCTCCACCACGGTCAATGGCCCAAGCTTGATGACCGCCGCTGCTTCAGTAAGTTCATCCTCGCTGCCACTTAGTCCATTGAGGGCTAGTGCGGATGCATCTTTTAGTGATTTATTGACATTCAGTGCCAACGGATTCCAACAAGACACTGTCTTGGTTTTCATGAAGTACGGGATCACGGGAACAGGCACGACCAGTGCTAGTAGCTTCAGCAGCCAGATCTCTGGGAGTTCGAATTTAAGGCTTTCATTGGGTGGTGGTTACGCCTCGGAATATGGGTCTGTCAGCTCCAACTCTGGTTCCAGCTACACCAGCGGGTATTTATCAAGCGGGTACCAGTATTCACCCTACAAAATATTCGCCGTCACACTTGGCAGTGATCAAAATTTTAACATTTCGCTGTCAGCATCTTGTCAAATGAACTCAGTTCTGGGCGGCGGTGCTTGCTCAGACAGTGCGACTTTTACATATGGCGGTATCGCAGGGCTGGCGCAATTGAACGGAACCGAAATTACGAACTACTCAGTGAAGTCACTTTCTGGTTACGACTACGTCAACGCCGTTGCACCTGTTCCAGAGCCTGAAACCTACGCCATGATGCTGGCCGGTCTTTGTTTGATAGGTGGAATTGCCAAACGCCGTGGAGTTAGACAAGTCTGATTTTTTGGAACAGATTAATGAGCGGTGGCTTCGGCTCCCATCTTGTGTGTTTAGCGAATATCTATTACCGCCGACTGTGAACAAGGTTAACTAAATAAAGTGAACACCAAAATAACCAAAAATCCCCAGCATGCAAGAAATATGCTAAAGCCAGTCAAGGCATAAAACAATTTATCCATCAATACCGTAACTGGCTCATTAGAAACATAGCCTAGACTTCTTGGGGGGGGGTGCTCTGGATAGTTGAAATTTATTAATCGATACGATAAATATTATTTCGTATCGCAATCGAATTGATTGAAGATTTTGCCTTTCAATCTTTGCATTCAGTTTTCGCAATTGTTAAGCCTGAAAGGGCTTCGGCTTGCTTGGGGCGGAAAATTATCTTTAATTTGCTATGCGTCTAAGGAATATTCGTGAATAATGACAAAAAGGCAGAAGCATTCGACTCCCTAGTCGAGTCCTATTTGGCAATGGGATTCGGTGTCTTGCCAAAACGAGAAATTGATCTATTAATATTTAAAAATTTGATGGAGATGAATGATTACAAGGGAAAGTCAAATTATGAACTTGCAGAGTTATTAAGAATTCCAGACTCAAGAATCAAGACTCTTAAGCTTAATTCTGCATTGCGGCACAAGACAGTAAATTCAAAGAATATTCTAGCGAATATTGTTGCTCGGCTTATAAAGAGCGAGCAATATGCAGACTTTCAAGGTGGAAAATTCGAGGTGTCACTGGAAGACCCCCTTGAGCGTAGAGAACTAGAAAACTTCCTAAAGAAGCGCGGCCATCATGCGGAGTACATGCTGAATAGTGAGGTACTAAGAATATTCCCCATCAGATTATTCGAGGTGATTATGGATAATGTCGAAAATGCAGAAGGTGAAATAGACATGATCATCCGTACAGCGATAGACAACAACGCTGCTGCAGATGATCTTTTAGAAGGTGCAGAAAAAATAAGTCAAAAAATTGCCAAGCTCCGAAAGGCAATACTAACTCCTGATACTTTGAAGTCACTGATCGGCTTGGGGTTCACATTAATGACCGGATTAGTATGAAAATTTGTTCTAGGAGAAATTTTTGCTGCTACCCTCCATGAATACTTGCTTATCGACCTAGTTCTCGAACTAGCTTGCGTTTTTTGTTATCCATATTTTGATTTATCTAGTTTATATTTTAAATAATTATTTTTCTAATGATTTTCGGAATTAAATAAAGACAATGGTTAATTTATGGAGTTAGTCATCTTGAAAATAAAGCAATTTTTTGAAAAGAAAGTCTCGATGCTTAAGACTATTCTTGGTCTGGTTTCATTTTTACTTTGTAGTCCGCAAGTATTTGCAGTGCAACTAGATCAGTTTTACATGCCCAACCTCAGCTCAGTTATACAGGCACGCAGTATCGATTGGCAGGGGCAATCATTCACGGCAGGAGTGTCAGGGATTCTTGATGGCGTGGGAGCGCTAATACGAAAAGAGAACGGTGTTACAGCTGATTTGGATTTTATTTTATTTCCTATTATTGGCAACATGGCACTCGTATCGCAGGGAGTTACACTGAGTATTCCTACTTCATTAATCCCAGTTGGTAATTTTGGAGCAAGTCAGCGTTATACATTGGCTGACATGATGTTTATTAATTTGGCTTCTTCCAATTTTCAAGTCACTGCCGGCAGCCAATACGGAATGCTAGTTCATTCGACTATAGGTTTTAATGAACGTCCAATGATCAATTGGTTTGCTGGTTGTGGAAATAATTCATCTCTTCAGTGCGGATTCAGTAATGTCTCGTTTGATGGATACACACTTGGCTCACCACTGCAGACAAACGTGCCTTTGACCGATTTCCCCAATTACGTAAGAACGGATTTTGACTTAACGTTTGCAACATATGTGATTGCACCTGTTCCAGAACCTGAGACGTACGCCATGATGTTGGTAGGTCTTTATTTGATCGGCGGAATTGCCAAGCGCCGCGGAGTGAAGCTAGTCTGATTTCTTGCAACTGATCATTGAATTGTGGCTTTGACTCTCGCCTTTTGGAATTCGGCGAAAGTCTGTTGCCGCCGCCGATTAACTGGGTGAACAGACAAACTGTGATCACCCCACAAACCGCAAATCCTCGCCACCCCCAAAAGACCGCCAGAGTCAACCAACTCCGCAGAGCGGCATCCCATCAATAACGCCATCAGCGCAGCCAAAACACAACCTAGACCCCTTGGCGAGCATTCCCCAGCAGTCCAGCTAAAGCCTCCTGAATCCCCATCAGTGCCTCAGTGACATCACCTGAATTCAGCCCAACGTAATGCCGATGCAAAACATCTGACTTCGGTGCAGTGTGATTCAGAATCCGCCGCAGCACAGCATCCCTAGTGCAAGTCAGAATTTGATTAATATTATTTGAATTTTGTAATAATTTGGTGTGCTTAATTCACTTCTACAAAATCAGGCCAAGATTCTCCATACTCACGCAGTTTGTTGCTATTGGAAATCACCGTTAAGTAGCTACCGTCTGGATGTCTTTTGAGTCTTGTCAGGCCGGTGTAGAGTAAGGCTAAGGCTCCTGGAGTTATATTGCGTCCCATATACACGACAAGAGTTTTAGCTTCCCACCCTTTGAAGCTGTGCAGAGTTGTGGCCTTTACTCTGGCATCTCCCATATAAAAGCCAACTTTTTGACGGCGACTTTCTTTCTCGTCTTGGTCAAAGGTGTGAACACAACGAATACCCTTCTTTCCCAGAAGACTAATGACCTCATATCCAAGGCTTTTTTTATCGCACAGGAAAGTGGCATCCGCTACGGATAGCCTTTCAGAGCCTGCCCTTGTGAACAGCCCTAGTATCTCGTCGCAGCAGATCTGGGCATCATCAGACCCCGCGTATTGCACCCAGCGCAGATAACATGGCTCTAAAGCTACAACCATCTGGGTAGAGCGTGGAACGATCCGAGCACCTTCTGGTAAAAAATGTGCTGCAAAGTTTGCCGCCAGCGCCAATGCAGGTTCCGGCATCCGGTAACTTCCCCCTAATTCTGCCCAAGGGCCAGAAAAACCGGCACCCGTCATCGCTTCATCTGTCCAAGACGATGCGGTTCCGTATATGTCCTGTGTCTCATCAGCAACCAACAGCATTTCACCACCGGGTTTGCAGACAAGTCTTAATGCATCCCACCAGAGCGGGCGAAAGTCCTGTCCCTCATCGACTAGTACCGCATCGTAAAGCTCACTATCAACAGCGTCGGAGAGAAGGGAAGTTACCAAGGCAGGCAACTTCACATTGAGGGAATCATGGCGATTAGCATGACCCAAGATCGCCTTGTATTCCGCATCAGCATCATTATCCATGCAGATTCGGAGACACCAGGCATGAAAATTAAGCCAAGTAATGTTCGTCCGGGTTTTGCCTGAACCGCCGCTGTAGCGCACAGCCACGTCCATCAGGTAGTGCAATAAGGTGATGTTGAATGTCACCACTAGCACTCTCTTGCCTTGCTTGAGCAACTCAGCTGCCCGTGCTGCCAATATCAAAGATTTACCTGAACCCGCCGCCCCCCGGATTCGTCTGTATCCGGATTGAGTCCGACTGGTAATCAAGCTAAGTTGGTATTTATCCAGTTCAATCGGCGTGCGCTGTGTGACGGAAAAATCCGGTTCCAAGAGCCAATTTCTCAAATCCTTGGTTAGGCTCTCATTCATTACCTGCGAGGTACGCCGCTTGGATTCTGGGAATATTTGGTCGAGATCTGCAAAATTTATTGACTCTGTCCCGGAGATCGGACTGTAAGCGGGAAATTTAGTCATTTCCCTATATTCGAGAGAGGGCGCGAATAATGTTAGCAACTGCTGTTGAGTACAGTATGGAAAGATAACTCCTGCTGTAATTGCTGCAAACCCGGCCCCCTGCTTCAAGCGTGGACAGTAGATCTCAAAAAGCTCTTTCCGATACAAATAGATCTTTTCAATGGGATTTTCTTTCTGTAATGAAAAGCGTGTTCCGTCCTTTTCAGCCCATAGCAACGGTGCTTTTCCTTCGCGCGCCAATACACCATACTGCATGGCTGATAGATCCCAGTCCTTCACCTCAAATACGGCAATGCCAACATCCGGGTTAAGAAGTACGAAATCTGGTCGCAGTCCGTTGAGGTGCGGCTGGATATAGATCTCCCACTTTGGGCTTAAACATTGATTAAATACATCTAAAACCTTTTTCTCACCCCGTGTCAGTGGCTGACGTAATCTGGCTAGATCCCTGACTGGCGGTGAAACAAAACGTCCGTTGTCTGGCGTTGTCGACACTCTCTCTTGCACTGGGTAACCTCTAAATAATTACATAAATTAGCAAAAAATACTACGTAAGTATATATTTTGCAAGCGAGAGAAAGCAAGGCAAGGCCCGCCTAGACGTTCCTGCGTAATTAAAAGCGGGCTTTGCAGTTGAGGAAAGATGACTTTTGACGACCGTTTAGAGGTCTGGCACTGCCTAGACCCCTTGGCTAGCGCGACCCGTCAGCCCAACCTAAGCCGCCTGAACTTGCTCCATCGCCCCAGCCACATCAGCAGCGCGCAACCTAACGTAATGCCGATGCAAAACGTCTGACTTCGGCGCAGTGTGGTTCAGAATCCGCCGCAGCACAGCATCTCCAAGTCCAAGCTTTTCACCCACGGTCGCCACCAGCTTTCGCAGGTCGTGCAACATGAACCGTGGCGCGCCCAGACGCATCGCCATGCTGTGAACGTGTTCAGCAGAAACACCTTTGAACAGCACCGCATCTGGCTCCAACCCCAAACACCGACGCTCAAGAATCACCCGCATCAAGGTCGTGATGGGCAAAGAGTGGGGCTTGCCGTTCTTCGTGTCAGGAATGCTCAGAACGCCGCCAGCAAGGTCAATCTGCTTTCGACACAGCTCACGCCCTTCATTGCGCCGCAAGCCCGTGTAGAGCATCAAATACAGATAATCCCGCTGCTTCTCACCCAGTTTGTCGACTCCATCGCGCCAAGCAGGTAAGTCGACCTCTTGCAGTACCCGTGCTCGGGGCTGGGAACGTTCCGGCATCAAACCGGCAGCAGCCAGTTTCGTAAACGGAGATTCAAGCTGCAAGCCGTGAACCGCGTTCAAGTACTTGATCAAAGCGCTAAGGATTCCCCGGCCTACCTCAACCAAGGCGCTCCCCTTGGTCTGCACAAAAGCATGGCAATGCTCTGCAAACGCTCGATTTCCCAATTCAGAAACCGGCTGCTCAAGCCATTCCCCAAAGTGAGTTCGCATCAAGGAGTCATAACGCTTCTGGCTAGAAGCTTTAATTTTCTTGACCAAGCAGTACTCCTTTAAAGCCAGACGCAGTGTCGGCAACACCACCGGAACAGCTTTCACCCTGCTAGGCGTTCGACCAGCCCGGCACTCCCGCAACACATCAGCAGCCAAAGCCCGAGCCTCATCAACGCTCATCAAGGGCCAATAACCCAAAACCATTCTGAATTGCTTGCCCGCCACACTGGTAGCCACCTTGAAGCTGCGCTTTCTCGCATTCATCCGGACACAAAAGCCGCAAAGCACCCTGTCACGCAGGATGCGCCCGTCTGAAAGCGTGCTGCGAAGCAGCAGGGCTTCGCTGATAAGTACAATCGGCATCAATTCACACCAGGCAAAACGAGGACAAAATCCTCGCAAAACCTGCGTTTTCCCACCCGCTTTTCGGGTTTGCTTGCCGGTCGCGCCATAGGCTAATGCGGCGTATTCGGCACCTCAACGATGCCGACATTCGGCTCGATGGTGCAATTGGGACATTGATTTCTAAGGATATTTTCATGAGTTTGAAGTGCGGCATCGTCGGCCTGCCCAACGTCGGTAAATCAACTTTGTTCAACGCTTTGACCAACGCGGGCATCGCGGCGGAGAACTACCCCTTCTGCACCATCGAGCCGAATGTCGGCATCGTTGAGGTGCCGGACGAGCGGCTGGATGCGCTTTCGGCCATCGTCAACCCGCAAAAAGTTCAGCGCGCGATTGTTGAGTTTGTCGACATCGCGGGCTTGGTCGCCGGTGCCAGCACGGGCGAAGGCCTGGGCAACAAGTTCTTGGCGCACATCCGCGAGACCGACGCCATCATCAATGTGGTGCGCTGCTTTGAAGACGACAACGTGATCCACGTGGCTGGCAAGGTGGACCCGATTGACGACATCGAAGTCATTCAGACCGAGCTCTGCTTGGCTGACTTGGGCGCGGTTGAAAAAGCTTTGCACCGTGTCACCAAACTGGCGCGTTCGGGCGACAAGGAGTCGGTCAAGCTGGTCGCTATTTTGGAGAAGTGCCAAGCCGCGCTGAACGAAGCCAAGCCGGTGCGCACACTCGAATTCACCAAGGAAGAGTTGCCGCTGTTGCAGCAGTTTTTCATGATCACGGCCAAGCCGGCTATGTTTGTTGCCAACGTGGCTGAAGACGGTTTTGAAAACAACCCGTTTCTGGACCGCTTGAAGGCGTATGCCGCCTCGCAAAATGCACCCGTGGTCGCCATCAGCGCCAAAATGGAAGCCGAAATGTCGGAGATGAGTGACGAAGACCGCCAGATGTTCTTAGAAGAACTCGGCCAGTCTGAGCCGGGTCTGAACCGTTTGATCCGCGCCGCGTACAAGCTGCTCGGCCTGCAAACGTACTTTACCGCTGGCGTCAAAGAAGTGCGCGCCTGGACCATTCACGTGGGCGACACCGGCCCGCAAGCCGCCGGTGTGATTCACACCGACTTTGAAAAAGGCTACATCCGCGCACAGACCATCGCGTTTGAAGACTTCATTGCTTTCAAGGGCGAGCAGGGCGCTAAAGACGCCGGCAAAATGCGCGCTGAGGGCAAGGACTACGTCGTCAAAGATGGCGACGTGATGAACTTCTTGTTCAGCTCTTAAATCAACGCAGTTCCCTAAGAATTTTGAGATGACAGAGCCGATTCGTCTGGCCAAACGTTTGGCCGAAATGCTGGCCTGTTCACGCCGCGAGGCCGAGCAATACATTGCCGGTGGTTTCGTGCGCGTTGACGGCGTGGTGATTGAAGAGCCGCAGTTTCGCGTGCAAGACCAGAAGATTGACGTCAGCCCTGACGCCAGCTTGCTGGCCGCCATGCCTGTGACGATTTTGTTGCACAAGCCTGCGGACGTCGAAGCCGGTTTGGGTGCGCTGCGGGGAGCTGCCAGCGCCGCTGGATTGCTGGTGCCCGGCAACCTTTGGAAAGACGATCGCTCAGAGCTCAGCCCGCTGAAAAAACATTTTGCAGACCAAGTGTTGGTGACGCCGCTCGCGCCGCGCGCCAATGGCTTGGTGGTGTTCACGCAAGACTGGCGCGTTGCGCGCAAGCTCAGCGAAGACGCCAACGTCATGGAAAACGAAGTGCTGGTTGAAGTCAGCGGTGAGATCAAAGCGGGCGGACTAGAGCGTTTGAACCGGGTCGACCACGGCTACACCTTCAATGGGATTTTGTTGGGTGCGGCCAAGGTCAGCTGGCAAAGCGAAAAACGTTTGCGCTTTGCGCTCAAGGGCGAGCGGCCAGGGCAAATTGCCTTTCTGTGCGAAAGCGTCGGTTTGCAGGTCGAGGGCATGAAGCGCATCCGCATCGGCCGCGTGGCGATGAGCAGCCTGCCCGTGGGGCAGTGGCGCTATTTGCTTCCGCACGAGAAGTTCTAGCCTCTTGCCCGTTGGCGGCTGGCTACCAGTGAAAGCCGCCCGGAAAAGCCCACACCAGCCCACCCGTCATCAACAGGTAACGGCAAAACTTACCCACTGCCATATAGGCCAAGCAGGGCCAAAATGGGAACTTCAGCCAGCCCGCCACCGCACACAGGGGGTCGCCAACAATGGGTAACCAAGCCAATAAACAGGCTTTCGGGCCGAGTTTTTCAAGCCATCTCAAAGCGTGGCCGTGGTGGGATGAATGCTTGTATTTGTCGACTATCTTGTGTGCGCCGTAGCCCATCCACCAGTCGAGCGCGCCGCCCAGTGTGTTGCCAACGGTGGCCACCAGCACCGCTGGCCAAAACAAGCCGGGGTTGAGTTTGACCAGACCAAAGACCACGGGCTCTGAGCCCAGCGGCAGCAAGGTGGCGGAGATAAACGAGACGACAAAAACCGTGCTGAGGCCGTATTCGGGCAACGCCAACAGGTCGGTGAGTCGGATGATCCAAGGGTCCATGTGGCAGCCAGTATAAGGAGCCGGGATGGCCGTCGGCAGGCACGAAAAAACTTTCGTGAGGTTTTGTGTGCTGCTGAAAATTTAGGCAGATACAATGGCCCCTCGCTTTTCTTGACCATCCTTCTTCGCCCACCCGCCCACCTCATGAACATCGGACCTTACGCTCTGGCCAACCGCGTGTTCGTGGCGCCCATGGCCGGTGTCACCGACAGGCCGTTTCGCCAGCTGTGCAAAAAGCTGGGCGCGGCTTACGCGGTCAGTGAGATGGTCACTTCGCGCCGTGACCTGTGGGACACCCTGAAGACCTCGCGCCGTGCCAACCATGACGGTGAAGTCGAGCCGATTGCGGTGCAAATTGCCGGCACCGACGCGCCGATGATGGCCGACGCTGCGGCTTACAACGTCGCCCGCGGTGCCCAGATCATTGACATCAACATGGGTTGCCCGGCCAAAAAAGTCTGCAACAAATGGGCAGGCTCTGCGTTGATGCAGGACGAACCGCTGGCACTGTCCATCGTGCAAGCTGTGGTGGCCGCCTGCGCACCGCATGGCGTGCCGGTGACGCTGAAAATGCGAACGGGCTGGTCGGCGTCAAACAAGAACGCAGTGCGCTTGGCGCGCGCCTTTGAAGACGCCGGCGTGCAGATGATCGCGGTGCATGGCCGCACGCGAGAGCAGGGCTACAAAGGCTTGGCCGAATACGACACCATCACTGCGGTGAAGGCCGCTCTGAAGATCCCGGTGGTGGCGAATGGCGACATCGATTCACCCGAGAAAGCCCGCGACGTGCTGGCGTTGACCGGCGCTGACGCCGTGATGGTCGGCCGCGCAGCGCAAGGCAGACCTTGGATCTTCCGCGAGATCAGCCATTTTCTGGAAACCGGCACGCACTTGGCCCCGCCCTTGGTGGCAGAAGTCAAGCGTTTGCTGCTGGACCATTTGCTCGACCATTACGCGTTGTACGGTGACTTTTCAGGCGTGCGTACCGCGCGCAAACACATAGGTTGGTATGTCAAAAGCTTACCCGGCGGTGAAGACTTCCGGGCGCGCATGAACCTGCTGGAAAGCTGCGAATTGCAGATGGCCGCAGTCGCCGACTATTTCGATCGTCTTGAGTCCAGCATGGAGCGAGTGCCTGCCGCCTTGCCGTCCCAGGCCGGACAGCACACAGAACAAAAAGAGAGAGCCTCCGCATGAGCAAGAAACACATCGAAGAGTGCGTGCGCACCAGCCTAGAAGGCTACTTCAAGGACTTGAACGGCACCGAGCCCGCTGGCATGTACGACATGATGGTCCGCGTGGTCGAAAAACCGCTGCTTGAAATCGTCATGCAGCAGGCTGACCACAACCAGTCGCGTGCAGCCGAATGGCTGGGTCTGAACCGCAACACGCTGCGCAAGAAGTTGCTGGAGCACAAGCTTTTGAAGTGATTATTCGGGATGAATTTCATCTCGCTTTATCAATCCGCCATTCCACTTTTTTAGATCCAACCCGGACCCTGACTCGCCATGACCGCCTCTACTTTGACCGCCCTGATTTCCGTGTCCGACAAGACCGGTGTTGTTGAATTCGCCAAAAGCCTGCACGCCCTTGGCATCAAGCTGCTGTCCACCGGCGGCACCGCCAAGCTGCTGGCCGACCAAGGCTTGCCGGTGACAGAAGTAGCTGAGCTGACCGGCTTTCCTGAAATGTTAGATGGCCGCGTCAAAACACTGCACCCGAAAGTGCATGGCGGCTTGTTGGCCCGCCGCGACGTGCCCGAGCACATGGCCGCTCTGAAAGCACATGGCATCAGCACCATCGACTTGCTGGTGGTCAACCTCTACCCGTTTGAAGCGACGGTTGCCAAGCCTGGTTGCACCTTAGAAGACGCGATTGAAAACATCGACATCGGTGGCCCGGCCATGGTGCGGTCTGCCGCCAAGAACTGGGAAGACGTCGGCGTGCTGACCGACGCGTCGCAATACGCCGGTGTGTTGGCCGAACTCCAAGCCGACGGTCAGCTGAAAGACGCCACCAAATTCGCCCTCTCCGTAGCCGCGTTCAATCGCATCAGCCAGTACGACGGCGCCATCAGCGACTACCTGTCCAGCTTGCAGGCCGACGGCACGCACAGCTTGTTTCCGGGCCAGTCCAACGGCCGCTTCATCAAGTTGCAAGACCTGCGTTACGGCGAAAATCCGCACCAGCAAGCGGCCTTTTACCGCGACCTGCATCCTGCTGCTGGCTCGCTCGTCACGGCGCGTCAGTTGCAGGGCAAGGAACTCTCTTACAACAACATTGCCGACGCTGATGCTGCTTGGGAATGCGTCAAGAGCTTTGACTCGCTCATCGGCGAAACCGCCTGCGTCATCGTCAAGCACGCCAATCCCTGCGGCGTGGCCATCGGCGTTGATGCGCTGGACGCCTACAGCAAAGCCTTCAAAACCGACCCGACGTCGGCCTTCGGCGGCATCATTGCGCTGAACTGTCCGCTAGATGAAAAAGCAGCGTTGGAAATCTCCAAACAGTTCGTTGAAGTGTTGATGGCGCCTGCCTTCACACCTGAGGCATTGGCTGTCTTCAAGAGCAAAGTCAACGTGCGCATTTTAGAGATCCCGCTGCCAACAGGTGGTGAGAGCGCCGCGCAACAAGGCCGCAATCTGATCGACGTCAAGCGTGTCGGTTCAGGCTTGTTGATGCAAACCGCCGACAACCACGAGATCACGCTGGCTGACCTGAAGGTTGTCACCCAACTGCAACCGACGCCAGCGCAACTGCAAGATTTGCTGTTCGCCTGGAAGGTCGCGAAATACGTCAAGTCCAACGCCATCGTTTTCTGCGGCGGCGGCATGACGCTGGGCGTCGGCGCCGGCCAGATGAGCCGGATCGATTCGGCCCGCATCGCGGCCATCAAAGCCGCTAATGCCAACCTCGACCTGCAAGGTTCAGCCGTGGCCAGCGACGCCTTCTTCCCCTTCCGCGACGGCCTCGATGTGGTGGTCGATGTGGGCGCCAGCTGCATCATCCAGCCCGGCGGCAGCATGCGCGACGCAGAAGTGATTGCGGCGGCTGACGAGCGTGGCGTGGTGATGGTCACAACCGGCGTGCGGCACTTCCGTCATTGAGGAACTCCATGGCCATCGAAATAAATCATCAGGAAGTCCTCACGCCTCCGACACCTTCAGCGACTGTCATGGTGCTGCGCGACAGTCCCGGCGGGCTCGAGGTATTGCTGGTCAGACGACACGGCAACTCAAAGGTACTTGGTGGTGTGCACGTTTTTCCAGGTGGCAAGCTGGACGCTTTGGATTGCCAGACTTTAGATTCGCAACTGGAGCAAACTGCCGTGATGCTGGCAGCCAGTCTGGGCGAGGCGGAGCTCGATGCCGCCACCGGTGCTGGTTTGTACGTGGCTGCTTTGCGCGAGACCTTTGAAGAGTGCGGGTTGCTGCTGCATCGGGAACTGCCGCAACATGTGCCAGCCGAGTTACGGCAGCACCTGAAGGATGGTCTGGGGTTTGCCGCGGCGATGGCTCAAATCGGTTTGCCTTTGCAGACCAGCGCTCTCAAGCCATGGGCACGTTGGATCACGCCGCGCGTGCCGTCGGTGAGCACTCGGCGCTTTGATGCGCGCTTTTTCGTGGCCTTGGCGCCTGAAGGTCAAGAAGTTTTGCATGACGACCACGAGGTCACGGAAACCGTTTGGTTGACGCCAGAGTCGGCTTTGCGACAGTATTGGTCGGGTGACATTGGACTGGTGCCTGCGCAGATCATGAGTCTGAGTCAGTTGGTACGCCACCCCAGCGCCGCCGAGGTGATGGCCGCAGCCAATGCACGCTTACCGCTGCTGGTTGAGCCCGAACCCTTCATGCATGAAGGGGTCCGCACCGTTTGCTACCCAGGTGACCCTCAGCATTCGGTGAAGCATCCCGTGTGGACGGCTCCGACCCGGCTGACCTTCCGGAACAACCGCTTTGAACCTGAAGGCGGTTTGGCGGCGTTGCTGGGTTGATCTTTGTTGGTGCATTTTCATGCACCTTGTTGAATGAATGGGCGACCGAGTTGATTGACTGAGGCTAGACTGTCGATGGTTTGGCGCGCCGTCCGCTGGAGGGTGTGCCCGGTTTGCGGGCAATCGCCGCTGACCTGCTCGACCCGGCCAGTTTGCCAACCGCTTTGACCGATGTTGCGCCCACGCATGTGTTCATTACCGCATGGATGCGGCAAGCCACTGAGGCCGAGAACATTCGCGTCAACGGCGCCATGTTGCGCCATGTGTCTCTGGTGACGGGCCTCAAACATTACCTGGGGCCTTTTGAGGCCTGTGCCAGTGCCGTCACCTTGCCCAAAACCCCGCTGCGCGAAGAGCAGCCCCGACTGGCCATCGAGAATTTTTATGACGAACAAAAAGACGAAGTCTTCGCGGCTGCCGCACGTGACAGCTTCAGCTGGAACGTCCACAGACCGCACACCGTCGTCGGCGAGGCCGTTGGCCATGCGATGAACATGGGCACAACACCGCCTTCTATCCCGTGAACGGTGATATGTTTCGCTGGCAATGGCTTTGGGGCCGCTTGGCCAACTGGTTTGGCGTCGAAGCGGCTGGTTTCGACGGCACGATTCGCCCGCTGGAAACTGAGATGGCCGGCGATGAGGCACTCTGGCGCGAGATGGCAAAGCAGCACGGATTGGTTGAGCCCGACTTGACGCGCAGCCGCCAACTTGGCTTCACGGCCTACCAAGTGACCGAAGATTCGTTCACCGGCTTGTTTGCGCAGCTGCGCGCAGATAAGTTGATTCCTTAACGCGAAGCTGTCACGTGAAGCCACGACGGCCAACGTCATCATGTGTGAGTATGCTTCTTGCATATAGGATCACATGAACTACTTTAGCTTGATAGGTCTTGACGAACGTTTGAGGCGCGCACGTCAACGCACCCAGAACCACGAAGGCTACACGCGTGGTGCTCGTGCACTGGTGGCGTTGACGTGCGTTCTGATTTTTGACTGGCTGTCGCAGCGGCAAGGCGAACTGATGCCGGTGTTGTTGGGCGTCATTGCCAGCGCTTTGACAGAAACCGACGACAACTGGCAAGGCCGCCTGCGCGCGCAGCTCATCACCATGGTGGCCTTCACCTTGGTGGCCTTGGCGGTTTGGCTCACCTTGCCTTGGCCGGCGTTGCTGTTGGCTGTTTTGCTTGTGTCTGCCTTCACGCTGACGATGCTGGGCGCCTTGGGAGAGCGTTACCGCGCCATTGCTTTTGGGGCGATGGTCTTGTTTATTTATTCGGCCTTGGCGGCACAAACCGGCCACGCGCAGGTCAGCACCAGCACGCCGCTGCTGCTGGCGGGTGCGGTTTGGTATGGCGTGGTGTCGGTGCTCTGGTCGGCGGTCATGCCACAAGCGCCAGTGCGGCATCGCTTGTCTAAGTTGTATGCGCTGTTGGGGCAATACCTGCACTTGAAAGCGCAGCTGCTTGAGCCGGTCCGTGAAGTCGACTTGACCCAGCGCCGCATGGCCTTGGTCGTGCACAACGCGCGCGTGGTTGACGCCTTGAATGCCACCAAGGAAAGCTTGTTCAGCCGGCTCAGCCGAGGTCAACCGCCCGCTTGGCTGTTACTGTCCATGCAGCAGTATTTGGCGGCGCAAGATATTCACGAACGCGCCAGTTCTTCGCACGAGGACTACCAGGTTTTATCCACCGCTTTCTTTCACTCCGACGCGCTTTACCGCTGCCAGCGTGTGTTGACCTTGTTGGGTGAGCAAGCCTTTCGTTTTGCCATCGCTATTCGGGCGAAGACTGTGCCGGAACACCACGGTGCCACCGCTCGTTCCATCGAGGACTTGCATGCGGCCATTCATCACTTGGGTGGATTGCAAAGCGCGCACCTGTCATTGCCGGCCCTGAATGCTTTGAGTAGCAACCTGACCGCCATGGCGCGGGTTTTTGCTGGTGCGCTGAAGCCGGTGGACCCCGTGGACGGTAGCGTGGATCAGAGCCTGTTGGACCGTCAGCCCGGCACGCTGCACGAAGCGTGGATACGCATTCGGGCCCAGCTGCAAACGCGCTCGCCTTTGTTCCGCCATGCGATCCGCTTGGTGGTGTCGTTGGCGGTCGGGTTCGGCATCATGCACGCGACCAAGGACCCACACGGTTACTGGATTTTGCTGACGATTTTGTTCGTCAGCCAACAGCAATACGCCGCCACCTTGACGCGCCTGATGCAGCGCACCTTGGGGACAGCGTTTGGCTTGACTTTGGGCTGGGCGTTGATTCAACTCTTTCCAACGCCGACGATGCAGTCGGCCTTGATTGTGTTGCTAGGAGCGGTTTTTTTAGGGACGCGCCACACCCGTTATTTGTTGGCCACAGTCGCCGTGTCCGCGTTGCTGCTGCTCAGCTTTCACCAGATGGGCATGGGGCAGGGCGTGATCCTCACTCGATTGTTGGACACCGTCGTCGGTTCCGTGATCGCCGGCTTAGCGGCTTGGTTGGTCTTGCCCAACTGGCAGTTGCGCCAGTGGCCCGGCCTAGCGGCGCGCGTATTGCATACACAAGCTATTTACCTGCATGAAATTTTGGCTCAGTATCAAGCCCAGTCGGGAAAGCAAGACAACTTGAGCTATCGGCTGGCCCGCCGCAATGCCCACAATGCAGATGCTGCCCTCTCGAGTGCCTACTCAGCCATGCTGAAAGAACCATCGCGCGGCGGCAGCGCTCAGAAAGAAGCCAGCGGCCGGTTTTTGATTTATTCACACACGCTGCTGAACTACATATCAGCCATCGGTGCGCACCGTGATGAATTAGTTCTCGGGGACGTCGACGCCGGTTTGCTAGCCACCGCTGAGACCTTGCAGCGGCAACTCGATGTCTTGGCGCAGGCCTTGGAGCGTCCCCAAGACGCGTCGCCAGATGCTTTGTTGAAAGACATGCTTCCCCTTATCTCCGACGTGCAAGACACGAGCAAGTTTGGTGTCATGCAGCGGTTGCTGCAGACCCAATTGCAACTGGCTTTGCGCCTTGTGCCCCATCTGATTGAGCAGATGGCCTTGATGGTCAAGACTCGGTTGCCAGCAGTTTTGCAAAAGCAGTCAGGGCTGTGATGAGTTATCTAGCCCATGAAAAAACCCGCCGAAGCGGGTTTTTTCATGGGCGCGAGTTGGGTTAGAACTGGTAGCCGATACCCACCGTACCAGTGGTAGAAGATGGCTTGAACATCGTGCCACCAATGGTTTCGTGGCTGTAATCGGCCTGTGCAATTTCACCTTGAAGGAACAAGTTTTTGTTCAGCTTGTGACGAATGCCAACGCCGTAGCCAACACCGCTAAAGTCTTCGCTACCATGAATGGAGCCTCCAGCTTCACCCTTCATGCTGAGGTAGGCCAACTTGCCATAGACCAAGGTCGAATTGCTGATGGCGTAGCCCGGCTCGAGGTAAAGGGAGTAGGCGTCTTTTCCTTTCAAGTTGGCATTGAAATCTCCCACGGTGACCGAACCAGATTTCAAGTCACCCAGTGCATAGGTAGCACCGAGGCCCAAAACGTAGTTGTTGCCCATGGCAAAACCATATGCGGCTTGCAAACTCACATCTTGTGAGCTTTTACCCATGTCGACGTAATTGCTGCCGTTGCGCACTTCCGTTGAAGACGTGGACGCATTGGCATTGGCGGCAGCACTGAAGCCGGTGAATCCGCTTGCGCCGTTGGTTTGCGCAAACGCTTGGGGAGCGATGCATGACGCTGCTACAGCAGCTGCGATCAGAACTTTTTTCATTTTTAATTTCCTGTGATGTTGTTAACCAAAATGACATTCGTTTTGCTTTTGTCAGGAACTGGTTTCAATTTCTGAGAAGCATTATTTTTTATCATTTGTCATCATTAATTAATGAATAACGTTTATATTTTGCTGGTTTAAATTTTGTAGGTCGTAACTTTACGTATAAACCCTCTAGGTGGCAGGACCTTTTTAGGGTGAATCGATGCAGATGGCATTGATGTGCATCGGCATCCATGTTGACGCCGTCTCCGCCGATATGGACTTGCGCCTGTCCGAAGCTTTGAGCACGACAGCGGGCTACTGGCTGGCTAAATTTAAAGGGAGCTAATTATGTTTTCTCTCGGCGAGCTGGCGTGTTTCCCAGCGGGAGCGCGGCCACGAGAAACCCTCATTCATGGGTACTCTTTGAAATACATCTTGTCATACCGATAAAAAGCAACAATATAGGCTGTTTTGTGCCATTATATCGGTATGTCAAAAATCACCAAAGCCATTAGGCAACTGCCTCCAGCCACCTTGGGTGCACTCCAGAAACTCGGAGCCGACTTGGCGGTGGCCCGCTTACGCCGTAAGGAATCGCTGCGCACCTGGGCAAAGCGCTTGGGAGTCACCCTCTCCACACTCCAGCGTCTCGAAGCCGGCGACCCGACCGTGAGCATCGGCATCGTTGCAAGTGCCTTGTGGCTTATCAACCGAGATGGCGAGCTGGGCAACTTGGCGGCACCGGAGCATGACCAGGGCGCGCTCGATATGAGCGTTCGAGAAGCGATGGAGCTCGGCCAAGCCCGTGCGCAGGCCTCCGCAGACGCGCGCATGCGCGGATAAAGCCCCGCAAAAGCAAAAAGGACTGACATGCGCCTAGATAACTTGTACCTTTGGTACCTGGGAGACCCGATACCTCGCTACGTGGGTGCCTTGCAGCTGGTGGCTGCCGGCAAGGGCGTCTCGCTCCACTACGCCGGGGACTGGCTGGCCAATGGATTCGCCCTCAGCGAGGACCTGCCGCTTGTCGACAACGAGTTCCTCCCGCCTGGGCGGCTGAGCGCTAATGCGCCCCGCGCAGTCGGTGCCGTGGATGACGCCCGTCCGGACCGCTGGGGTGAAAAAGTCATCCGGTTCATCGACAAACCCAAGCGCGTATCGTTGATGGAGTTGCTCTACTACGCGGGTGACGACCGCTTCGGTGCGCTAGGTGTCTCGACTTCGCTCACCACCTACCTCCCCCGACAAGGTGGCCCCTTGCCGCGGTTGGCGCAAGCCCAAGAACTCAGCGAAGTGGTGGCCAAGATTGAAGCCGGCGATGCCTTGGGCGCTCTTGAAGCCAACATAATGGCCGGTGGAGGCAGCCCTTTAGGCGGCGCCAAACCCAAGGCGCTGATCGATATCGATGGCGAGCAGTGGGTCATCAAGTTCTTCAACAACGAGTACGTTGACGCTCCGCTGATCGAACACGCGACAATGACGTTAGCAACTCAGGCCGGCATCTGCGTCGCCCAGACCCAGGTCATTCGCTTGGTGGCGGCGAATGCCGTGGCGATTCTGCGATTCGACCGTGTGGACGGCAAGCGGATTCACAGCATCTCGGCGGGCACCGCTATCCGAGCAGCCACGCCGGCCGGCAGCGAGCCAGAAATGGGATACCCGCAGCTCGCCCGAATCCTGCGCAGAGTTGGTGTCAGCCAGGGCGACGCGCATCTGGCTGATGCGCAAGAGCTGTTCCGCCGGATGGTGTTCAACATTCTGGTCGACAACACAGACGATCATGAGAAGAACCACTCGCTCTTGGTCGTGGACCCTACCGCCAATGGACGGCTGAGGCTGGCGCCGGCGTATGACGTACTCCCCACCAACTCCGGCCAGGGCTATCAAGAGTTCATCTGCGGGGCGTACGGACAAGAGTCCACGCTGTCCAACGCGATGTCCCAGTGCGACGCGTTTGGGCTTGGGCCTGCCCAAGCCGCCGCACAAGTCGTCCAAGTCATCGGGGTGGTTAACACCTGGCGCGCGCACTTTGAATCCGTCGGGGTATCGAAAAACGATCTGGACAGCTTGGCAGAGCGCCTCGACGGCGACGAATTGCTGAGCCAGCGACAGACGTTTGACGCCGCTCAGTACCAAGGGGCACTTCCTAAACAAAGGCCGACAAGCCCATTTCGCAGGACTTGAAGGAGAGTAAACCAAAGCGTAGGCAGCCGATCTGGTCAGCACGCTCGCGTAGCTTTCATTTTGATAGACTTCAAGGCGTAAGTAGTCGTCCCTGAAGAATCCCGGTAGCCCGCATGAATGCTCGCTTTCAGGGTAATTCTCAATGGTCAAATCTCTCAGGTAGATATGGTAGAGCCGCTTGACACTTGCTGACGAGGTGAATGACACCCGGATTATTCCGCTGTCGCCGTATCTTGCACAAATGCTGGCAACCCTGCCACGATTGACAAACAAAGATGGAAGACCAAACCCGTTCGTTTTCGCCGCTAGGTCTACCAGCGGGCATATTGGGGAACCTCGTTCCAATTTCAGCAAGGTCAATAAACACGCTGGCGTCGTGACGCTGACTATTCACGGCTTACGTCGTTCGTTCTCGCTGCTAGGTGACGCTGCCGGTGCGCCCACTGGCGCGATTGCACAAGTGATGGGACATTCGCCCGATTCAATTGCAGAGGGTTACCGGCCGCGTTCCATTGATGCGCTGAGGCTATACCTGGCGCTGATTGAAGCGCACATTCTTGAGCAGGCTGGGATTGTGTTTGACGCCAAGGTCGCACCCAGTGCTCTGCGTGTGATAAACCACTGACTTGTAAACCAAGGCTTAACAGTTTATTATTCTGTCATTCCGACACAAAGGCCTTGAAGCGTACTTCAAGACTGGCCGCATGGCAGGTATTCAACCCATCCATGCGAAGCGCCTGCGCGAGTTGCTGACCGCTCTGAGCGTTGCCAGTGCGCCGCAAGACCTGAGCCGTCCGTCGTGGCGCCTGCATGGCTTGTCTGGCGACCGTGCCGGGTTTTATGCCGTCACCGTGCAAGCCAATTGGCGACTGGCTTTCCGGTTTGTCGGTGAGGACGTTGAATTGCTGGATTATTTGGATTACCACTGAGAGGCACATCATGAACATGCACAACCCCGCACATCCGGGCGAATTGCTGACTGGCTGGCTGGATGACCTGAGCGTCAGCGTGACCGGCTTCGCTGCCTACATTGGTATCAGCCGGGTCATGTTGTCGCGCGTCCTGCATGGCCATGCTGCCGTCTCCGCCGATATGGATTTGCGCCTGTCGGAAGCTTTGGGCACAACAGCGGGCTACTGGCTGGCACTGCAAACCCAGCGAGATTTGTGGACAGCACGCCAGACCGCCAAAGACCGCAAGCGCATCAAGCGCATGGCCGCGCCGGAATCGTTGTCGGGTTAAATTTAAAAGGAGCTAGTTATGTTTTCTCGATTGCTTGCACTTAGTTTTTTTGGTTCGTCACTTCTGCTCGTTAGTGGTTGTGCCACGACAAGTACGGGGGCAATGCCTGCTGGCAATGGAACCTATGTTGTTTCGCGGCAAGCTGGCGCGTTTCCCAGCGGGAGGGAGCCGTTATTGGCCGAGGCACTTATCGAGGCAAATTTGACTTGCTACAACCTCAAAAAACAAATGAAGCTCACCTTGACAACCGAAAATCCGGGGCCGTATATCTTGGGCAATTATCCGAAGGCTACGGTCATTTTTTCCTGTGAATAGGCAGCGCTTTGCGGTACTGAGTCACTCGCGGAACTGGCTATTGATTTTGACAAGTTGGCTACAGATCGCCTACATGAGCCCCAAACAAAAAAGGTTTGCTGCTAAATGAATAGCAACAAACCTTGATGTTGATTGGTGCCACTTGTCGGAGTCGAACTGACGACCTTCTCCTTACGAATGATGAAGTTGGTATATTCTCATTTGTTGATTTCTATAGATAAAAACAATGTAAATCAATAACTTACAAGGTATTTGTTGTAGAAATGAATCCCCTCCTGTTGATTAAAATATGCCAAAATAGGCCATTATTGGCGGTACAGCGCAGGTATGGCGCAGGTATGGCGGGATTCACACAACAGGGGCGGACATGGCGAGACCGGGGCGAACTACTTCCATTGATCTAACGCTCACGCACGAGTTGAGCGTTGGGCTAATCGAGCGCCTGACCTGCCCGTCTGGTGCTACCAAGGCTTTTTTGCGCGACCGGGACGTATCAGGGCTGCGGGTGCGCGTTACCGCGAAGGGTGCCAAGTCATTTGTTTATGAGGCCAAGCTCAACGGCAAAGCCATAAGCAAAACACTCGGCGGTTTCCCGTTGATGAGCATTTCAGACGCCAAGGACAAGGCCCGCGAGCTGGCAAAGGTTGTCAAGACCGACAAGCAAGACCCGCGCGAACTTGAACGTCAGCAAGACGCCGACAAAGCTGCACAGGCTGAAGCAGATAAGGTGCAAACGTTGACCGTGGGTGACTTATGGCCGCAGTACTTAGAGGAAGGCAAGCCAAAGCGCCGCCCGGTATGGAAGCCGCGCTATCGTGCCGACATCCTCCTAATGTCGTCACCCGGTGGCGTTAAGAAGGTGCGAGGGCAGGGCGTTACGCGAGTGGGGCCGCTGTACCCGCTGATGGTGATGCCGTTAAGCCAGATAAACGAGGACACGATAAAGGCGTGGCATGACAGCGAAGCTAAGAAGGGGCCGGACTATGCCGCACGCGCCTTGATGATGTTTCGCGGATTCCTGCGATGGGCTGCAAGCAAACCAGACTACCGAGGCCTTGTGAACCGTGCCGCAGGAAGCGCCCCCGCGATTCTCGACTCGCTACCCAGCACTAAGGCGAACAAGCGCAAGGATTGCTTGGAGGTGGCGCAGTTGCCCGGCTGGTTCGCTGGTGCTGACATGCTGGGTAATCGGACGATTGCAACCTATCTGAAGGCGCTAGTGCTAACTGGCGCACGCCGTGAGGAAATGGCCGGGTTGCGCTGGGAAGACGTTGATTTCAGGTGGAGCCGTCTGACACTGGCCGACAAGGTGAACGACACCCGGATTATTCCGTTGTCGCCCTATCTGGCGCAAATGCTGGTAACTCTGCCGCGAGTGACAAATGATGAAGGCAATGCAAACCCGTTCGTTTTCGCCGCCAAGTCTGCCAGCGGGCATATCGAGGAACCTCGCTCCAATTTCAGCAAGGTGAACAAGCACGCTGGCGTCGTCAAGCTGACCATACACGGCTTGCGTCGTTCGTTTTCGCTACTGGGTGAAGCTGCCGGTGCGCCCGCTGGCGCGATTGCGCAAGTGATGGGCCATTCCCCTGATTCAATCGCCGAGGGTTACAGGCCGCGCTCGATTGATGCGCTGAGGCCATACCTTGCACAGATTGAGAAGCACATTCTGGAGCAAGCCGGAATTGTGTTCGATACCAAGGCCGCGCCCGGTGCGTTGCGAGTAATCCAAACCGCATAAAACAGTTTTACCCCGGCTAGGTTTAGCGGCTGAAAAGCGGGATTCTTCACCCGCATGCCGGGGTTCTTGTTTTGAAGCGAAGCCTAGAAGGGGTGCGACATGAACGACGACCAAGCCGAATCCAATCTCGTACTCACGGTGTGGAGTTTGACAGGCTGGGACATGACCGGGTTTGATGAATGGGTGGATTCGTCTGGACACTGGAAAGACCATCCGCAAAAGCTGGCGCACCTTCTAACTCTGCGTGAACGACTGACCCAAGCTTTTCTGACACCGCAGGTAAGTTCCGAAATGTTGTGTCTTCACGCCGATTTACTTTTAGCTGAAGCGCACCGAGTTGCGGGGGTCATTCGTGGCGCGCCTTTAGAGCTGGCCGTAAACAAACAAAGCAAAAAAAACTCACTTCGGCGGCAAGGTACTAGCAAGTTAACCTCGTCGGAACAGCGAGGCATTATTCGGGCGTGGAAAGCCGCAATATCAACCTACGGGCTGCGCAAGAGCCTAGCGCGCGAGTATGAAGTCAGCGAAGACACCATTACCCGCCTAATAAATAAAAGCGCCCCCGACTGAATCGCCGCAGAACCGCGGTTCTGCAAATATCGCTTGAGATATTCACCTCAACGCAAATAACTGCGTTAAGAAAGGTGAATATGAAAACGGAAAATCCCCAACAGTTCCCGCCGCTGGAACTGGAAACCCGGACGCTAGTCCCAACGGCAAACGCTGCCTTCTATCTGCTTCGCCAGCAACAGACTATGAGGGGCTGGGCTTGCTTTGAAGATGGCCCGCTGCGACCGCTGCGAATCAATGGGCGGCTTGGCTGGCCGGTGGCTGAAATCCGACGCCTGACCGGGGCCGCAGTATGAACAGCCCAACACAACGGCTGCGCCAATCGCCGACCAAGCCAAAAACGACCGCAGCAAATCGCGCTGCGCTCGCACGACTCAGCGCACCAGAAACCCAAACCACCAAAAACGCCCGCCGTCTGGCAAGCATCAACAAAACGAAATGAACATCATGAAAACTATTTTCCAAAATCCTGGCCATATCGCCGCAACAAAATTACTTGGCCAATTGAGCCAAGCGCACGCAGACGCAAGCGCACAAGAAACCGCATTGCTGGTGAAACTTTCCGATCAGACCCTTCAGGAAAAACCTTCTGCGCTGAGTCTCGCGAAAAGCTTCATGACCGGCCAGACAGCACCCGCCGAAGACGTTGCCACTTTGAACCGTGAGCTTGCCACTATTCGCTCAAAAAAGGCGGTTCTGCTGCAAGCGATTGATGAGCAACGGCACGCTATCAAAGCTGTCGTTTCTTCACAATCTGCCATTGTGAATGCCGAAGCCAAACAGTCGCACATTGACCGCGTTGAAGGCATTCAAACCGAGCTGAAGGCACTGCACAAAGCGCAGCAAGCCGAGCATCAATTGAGGGCTGAAATCGAGGCTGCGGGCTTCACGTGCTCGTTGGAAGCGATGACGGATTACGAAATGAATTTCACCGACACCGAATCGGCGGTGACGCGCTTCGCAAAACGTGTATCCGAATACTTGGTTTTCAACGAAATTGCGAGTGCGAAATCTGTAAATGTCCGGATGCTGTCAGGTGCTGATGTTGGTGATGTGCTGTCCGTCGCCGGGGCTGAAGCTGCTGCACGACTGCGGGCCGGACATGCCGAATTGACAAAAGACAAAGCGACCCGCACAACGCGCCCGGACGGTGCGGTTCGGGGTCAGTCGCTGGCAACCGCATTCGGAGCATAACGCGATGGCCGCCAACGAAAAAGCGGCCCGGATGCTGGACACATCCGGAGCCGCTCAAGAAAACTTGCAAGTCAATTTTACAGTCACCCGAAGACAAATCAAGCTACTCGCGGCGCTTCAACTCAGACCAACACCGCGTGAAGCCTTAGACGCCGCGACAGGCGCAAGCAATAGCCCTAGTTTGGTGATGAAACTGCGCCGTAAAGGGCTTGAAATTCCCTGCGAAAGACTGCGAGTCATCGACGCGCACGGCCAACTTTGCCGACCGGGCATTTACAGCTTGAGCACCACCGACAAAATCAAATTGCACTTTTGGAGAACCTGACATGCTGCAACAAACTGCTATCACCGCGACCGCCGCGCTTCGCGCAATCCCGACTCAATTTATCACCCTCGACAACTGGAAAACCGTTTGTGGTGCTGCCCGAAATGCGGGCGTTGATTACGAAGTTTTCATGAACTGGACAGATTGCATTCCAGAGGCCACGATTCAAAAATGGGGCATGACGGATTACGTCGATGAGGAGCAACCCGGAACCGGCGCTGACGCCCTTCAGGGCTGGTTGCACCTCGACGACGCTGAAGTCGATGTGCTCTACAAAATGGCAGACCGAGGGGGCGATTGGCCCGGTCATTGGCGCGCAGATGGGGGGCTTTTGACGGTGCTGAAATTAGCCCAACGTTATGACCCTAGTAGCCACGATTTTCTTGAAGGGAAACCGGGTTTTCCGCTGGATGGAATCGGGGTACTGCCCGAACAATCGAACGTGAAAAACCCTCGACTTGCTGGCAGGCAAGCGGGCGGTTGTATGGTGGTTCCAATGCGTGACGGCGACGAACTTGTGAACCTTCAAATTGTTCAAATCCGCCACAACTGGGACGATGGAACCACCAGCACTCTATCGGTTCCGCTTTTGGCTGGTGAGGGGGGCTGGTTCACCTTCGGGTCAGCACCCGCCGATGGCGTGGTTTATGTCTGCGAAAGCCTTGAATCTGCATGGGCTTGCTGGCGTGCCACGGGTGCAACTGCGGTTGCCTCAAGCCTACCTTTCGACCATGTGGATTGCTATGTTGCGAGCGACCTTCGGAGTTCGTTTCCGAGCGCCGCCTTGGTGCTGGTCGCGTCACCGCGCACCTCAGAGTTTGCACATGATATTGCCAATGACCTTGATACCGTTGCGGTGCTTAACTTCACCAAGGAAGCGCCCGACTTTAGCGCCTTCGACATGCTGAAACGCGATGGCCGCGCGGTGCTGAAAAAGCTACTTGAGAACGCTATTCCCGCAGCCGAAACCGGGCCTAGATTCGCGTTACTGAGTGGCGCTGACCTTGCCACCACCAAGCCTTCAGAATGGGCTATTGACGGTGTTCTACCGGCTTCAGGCTTGGCCGCTATCTATGGCCCGTCTGGTGTTGGTAAATCATTTTTCGCGCTTGATGGCGTGACCGCTATTGCCGAAGGCCGCGACTGGTTTGGACACCATACGAGCGCCCGGCCAATCGTTTATGCGGCGCTTGAAGGGCAACCGGGCTTAAGCAGCGGGTGCAGGCGTGGGAGCAGCGCCAAGGCCGCAAGCTGCCGCAGTCCGTTCGCTTGATGATGACCGGGTTCAACATCACCAACGAACAGGACGTGACCGACTTCGCCTCAGTACTGCCGAAGGGCTGCGTTTTGGTGGTGGACACACTGAACGCGAGCGCCGTCGGTATCGACGAAAACGGTTCCGTGGGCATGGGCTTGATTTTGGCGGGTGCAAAACGGCTGGCGCAGATTACCGGGGGCTTGGTGGTGCTGATTCACCACTCAGGCAAAAGCGAAGGCGCTGGGCTGCGCGGTCACTCATCGTTGATAGGTGCGCTCGACTGCGCCCTTTTCGTTAGCCGCAAGGCTGGGCGCTGCACATGGACGACCGACATTAATAAGGGCGGTAAGAGCAAGGACGGGGCAGGCGTTAGCCACACTTTCGAGCTGGACGTGGTGACGCTGACGGACGGCAGCGCCTCATGCGTGGTGAACGCTGACGCCCGCACCGCAGCACCAATGCCGCCAAGGTTGAGCGATGCGCTCAAAGCCTTTGGACGGGTTGCGGTGCTTGAGGGTGACTGCGTACCGCTTGAAGCGTGGCGCGCGGAGTTCTACACCACAAGCGCAGCAACAACGCCACACGCTAAAAAGCAGGCGTTTCAACGCGCACGCGATGGCCTAGTCAGCGAGGGGCTTTTGGTTATGCGGGGCGATTTTTATCACCAAGCAACCGAAAAACCGGAATCACCAACCTCAAGCGGCTCAACGGCTCAAGGCGGCTCAAAACGAAACATGAGCCGTTGAGCCACAACCCCATTCAAACGGCTCAACCGGCTCATACCCCTTTAGGTATGAGCCGGTGAGCCGGTAAGGAGTGGAGCCGCTCTGTACTCTTTTAAGGAATAACGAAATGAACAATCTAAATATCTTGCGCGACCAAGTTCAGCGCCAACTAATTTTGGCCGGTGTAAATATCCGGGCGCTGGGGGCTGGGTGCTTTCGGCTCAGAGGCCACCGCGACAGCTTGGTGGTGACGAGCGACTTTCTGAATCTTCGCGCGAACGAAATCGCGCAACTGATAGGTGGTGCAGCATGATGCCCGCCGCCCGCCCCGCAAAGCACCTAGTTGGTGCCGCTTGGCTCGCTTACGTAAAGCAGGCACGCAATAACGCCAACATCATTCCCGAAGTTCTTGCGTCTGGTGCGCTCAAACTTTGTAACGGCACGACGCGAATTATCACGACTGAATTGAGGCACATCGACGCGCGCGACTTGAGCGATTTACTGGCGGGCAGGGTAAGCCGATGAATCGATTAAACGCACCACACGCCGCCGTGCGCGAAGTTGGCACACCTGCATCAACTCAGCTTTCCGCGTGCCGTGGCGGGCTGCTACGCAAGCCCGTTTCAATCCGGATTGCGTCGCGCGTAGACCGGGCGGCCGTTCAAAGTCCAGAGCAAAACTACTGGAAGCCGGCTCGCTCAAGCCGTTGTACTAAACATGGACTTATCCAACATTATGAAATCAACTAAACCGACCATTATCAAAGCCGCATCACTGCTTCACCATCGAGCAATGGCAGACAAAAACAATGCACGTCTTCAACCGCCGCCCGGCATGGCCGAACCGCAAAAAGCAGTCTGGAATCAATTGGTGGAAAACTTGCCGAGCGATTGGTTCGCGGCTGAACAAACCCCGCAGCTAGTGGCCTACGCCGGGCACTGCGTGAGGCTCGAGAAAATTGAAACATCATTGGCAACACTTGACCCGATTCAAGACATTACCGTTTACGACAAGTTGGTGAAGCTTGCCGCTGGCGAGAGCGCGAAAATCGCTATGCATTCACGCTCATTTCGGTTGACGGTGCAAAGCAGATTGAAAGCTGAAACCGCTTTCGGGCGTGCTGGTGGTGCTGCGTCTGCCGCAGCCGCGTCAAAACGGCCTTGGGATGTAGACGGGCTGCTCGCATGACCGCCAAAGAGTTAACCGTGCGATTAGACGCCGTGGTCGATTACTTGCGCGAGCTTGAGCAAAACCGACTCGATGAGGAGGCAGACTTTGAGGACGAGCTATCGGCCTTGCGCCTGCGCGTTGACGAGCTTGAAACTTTGGTGGCCGACATGCAATAGCCAGTTGACGCACCAAAAAAACCCAGCGGTTTGAATGCTGGGGTTTTTATCTAATCGGCTTGAAGCTATATAAAAGCTTTTTAAAGTTCACTTAACAAATTTAACGGCATCACCCTGTGCCTCAAGGTAGCCCCATGTGGTCATACCGATTCCAGAGCTAAAAATTATGTTCACGACGGCATCGGCATTAAGGTGTGCGGCTTTTTTTTGAAGCAGCTCGTTAGCCATATCTTCAGTCGGGTCTTTGTGAAAAAGAGTTAGTTTCTTAATCTCTACTTTGATCGGTTCGATCAGCGTGTACTTCCGCTCGCGCATCGCAGTCTTGCTTAGGATGATGTGCGAGGCAACCTTTTCCTGGGCCTCATTGGGAAGATCATTTCGATAAGTGGCGCACCCGGTCAGCACAATGAACGCTGACGCGCTCAACAACATTTTTACGTTTGCCATTAGGTGTTCAATCATTCATTCATTGAAGTCAGCTAATTGAGCCGGCTCTTTTGCAACCAGTTTTGATAAGTGCCGTTTCTACCGCTTCCACTTCACCTTTGTATTTAGCAACATCACCCGCGTGATCACCAGATAGCTTGCTCGCAGGAATGAGTACAAAGAAAACGGTTGCAGCGTCAACATTAGCCTTTGTGTCCTGCATAGATGAAAACTTTGTTAGCTGGCTGCGGACGTCGGACAGGCTCAAGCTCAGCTCTACACAGCTCTGGCCCATATATTTTTCATGCGAGACGAACGAGGCTGAGATACTTTCTGGCCGAGTGGCGCAGCCGATGACCATTGATGCAAGCAGGGCGGCAAGTGTGTATTTGGTTGTCTGGATAGCCCACATATTTAACTCCAATATTTTTAATGAAGCCAAATATTACATCTATTACCAAATAATTTTGTATTAATTTTTTTACGAAGACTGATTTAAAAATAATTATATTAATTCATTAGTAACGTTTTCTAACGAATTGGCAGCATTTTTAAATAAATTCAAATTGCACCCCGACAAGTAGCAGGCAACGCGTGCTGAATGGCCCAGATTTATTGGTGACAGAACGGTACAGAGCCGCGTACCGCTGGCGGTACAGCGCAGGTATGAGCCCAAAACAAAAAAGGTCTGCTGCTAAATGAATAGCAACAAACCTTGATGTTGATTGGTGCCACTTGTCGGAGTCGAACTGACGACCTTCTCCTTACGAAGGAGCTGCTCTACCAACTGAGCTAAAGCGGCACAAGGGGAAAATTATAGCCCAGCGTGGTAGCCGGTGATGCGCTCAACTTCGTTCTTAGAACCCAGCACCACGCTCACGCGTTGGTGAAGTTTGTCGGGCTGAATGTCCAGAATGCGTTGCTTCGTATTGGTCGCGGCGCCGCCGGCTTGTTCGACCAGCCAGCTCATGGGATTGGCTTCGTAAAGCAGGCGCAGCTTGCCTGGTTTCTCGGGCTCGCGTTGGTCCCAGGGGTACAAAAAGACGCCGCCGCGTGTGAGGATGCGGTGCACGTCGCCGACCATCGCTGCGACCCAACGCATGTTGAAGTCTTTGCCGCGTGGCCCTGCTTTGCCTTGCAGGCATTCGTCGATGTAGCGTTTGATGGGTTCATCCCAGTGCCGCATGTTGCTCATGTTGATGGCAAATTCCTGGGTGTCTTCCGGGATCTGTACGTTCTCTGTGATCAGTACAAACGAGCCTTGCTCGCGGTCAAGCGTGAACATGGCCACGCCATCGCCCACCGTCAACACCAAGGTGGTTTGAGGGCCGTAGATGCAGTAGCCTGCCGCCACTTGTTGCTTTCCCGGCTGCAAGAAGTCTTGTTGGTCAACGTCGGTGTCGCCTTCGGGCTTTTTGAGCACGCTGAAGATGGTGCCAATACCGCCGTTGATGTCGATGTTGCTGGAGCCGTCAAGTGGGTCAAACAGCAGCAGGTATTCGCCTTGCGGGTAGCGGTTCGGCACGACGTAGATGTCGTCCATTTCTTCAGATGCCATGGCCGCCAAGTGACCGCCCCATTCGTTGGCTTCGATCAGCACTTCGTTGGCGATGATGTCGAGTTTTTTCTGCACTTCGCCTTGCACGTTCTCGCTGCCGGCGGAGCCCATGACGCTGTTTTCGCCGCCCAGTGCGCCTTTGCTGACGGCTTGGCTGATGCCCTTGCAGGCGCGCGCGACGACTTCAATCAGCAAGCGCAGCTGGGCCGGAATGTGACCGGAAGAGCGCTGTTTTTCGACGAGGTAGCGGGTGAGGGATATTTTTTGAGTCATGTTTTTCCTGGTCAATCAGCCAAGGCGCGCGAAACAACTTCGCGCACGTCGTTGCTCAAGTCTGAGCGGGCCGCAACGCGGGCGATGGCTTCGCGGGCGGCGGTGCGATACGGCTCTGCGAGTTTTTTCCAACGGTCCAGCGCACGTGCCAAGCGGGCCGCGACTTGCGGGTTCATGGCGTCGAGCTCGATCACGCGGTCTGCCCAGAACACATAGCCAGCGGCGTCGGCGCGGTGAAACGCGCCGGGGTTGCCTTGGCAGAAGGTGCTGATCACGCTGCGCGCTCGGTTCGGGTTGCGCAGGCTGAAGTCGGCGTGCTTCATGAGCTGGCGCACGGCGGGCAGCACGTTGCCAGCGCGGTCGGTGGCACCGGCTTGCAGGCTGAACCATTTGTCAATCACCAGCGCTTCGTCTTTGAATAGCGCGTGAAAACGCTGCAGTGCCACGTTGGCCAAGGCATGACCGCTGGCGGTCAGAGCCGACAGCGCGTTGAAGCGGTCGGTCATGTTGCCGGCGTGGGTGAAGGTTTGCAGCGTGCGTTCGGGCCAAGTCTGCTCGCCAGAGGCTTGCGCTGCCAAGCAGAGATTCGTCAGCGCCATGCCGGCCAGTGCGCGGCGCCCGGCCGACAGTGGATCGGGCGTGTAAGCACCGTTGTCGTGGCAGCTCTCGTAAGCCTCTGCCCAGTCGGCGGCCAGTGCCACAGCCAACTGCAAACGCATGGACTCGCGCACCGCGTGAATGCGCTGCGGATCAACCACGTCCAGCTGCTCGGCCAGATAGGTTTCAGACGGTAGCGTCAGCACCAGCTCTTTGAAAGCAGCGTCCAACGTGGGGTGTTGCAGCACGGCGCGCATGGCTGCGATGTAGCTGTCGTCAAGCGCTGCAGGGCTGACTGGTTCAGCGGTGTCTGTGATCGACTGGATCGCCAAGCGAATGGCCAGACGCTGGCCGGCTTCCCAGCGGTTGAAGGCGTCGCTGTCGTGGGCCAGCAGGTGCAGCAGTTGCGCGTTGCTGTAGTCAAACGCCAGCACCACCGGCGCGGTGAAACCTCGCAAGATGGACGGCACGGGTTCAGCGTCGATATTCACAAAGGTGAAGCTCTCGCTTGGCTGCGTCAGCACCAAGGTCCGTGATGTAGAGGCTGCGCTGTCTTCGCCTGTCAATTGCAGCGGCAAGTCGGTACCGTCTGCGCTCAGCAGGCCGAGGCCGACCGGAATCACAAACGGTTCTTTGACGCTTTGGCCGGTGGTTGGCGCGCAGCTTTGTGACAGCTGCAGCGTGTAGGTGCGAGCAGTTGCATCAAAGCGACCTTCGGCCTGCAGGCGCGGTGTGCCGGCTTGGCTGTACCAGCGCTTGAACTGCGGCAGCAACTGGGCTAGTTTGGAGTCGGGGTTGGCATCGGCAATGGCTTGCACAAAGTCATCGCAGGTCACGGCGTGACCGTCGTGGCGTGCAAAGTAGAGCGTCATGCCCTTGGCAAAGCCGTCGCGTCCTACCAAGGTCTGCATCATGCGGACAACTTCGGCGCCTTTTTCGTAGATCGTGACGGTGTAGAAGTTGTTGATCTCGATGTAGCTGTCAGGCCGTACCGGGTGCGCCATCGGGCCGGCGTCTTCGGGGAACTGCGCCGTGCGCAGCACGCGCACGTCTTCAATGCGTTTGACGGCGCGGGCCGACGCTTCGCGGCAGAGGTCTTGCGAAAACTCTTGGTCCCGGAACACCGTCAGGCCTTCTTTCAGGCTCAGCTGAAACCAGTCGCGGCAGGTGATGCGGTTACCGGTCCAGTTGTGAAAGTACTCGTGGCCGACCACGCTTTCGATGTTGCCAAAGTCGGTGTCGGTGGCGGTGGCCTGGCTTGCCAACACGTACTTGGTGTTGAATATGTTCAGGCCCTTGTTTTCCATCGCGCCCATGTTGAAGTCGCTGGTGGCGACGATCATGAAACGCTCCAGATCAAGCGGCAAACCAAAGCGCGCTTCGTCCCAGACGACTGAAGCCATCAAGGAGTTCATGGCGTGCTCGGTCTTGTCCAAGTCACCCGGGCGCACATACACCTGCAGCAGGTGGTCTTGCCCGTTGCGGGCCTTGATGCGCTGTTCGCGCGCGACCAATTGACCGGCCACCAAGGCAAACAGGTAGCTTGGTTTTTTGTGCGGATCAACCCACTTGGCAAAGTGCCGGCCTTCGTTGCCGGTGCCTTGCAAGTCGCCATGCTCGACCAGGTTGCCGTTAGACAGCAGCACCGGGTACTTGGCCTTGTCAGCGCGCAGCGTCACGGTGAAATGCGTCATCACATCCGGGCGGTCCAGAAAGTAAGTGATGCGCCGGAAACCTTCGGCTTCGCACTGCGTGAAAAACGAATCGTTGCTGACGTAGAGGCCCATCAGCTTGGTGTTTTTGGCGGGGCAGGTGGTGGTGAAAATTTCCAGGTCAAAAGGCGCGTCGCCTTCGGGCAGGTTTTCCAGCACCAGCTGACTGCCTTCGAGTTTGAACGAGGTGCCTTGGCCGTTGACCAGCACGCGCGCCAAGTTCAGCTCTTCGCCGTCCAGCTTGAGCGATTGCGCCGGCACATCGGGGTTGCGACGCAGGCGCATTTTGTTGAGCACGCGGGTCTTGACCGGGTCGAGGTCAAAACACAGGTCCACCGTGTCGATCCAGTAAGCGGGCGCTGTGTAGTCGGCGCGGTGAATGGCCGTGGCCTGTGCTTGTCCGTCACGCATGTGAAGTCCTCAAAAAATGCTTGTTCATCAGACGCCTTGCTTCAGCGACGCTTCAATAAAGGGATCTAGATCACCGTCGAGCACTTTTTGCGTGGCCGAGGTTTCATAGTTGGTGCGCAGGTCTTTGATGCGGCTTTGGTCCAGCACGTAGCTGCGGATTTGGTGACCCCAGCCGACATCCGTCTTGCTGTCTTCGAGCTTTTGCTGCTCGGCTTGGCGCTTGCGCATCTCAAAGTCGTACAGCCGTGAGCGCAGGCGTTTCCAAGCGACGTCACGGTTGCCGTGTTGCGAACGGCCGTCTTGGCACTGCACCACGATGCCGGTCGGCAAGTGGGTCAGGCGCACCGCAGAGTCGGTCTTGTTGATGTGCTGGCCACCCGCGCCGCTGGCACGGAAGGTGTCGACGCGAACATCCGACGGGTTGATGTCGATTTCAATCGAATCGTCAATTTCTGGGTACACAAAGACCGAGGCAAACGAGGTGTGCCGGCCACCCGAGGAGTCGAACGGTGACTTGCGGACCAGCCGGTGCACGCCGGTTTCGGTGCGCAGCAGACCAAACGCGTATTCGCCTTCGATCTTGATGGTGGCGCCCTTGATGCCTGCGGTGTCGCCTGCTGATTCGTCTTCGATTTGGGCTTTGAAACCTTTGCGCTCAGCGTAGCGCAGGTACTGGCGCAACAACATGCTGGCCCAGTCGCAGGCTTCGGTGCCGCCAGCACCGGCTTGAATGTCCAAAAAGGCATTCAGCGGGTCGGCCGGGTTGTTGAACATCCGACGGAATTCCATCTTCTCGACTTCGCTGGCCATCGTGGCGACTTCGCCTTCGATGCCGACCATGCCGGCCTCGTCCTCTTCTTCGCGTGACATCTCGAACAACTCAGCGTTGTCAGCGAGTTCTTGCGTCAGCCGGTCAATCACCAGCACCACGTCTTCGAGGGATTTTTTCTCTTTGCCGAGTTCTTGCGCGCGCTTTGGGTTGTCCCAGACCTTCGGGTCTTCTAAAGCGGCGTTGACCTCGCTTAACTTACGTTCTTTGGCAGGGTAGTCAAAGATACCCCCTGAGCTCGTGCACGCGCTCGGTCAGGCCGACCAGTTGGTTGTTGATGAGGTTGATGCGTTCTGCTTCCATGATGCGTTCCAGTGGGTAGTGTGTTGTATGAGTTTTGAGGGAGGGGCTGAGTTGCCGCAACCGGTTATTTTCTCACGTCAGGAAGTTTTCGATCAGCAAGGCCAATTGTTCAGGTTGGTCGTGGTGCAGCATGTGGCCTGCGTCTTGGATGATGGCGGTGCGGGCATTGGCCACGTGGGTCAAGCGCTGGTGGTAATCGGCCAGCGTGTAGCTGCCTTTCGACCACTGGGACAGCGAGTCGCTGGAGGCTTCAACGGCCAGTAGCGGTGCGGCGATGCGTTTGTAAATTTCCAACATTTCATCAGCTTTGTAAATGTGGGCGCTGGTGACTTTGTGCGCGGCATGGCCCTGAATTTTCCACTGCCCTGATGCATCAGGTCGGGCCCAACGCGTGGCCAGCCAGTCAGCTTTGTCAGCCTGCAGGCGCGGGTTGGTTTTCATCAAACGCGCAGCCACCCCGCCTGCGTCGGCATAGCCTTTGAGCGCGGTCTCGCCACGGTGCAGGTTTTTCAGCTCGTCCATCCATTGGGCGTAACGCCCGGGCGCTTGGCTCGGTCTAGAGGCCCCCAGACCAAACCCTTCAAGATTCACCAAGCGCCGAATGCGCTCTGGGCGCACGCCGGCATACATCATGGCGACGTTGCCGCCCATGCTGTGACCGACCAAGTCCACCGGCTGGCCGGGGCAATAGTGGTCTAGTAAAAAGTCGAGGTCAGCGACATAGTCGGGAAACCAAAAGTTGTCGACAGGGCCGGAATCAGTCTGGCCAAAACCGCGC
>JAURWY010000021.1 GCA_030654695.1 Polaromonas sp.
CTGTCAACAAGTTATGCCTGATGACCATAGCAAGTTGGTACCACTCCTTCCCATCCCGAACAGGACAGTGAAACGACTTAGCGCCGATGATAGTGCGGATTCCCGTGTGAAAGTAGGACATCGTCAGGCTCTTACAGCAAGGAACGCCCAGTTGATCTAACGATTGACTGGGCTTTTTCTTTTGGATTTTTAACTTGCATTTGGCACTATCAAGGGAAAACCCTTACATTAGAGTCATGATTTCCGCCAGTAAGCTCATCAAAGCGTCCTACTTTGCAGGTAAGAGCCTGTTTTGCCCGCCAAAAGTGGTCAGTGTCCGTAACCCGGTCGATATGGCTGTGATGGTTCCCATCCGTTCGTTGGGTGCTGGACACAGCGATCGCATCCTTCAGCATTTGCTCAAGTTAGACCCTGCAGACCGGTATCTGCGATTTGGCTATGCCGCCAGTGATGTACAAATTCAACGCTACGTCACTAGCATTCATTTTGAACGAGATGAAATATTTGGCATCTATAACCGCCGCCTTGAGCTTATTGCTATGGCGCATCTTGCGTTTGCAGTCAAATCGGATTTCACAAGTTGTGCTGAGTTTGGCGTTTCAGTCACTGCGCGTGCGCGCGGTCGTGGCTATGGTGCGCGCTTGTTTGACAGAGCTGTTATGCATGCAAGGAATGAAGGTGTTCACATGATCTTTATTCATGCATTGTCACAAAACACCAACATGCTCAATATTGCTCGCAATGCGGGTGCCATCGTTCAACGAGATGGCTCTGACAGTGAGGCTTATTTGCGTCTAGCACCCGCAGATTTAGATTCACAGATGTCTGAATTCGTCGAAGAACATGTTGCCCGTACGGACTATCAGCTCAAAGTTCAGGCCCATCAATTTTGGAATTTTCTTCACCTATTGCAAGATGTTCGCCGTGGCGTGCAGGATGCACGCAAGCGCACCGCAAATTAACCCCAAATTGTCTGAATCACAGGCTACGACAATCGTCGATTATTTCGGCTATCCTTGGTTACTTATTAACTACTGAACGCCCTAGTGTCCGATGCCCCCCCCAGTCGACCGCTAAAAACGGAAGACAAACGCGGCTTTTTGCAAAAGCTCGCAGAAATGCTTCACCCTGGTCCTGACTCTAAAGATGAGTTGATAGAGACTTTGGTTGAAGCTCAAGAAAATGATGTTATCGGTCTGCAAAGCCGAGAGATGCTGGAGGGTGTCATCCGCATGTCTGATATGACGGCTGGCGATGTCATGGTGGCAGCCCCACGCATGGACATCATCAACATCAATGCCCCGTATGAAGAGTTGCTGCACATCATTATTGATACAGCGCACTCACGTTTTCCGGTCTACGAAGACCAAAAAGAAAACATTATCGGCATCCTGCTCGCGAAAGACTTGCTCAAACTGCAGCGAGCGCCTGAGCTGAACATTCGGGCCTTGCTGCGCTCGGCAGTGTTTGTCCCTGAGAGCAAAGGCCTGAATGATTTGCTGCGAGAGTTTCGTGGCAACCGCAACCATCTGGCCATCGTCATCGACGAGTTCGGCCGCGTCGCCGGACTCATCACAATTGAAGATGTACTCGAACAAATCGTCGGAGAAATCGAAGACGAATTCGATGTGGCCGAAGACGATGGCGATATTTTTGGGCTGGGTGATCACACCTACCGCGTCAGTGGTGACACGGCCATTGAACGCGTCAACGAAGCTTTCGGCGTCAGCTTGCCCGAATCAGATTTTGAGACGATTGGCGGCTTGGTGGCGCATGAAATGGGTCACGTTCCCAAGCGCGGCGAGATCGTAGCGCTGTCTGGGCTGCAATTCATCGTGCTGCACACCAAGGGCGGCGCGGTGCGTTGGTTCAAAGTCTCGCCGGTCAGTGTCGCTGAAGCGTCTGCCGACGCTTCAGCTTAAGTTTTCCCGTGACGACATCTGAGCGCGCGCTGAACGCCGGCTTAAGTCACAAGCTTTTACGTACTTTCAATGCGCCTTAAAACATGAAGGGCGCAGGACGTCCGCTGGGCTGGGCTTCTGCGCTGACTGTGCTGCTGGCGGGCTACGCCCACGCGCTCAGCATGGCTTGGCCTTTCGCGCCGATCGGTGGCTTGGCCACTGGCCAAGCTTGGGGTGGTTTGCAACTGGCGTCGCTGGCGCTGCTGGTCTGGTTGCTGCAGCGCCAGCATCGGCCAGGCCAGGGTGCGCTGCTCGGCTGGCTGTTTGCCACGACCATGTTGTGTGGCACTTTCTGGTGGCTGTTCATTTCCATGCATCAGTACGGCGGTTTGCCGGCTGCACTCAGCGTGTTGGCGGTGCTTGGGTTGGCGGCCGCATTGGCGCTTTATTACGCGGCGGCTGCCGCGCTGTACGTCTGGTTAGCGCCGCGTTCGTCACTCGGCCGGGCCAGCGTGTTTGCGGCGCTTTGGCTACTGGCGGAATTAGCACGTGTGAAGTTGTTCACCGGCTTTCCGTGGGGTGAGGGCGGCTACGCGCACATCGACGGTTGGGCCCGACCGCTGGCTGGCTGGGTGGGTGTTCATGGGCTGACTTGGCTGGGTGCCTGGACGGCGGCTTTGTTGGCAGTCCTGTGCTTAGACGCGTGCGCAAGCCGCAGGGCACGGAATCCAAAACCCGCCTTGGCGGCTCTCGCCGTGCTGTTGTTGGCTTTTGGCGTCTCGGCTTTGCCGCCAGCGGTGCTGGGGACTTCCGCCGGCAAAACGACGAGAGAGCCGTTGTCGGTCACCTTGTTGCAGGGCAATATTCCGCAAGATTTGAAATTTCAGCCGGGTACCGGCGTGGTCGATGCCTTGCGGTTTTACGGGGCCCAACTGGGGCAGGTGCAAACCTCCTTGGTGGTCTTGCCCGAAACGGCGTTCCCGATGTTGCCTGAGCAGCTGCCCAAGGATTATTGGCAGTCGGTCAAAAACCGTTTTGCCAGCGGCGAGCAGGCGGCGTTGATTGGCATTCCACTGGGATCCAGTCGCGACGGTTACAGCAACTCGGTGCTGGGCCTGAAACCCGGTGCGCCTGATTACCGCTACGACAAACATCACCTCGTGCCCTTTGGCGAGTTTGTGCCGCCATTTTTCCATTGGTTCATCCGAATGATGCAGATACCGCTGGGCGACTTCAACCGCGGCTCCTTGGCGCAAGCGCCTTTTGAGTGGCGCGGCGAAAGGCTCGCTCCGAACATTTGCTACGAAGACTTGTTTGGTGAAGAACTGGGCGCCAACTTCAAAGACGCTGCGGCCGCACCGACGATCTTGGTCAACGTCAGCAATATCGCCTGGTTCGGCAACACCGTAGCGATTGACCAGCATTTGCATATCTCGCGCATGCGTGCGCTCGAATTCGCCCGGCCCATGCTACGCGCCACCAACACCGGCGCAACCGTGGTGATTGACGCGCAGGGCCGCGTCACGCACGCGCTGGAGCGTCACACCCGTGGCGCGCTGGTGGCTGAGGTGCAAGGCGCCGACGGGCTGACGCTGCATGCGCGTTGGGTTTCGCGCTTCGGATTGGCGCCTTGGTGGCTACTGGGCGTGGCCACCGTGCTGCTGGCGCTGTTGGCCCGCAAGCGCCGCCAAGCACGGCCTTTGGCCTGATGCCTAGGGCGCCGGCTCCGCGCCTTGGAGCCGCGTAAAATGTCAGCTTTGACGCGTCACGGCGCGTCTCTACTTTCGGCGCTGCATGGCGCGCCTCGCTTAGCCTACGAACAACGGTTTTATGCTCACTTTCCAGCAAATTATTCTCACGCTGCAGTCCTACTGGGCTGACAAAGGCTGCGCACTGCTGCAGCCTTACGACATGGAAGTCGGTGCCGGTACCTCGCACACTGCTACGTTTTTAAGAGCGCTTGGCCCTGAGCCCTGGAAAGCCGCTTACGTGCAGCCGAGCCGCCGCCCGAAAGACGGCCGTTACGGTGAAAATCCCAACCGCCTGCAGCACTACTACCAATACCAAGTGGTGCTAAAACCTGCACCGGCCAATATTCTGGAGCTCTACCTCGGCTCGCTCGAGGTGCTCGGTTTTGACCTGAAGAAAAACGACATCCGCTTTGTCGAAGACGATTGGGAAAATCCAACGCTGGGTGCTTGGGGTCTAGGTTGGGAAGTCTGGTTGAACGGCATGGAGGTCACGCAGTTCACTTACTTCCAGCAGGTGGGCGGCATTGATTGCCGGCCCATCACCGGTGAGATCACTTACGGGCTAGAGCGTCTGGCGATGTACCTGCAAGGCGTCGACAACGTCTATGACCTGACGTGGACCGAAGGCCTGAGTTACGGCGACGTCTACAAGCAAAACGAGGTCGAGCAATCCACCTACAACTTCGAGCACAGCGACGCAGACTTCTTGTTCACCGCCTTCAACGCGCATGAAAAACAAGCCAAGCATTTGATCAGCGTGCAGCTGGCACTTCCCGCCTACGAGCAAGTTTTGAAAGCGGCGCACAGCTTTAACCTGCTCGACGCCCGTGGCGCCATTTCAGTGACCGAGCGGGCTGCCTACATCGGCCGCATTCGCAACTTGGCGCGTGCCGTGGCGCAAAGCTATTACGAGAGCCGCGAACGTCTCGGCTTCCCGATGGCGCCCCGTGAATGGGTCGCGCAAATGCAGGCAGCGTTGCCGACTTTGACGAAGAAAGCAGCGTGAGCGTGATGACGATGAAAACACAAAACCTGTTGCTGGAACTCTTTGTTGAAGAGTTGCCACCCAAGGCCCTTAAAAAACTCGGTGACGCATTCGCTGGCGTGCTGCACGAGCAGCTCAAGCAGCAAGGGCTGGCGACCGCCGAGTCACAGCTCACTGCATTCGCATCTCCGCGACGGTTGGCCGCTCACATCACCGATGTAGCCGCGCAAGCCGCTGACAAAGTGGTCTCGCAAAAGCTGATGCCTGTCAGCGTCGGCTTAGATGCCACTGGCAACGCCACGCCCGCACTGCTGAAAAAACTGCAGGCGCTAGGCGCTGATGCTTCTGCTGTGGCCGGTTTGAAAAAAGTCATGGATGGCAAAGCCGAAGCGCTGTTTTATGACAGCGTGGTCACCGGTGCGACGCTGGCCGACGGCTTGCAAAAAGCCTTGCTAGAAGCCATTGTCAAGTTGCCGATCCCTAAAGTCATGAGCTACCAGTTGGCAAGCGACTGCGAGTTGCCCGGCTGGAGCAGCGTCAGCTTTGTGCGCCCTGCGCATGGCTTGGTGGCGTTGCATGGTTCGGCGGTGATTCCACTGCATGCCTTGGGCCTGAAGTCCGGCAACAGCACGCAAGGTCATCGCTTTGAAGCGGCCATCTCGCCGGTGCTGATCGCGCACGCCGACGAGTACGCTGCCACCTTGAAAAAAGACGGCGCTGTGATCGCCAGTTTTGCCGAGCGCAAGGCCGACATTGCAAGCCAATTGGCGGCAGCCGCTGCAAAAATCGGCGGTGTGGTGCCGATTGACGACGACGCCTTGCTGGACGAGGTCACGGCCTTGGTCGAACGTCCCAACGTGCTGGTCTGCAGTTTTGAGAAAGAATTTCTCGACGTGCCGCAGGAATGCCTGATCCTGACCATGAAGGCGAATCAGAAATACTTTCCCTTGCTCGACGCTGCCGGCAAGCTGACGCATCAGTTTTTGGTGGTCAGCAACATCAGCCCGTCAGACGCTTCCGCCGTCATTGGCGGCAACGAGCGCGTGGTGCGCCCGCGTCTGGCGGACGCCAAATTCTTCTTTGACCAAGACCGCAAAAAGACGCTGGCGTCCCGCGTTGCTGGTCTGGATAAAGTGGTTTATCACAACAAGCTCGGCACGCAAGGCGAACGTGTCACGCGCGTGCGGGCGATTGCCCGCGCCATCGGCCAACAACTCGGCGGCGACGCCTTGGCACAGCAAGCCGACCAAGCTGCGCTGCTGGCCAAGACCGATCTGGTCACCGACATGGTCGGCGAATTTCCAGAGTTGCAGGGCACGATGGGCCGCTACTACGCGCTAAACGACGGGCTGAGCACCGACGTCGCCGATGCGATTGAAGACCATTACAAGCCGCGCTTTGCCGGCGACGTTCTGCCGCGCAATGCGGTGGGCTTGGCGGTGGCGTTGGCCGACAAGCTGGAAACGCTGGCGGGTATGTTCGGCATTGGCAATCTGCCTACCGGTGACAAAGACCCGTTTGCCTTGCGCCGTCACGCCTTGGGCGTGGTGCGCATGCTGGCCGACAAAGAACTGCCCTTGGACCTTGACGCTTTGGTGCACATAGCCGCAGAGGCGTTTGGCGACAAAATTGAAGATGCCTCGGCGCCTTTGCTGGCCTTCATTGACGACCGGCTCGCCGGCTCCCTGCGTGAGCAAGGCTACAGCGCGCAAGAGGTGGACGCCGTGCTGGCCTTGCGACCACAGCGGCTGGGCGACGTCGCGCACCGTCTGGTGGCCGTCAGGGTGTTTGCCGCCTTGCCGCAAGCGCCGGCCTTGGCCGCAGCCAACAAGCGCATTGCCAACATCCTGAAAAAAGCCCAAGAGGTTGACGCCCACGTCAGCCAAGTGCTGCTGAAAGAGCCGGCTGAAATCGCGCTGTTTGCCGCCATGAACTTGGTGCTGCCGCAAGCCCAGACGCAGTTTGAAGCGGGCGACTACACCGACTCGCTGCAAACGCTGGCAGCCTTGCGTGAGCCCGTCGACGCCTTCTTTGATGGCGTGATGGTCAACGCCGAGGAACTCGACTTGCGGCTGAACCGGCAGGGCCTTTTGAAGTCCTTGCATGTGGCCATGAACCGCGTCGCTGATCTGTCGCGTTTGGCGACTTGATCCATCCAGCATCGCACTGAAGACACCTATGAAACTCGTCATCCTTGACCGCGACGGCACCATCAACAGTGACAGCGACGATTTCGTCAAGTCACCTGAAGAGTGGTTGCCCTTGCCTGGCGCACTGGAAGCGATTGCACGGCTCAACCATGGTGGCTGGCATGTGGTGATTGCCTCGAACCAGTCGGGCTTGGGGCGTGGCTTGTTTGATGTTGCGGCACTCAACGCCGTGCATGCCAAGATGCACAAGATGCTGGCCGCTGTGGGCGGCCGGGTTGACGCTGTTTTTTATTGCCCGCACACCTCTGAAGAAGCCTGTGTCTGCCGCAAGCCCTTGCCCGGCCTGTTTGAGCAAATCGGCCTGCGCTTTGGTGTCTCTCTCAAGGGCGTGGCCAGCTGTGGCGACTCGCTGCGTGACGTCCTCACCGCTGCGGCTGCGGGATGTGAGCCGCATCTGGTGCTCACCGGCAAGTCGGCCCGCTATCTCGGCGGCGGCCAGCCAGAAGGCCTGCCCGCAGGCACTCGGATACACCGCGACTTGGCAGCCTTCGCTGACCATTTGCTCGAAAGAAGCACGCCCGCTGGCGCGCCCGCTGCAAGCGCCCTGAACCTCTAATTTCGCTCTCTGCAGCGCCGCATCACCGCGCGCGCCGCAGGCTTTGTCTGTCCTTTCTTAAAGTTCACCATGCCCTTGATCCGCTCTGTCCTTCACTTGCTCTGGATGGCTATCACCGTGATTCCCTGGGCCATCGCCGTCATGGTGGCCGCACCTTTTTTAACCAGCACCCAAATCTACAAAATGTGCGCCGGTTGGCTGCGCCTGACGGTGAACAGTGGCACGTTGCTGCTGGGCATTCAGAACCGCGTCACCGGCATGGAAAACTTGCCCACCGGCGAGACCAGCGCTTGCGTGCTCTTGGTCAAACACCAGAGCACTTGGGAGACTTTCTCGATGGTCGCGCTGATGCCGCATCCGCTGGCCTATGTGTTCAAAAAAGAGTTGTTGCGCGTGCCATTTTTTGGCTGGGCCATGGCCCGCATGGACATGATTCACATTGACCGCAGCAAGCGCACAGAGGCTTTTGCAAAAGTGGTCGAGCAAGGTCGTCGTTTGATGAGCCAAGGCGTCTGGGTCATCATGTTCCCGGAAGGCACACGCATCGCGCGAGGCCAGCAAGGCGTTTACAAAAGTGGCGGCACGCGGCTGGCGATCGAAACCGGCGCTCCAGTGATCCCCGTGGCAGTGACCTCGGCCAAATGCTGGCCGCGCAAGGCCTTCATCAAGCGGCCAGGGATTGTGGACATTTCGATTGGCAAGCCGATCAGCAGCGTCGGCCGCAAGCCGGACGAGCTCATGCGCGAGGTGCAAGACTGGATTGAAGCCGAGATGCGCCGACTAGACCCCGAAGCCTATGCGCACGAAAATACGCTGCAAAGTGGCAAGGTCTGAGAACTGGCGATGAGGCCGCAGCATGAGCGCTAAACTGAAAAAATGCTAAAGCTTTTACAGCGAACCCTTGATTTGTTTGCGCCAGAGCCCGAGCCGGTGGACCTCGCCCGGCCAGAGCCTTTGCAGCTGCTTCAACAAGTTCCACCGCTCCCCACGCAAACCTTGGAGCAAGCGTTGGCGCCCGCCATGTCCCGCCACCCTGACGCCAGCCGCGAAGCGCTGTTGTCCGGCGTCTTGGTGGCCTTTGCCTTGAAGCGCGGCAAGCGCCGCACGATCGGTTTTTCAGTCGGGCCAGAGGGCTTGTCGGTGAGTGCGCCGAAATGGGTGCCGCTGGCTGAAATTGACCGCTCTGTTCAGGAAAAAGCCAGCTGGATCCTGAAAAAATTGCAAGAGACCCGCGAGCGTCACCGGCGGATGGAGTCGGCCCGAGTGGACTGGCAGGACGGCGCGATCGTGCCCTTCATGGGCGGTGAACTGGTGTTGCTGCTAGACCCACGTCAGCAACGTTCCGCCGTAGGCGCGCAAGATGTTTCGCTGGGCGGGCAGCGCCAAGTGCTCCAGCTGGGTTTAGCGCACAACGCCACAGCCGCGCAGATTCGCGATGCCGCGCAAGCTTGGCTCATGCGGTACGCCAAGCAGTTGTTCGAAGAGCGACTGAATCATTACGCACCGCAGCTCGGCGTCAGCTGGCAACGCCTGAGTCTGAGCAGCGCTGGCACGCGCTGGGGCAGCGCCAGTGCCGATGGTTCGATCCGTCTGAATTGGCGGCTGATTCACTTCAAGCTATCGGTGATCGATTACGTCGTGGTGCACGAACTCAGCCACTTGCGCGTGATGGACCACAGCCCGCGCTTTTGGGACACCGTCCGCGCCATCGTGCCCGACTACGCAGAGCTGCGCGGTCAGCTCAAGGATGAGACGGTCCCCAAGTGGTGAGCGCGGCGTTGTGGTGATGCCGAGGACGTGGTACAAAGAAGACGTCTGTAGTAAAAGTCTAAAAACAACTAATAGTATTAATAATTTTTAAAAATTAAATTCAATTGAATAGTTTTCTTGCATTTTCATGAACGACAAACAGATTCTCGTTGTAGAAGACAACCCTGACCATCTGGAGTTGACTGTTTTGACCTTGCAAGAGCAAGGCGTGACGGCCGACATCGTCGTTGCCCGCGATGGCGCCGACGCGCTTGATTACCTGTGGGGCCAAGGTGAGTTCGCTGGGCGCAACACCCAAAAGCAGCCAAATCTGGTGATGCTCGACCTGAAACTGCCGAAGATTTCAGGCGTCGATGTGCTGCGCCGCATGCGTGCGAATCCGCTCACCGAGTTTGTCCCCGTAGTTGTGATGACCTCTTCCAGTGAGCACTCAGACATGGTGGCTTGCTATCGAAACGGGGCCAACGGTTTCGTTAAAAAAGCGGTTGACTTTCGCATCTTTACTGAGAATCTCAACCACGTGAAGGCCTACTGGCTGGGCGTTAACGAAGCTGTTCTGAGCGGCTGAAGCGGTAAATTCCGTCAGCGCTGAGGTCACGTTGCAGGCGACCTTCAAGCCACAGCAAGTGCAAGTGCGCAATCGCCTCACCCATGGCAAACGTCGTCTGGTGCAGATCTAGCGGGCGTTTGAACATGACTGGCAAGATGTCCATTGCGCTGCAGGGGTTGGCGGTGCAGGCGACCATCACTTCTTCAAGCCGATCTTGGTGGTGGTCGTGCAATTGCTGAATGCGGGTGTGCAGGCCTTCAAACGGTTTGCCATGGGAGGGCAGCGTCAAGGTGTTCGCCGCGAGTCCCTTGAACTTGTTGATAGACGCCAGAAAAAGCGCCAATGGGTTCGATTCGGGCTCGACGTCAGTGACGCTGATGTTGGTTGAAATACGCGGCAATACCATGTCCCCGCTGATCAGTAAGGGCCCAGGTAAAGAAGCGTCATCGCAATACAGCGCGATGTGTTCCGGTGCATGGCCGTAGCCGCTGATGCAGCGCCAGCGCCGTCCGCCAATGCGCAGATCCATGCCGTCCATGAGCCGGGAAAAACTGCGCGGGACATCGGGCACCATGGCTGCATAGTAGCCAGTACGAGCGCGAATTTGCGCCAGCGCATCAGGATCGATCAAGCCGTGGGAGGCGAAAAACTGGGCCGACTCATCACCGCCAAAACCGGTCGTGCTGGTACAGGCCAGCCGTGCCGTGTAGAAGTCCGTCGCACTGATCCATAGCCGCGTATTCCAGCGTTCGCACAGCCAGTGCGCCAGCCCGATGTGGTCCGGGTGCATGTGTGTCACGACGACGCGCAGCACCGGCAGACCTTCCAGCTGACTCGCAAAAATGGCTTCCCATTGCGCCTTAGATTCGTCCCGGGCGATGCAACAGTCGACGATGGTCCAGCCGGCTTGACCGTCGATCTCGTCACGCAGCAGCCACAAGTTGATGTGGTTCAGCGCAAAGGGCAGACCCATGCGAATCCAACGGACGCCGGGCGCGACTTCCAGTGCTTGGCCGCTGTCCGGCAGGGTCTCGCCGAGTGGGTAATGCAATTGTTGTTCAAGGAGGTTCATGGGTGGGCCTGGCAGTGCGCTACATTTGAGATTGACGTTGACGTTGACGTTAACGTCAACGCTATTCATTGTAGAGATGCGTTCATTTGAACGTCACTCGTGACCCCACTCAACACCATCCCCCAAAGGGATTTGCCTGCACCATGGCCACAACCTACACCATCGGCGACCTCGCCAAAGAGTTTGACCTGACCACCCGGGCTATGCGTTTTTACGAAGACATGGGCTTGTTGCAGCCGCAGCGAGAGGGACCTGGCGGGCGTAACAGAATTTACACAGCCCGCGACCGCACCCGGCTGAAACTGACGCTACGCGCCAAGCGCCTAGGACTGAGCTTGAGCGAGGCCAAGGACATCATTGACTCTTACGACAATCCGCGTGACACCGTGCCGCAGATGAAAAAATTCCTGGACGTACTGGCCGGTCATCGGCAACGTCTGGAAGAACAAATGGCCGATCTGCAGGCTAACTTGGAAGAGATCAAGGGGCATGAAAAAGAGGCCCGCTCTTGGCTGGCGAAGGCCGCTAAGAAAGCTGCCTAAAACACGCCGCGCCGTGCACAACAAGGCGCAGCAGCCATAATTGACGTTTACGTCAACGTCAACTTAACCGTGAACTCAAAGGCCCTTGCCCATGACCGTCGTAGCCACCTCGCCAATCCTTAGCCCTGCCGAATTATTCCAGCGCGTAGAAGCCAGCTTTGTACGGCAAGGCCTGATGAAGCATTGGGGCGCAAGCCTGTTGCGTGTCGAGCAGGGCTTGTGCGAAGTGGCGTTGCCGTACTCAGACCGCGTAACTCAACAGCAAGGCGGCTTTCATGGCGGCGCGATGGGTGCATTGGCAGACATTGCTGCCGGCTATGCGGGTCTTACTGTGGCGCCTGCAGGCATGGAGGTGACCACGGTTGAATACAAGATCAACTTTCTGGCGGCGTTTCAGGGCGGTGAGTTGCGCGCTGTGGGCCGGGTTCTCAAAGGCGGTAAACGCCTCATCATCACCGCCGCTAACGTCAAGCACGTGGCGGCCGACGGCAAGATCACCGACTGCGCCGTGATGCAGCAAACGCTGATGCCGGTACCGCAGACGTACTGAGCTATTTCAAACATCAAAGGGACACCATGACCATGCCAGGACTCAACTTTCAGCTCGGCGAAGACATTGACGCCTTGCGCGATGCGGTGCGCGAATTTGCAGCCATAGAGATTGCACCGCGGGCTTCGGACATCGACCGCAACGACCAGTTCCCAATGGACCTGTGGCGCAAGATGGGCGACTTGGGCGTGCTTGGCATCACGGTGGGCGAAGAGTTCGGTGGTGCCAACATGGGCTACCTCGCCCACATGATCGCGATGGAAGAGATCTCGCGCGCCTCGGCTTCTGTGGGCTTGAGCTACGGTGCCCACAGCAACTTGTGCGTGAACCAAATCAAACGCAATGGCACGCCTGAACAGCGTCAAAAATACCTGCCAAAACTCATCAGTGGCGAACACGTGGGCGCACTGGCCATGAGCGAGCCCGGGGCCGGTTCTGACGTCATCAGCATGAAGCTGAAGGCCGAAGACAAGGGCGGTTATTACCTGCTCAACGGCAGCAAGATGTGGATCACCAACGGGCCGGACGCCGACACGCTGGTGGTTTATGCGAAGACCGAACCGGAGTTAGGTGCCCGCGGTGTTTCAGCTTTTTTGATCGAAAAAAACATGCCCGGTTTTTCTGTCGCGCAAAAGCTCGACAAACTTGGCATGCGCGGCAGTCACACTGGCGAACTCGTTTTCAACAATGTCGAAGTGCCTGCGCAACATATTTTGGGCGGCTTGAACAATGGCGCCAAAGTGTTGATGAGCGGGCTCGATTACGAGCGCGCCGTGCTCACTGGCGGGCCTTTGGGCATCATGCAATCCGTCATGGACAGCGTCATCCCTTACATCCATGACCGCAAGCAGTTTGGCCAAAGCATTGGTGAGTTTCAGTTGATTCAAGGCAAGGTCGCAGACATGTACACCGTGCTGCAAGCCGGCCGCTCGTTCGCCTACACGGTGGCCAAAAACCTGGACTTGCTGGGTGTTGAACATGTAAGGCAAGTGCGCAAAGACTGCGCCTCCGTCATTTTGTGGTGTGCCGAAAAAGCCACCTGGATGGCTGGCGAAGGCGTGCAGATTTTTGGTGGCAACGGCTACATCAACGACTACCCGCTGGGACGTTTGTGGCGCGATGCCAAGCTCTACGAAATTGGCGCTGGCACCAGTGAAATCCGCCGCATGCTGATCGGCCGAGAGCTGTTCGCAGAGACCTGTTGAGGTCCTGCATTCACACCAACTGACTAAGATAGATCCTATGACTACCTCGATCACAGATCTTTTCGCGCACAACCGTGCCTGGGCCGCGCAGATGGAAGCGGAGCGCCCGGACTTTTTCACCAGCTTGGTTCAGCAGCAAACGCCCAAGTACATGTGGATTGGCTGCTCCGACAGCCGTGTACCAGCGAATCAAATCACCGGCTTGGAGCCTGGCGAGGTCTTCGTCCACCGCAACGTGGCCAACGTGGTGGTGCATTCAGATTTGAACGCGTTGTCGACGATCCAGTTTGCGGTTGAGCGACTGAAAGTGGAGCATGTGATGGTGGTCGGACACTATGGCTGTTCTGGTGTTCGTGCGGCGCTTGAAGGCGCGCGGATTGGCTTGGCCGACAACTGGTTGCGTCACATCCAGGATGTCCGTGACCGGCACCAATCGCTGATCAATGGGATTGCTGAAGAATTTCGCTGCGACGCGTTGGTGGAACTCAATGTGATTGAGCAAGTCATCAACGTCGCGCAGAGCACCGTGTTGCAAGATGCCTGGCTGCGCGGGCAAAACGTCTCGCTGCACGGCTGGGTCTACGGTATTCATGACGGCCTGTTGCAAGACATGCATGTCACTGTCACGGGCAACACTGGGCTGGAGCCCATGTACCGTGCGGCCATAGACCGCGTGGCCAAAGCACCGCGATAAGTTTTTAATCAATTCAAGGAGAAAAATATGTCTGATGCCATCGTGATCCTCGGTGCCGCTCGCACGCCTATGGGCGGCTTTCAGGGCGACTTTTCCTCACTGGCTGCGCACGACCTCGGCGGTGCAGCGATCAATGCGGCGATTGAGCGCGCCGGTATTTCCCCGGCCCTTGTTGACGAAGTTCTGTTTGGTAATTGCCTGATGGCCGGGCAGGGCCAAGCGCCTGCGCGGCAGGCCGGTTTCAAGGGCGGCTTGCCGGCCAGCACGGGCGCCGTGACGCTGTCCAAGATGTGCGGTTCTGGCATGGAAGCAACGCTGCTCGCCAACGACCAGTTGATCGCCGGCAGCCGTGACGTCATGGTCACAGGCGGCATGGAAAGCATGACCAATGCGCCGCATTTGTTGCTCAAGGGCCGCAGCGGCATCCGCATCGGACACGACCGCATTTATGACCACATGATGCTTGATGGCCTAGAAGACGCCTACGAGCCGGGTCGCGCCATGGGCACCTTTGGCGAGCAGTGCGCCGACAAATACCAATTCACGCGGGAGGCACAAGACGCTTTTGCAACAGCCAGCGTGCAGCGCGCGCGGGCGGCGATTGAAAGCGGCGCCTTCGCCGCTGAGATCACGCCGGTGGCGGTCAAGGGCCGCGCCGGCGAGACGCTCATTGCTATCGACGAAGGCCCGGGCAAGGTTAAGTTAGACAAGATGTCATCGCTGCGTCCAGCCTTCAAAAAAGACGGCACCATCACGGCGGCGTCTAGCTCGTCCATCAATGATGGTGCGGCTGCGCTGGTGCTGACACGCGCCTCCACCGCCAAGACCTTGGGCGCAACGCCGATCGCCCGCATCGTCGGCCACGCCACCTTTGCGCAAGCGCCCGAGTGGTTCACCACCGCGCCGGTGGGCGCCGTGCAAAAGCTACTGAAAAAAATAGGTTGGCAAGTGGGTGATGTCGATTTGTGGGAAATCAACGAAGCCTTTGCGGTGGTGCCGATGGCCGCCATGAAAGAGCTCGGCATCAGTCACGACATCGTCAATGTCAACGGCGGCGCCTGCGCCTTGGGTCACCCGATCGGTGCCAGCGGTGCCCGCATCATCGTCACCTTGCTGTATGCGCTGAAAGCACGTGGGCTCAAAAAAGGCGTGGCGACTTTGTGCATTGGCGGCGGTGAAGGCACGGCGCTCGCCATCGAATTGCTGTAATCGAATTAACTAGGAAGAGTCATGGCCATCACCAAAGGATTCCGCGTACTCGTCGATCAAGCCATGAGCGAGGTCACGACTTACAGCGTGGGTCAAATTCTTGAACGCTTGGGCGACCCAAAACTACAGATCGTCGACATCCGTGACCCGCGCGAGCTGGAACGCGGTGGCACGCTGCCGGGCGCGCTGCTCGCACCGCGCGGCATGCTGGAGTTTTGGGTTGACCCGGACTCGCCGTATTTCAAGCCGGTGTTTGGCGATGACTCGCGCGAGTTCGTGTTCTTTTGCGGTGCTGGCTGGCGCAGTGCGCTGGCTACCAAGGCGCTGCAAGACATGGGCATGACCAACGTTGCACATATCGACGGTGGCTTTGCTGATTGGGTTGAAAAAGGCGCGCCAGTGCAGACGCTCGAAGCGCACAAAGCCGCCAGCCGGCCACCGGCCAAGGCTTGACGTTCCGTGCTTGCTGTTGACCCTTGCCCATGCGGCAGGGAAACAAGTCCAAAAAGCGGCTCGCGCCGACCTTTGAGCTTGGCAGCTTGCTGCGGCCGCTACTTGCAGCCAGGATTTGAATCGCCAGCGCCAGCGCCCGACGCCGAGGCGTTGATGCGCTCCCGTTACAGCGCTTTTGTGCTGCAACAGGCAGACTACCTGCTCGCCACTTGGCACGCCAGCACGCGGCCCGACACACTCGATTTTGAGATTGGTACGCGCTGGTTGGGGCTGGAGGTCAGGCGTCATCAAGTGACAGGCCCGGACGCTGCAGAAGTCGAATTTGTAGCGCGTTACCGCTTGGGCGGCAAAGCCACGCGGCTGCATGAAAAAAGCCGCTTTGTGCGTGAAGACGGGCGATGGTTGTATGTCGATGGAGATTCGACATAACGGAGCTGCGCGGTCTCTTACCTTTATCATCTGCCGATGAATTTTCAAGCGGTTTTATTCGATTGCGATGGCGTGCTGGTTGACAGCGAGTCCATCACCAACGGCGTGTTGCGCGACATGCTGGAAGAGTCCGGCTGGACGCTGACGCCGGCTGAATGCATGCGCTTCTTCATTGGCAAGGCGGTCAAAGACGAGCGGGTTTTGATCGAAACGCGCACCGGCCAGCCCCTGACCGAAGACTGGATGCAGCGCTTTCGTGAGCGCCGCAACGTGGGCTTGGAGGCACGGCTGCAACCGATTCGCAACGCGGTAGAAGCCGTGGCCAACATCCATGCGCGGTACGCCGGGCGCATCGCCTGCGCCTCTGGCGCTGACCGTTTCAAGGTCGACCTGCAGCTGAACAAGTGCGGTCTCATGCCCTACTTCAAAGATTTCATTTTCAGCGGGCACGAGATGCCGCGCTCCAAACCCGCCCCCGATGTTTACTTGGCTGCTGCTGCTGCTTTGGGCGTCGACCCGCAACGCTGCGCCGTGGTGGAAGACACGGTCACGGGCGTGATCGCGGGTGTAGCGGCTGGCGCCACGGTCTTCGGCTACAGCCCAGCCGAGGCCGGTCATGACGCGCCGAACGCCTTGCGCGCTGCGGGCGCGGCCGCCATTTTCACGGACATGCGGGCGCTGGCAGACTTGCTCTAGAGCGGTTGCTTGAGTTCGTCTTTCCTGTCGCGTGTGCCGACGTGGCACCTACAATGCGGACACATTGACAAGGTAGCCGGAGACAAATATTGAGCGCCCAGACAGACAATTTAGCGGCATTGTTCCGCACCATGGTTCGCATTCGGGCGTTCGAAAACGCCGCCGAGATCGCCAGCCAGGGTGGCGTGAGTGCTTACGGAAAAGCCGCTGATGGCACGGCCCGAGTGCGCGGCCCTCTGCATCTTTCCACTGGTCAGGAGGCTGTTCCCGCGGGTGTTTGCGCGCACCTGCGCCGCGACGATTACCTCACCTCGACGCACCGTGGTCACGGCCACACGCTGGCCAAGGGCGCCAACATGCAAGGCATGATGAGCGAGCTGTTTGGCAAGGCCAGCGGTTTCAATGCGGGCAAGGGCGGCTCCATGCACATTGCCGATTTTTCAGTCGGCATGCTGGGCGCCAACGGCGTGGTGGCCGCTGGCTTGCCGATTGCCGTCGGCGCCGCTCATGCGCAAAAACTCCAAGGCCGCGACGCCATCACAGTGTGTTTTTTCGGCGATGGCGCCATCAATCGAGGCCCTTTTCTGGAGTCGCTGAACTGGGCCCGCGTTTACGGCTTGCCGGTGCTCTTTGTCTGTGAAGACAACCGCTGGAGCGCCACCACAGCCAGCGGTCCGATGACGGCGGGCGAAGGCGCTTCGGTGCGGGCTGAGAGCTTGGACATTCCGGCCGTCAAGGTCGATGGCAACGACGTGTTGGCCGTGCACACACAAGCCGCTTTGCTGGTGCAGCAAGTGCGCGCTGGTAGCGGGCCGCGACTGTTGCACGCCATCACGTACCGCGTTAAGGGCCATGTTTCCGTCGACTTGGCCGCATATCGCAAGCCCGAAGAACTACAGGCCGCTTTGCAGACCGATCCGATCCTTCGCGCCCGTGCCCAGTACTTGGCCTTGCCTGGCAGCGATCCCCAGTTGTTTGACGTCATCGAACGCGAGGCGACCGAGGAAGTCGCCGCAGCCGTGGCGGCGGCTGATGCCGCGCCCTGGCCGGATGCCGCAACGGCGTTCACCGACGTGCAAACCACAGGAGCCGGTCAATGGCATTGATGACTTACGCCCAAGCCGCTGCCTTGGCGGTGGCACATGAAATGGACGCTGACGCCAACGTGGTGGTGATCGGCGAGGACGTCGGCCGCGGTGGCATCTTCGGCCAGTACGCCGAATTGCAGGCGCGCTTTGGCGAACAACGCGTGATCGACACGCCGATCAGCGAGGCAGCTATTTTGGGCGCGGGAGTCGGCATGGCGCTGGCCGGTCTGCGTCCCATCGTCGAGATGCGCGTGGTTGACTTCGCGCTGTGCGGTATGGACGAGATCGTCAACCAAGCGGCTAAGAACCGCTTCATGTTCGGCGGTCAGGGCCGCGTGCCGATGGTGGTGCGCATGCCCATCGGTATCTGGGATTCGTCGGCTGCGCAGCATTCGCAGTCTTTTGAAAGCTGGTTTGCTCACTTGCCCGGCGTGGTGGTGCTGTGCCCGGCCACGCCACAAGACAACTATTCCATGTTGCGCGCCGCGCTGGCCAGTGGCGACCCGGTGATCTACATGGAGCACAAAACGCTCTGGGGTTTGACGGGCGAGGTCGATGTCACGCAGACGGCGACGCTGGGTCAGGCTCAGACCCTGCGCAGCGGCCAACATCTGACGCTGGTCAGCTGGAGCAAGCAGGTGCATGCCTGCGTGCAAGCCTGCGAGCAGCTGGCGCAGGCGGGCATCGAGGTCGAGCTGATCGACTTGCGCAGCATCTGGCCTTGGGATCGGGAAGCGGTGCTGGCCTCTTGCGCCAAAACCGGGCATTTGCTGGTGGTTCATGAGGCCGTGCAGGCGGCAGGCTTTGGCGCTGAGATCGCGGCGACGGTTGCCGAAACCGTCGGCTGCAAGGTCAAGCGTTTAGGCGCACCGCGAATCCCCGTGGGGTACGCGCCCGTTCTCGAGGCCCAGTCGCGGGTGATGGCGGCTGATATTGTGGCTGCCGCGCGCAGCCTGCTGAGTTAATCCTCTTTCTTTATTCACGCTTCAAGGTAAGCCCTAATTGCCCGGTTTGTTCCGTGGCCCTAATCTCCTCGCTCTACCTATGTCACTGATCTCCGAAATATCCCCCTTGCCCGGTGAATTGCCAAATCCTGCTGATCAGGATGAAGTCACCGTCATTCCCCTCAAAATTGAAGACTGGCTGACCGTCATCGTCATGGGCTTGCTGGCGCTCATCACCTTTGCGAATGTGTTGGTGCGTTACTTCACCAGCCAGTCGTTTGCGTGGACCGAGGAATTTTCGGTGTTTTTGATGATCGCGCTGGCGCTGGTGGCCGGTTCGGCCTCAGTGGCGCGCAATCGGCAAATCCGCATCGAGTACTTTGCTGACAACGGCCCGTTGGCACGTCAGCGCGCGCTGGCTCGCTTCGGCGCCATCATGGTGTTTTTGTTGTTCGTGCTGATCGCTGTGCTCAGTTCGCGCATGGTCTACGACGACATCACCTATGGCGAGACCTCACCGGGCATTGGCGTGCCGCAGTGGTGGTACACGATCTGGTTGCCGGTCATGTCTGTCGCCATCGCCGGCCGCGCGCTTGGTCTGTTCATTCGACGCGGGCGGCGCGCATGATTCCAACGCTGCTATTTGTTGCCTTCATCGTCATGCTCTTGATGGGCGTGCCGATCGGTGCGGCCTTAGGGCTGGCCGGTGCCGCTTGCATCGCACTGGCGAATGCCGACGCACAGTGGTTTGGCCTGTTGGCCGTGCCGCAAAACTTTTATGCCGGGCTGGGCAAATACCCGCTGCTGGCCATTCCCATGTTTGTCTTGGTCGGCTCGATCTTCGACCGCTCCGGTGTGGCTTTGCGGCTGGTGAATCTGGCGGTGGCCATCGTCGGGCGCGGACCCGGTATGTTGCCCTTGGTCGCTATTGCCGTCGCCATGTTTCTGGGCGGTATTTCTGGTTCGGGCCCGGCCAACGCCGCCGCCGTCGGTGGGGTGATGATTCTGGCCATGAGCCGAGCCGGTTATCCGCCGGCTTTCTCTGCCAGCGTGGTGGGCGCCGCAGCGGCCACCGACATCCTGATTCCACCGTCGATTGCCTTCATTGTTTACTCGGTGCTGGTGCCTGGCGCTTCGGTGCCCGCGCTGTTTGCCGCCGGCATGATTCCCGGTGTGATGGCTGGTTTGGCGCTGATGATCCCGGCCGTCTGGCTGGCACGCAAACACAAAATGGGCGCGCTGGAAGCTTCGCTGCCGCGGCCTGAATTTTGGAAAAGCTTGCGCGAGGCGATTTGGGGTTTGGCTGCGCCGGTGCTGATTTTGGGTGGTATGCGCGCGGGTTGGTTCACACCAACTGAAGCTGCGGTGGTGGCGGTGTTCTACGGACTCTTCGTTGGCATGGCGATTTACAACACCATCAAGGTCCGCGATTTGTTCATCATCCTGCGCGAGTCGGGTGAGCTGTCCGCTGTGATCTTGCTGGTGGTGTCGCTGGCGGGCATCTTTGCGTATTCGTTGTCGACGCTGGGCGTGATTGACCCTGTCGCACGCGCCATCGTGAACTCCGGTTTGGGCGAATACGGTGTGCTTGCCTTGCTGATTTTGATGCTGGTGACGGTCGGCATGTTTCTCGACGGTGTCTCCATCTTCCTGATTTTTGTGCCGCTGTTGCTGCCCATCATGCAGTTCTACAAATGGGACCCGGTGTGGTTTGGCGTCATCCTGACGCTCAAAGTGGCGCTGGGGCAGTTCACGCCGCCCTTGGCTGTCAACTTGATGGTCTCTTGCCGTATCGCCAAAGTGCCGATGGAAGAGACCGTGCGTTGGGTCGGCTGGATGCTGTTCTCCATGTTCATCGTGATGGTGCTGGTGATTGCCTTCCCTGAACTCGCTTTGTGGTTGCCGCGCAAGCTGGGCTATTGAGTCGCCACGGCGCCGCCTTTAAGATCTCGCAAAATCCTATTTCTCGTCCACCCGTTAATCCGCATTCATATCAAAAGGAGACTTCCATGAAATTCCGTCGCACTCTGCTGGGCTTGGCCCTGGCTGCAACTGCCCTTGGTTTTGGCACGGGCGCCATGGCGCAGGCTGCCTACAAAGCCGAATACAAAATGTCGCTGGTGCTTGGCCCGCCAACACCCTGGGGCATGGCCGGCAAGCTCTGGTCTGACTTGGTCAAAGAGCGCACCGCAGGTCGCATCAACATCAAGCTGTTTCCGGGCGTTTCGCTGATTCAAGGCGACCAGACGCGCGAGTTCAGCGCGCTGCGCCAAGGGGTGATCGACATGGCCGTCGGTTCGACCATCAACTGGTCGCCGCAGATCAAGGAACTGAATTTATTTTCAATGCCTTTCTTGATGCCAGACTACGCGGCACTCGACGCGCTGACGCAGGGCGATGTTGGCAAGAAGATTTTCGCGACGGTCGACAAAGCCGGTGCGGTACCGCTGGCTTGGGGCGAGAACGGTTTTCGCGAACTGACCAATTCGAAGAAGCCGATCAAGTCACCGGCTGACTTGAAGGGCATGAAAATTCGTGTCGTTGGCTCGCCAATTTACTCGGATATGTTCACCGCCTTGGGCGCCAACCCGACGCAGATGAGCTGGGCTGACGCCCAGCCAGCGCTGGCCAGCGGCGCGGTCGACGGTCAAGAAAATCCGCTGTTTTTGTTCACCGTGTTGAAGATGCACACCGTCGGTCAGAAGTTCGTCACGACTTGGGGTTACGTGGCGGACCCACTGATCTTCGTCGTCAACAAGGAAGTCTGGGCTTCGTGGACGCCCGCCGACCAAGCCATCGTGCGCCAAGCTGCCATCGATGCCGGCAAGCAAGAAATTGTGATTGCGCGCAAAGGTTTGGTTGAAGCCGACAAGCCGGTGCTGAAAGACATTGCCGGCATGGGCGTGACCGTGACGCAGCTGACTGCTGAAGAGCGCGCAGCCTTCGTCCAAGCCACTCGTCCGGTCTATGAAAAGTGGACCAACACCGTGGGCGTGGATCTGGTGCGAGCTGCCGAAAAAGCAGTCGCGGCGCGCAAGAAGTAATTTCTTCCCCGCAGTCACTGAAAAAGGCCTCCCGCGTGCGAGGTCTTTTTTCATTTTTGACAATGCTGAAACTCGAAAAAAGCCGAGCTTCACGGAAGCCGCATCCAGTGCTAAGCTCCGATTTCAATTTTCACAACTACAGCGAGATACACCATGCCCGGACTACTGCCCAACGTTGACCCTGATGGCCTGCTTGAATTTTCGGTGGTTTACACCGACCGCTCGCTGAATCACATGTCCAAAAGCTTTCAGGGCGTCATGACGGACATCTCCGGCATCCTCAAGGAAGTCTATGGCGCGCACTCTGTCGCGCTGGTGCCAGGTAGTGGCACCTACGGCATGGAAGCGGTGGCCCGTCAGTTCGCCGCTGGCCAGCATGTAATGGTTATTCGCAACGGCTGGTTCAGTTACCGCTGGACGCAAATCTTTGACATGGGCAACATCCCGGCGTCGCACAGCGTGATCAAAGCGCGGCAAACAAGCCAAGACGCTCAAGCACCGTGGGCACCGGCGCCCATCGCCGAGGTGCAGGCCGCGATTGCCAAAGAAAAACCCGCGCTGGTCTTTGCTCCGCACGTTGAAACTTCTTGCGGCATGATCTTGCCCGACGGTTATCTGCGTGCCCTGGCTGAAGCTGTGCACGCCGTGGGTGGCTTGTTGGTGCTGGACTGCATCGCCTCTGGCGCCATGTGGGTCGACATGAAAGCCACTGGCGTTGATGTGCTGATTTCTGCGCCGCAAAAAGGCTGGAGCAGCTCGCCTTGTTGCGCCATGGTCATGCTCAGCGAGCGCGCCCGCGTCGCCATTGACGGCACCACCAGCTCCAGCTTTGCCTGCGACCTGAAAAAATGGCTGCAGATCATGGAAACCTATGAAAAAGGCGGCCACGCTTACCACGCGACGTTGCCGACCGACGCGCTCACGCGTCTGCGCGCGGTGATGAAAGAAACCCAGGCCTACGGTTTTGCCAAGGTCAAGGCTGAGCAGGTGTTGCTGGGTCAAAAAGTGCGCGCCATGTTCGAACGCCGGGGCTTGCCGAGTGTTGCTGCCGACGGTTTCAAGGCACCAGGCGTGGTGGTCAGCTACACCACTGACAATGACATTCAGTCGGGTAAAAAGTTTCTCGACCAAGGCCTGCAGACCGCCGCCGGTGTGCCTTTGCAATGCGACGAAAGGGCTGACTTCAAGACCTTCCGTGTCGGCTTGTTCGGGCTGGAAAAGTGGCATCAGGTCGACCGCACGGTGACGAATCTGGCCGGCGCGCTAGACCGCATTGGTTTGGTTGAGCCCGTGGCTGAAGCTGTTGCCGGCTGAGGCTGCAACGGTAACTGCGTTGGTGCCCCAGAGTTTTGTACAAACTGATAAGAAGCTATGTCGATGAAATGTGCGTTGGTCGGTTCCCGTTTTTTTGCCGCCTCTGTCTTTGAGGCCTTGCGCCACGAAGAAGGCATTGAGTTCACCAGTATCGTGGCGCCTGCCGCCGATGACCGGCTGGCGCTGGCCGCGCGTGCTGCTGGCATTGCGGTGCATGTGTTGGAGAACCCCAAGATGGTGCCGGGCGAGGCGATCGCCGAGGGCACCGACCTCATCATCGCTGCGCACACACACGCCCGGGTCAGCGACGATGCACTCGCGCGTTCGCGCTTGGGTGGCGTTGGTTATCACCCGTCGCTGCTGCCGAGACACCGCGGTATCGCCGCAGTCGAATGGACGATTCTTGAGGGCGACGTCATTGCTGGCGGTTCGGTCTACCACTTGGCCGATGGCTGGGACGCCGGTGCCATTGCTGCGCAAGACTGGTGCTTTGTCAACAAGGGCGAGACCGCACGCGAATTGTGGGAGCGCGCGTTGGCGCCGATGGGCATTGCCTTGCTGAGCAAGGTGGTTCAGATCGCCCGCGCACAAGGCAGCGTTCCGGCCACCCTGCAAGACCCCCGTTTTGCCACCCGGGCTCCGATGATCCGCAAGGCGGTGGTCTTGACCGAAGAGTCATCACCGACAGTCACCTCGCTTGTCGTTTCCATCATCGGTGCCGACCGACAAGGCATCGTCAGTTCTTTGGCTGAGCGGGCGCAGCGCTTCGGAGCCAACTGGGCCGCCAGCCGCATGACCCGCTTGGCCGGTGAGTTTGCCGGCATGGTGCACCTTGAAGTGCCACGTGAGAACGCGGATGCGCTGGCGACTTCGCTGCGCGGTTTGGCGTCCAGCGGTTTGCAAGTGGTGGTGGCCCGCAGCGACGGCGCCAATGTGGCCAGCGCGCTGCGCGTGGTCGAGCTGGAACTGGTCGGCGAAGACCGTCTCGGCATCGTCAGCAACCTGACCAAGCTGTTGGCCGGACGCGGCATCAGCATCGAGAGCATTCACACCGACATCGTTCGCAGCGGCGTGTCTGGCAAGCAGACCTTCAAGGTCGAAGCGCACCTGCTGGTGCCCAAGTCCGTCTCGGTCGAAGCGCTGCAACAAGAAGTCGGCTCGCTGGCTCGCGAGATGATGCTGGACATCGCTTTGGGTGAGCGGCAGACCGCTAGCCTTTGAGTTAGTCCGTCACGCCGCGCCGAAAATCGGTGGGCGTGCCACCGGTCCAGCTTCTAAACGCCCGGATAAAACTCTTCTCATTGCGAAAGCCGGAGGCCGCCGCCACTTGCTTGATCGGCTGCGTCGTGCGCAACAACAAATCCTTGGCTTTTTGGCTGCGCACCTCGTCTTTGAGTTGTTGCAGCGACGCGCCTTCTTCTTGCAGTTGCCGGTGCAAAGAGCGCGGCGACATGTTGAGCGCAGCTGCCAAGGTGTCGGCGTTGTGGCTCAGGACTTCTGAGTTGCTCAGCGCTTGACGCACCTGCTGCACCAACAAGCGGTCGCGGCGGTACGGTCGCACCGTCAGCGGCAAGGCGCGTTGCAACATTTGCTGCAGCGCTTTTTCGTCACGGCGCATGGGCAGGGCCAAATAACGCGAGTCAAAGCGCAGCTCGGCCTGCGCAGCATCAAAGCGTATCGTGCCGGGAAACATCAGCGCATAGGCGTCGCCGTGCGGTGGTTGGGCGAACGGGAAATGCGCGCCTTGCAGCGCAATGCGGGAATCGATGTACCAGCAGGCCAAGCCGTGGATGTTGCGCAGCACATGCACCAAGCAAAACTCGCGGGCGCCTTGTCCGTGTCGGGCCAGATCGCCGCGTTCCTCCAGCACGATGGCGGTGCTGTCGCCGGACGTGACGAGTTTCAGCTGAATGTCGTCGGTCAGCAAGGCGTGGTGGCGGCACCAACGCTTCAGCGCCATGCCGAGGTCGGGCGCGCCGAGTGACGCACGGGCCAGCATGCCGTAACTGCCCCAAGGCAGCCGCCGGCTGAAAGCGCCCAAGGCTTCGTCGTCCAGCTCTTGCATGGCGGTGCCGGACAAGACTTCCATTTGACGCGCCGTGATTTTGGCGTCGGGTTTTTTTAATTGAGTTGGCGTGATCTGTGCCAGCCTGAGCGCCTGCAGGGGACTCAGTCCGGTGCGCTGGTAGACCGCTTCAATTTCCCGGGCATACGCCATGGGTGTTGCGGAAACTGGGGGCTTGAGTGGCGCAAGTGTTGCGGATGACGTGCTCGGCAGCGGGGGCAGTGGCGGGTGGGCGAGCATGGGCGAAGTTTGCGCGAATCTGGCAAGATTTGCAACCTTTGTGGCGCTTGAGTCGCAGCTTTTGGGCCTAAGCTGTCGCTTTGGCGCGTGCATCACGCGGCGCCCTGCCAAGCCCTGCTAAGAGGACACACATGCCAGTTCTGGAAACCAAGCTCAACGCCCGATCCGCGGACTTTCAAGCCAATGCCGCCGTCCTGCTGGCGCAGGTGCAAGAATTACAAACGCAGGTCGCCAAAGTCGCTGCTGGCGGCGGTGAAGTGGCCCGCGCCAAACACGTTGCACGCGGCAAGTTGCCGCCGCGTGAGCGGGTGCAGATGCTGCTCGACCCCGGCACGCCTTTTTTAGAGCTGTCACCGTTGGCGGCCTTGGCGATGTACCCAGACCGCGACGGCACTGACAGTGCGCCTTGTGCGGGCGTCATCACCGGCATCGGCCGTGTCAGCGGCATCGACTGCCTGATCATTTGCAACGACGCCACGGTCAAAGGCGGCACTTATTACCCGATGACGGTGAAGAAGCATTTGCGGGCGCAAGAAGTCGCCATGCAAAACAACTTGCCGTGTATTTACCTGGTTGATTCGGGCGGTGCTAACTTGCCGAACCAAGACGATGTGTTTCCTGATCGCGATCACTTCGGCCGCATTTTTTACAACCAAGCCAACATGAGCGCGCAGGGCATCGCGCAGATCGCCGTCGTTATGGGCTCGTGCACCGCCGGCGGCGCGTATGTGCCGGCCATGAGCGACGAAACCATCATCGTGAAAAACCAGGGCACGATTTTTCTGGGGGGTCCGCCGCTGGTCAAGGCGGCCATTGGCGAGATCGTCTCGGCCGAAGACTTGGGCGGTGGCGACGTGCACACGCGCTTGTCAGGCGTGGCCGACCACTTGGCACAAAACGACGCGCACGCCTTAGCGCTGGCCCGGCAAGCTGTCGCCAGTCTGAACCGCAGCAAGCGCGTGGAGCAAACGCTGCGCGCGCCTACGCCGCCCTTGTACGACCCGGCCGAGCTGTATGGCGTGATCCCGCTCGACACCCGCAAACCATATGACGTGCATGAAGTGATTTCGCGCATCGTCGATGGCAGTGAGTTACATGAGTTCAAGGCGCGTTTTGGCGCGACGTTGGTCTGCGGCTTTGCGCACATTGAAGGCATGCCGGTCGGCATCATCGCCAACAACGGCGTGCTGTTTTCGGAGTCGGCACAAAAAGGCGCGCACTTTATTGAGCTGTGCTGCCAGCGCAAAATCCCGCTGGTGTTTTTGCAGAACATCACCGGCTTCATGGTCGGTCGCAAGTACGAAAACGAAGGCATCGCGCGGCACGGCGCCAAGATGGTCACTGCGGTGGCCACGGCCAGCGTGCCGAAGTTCACGGTCATCATTGGCGGCAGCTACGGCGCCGGCAATTACGGCATGTGCGGCCGGGCGTTTTCACCCCGATTTTTGTGGATGTGGCCGAATGCGCGCATTTGCGTCATGGGTGGCGAGCAAGCCGCCGGCGTGTTGGCCACCGTCAAACGCGATGGCATTGAAGGCCGCGGCGGCAGCTGGAGCGCCGAAGAAGAAGCCGCCTTCAAGCAGCCGGTGCTTGACCAGTTCGCGCACCAGTCGAGCCCGTATTACGCCAGCGCGCGTTTGTGGGACGACGGCGTCATCGACCCGGCTGACACGCGCCGCGTGCTGGCCTTGGGTTTGTCGGCGTCGCTGAACGCGCCGATTCCCGAGCCCAAGTTTGGCGTCTTCCGCATGTAATGCATGCAGCGCAGCATCTGAAAAAACAAACAGGAGATCCGCATGACAACCATTTACGACTGCCCCGAACACGAACTGCTGCGCGACCAAGTGGCGCGCTTCATTGCCCGAGAGGTTGAGCCGCACGGCACGAAGTGGGAAGAAGCCGGCATGGTGCCGCGCGACGTGCTGCGCCGCATGGGCCAAGCCGGTTTGCTCGGCCTGATGTACGACGAGGTTCATGGTGGCGGTGAGGGTGATGCGCTCACCAATCTGGTGTTTGCCGAGGCGCTGTCGCAGTCGACTTTTGCCGGCTTCGTCATCACGGTACTGGTCCACACCGACATGGCCAGCCCGCACTTGCACCACGCCGGCAGCGCCGAGCAAAAAGCCAAATACCTGCCGCGCGTGACCGCCGGCGAGATGATCACTGCAGTCGGCATCAGCGAACCCGGTGCGGGCTCAGACGTGGCGGGCATCCGCACCTCGGCACGGCGCGAGGGCGACGAGTGGGTGCTGAACGGCACCAAGATGTTCATCACCAACGGCGTCCATGCGGACCTTTATTTCATTGCCGCCAAGACCGGCCCAGGCCGCCGCGACATGTCGATGTTCATCGTCGAAAAAGGCACGCCCGGTTTCTCGGTGGGCCGCGCTTTGAACAAAAGCGGCTGGATGTCCTCAGACACCGCCGAGCTGATTTTGGACAACTGCCGCATTCCTGTGGGCAACCTGCTGGGCGAAGAGAACAAGGGTTTTTATTCGGTGATGAAGAACTTTCAGACCGAGCGCATTGCCTTGGGCGCGATGGCGGTCGGCCACTGCACGCGGGCTTTGCAGCTGACGATTGACCACGTCAAGCAGCGCCAAGCGTTTGGTGGCACGCTGTGGGACCAGCAAACCATTCGCCATCGCATCGCCATGCTGGACGCCAAAACGCGGGCGGCACGCCAGTTCATGTACCACTGCGCTTGGTCGGTAACGCAAGGCCACGACATCGTACAAGAAGTCTCGATGCTGAAGGCCTTGACCGGCGAGTTGGTGAACGAAGTGGTGCAGACCTGCCAGCAGTTTCACGGCGGCATGGGCTACATCCGCGAGACCGCGATTGAACGCCTGTGGCGCGACGCGCGCGTGCTGGCGATTGGCGGCGGCGCGACCGAGGTGATGCTCGAAGAAGTCGCCAAGCGTTATTAAAAAATCGGACGAACCCATGACCATCCCCAACGCTGTTTTAGACATTGTCCGGCCCTCGGCTCATGTGGCCGAGGTCTGGCTGAACCGCCCGGATGTGCGTAACGCCTTCAACGCGGAGCTGATCGCTGCGCTGACCAGCACCTTTGCCGCACTGTCGGCCGAGCCGGATCTGCGCGTCATTGTGTTGGGTGCGCGCGGCAAGGCTTTTTGTGCTGGCGCTGACCTGAACTGGATGCGTGCCATGGCCGATTACAGCTGGGCGCAAAACCGCGCTGACGCGCAAAAGCTCGCCGACATGCTGTGGACGCTGGACCAATGCCCGGTGCCCATCGTCGGCCGTGTTCAAGGCGATTGCTACGCCGGCGGCATGGGGCTGGCGGCTATTTGCGATGTGCTGGTAGCCTCCGACAACGTGACGTTTTGCCTGTCAGAAGCACGCCTTGGTTTGTTGCCGGCCACCATCAGCCCGTACGTCTTGCGCGCCCTTGGCACTCAGGCCTCGCGCCGCTACATGGTGACGGCTGAGCGCTTCAGCGCCGCCGAGGCGCACAGCCACGGACTGGTTCATGTGCTGTGTTCGCCTGCGCAACTGGACGGGCAAGTGGCGGCGCTGGTGACGACGCTGGTGGCCAACGGCCCCTTGGCGTCGCGGGCTTGCAAGCTGCTGGTACGCGACGTCAGTGGCGCACCGATCGACGACGATTTGCGCGCTGACACCGCGCGCCGCATTGCCGACATTCGGGCCAGCGACGAAGGCCGCGAAGGCCTGCAGTCTTTTCTGCAAAAACGCCCACCGAGCTGGTTGGCTGCGCCGACGGCCACGTAAAGAAGAAAGCCACCCATGTTCAAGAAAATACTGATTGCCAATCGCGGCGAGATCGCCTGCCGCGTTGCGGCCACAGCCCGCCGCATGGCCATCAAAACGGTGGCGGTGTACTCCGACGCAGATGCCGACGCTAAGCACGTGACGGCCTGCGACGAAGCCGTGCACATTGGCGGTAGCGCGCCCAAAGACAGCTATCTGCGTTGGCAGCGCATCATCGCCGCGGCGCAAGCCACTGGCGCTGACGCGATTCATCCTGGCTATGGTTTTTTGAGCGAGAACGAAGAGTTTGCGCAAGCCTGTGCGGAGGCGGGCCTGGTCTTTATTGGCCCACCCGCGTCAGCCATCAAAGCCATGGGCCTGAAAGCCGAGTCCAAGCGACTGATGGAAAAAGCCGGCGTGCCGTTGGTGCCCGGCTACCACGGCAGTGACCAAAACCCGGCGCTGTTGCAGCGCGAAGCCGATCGCATCGGTTACCCAGTGCTCATCAAAGCCAGTGCTGGCGGCGGTGGCAAAGGCATGCGCGCGGTTGAGTCATCCGAAGAGTTTGCCGCCGCACTGGCCTCTTGCCAGCGCGAAGCCATCAACAGCTTTGGCGACGACGCCGTGCTGATTGAGAAATACGCCCAGCGCCCGCGCCACATCGAAATCCAGATTTTCGGCGACACGCATGGCAACTACGTGCATCTGTTCGAGCGTGATTGCTCGGTGCAACGCCGCCATCAAAAAGTGCTGGAAGAAGCACCCGCGCCCGGCATGACCGAGGCCATGCGCCAACAGATGGGCGAAGCCGCGGTGGCAGCTGCGCGCGCGGTGCATTACGTTGGCGCCGGCACGGTGGAATTCATTGTTGAGCAACGCGCTGGCGGCATGACGTTCTATTTTATGGAGATGAACACGCGCTTGCAGGTGGAGCATCCTGTGACAGAGGCGATCACCGGGCTTGACCTGGTTGAATGGCAGTTGCGCGTCGCCGCAGGCCAGCCCTTGCCGCTCAAGCAAGCGCAGTTGCGTCGGCATGGTCATGCGATTGAAGCGCGTATTTGCGCCGAGAGCCCTGACAACCAATTCTTGCCCGCGACCGGCACGTTGCAGGTTTACCGTCAGCCGGTCTGCACGTGCTTTGAGCGCGCAGACGGCCCAGTCCATGTGCGGATTGACGACGGCGTGCGTGAGGGCGATTCAATTTCGCCGTATTACGACTCGATGGTGGCCAAGTTGATCGTGCATGGCGACAGCCGCGAACAAGCGCTGGCGCGCATGGATCAAGCGCTGAGCGAATTTCACATCGTCGGTCTGCAAACCAATGTGCAGTTTTTGCGGCACGTGGTGCAGAGCCAGTCCTTCGCAACGGCTGATCTCGACACCGCGCTGATTCCGCGCGAGGCGGGCGTGCTCTTTCACCAAGAAAAGCTCGGCCTGTCAGTGGCTGTCGCCGCTGCGGTAGCGCTCACCTTGGAAGAAGAAAAATCCCGTGAGACGGCCGATCCTTTCAGCCGCACCGATGGTTGGTGTGCGCACGGTCCGAGTCAGCGCCGTTTTGCGTTTGAGTTCCATGGTGAGTCGCAGGCGGCGCAGTTGGCGCGTGCACACGACGGCACGCTGCAGTTGGCGCTGGGCGATCTGCGTTTGCCCTTGCGCTACACCGCCACGCCCAACGGCTTGCAACTCGAACTCGACGGTCAACGCTGGCGGCTCCAGACTTACCGGCGCGGCGAGGTGGTGCATGTGTTTGGCGCCATGGGGGCAACGCAGATCACCGAAATCGACCTGCTGGCGCATGCTGGCGTGGCGCAGCATGAGGGCGGCCGCTTGACCGCACCGATGCCTGGCAAGGTGGTGTCTTTTCTGGTCAAGGCGGGCGACACGGTCAGCCGAGGTCAGGCGCTGGCGGTGATGGAAGCCATGAAGATGGAGCACACCATCGCGGCCCCTGCCGATGGCGTGGTCGCTGAAATTCTGTACGCGCCCGGCGACCAAGTCTTGGAAGGTGCCGAATTGTTAACCATGGCCGCATGAACATCGCGGTGAATCGGGATGAAGGATACTGAAGCCATGCAACTTCCTCAGCACGTCAAACTCGTCGATGTCGGGCCGCGTGACGGCCTGCAAAATGAAAAATCACCCGTCCCCGCAGCCATCAAAATCGAGCTGGTCCAGCGCCTGCAAGACGCTGGCTTGCGGGAGATTGAAGTCACCAGTTATGTCTCGCCCAAGTGGGTGCCGCAAATGGCCGACAACGCCGAAGTCATGGCCGGTATTCAGCGTCAGCCCGGCGTGCGGTTCTCGGTGCTGACGCCGAACATGCAGGGACTTGACGCTGCCTTGGCCGCCCCTAAGCATCTCTGGCCCGACGAAATTGTGGTCTTTGCCGCGGCTAGCGAAGCCTTCAGCCAGCGCAATATTAACTGCTCAATTGCCGAGAGCATGACGCGTTTCGCGCCGGTGGTAGCCGCTGCGCGTGTTGCTGGTATTCATGTGCGCGGTGCCATGAGCTGCACCGTCGGCTGCCCATATGAGGGTGAGATTGCACCCGCGCGCGTGGCGTACTTGGCGGGCCTCATGAAAGACATCGGCGTGCAACACGTGGGTGTCGCCGACACCATCGGCGTCGGCACGCCGCGCAAGGTGCAGCGGGCCATCGAAGCCACCTTGCAGCATTACGATCTCGCTGATGTGTCGGGGCATTTTCATGACACCTACGGTCAGGCGCTGGCCAATACGCTGGCGGCGCTGGAACTCGGCGTGTGGCAGTTCGACACCTCCGTGGCCGGCTTGGGCGGCTGCCCTTATGCCAAAGGCGCAACCGGCAATGTGGCCACTGAAGACGTGGTCTACATGCTGCACGGAATGGGCATAGACACCGGCATTGACCTCGATAAATTGGTCGACGCAGGCAAGTTCATCAGCGACTTTCTCGGACGTCCGCCCAGCTCGCGCGCAGCCACGGCAATCTTGAACAAGCGGCTGTTGTGATGTGCGGCTCAGAACTTCATGCGCTGCCTGACGGCGTGCAACGCGTCGCGGCTTTTCTGCAGCAGAAAGGCCACGCGCATTCTCCCGTGATGCTCGATGGTGCCGCACGCACGGCTCAGCAGGCGGCTGATGCGCTCGGCGTAGAGCTCGGACAAATCGCCAAGAGCATTGTCTTTCGCCGCAAGGAGGACGATGTGGCGGTGATGGTGGTGACCTCGGGTGACCAACGGGTCGATGAGCGCAAGATCGAAGCGCTGGTGTGTCTTGACGGCAAGCGTTTGGGCCGTGCGGACGCTGAATTCGTCAAAGCCAAAACCGGTTTTTCAATTGGCGGTGTGGCCCCGGTGGCGCATGCCACGCCGGTGGTGGTGCTGATCGACCAGAGTCTGCTGCGCTTTGACGCGATTTGGGCCGCAGCCGGTCATCCGCATGCGGTGTTCAGCCTGACCGCTGACGAATTGGTGCGCCTCAGTGGCGCACCGATCGTTGATGCGGCCTTGATCTGCGTTGCGTCGACGTGACCACCCACCGCGTGATTGAACTGATGGCTGCCGGTGCGTTGGCCGTGCAGCGCAGCCCGGCCGGTGCCGCCATCGCATCACCTTGTCTGTCGGTGTGTCGCATTCAAGCTGACACCGGTTTGTGCGAAGGCTGTTTTCGAACCTTGTCCGAGATCTCGGCTTGGAGCCAAGCGGATGACGCTGACAAGCGCCGCATCTGGCGTGTCATTGGGCAGCGTGCTGAAGCTGCAACAATATTGCATGGACACATCCCAGACGTCTGACACGCCATCGACTTCAGCACCGCGCATGCCATCGATTGTTTGTTACCTCGACTTTATTTCTCCGTACGCCTATCTAGCCTTTGAGCGCTTGCCCGAGGCGCTGCGGGGTGTCAGCTACAGCGTGCGCTTCAAGCCAGTGCTGTTTGCCAGCTTGCTCAAGCACCACGGCCAACTTGGGCCGGCTGAAATCCCCGCCAAACGCGACTGGACTTATCGGCAGGTGATGTGGTTGGCCCAGCAGCAAAATACGCCGCTGAAGATGCCGCACAGCCATCCCTTTAATCCACTCAATTTGCTGCGTTTGGCGGTGGCTTGCGATGACGCTGGAACACCGAACCGTTATGTCTGTGAGACCATTTTTAGGCACGTGTGGACGAGTGGTGAAGAAGCCTCAGACACGGCGCGCTTGGCCGCACTCAGTGCGCAACTGGCGCCGGTGCAAGACCTTGCCAGTGAGTGTGTGAAAGAACAGCTGAAGGCGCACACCGCTGAGGCGCTTGCGCTGGGTGTCTTCGGCGTGCCGACTTTTGTCGTCGATGGCAAAGTCTTTTGGGGCTTGGATTCATTGCCCATGCTGCGCGACTACCTACTCGGCGGCAGCTGGTTTGCCAGCGCCGCTTGGGATGACGCGTCTGCCGTCAAGGTCGGAGCAGAGCGAATGCTTGTCGCTCGAGGGTTGTCGTAGCGGTAGTGAAAGTAAGCGTTTCTCATGGGCGATAACGCTAAGGTCGGCACCTCTGTTTGCCACTCGCACTTTTGAAAACGCTTTAAAAAGCATCCTTCTGCTGTCAGTTTGGGTTCAGTTCCGCGTCAGAGTCGGGTCAGTCGCCAGACACACAATGTCACAAGCTTTAGCGATTGAAGCGATTAACAACTATTAGGAGACTTTCACATGTCTACAACAGCGCCTGACCGGCCCATGAGCAGCACAGAGAAAAAGGTGATTTTCGCCTCTTCTCTGGGCACTGTGTTTGAGTGGTATGACTTTTACCTGTACGGATCGCTCGCAGCGATCATCGCCAAGCAGTTTTTCAGCGGTTTGGATGAAGGCTCGGCCTTCATCTTCGCCCTGTTGGCGTTTGCCGCAGGTTTCATCGTGCGTCCTTTTGGCGCGTTGGTGTTCGGCCGTTTGGGCGACATGATCGGTCGTAAATACACCTTCCTGATCACCATTTTGATCATGGGCCTGTCGACCTTCATCGTCGGTTTGCTGCCCAGCTACGCCAGCATTGGTGTGGCTGCGCCAATCATTTTGATTGGACTGCGCATGCTGCAAGGTCTGGCACTCGGTGGTGAGTACGGCGGTGCGGCTGTTTATGTGGCTGAGCATGCGCCACACGGCAAGCGCGGTGCCTACACTTCGTGGATTCAGACAACCGCCACCTTGGGTCTGTTTTTGTCGCTGATGGTGATTCTTGGCACGCGGACCCTGATTGGCGAAGCTGCTTTTGCTGACTGGGGCTGGCGCGTTCCGTTCATCGGCTCGATTCTGTTGTTGGGCGTGTCGGTCTACATCCGCTTGTCCATGGAAGAGTCGCCAGCTTTCGTCAAAATGAAAGCTGAAGGCAAAACCTCCAAGGCACCCTTGTCCGAGTCTTTCGGCCAGTGGAAAAATCTGAAGATCGTGATCTTGGCGCTGATCGGCTTGACCGCTGGTCAGGCTGTGGTTTGGTACTCGGGTCAGTTCTATGCCTTGTTCTTCTTGACGCAAGCACTCAAGGTGGACGGCGCTACTGCCAACATCCTGGTCGCGGTGTCCCTGTTGATCGGCACGCCATTCTTCATCGTCTTCGGTGCGTTGTCTGACAAGATTGGCCGCAAGCCGATCATCATGGCCGGTTGCTTTTTGGCAGCTGTGACTTACTTCCCGGTGTTCACGGCGCTGACCAAGGCGGCTAATCCTGATCTGGCTGCTGCACAAGCGGCCAACAAGGTGTTCGTGTCGGCTGACCCAGCTGAGTGCTCGTTCCAGTTCAACCCGACCGGTACTGTCAAGTTCACCAGCTCGTGCGACATCGCCAAGCAGGTTTTGGCTGGCGCTTCGGTGAGCTATGAAAACGTGGCTGCTGCTGCCGGCACGCCTGCCAGCATCAAAATTGGTGAAACAGTGATCCCTGGCTACACCTCCAAAGGACTGCCTGCAGCTGACGCCAAGATCAAGGACGCTGAGTTCAAAAAGGCCGTGGCTGAAGCCCTCAAAGGGGCCGGTTATCCCGCCAAGGCTGATCCGGCCAAGGTCGACAAGGTCATGGTCGTTTTGATCCTGACCTACCTCGTGTTGCTGGTCACCATGGTCTACGGTCCGATTGCCGCCATGCTGGTGGAGATGTTCCCAACGCGTATCCGCTACACGTCCATGAGTTTGCCTTATCACATTGGTAACGGCTGGTTCGGCGGCTTGCTGCCCACCACTGCGTTCGCCATCGTGGCGCAAACCGGCAATATGTACAACGGCTTGTGGTACCCGATCATCATCGCCGGTGCAACCGTCGTGATTGGCACCTTGTTCATCAAGGAAACCAATGACGTTGATATCTACGCTGACGACTAAGCTAAGGCTAAATCAACGGTAAGCCCTCGTCTGTGGACGGGGGCTTTTTTAATTCAAAAGGAAAGAAAATCATGTGGAAAATTGCATTGGCTTTTGTGGCGTTCGCGGCCTTGGCTCTCTTCATTTTGAGTAAGGGCGGTGACATTGACATGGGTGGTGAAAAGCACGGTGCTGAAGCCATTCACTCGGAGCCTGCACAGCCTGCTGCATCAGCGCCTGTTGCTGTCCCTGCTGCCAAATAAGGGCTCGTGGCTTGCCCACTTTGGGTGTACCCGTTCAGCCTGAGCGAGGCAGCCAACGATGTTGTGACGCCAAATTCTGCACGTCCTGCCATTGGTGGCATTGCGCTGCGATGCGCGGCCAAATGCGCTGCAGCAGCTCGCATTCGGCCAGCGTGTCGGCCGCCGCTTGATGGCGCACCGCGCACTCAATCTTGAAGTGAAGCAGCCAGTCGTCCAGCGCGCGGGCCCGAACGCCCTCGTGTGTGACGGCACACAGGTGGTCTAGGTCCAGCCACGGGTTGGACAGCTTGGCGAGCTGGTGCACGGTCATATGCCGTTGGATCACGGCCTCGTCAAACGCGCAGTGAAACGCCAGCAGCGGCGAGTTGCCGACGAACTGGCGAAACGCTTGCAAGGCTTGGGCCGGCGCCAGGCCCGCTCGCTGTTCTTGCTCGCCAATGCCATGCAGCAAAATGTTCGCATGGCTGGATGCGTGATCTTGCTGGAGTACCACTTCAAAGCTGTCGCCTAGGTCAATGTGCAAGGTTTGGCGTGGCCAGTCCACTTGCAGCCCGATGGCCGCAATGGCCAGCAGCCGGTCCCGCTTGGCATCCAGGCCGCTGGTTTCCACGTCGAGCATGACCCAGCGGTTTTCATTCGGCGGTGTTGCGCTTCGCCACCCCGTTAACCATCGCATCAGCCGGTGCATGGTTCACCTTTGGTAGTCGAGTTGCAGGCGCTGCTGCAACTGACGAGCGACGCGCAAGGTTTCTCGCAAAATGCGTCGGTCGATGTCGTTCAGGCTGGCGACCAGCAGCCGGTTGGGCTGTTCAAGCGCGGCTCCGCCTTCAAGCTGAATGCGCAGGCGCAGCATCTGCAAAAATTCAAACCCGCTGACCCATGCGCCGTATTCATTCTCGGCAAGTGCCATGTGTTGTCCTGCCGCTTCAAGTCGCTGGCGGGTGTTGGTTTGCGCAAGGCCGTGCGCCAAGCTGTAAATACGGGCAACGTCGACAAAGATCGCTGCGCCCTGCAACTTCAGGTCGAGCGTGCCGTTGGCATCTGTGTCGATGGCGCCGCGCCAGTTCAAGGCGACGCCCCGCGTCAGCGCATTGAGGGCCATTTGCTTGAGAAAGCGCGGTGTTTGTTGCGCCGCTTGGACGACCTCTTGACGCAGGCTGTGAGCCAGCGTGGCATCCCCGGCCAAGTGGCGAAAATCAAAATAAATACTCGCATTCAGCAGGTCTTCAGGGGTTCCCTGTCGGATCCATTGCTCGAAGCGCGCACGCCATTCGTCCCTTGTCAGGCAGCAGGCTGGTTCACCGGCCATGACACCGCCGCGGCACAAAGGGTAGCCGCAGGCGTCTAGCACCAAGTTCACGTCATGGGCGAAGGCCAGAATCTTTTCTCTTTGCGCGCCGGTAGTGTCGTTCGGCAGGATCAAGGCGTTGTCTTGGTCGGTGGCAATCGTCTGTTCATCGCGGCCTTCGGAACCCAGGGCCAGCCAGCACAGCCGGGACATGTCGATGCTGTGTTCCTCGGCTTTAAGCGCTAACAGTTTTTCAGTCAGCACATCGTTCAGGTGGCTGATCATCGCCGTCAGTTGGCGCGCCTGCACGCCTTGCCCCAATAAGCTGTGCGCCAGCCGGCGAATGCCTTCAGCGGCTTGCTTCAGCATGTCGGTGTCAGTGGCCGCACGCAGGGTAGTGCTGACGCTCTTCAAGCTTTGCTTTTGCATGGCAAACAAGTCACGTTCCGAGACCATGCCCACCGCCACCCCGTGGCGGGTGATGGGGACATGCCGCATGCCGTGACGCGACATCAGCAGCGCGGCGTCTTCGGCCGTGTGGGCGGTGGTGAGCGACAACACCGGCTGCGTCATGACCTGGGCAATCGGCGCATCAAGGGGAACCTGCGGCAAGGTGACACGCCCCAAAATGTCGAAGCGCGTGAGGATGCCCAGCAGTTGCCCCGCCGGGTCAGTCACCAGCATGGCGCCAATACGCGCTTGGTGCATGGTCTGCAAGGCTTCGCGCAAAGGCGTCTCGGGCGGGCAACTCACTGGCCTGCGTTGCAGCCATGCTTCGAGCGGTTTTTCGAGGTGCTGCTCGGTCATCGCTTGGGTGGCGTAACTGGCCAGCAATGCTTGGCGCGAGAGCGCCAGAAGTTGGTTGGCGTGTTGATTCAAAAAATCGGCAAAGACCGGACTTTGCTGCGCCAGCGTTTGCATGGCCAGCACGGGCAATGCCAGCACAAAAGTATCGGCACTGGCGTGGTAAACCGCTGTGACCGGCCGCCCGGCCATCGCCGCGCTCAGGGGCAGCAAGTCACCAGCTTCGTATTCAAAGACATCGCCCATGGGCCCCGCCAAGCCGCGGGTACCAGTGACGGCACCGCGTCGAATATAAAACAGCTGCGTCACACGCCCCGATGCCGGCTCAATCAGGATCTCTTCTGGTGCGTAGTAGCGCTGGCGGGCTTGCGCTAGAAAGTAGTCTAGATCGGCCTTGGTCATTTGCGCGAAGGGCGCATGCTGCGCAAGTTCTTTGCGAAAGTTGCCAAGCAGGCTGCCTGAGGGGCTCAAATCCGTATGTTGCTCAATGTCGGGTGGTGCAGTCATTTGGGTTCCAACGTTTTTGTTGTTTTGCTATTTGTAGGACAGGTTGATGCGATCTCCGTTTTAGCATTTCATGCAGCGATTGACCTAGGACTTACCCCATGACTCGATTTCGCCGGCCATGCACTCCCACCTTGTAAAAAATATTAAAAGGGTTAACCCTTGATTCGGGGTTCTTCATTGGTAAGGGTGTAAGGAAATGGTCAGTTATGCTCTGCACGATCAAAAAAACCTCAACGTAGGAAAGAAATGCTGCTGGCCATTGTGATTTTAAAGAGCTTGATCGAGTTGTCGCTGATGTTTGTGGTCGGTCGATTCATCTTGGGCTTGCTTGCGGGAGCCAAGCGTCAGACCAATGTTTTTTGGCAATTGCTGGATGTCGCGTCCAAACCTTCACTTTGGTTGACGCGCCGCCTCAGCCCCAAGCTGATTCTTGACCAACACATTCCGTTGGCGGCCGTCAGTTGGCTGATCATCGCGTGGGTGCTGGTGGTCATGGCCAAAATTGACATCTGTCTTCAAGTCGGAGCCGCGGCATGTCAATGAGATTCAACACCGCGACAGCAGCGGCGCCAAACATTGGGCGATGGGCACTTTTTACGCTGCATTGGCGTGCCAAAATTTTCTTGTTTCTCGGCATGCGTGCCTCGGCCAAGCAGGTTTTTCAAGAGGTTTTACAGCTCGCTCCCAAAGACTTGCTGGCTCTGAACAGCCTAGGCTTCAGCGCCATGCTGGAGGGCAACTATGGCCTGGCGCTCACTTTTTTTGACCAAGTCGTGGAACTCTCCCCCGATGCCTCGAATGCGCATTTCAACCAGGCCTTTGTGTGTGAAGAACTGGGCCGGCTGGACGACGCCGAACGTGGTTTTCGGGCTGCTATCGTGATCGAAGAAAAGATGGATCGGGCTTGGTACGGCCTCGGTCTGGTGCTGGTCCGTCAAGGGCGGCTTGAAGAAGCTGTCGTCGCACTTAAGCGCAACACCAAACTTCAACCCATGAGCCCCTTTGGCTGGTACCAGCTGGCTCGGGTGCATGTGGACTTGAAGCAAGCCGACGAGGCGCTGGTCGTGATCCGCTACTTGAAAGGGTTTGAACCCAAGGTCGCGGCCCAACTAGAGCGTGAGACTGGGTTGAAAGTCGGAAATCTGAGCTGAGTTTTTTAAAATTTAAACAAGGAGACAAGCGATGCAATTGTCGGCAAGGCACCATGAATATTGGCGCAAAAATCTGCGAATCACTGCTTTTTTATTGAGCATTTGGTTCTTTGTAACGTTCGTGCTGGTCTTCTATGCAAGAGAGCTCGATTTCAAATTTTTTGGTTGGCCGTTCTCGTTCTGGGTCGCGGCTCAGGGTGCGCTGGTGGTCTATTGCGTGATCATCTGGTACTACGCCCGCTACATGAACAAGCTTGACATTGAATATGGCGTCGCCGAAGGAGAAGAATCATGAGCATGTTTGGCAGCGCTGACCAGTCGCAGAGCGACTTCAAAAAAGGCCTGAACAAGGTCTACACCTGGTACACGGGCGGTTTCATCGGCTTCGTGATTGTGCTGGCCATTCTCGAGCAAATGGGCTTGCCGAGAAACTGGATTGGCTACCTGTTCTTAGCGGCTACGGTGCTGCTCTACGCCGGCATCGGCGTGATGAGTCGAACCAATGACGCCGCTGAGTACTATGTCGCCGGCAGGCGGGTGCCCGCCATGTACAACGGCATGGCGACTGGCGCTGACTGGATGTCTGCGGCGTCCTTCATCGGCATGGCCGGAACGCTGTACCTGACGGGTTATGGCGGTTTGGCCTTTATTCTGGGCTGGACCGGTGGCTATTGCTTGGTGGCGCTGTTTCTGGCGCCCTACCTGCGTAAGTTCGGCCAGTTCACCATTCCTGACTTTTTGGGCGCTCGCTACGAAGGCAACTTGCCGCGTTTGATCGGCGTCTTTGCGGCGATTTTGTGCTCCTTCACTTACGTGGTGGCGCAGATCTACGGTGTTGGCCTGATCACCGCGCGCCTGACAGGTCTGGCTTTCGAGGTCGGCATTTTTGCCGGTCTGGCGGGCATTTTGGTCTGCTCGTTCTTGGGCGGTATGCGGGCTGTCACTTGGACCCAAGTGGCTCAATACGTGATCTTGATCATTGCTTACCTGTTGCCGGTGGTTTGGTTGTCGGTGAAGCACACGGGTGTGCCGGTGCCGCAAGCTGTCTACGGTTACACGCTTGAAAAAATCACGGCCAAAGAAGAGCAGTTGCTGAAAGATCCAAAAGAGCTTGAAGTGCGTGGCATTTTCAAAGCCCGTTCCGACGCTGCAGTTGAAAAACTCAAGGACGTGCCTACAGCCATGGCTGCTGACAAAGCCGCCGCAGAGAAAACGCTGGAAGATCTGAAGGCGTCGAATGCCCCTGTCGCACAGATCCAGGCTGCTGAAGCCACTTTGGCCAAGCTGCCGCAGGATGAGGCCGCTGCTCGCGCTGCTTACACCAGCGCACGGACGTCGAATGCTGCGCGCTCAGCTCCGCCGATTCGTCACGCGCAGGCCTTCCCTGGCAAAGACGAAGCAACGCAGAACATCGCGCGCAAAAACTTCATGGCGCTGGTCTTCTGTCTGATGATTGGTACTGCTGCGCTGCCGCACATCCTGATGCGTTACTACACCGTGCCCTCGGTGCGTGAAGCTCGGGAGTCGGTCAGCTGGTCGCTGTTCTTCATCTTCTTGCTCTACTTCACAGCGCCGGCGCTGGCTGTCTTGGCCAAGTACGAGGTTTACACGGTCTTGGTGAACACGCCGTTCGCCAGTCTGCCGGAGTGGATCTCGCGCTGGAATGCGGTCGACCCGAGTCTGCTGTCGGTGGTTGACATCAACAAGGACGGCATTTTGCAGTTGGCTGAAATCTCGATTGGCGGCGACATCATTGTGCTGGCCACGCCTGAAATCGGTGGTCTGCCTTATGTCGTCTCGGGCATGGTTGCTGCGGGTGGTTTGGCTGCCGCGCTGTCCACCGCTGACGGCTTGCTGCTGACGATTGCCAACGCCTTGTCGCATGACCTGTACTACAAAGTGTTGGACCCCAATGCCTCGACTGCACGTCGTGTCATGGTCTCCAAGACCTTGTTGCTGGTGGTCGCCTTGTGTGCGGCGTACGTGGCGGCGCAGAAACCAGCGGACATTTTGTTCTTGGTGTCGGCGGCGTTCTCGTTCGCAGCGGCGGCGTTCTTCCCGGCCCTGACATTGGGTATTTTCTGGAAGCGCGCTAACAAGTGGGGTGCCTCACTCGGCATGGTGGCGGGTCTGGGTATCACGTTCTATTACATGATTACCACCCAGCCTTGGCTTTACAAGCTGACGCACGCCACGGCGATCACGCCTGAGATCATCAAGGCCAACACGTGGTGGGACATCGCACCGATCTCGGCCGGCCTGTTTGGCGTGCCACTCGGCTTTGCCGTGATCATCATTGTGTCGCTGCTGACCAAGGCACCGGGTCGTGACATTCAAGAGTTGGTCGAGCATGTGCGTTACCCAAGCCTCGACGGTAAAACGTCGGGCGCCAGCGCTGCGCACTGACGACTGAGTCGCGTTAGTCAAAACCCCCGCCACTTCAAGTGACGGGGGTTTTTTGTTTGGGCAAATGACCATTTGGCTGCCCGCAGTTCTGGCCGTGCCTAGAATGTTTGCCTCACCAGCAAAGATCGCTACTTCATGGCCCAAGGCATCATCCGGATTCGTGGCGCACGCCAGCACAACCTCAAAAACATCGACCTGGACATTCGCACTGGCGAGTTGACGGTGGTCACCGGCCCCAGCGGTTCGGGCAAGTCGTCGCTGGTGTTTGACACGCTGTTTGCCGAAGGCCAGCGCCGCTACGTCGAAACCTTCTCAGCCTACGCGCGGCAGTTTCTAGACCGCATGGACAAGCCGGCGGTCGACAAGGTCGAAGGCGTACCGCCGGCCATCGCGATTGACCAGACCAATCCGGTCCGCAGCTCACGCTCGACAGTCGGCACCATGACCGAGTTGAATGATCACCTCAAACTGCTCTACGCCCGCGCCACACAGCTCTTTGACCAGCAAACCGCTCAGCCGGTTCGGCACGACACGCCGGAGTCGATTTACGCCGAGCTGATGGCCCGCACCCAAGACGCTGATCCGCGCGTGGTGATGACCTTTCCGGTCGAGTTGCCCGCCAACACCAGCGCCGAAGAAGTCGCGCAGTGGCTGTCGGCCAGCGGTTTTACCCGCGTTCATGCTGAGCGTGAAATGGCCACGTTGTCGGGCGTTCGCAAAATTTTGGACGTGGTGGCTGACCGCTTCCGGCTGCACACCACTGAAAAAGTCCGCGTCATCGAAGCCATTGAAATGGCGCTCAAACGCGGCGGACGTTTGAATGTGTATGTGATGGGGGGCGACAGCGCAGGGGCGACCCAAGCAGAGCCAAGCGCTGAGGTCCTCCACAGATTCTCCAGCGGCCTGCATTGCCCGGCCAGCGACCTGCGCTACGCCGACCCGACGCCATCGCTGTTTTCCTTCAACTCCGCCATGGGCGCTTGTGACACCTGCCGGGGTTTCGGGCGGGTCATCGGTGTTGATTACGGTCTGGTGATTCCAAACGACAAACTCACCCTGCGCTCCGGCGCCATCAAGGTGATGCAGACGCCGGCCTGGAAAGAAGCCCAGGACGACTTGCTGCGCCACGCCGAAGCAGCAGGGATTCCGCGCGACACGCCTTGGTACAAGCTCACGCCGGAACAAAAAGAATGGGTTATCAACGGCTCGCCCAGCTGGAACGGTCAGTGGAACCAACACTGGTTTGGCATCAAGCGCTTTTTTGAGTACCTTGAAAGCAAGGCTTACAAAATGCACATCCGCGTGCTGCTGTCGAAGTACCGCAGCTACACGCCGTGCGAAAGTTGTGGCGGCGCACGCTTAAAGACCGAGGCCTTGCTCTGGCGTTTGGGTTCTAAAGTGGCGGCAGATGCCGTGTTGCCCGCTGCATCGCGCTTCATGCCGGTCGGTGCTGAATGGACGCGAGCGCAACTCGAAGCCATGCCGGGGTTGTCGCTGCATGACTTGATGCACTTGCCGATTGACAAACTGCGCGACTTTTTCACGCAGATTGGCCCGACCACGCTGGCCGACGAGTCAGACCGCCAAGCGCTGAAATTGTTATTTGAAGAAATCCACCAACGCCTCAAGTATTTGTGCGACGTTGGCATTGGCTACCTGACGCTGGACCGGCAAAGCCGCACGCTGTCGGGCGGCGAGGTACAACGCATCAACCTGACCACCGCCTTGGGGACCTCCTTGGTGAACACGTTGTTCGTGCTGGACGAGCCGTCCATCGGACTGCACCCGCGCGACATGCACCGCATCACGCAAGCCATGCACCGCCTGCGCGACGCCGGCAACACGCTGGTCGTGGTGGAGCACGACCCGGCCGTGATGCTGGCCGCAGACCGCATGATCGACATGGGGCCGGGGCCGGGTGAGAAGGGCGGTCAAATCGTCTTTGACGGCACACCCGAAGACCTGCGCCATGCCGACACCTTGACCGGCGATTACCTCGGTTCGCGCAAGCGGGTCGGCATGGGTTTCAAGCGTGCGGTGACCGACAACACGCCGCGCCTGATTTTGGAAGGCGCACGCGACCACAACCTGAAAAACATCAACGTCGATTTTCCCTTGCAGCGCTTGGTGGTGGTCACCGGCGTCAGCGGTTCCGGCAAGTCGACTTTGATGCAAGATATTTTGGCACCGGCCTTGCTGCGTCAGTTCGGCAAAGCCACCGAAACACCGGGCGAGCACGACCGATTGATGGGCGCCGATCATTTGAGCGATGTGGTCTTCGTCGACCAGTCGCCGATTGGCAAAACAGCGCGGTCTAATCCGGCCAGCTACGTGGGTGCCTGGGACGCCGTGCGCGAGTTGTTCGCCGTGTCGCCACTGAGCCGTGAACGCAGTTACACCGCCTCCAAATTCAGCTTCAACAGCGGCGATGGCCGTTGCCCGACCTGCGGCGGTTCTGGCTTTGAGCACGTTGAGATGCAGTTTTTGAGCGACGTTTATTTGCGTTGCCCCGACTGCGACGGCAAGCGCTACCGACCCGAAATTTTGGAGGTGACGATTGAACGGCGTTACCCCGATGGCCGTGTCGCGGTGATGAATGTGGCCGATGTGCTGGAGCTGACGGTGAGCGAGGCCAGCCAACTGTTCGCCTACGACAGGGAAGTGATTCGCGCGCTGCAGCCGATCGTTGACGTGGGGCTGGAGTATGTCAAGCTGGGTCAGCCGGTGCCGACGCTGTCCGGCGGCGAGGCGCAGCGCTTAAAACTCGCGGGCTTTCTGGCTGGCAACAGTTCAAAGAGCGCCAAGGCCAAACCGACCATTGCCAGCCTGAGTCGCCAACCGTTGGCGCTGCGCGCGCACCGCGGCACACTCTTTTTGCTGGACGAGCCGACCACCGGCCTGCACTTTGACGACATCGCCAAGCTCATGCGCGCCTTGCGAAAACTCATTGAAGCCGGCCATTCGCTGATCGTCATCGAGCACAACCTCGACGTTATTCGTTCAGCCGATTGGTTGATCGACTTGGGCCCAGAAGGTGGCGAAGCCGGCGGCTGGCTGGTCGCCGAAGGCACGCCCGAAGCCGTGCGCGAACACCCGACCTCCCACACCGCCAAAGCCTTGCGCGAGTACGAAGAGGCCATGGGCAGCGTGCATGCGGTTGAAGACGTCAAGCCCAAAGCCTGGGTCACGCGGCCGGCGGCCTCCAACATGATTCAGATCGTCAATGCACGCGAGAACAACCTGAAAAGCTTGTCGGTCGATATTCCGCGCGGCAAGTTCAATGTGGTGACGGGTGTCTCCGGTTCGGGCAAGTCCACGCTGGCGTTTGACATCTTGTTCAACGAAGGACAGCGGCGTTATTTGGAGTCGCTCAACGCCTATGCACGCAGCATCGTTCAGCCAGCCGGTCGGCCTGAAGTGGACGCCGTCTACGGCATTCCGCCGACGGTGGCGATTGAGCAGCGCTTGTCGCGCGGCGGCCGCAAGTCGACGGTCGGCACGACAACCGAAGTCTGGCATTTCTTGCGCTTGCTGTACGTCAAGCTCGGCATCCAGCATTGCACTCACGACGGTGCGGCGGTGATGCCGCAAAGCGCCGAAAGTATTGCCGCGCAGCTGATCAAAAACTTCCGTGGGCAGCACATTGGTTTGCTGGCGCCGCTGGTCATCAACCGCAAAGGCGTCTACACCGAACTCGCCGATTGGGCCCGGCCGCGCGGCTATTCGCACCTGCGGGTGGACGGCGAGTTTTTACCGACCACTGGTTTTCCGCGCATAGACCGATTCAAAGAACACACCGTCGAATTGCCGGTGGCTGATTTGCTGGTGAATCCGGCCAACGAAGCCGCTTTGCGGCAAGCCCTGAAGACCGCACTGGAGCACGGCAAGGGCGTCGTCCATGTGCTGGCGCCGCTAGAAGGTTTGGCGGCCGCCATGGCCGACGGTTTGCCGACCAGCGGCATTGGGCGGCTGGAAGTGTTTTCGACCAAGCGCGCCTGCCCGGTCTGCGCAACGTCTTACCCCGAGTTGGACCCGCGTCTGTTCAGCTACAACAGCAAACACGGTTGGTGTCCCGATTGCGTCGGCACCGGCGTCGCCCTGACGCGTGAGCAGCGCAAGGTGTTTGACGATTCGGTGCGCGATGAAGACCACAAAGACAAAGGGCGCGAGCAAAGCTTTGCCGAGCCTGAAGCCGATGACGTTGTCGACACCGCTTGCGTGTCCTGTCACGGCACACGGCTGAACAGCCAAGCGCGGGCCGTGCGCATGGGGCAGTTCAGCGCGCTCATCGCGGCTGAAAAAACCAAGAGTTGGGCCATCACCGACATTGCCAGTCTGAGCGTCACCGATGTGCGTGCTTGGCTTGAGCAGTTGACGCTGTCCGGTCGCGATGCCGAAATCGCTCGTGACTTGGTGCCTGAAATAAAAAGTCGCCTAGAGTTTCTGCAAGATGTGGGGCTCGGCTACCTGACGCTCGACCGCGGTGCGCCCACGCTGTCTGGCGGCGAAGCGCAACGCATTCGGTTGGCGGCGCAGTTGGGCTCCAACTTGCAAGGCGTTTGCTACGTGCTGGACGAGCCGACCATCGGTTTGCATCCGCGCGACAACCAGATTTTGCTGCGTGCGCTCGGCAAACTCAGCGAACGCGGCAACACGCTGGTGGTGGTCGAACATGACGAAGACACCATTCGCCGCGCCGACCACATCATCGACATCGGCCCCGGCGCGGGCTCGCGCGGTGGCCGCGTGGTGGCGCAAGGCAGCGTGGCCGACGTCTCGGCTGCGCCCGAATCACTCACCGGCCGCTACCTGCTCAACGCCATCCAACACCCGCTGCAAGCGCGCCGAGAAACAGCGCCGCACCGGCCCGGCGAGGTGGACGTGGCTGAGACGGCAGCCGTCGTTGTCGCTAGCAAAAAACCAACGGCCAAAGCCAAGGCCGAAGCCTTGAAGCTCAAAGCCGCGCAGGCCAGCGTCGAAGCGAATGCCGACAAAGCCAGCGAGTCCTTGGCCCCAGTCGCCGTCAACCCGAACACCAAATGGATCACCGTCAGCGGCGCCAGTTTGCACAACTTGCAAGACGTCTCGGTGGCCGTGCCGCTGCGGCGTTTGGTGGCTGTCACCGGCGTTTCAGGTTCTGGCAAGTCGACCCTCGCGCGCGACGTGTTGCTGGCCAATGTGCAGGCGGCTGTTCAGCAACGCAGCACCAAGGCCGGCCGCGACGCCGACGACGCGGGCCAGCATCCGGCGTGGATCGGCTGCGCCAGCATCGGCGGTTACCGTGGGGTAGACCGCGTGCTGGAAGTCGACCAGACGCCGATTGGCAAAACGCCGCGCAGTTGCCCGGCGACTTACATTGGTTTTTGGGACGTTATCCGCAAGCTGTTTGCCGACACGCTCGAAGCGCGTGCGCGGGGTTATGCGGCCAACCGTTTTTCCTTTAACACCGGCGAAGGCCGTTGCCCGACCTGCGAAGGCGCAGGCGTGCGGACCATCGGCATGAGCTTTTTGCCTGATGTCAAAGTGCTCTGCGAAACCTGCCACGGTGCGCGCTTCAACCCCGAGACGCTGGCCGTCACGTGGCGCGGCAAAAGCATCGGCGAAGTGCTGCGCATGGAGATCGACGAGGCGGTGGCCTTTTTTGCGTCGATGCCGAACATTGCGCATCCGCTGCAGCTGCTCAAAGATGTCGGCCTCGGCTACCTCACGCTAGGCCAACCGTCACCGACGCTGTCGGGTGGCGAAGCCCAAAGACTCAAGCTGGTGACCGAGCTCAGCAAGGTGCGCGACGACATCACCCGGCGCGGCCAAAAAGCACCGCACACGCTCTACGTGCTGGACGAGCCAACGGTGGGTTTGCACATGGCCGACGTTGAAAAACTCATCCACGTGCTGCACCGCTTGGTCAACGGCGGCCACAGCGTGGTGGTGATCGAGCATGATTTGGATGTGATCGCCGAAGCCGACTGGGTCATTGACCTCGGACCTGACGGCGGCAACGCTGGCGGACGCGTGGTCGCGTCAGCGCCGCCGGAAGACGTGGTGTTGCTGGGCACGCCGACCGGTCTGGCTTTGAAGCCGGTGCTGGCGCGTTCAGTGTTTAAAAGTTAATCCGGCGTGCACAAGCGCGCGTCGGTGTCGCCACGGCGCCAGCAGGGGCTGGCCGTGTTGCGCTGGCGCTGCGGAAGGCCCTCCATGTCGATCTGCACAGGGATGGTGTCAAAGCGGCTCACGCCTTGTGCATCCAGTTGCAGCCGCAGCACCCAGCCGCGTCTTTGCTCTGCGTTGTCGGTTTCTTTCATGACGAAATTGCCGACGCTGTAGATGATGGGTTTACCCTTGTACTGGGCCGTTTCTTGGGTGACGTGCGGATGGCCGCCAATCACCGCATCGGCGCCAGCGTCAATCATCAGCCGGGCCAGCTGGCGCTGACGCGCGTTTGACGTGGGCTCGTTTTCCCAGCCCCAGTGCATCACTGGAATCACCAAATCGGCACCATGCACGGCACGGGCTTGTCGGATGTCATCGACCACCTGCTCATCCTCACTCCAAGCAATGCCTGGCGCGTTGTAGTCGGCCTCGAAACTGCGCGGCATGAACTCGTTGTAGCCGAGCAGCGCAATGCGCAGGCCTTTGCGCTCGATGATCAGCGGGGCGTGCGCCTGCGACAAGTTGTGGCCACCGCCGAACTGCGCTAAGCCGGCCTCTTTGAGCAGGTCTAGCATTTGCGCAAATGCCTCGCGGCCGTAGTCGCCAGAATGGTTGTTGGCCAGCGCGACCGCGTCAAAGTGCCGCTTGAGCACCGGCAGCGTGCGTGGGTGCGCCCGGAAGGTGAAGTTCTTGTTGCCTGCGGAGCCGATGGTGGCGACCACGCATTCCAGATTGCCAATGCGGATGTCGGCGCTCGCAAAGACATCCGCCAAGCCATAGAATGGGTCTTCGCCGCGCGCGATCATGGCGCCGGCCGTGTCATCAAGCACGATGTCGCCGGCAAATACCAAGCTGACCGGGCCCGCTTGCTCAGCTGCTTGAGCGCTGAAAGTCAGCGGACAGAAGGCTAGGCAGAGGATGCCGATCCAGCGGGAAAAAATGCTCTTCACGGCTGAACCCCTTCCAGCGTGCAGCTGTAAATCAGCTCACGTTCAGCCGCGCCGGCATACAGGCGCTGCTCGCCGGTGAGCGGGTAGGGCGCAGCCGAGGCTTTGAAAGGCGGCAAGTACTTGACCTGCTGAATCAGCATGGGCTGCGTCCCCGCATCGGCATCTGCATTGAAGTAGGCGTAGAGCACGATGCGGCCAAGCTGCGCCGTGCTGCCGACCATCACCGCCTTGAAACGAAAACGCCCACCGATGTCGATGGATGGCACTGGATAAGGGTCGGTCACTGGCGTGGCTTCAATCGACTGACTGGCACCCGCATAGGTCAGGTCGCAGCGCAGCAGCGGCGCGGCCAGCACGTTTGTCGATGCGGCAAGGCTGGCCAATCCAAGCAGTCCAGCAAGTGCAAGGGTTTTGATGTGTGGGTTCTTCATAGCGCAGGGGACTGCCACTCAGCGCTTGTCACTTGAATGTGCGCAGCAGAGAACTCAGTTCTGCGACAGGCCTGTCTGCAGCGCCTCCCAGCAGCATGTCTATGAGGCTTTGCTGCTGATCTGGCGTATAAAGTGCGCGAGTATTCTCGATGAACTTGGCTTGAATCTCAGTCACTGATGGGGGACGTTCTGCACTGCCCTTGACCTGATCAATGCGAGCCTTTGTCGTCTGGCCGTCCCGAAAGTGAATGCAAATTTCCGCTTCAAATTTTTTCGGGAAATCGGCATCCAGCATGGGCGTCCAACTTATTTTTTGCGCAAGGGCGACGGCATCGTCATTCACCTGCCCCGATAAAAAATGGCTGGCGGTGATCGGAATGCCGAGGAAGGCGAGTCCCATGCAATAGGGGAGGCTGTATTTCGCTTCGTTCAAAATAGTCGGCGTCTGTTTGCGATCCCAGGGTTCGCAGATGATGGCAGCAGCTCCCGCTGGCACCCGGCACTCGATGCGCTCGATGTCTTTCAGCGAGGGCTGCTGCACTGCCAGCTGCAGCACGCCTTCCAGAAAGGGGTGAATGTAATGACAGCAGGGGAACAATTTAAAAGCCGCAGCGCGCAGCATCCAGTCCTGCCCCAGACTGTCCAGTTCATGACGCAGCACGTCGCCAGCACCGTGGTCGTCGGTGTAGGTTTTGTACAGGCCGAAGCGGCCTTCGTAGACGGTCGAGGGGCCGGTCATGCCGGCCGCCGCCAGTTGCGCTGCCATGACACCCGAGTGTGCGGCCCAGCCTGGGTGCATCGCTTTGACGGTGGCGCCTTCAGACAGAAACTCGAAGATTCCCGAGGCTTGGCTACCGGCGATGCCTTGCGCTGAGATCAGCTCGTCGCGGCTGGCGCCCGCCGCGAGGCCGGCCATCAAGGCCGACGCCAGCGCACCGCCGACGGACGTCACCTGAAATCCGCGCTTCTGGAACGCGCCTGGTGCCGCCAAGCCGACGCGAATCAGCACTTCCCAGCCGATCGTCACCAAGCGGATCAGATCGCCCAGGGCCAACTGGTTTTGCTCGGTGGCCGCCAGCGCGGTGGGGACCAGCACAGCGCTGCCGTGCACGATGGACGCCATGTGGGTGTCGTCATATTCGAGCGCGTGGATGAAACTGCCATTGAGCAGCGCAGCGCTGGCACCATTCACGGGGTCGGCACTGCCGAGCACGGTGCAGCCGTCGGTTTGTGCATTCAGCCGCAAGAGGCTGCTGGACATTCGGCGCTGAACAGCGCCTGCCGATGCGGCGATGCCGACACCCAAGGCATCGAGGGTGTGCAGGCGCGCCAGCTGTGCCACATCTTGCGGTATAGCCTGCAAGGGGGTGGTCACGCCAAAATCAGCGATACGTCCGCTGAGCGTCATGGCGAAGGGGTCCGGGCGGCTTTCAGTTCTTTGGCCGCAGCCTTGCCACTCAGGTAACCCAGACCGATGGCTGTCAGCAGTCCATTGCCGGAGGCATAACCCGCTGCGCCGGTCTGACCGCTGATGCCGCCTGCGGCACCGCCACCCGCGAACAGATGGGGGATGCGACTGCCGTCAGGCTTCAGCACATGACCTTCTGTATCGACGGCCAGACCGCCCTGCGTGTGGAACAGGCCCGGCGTGACCCGGCAAATCCAGTAGTTCGCCAGCAGCGGTGCCAGACCGTATTGGCGGCGACCGAAGCCATCCAGCGCTTTCCCGTCGGCTGACTGGTTGTAGTCGCTCAATGTCTTAGCCAGCGTCTCGGCCGGCAGTTTGAACAGCGCCGCCAGTTCGTCAACGCTGGCCGCTGACTTGACGCCACCCAGATCGACCAGATCGCGAAACTCATCTTCCTTGTCGGCGATGGCCTTGATGCGGTCATCGAAAATCGCAAAGACGTCAGTCTGTTGCGCGAGCACCATGCGGGCATAGCCTGAGTAGCCGATGTCTTCGTTGCCAAAGCGTTCGCCGCGTGAATTGACCAAGATGCCGCCTTTTTCCAGAGTGGTCCACGACAGCAGTGAGCCGTGCGGGTAGGCGACGGCGGCATACCCTTGGTAGGCGCCCATGTTGGCCAGTCCGGCGCCAAGTTCACGCCCCCATTGCACGGCTTCGCCTTGACTGCCAAGGGCGCCAAAATACTCGGCGTTGGCAATCTCGGGGCAGAACTCTTGGACCAGTGCGCGGTTACCGGCAAAACCATTGCAGGCCAAGATAACTTTGCCGGCTTTGATGCGTGTCGATTCGACGCCCTTGCCGCCAATCAGCGCGCCAATCACCTCGCCTTGCGCTGACGTCAGCAGCGACTGCACCGGGTTGCCAACAGCCAGTGGAATGTCGCGTTGTGCGACCCCCGCCAGCAAGTCGTCCATCAGGTCTTGGCCACGGCGCGAAGCTGGCGCATGCAAGCGCGGTAGCGAATGGCCGACATGGCAGTAGTCGGTGATCAGGCTCATGCGTGCCGGCACACGGTCGACCAGCCATTCGCAGAGTTCGGCCGATATGGCGACGAGTTTGTCGCTGACGGCGCTGAGTTCATGCTCGCCGGCCACGCGCCGCAGGTCGGCGATCATGGTCTCGGGCGAGTCTTCAATGTGGGCGGCTCGCTGAAACCGGCTGCCCGCGCCAGGAATCGAGCCCGTGCTCAGCGCCGTGTTGCCGCCCGGCTTCTCACGCTTCTCGACGATAGCGACTTGGGCGCCGTCGTCATAAGCCGCAATAGCAGCCGTCAGACCGCAACCACCCGCACCGATGACAAGCACATCGACTTCCATGTCCCATGGGTTGGCATTCGCATTCATGGCATTGATTCCTGTTTCGGCGTTGACGGTTTTTTGGTCGATGCCGCGGGGCTGAAAAATTGATCGACAAGGTCGCGCCAGGGTTGGGCAAATTCCTTGCCGCTTGAGGGAGCACTACAGCGCGCGTGAAGTGATTGCATAGCCGTGCACAGGCCGGGTGCCGATGCGCGTGACAAGCCATCGATCTTGGCCCACAGCTCCTCGTCGCTGAAGGGCTTGTCGGGGCCACCTCGGGCACTCAGGCAATTGGCGCTGTAGCTGCGGCCGTTCGCATCAAGCAGCGTGACAAAAGCCGGCCGATCATGCGGCCAAGGCAATTCTTCAGCGACCTGTTGCATCTCGACAAGATCACGCAGTCGTGCCACTCTGGCATCTGCCACTGATGGCGTGTCGAAGGCTTGCGCGCCGCCGTGTCCGTAGACCAAGGATGCCGCCAAAGCGTGGGGTAAGGAGAATTTGGCGCCCAAGGTAGTGACAGGTCGGTAGTTGTCCAAGGTCATCCCCAGGCGGTGGGTTTGTATTTGAATCCGGTCGATCCGATCGCCTCCCGTCAGTGCCGGGTGGGCGGACAGAATTTCTTGCACCGCCTCGATCGCCGAATGAGCGTACTGACAGCATGCGTTGATCTTGTGATACCCAGAGGCCACCGCCCAGTCAGTCCCTAGTTCCGATGTGAGATCTTCGATATGGGCCTCGCTGCCCAGGGTCTCAAAATAGACATCGTGAGGTGTTTCAGGCAGGCCTGCAATGCCTGCTTCAGCCCACTCGATCGCCTGGAAACCATTGACGATCCCAGCGGCTGCCCAAGCGTTGCGAATCAACGCACCGTGAATCGCTTGGTTGTAAGGTCCGACGACGCCGAGTGTGCTGGCGTTGGACAAGGCGCTGAGCATCAGGTCGGCTGGTAAGCGTCGCAAAAATCCAATGGCCGCTGTCGCACCAACGGCGTTGAACAGGGCGTGCGGGTGAATTTTCAATTCTCGAAAGCGCCAGGTTCTGGCGAACCGTGCGGTCACCTCGTAGGAGAGTGTGCTGGCACGAATCACGTCGGCTGTGGACAGATTTTCACTCTCGGCAATCGCCAGCAAGACGGGCAAGGTGTACAGACCGGCATGGCAAACCGCCTTGCGATAGCCCTCGTCCAGTTCATTCCAACTCGCCGATAAGGCGTTGCCCAAGGCGGCTTGTAACGGGGCGAGTTGCGGGCGACCCTGGCGTAGCAGTGACGCCTTGCTGCCGCCGACATGTGCGGCCAGTTTGGCGTGGGCGGCAGCGACTTGAGGTTCATGCTCTGCTGACAACATGGCCGCCAGATCATCGGCCATCACCATCACCGTCTTCTGCAAGGTGTCGGCAGGAATATCGCTGAATTCCTGCGCAACGGCCCATCGGACCAACTCAATAACACCCTGACCTGAGGCTTCTCGCAATGGATTGATTTTCATATTTTTAAAATAAGTGCCACAGGTTTTCTTGTTCCCGTAATTGCTGGCTGGGGCCATCAAAAATAATGCGACCGGATTTGAGAACAACCGCACGCTCAACTTGTTGCAGCGTGGCCGGAACGTTTTGCTCGACGATGATCACAGTCGTTCCTTCTGACTGGTTGATCGACCGAATCGATGCGAGGACATCTCGAACAATGATCGGTGCCAAACCCGTGGTGGGTTCGTCCAATAGCAACAGTTTCGGGCGCGTCATCAGCGCCATGCCGAGCGCCAGCATTTGCTGCTGACCACCGCTCAAAGAACCTGCCTGCTGCACGCTTCTTTCTTTCAGAATCGGGAAGATGCCATAAACCGTTTCGGCATAAGCCGGGTCATGCATCAAGCCCGAGATTCGCAGATTTTGCGCCACCGATAGTTCACGAAAGACGTTGTGGCCTTGGGGCACAAAGCCTATGCCTTGGCGCACGTTGAGGTGAACTTGACCTGGCAAGATCGGCTCACCGTGGTAGCGGATGTTGCCGCTGATCTGTGCGATATCGCCAACACAGCACTTGAGCAGCGTGGTTTTTCCGGCGCCGTTGTGGCCGAAGATGCCGACGCGCTCGCCGTCGCGGATGGTCAAAGAAAGGTCATGCAAAACTTGCAGCTTTCCGTAGTGAGCGTTGAGGTTTTCGACTTGCAGCACCGTAGGCTCTCTTTCTGGTTAAACGCCGCTCACGCGCCGAAATACAAGTCCGCCAGGGTCTTGCTGGACAGCAGGGTGTCGACGCTTCCGCGTTCGAGTATTTTTCCGCTGGCCATGAACACCGCGCTGTTGCACAGATCTTTGATGAAGGACACGTTGTGTTCAACCACGCAAACAGCTCGCCCGGCGGCGGCTTCTTCCCTGACGATGGTTTTCATCGTGTCGTAGGCGAGGCCTTCGACACCGGCCATCGGCTCATCGAGCAGCAGGCAGTCACCGTCGTTCATCAGCGCCCGGGCCAGCCCGACGAGCTTCTGCTGGCCAAAGGTGATGTCGTTCACATTGGCGTGGGCAATCGCTTCGAGCTTCATCCTGCCCAAGATCACCATGGCGCGTTCACGCAGCATTTGACTGGCGGCGGCAACCTGTTTCGGGCGAAAAATAATGTGCGAGATTTTTTCGCCGGGATACTCGCGTGGTGCCACCAACATGTTGTCCAGCACACTCATGGTCGCAAACAGGCGCATGTTTTGCCAAGTGCGTGCCACGCCAAGCCGCGCCCGTCGGTGCAAAGACAAACCGTCCAGCGATTGGCCGGCGACCGAAATGGTGCCGGCGTCGACCGGATAAACACCCGAGATCAAATTGAACAGCGAGGTCTTGCCGGCCCCGTTGGGACCGATCAGTCCGAGGATTTCGCCCCGATGGATGTCGATGGAAATATGGTCCGCGACCACGATGCCGCCAAAGCTTTTGCAGACGTCATTCAAGGAGATCAAAGCAGTCATGTCCTGAAGCCCTTTATGACTGACGCTTGGCTGGCGCAATCAAGCCCTGCGGCCGCCAGAACAAAAAGACGATGACCAACGACGTGAAGATGACGCCCTGAAGCGGGGCCATGACGTTGGGCGGTAAATTCAAGAAGCTGATGGCTTGCGGTAGCAAGAGCAGCAGCACAGCACCGACCACCGGGCCAAGGTGTGAGCCCATGCCGCCAACCACGACCATCGTCAGCAACATGGCGGATTGGAGAATTTCAAACTGGTCAGGACTGATGTACTGGTAGTAGTAGGCATAGATGCCGCCTGCGATGCCCGCAAATCCTGAGCCGATGGCAAAGATCGACATTTTGATGGCCATCGCGTTTCGACCCAGTGCAGAAAATGCCAGCTCGTCGTCGCGCATGGCAGAAATGACGCGCCCATAAGGCCCCGTCAGCAGCCAGCGGATCATCAACACCACGGCCGCGCCAATCAGACAAGAGACCACCGCGAACACCGCGCTGCGTGTTGGGCCTTCAACCACGTTAGGAATATTGCCCAGACCGCTGGCTCCCCCTGTGAAGCCAAGGTGCTTGATGACTTCGAGCAAGCCCAATTGAAAGCCGATGCTGGTGATCAGCAAATAGTCACCCGAGATGCGCAGCGAAGGCAGGGACAGCATGATCGACGATGAAAACGCGACAACACCTCCCGCCAGAACTGCGAGCACCGGGTGGGTGTTGAAGTGAATCGCCAGCAAGCCGGTGGTGTAGGCCCCCAGCGCAAAGAAAATGGGGTGGGCAATGCTGATCAGCCCGCCGAATCCAATGACGAGGTTGAAGCTTGAACTGAGGATCACATAGATCCCGACCAGAACAGCCAGTGAGACGACATATTCCATGGTCAAGGCCCTTTTCGTTGTGTGCTGTTCATCATTTTTTGCCGATCCGAGTCAGCTGCTTGAGCTTGTGCATATTGACGCCTTGTGGGAAGAACAGGATCGTGATGAAAAGAAAAACGTAAAGAATCAGACTCTGCCATTGCGAGGGGATGACGAAGATGCTCAAGCCCTGAATCAGCGACAGCCCGATGGCCGCCAGCGCCGCGCCAAAAATGCGGCCCATACCGCCTAGCAATGTCGAAATAACGGCGAACAACATCATCTGTAGCGGTGTGTTGGGAATCATCGAAGCACGGGTCCCAAACAGATACATACCTGCTGTGATCAGCACGGACGCGAGAACAAAGGTAATGACATAAGCGCGTTTGACGTTGATGCCGTAGAGTCGCGACAAATCAGGGTTGTCCGCAACTGCAGCCATGAATTGGCCGTCGCGCGTCCGGTCGATAAAGAGGTACAGCAGAACCAGTAAAACGATCGTGACGGCGAGCGCCTGAAGATCCCAGTTGCTGATGACAATGCCGTTGATGATGTTGACACCCGACATGATGCTTTGCGTTAAGGCCACCGGCTCGGTGCCAAAAATCATCGCGAGCAAGTAAGCCAAGAATTCCGACACCACCAAGGTGAAGATAAAAAAGGTCAGGTTCGGCGAGTTTCTGGCACGCAATGTTTGCAGGCCGTAAGTGTCCATGAACACGCTCGCGGCAATGGTGGTCGCCAGGCCGATGCCGACGGATGGCAGCAAGGGCAGGCCCCATTTTTGGTGAACGGCAAACATGACATAAAACGACAAAGCCATGATGCCGGCCTGCGCAAAGTTCCAAACTTTGACGACCTTGAGGACAAGCGAAAACGCGACGGCAAACAGAACCGCATAGGTCGAGGCGGCCAGCCCCGTCCAAATGATCTGCAACAAGATGGATATATCGATCACACCGACCCTTTACTTGAAGGTCGGACAGCAGCAGCCCGTTTGGGCACCGTTGTCCGGACCTCGGTGACTTACTTGATGGTTGCCAGAGGAACGAACTGACCTTTGTCCACAGTCAGCAAGTACACCGGTTTAGAAACGCGGTGATCCTCACCGACTTGCAGTGCACCCGTCATCGGGAGATCAAAGTTTTTCACGGTGACCAATGCCTTGCGCATGTTTTCGCCGGTGGCGGGCAGTTTGTTTTTCTCGACCCACTTGTAGAGTTCGGCAATGAGATAAGGGCCGTCGTACAAGTACTGGGTGTAAGGCAGGCCGTTGGGCACACGCTTTTCAGTGTTTGTCCAACGTGTCACGAAGGCGCCGACGTTGGCGTTGTCCGTTGCACCAGGAGCGAGGGACGTGACGATCAAGCCTTCAGCCGCTGCGCCCAGCTGCTCAATGACCTTCGGGTTGTAGCCGGCGGCGTAGGTCGATACGCGCTGTTTCAAACCGAGCTGGCGCATCTGGGCAATGACTTGCGGCAGGTCTGACACCAAGCCTTGAATATGGATGATCTCCGGGTTGGCAACACGCAGCTTGAGCAGCGCGCCTGTGAACTCCGTGGCTTTCGGGTCGTAGGCTTCATAGGCGACCACCTTGCCGCCGGCTTTTTCGAACACGCTTTTGTAGATGGCGGCACCTTCGACACCGCTGTCGTTGTTGATGTACATGACAGCGGCCGTCTTCTTGCCGAGCGTTGTGAAGGTGTACTTGGCCAAGCCGCTGACATCAACGTCCGCCAGGGGGAACGTCGTGTAGACATAGTCGCCCAGTTTGGCAATGTCGGGCGAGTTGGCGCCAACGCTCAGCTCGAGCACTTTTTCCCGATTGGCGATAGGGGCGACCGCTTTGACCACTGCGCTCCATGCGGTGATGAACACCGGCACCTTGTCGACACTGGTCAGACGCTTGACGGCGTTGATGCCAACTTGGGGATCGGCTTGCGTGTCCAAGAGGATCATTTCGAGTTGCTTGCCGTTGACACCGCCCTTGGCGTTGATGTCGGCCACGGCCCACTGTGCGGCCTTGACTTGGTCGGCACCATACAGCGCTTGCGAGCCTGACAACGGCATCGCGAGGCCGAACTTCAGGGTTTCTTTGGCTTGCGCCCAGGCTGCGGGCGATAGCGCCGCGCCGCTGATGAGCAGCGCAGAGAGCGCCAGTAAATTGCGTCGTTTCGAAGGTTTCATTTTTCTCTCCAGGTCAGATGGAACAATAAAAAGACAGCCGAACTTGGCCATCACGAGGGACATCAAATTTTCCGCAAGCTTGCAAGCGTTTCAGTGGTGGTGGCGACATCGGCATATTTCTCGGCCATGTCAAACAGGTTCACCGCGTGGGAGACACGACTCCGGTCATAGACCGCGTCCTGCGGCACCAACACTTTGAAGTTCAGGGCGAAGGCGTCGACCACGCTGGACCGCACGCAGCCGCTGGTGCTGCAACCGGTGATGACCAGCGTGTCTGCTTGCAGGTCGATGAGGTGGCTCGTCAGGGCCGTGGCGAAAAAAGCGCTCGGGTGTTTTTTGGGCAGCAAGACATCACCTGGCTGCGGCGCGATTTCCTTGACGAACTCGTAACCATGCGCCGGAATGTTCATGATGGCCGGCACTTTTTCGGCCAGACGTCCGCCTTCATTTTTGTTCTTGGGCGCCACATGCGGGTACAAAACGGGCCAGCCGCGCTGGCGAAATTCGTCGACCAGCAGCTTGATGTTGTCAACGGCTTTCCAAGCCACATCACCGCAGCTGGTGGGGAATTCTTTGATCGCTTCGAAGAACGGCAGGGGTGTGGTTCCCGTGGTGCGGTATTGCACGTCAATGATCAGCAGCGCAGGACGCTTGCCGACACCGGTCGGACGCCCAAAGCCGGCTGCACGGTAGGCCCGCTGTTCTTCTTCGCTGATGATGCCGTCCCATGGTTTCATGCTGATGCTCCTGTGGTGGGTGTGGCGAGTGAGCGGAAGATATAGCTGCCGTAGCCAGGCTGTCCGGTGATCTTGCCGTTGGCCATGACGGTCTTCCCGCGCACGATTGTTTCGACAGGCCAACCTTTGAATGTCTGGCCTTCGTACAAGCTGTAGTCAGAGTAAGAGCCCAGCTCAGCGGGGTTCACCACGCGCGCCAGGTTGATGTCGACCAGCGTGATGTCTGCATCGCTGCCCACTTTCAGGCTGCCTTTGGCGGGGGCGACATTGAAAATGCGGGCTGGTGCCGAGGTCAGTACTTCAGCGATCCGGCGCAGGCTCAGACGTCCCTTGTGGTAACCCTCGTGCAGCAGCACCGGCAAAATGGTGGCAGTGCCGGGGAACCCCTGCGACGCCAGCCAAAGGGGCTTGTCTTTGGTGACCCGCTTGCGTGGGCAGTGGTCGGAGGCGACCACGTTGATCGACCCATCGCGCAAGCCTTCCCACATGGCGTCGACATCGTCGGCGCTGCGGAATGGGGGATTGGCTTTGCCCATGCCGCCGAGATCGGAGTCTTCGGTGTGGGTCAGGTAGTGCGGGCAGGTTTCGACAAAAATTTTGTCGTAGCGGCCGCGCCATTTGCGCACTTCGTCAAGCGCCAGTCGCGTGCTGATGTGCGGAATATAGATCTGCGCGCCCAAGTGCTCGGCAAAATACATGGCGCGGACTGAGCTTTCGGCTTCCGTGAAGGCCGGCTTGGCCATTGACCAATCTTTCAGTGTGGAGCCACCTTCGGCTTGGATCCGGCTGCGAATGCGGTTGACGATCTCGATGTTCTCGGTGTGGCAGACCACTTTGATGTCACCCAAGGAGGCCGCTTTGGCGAGCAGCTCGTAGAAGTAGCCGTCATCGGTGCCGTCCAGGCCCAGATAGCGGCCCTCTTCACCTTTGAAGTTCATGAAGTACTTGAACGAGGTGACGCCGTAGGTCTTGACGTAGTCCGCCAGTTCTTTGATGTGGTCTTCGTTGGCCGTGCTGAAGTGAAAGGCGTAGTCGATATAAGCGCGCGTTTTGGCATAGCCCTGCTCGCGCTGAAACACATCCGCATAGGCTTCGTTGTTCAGAAAGTAGCCGAGTACCGTGGTGAAACCGCCCTGTGCGGCATAGATGGTCTCAGTTTTATACTCGGTGATCTTCTCGCCGAAACCGAAGTGCACATGCGCGTCTATGAGTCCCGGAAAGACGTGGAGCCCCTTGGCCGACTTGACCGGGATCGAGGCGTCAACCGGTGTGCCGGGCGCCAAATGGCCGACAATTTTGCCGTCACGAATCAGCAAGTCCATGGCGGTTCCGTCCGTCGTCGCATCCACCAAGGTACCGTCTCGCAGTACGAATTCCGCTGTCGTCATGGTTTGTGTTCCTTAAAAACAGTCGTTCAATTCGTTCAGATTTCGCGGGCGTGCCGATGCTTCTGTGATCGTCAGTGCACGCAAACTGGCCTGTAGCCAGACAGGGTCGAGGTGCGCGCCAATACACACAATGCGCCCCCGTGGATCGGCGTCCGGCCAGGTAGGCAGGAAGGTCGGGGAGTGGAAGACTTTGCCGACACCTTGGATCAGCACGAAGGGACGTGCATCGTTCACTGACAGCAGCCCTTTGCAGCGCAGCAATTGGTTGCCGAACTGCAGGACGAGCAAGTTCCACCACGCCGCGATGCCGACCCAAGTTGGCCGGATGTCGGTGAAGGTGCTCCATGAGCCGATGTCGCTGCCGCTACCGTGCGTCAAGACGCTGCGCGGAACAGCGATGCTCTGGATGAAAGGCGTTGCGGTGGGCAGGAGTTGCAGGCTGCGGTCGCCAACCCCCGTACTGAACACAGAGGCTGCGGCCTGTCCGTCCACCGACTCCGTGACCTGCGCTCTCGGATTGATCTGAAGCAGTTCTTGTTTGATAGCTCGCAATTGCTCGGGGTTTGCCATGTCGGTTTTGGTGATGACCAAATGCTCGGCGATGCTGGCTTGGCGGCGGGATTCCATGTGCTGTGCCAGTTGCGCTGCGCCTTGCACCGCATCAACGGTGGTGATGACTTGCCCGAGCCTAAAGTGGGGCATCAAGGTCTTGTCGCCAAGAAGAGCGTGCAAAACCGGTAGCGGGTCAGCCAGGCCGGTGGTCTCGATGACCACGCGTTGCAACGGTGGGCGTCCGAGTCGGTTGGAGATGTTTTTAATTTCCAGCAAGGTCTCCCGCAGTGAGTGGGTCACGGTGCAGCACAGGCAGCCGGAGTCCAGCAGGTAGACGTCTTCGGAGAGTTCCTTGTAAAGCAGCTGGTCTAGGCCGATGGCCCCGAATTCATTGACGATCACGGCCGTGTCTGTCCCTACCCCCGTTTTCAGGAAGGCATTCAGCAGGGTGGTTTTTCCACTGCCGAGAAAGCCAGTGAGCAAGTCAAAAACGATCATTGGGGGATCAATACAGGGTTCAGGTGTGAGTTTTTCAGAAGTTATTTTTTACGCTCTGCGAAATTCTATTACGCTAGACGACTCTAGCATGGCGCGAAGTACAGTTCATCCGTATTTTTGTGCGTTATTAAAATATATTTATAAGCAATATTGATGCCTACATCTGACTCTCAAGCAACCTCCGTGAAGGCCCGGAGGGGTTCCGCCGTTCGTAAGCCGAACTCAGTGGACGCCGTCAAAGTGGCCATGCGCATGCTCAACGAGATGGCGCTGGCTCGGCGTGCCATGCGCATCACGGAGCTGGCCGACAAGATGGGGGAGACCAAACCCCGCATCCACCGGCATCTGGCCACGCTTAAGGAGATGGGGATCGTCGAGCAGGAGCATGCGACCGAACGCTACCGGCTCGGCTGGCGCCTGTTTCAACTTGGGGAAGCTGCGGGGGCGCAATTCGATCTGCGCTACCGTGCCGAGCCTTATCTGATCAAGTTGCGCGACGAACTGCGGCAGACGGCCGTCTTGGCGATTCCGATCAATGATCAGCCGATGGTCATTGCGACCGCGGACAATATTTACGCGCGGATTTGCATCTCGGTGAAGCCCGGGAACCGGCCCTTGCCGCATTGCTCCGCCTTTGGTCGGCTGACGCTGGCGTATGCCTCTGCCGAGGCGCAGCAGGCACTGCTGTCCGGTGCGCTGCTACCCGAAACCGACAGCTCTCTGATTGACTGCCAAGCTGTGCTGGATCGGCTGCCGCAGATCCGTAGACGCCTCTATGACTACGCTGCGGGTGAAATGATGGTGGGCATCAACACGGTCGTGGTGCCCGTTTTTCGAGATGATGATGTGCTTGCGGGATCGCTTGGCATCGTCGGTTCAGTGCAGGAAATCCCCGACCCACCGCACTCAGCCCAGATCGCTTTGCTGCAAAAATATGCGGAGGAGTTGTCCATTCAACTCAACAGCAACGCTTACCAACGGATGCGCCTGGAGGCGTAGCAGGGGACCCCCGCCGTTGGTCAGCGCTGCAGGGCGCGGATGTCTTGCTGCACATCCAGCACCCACAAGGTTTGCAAAAGCTGGCGGGCCGGCGTGTCACCAATGACGGGGCTGGCCAGTTCCATGAATTTGTCGTCTAGATCGGTGTCGCTCAAAGGTTCTTCCGGGTCGCCTTTGCGGGTGGGTTGCAGGTGTTCACCGCTGCGACCGTCACGGGTTTGAATGTGGATGTGCGCAGCGCGCTTGCCGGGAAACAAGGCGTCGAGCGCTGGGTCAACACACAACTCAATGCGTTCCATCAATTGACGAATGGCCGGGTCGGCCAGCCGGCCAGCGTCAAATGCCGACAAGCGAACACTGCCATGCAGCAGCGCTGTGGCCACCACGTAGGGCAGGCTGAAACGGGCTTCTGCGGGTGTTTGTGGGTTGCGGTTGCCGGCCACTTCAATCGCCGGACGGTAAGTACTGATGCGAAGTGCCTCAATGTCGTCAGCACGGATACCGAGCTGCCGTTGCAAGGCCAGCGCACCGTCGATGGGGGCAAAGGTGTGGCCACAGCAAGCGTGGTTCTTGAAGGTCATGCGCGTCACATGAAACTCCCGCCCAAGCGTGGCGACCGCCGCCTGCCAGTCAGGCCCGTTGCTCATGGCTCTGCCCAAGCCGGCGTCGCCTTCCAGAATATCCAGCGACCCGGTGACGCCAGCGCGCGCCATCTGTGCCGCCAGTACGCCGGCTTCTGCCGCCCGTCCTGCGTGCAAGGGTTTTGACATGGAGTCCATGCGAAAGGCCTGTTGCAAGCCTGCGGCAAAAGTGCCTACAGTGGCCAAGGCATGCGCGTAAGGCGTGCTGTCGAGTTCGTACAAAGAAGCCGCTGCTGCGGCGGCACCAAAGCTGCCGACCGTGCCGGTGTTGTGCCAATACTGGTAATGGGCGCGCCCCAGTGCGGCGCCGATGCGGGTCGAAATTTCGTAACCAGCCACCACTGCCTTGAGCACCTGCAAGCCGCTGGCCTGCTGTTCTTGGCCAACGGCCCAAGCCGCAGCGATGGTGGGCGCGCCAGGGTGGTAAATCGCTTCGCGGTAAATGTCATCGACTTCCACCGTGTGCGCTGCCGTGCCATTGATCAGGGCGGCGGTGCGCGTGCTGGCGGCTCGGCCCAGTGCGAGCCTCGCTTGGCCGCGGTCCAAGTCCTCTGCCAGCGCCTGCTCAAGTCGGGTGGCCGGTTCGACCACGGCGCCGGGCAGCCAGGCGGCGTACCAGTCGATCACCGCCCGTTTGGCGTGGTGAAGAACTTCGGGTGCCAGTGGCTGCCGGTTCAGGTCGCAGGCAAACGCCGCAAAAGTTTGGGTTGTGGTGGTCATGCGTTGTGCCGTCTAAAAGTGGTTCATTTTCAAGAGCTCATTTTTGCCCTTCAACCTAGGGGCTGGCAATGCGCATTTGTGGCTTTGCCATGAGTTTTCTGTCGACTTTGGGTTGGGTTTTATCTCAAGGCATAACCATACATCATGACTAAAGGCGCAATCTGAAGCTCTCAACGTAGCATCGCGGGTCAAAAATCAGGGCATCGTATTTAGTGGCACAAGCCATCTTGGAGAACCTATGGATTTCAATCTGAGCGAAGAGCACACCAGCTTTGCTGATTCGGTGCGTCGTTTTGCACAATCAAAACTGGCCGACGGTGCTTTGCAGCGCGCCCATTCCAGTGTTTATCCGGTTGATGTGGCGCGTCAGTTGGCGGCTCAGGGTTTGCTGGGCATTGCCTTTGCTGAAGAAGACGGCGGGCAGGGCGGCTCGCTGATGCACGCGGTGCTGGCGATTCAGGAAGTCGCCTTGGTCTGCCCCAAAAGTGCAGACATCGTGCAGGCGGGCAACTTTGGCCCGATCCGCACCTTTGTCGAATACGCCAGCCCTGCGCAAAAAGCGCGCTGGTTGCCAGGCCTTCTGAGTGGTGAGCAGCTCATCTCGCTTGGCATGAGCGAGCCTGATGCAGGTTCTGCCGTGACCGAGTTGCAAACCAGCGCTCGCCGCGATGGCGATGATTACGTCATCAACGGCAGCAAGGTGTTTTCTACGCACAGCCCGGACGCGTCTTTGTTTCTGATTTACGTGCGCTTCGGCCCCGGCACGCAGGGCATTGGCTCTGTGTTGATTGAGCGCGGCACGCCCGGCTTTAGCATTGGCGAGCCGTCAGCCTTCATGAGTGGCGAGCAGTGGTGTCCGCTGTTTTTTGAAGAATGTCGTATTCCGGCTTCGCAGGTCTTACTCGGCGAGGGCGGCTTCAAAAAACAAATTTCAGGCTTCAACGTAGAGCGCTTGGGCAATGCCTCGCGCTCGCTGGCTTTGGGCCGGCACTGCTTCAACATCGCCCGCGAACACGTGATGATCCGCAAGCAGTTCAACCGTCCTTTGTGCGAGTTCCAAGGCATTCAGTGGAAGTTTGCCGAGATGACGATGAAACTGGAATCTGCGCAGCTCTTGCTGTACAAAGCGGCCATGGAAGGCGAGCACGGTTTGCCCAGCGCGCACAGCACCGCGATGGCCAAGTTGGCTTGCAATCAAGCCGGCTGGGACGTCGCCAACGAAGCCTTGCAGGCGATGGGCGGCACCGGCTACAGCAGTGAGGCCATCGTTGAATATTGCCTTAGGCGTATTCGCGGATGGATGATTGCGGGGGGCTCGATTGAAATGCTGAAAAACCGAATTGCAGAAGGCGTTTTTGAGCGCAGTTTCTCGCAACGACCGACGCGCCCGGTTTGAGTTAAATTCAAAAAATTAAAAACCAAAGGGAGACAAGTATGAAGATGATAAAAAATTTTTCGACCTTGTTGGCATCACTGTGCATCGGTTTCGGCGGCATGACGACGTTGGCCCAAGCCCAAGTTCAAGCCAGCGCCAGCGGTTATCCGTCGGCACCGATCAAAATCGTCGTTGGCTACTCTGCTGGCGGTCCAACGGACTTGGCCGCCCGCTTGATTGCGACCAAATTGCAAGTGGCCTTGGGGCAAAGCGTGCTGGTCGAAAACCGGCCCGGTGCGGGGTCTAATCTGGCCTCTGAAATTGTGGCGCGCGCTGCGCCCGATGGGCTGACCTTGTTGATGGCTGCCGCGCCGCTGGCGGTCAACGGTCACCTGTACAAAAACTTGAAGTTCGATGTCTTGACCAGCTTTGCGCCTATCACCCAAGTGATGGCCGCGCCGAGTATTTTGGCCGTGCCGCCAGCGACACCTGCCAAGACGATGGCCGAGCTGATAGTTCTGGCCCGCAAAGAGCCCGGTAAGCTGAGTTACTCTTCATCTGGCTCGGGTGGCACACAGCATCTGGCGGGCGAGCTCCTGCAACAAAAAGCCGGCATAAAGCTGATCCACATCCCCTACAAGGGTGCATCACCTGCGCTCAATGATTTGTTGGGCGGTCGGGTGTCGATGGGCTTCATGACCTCTTTGGGTTCTGTGCCTTACTTCAAAGATGGTCGCTTGCTTCCGTTGGCAGTGGCCTCGGCCACGCGCTTGCCGCAGCTGCCGGATGTGCCGACCATGGCCGAGGTCGGTCTGGCGGGTGTTGAAATTGATTCGTGGAGTGGTTTGCTGGCCCCTGCCAACACGCCGCCAGCGATTGTCGAAAAGTTACAGCGTGAAGTCGTCAAAGCACTGGCTTCGCCCGACGTCAACAGTCAGCTGGTCTCACAGGGTGCTGTGGTGGTGGGGAGCACGCCAGCCGCGTTTCGAGCCTTCTTGGCTAAAGAGCACGCCAACTATGGCGCTTTGATCAAGAGCATCAATCTTGAATTGAATTGAGTGCTATTGACCTCGACTTGTGGAAACCCCATATCGTCAGGTAGTCGAAGTAAATTGGACAGCCGAGGGAAAGTATTTTTGCTCGGCGACATCGCGAGTGGGTTTGAAATTGAAGTTATGTATGCCACCCTACCCCACCCGTCGCTAAGTTTACTTTTGTGCTGAGCCGCTTTAAATTGCTTTTATGAGGCGGTAAATAACTGGGTAATAGTTCATACCATAGCCACAGGAAACAGCCTGATCAAAAATATTAGCTGTTGAAGTCGCTAGCGCCGGTTTAATACCGAATTCCTCCGCTAAGCGTAATGCCAGCCGCATGTCTTTTAGTGCGTAGGCGGTAGGAAACATCTTCTCTGGAAAGTCATCACGCGCAAGGTACTTTTCACCAGTGAGGCGAAGGGCATATGAATCGGCAGATCCTAATTTTAAAACTTTCACTAACGTTGACTTGTCAACGCCAGCGGCAGACCCAATCGCCATCGCCTCGGCCAGGGCGTTAACTGTTGAAAGCAGTACCATGTTATTCATGATCTTGACTACTTGCCCGGCTCCAATTCCACCACAATGGACAACATCAGACCCCATACAGCGCAACAAAGGCTCGACGCGCTCAAACACGTGATCGTCTCCGCCAACCGTTATCAGTAGGGTACCGTTGCTTGCGGCTTCACGGCTACGCGCTACCGGGGCATCCAAAAAATTGACTCCGTACGCAGCTAACTTTTTAGCGAGTGCCCTACTGCGTTGAACGTCACTTGTACTCATGTCGACCACGGTCTTGATCGAAGTTCCTAGAGTGATCAATGGGTGTGCACCGAAGCAAACATCCTCAACTTGTTCAATAGATGGAAGTGAGAGAAAAACAACCTGCGCTTTTTGCTGCAAGGCATCAATGCTGACCGTCGGTTTAACACCGTGCTGTGCAAGCCGCTGCAGGTTTTCGTAGCATGTGTCGAAGGCGAGAACTTGGTGCCCAGATTTCAGCGCGAGGTTGCGGCACATTCCCTCGCCCATCACACCTACGCCAACAAAACCAAGAATAGGTTGTTCATCGCTCATTGCGACGCCCCTTGACGCACACATTTAGTTTTGAGAAATGCCTGCAGTCCTTCAATACCACCTTCAGTGCCAAGACCACTGTCCTTGTGGCCGCCAAATGGAGTTTCAGGCAGAGAGGCTTGCCATTCGTTGATGCATACGACACCACTATCAATCTCGTGCATGAGCCTGTGAGCACGGTGAAGGTCGCGAGTAAACGCGTAGGCTGCAAGTCCAAAAGGTAGACGGTTGGCTTCGGCAATGGCTTCATCTAGAGTTTCGAATGAACTCAGCAATGCGATGGGGCCGAAAGGCTCGATGTGAGCCGCATCACATGAATGTCCTGGGTTGAGAATCACAGTGGGCTCGTAAAAGAATCCATCTCTCTTGATCCTCTGCCCCCCTGTGGCAATTTCGATCCCACGAGCACGGGCGTCTTCAACCATTCGGTCTACAGCGTCGACCCGCCGTTGATTCTTAAGAGGCCCCATTTGCGTGGATGTGTCGAAGGGATTACCAACACGCAGGGCTTGGGTTGCGCTGACAAACTTCGTGCTAAATTCATCAAAGATCATGGCATCCACGTAGAACCTTGTTGGCGAAGTGCATACCTGACCTGCATTCCGAAATTTGGTGGCGACTGCCATATTCACTACCCTGTCGATGTCAACATCCGAACAAACGATCACCGGTGCATGTCCACCTAACTCAAGAACCGCTCGCTTCATCGTCAGTCCCGCCTTAGCGCCAATGCTCTTGCCAATTGACGTTGCTCCAGTGAATGTCACCATAGCGATTTCTGGTGATGCACACATCAACTCGGCAATCTGTCCTGGATCACCGAACAACATGTTGACAACGCCATTGGGTATTCCGGCGTCTTGGACCGCTTGTGCAATGAGTAAGGCGACGCCAGCGGTTTCCTCAGAAGGCTTGAGCACGACGGTACATCCAGCGGCTAGAGCGCTACTGATTTTCCGTGACGGAGTAATAGCTGGCGCGTTCCATCCAGAAAAAGCACCTACCGGTCCGATTGGCTCCATGAAAACAGTTTGAGTGGTGCCAGATGTACGAGATGGGATACTTCGCCCGTAGATTCTTCTCGCCTCCTCTGCCGCCCAATCGAACATTTCTGCAGCTGTATCAACTTCTTTTAGCGCTTCTGCATTAGGTTTACCCAGCTCCAAAGATATTTGATTAGCGATAGTTACCTTGCGTTCTCGCATGATGAGGGCAACACGTCGCAACAAATTTGAGCGCTCTAAGCCAGATGTTTTTCGCCAAGTTGTAAAAACGTCTGTAGCCGCGGTGATGGCTTCTTGAACATCTGTTGCTGATGCAAATAAGTATTGACCGAGTAACTGCCCATCACTAGGATTTTCTACAGAAAATGTAGATGTAGATGAGCCTGACTTAAACTGACCTGCGATGAATTGTGAATAATGCATATTAGTTTTACTTAATATTCGCATTCTTGATGACGACACCCCATCGGATAGTTTGCTCATTAATGTGCTTTGTAAACTGTTCAGGTGTTCCCGTAAATGGATACTGTTCAATCGCTGCTAGCCTATCGACGATCTCCTTTCGATTCATTATTTCATTAATGGCAGTATTTAGTTTGATGACAGTTTCCCTGTTTAAACCTGCGGGTCCCATCAATCCGTTCCATGGTTCTGCAGCAAAGCCTTTTATTCTATTTTCTCCGAGCGTCAAAATATTCTCCCCGCCACGGCCTGGCACAGAACTGGCAGAAGCTAAGATTCGCAGTTTCCCTGCTTTGACTTGGGGTAGTGCAGCAGCGCCAGCCAGAAATGAAAAATCTACGCGACCACTGACGATATCTGGGATGGCGGCTGAATCGCCTTTGTATGGAATATGAGTCGCCCTAATTTTTGTCTCATATTTAAACCATTCGCCGGCCAAGTGATTCACTGAGCCATTACCGGCAGATGCAAAGCTTAATTCCGTTGAGGGGTTTGAGCCTCGATTGATTAGATCGTCCAGCGTAACAAGTGAAGATAACGTTGGTGTAACTAGAAAATAAGGATAACTAGCAACTAAGCCGATAGGCGTGAAATCCCTCACTGGGTCGTAAGGAAGATTCTTTTGTAGATGCGGTGCAATAGCCAGCGTACCACTGCTGCCGAACATCAGTGTGTATCCGTCCGGAGCAGAATTCTTCACAAGTCCCGCTGCTACTCCACCGTTGGCCCCAGCCTTGTTGTCAATAATAAAGTTCTGATTGAATTTTTTGGACAGTTGCTCCGCCAAAATGCGAGCAACGAAATCAGTTGGTCCGCCGGCGGTAAAGCCGACTATAACTGTTACAGGTTTACTGGGATAGGCATTGGCCGTTTGTGATGACGCAGCGCTACTAATAGACAGTGAGCCTAATAAAATTGCAGTACTAATCAGGATTTTATATTCATTGCATTTAATCATAATTTGTCTCTTTGGATTTTGTGGCTGTGATGGTTGAAAGGGGTAAAATGTTAATATAAATATCTATCACGCAATGCGATAGGCTTGTACGCCATTCACATTAATCAGAGGGAATCTTTCGCAAACCATCGGATCGTGTCCGGGTATGATGTTGGCTTCGCCATCGGCAAGTTCTAAAAGCCTATCGAACCCAACGAGCATGTCTGTCATGTTAAAAACAGCTGGAAAAGGATTTCTCAAAGTGAAGTTTTCGTAATAGTGTGCTGCATCTGATGCCAGTACGATCCAACCCTTTTCTGTATTGACGCGAACGACTTGCAGGCCGTCTGTATGACCACCGATACAATGAAGTTCTATTCCCTCATGCAGGCAATGTTCACCATTAATAATTTGTACTTTGCTTTGGTAAAGACGCTTGATAAGTTGTGAAATATCTTCAGTGGAGAAAAAATGATTAAGAAGTGGGGCGCACATACATTTCCCAGTGGCAAATTGCACTTCACGTTCTTGCACCCATATAGTAGAGTCTTTGAATTCATCAAGATTGCCGGCGTGGTCGTAATGCAAGTGAGTAATAACCAAATCTTGAATATCTTCTGGTTCGTACCCCAAGAGTCTTAGTGACTCGGTCGGCGTGCATAAGTAGGATCGCTGGCGAGCCAATGCGGATGCTGGGCTGAAACCTGTGTCCACTAGAACGACGATATTTTGGCCTACAATTAGCCAGATAAAAAAGTCGAGTGCCATCCAATCATCTGGATTTCCTAGTACAGGATTTTGAAAGTTGTCTTTTCTTCGTCGGTTTACAGTAGCATATTTTATTGCAGTAACTTTGTAGTGTGGGATCATGATTATTTCCTAACTATCATCTGCATCAAGCGCTGAAGATACTGTATGACTCCGCCACGAAATGCAAGTACGCAAGCTACAAATATAACCCCCATTATTACTGGTACTAGTGAGTAAAACTCACCCGAAAGTAAGTGCTGGATTAACACCATAATGATCGCTCCAAAAACAGGGGCGATGATGGAGCCAATACCACCTAGAATCATCATGATGACTCCGTCGGTAGAAAGGTGCCAGTGAACATCCGATAAGCTGGCTAATCCGAATACCACTGTTTTCAATCCGCCGGCAATTGCAGCTACACCGGCAGACAGTGTGAAGGCTAATATTTTATATTGATTAACGTTATAGCCAAGTGAGATCACTCGTTGCTCATTGTCTTTTATGGCCTTGAGCACCTCGCCATATGGTGACTGGACAACGCGGTAGATGCACCACCAAGTGAAAATTACAATTGCCAGTACAAAATAATAAACGACATAGTCATTTGTGAGGTCTAGTAACCCAAGAAATGCCCCTCGGGGGACTCCTTGGTAGCCATCTTCATTATGGCTGAATGGAGCGGCAACTATAATAAAATAAACTAACTGTGACAGCGCCAGCGTAATCATTGAGAAGTAAATTCCTTTGCGTCGAATAGCAAGTGATCCAAAAATGAATGCTATAAACATCACGAGTACAAGTGCAAATAAAATCGCTAATTCAGGAGTAAAGCCCATGGCTTTTGTGAGATACCCTGTGGCGTATGCAGAGATTCCGAAAAATGCAGCATGACCAAATGAAAGCAAGCCGGCATATCCAAATAGTAGGTTAAGTGAGCATGCAAATAATGCCATACAGGCCAGCTGTGCAAGCAGTATGGGGTACAGCCAAGCAGGTAGGGTGATTGCCAAAGCGATAACGCAATATGTGATTTTCAAGTCAAGGGAATTATTGCTCACCGTTCACTCCTTTCCGAAAAGACCGGAGGGTCTGACGATCAACACCATTATCATCACAACGAATATTACGACTGTAGAGGCTTCTGGCCAGAACGCACGTGTTATTCCTTCTACTATGCCTAGCATCATGCCAGTAAGTATGGAGCCCAAAATAGAGCCCATGCCCCCAATTACAACGACAGCAAAAACTACAATTATCAGGCTGTGCCCCATAATGGGACTAACTTGATAGATCGGTGCCGCCAATATGCCAGCAAACCCTGCCAATGCCACTCCTAGGCCGTAGGTCAAGGTGACTAGTAGTGAGACATTAATGCCAAATGTACGGGCGATTGAAGGGTTTTCTGTTGCAGCCCGTAGATACGAACCTAACTTCGTCTTCTCAATGATGGCCCACGTGGTGAAGCATACGGTCAGAGATGCAAAGATTACCCAAAGGCGGTATTTCGGTAGACGCATGAACCCTAGGTTGACGGATCCTGCCAGCTGTACAGGGGTCTCATAAGACATTCCTGCAGCCCCAAACCAATAACGTGCCAAACCTTCGATAATGTACGCCAATCCTAAGGTTAGCAATATTCCGAAAACGTGATCTATTCGATACAGTTGACGGAGTAGTGTGCGCTCTAAAAGACAACCAAATGCGCCAATAATGAGTGGTACCAAAATTAGAGCATACCAGTAACCAATACCCAGGCGAGTGAGTAGTAGCCATGCTAGCAGTGCACCAAGCATGTATATTGCACCATGGGCGAAGTTTACAATGTTCAACATCCCGAAGATCACGGCGAGACCAAGGCTGAGTATGGCGTAGAACGATCCATTGACTAATCCGACAACTACCTGTGCCATTAGCACAGGTAGGGGCATTCCAAATATTTCCATTTAAAGCCTCAAATTCCTAGTAATTTTTTTAGCTCTTCTTGATTGGGGAGAATTTCAGATGCCGATAGATGTTTGACAACCTGTCCGTGTTCAATGACATACAAGCGATCAGCCAATTCGGACGCAAATTCGAAATTTTGTTCTACCAAGAGAATTGTGAAGCCACGTTGTTTTAGGGCTGTTATTACCTCTGCAAGTTTTTCGACAATGACAGGAGCCAATCCTTCAGAGACTTCATCTAAAAATAGAATATTGGCACCTGTTCTTAAGATGCGAGCCATTGCGAGCATTTGTTGTTCTCCACCTGAAAGCCTAGTTCCTTGGCTTTTTCTTCTCTCTAGCAAATTTGGAAATAGTTCATAAATCTCCTTGAGGTTCATTCCGCCCTTTGCCAGTACTGGTGGAAGCAGTAAATTCTCTTCACAATTGAGTGATGAGTAGATCGCTCTCTCTTCTGGACAATAGCCCACTCCAAGACGTGCAATTTCGTGTGTTTGAAGTGCTAGGATGTCCGCCCCATTGATGCGTATAACACCTGATCTTTTGTCTGTTAGTCCCAGAATTGCGCGGAGGGTAGTTGTGCGCCCTGATCCGTTGCGCCCCAACAGCGCGACACATTCACCTTTTTTGACTTGTATATCAATGCCGTGAAGAACATGGGATTCCCCATACCAAGCCTGCATATTCTGTACGTCTACTGCGTATGTACTCGTCAATTTCGCCCCCACTTGGTTACATGCATGGTTTACGTCGAACTTCTTTTCTTTCGCCCCATGTAGGCTTCTATAACTCGTTCGTTGTTCGAAACTTCCTCATAATTGCCGCTCGCCAATTCGTTGCCCCTCGCTAGAACAGTGATGCAATCACTAATACCCGCGACGACTTTCATGTTGTGTTCAACCATGATGATGGTGCGATTTTCAGAAATTTCCTTAACTAGTTGCATGATGTGTTCTACGTCTTCATTACCCATGCCCTGAGTTGGTTCATCAAGTAATATAATCTGTGGATCAAGAGCGATAGTTGTGGCGAGTTCGAGAGCACGCTTTTGTCCATACGCAATTTCGACGGCTAATTTTTCTGCGGCGGACTCAAGTCGCACTTTAGTTAATATTTCCATGGCGCGGTCGTTATACTTGTTTAGCGTCTTGTTCGCACTCCAGAAATTAAGACCTTGGCCGTCTAATTTTTGTAGTGCGATGCGAACATTCTGCAATACAGTCAGATGGCCAAATACAGCAGATATTTGAAATGACCTAACCATCCCTAGGTTAGCAATCTCGGAAGGTGACTTGTTCGTTATCTCTAGACCATCCAAAAAAACTTGTCCCCTGGACGGTTTAATGAAATTTGTTAACAAGTTGAAAAAGGTTGTTTTTCCTGCTCCGTTCGGCCCAATGATGGCGTGAATGTCGCCTTTTTTAACGGATAAGTTAATGGTGCCTACTGCTGTAAAACCATTGAAATCGCGACCTAAGGATCGGGTTTCTAATATGACATTTTGGGGCATTTTTTAATGGTGCCAACAGAAGTTGGCACCTTCAATAGTTACTTCGGTTTGACTAAGCTGCACTTGCTTTCTTGAAGCGTATGAAATGCTTTTTCTCCGGGTACAGTTTCAAGGACTTTGTAGTAGTCCCAGGCAGCGGTGGATTCCTGAGGCGTCTTAACACGTACCAAATACATGTCATGAATCAGTTTCCCGTCGTCACGCAACTTGGCGTTCCTTGCGAAAGCATCCTTTATCGGCATATTTTTCATGGCTTTGATCACATCGGCAACATCATCGGATTTTGCTTTCTCTACCGCTTTTAGGTATGTGAGCGTGGCCGAATATTGTCCCGCCTGTAATGCAGTTGGCATGCGTTTAGTCTTTTCGAAGAATTTTCGAGAGAATTTCCGAGAGTCATCGTCCATATTCCAGTAGAACGATTCTGCGAAATGCATGCCGCGAGCATACGCAAGGCCGATGCTATGCACATCCATGATGCTCATCAACATAGCGACAGTCTGCTGGCCGCCATCATTAAGGCCGTACTCTTTCGCTTGTTTGATCGCATTCTGCAGATCTAGACCTGCGGTAGCGATGGCTACGGCGTTGGCCTTACTTGCTTGAGCCGTTAAAATGTAGGATGAAAAATCGTTACCGGGGAATGGGTAGCGGGAGGACCCCAGAACTTTCCCGCCAGCTGCTTCGATGAACTTCTTTCCATCGTCCTCCAGCGAATGACCAAAGGCATAGTTCGCCGTTAGGTAATACCAAGTCTTAGCGCCATTCTTGACAATTGATTGAGTTCCTACTTTTGCAAGCGCATATGTGTCGTAAACCCAATGTAGATTAGTTGGTGAGCAGTCTTCATTAGAAATACGCGCTGCGCCAGCTCCAGTGACGATTGTCAGCTTATTCTTCTCTTGTGCTATTTTCATCGCTGCCAATGCGACAGCGCTGCTCCCAAGCTCGGTAACAACATCGACTTTGTCTCGATCGAGCCATTCCCTGACGCGAGCGGAGCCGACGTCAGCTTTGTTTTGGTGGTCAGCGCTGACGACTTGTACGGGATACCCAAGTACTTTTCCACCAAACTCTTCTACTGCGATCTCGGTAGCCACAATCGAACCTTTGCCGACGTTGTCCATGAACGGGCCATTGATGTCTGTTAGAACTCCAATTTTGATGATTCCATCCGAAATCTTGGCTTTTGGATCCTGGGCAGTCCCTAGCGTGGCTGATAGTAGTAATAAAGTGCCGAACGCAACTTTTGTTTTGATGAAACGAGTCATAGCATCTCCTTTGTGTGTGATAAAAATTACAGTCGAATTGGACTCAAGCCGTTGGCTTCAGCCCAAAAGTCAGTCATTGACGAGGTGTCCTGGCCGTCTTTTCCCGCATGGCGCGCGAGCTGGAACAGGCTACGGACCAAATTTCCTACCGGCAACGATATCCCTGCAGATTGCGCAGCTTGGCAGGCAAGCGTTATGTCCTTGAATCCGAGTGCGATGTCGAAACCAGGAGTCAAGTCGCCAGCCAGTACCTTTGATGGCCACTTTTCTTTGAGTTGTCCGTTGGATGCCGTGGTGCCAGTGAGCACATTGAACGTTCCCTGAATATCTAGACCAAGGGCCTTGGCCAACACCAGTGCCTCCGAGTTGAGTTGGCAGTAGCACAACACCATCAAATTGTTGATGAGTTTGGTGCGTGTGCCAGTACCAGGACCGCCGCAATGCAGCACAGTGGTTCCCATTTTCAACAACGCAGACTCTATAGTTGAGAAATCGGCGGACTCGGCCCCCAACATAAATAAGGACTCCCCTCGGTCGGCATGGGCCGCGAGCCGACCAACTGGCGCATCGGCAAACCTGACGCCAGCGGTCTTGGCCGCTTGGTGTAATTCGTCAACGGTGTCAGTGTCGATGGTGCTCATTTCGACAAATAGCGCTCCTTTCTTCAGCTTTTGAATGACCCCCTGGTCACCCAGCACTACCTGTCGAACTTGTTTTGGGCCAGGCAGCATCGTAAATACTATGTCGGACTGACTGACCACATCCAACACGCTATGACCGGCAATAGCTCCTGCCTTTACCAGCAACTGCATAGGGTTGGTTTGCAAGTCAAACACCGTCAGATTTTGGTGATTGCGAAGTAGGTTGGATGCTAGGGCGAAACCCATCCGGCCAAGTCCAATAAAGCCTATTTTCATTTTTGGTGATCTCTTTGGTCTATGTCTAGAAGGACAGGTAGAAGGTGAGACATAAATGCCTCGGGAGCCTCACTCATGGGAAAGTGTCCGAGGCCTGGCATGATGGACAGCTTCGCACCAGGTATGAGTCGTGCTAGATCTTGGCTGTCTTCTGGGGTACACGAATAGTCGAATTCCCCTGTCAACAAGTAAAGTGGGCATTTGCGCGTGTCGATTTTTTCGACCAAGCCGCGTAAGTCACCCTCTGCGACGTAAAAGTGGAGGTCACCTTTGAAAACGCCTGGCCCCCCCTGCATGTAGTGCCATAAAGTTTCCCAGCGATCCGAGCTCTTTGCGTGGGGGCCGATGAGACCAGAGACTATGCCGGCGCAGACTTCACCGCCATGCACGTCTGGGCGATGTAGCCACTCCAAGTCGTAATAAGGATTGACATGGGCCCCAGATTGCAGGCCGATCAGCGCCTTGAAGCGTTCAGGGGCCTTAAGCGCAAGATGCAACACAACTCGGCCGCCGATAGAACAACCCACCACAATAGGGTTTCGGATATCCATCGCACTCATGAAACCAAGAATTGTTTCAATGTAGCCGTCACTGGTCAGCTTGTATTCCTTGCACTCCCATCCCTCCGGCGGTGACGACTTTCCATGAAAGGGTAGATCAAAGCAAATAATTTGATGACGCGCTGTTATCTCGGGTGAATTCATTAAAGCCCGGTATTGGCGGCTATCGCTGCCAGCAGTGTGCAAGCAGAGGAGTGGCTGACCCGAGCCTACTGTCTCGTAATAGACCCTGTGCATTTGTCCAGCGATAGAAAAATGGACATAACCGCCGACCAAAGCTTCTTTGTTATTTTGCATTTATCGCACTCCCGAGGTGGCTGACCAATTCTTTGAAGTACAACAAATTGCTCATGAAGATGGCTTGGTCCCCTTCCACTTTTAGCTCCTTGAACTTGACCATAGCCATCAGGTCGTGATACCTGCGCTGGGGAATCGACGACCAAAAAAACGCCCATGCTTCTACGCTTGCACTGAGCGCAAAGGTCCAGCGTGGCATGACGTGTGGACCTGGTTTTATGTTGATGACCTGGCCGTCGCGAATCTTGATCAAGTATTCCTCTTCCCCCTTCTTGATCATAAAACTGGCATTGACGAATCGGCCTTTGTAGACTAGCCATTCGCTCATGGGATACGTTGCATCCGTAGTGTTCATTTTTGTTTGCCTCCGAAGACTGATTCTCGTCACCATAAAATGAGAGAGAAGCGACAATTTATCGGGGTGGCATGATTTTTAATCATGACTTGTCTGAATGATTTGAATCAATTCAGACTAAAAATGGTCATCGAAAATGACTGTTTTTGGCTATTCGATAGCACTGCTGAAGTACAGGTGCATAGGTCTAGATCTAATAATTACATGCACATAGATGGGTGGACGTGCTTATCCCCCACACGGCCTCGGCCGAAGCGGGTCTGTGTTAATCGGCCAGTGGCGGCAGGCCTGCCACAGTTTTCAGCAGCCAGTCTCTAAAGGCATTGATCTTGTGGCTTTCACGCTGATGCAGCGGGCGTAGCAAATAATAAGCACGTTCGCTGCGCAACGGGCTCCAGCGGCTGCCCGCAAAAGGCCTCACCAGCAGGCCACTGTCAAGTTCAGACGTCAGCAGCCGGGGTTGACCCATGGCCATGCCGAGGCCATCGACAGCCGCTTGCAAGGTCAAGACCGAGCTATTGAAGCTCATGCGCGCGCTCTCTGTCGTCATGTCGGTGAGCTCGTTCAGCGCCAGCCATTGCGCCCAATCGTTGCGCCGGTAATGGGCTTCCAACAAGCGTTGACGCAGGAGGGACTCGGGGTGTTGTCGCTCTGGGGCATGTTGCGCAAAAAAGCGCGGAGAGCAAACCGGCTCAATCTGGTCTGAAAATAGAAAATCGACCTGTGCATTCGGCCAATGGCCGTCGCCAAACTGAATCGCCAAATCGACCGTGTCGCGGTCGAAATCAACATCCGGCACGCCCGTGCTGATGCGAACTTCCACACCCGGCCCATCGGCTTGAAAGTCGGGTAAGCGCGGGATCAGCCACTTGGCCGCAAACGTCGTGTAAGTGCGCAACCGCAGTGCACCCTCGCTGGTGTCTTGCCGCAGTTCTTCGGTGGCGGCCTGAATAGCGGCAAAGGCAGGCATCACTTGCGCGGCATAGGCCCGGCCAACACGTGTGAGGCTGACGCCATGGCGTTCACGGCGCAGCAATTCAACGCCGAGGTAGGCTTCCAGTACGGCGATCTGCCGACTCACGGCCGACTGGGTGACGTGCAGTTCATGCGCGGCACCCGTCAGGTTTTCGGTGCGGGCCACGGTCTCGAAGACGCGCAGCGGGTTGAGTGGTGGAGTGCGGCGCAAAACTAAAAGGTGATGGGTTGTCGGTGTGACAAAAAACAGGGACTGGCGACACGCCAGAAAGTACTTTTTATTATGCCTGCTGGCCCGATCCGAAGCCCAGTGAATACCCTTCTGCCGTGAGAATCAAAGCCCTTGCAGCACACCAGACAGACACCATGACTTACTCGACAACCACCGGCTCGGCGCTCGCGCAAGCTTTGCTCAGCCCCCGCAGCATCGCCTTGGTTGGGGCCTCAGATGACGCCTCTAAAACTGCTGGCCGACCGTTGCAGTTTTTGCGGCAGGCTGGTTTTGCCGGCGCGGTTTACCCCGTCAACCCGCGTCGTGCGCTGGTCCAAGGTGAAAAAGCCTGGGCCTCGTTGGCCGATTTGCCCGAGGTGCCAGAGCATGTGTTCGTCTTGACGGGTACCGACTCAGTCGTTGAGACGGTGGCTGAATGCGGTCGTTTGGGCGTGAAAGTGGTGACGGTGCTGGCCAGCGGATTTTCAGAATCCGGCAGCGCGGGTGCGGCGCGTGAAGACGCCTTGCGGGCCATCGTGCGCGAGACCGGTGTGCGTTTGGTCGGGCCCAGCAGCTTGGGCGTCATCAGCCCGCGAACGCGCATGTTGCTCACGGCCAATGCGGCTTTTGCCGAACCTGATATTCCAGAAGGGCGGGTTTTCGTCGCCTCGCACAGTGGCAGCATGATCGGTGCGCTGGTGTCGCGCGGTCGGGCGCGTGGGGTGGGTTTTGCCGGGCTGGTGTCGGTTGGCAACGAAGTTGATTTGAGCATCGGCGAGATTTGCGCGGCGACGCTAGACGACCCGGGCATTGACAGTTACGTGCTGTTTCTGGAAAGCCTGCACCACGGCGCCGCTTTGCGCTCTTTTGCACGCGAAGCAGCACGGCGCGGCAAACCCGTGATGGCTTACAAATTGGGCCGTTCAGCGGCGGCGGCTGAAATGGTCGTGACCCACACGGGCGCGCTGGCGGGCGAGGACGATATAGCCGAGGCTTTTCTGCGCGACTGCGGTATTGCCCGCATTGGCATTCTTGACGCCTTGTTAGAGAGCCGGCCGCTGGCCTTGCGTTTGCCTTTGCGTGCGCCGCAGGCGGCACGTCCGCGGGTCGGCATTGTCACCACCACCGGCGGCGGTGCGGCGATGGTGGTCGACCAGCTCGGTATTCGGGGGCTCGACGCCGAGCCGGCCTCGGCCGCGACTTTGGCCCAACTGGCTGCGGTCGGCATTCAGGTGAGCCCCGGCCGAATCGTCGACCTGACCTTGGCAGGCGCCCGTTACGACGTGATGAAGGGCGCGCTGGACATTTTGTTGCAGGCACCTGAGTTTGATCTGGTCGTGGCCGTGGTCGGTTCTTCAGCTCGGCTGCAGCCCGAGCTGGCCGTCAAGCCGATCATTGACAGCGCCGGCAGTGCCAAACCGCTGGTGGCGATGTTGGTGCCCGAGGCGCCCCAAGCCATTGCGCAACTGACCGCTGCGGGTGTGCCGTGTTTTCGCTCGCCCGAGTCTTGCGCAGACGTGATCACCGCGCTGTTCAACCGGCGCTCGCCACTCGATTTGCTGGATCCCACTTGGGGTGCGGATGAAGCTGGGCTGGCGACACCGCCGGTCAACTTGAACGAAGCCCAAGCCTATGAGCTGCTGGACCAGCTTGGTGTGCCCCATGCCGCGTATCTGACGCTGCCGCTGCAAAGCGAAGTGGCGCCGGTGCTGCCGTTTGAATTCCCGGTCGTCGTCAAGGTCTGTTCAGCGGATATTCCACACAAGACAGAAGTCGGCGGTGTGCTGTTGAATATCCGTGACGGGGCCAGTCTGAACGCGGCTTTGGCGACCTTACGCGGCAACCTCGCAGAGCGCGCGCCCGGCGTGCCGGCCGAGCTGGCCTTGGTCCAGCCGATGCGACTGGGCTTGGCGGAAGTGTTGGTGGGTTACCGCATCGACCCAGACGCCGGGCCACTCATCATGCTGGCGGCCGGCGGCATTTGGACTGATTTGCTGCGCGACCGCAGCATCCGCTTGGCGCCTGTCAGCGTGGCCACGGCTGAGGAGATGATCAGTGAAGTGCGCGCGCTGAAAATACTCACCGGCCTGCGCGGCAAGCCGCGTGGCGATTTGAAAGCGCTGGCTGAAGCCATCAGTGCGCTGTCGCAGCTGGCGATTCAGCCCGAGCATGGCGTGCTGGAGGCCGAAGTCAACCCGCTGATGATCATGGGCGAAGGCCAAGGCGTGCTGGCGGTGGATGCGCTGATACTGAAGCGCTGACGGCTTTTCAGTGCGGGGATCACAACGAGGTTTGCAACTTTCAAGGAGTTAAGAGCATGCTGAAATCACACGGTCGCTATGATTATTCTGCCCTGCCGACTAGGCCCGATTACTGTTGGCCGGGTGGCAAACGCTTGGCCGTGCATCTGAATTTGAATGTTGAACATTTCGCGTTTGGCGAAGGGATGGGCAACGACTATGCGGCGCCCCACCCCCAGCCGAATCAACGCAGCTTTGCCTGGCGCGATTACGGTAATCGCGTGGGCGCATGGCGACTTTTAGAGCTTGCTCAGGCGTATGACCTGCCGTATGCGTTGTTGGTCAACACCGAGCTGTATGACTACTGCCCTGAGATGATCAAGGCGTTCAGCGACCGTGGTGATGAAATCGTTGCGCATGGCCGCACCAATGCGGAGCGTCAAGTCGATATGTCTGTTGACGAAGAGCGCGCCTGCATCGCACAGGTGGTCGCCCGTATCGAGCAACAAGAAGGCGTGAAACCCAAGGGCTGGCTGGCACCCTATATTTCGCAAACAGAGCAATCTCTCGACTTGCTGAAAGAGGCGGGGATTCGTTACATGATGGACTGGCCGCTAGACGACCAGCCCATTTGGATGCGGACCACCCAGGGACCGATCCTGTCGATTCCCTATGCGCACGATCTGAATGATTCGTTTGAATGCATCACCCGACGCACGCCATCGCAATCGTTTTGTGACAACTTGATCGATCAGTTCGATGAGTTCTTGGAGGAGTCCGAGCGCAGGCCACTTGTGCTGCCCATCGTCATGCACAGCTACATCCTCGGTCAGCCTTATCGCTTGCGTCAGTTTCGCCGCGTGATCGAACACATCTTGAAGCACCGCAGTGATATTTGGCTGACCCGGCCGGGTGCCATTTTTGAGCATATCGAGAGCTTGCCGGCGGGCGTGGTCCCGGGCAGCCTGTGAATCCGGCCCACTTGAGTGCGAACAGTGCTGCCGCACTGATCAAGGCCGGCGAGCTCAGTTCTGAAGCGCTGGTGCAGGCCTGCCTGGATCGCGTTTCTGAGCGCGAGCCGGAGATTCGCGCTTGGTCATGGCTGGATGCTGATGCCGCACTCGCACAAGCGCGCGCCTGCGACCGTGCCGTCGGGCCTAAAGGACCGCTTCATGGTGTGCCCATCGGGGTCAAAGATGTGATCGACACGGCGGACATGCCCACCGCCTATGGTTCGCCGATCTATACGGGCTACCGTCCGCGCGCCGATGCGGCTTGCGTATCGCTGGCCCGCGCTGCTGGGGCGGTCATTCTTGGGAAAACTGAAACAGCTGAGTTCGCCAGCATTCACCCCGCGGCCACGCGCAACCCCCTTGCCCCTGCACACACGCCCGGTGGTTCCTCGAGCGGCTCGGCGGCGGCGGTGGCCGACTTCATGGTGCCGTTGGCGGTTGGCACACAGACAGGGGGATCGACCATCCGGCCCGCGGCATTTTGCGGTGTTGTGGGCTATAAACCGTCCTTTAACCGCGTCAACCGGGCTGGGCTTAAGTTTTCTGCGGAAAGCTTCGATACGATCGGTTTCTTTGCGCGCAGCGTCGAAGATGTCGCATTGCTAGCGCATGTGATGTCCGGGCAAGAGCGCCTTGACGACGCAGAGCTGCGTGAAGCCAAAGCACCGCGCATCGGCTTGTGCCAAACGTCACGGTGGTCGCAGGCCTCAGACCAAATGCGCGGCGCCATTGAAAACGCTGCGCAGCAGATGGCTGCTGCTGGCGCAGACGTCGAGCTTGTCGCGTTGTCGCCAGCTTTTGAGCAGTTGCATGAGGCCCATGCCCTGATCATGCAATACGAGGCTGCCCGCGCGACCGCGTGGGAATACCGTGTCCACGGGGATCTTCTGAGTCCCGCGTACTTCCAGCGCATGCGGGCGGGACTGGCCATTCCGCATGAACGCTATGAGGCGGCCTTGCGCCAAGCCGAATCCGGTCGACAAGATTTTGCAAACGTTTGGGGCAGTCTGGATGTGTTGATCACCCCGAGCGCTGTGGACGAAGCGCCGTTGGGACTTGAGAACACGGGAGACGCGGTGTTCAACCGCATCTGGACTTTGCTGGGTGTTCCTTGTGTGCATCTTCCGTTTGGCACTGGCACGTCAGGTTTGCCTCTCGGCCTGCAGGTGGTCGGTCGGCGTCAAGACGATGTCGCCACCTTGGCCTGTGCACGCTGGATCGAAGACCGACTGTGATCGTTATGATTCGCTTGCCGGGCGGGCGCGAAACGGATTTTTATGAGCGCCCCATGGCTTTGATGGCGTTGATATAGCCTTCTCCGCCCGCCAGCGTGAACTGGTCGCGCACCGTCGTGTAGCGATCAGCGTACAAGCGCCCAATGGGAAAGTAGCCGCCCGAGTCATCTAGACGAACTCTCAACGTTTCGGGGTCGATGATGCCGTCCGCTGTGTGCAGCCACAAGACTTCGCCGATGAACAGATGCCGCTTTTCATGGATCTGAATATGCTGGTACAGCTTGCACTCCAGTGCGACGGGCGCTTCTTTGATGCGAGGCGGCGCAACACCGCGAGACGGCAACGTTGTCAGCCCAACTTGTGCCAGTTCACTGATGCCGCTGGGGTATGCCGTGGAGCATCCATGCATGGGACCCGCCAGTGCTTCATCTACCAAGTTCACGACAAACTCATGGTTTTCAAGGATGTTGCGAGTGGTGTCCTTGGGTTCACCATCAGGTTTATTTTCGATGCTGATGATCAGAATGGGCGGGTCGTCTCCCAATACATTGAAGAAGCTGAAAGGTGCCGCATTGACAATGCCGTTTTGACCTACAGTCGAAACCAATGCGATCGGACGTGGAACCACAAGCCCGACCAGCAATTTATAACGTTGAGCGGGCGAGAGTTGAGAGAAGTCAAGTTCCATGTAGGGCCTCTATTTTTTTGAAGGTCAATGCTAGCTCTGTTGGCGCGTGTCCACCGATGAGATTCTGGCGCAGCGCTAAGAGTTGGGTACAATCTGGCCTCTCCTGAGGAGCGTTGCAACCCACACACGTGGTCTAGGCTCAGGACTTTCTTTTGCAACCACGCTCACCCGCATGTGCTTTTCAGGCCGGGTGAGTTTTCAAATTCTCCCCCGTTGATCCGCACCATGCTTGTGGCTATTTTGCCCAGCTTGTCTCGCTTTGGAGAAATTTCAATGAACGCCGTCGTCAAACCTATCCACAACCAAGATTACGCCATTGCTGACCTGTCGCTCGCCGACTGGGGTCGCAAAGAGCTGAAGATCGCCGAAACCGAAATGCCTGGCCTGATGGCCATCCGCAAGGAATTCGCCTCGGCCCAGCCGCTCAAGGGCGCGCGCGTCACCGGCTCGTTGCACATGACGATCCAGACCGGCGTGCTGGTCGAAACCCTGCAAGCTCTTGGCGCTGACGTGCGTTGGGCCAGCTGCAACATTTACTCCACCCAAGACCATGCGGCTGCCGCTTTGGTGGTCAAAGGCACACCGGTGTTTGCCTACAAGGGCGAGAACCTGGACGACTACTGGGATTACACCCACCGCATTTTTGAATTCAAGGGCGCCAAAGGCATGCCTGAAGAAGGTCCGAATATGATTCTGGACGACGGCGGCGATGCCACCTTGTTGATGCACCTCGGCACCAAGGCCGAGACCGATGTCTCGGTGTTGGCGAGCCCAGGCAGCGAAGAAGAAATTTGCCTGTTCAACGCCATCAAGAAGCAGCTCGCAAAAGACGCCACTTGGTACAGCCGCCGTCTGAAAAACATCATCGGCGTGACCGAAGAAACCACCACTGGCGTGCTGCGCCTGAACGAGATGTCGGTCAAGGGCACACTCGCCCTGCGCGCCATCAATGTCAATGACTCCGTCACCAAATCGAAGTTCGACAACCTCTACGGTTGCCGCGAGTCGCTGGTCGACGCCATCAAGCGTGCCACCGACGTGATGATCGCCGGCAAGGTCGCGGTTGTTGCTGGTTACGGTGACGTCGGCAAGGGTTCAGCCCAAGCACTGCGTGCCTTGAGCGCCCAAGTCTGGGTCACCGAGATCGACCCGATCAACGCCTTGCAAGCGGCGATGGAGGGTTACAAAGTCGTGACCATGGAATACGCTGCTGACAAGGCTGATATTTTTGTCTCCGCCACCGGCAACAAAAATGTCATCACCTACAAGCACATGGCGGCCATGAAAGACCAAGCCATCGTTTGTAATATCGGCCACTTCGACAACGAGATCGACGTTGCATCGCTCGAAAAATGCGAATGGGACGAGATCAAGCCGCAAGTTGATCACGTGATTTTCCCGGACGGCAAACGCATCATCTTGTTGGCCAAAGGTCGCCTCGTCAACCTCGGTTGCGGCACCGGTCACCCGAGCTTTGTGATGTCGTCGAGCTTCGCCAACCAGACCATTGCGCAGATCGAACTGTTCACCAAACAGGCTGACTACGAAGTGGGCAAGGTTTACGTGTTGCCGAAACACCTCGACGAAAAAGTCGCACGCTTGCACCTGATGAAAGTCGGTGCCATGCTGTCCGAACTCAGCGACGAGCAAGCGGCTTACATCGGTGTCTCGAAAGCCGGTCCTTACAAAGCCGACACTTACCGCTATTGATAACCGCGCGTCAAGCGCACCAACTCTGTCTGCCTTATGCGCGCTGATCTGTTTCTCGTCGACCGTGGTCTTGCCACGACCCGTTCCCAGGCCCAGCGCCTGATCGCTTTGGGCGTGCAATGGCGCGCCGACGAGGACTCAGCTTGGCGCAAAGTCGCCAAGAACGGCGATGAAATCCCAGAAGGCGCAGAGTTGGTCGTGCCCGACACCACCGAAGCCAAGTACATCTCGCGCGGCGGACTCAAGCTCGAAGGCGCGCTGAAAAAAGCCGGTCTTGCTGTGACCGGTTGGCGTTGCTTGGACGTTGGCCAGTCCACCGGCGGTTTCACCGACTGCTTGTTGCAGCACGGTGCAGCGCAGGTGGTCGGCGTTGACGTAGGCCATGGTCAGTTGCACCCGACTTTGCGTGCCGATGCGCGCGTGGTGTGCATCGAAGGTGTCAACGCACGCTCACTGACGGCAGACGATTTGGTTGAACACCACAGCCGTGCGCTAACGCTCAAGCTGGATGCCGCTGAAGCCGAGGGCACGCTGAAAGACCATCCGGAATTATTGGCTGCGCTGGACGCTGACTTCGATTCGGTGTTTGATTTCCTTACCGGTGATTTGTCCTTCATTTCACTCACGCTGGTCTTGCCAGCAGTGGTGCGTTTGCTCAAGCCGGGTGGCGACTTGCTGATGCTGGTGAAGCCGCAGTTTGAATTGCAACCTGGGCAGATTGGCAAGGGAGGTATTGTGCGCGACCCGATTCACTTCGCCTTTGTGGAGCAGCGGCTGCGCGACTGTTGCGCCGAACTTGGCCTTGAGGTGTTGGCTTGGCTGGACTCGCCGATTGACGGCGGCGACGGCAACCGCGAATTTTTTATCCAGGCCCGCAAAGGCTTGGAGGCGGTGGGTGAAGACAAGCCTTTGCCAGCGGCCCCTGTGCGTCAAGCGGCCAAACGGGTGCCACGCAGTGCGACCCGCAGCTTGTTGGATGCCATGGACGAAGAAGGTGATGCCGCGCACGCGGGTCAACCGGGACCTGCACGCAGCAAGAAGCGCGAGAAGAAAAATCTCGCTGAATAACCTGATTGATGACTGCCATGACACTGCCGATCAGTTTCGAATTTTTCCCGACCAAGACGCCTGAAGGTGCGGCCAAGCTGCGCGTCACGCGTCAGCAGTTGTACGCTTTCAAGCCAGAGTTTTGCTCTGTCACGTTTGGGGCAGGCGGCTCCACGCAAGAAGGCACGTTTGCCGCGGTCAAAGAAATCTTGGCCGAAGGCGTTGAAGCGGCTTCTCATTTTTCATGTGTGGGCGCGACCAAAGCGACCGTGCGCGAACAACTGGCCCTGTTGCAAGCCATGGGCGTGAAGCGTCTGGTGGCTTTGCGCGGTGACTTGCCAAGCGGCTTCGGCATCGGCGGTGAGTTCCATTACGCCAGCGACTTGGTGGCTTTTATTCGCGCTGAGACGGGTGACGCTTTTCACATTGAAGTGGCGGCTTACCCAGAGATTCATCCGCAGGCGAAATCCGCCGAGGCTGATTTGCAAGCCTTTGCCGCCAAGGTCAAGGCGGGTGCCAATGCGGCCATCACGCAGTACTTTTTTAACTCCGACGCGTACTTCCGCTTTGTCGACGACGCTCACAAACTGGGCGTCGATGTGCCGGTGGTACCAGGCATCATGCCGATCACCAGCGGGGCGCAGCTGATGCGTTTTTCGGATGCTTGCGGCGCCGAGATCCCACGCTGGATTCGGCTGCGCCTGCAAGGCTACGGTGACGATACGGACTCGATCAAGGCCTTTGGCCTCGACGTCATCACCGATCTGTGCGACCAACTGCACATGGCCGGTGTGCCGGGAATTCATTTTTACACCATGAACCAAGCCGGTGCGACGTCTGAAATCATTCGCCGTTTGCACTTGGCTTGATGCTCATTCTCCGCCCCTTTGCCGTCGTTGCGACAGTCGCGCTGTGCGCCGCTCCACTGGCTCAAGCCGCCAAGCTGACGCTGAGCAACGGCGATCAAATTTCGGGTGAAATTGTCGGCCAGCAAGATCAGCTGTTGATCTTGAAATCACCGCTGTTTGGCCGAGTCAAGATTCCCTTGAGTCAGGTCGTCGAGTTGCGGACTGATGGGGGTGCTCAGCTAGATTTACCGCAGCAGAATCCTCCAGTCGTTGATCTGTCGGTCAAGTACTCAGGCCATGCCACACTGAGCGGCACCTTCAATCGGGGCAACTCCAGCGACGACATGCTGAACCTAGACGCCGGGCTGGAGGCTAGAGCGCCAGACAAGCGCTATGCCCTGAATCTGTTGCTCAATGAAGCCAGAGCCTTGGGCGTATCGACCAGTTCAAGGCGGCTCTTGACCGCTCAGCACGACATTTTTCTCAGCCAAAAAAACTATGTTTTCGTGAGTGCACGGGCGCGCAGCGATGTGCTGGCAGATTTGAATCTACGGACCACGCTGGGGACTGGTTATGGTCGACAAATCATCGAAAACCAGCAGACGAAATTGTCGACTGAGGTGGGCTTGAGCTACCTCAGTGAGAACTATCAAATTGCGCCAGACCGCAGCTACCCAGCCCTCAGTCTGGCGCTGAACTATGAGCAAAAATTCTTCTACAAAGCGCTGGTATTTTTCAACAATTCGCATCTGACCGCTGGCCGCCATGAAAGCGCCAGCACCCTGTTTACCAACAAGCTGGGTTTTCGGGTTCCGATTGCCCGCGGCTTGAATCTCAGTACTCAATTTAATCTGGGTTTTGACAGCTCACCACCCGCCGGGATCCAACCGACTGACAGCAGTCTGATCTTTGGTGTTGGGTATGTTTTTTAAAGCGCCAGCCGGGTCACCTCAACGACGCAGTTATCGACCATAGTTTTCTGAGGGCTTCTCGACAATTCCGGCGAAGCCTTACACTTCCACAACTTTCAGTAATTACTGAAATTTGGAGAAGTTATGAACTTAGCCCCTTTGACCCAGCGTTTTGTTTTGCACTTTGGTGAAATGGGCAGCCGCTGGGGCATCAACCGCACCGTCGGACAAATTTACGCCTTGTTGTATGTGTCGCCGCGGGCATTGAATGCCGACGACATTGGTGAGGCGCTGGCTTTTTCGCGCTCCAACGTCAGCATGGGCCTGAAGGAATTGCAGTCTTGGAATTTGGTGCGGCTGCACCATTTGCCAGGTGATAGACGCGAGTATTTCCAGGCCCCTGAAGACGTCTGGGCGATTTTTCGGACGCTGGCCGAAGAGCGACGAAAACGGGAGATCGACCCAACCCTGTCAATGCTGCGCGAAGCCCTGATGGAGCAACCGTCGACCGAAGACGACATTCACGCCCAAGAGCGCATGAAACAAATGCATGACTTGGTCGAGCTCATGACGGGTTGGCTGGCTGAGGTCCAAAAAATGGATTCAGCCACGCTGGTCAGCCTGATGAAGATGGGCGCCAAAGTTCAAAAGCTGCTGGAGATCAAGGACAAGGTCAAGGCCAGCTTCGGCCGTTCGACAGAGCTCTCCGCCGACACCCGCAAAACCACTGACAAGAACAAACAGAGCTAGACAGGGCTAAACCACATGGAACACCTCGACGCCTTCATGCTCGCGCGCATTCAGTTCGCAGCCAACATCACCTTTCACATCCTGTTCCCGACGATCACGATCTCGCTGGCCTGGGTGCTGCTTTTTTTCAAACTTCGCTTTGTGAAAACTGGTGAACAGCACTGGATGGACGCCTACCAGTTCTGGGTCAAAATTTTTGCACTGACCTTTGCATTGGGTGTGGTCAGCGGCATCACCATGAGTTTTCAGTTCGGTACCAACTGGCCGGGTTTCATGAACACGGTTGGCAACATCGCCGGGCCGCTGCTGGCGTATGAGGTGTTGACCGCTTTTTTCTTGGAAGCCACCATGCTCGGCATCATGTTGTTCGGGCGGCAGCGGGTGAGTGAGCGCGTGCACACCTTGGCGACCTTTTTGGTGGCGGCGGGCACGACCATGTCGGCGGTCTGGATTCTGGCACTGAACTCTTGGATGCACACGCCAGCCGGCTTTGAGATGATCAACGGCCAAGCCCACGTGACCAGCTGGTTGCAGGTGATCTTCAATCCGTCCTTTCCCTACCGTTTTAGCCACATGCTGTTGGCCTCGGGCTTGACGGTGTCGTTTTTGGTGGCCGGCCTGTCGGCTTACCGCTGGCTCAGGAACGACCGCGGCGCAGACGTCCGGGCCGCATTGCGGACAGGCGTTTACCTCGCCGCTTTTTTGATCCCCGTGCAAATTTTGGTCGGTGACATGCACGGTCTCAACACGCTGGAGCATCAGCCGGCCAAAGTGGCGGCGATGGAAGGCATCTGGGAAACCCAAAAGGGTGCACCAGCAGTCTTGTTCGCGCTGCCGAACAAAGAGACGCGCTCAAACGATTACGAAGTGGCCATCCCTGGCTTGGCTTCGCTCTACCTCACGCACAGCTGGACCGGCGAGGTCCAGGGAGTGAACGACTTCATGGGCGAGCATCCACCCGTGGCTCCGGTTTTTTGGGCTTTTCGCGTGATGGTTGGCACCGGCATGCTGATGCTGCTGGTGAGCTGGTTCAGCGTCTGGCAGCTCAAGCCTTGGCAGCGGCTCAAACCGGGTCAAGCCCGCCGCGAGCTCCAGAACTGGCAAGCACGCGTTTGGGTGGGTATGGCATTCTCTGGTTGGCTGGCTTTGATCGCCGGCTGGTACGTGACAGAAATTGGTCGTCAGCCTTGGCTGGTGACGGGTGTGCTGAAAGCCGCAGACGCTGTTTCCGAAGTGCCGGCGGCGCACATCGGCCTGACCTTGACGCTGTACCTGTTGCTGTACGCGGTGCTGTTGCCGGCTTACGTGTCGGTGCTGTTTTACCTGGCCCGCAAGGGAACGCCGCCGCGCGATGACACCCCAACGAATGCCAAGGAGGGCTTGAACCATGGTTGATTTCATTCCAGACCTGAGCCAGCCTGCCGGTTGGATGCCGATTGTCTTCATGGGCGTCATGGGGCTGGCGATGCTGGCTTACGTGATTTTGGACGGCTACGACCTCGGCGTTGGCGTGCTGATGCGCCGTGCTGAAGAGGACGACAAAGACGCCATGATCGCCAGCATTGGCCCCTTTTGGGATGCCAATGAAACTTGGCTGGTGCTGGGCATTGGCATTTTGCTGACGGTCTTTCCCTTGGCGCATGGCGTGATTTTGGGCGCGCTGTATTTGCCGGTGGCCTTCATGCTGCTGGGCTTGACGCTACGTGGCGTCGCGTTTGACTTTCGCGTCAAGGCGCGGGCGCAGCACAAGCCAGCTTGGAACCGCGCGTTTTATGCGGGCTCCTTGCTGGCCGGTTGGTCGCAGGGTTACATGTTGGGCTCGCTGGTCACCGGCTTTGCTACGGACATCTGGTCGATGTTGTTCAGCGCAGCGATTGGGCTGGCGCTGGTGGCGGCTTATTGTCTGTTGGGTGCGGGTTGGCTGATCATCAAAACCGAAGGGCCGCTGCAGCTCAAAGCGGTGCAATGGGCGCGCGGCAGCTTGTGGTTCACGGCGGCCGGCATTGCGGCTATTTCACTGGCCACGCCGCTGGTCAGTGCGTCGATTTTTGCCAAGTGGTTTTCTTTCCCGAATATCTTTTTGCTGCTGCCGATTCCGCTGGCAACGCTAACGTTGTTGCTGATCATCGGACGCAGCTTGAAGCGCTTGCCGGAGCGGCTGGTGCAGGGCAATGAGTACGGCGCGTGGGTGCCGTTTGGCGGCACCGTCGGCGTGTTTTTGCTGGCCTTTTATGGCTTGGCTTACAGCCTGTTTCCGTGGCTGGTGATCGACCGCATCCATGTCTGGCAAGGGACGATTGCGCCGGCGTCGATGGGCGTGATTCTGGTCGGCGCGCTGATGGTGCTGCCGATGATCATTGGCTACACCGTGTTTGCTTACCGTGTGTTTTGGGGCAAGAGCACAGCGCTCAAATACTGAGGCTATCGGCAGTTCGCGGCGGCGTTCAGCCGCCGTGTTCGAGGCCGAAGGAAGCGTGTCGGTCTTGGCCGAGCTTGGCCACCATTTGCGGCAAGGCCAGCTGTAAATCAGCCTTCAGCGTGTGCGGTGGATTGATGACAAACATGCCGCTGGCCGGCAGGCCCGGGCGGATCACTTCACCCGCTGTGTCGGTCGTCAATTTGCTTGACTTCACAGTCAGGCTGGCATTCAGCCAGCTGCGGCCCGCCTTGACGGCCAAGGTCTTGAGCTTGCGCGGCAGGTCGTGCGCTTCGGGGCGCGGAATGATCGGGTACCACACCACATACGTGCCAGTGGCAAAACGCTTGACAGCGTCAGCCATACAAGCGCTGACGCGGGCATAGTCGCTCTTGATTTCATAGCTGGGGTCGCAAAACACCATCGCCCGGCGGGCCGGTGGTGGCAAAAAGGTCTTCAGCACTTCAAAGCCGTCTTCACGCGAGACCGTCACTTGGCGGCCAACGCCGAGCTGCTCAATATTGCCCGTCAACGATTTGAAATCAGTCGGGTGCAACTCAAACAGCTTGAGCTTGTCGCGGCCACTCAAAAACTGCTGCTCGATAAAAGGTGAGCCCGGATAAATCTTCAGGTGCGCGGCTTCGCCGGTCTGCGCGAACTGCGGGTTCAGCGCCTTCAGCACGTTCAAATAATCTTGCAGTGCGGGTGCCAGCACTTCGGGTGCAGCGGGCACGGCGGGCTTGCGCGGCTTGGCGTCAGGGGCAGGCGGTGCCGGTGGAGCAATGAGTTTGAGCACACCTTCCAGCGCCTCGCCGCTGGTTTCGGTGTAATCACCATCCAGACGGTAAAGGCCGGCACCGGCGTGCGTGTCAATCACGGTCAAAGCCGTGTCTTTTTGGGTCAAATATTTCATCAGGGCAATCAGCGTGGTGTGCTTGAGCACATCAGCGTGGTTGCCGGCGTGGAAGGCGTGGCGGTAGCTAAACATGCTGTGATGCTAACCGCTGGCAGCCCTTAAAGCTGTGCCGACCTCAGGTATTTGCCCCGAAAGCCAGAATATTCGTATAATCGCAGGCTCTTCAGCGTTTCCATATCCGCCGGAAGACACTTGTTTGGCCCTAGTAAAACACTAAGCCCAGCAGGTGAAACCCACCTAAGAGGTTCTCATCAGAAGAACGCCGACCGTGGAATAGACGTGGAACCATTCCGGCGCAGCCCTTAAGTGTGCCGGGCAAACCAACTTTTTTAAAGAGTATTTCATGAAAACTTTCAGCGCAAAACCCGCTGACGTAGTGCATGAATGGTTTGTGATTGACGCGACCGACAAGGTCCTCGGACGAGTAGCCAGCGAAGTTGCTCTCCGTTTACGCGGCAAACACAAGGCCATTTACACGCCTCACGTCGATACCGGTGACTTCATCGTCATCATCAACGCAGCTCAGCTGCGCGTCACCGGCGCCAAGTCGACTGACAAAATTTACTATCGCCATTCCGGTTATCCAGGCGGCATTTCTGCCACCAATTTCCGCGACATGCAAACCAAATTCCCAGGCCGCGCCTTGGAAAAAGCCGTCAAAGGCATGCTGCCTAAGGGCCCGCTTGGTTACGCGATGATCAAAAAACTCAAGGTGTATGGCGGCGCTGAGCATCCACACACTGCCCAGCAACCTAAATTGTTGGAAATCTAAGGAGCCTTGAGATGATTGGTGAATGGAACAACGGCACCGGCCGACGCAAATCCAGCGTTGCCCGCGTGTTTATCAAAAAAGGCACTGGCAAGATCACGATCAATGACCGCGACATTCGCGTGTTCTTCGGTCGCGAAACTTCGATCATGATTTGCCGCCAACCCCTGTTTCTGACAAACCACGTCGAAACGTTTGACATCATGGTCAACGTTCACGGCGGCGGCGAGTCTGGCCAGGCTGGCGCAATCCGCCACGGTATCACCCGCGCGCTCATCGACTATGACACGACCCTCAAGCCGGCTCTGAGCCAGGCTGGTTTTGTCACCCGCGATGCACGTGAAGTCGAGCGTAAAAAGGTCGGTTTCCGTTCAGCACGTCGCCGCAAGCAGTTCAGCAAGCGTTAATTCGCTTCTCGATCTGCCCACAGCAGAGAAAGCCGCCGCGGTGCAAGCCAGGCGGCTTTTTTCATGCTGAGCTGAGAGTAGGCATGACGGCTTTGTGGTTGATCAAATTACTGTACTATTCTTGTCAGAACCTAAAGAGGAGTATTCCATGAGCGCAGTTGCCAACGATATCCAGACCGAAATGCCTAGCCCGTTTGTCTTCACCGACAGCGCCGCCGCCAAGGTGGCAGACCTGATCGCGGAAGAAGGCAATCCGGAACTGAAGTTGCGTGTGTTTGTGCAGGGCGGCGGTTGCTCTGGCTTTCAGTACGGCTTCACCTTCGACGAAATCACCAATGAAGACGACACCACCATGACCAAAAATGGTGTGTCACTGTTGATCGACGCGATGAGCTACCAATACTTGGTCGGCGCTGAAATCGACTACAAAGATGACCTTGAAGGCGCCCAGTTCGTCATCAAGAACCCGAACGCCACCAGCTCTTGCGGTTGCGGCTCCAGCTTTTCAGCTTGAAGCTTCTGAGGTAGATCGTCACAGCTGCATTGCAGCGCTATCAAAAAGGCCACAACTTAAATGTTTGGCCTTTTTTGCATTGGTGCTTTATAAAGCGCACCCAGCACGCGTGGGTCTTTGGCACCCGTCACGGCCACGACATTGCCCGGTTTGTTGTGGGTGAAGGCTTGCGCCAGCCACGCAAAAGCAGTCGCCTCAACCTGCAGCGGCGGCAGACCGTGGGTTTGCGTCGAGCTGACCTGAACACCCGGCAAAGCCAAGCCAATCTGACGCATCAGTTCGGTGTTGAGCGCACCGCCACCGCAGACCAGCAACTCAGTGGCTGCCGGCATGTGATTCAGTAAGTCTTGAGCGCAGGCTTGTGCGGTGAGCGCTGTCAGGCTGGCTTGGACGTCTGCGGGTGGCAACGCGCCAAAGCCGCCTAACTGCTGTTCAAGCCAAGTTGGGTTGAAGAGATCACGCCCAGTACTTTTGGGCGGCAGGCGCGCGAAATAGGGTGTACTGAGCAATTGCGCCAGCAAGGCGGCATTGGCTTGGCCCGAGGCCGCCCAAGCGCCAGCGTTGTCATAAGGTTGGCCGGTATGGCGCTGACACCAATAATCCATCAGTGCATTGCCAGGGCCGCAGTCAAAGCCTTGGACTTCGCCACCCGCATGCAGCAGTGTGATGTTGCTGATGCCGCCGATGTTGAGCACGGCTCTGGCGCGGCTGCTATCGCCCCAGATCGCCGCGTGAAAAGCTGGCACCAAAGGCGCACCCTGACCGCCAGCCGCCACATCGGCAGTGCGGAAATCGGCCACAACGTCAATGCCGGTGCGCTCAGCCAGCAACGCTGGATTGTTCAATTGAAGGGTGTAGCCGACGCCGAATTCTTGGGGTCTGTGCCGCACGGTTTGCCCGTGCGCCCCGACGGCAACGATGTCTTGGCGCTGGATCCCGCTGGTCGCGGCGTTGGCCAGCAGGCGCTCAATCACTTGGGCGTATGTTTCTGCGAGCTGGTTGGCGGCCAATGCGGCCCGATGCAATTCATTCTCGCCAGGCGTGTTGAGGGCCAGCAGTTCCGCTTTGAAAGCGGCTTCAAAAGGCAGGCTGGCAGAGGTAAAAACCAAGGCCGGCGCGTCAGCCGAAAAATCGGCGATCACGCCGTCCACGCCGTCGAGCGAGGTACCGGACATCAAGCCGATGAAGTACTCAGACATGTGTCACACAGCCGGGCGTCAAGAACCCGAACCCCATTTACTCCGCGCGGCTCTGGCCAATCGTGCTGGCAATCTGCAGCTGCTGGCGCACCGTACCAGCCAGTTGCTTGAAGGCCGGCATGCTGCTCGCTGTCAGAGGAACGGTCTCGCTGCGTTGTGCCAGCAGAGTTGGATCTTGGTGTTTGCCATTCACGCGAAACTCAAAATGCAAGTGTGGACCAGTGGCCCAGCCGGTGGAGCCGACCGCACCGATATTTTGACCTTGGCTGACACGTGCGCCACGTTGCACATTGATGCGGCTCAGGTGCGCATAGACGGTGGTGTGGCCGCTCTTGTGGTTGATGAAAACCACGTTGCCAAAACCATTTTGAACGCCGGCGAAGTCCACCACGCCGTCGCCAATGCTGCGCACGGCGGTGCCGGTTGGGGCTGCGTAGTCGACGCCCAAGTGAGCGCGCCAAGTTTGCAAAATCGGGTGAAAGCGCATTTTGAAGCCGCTGCTCATGCGCGAAAATTCCATCGGCGATGCCAGGTAAGCCTTGCGCAGGCTCTGGCCATCGAGTGAGTAGTAAGAGCCTTTAGGGGCTTTGTTACTGGCTTTGACGGCACTGGCCACTTGTGCTGGATCGTTGAACCACATAGCCTGGTAGGCCTTGCCGTTGTTGATGAACTCAGTGCTCAACACCTTGCCGGTTTTAATGGCTTCGCCGTCAGCTTCTAGGGTTTCGTAAAACACGCTGAAGCGGTCGCCCTTGCGCAGGCTGCGGTGAAAGTCGATGTCGCCGGAGAAAATGTTGGCAATCTGGCTTGCCACGGCGTCCGGAATATTGGCGTCGTCAGTGGCAGCAAACAACGAGCTTTTGATGTTGCCGCTGGCCATCCGCGTGGAGATGGAATAAGGCGCTGATTCAATCCGTGAGCTGAACGCTTTGCCGTTGCGGGCGATCACCAATCGTTTGAACTGCGTGTCGTCTTCCGTCGCCCAGCGCATCGACAGCTTGAGCAGGCGCTGGTCGTCGGAGGTTTCTGCGGTGACAGTCCGACCGGCGCGGCTCAGAAGCAGCGTGCGGGCGATGCTGTCGCTGCGCAGAAAAGCGGCTGCATCGGCGTCGTCAATATTCAGGCGACGGAGCAGCGTTTCGGCGGTGTCCGTGCTGCGGGTGATTTCAGTGCGAAACAGGTTGAACTGATAGTCCAGCAGCGCATCGACTTGGGCTTGTGACGGCAGCGGTTGCACCACTTCGACGATCTGGCGAACGGGCAGATCGGAGGCATCGGGGGCGAGAGGGGCGACACCAAAAGCCGTGACACCTGTGCCCAGCAACAGCACGGCCAGAGTGCCGGCGATGCGCTTGGGGTGCTGGACCAGCGTCGCGAGCAGGCGCTGTTGGCCCAGCTGCATGGTCGATAGGAATCGGGAAAAACCGTCAATATTCAAAACTAAGACTTCCAGCTTGGTCGCACACCACAACCCGCTGGAAGGTTGTGACGGCAAAAAATCAATGGGCAGCCTCTGGGGCTACGGCGACAATTCGGAGTTGGACCAGCAAGTTGCACGCCAATCTAGAATTAGCGTCAAGGCTGATCTCACGAAACAAGCCATTGATTATAGCCACCTCAGCTTTGCCGAAAATAACGAAAACCCTTATGAATCAAGCCCATTCCCCAACTTTACCTTTGTCCGATGGCGTGCAAGCGGCGCTCGCCGTGTCTTTGCGCGGCTGCGAGGAGTTGATTCCGACGGTCGACTGGGTGAAAAAATTGACCCGTTCTGAGGCGACTGGTCAGCCTCTGCGCATCAAATTGGGGCTCGACCCGACGGCGCCCGACATCCATATTGGCCACACCGTGGTGCTGAATAAGATGCGCCAGTTGCAGGACTTGGGGCATCAGGTGATTTTTTTGATTGGCGACTTCACCAGCTTGATTGGCGATCCGTCTGGCCGCAACAGCACGCGCCCACCGTTGACCACCGAGCAAATCAAGTCCAACGCTGAAACCTATTACCGTCAGGCCAGTTTGGTGCTGGACCCTGAAAAAACCGAGATTCGCTACAACAGCGAGTGGTGTTTGCCGCTCGGCTCGATGGGCATGATCCAGCTGGCCGCCAAGTACACCGTGGCCCGCATGATGGAGCGCAACGACTTTCATGACCGCTTCAAGGCCGGCACGCCGATCAGCGTGCACGAATTTTTGTACCCGCTGATGCAAGGCTACGACAGCGTGGCGCTGAAGGCTGACCTGGAGTTGGGCGGCACCGACCAGAAGTTCAACTTGTTGATGGGCCGCACGCTGCAGCAGGAATACGGTCAAGAGCCGCAATGCATCTTGACCATGCCGCTGCTCGAAGGCTTGGACGGCATCGAGAAAATGTCCAAGAGTAAGAACAACTACATCGGCATTGCCGAAGACGCCAACAGCATGTTCGCCAAGGTGCTGTCGATCTCCGACACGCTGATGTGGCGCTGGTATACGCTGCTGTCGTTTCGGAGCGAAAGCGACATTGCCGCCCTCAAGGCCGAAGTGGCCGGCGGCCGCAACCCGAAAGACGCCAAAGTTGCGCTGGCCAAAGAAATCACGGCTCGCTTTCATTCGGCAACTGCGGCTGATGCGGCCGAACAAGACTTCATCAACCGCAGCAAAGGCGGCGTGCCCGACGAGATCGCCGAAGTCGCCCTGTCAGGCGCGCCCATGGGCATTGGCGCGCTGCTCAAAGCCGCCGGGCTGGCACCTTCCGGCAGCGAAGCCACGCGCTTGATCGACGGTGGTGGCGTGCGCGTGGACTCCAGCGTGGTCAGCGACAAGGCCTTGAAACTGGCCGCAGGCACCTATGTGGTGCAAGTTGGTAAGCGCAAGTTCGCCAAAGTCACGTTGAGCTGAAACCTGACGCGCATGAAACTGCCTTCCCTCCAATCACTGACACCCCAACGTCTGCTCTGGGCCTCGGTGGTGGTCGCGCTGATCACCATCACGCTCAAAACACTGGCTTGGTATTTGACCGATTCGGTCGGCTTGCTGGCCGACGCGATGGAGTCCTTCGTTAACCTGGCCAGCGCCATCTTTGGCTTGCTCATGGTGACGATTGCGATGCGTCCGGCGGACGACGACCATCCCTACGGCCATCACAAAGCAGAGTATTTTTCATCCGGCTTTGAAGGCGTGCTGATCGTTGGTGCGGCACTGGCCATCATCTGGGCTGCCGGCCATCGCTTGTTTGACCCGCAGCCTTTGCAGCAGGTCGGTTGGGGCTTGGCCTTGTCGGTGCTCAGCTCGGCGCTGAATGGTTTTTTGGCTTGGGTCATGTTTGCGGCCGCTAAACAGCACCGCTCGATTGCGCTCGAAGCCGACGCCAAGCATTTGATCACCGACGTTTGGACCTCGGTCGGCGTGGTCATCGGCATTGCCGGTGTCGCCTTGACGGGCTGGTTGTGGCTAGATGCGCTGGTCGCCATCGGCGTCGCCATCAACATCATGTGGGAAGGTTACCGGCTGATCTGGCGTTCGTCACAAGGCTTGATGGACGAAGCGGTCGAGCCCGAGGTGCTGGCCGAGATTCAGAAGTCACTGGACGGCTTTGCACACCACACCATTCGTTTTGACCACCTGACCACGCGCCGCTCCGGTCAGCGCCTTTTTCTCGACATGCACATGCACATGCCTGCCAGTTGGACGCTGGGCCGCGCCGCCGCCGTGCGCACCAGTGTGGAACAAGCGCTGATGAGCGCCGTGCCCGGTTTGCGCGCCAGCATTCAGCTGTTGCCCTTGGATGTTGAAGGCCATTTTGACGACGAGCACGATTTGATTTAACGGCTCAATACGAGCATTCAATACGGGTTGTCAAAACCCATAGCCGCCAGCAACAAAATCTCCAGCGCTTCCATCTCTAGCGCATCGTGCTCGTTGGTTTCGTGGTCGTAGCCTTGGGCGTGTAAGGTGGCGTGCACCAGCAAATGAGCGTAATGCGCTTGCAGTGTTTTGCCTTGCGCCGCCGCTTCGCGCGCCACCACCGGCCCACACAAAACCAAGTCAGCCGTCACCACCGGTTGTTGCGTGTAGTCGAAGGTCAGCACGTTGGTGGCGTAATCTTTTTGGCGGTAGTTGCGGTTCAGCGTCTGCGCTTCTTCCTCACCCACCACGCGCACGGTCAGTTCGGCATCGCTTTGCAGCGCTTGCACGATCCAGCGTTTGACCGCTGCGCGGGGCAGGGCGGTGCGGTGTAGCGCGAGGTCTGGAAACGCGCCGAACTGCAATGACAGATCCAGCTCATGGGTGCGAAGCTGCTTTTTCGCAAGCGCTGGAGCGGTCAGCTTTTTCAAGGCCTTGGGTGTTGTTTTCTCTTTTTTCATCTCAAGCCTTGCGAGATTTGCGCACCGCCGGCTTGTGCGTCTCCAGCACGTCAACCGGCTCGGCGTCCGGGCTGCGCTGCTGGTCGTAGGCGTCCACAATGCGTGCCACCAGCGGGTGCCGCACCACGTCCGCACTGGTCAGCCGTGTGATGGCAATGCCCTTGACGCGCTTCAACACGCGCTCTGCGTCAATCAAGCCACTCAGCTGCGTGCGCGGCAAATCAATCTGGCTCACGTCACCGGTCACCACGGCTTTGCTGCCGAAGCCAATGCGCGTCAAAAACATCTTCATTTGCTCGGGTGTCGTGTTTTGCGCCTCGTCCAAAATAATGAAGGCATGGTTCAGCGTGCGGCCTCGCATGAAACCCAGCGGCGCCACTTCAATTTGCTGCCGTTCAAAAGCTTTTTGCACACGCTCAAAACCCATCAACTCGTACAGCGCGTCATACAGCGGGCGCAAATACGGGTCAATTTTCTGGTTCATGTCGCCCGGCAAAAACCCCAGCCGTTCACCGGCTTCAACCGCTGGGCGCGTCAGCACAATGCGCTGCACGGCGCTGCGTTCCAGCGCGTCCACCGCGCAGGCCACCGCCAAATAAGTCTTGCCAGTGCCGGCCGGGCCAATGCCAAACGTGATGTCGTGCGCCGCAATGTTGTCGAGGTACTGGCCTTGGTTGTGCGTGCGGGCGCGCAAGTCGGCGCGGCGCGTTGTCAGCACCGTGGTGCCGTCTGGCGCTTTGGTCAGCGCGGTGTCGCCGGCCAGCATCAGCTGCACTTGTTCTTCCGGAATCGGCCGCCGTGCCATCTCGTACAGCGCTTGCAGCACTTCGAGTGCCTGCGTGGCTTTGACTTTAGGCCCGTCTATCTTGAACTGCTCAAAGCGGTGCGCAATCGTCACGTCCAGCGCGGTCTCAATGGTTCGGATGTGGGCATCCAGTGGCCCGCACAGATGGCCCATGCGGGTGTTGTTGGGCGGCGTGAAAGTGTGGCGAAGAATCAAAAGAGGTGTCCTTGGGCAGAAGGCTGATTTTAGGGCAGGGCGCACTGCTAAGATTTGGCCATGATAGGACGCATCACTGGCCAACTGGCCGAAAAAAATCCCCCTGAGTTGCTGGTCGACTGCCACGGTGTCGGCTATGAACTGCTGGTGCCCATGAGCACTTACTACAACCTGCCGGGGCTGGGCGAAACGGTCAGCTTGCTGACGCATTTTGTGGTCCGCGAAGACGCGCAAATTTTGTACGGTTTTGCCACGGCCACTGAACGTGCGGCTTTCCGCCAGCTCATCAAGATCTCAGGCGTTGGCCCGCGCACCGCGCTCAGCGTGCTCAGCGGCATGAGCGTTGACGACCTGTCGCGCGCTGTCAGCGCGCAAGAGGCTGGCCGCATCATCAAAGTCCCTGGCATCGGCAAAAAAACCGCCGAACGTTTGTTGTTAGAACTCAAAGGCAAACTCGGTGCTGACATCGGCTTGCCCGCCAGCGTTGGCAGTGACAGCCAGTCCGATATTTTGCAAGCGCTGGTGGCGTTGGGCTACAGCGACCGCGACGCCGCGCTGGCCCTCAAAGCCCTGCCGCAAGACGTGGGCGTCAGCGACGGCATCAAGCTGGCGCTCAAGGCTTTGACTAAGTAATACCTGTATGACTACTTTCAGCTTCTTCTCATGAGCATCCAGACCGACGATTTTGACGTTCCGCCCGCCAAGCGCGTGATGTCCGCCGCACCCGCTTCGCCCAAAGAAGAGGCCATAGAACGCGCGCTGCGGCCCAAGCTGTTTGACGACTACGTTGGCCAAGCCAAGGTGCGCGAGCAGTTAGAGATCTTCATTGGCGCTGCCAAAAAACGCAGCGAAGCCCTAGACCACGTGCTGCTGTTCGGCCCGCCAGGTTTGGGAAAAACAACGTTAAGTCACATCATTGCGCATGAACTCGGCGTTAACTTGCGCCAAACCAGTGGGCCGGTGCTGGAGAAGCCGAAAGATTTGGCGGCACTGCTGACCAATCTTGAGAAGAACGACGTGCTGTTCATTGATGAAATCCACCGGCTCAGCCCGGTGGTGGAAGAGATTTTGTACCCGGCGCTCGAGGACTACCAGATCGACATCATGATCGGCGAAGGCCCGGCCGCCCGCAGCATCAAGCTGGACTTGCAGCCCTTCACGCTGGTTGGTGCGACGACTCGCGCCGGTATGTTGACCAACCCCTTGCGGGACCGTTTTGGCATCGTGGCCCGGCTGGAGTTTTACACCGCCGAAGAGCTGGCGCGCATTGTCAAACGCAGCGCCGGCTTGCTCAACGCGCCGATGGACGAAGCTGGCGGCATTGAAATCGCCAAACGCTCACGCGGCACACCGCGCATTGCCAACCGCCTGCTGCGCCGCGTGCGCGACTATGCAGACGTCAAAGGCAACGGCGTTATCACGCTAGATATAGCGCACAAAGCCCTGGAAATGCTGGACGTTGACCCGCGCGGGTTTGACGTGATGGACCGCAAACTGCTCGAAGCCGTGATCCACCGCTTTGACGGCGGTCCGGTTGGCCTAGACAGCATTGCCGCCAGCATCGGCGAAGATGCCGGCACCATTGAAGACGTGATCGAACCGTATTTGATTCAGCAAGGCTACCTGCAACGCACCCCGCGTGGTCGCATTGCCACGCTTGCCGCCTATTTGCATTTGGGTGTGACGCCGCCAACCAGTCGGGCTGACGGCTAGAAAAAAAGCTGCTCTTGCTGTAGAGCTTGCTTTGTGAAGAATCGGTCTGGAGCAGGCTTCCTGCAAGGATGGCAAGCTCAGAAAATAAGTCTAATTTTATAGTTAAATTGTAACTATAAGTGTAAATTAAATGATTTTAAAAACTTCGTAAATCCATGTTTATATAACATAAAGTATTACAAAGTGAGTGGCGTGATTTCCGCCTGTTTGTAGCAATACGCCAGCATTTATAGGTTGTTGCCATGTGCTGAAAAAGCCAGTTTCCGTCGATTTCAACTGTACAACTGTTGACGCCATGAAAAAACCCCGCTGCGTTGCCGAAGCGGGGTTTTGTCTCTAAATTTTTAACTGACTTGCGTCAGCGTCAAATTAGAAAGTGTGGCGAACGCCGGCCTGGAACGATGAAGCCTTAGCCGTACTGATCGCAGCAGGGGCAGACTCAACTTTCGTTGATTTGTATCCAACATACAGAGTCGTACGTTTTGACATATCGTACATACCAACCAAACCAAAGCCATTCGAATTCAGATCAGCCATACCAGAAGTTGAAGACTTCTCGTTGGCATAACCGACACCATACGAGAACGCACCCACCGGCACAGTCACGCCAACTTGGTACATTTTGTCATCAACAGTTCCGTTTGAGGTTGTTTGGTATCTTCCGTTGAGTTTGGCCGCGCCCAAATCGTAAGTGCCGCCGAAAAGATTAAATTTCGTAGTGCCAGCATTCAATGCCAAGGTGTTTTCTTGGTGAGCAAAAGTCGCCATCACTGGGCCATTTGCATATGAAACATTGAAGCTGATATTGTCGGTAGCATCGGCAGTAGCTGTCTTGTCCTCACCAAAGCCGTATGTCACAGAACCTGTCAGACCACTGAAGCTAGGGGTGTCGTAGCGGACTGAGTTGGCAGTACGTGTACCGTTAGTGGCCAAGCCCGACTTATCTACAGTGTTGCTGACGGCAAAGTTGTTGTTCCAAAGCATTTCAGTGCCGCCGTATGAGCTGTAGTACGAAGTGTATTGACGTCCCAAAGTAACTTGACCAAAACTGCCAGATAGACCAACGTTAGCCTCGCGCTCGAACAATGTATTTGACGCAGTGCCTGTATCCAATTCGAAACCACTTTCAAGTTTGAAAATGGCTTTTAGGCCACCACCTAAGTCTTCAGAGCCTTTCAGACCCCAGAAAGTAGTATTCAGGGCGCTTTGGGAAACTCCATTTTGCGACAGCTTGGCAACAGGTGCTGCACCAGTGGTCTCGGTGGAGGTTGAACCAACAGACGCGTCAAGACGGCCATACAGGGTCACAGAAGATTGAGCAGAAGCTGCAGAGACAGCGGCCAGAGCAGCCAGGGCAGACGTGTTAAAAGTTGTGAAAACGGCATGATTCTGTGAATTAACAGAAGAGGCGCTCGCGAAACGGTGACAAACCGGGTTGTACAGGCCCAGCTGTACAAATACGCGCTATTTAAAGTAGGAACTTTATAGCTCTCTAAGTCGTGAAAGTTTCATTTTTTAAGACTGGTCTTTGGCCTTGCCCATTTTAAATAAATAAGTAATTAAGTACTATTTATAGATAAAATTTGACGAATGATGAGTAAATCAATACTCTTTCATGATGTTCGACCACAACCCCTTCTTCGAGCATTTTGCAGCGAACGACCCGTCGCCCGGTGTGCTGGAGCGCACGCATCAGCGCGAGCGCACCGTGCCCATTCCCGAGACCCTGACGCCCGTGCCGGGCTACCCGCAAAAGCTGTCCGTCTTCAAAATCGCCGCCAGCCGGTTCTGGCAAGTGCGCTGCTGGGTGGCTGGGCGCACCTACCGGCGCAGCACGCAAAGCCAGTCACTGCGCATGGCGCAAAGCTTTGCCCGGCAGTTTTACGAGCAGCTGATGGCCCAGCACTACAACGGCTCTAGCGGCTCGCCCGGCCAGGGGCAGCTGTTTCCGAAGCGG
>JAURWY010000022.1 GCA_030654695.1 Polaromonas sp.
CAAAGGCCTGCTGTGCACCCGTTCAGGCTCGCACCCCTACAACCTGTCTCTCTTTGGCGCAGTCACCGAGCACCTCGGCGAGGTCAAAACAGAGGCTTGGCTGAAAGGCTTGGTCGCCAACATGGCCCGTACACCCAAAGGCGGCGACACCGACCAAATCAAGGGCGTGGCCAGCGGCGAGTGCGGCGTGGCCTTGACCAATAGCTACTATTTGGCGCGCATGATGCGCTCGACAGATCCAGCAGACAAGGCCACCGTCGAGAAAATTGGTGTGGTCTTTCCGAACCAACAAACTTGGGGCACGCACGTGAATGTGGCCGGTGCAGGCGTGGCCAAAAATGTCAAGAATATATCCAACGCCGTCAAATTCATGGAATACCTCGCCAGCCCAGCCGCGCAAAACTACTTTGCCGACGGCAACAACGAATGGCCAGTCGTGGCTAAAGTGAAGGTCAACAACCCGGCTTTGCAAGCCATGACGGGCGGCAGCTTCAAGTCGGAAACCATCCCGATCAGCGCTGTGGCTAACAACCAGACGAAGGTGCAGCAAATGCTGGACCGCGTCGGCTACAAGTAAGGAACCGGGCATAGCCGATGCGTGATAATTGACCTTACGTTAACGTCAATCAAAGGATCACTCATGGACATCGCAGGCAAAGTTTTCATCGTCACAGGCGGCGCATCAGGACTCGGCGAAGGGACTGCCCGCATGCTGGCGGCCAACGGCGCCACGGTGGTGATTGCTGACATGCAAGCTGAGAAAGGCGAAGCCATCGCCAAAGACATCGGTGGTGCCTTTGTCCATTGCGACGTGAGCCAAGAGGCCGACGGCCAAGCGGTCGTCGCCAAGGCGGTGTCGCTCGGCAAACTGATGGGTCTGGTCAATTGCGCAGGCATTGCACCGGCCGAAAAAACGGTCGGTAAAAACGGCTCGCATTCGCTGGCCTTGTTCAGCAAAACCATCACCGTCAACCTGATCGGCAGCTTCAACATGATCCGCTTGGCGGCTGAAGCCATGAGCCAAAACGAACCCGAATCCACCGGTGAGCGCGGCGTGATGATCTCGACCGCATCGGTCGCGGCCTACGACGGCCAAATTGGCCAAGCCGCCTACAGCGCGTCCAAAGGCGGCGTGGTCGGTATGACCTTGCCGATTGCCCGTGACTTGGCGCGCAACGGCATCCGCAACATGACGATTGCACCCGGCATTTTTGGCACGCCGATGATGTTTGGCATGCCGCAAGAAGTGCAAGACTCGCTGGCCGCCAGCGTGCCCTTTCCATCCCGCCTAGGCACGCCGCAAGACTACGCCAAACTGGCCAAGCACATCATCGAAAACGAGATGCTCAACGGCGAAGTGATTCGTCTGGACGGCGCCATCCGCTTGGCACCGCGTTAAGCCGTACTCGCTCTGTCACTGAACCATTTGACAAGGCCTGTGAGGTCTCTAGCCGCAGCAGGGCTGACCGCCTTGCTGGCGGCTTGTTCGGTAGCGCCCACCGCACAGGGCGAGTCGCAAACTGCGCTCCTGCAACCCGAAGCGGCGTCGGGCTACACCGACAAGCCCGGCTGGGCGACACGGCACTTTGCCGTGGCGGCGGCCCATCCGCTGGCCACTGATGCGGGTTATAAAATTCTCAAAAGCGGCGGCTCCGCAGTCGACGCCGCCGTCGCCGTGCAGATGGTGCTGGGGCTGGTCGAGCCGCAATCGAGCGGTATTGGCGGCGGTTCTTTCTTGTTGCACCACGATGGCAACATCACCGAGGCGTTTGACGGCCGCGAGACCGCGCCGGCCGCAGCCAGTGAGAACCTCTTTTTGAACACCGACGGCAAGCCGGTGACCTTTTATGAAGGCGTTGTCGGTGGTCGCGCTGTCGGCGTGCCAGGCACCGTGCAAATGCTGGAAGATGCGCACCGCCAGCACGGGAAACTGCCATGGAAGCAGCTTTTTGCGCCAGCTATTGAGCTCGCTGAGCAAGGTTTCAAGGTGAGTGAGCGTCTGCACAGCATGCTGGTCAGCGACGTTTACCTGCCAAAAAACCCAGTCGCTGCCGCCTATTTTTATGACACTGCAGGCCAGCCTTGGCCCGTCGGTCATTTGTTGAAAAATCCGGAACTGGCGAGCGTTTTCAAGCGCATCGCGGCAGAGGGCGCTAAGGCGCTGATGACCGGCAACATCGCCCAAGCCATCGTCGACAAGGTCCGACAGCATCCGACCAACCCCGGGCAACTGGCGCTGGCAGACCTAGCCAACTACCGAGCGATCCAACGTCAACCGCTGTGCAACGACTACCGGGCAGCCGCCCGCGATTACCGCATCTGCGGCATGCCGCCGCCCAGTTCCGGCGCAATAGCCGTTGGCCAAATCTTGGGGCTTCTGGCTCAGACACCCGCCACAGCCATGCCGTTGATCAACGGCCTGCCAGACCCGCGCTGGCTGCATCTGTACACCGAAGCTTCGCGCCTAGCCTTCGCCGATCGCGACCAATACATCGCCGACCCGGACTTTGTGCAAGCGCCGGGCGGCAGCTGGCTGAGCCTGCTCGAGCCCCGCTATCTGGCCGAGCGAGCCCAGCTGATCGGCCCGGTGCGCATGAAGACAGCCATAGCTGGAACGCCCGGCGTGGTCAAAACAAGTTACGCACCGATGCCAGCGCAACCCGAACACGGCACCAGCCACATCAGCATCGTTGACGCGAATGGCAACGCACTGGCGATGACCAGCAGCATCGAAAACGCGTTTGGCTCGCGCCAGATGGTCAAAGGCTTTTTGCTCAACAACGAGCTCACAGATTTCAGCTTCACACCCAGTGACGCACAAGGCCGACCGGTTGCCAACCGGGTTGAGCCCGGCAAGCGTCCGCGCTCGTCGATGGCGCCCACATTGGTGTTTGACAAGGCGACGGGCGAATTGCTGATGAGCGGCGGCAGCCCGGGCGGCGCACTCATCATTCACTACACGGCCAAGCTGCTGTACGGCACGCTCAACTGGGAGCTGGATGCGCAACAAGCCATCAACCTGCCGAACTTTGGCAGCCTCAACGGCATGACGCTGCTGGAAGAGCAGCGCTTCGCGGCCGCCACCGTTCAATCTCTGCGGCACCCGTGTGCGCAAGTCCGAGAAGCGCCCATGACCAGCGGCTTGCAAGCGATTCAAAAGACCCCGTCAGGCTGGTTTGGCGGGGCCGATCCGCGCCGCGAAGGCGTCGTACGCGGCGACTGACCCTCTACCCGCCAAGCACAGACTCATGTTTTGACAACATGAACTCAGCAGCCATATCTCGCCCAGTAATAGGTGCTGGTCGATGGGTTGTAGCCAGGATTGGCAATCTTGGCAATGTAGTTATTCCCATCTGTGTATTTCACGATGCTACCCGCTGCATAGTATTTACCTTGCACCCATCTTGGAAAGCTGTACAAAGACCAGTAGCGCGTAGCGATGGTTGGGTTGTAGCCAGGATTGGCACGGATGGCGATGTAAAGCTTGCCATTTGTATACAGAACAATTTTGCCTCTTGAATAATAGCCACCCTCAATCCAGCTTGGAAACTTGCAGGCATAGGGGGCAGGCGCTGGCGCTGGCGCTGGCGCTGGCGCTGGCGCTGGCGCTGGAGCAGGCGCTGGCGCTGGCGCTGGAGCTGGAGCTGGAGCTGGTGCCGGTGCTGGCGCTGGCGCTGGAGCGGGAGCCGGTGCTGGCGCTGGAGCGGGAGCCGGTGCTGGCGCTGGCGCTGGAGCGGGAGCCGGTGCTGGCGCTGGAGCGGGAGCCGGTGCTGGCGCTGGAGCCGGTGCAGGCTTCATGGCGGCGATTTGCGTGTCCGTCAGCAGGCCTCGACTCGTGATCGCCAGTTGCTCGGCTGTCGTGAGGCTGCCACCGGCGAAGGCGGAGACGAGGAACATTTCGACCTTTGGGGTCGTTAGGTTGTACATCAAGCCGAAGCGGCCCTCGGGCACACCCTTTTCGGGCTCGTCCAGCAGCTCGTATAAGTGGATCGATTCAACCGTGCCGTAGGTGTTGGCGCGGACTTCCTGCATATGCTTGCTCACCGACTTTAGGCACTGCTCCGTATAAAACTGACCCGCCATGTTTTCGTAACCGGAAAGGTAGATTTCGCCACAGTTGAACTCGTTGATGGTCATCGGCTTGCCGAACAGGGATGCTTGGTAGATGGGGCCATTCGCGCCGTACCACGTGTCGCTCAGAAGGCTGGCGTGAGTCAGCTCGGGATAGATGTGCAGACTGGTGAGGTCCCAATTGACGCCGTTTTGGCGCAACCAAGTCAACCATCCCCAATCCCGGCCAGTCTGGTTGATGATCACTTTCTTACCCTGGTCATGAACAGCGCGTCCGGCGCCACGTATGGCCGCCGTCAACGAAGCCACGCAGGGCTTGCTGGCGTAGGGGGCCGCGCTGGTTCCAGCGCTGTTACGAGGGACTTCGGCGTTGATCCATGATTGGAACTGGACTTCGTTGAAGACCTCATAGACATCCACCAGGTCTTTGAACTGAGACACTTGGTTATAGGCGAGGTTGTACGAATTCTGCTCGACTGCCGCCAAGTTCTGGTTGCACGAGCTGTCCCATTCAGCAGAGTTATGGATGATCAACTGAACCAAGCCACCATTGGCCCGAATCTTGATGATCTGGTCGCGCAATTGATTGACGTCAACCCAAGGAAAAATATCCATCCGGGCCTGCTGGATATTGCGCGCAGCCATCACGGAGGCAAGCTGTCCGTTCGCCGTGGGGGTCCCTCCGCCGGAATGGATGTTCACCCCTATCTCAAGCCCGTGCGCCTGCAAGCTCAACAAGGCCACGGCTATCGCTACGGGCAGCAGAGCCTTTTTAACAGTCTTCGTCGTCATGTCAGTCACTCCTTGTTGTTGGCCATGAACCTGCGTCAGGTCTTTAGCCGTTAAAAAAACACCCGGATGGTCATTTCGCAGAGTGCTTTGGTTATTCAAAAACCCAAGAGAATGCGGACTCGTAGTCATAAGTCCCGGGCTTTGGCCATCAAATGTGTCTACCGACCCTTGGAAGCCTTCGCATTGAGCGACTCCAATTCCCAAAACACCTCGTAGGCCAGGGCGTCCTCCCTACGCAACAAACTGTTCACACGTCCGGCGTTGACGGGATCGAACTGCGTGGCATACCGGCGGATGGCCTCGGCCTTGCGCAGACGTTCAGCGGGTGTTAAGTGAACAACTCTGGCTTGCTCAATCAAGTTTTCCGGCTTGACCAAACCATCGAAGTAGCCAGCCCAGTAAGCGCTGGCCCGGTCTACGGGGCGTTCTCTGTCCGCGACCTTCAACCACCGCGGCCAGCCAAACCGCAAAAGGTAGGGCATGTCCGCATAAATGCAAACTTTCAATCCCCGCGCCGCAAGCACCAAGCCGGCTTGACGCACCAACATATGATCCGTGTGTCCGCCTATACCAGCAGGCACCCAGATGCTGGTAGCGTCAGGCACGGCCCTAGTGATAGCGTCGGCGAGTTGGACCACATCAGGCGGAGCAATGGAATGGAGCGCAGAGTCCAAGAAAGGCAGACGCAACAGTGCATAACGCAGTAAGGGCGCAAACCTGAGCAGTTTGTGCAACCATGGGCTCGGACGTAGGCGGTACTGGCGCTCGAGCATGCCGAGGTTAATGGGAAATTTGCCCACCACATCAAGCGCGTGGCGATCTTCCGCAGCACGCTGCTGCATGTGTATGGCTGAGCTCAAGGCACCATTTTGTTGATCGTAGCAATACGTGAAGTCAGAACTTGGCGCTCCCGTGAACACGTTTACCACGGTGCTGGCGTGTTCGCGGTCAAGTAAAGACCAGCAACTGAGCACCGCATCATCAAAATGCGGAGAGCAAATGACGATCCGTTCATTCTGCACACTGACCGAGTTCACTTTTGGATTGGGCAGATATGTTTTGGCCTTGGTTCTCACACACTCAAATCCCTGATCCGTGCAGCCAGTTCTGGAAGTACCTCCTTTCATAGCTTGCTCGCGTCACTTCCGACGCGTCCTCTCAGCAATAATTGCGTCGTTTCACGCAGTTTGTCTCGAATCTCACGCAATTTTTCATAGCTTCTTGCGCCTATCGCCACCGCCGTGTAGTCGATCGACTTTCTCGAGCCTAGGTGAACGACCACTTCAACAGTGAAACGCCGCTCCTGCCACAGCTGATTCAAGAAGCTTCCGTCTGGCGAGCACGACTCGATCGATTCTGTCGATCCCGAACCGAAGAGCTGTTCAGAGATCTTGTCGACCAAGAGCACCCCAGGGGATACTGCGCCGAAGTCGGCATTGAACGCCGTCTTCCATGTGTAAGCCATGGTGCCGCACTGGAGCAGCACCTGAGCCGCAATCGGGCGGCGATCTAGGGTCAACAAGGCCACAGAGGCACGTGCATCCTGCGACAACTCAAAAATCAACTTGCGTGCAAAAGCCGCATCTCGGGCTTCGCTGAGCAGCGATGTTCCCGCTGAGCCTTTCCAACTCGCATGTTCCATTTCTAGGAAGACCTCAAACGCTTCCTGCACGCCCGAAGCTGACGAGTCATTGAGGACCTCGACGGCACCCATCGCGGCGAGGCGCCTCCATTTTTGCCGGAGTTTCTTGCGCGTTGCACCCGACGCTTTAAGCAGCCATCCGTCCTTGGTGATGACCGGACGCTCATGCCGCGAAACCAGCATCATCTTGGCACCGCGCCCACGCAGGGCCCGCGTCAAGGCGGCATACGAAGGGCAGTCAGCATCGAGATAACGAAGACGCATGACCTTGGGCAAATGGTCGTCGAGCTCGATCGCATCAAGGATGATGTTCATCGCCACATCCAAGTATTCCGGATCAAGTACCGGGTTGGACAGGAACGCATAGTTGTAAGGCGGGGCCGACAGAAAAGCAGGCCCAATGGGTGTGAGCCTCGATTGCTGCAAGGCCCAAAGCCCAATCAACTGTCCAGAAGCTTTACCGTCCAGCCATGCCGGCAACACCTTGATGGGTGCAAAATCGACCCGCTGCACTGCCTGCAAGGCCGCCGGGGACATGAACACATTCGGCGCGGCGCGGCGACACAACGCCATCCAGTGCGCCGTGAAGTCGTCTGCAAGAGAAGTTGAACTCACGGCGCTATTCGCCTCTGCATCATTGATCGCACCATCAAGTCCTCACAGCCAAGCGAGAGCGCATTTGCTGGACTGTTCCGCGTGCCAACTGACCGACAAAGCGAACCCTTCGCTGAACCCACCATGAAAGGCTCTCATCGACGGAGGCCGAACGCAGCCTGAAGGCCTCGTTGAAAGAGCGCCGGTCGCAAGCGACTTTCAGGGGGTCCGCGTAGAACGCCGAAATTTTTTCCACCCCCATGCCAGCCGTCTTCAACCACTGCGCCACATGAACGTTGCACAACTGAATGACATCGGTGTAGACCTTGTCAGTGCCTGTACCTGCGGCGGGACAAGCGGTTCCAAACGCATCGCCAACCAGCACGACACCGGGCTGCAAATGCCCTTTCGATCTGTAAAGATCAATAGACCTGATTTGAACCGGACCATCGACCAGAACCGGCCCGACGAGGCTTTCCAGCCCAGGCAACAAACCGCCGAGTGAGGCGCCGGGCTGTTCACGCAGCGCCCGAACACACAGATCGTCCACGGGCCGGTAAACCATGAGATTGGCTCGCATCGCATCGCCGATCGGGAACAGAGTGATGTAAGCGACCCGATCTGTGGGGTGCTCGCCGTAATATGTCAGTGCAGGGAAATCAAAGCTGCTGCGCCCGACCGGCTTGAGATTAAAACCGAGGGTGACCGAATGGCTTTTGCTGACGACCTCGCGCGTGATACCCAAGGAACGCCGCAGACCCTCATTCAGCCCGGTTGCCAAAATGACCAAGCGAGCTTGGATCACCTCGCCCGTTGCCAAACTGACCGCCTGCCGCTGATCACTGCAGTCAATGGCCGTCACCTTCCCCGTGATTTTGACCACTGTACCGGGAATAGATCTGCGCACGCGGTTGACCAAAGCGTCATAGGAAATACCGTATTGCCCCTCCAGGCGCTTTTCCACAATACGACCAAAGCGCGCCACCCAGAATTCGCTGAAGGGTGATGCAGCTCCCAGCACGTCGTCGACGATCGGGCTTTTCCGCAGCATGGCCACTTGACGACCAGAGATCTTTTCGCAGCGCAGCCCAGGTGGATAAACCTCATTGAGATCCACCAGAACGACGCGTAGCCCCTGACGGGCCAGCATGGCGGCTGCAAGCGAACCAGCAAGTCCGCCACCGACGATGACCACATCAGTTTGCAGGGCCTTGTCCATGTACATCATGATTTTTCCTTGAGTTGTGTTGACAATTGACCCCCTGCCCTCAGGCTGGCAATGCGGGCTCTCCAGCGCATGAAAGCGTTCCAGACAACAGGTGTCTGCTTGATAAACCGTTTGATGCGACTCCGCAGGCGAAAGACTGGCGCGAAGGGCGCACCTCGCACGCGCACCGCCAACACGTGGTCGAACAGGACCGCCTTGGTTTCAGACCAGTCGCGCTTGTAGGATTCGTCTCCGATGGTGAAGTCGTATACCGTGCAACCACGCGCGATGGCATACCGCATCAACTCTTGCAGGTGGACCGCGCCCGGGCTGAAGCGGGCCATTTCACCGTCCGCGTGGCTTGCCAGCAGGTGGTAGTAAGTGCCTTGAAATATGAGGCCCAGATTGATGGCGCCTGCGGTTGAGCCAACGTCCAGCCGGCTCACATGAACGAAGTCGCGCGCGCCGGGATCGCTGGCAAGGGCACGATAAAACGCCGACCAACCCGGCCGTTCAAAGATGTTACGTGCGCCCATGCGCGCAAATGAGAGCGTCTTCTGTGAGATCAACTTGTCCACGGACTGGGCAACCTCATCGAATCCTGTGGGCGTGATGAATTGGAGTGCCCCGATGGCGCTGAGCCGGTTGCGCTTGGTACGCTCACGACGGCGCGTGGCCGGGGAGCGTTTGCTGGCGTAGTACGACTCCCAGTCACCGGCCAGATGGGTCTGGTAGGCGTGGTCAGGATGCGGGTTGACGGGCAGATACAGGAAAGGATTTTGCTGCTGCCCCACCGCGGCCGGCATGCGGACGAATTCAATCAGGTCGAAGCACGAACGCCGATCCGACTGGATGCGCTGGATGATGTCCCGCCAGAGCGCCAAAAAATTCTCCCTGGACATCAGCTGCAGCAGATGCGGCGCCAGCAGCGGCGCGTTGTAGTCGTTGTTGTCTGAACCCAACCATGTCAGCGTTCTTAGCAAGCGGTGACGCTCTACAGCCAAAGGCAAAAGAAATACTATCTCCCCACGGTCGTCACGACCAATAACAACGACGGGTCGCGTCCCCTTGCGTTGTCCAACATGACACTGCCAAGTTGACAGCCAAGAGAACGACTGGAAAACCGTGCAGTCTGCGCACCTCTCAAAACGGCGCCAATCGGTTTCGATTTCTAACATGTCCTCATGGAGTGACACCCGTATATCGGAGCTGACTCGTTCCATGATCAACTGTTTGGGCATGCTCGCCGACGGAACGGCATGCAGGCGCTCCGCACCGGTCAGCTTGAACGCAGCCTCGCCTTGATTCATGTTCAATTTCCCGTTTCTGCGCACTTTTAAAAGCGACTTGCCTTGTTGTGTATCAGGCACGCCATGAATTATTTATTCTGGCGATCCGGCAGTCTGTGCACCACGTCGATTTATCCCGTAATCGATGGGAAAAATGCCCCTTTCTCACGTAGGTTGCGTGCATAAAGTACCAAATATTTCAGGACGTTTGTGCCTTGGAGGAGTGGGCAGCAACGCGCTTAAATCAGTGCCTCTGGTGGAGCGCGTGCTGATCATTGCGACAGAGAAGCCAGACCGAACCGGGTCCTAGGCGCCACGCGTGCCGAGTAAGTTTTAACCAACAACTCCGACTTGGTATGGCCGCGTCGGTTCAATCAGGGTCACTGCATGAACGAGGATTGCCATCAGCAGGTCAAGATACTGCACATCACTCAGACCGCCCTTGGAGGCGTGGGCAGCTACCTAGAGGAACTGTTAGCGTTACAAGTCGAACGCTATGGCGCAGCTTGCGTGCGCGTGGTGCTTCCCAAAGAGCATGCCGAGTACTTCCCCGGGCTGCCCATAGAGTGCCTGCTGCCCTACAGTTCAGATGAAAAAGGGCGCTTAGGCAGTTCCCTGCGCATGGCTGCGAGAGCCATTCGCAGCGTGCGGCAGTGGCAACCTGACATCGTCCATCTACACGCCACCTTTGCAGGGTTTGTGATGCGGCCATTGCTGGCGCTGCTGCCTCACCCGCCTAAGATCATCTATTGCGCCCACGGCTGGTCGTTCGAACGACGCAAGGTCAACGGCTTGGTGACCTATTCCATGGCAGCCGCCGAACGCTATCTTTCCCGCCTGTGCTCCGCCGTGGTTTGTGTTTCACTGTTTGAAGCCTCTCGTGCCCAAGCCATCGGCATTCCCAGATTCAAGCTGAAGGTCGTGGCCAGTGGTCTGGCTGACATAACACGCCCTCCCTCAACAGCCGCCGAAGCGCTCTGGCCAAAGGGCCGCATCCGGGTTCTCTTCGTGGGTCGTCTAGATCACGAAAAGGGCGTGGACGTGCTTTTGTCCGCGATGAAAATCCTTGGGGACAAAGCCTATGCCATCATCGTGGGCGCCGCGGTGGTCACCGGCTACAAGTCAGCGCTAGACCAACCGGACAATGTCAAGTATCTCGGCTGGCTCGATCGAGAAAAAATCAGGCCACTGTACGCAACGGCCGACATGCTGGTCATTCCGTCGCACTACGAGGCTTTCGGCCTGTCGGCTGTCGAGGCCATGCGCGCCGGCTTGCCAGTGATTGCAAGCCGCGTCGGGGGGCTGCCGGAAGTCGTGGTCGATTTTGTCACGGGCCGAATGGTTGAACCTGGTAATCCGGATCAGCTCGCCGCTGCCATAGCAAGCATGGGCAAGGCGCTGCGCCGAGAAATGGGTGCCAACGCACGTGAACGCTTCTTGGCGGCGTTTCGGATCGAGCGCACCGTAGAAGAACTACACCAAGTTTACGAAAACGCACTTCAACCACCGCGACCAACAGACATGCCTATTAATTCAGCGCGATGAAGTTCTTCAGCAGCCGCAAGAAAGAGCGAATCCAGCGTCCTACAGCGGCTCAAGAAAATGCGACCTGTTCTGCAAGCATTTGCCCCCTCGTATGCGCATTTTTTTCAGCCTAACGTTGACAAAGGGCGTTGACCTACTTGGGTCTTTCAATCGTAATGCACAGGATGGATCATGTTCACAAAAAAAACCAATCGCCGCACTGATTCTGCAGGGGAGTGCAACGCATGCTGACTTTCCGTGGGTTCTCCTTTTCTCGCCACGCAAAGGTTACGAAGACTCATCCAGACGGGGTTCCTGAGTACATTCACCGAACTGGACGGCCTTGGTCTGCACTGCTGTCGACCGTTGACTCGATCATCATGGTCTTGAGTTACTGGGGCGCCGTCAACGTGGCCGGACTCAGTATGAGGCAGCATGACCTAATAGCGATGCTGGTGATTGGAATGGCGGCCTACCCTGGGCGCCTGCCGTATCACCGTTTCAATCCAAGCATCAATCTCTACCTGACCATGAACTGGTTGATGGCCGTGGCTTTCTTGGCGGCAATAGGCGCGCTGCTGCGGGCGTTCTTTCCAACCGCTGAACCTCTCATCGATTGGAATGTGCTGCTGGTGTGGGCCCCCTTGTCGCTGGCTGCGCTTCTGGCGCTTCATTTGCTCACACCGCTCGCCGCGCCCTACATGCGCAGGTTTTATGGAAAGGGAAAGGCGCTGATCGTGGGGACCAATGAATCTGCCCTTAGGCTTGCTCAGCTGATCGAAAAAGGGGAGATTGAGGGGCAGCAGCTGATTGGCTTCATCGACGATCGATCGCACGATCGCCTGCGAGTTGCCACACCTGAACACGTGCTCGGCCCCTTCAGCGATCTGGGCGCGATCGCCAAAAGAGAAGGTGTGGACACAATCTACTTGGGCATGCCCATGACTTCCCATGCCCGTTTGCAAAACCTCTTAGAGCAGTTGCGCGACACCACCGTGTCGGTGTACTTCGTGCCGGATATCTCCATCTCTGATGTGATCCAAGGACGCTTGACTGTGCTTGGAGGCGTACCCATGCTGGCGGTCTGCGAAACGCCCTTCATGGGCAGCATTGGCATGGCCAAGCGCTTTCTTGACCTAGCGATCTGTGTTGCCATCCTTCCTGTGCTGCTGCCTGTCTTGGGCGTCATTGCGCTGCTGATCAAGGTCAGTTCACCTGGCCCGGCGATTTTTAAGCAGCGACGTTTCGGGCTCGGTGGGGAAGAAATCACGATGCTGAAGTTCCGCACGATGAAGGTGATGGAAGACGGCCAGAACACTTACACGCAGGTCACCCGAGCTGACGACCGCGTCACGCCCTTGGGCCGAATTTTGCGCAAGACCTCGCTGGATGAGCTCCCGCAATTGCTGAACGTGCTGGGCGGCAGCATGAGCTTGGTGGGGCCGCGCCCACATGCCTTGGCGGTGAACGAGCAGTTCCGCCAACTCATCCCCGGCTACATGGTTCGGCACAAGGTCAAGCCGGGCATCACCGGCTGGGCTCAAGTGAACGGGTGCCGCGGCGGGGATGACCTTGAGTCAATGCGCAAGCGCACCGCTTTCGACTTGGAGTACCTGCGTTCTTGGAATTCGGCCCTTGACCTCATCATCTTGTGGAAGACGGCGATGATGCTGATCAAAGGTGACAAAAATGCCTTTTGATGTGGGTAATTTTTCTGTCCACACCGGCATGACGATCGTCATCTATTTGAAGCCCTATGCAATATGTACGCTTGGAACTTCCAGTACCAGTAAGTTCAGAAGTCCGGATGGCATATCCGCCCGTATCGCAGCCTGATTGGTCCTAGTCCCCTGTCCTTCCCGAGGTTTACCGCCTGAGCGACATGGAGACTGCGCAAGGCAGGTTTGTTACGCCTGACCCGGCGAGAAAAATCGCGTCAAGCGCTTGGATGGCGCTGGGGGTTAGATTTCACGCAAGACGTGAAACCGAATAACCAAGGTGCTGACCGCAATGCTCAGGCCAGCCCCGCAACTGACCGCCAAGGCAGAACCCAGTCCAGAGAACAGATACGAAAGCGAGAGCAACAAAACGATCGAAAGGCCGCTGCTGACCATGAACCAGCGGTCTCCTTCGGCAGCAATGAGAACGGCTTGGTAAGGAAGGCACCACAACGCCACGATAGACCCCAGCGACAAGGGGAGCAGGAGCCGCGAGACTTCATGAACCCGTGTGTCATAGCGCCCAGCGACCAAAGAAACAGCGACCAACAACACAAAAACGATCGCGATTCCCGACAAACGCCGCGTGAACTTTTTTAAGAGATCGAGTATTTCTTCCCTGTCGTGCAGTGCATGAGCACGAATCATGGCTGGATTGATCTGGTTCAGCAAGGGATTGGCCAAGGTGGTGGGAAGAGAGGCCATTTTCCTAGCAATCTCATACACAGGAATGTCGGCCAAGGCGCCCATGCCTCGCAGCAGCACCATGGGCAAGAATTCTGAGGCCGCGGCTAAAACCCCGCTGATCATGAGCGGCAGTGACCGCCCCAGTTCGCGCGCCATGGCGACCGGATGGGTGCGGATTGCACGCTTGAGCAATGTTCGTACGTTACCGGCAAGGCCCAACGCCATCAGTGCAGCCGCGGCGTAGCCGACAGACAGGGCCATGCCCGCCGCCGCAGCCCCCCCGCCTGAAAGGCCTGCAAAAATAAAGAAGACCGAACACAGTACCGGAGGCGCTGCGTAATAAACAAGTATCGAGGTCACGATCCGATCTGTGCTGATCAGCTGCACCTCACAAATGCGTAAAAATGTCAGCGACACGACCAGCGCCGCAAGTTGCACAGCTTCTTGGGCCGAGATGACGCCAGCGAAATGGGCGACTGCGCAAAGTACCATGCTCACCAGTAAAAAGAGCATGGCCGCGCCGACGGCTACGTCACCCTTCTGCCCGGTGCATAAGAACCGGAGTAGTTTGTGACTCAGGTACTGGCTGATCACGCCGTACATGATGGTCGCAATCGCCAACACTGAAGCCGCCGCACCATACGCATCCCGCCCCATGGCGTAGGAACCTACCAGCGGCGGCGCTGCGTTCAAAATTCCGGCAAGGAGCCTGGCAAGCAGGATGGAGTGGGTAGGCACGCGACGGACTCAATCAATTCACTGTGATGGACGGTCGGGATACTCCAGAAAAGACAGGACGCAAGCCGCTGTCATCGATAGGCGCGCATCGTCCAGAATGAGCTCGGCAAAAAACCACGATCAAAATGGGAATCATCATGATCATCTCGTGACGCAAAAAAGAGCCGAAGTCGGGCTCAAAAAGGGCCTGGGTGAGCGAATAAGCCACGACAAACGCGATGCAACGGGGGTACGTCGTTCCTGGATCATGCAGTCGCCGCGCCTGCTTGAAATAGCTTATGCAACCAGCTGCAAAAAATGCCAGCGTTGTCAATTGAAACAAAGCAAACAAGACATAGTGCGGCGTCGTGTCCAGCAACATGGCCAAGGGAATGTTCATATAAAGCCAAGCCAGAAGTGTATTGACAGCGTCAGTCCACATTCCTGAATTCTCAAACGCATTGCTGAAGGCTGAACGGGCATCTGGGCTGTCCACGCGCCACTCATTCACCATCATGCGAGCTTCGGTCAATGGTGGCTGCCCTGAGAACTGCGCCGCCATGAATGGAACCATGAAAGCCATCAGGAACAGAATCAATGCCAGCCGTGAACGGCCGGCAACATGCAAGCGCAGCGAGATCAACGAACAAACAAAATAGAAGTAGCAAATGGCCCAGTACTGGCGGAAAAGCGCGGCATATCCGAGGAAGACAACAGTAGCGGCCAGTCGTGCCAAAGGAGTGCGCGACAGACAGAGGAATAAGGCGACCGGCAGTGCGACTAATTCTTTAGATGGCTGCCAGAAAAAAAAGGCACCGCACAATAACCAAGTACCTGCCAGCAGGTGATATGGCAGCCTGTCCACGTTGAACACGTCCAGCACGCGTACCGACAACAGAAACACAAGGGCGTAGTAAAGCGGAATGGCCAAAGCCTCCGAGAGCAGTCCAAACACAAGCGTCAAAACCCGGGCGGTATTGACCCAGCTGTCGAAGCTCAGGCCGACCCAGAGGTCACGCATGGCCATGTACTCACGGATGGTCGCCGCGTCATAAGAGAATTTTCCCGAAAGGAACTGGTGACTGAAGATACTGATCCCCATAGAACCGATGAAGACGAACAGCCACCAAGCGACCAACAACGGGGATTGGCCGCCAGATGCCAACGCCCAGCGATTGGTGGCGTCCTTAGGCCGCATTGAGCACCACGCCGCTAGGGAAACAACCCACCTGGGAAAGCAGAAGTGCGCTCTCGACAATCTGGTCTGCGTCCGTCTTGCTGGCGCGAGCCACCAGCACGACCAAGTTTGCCGCCGGGGCCATGGTCAGTACATCTGCAGACTCCAGCACAGGCGGGGCAGCAACGATCACCAAGTCGTAGTCTTTGACGGCTTGCTCCATCAGATCTTGAAAGGCGTGGCTTGAGGCCAACTTGTCCACGTCAAGATCGGCGGTGCCCGCCGTGATCAGGTCGAGGCCCGGCACGTCCGTCTGCTTCACCACCTGCTTGCGGGTGACCGTCCCTGCAATGATCTCGGCAAACCCGGCAGACTTAGCGATGTTGAAGTAGCCATGCAGGGAACCGCGCGCACCAGCCGCATCGACCAGCAGGATGCGTTGCCCAGCCGATGCCATGACCGCACCGAGGTTGGCGCTGATGAAGTGGGCGCCGACGCCGCGCTTGGGTCCTGTGATCATGACGCGGTTGCTGCGCCCCTCGCCGATTTGGTGCTGCAGCTGGCTTCGCAGTTGCCGTATGGCCACGGCCACGTCCGCCGATCGGTCCGCAAGCGCCAACAGCTTGGCATGGGGCCTGCCGTCGGCCTTCTGGAGCTTACCCAAGGGAATGGGCGAGGAGTACCCCTTCAGGCCGGAGGCCGACTCAATGTCCCGCACGCTTCTAACGCCGCGAGAAAAGCCGCTCCAGATCAAGACGCCCAATATCGACAATAGCGAGCCTGCGCCGGCAAAGCCGGCGACCATGACCGCGGGCCTTGGGTTGATCGACTCGTAAGGGACAACGGCGGCGTCGATCAGGCGTGCATTACCGCTGCGCCCCTCGCGCACCAACTGCAATTGCTGCAAGCTGCTGCGCAGTTGCTGGTAAAGCTCACTTGTCAGCTTGGCTTCGCGCTCAAGTCGCAGGGCATCCTGCTGGGTCGTGGGCATTTCGGTGACACTGCCCTGCAGGCGCCGAATCTCCTGCTGCAAACCCACGACCTGCTCATTGACAAGCTTCACGGCAGGATGCTCCGCCCCCATATTAGAAAGCAGCTCTCGGCGGCGCTGCTCCGCATCTGCGAGCTTGCTTCTCAGGCCAGCCGTCTGGTCGACCAGCATCTTGGCTTCGTCTTGGATCGACACGGTTCCACGGCGCGCGCGAAACCGGTTGTACGCGCCTTCAGCCTGTTCCATCTGCACCTTCAGCATAGGCAACTGCCGGCTCAGGAACGCAATGGAATTTTCGGCCTCGGCCGTCTTACGGTTCAGGTCCTGCCGAATGTAGTTGGCGCCAATGGCGTTCAAGATATCGGCCGCCCGCACTGGGTCTGAATCCCTGAAGGTCGCCTCCATCACGCCAGATTGGCGGCCTCGCTCGGAGAGCTTGAGCGTGCGTTGCACGTCCTCTATTCCCTCGCCCGCAGCTTTGCGGGAAATGCTGAACTCCGCCCCCTGCTGGCCGCGCAGTTGCGAAATCAACAGCAACAGCTGTCCAGTCCCCAACGGGCCTTTCAGCACCTCGCCGACTTTGCCCTGCAGAGGTTTCAGCAACGCGGGATGGTGGATCGAATAGCCCCCTTCCCCGTCGATCCTCAAGGTCAAGTCGCGCCCCTCCCAGCCGGGTGGAACGTCGAATTTGCCCACACTGAGGCCGAGTACATCGGGCACCCACTGCCAAGGACCCAAGGTCACTGTGCCGGGCAAGACCGGGGAATCGGACGACCGTGATTGCCAACTTCCGCCCATTGGAAAGCGACGTGATTCGACTTTCGTCAACAACTGAACTGCCTCCACGGCGGGAGCGATCACCATGCGGGATCGCATGATTTCCATCTCTGCCGAAGCGGGCGTCTTGATGTCGAAGAGGCTCGTGGATTCGCCTAGAAAGCCTTTGGACGGGCCTGCCGCATCGGCGATTTGAATCAGTAGATTGGCTTCGTAAAGAGGCCGCATGGCGACACTGCCGATTCCACCGATCAGCGTGGCGAGCAGGGTAGCGCCCAAGATGAAACGGCGCTTTTCCACAATGGCATGCACATGCTTCCATATGTCAGTCGTGCTGGCAGCCAGACGTGTGACAGAGCGATGCAAATCAGCGGTAGCGAACAGCTCCCGTTCTTCGTGAAATTTCATGACTTCCTCCAATTCGAGTTGACGCCTGCGACCGTCGATCCGCAAAGACATCGATGCATCATTGGAGCGTTCAGCACCTCTGGAAACAAGCGACAGATGTACCAACGCGTGTAGTACATCCCGACTTTCAATGTAAGACCGTGGTTACGTCTTAGCTGCAGCGGTCAAGAAAATCAAATCCTAGGATGCCCCAAGGCTTGTGCTTAGAATCAGCCCTCGACTTTTGAACCCATGGCCATCCCACAATCATTCATCCAGGAACTCCTGTCCCGCACTGACGTGGTGGACATCGTTGGGCGCTACGTTCAGCTGAAAAAGGGTGGTGCCAATTTCATGGGGCTGTGCCCCTTCCATGGCGAAAAGTCGCCCTCCTTCTCCGTCAGCCCGGCCAAACAGTTTTATCACTGCTTTGGTTGCGGCAAAAATGGCAACGCCATCAGCTTCCTGATGGAGCATGCCGGCATGACCTTCGTCGAAGCGGTCAAAGACTTGGCACAGCAATACGGCCTGCAAGTCCCTGAAGACGACGTCAGCCCGCAAGACCGGGCCCGCGCCGCACAGGTTCGCGAGCAGCAAGCCACACTCACCAGCGTGCTTGAAAAAGCCGCCGTGGCTTACGCCAAACAATTGAAGATCTCCCCGCGTGCCGTCGACTATTTCAAAGGACGCGGTTTGTCCGGCGACATCGCCAAAACCTTTGGCCTCGGCTATGCCCCCGAAGGCTGGCGCAGTTTGGCGAGTATTTTTGCCGACTACAACGACCCGCTGCTGGTCGACAGCGGCCTCGTCATCACGGGTGAGCAGGGCGAAGAAAACCAAGCTGGCGAAGCCAAGCGCTACGACCGTTTTCGGGATCGAGTGATGTTCCCGATCCGCAACGTCAAGGGCGAATGCATCGGCTTTGGTGGCCGCGTGCTGGGTGACGACAAACCCAAATACCTCAACTCGCCAGAGACCTCGGTGTTCAGCAAAGGACGCGAGCTCTACGGCCTGTTTGAAGCCCGCACCGCCTTGCGCGAGCACGGCTTTGCCTTGGTGACCGAAGGCTATATGGATGTCGTGGCCCTGGCCCAACTCGGCTTTGCCAACACCGTGGCCACGCTGGGCACCGCCTGCACCGCCGAGCATGTGCAAAAGCTGTTTCGCTTCACCGATTCGGTGGTCTTCAGCTTTGACGGCGACGCCGCCGGCAAGCGCGCCGCCCGCAAGGCGCTGGACGCCGCCCTGCCCTTTGCCAGCGACGTGCGCACCGTCAAGTTTTTGTTCCTGCCCGCCGAGCACGACCCCGACAGCTACATCCGAGAACACGGCCAGCAAGGCTTTGCCGCCTGCGTCGCCAAGGCCGTGCCGCTGAGCCGGTTTTTACTGGAAGCCGCCGCCGACGGCTGCGACCTGGACACCGCCGAAGGCCGTGCCCATATGGCCAGCAATGCCCGCCCCCTGTGGAGCCTGCTGCCCGAGGGCGGCCTCAAGCCGCAACTGCTGGCCGAGATTGCCGACCAGGTGATGATTGACAGCCGTGAACTGATGCAGCTGTGGCACCCGGCATCGACCGGCCGCAACACCAGTTCTAAAAATAGCAGCAACTCACGCCCTTCAGCCAAAAGCTACAAACCCAAGCAGGCTGAGTATTTCGAGCGAAGCCCGGAGCCGCCAGCAGATCAAGCCTACCCGGACTACCCCGACTATCCGCCGGATAGGCACGATGAAGCCGACTACACGTCGTCCGAACCGCACTTCGCGCAAGCCCATTTCGCGCCCCCAGCCGCTTTGCCGCGCAGCTACGGCCGCCCGGCCAGCGGCACCAGCCGCGCCCCGCGCCGTGTCACGGGCCGCATCCTGCCGGCCAGCCGGGAAGACCGGGTGCTCAGGCTGCTGCTGACGGAGTCCGAAAGCTGGGACCGGCTCAGCACCGAAGAACACCATTTGCTGCTGGCGCTGCCGGCGCCGCATGGCCCGCTGCTGATATGGCTGGAACACCAGCTGCACGAGCACGGCCCGCAGCCCTGGGCCGCCCTGCGAGAAGGCCTGCGCGGTCATCCCCACGAGCATTACGCGGTGGCCCAGCTGGCGCAGATCCTGGAAGGCGTGGTGTCCGACTGGGACGAAACCCGCCGCATCCTGACGCAGTTGCTCGATCTGCAGCTGGAAAGCGAAAAAGCCGACCTGGCCGCGCGGGCCGCCACCGACCCGGCCGCCTTGCAGCGTTTGCGCGAGCTGATGGCGCAATCCAGGGCCAAAAAGGCAGCCGAAAAGTCAGCGTAAAAATCGCCTGAAACACGCACCATTCAGGGGCTTCAGGGTATAATCCGATTTTCACGGCAAACGCGACAGCAGCACCTCCGGCAACGGCCCCCTTCCACCAAGGGAACTCGCATACGAGATGGCCACCTCCCGCAAGGACTGCACACCAAATGCTCGCCCAAACAGTTTGCCTAAAAAATGACCAGCCCGACACTTTTCCACGGACTGGCTTTTTTACACCTCTCGTTTTGAAACTTGAATTCCTGCCCTCCGTGTCTTGACTCCGCTCAAGCGCCAGGCATGTTTTTTTGTTAACTGGCCACTGATGCATCCCGCGCGTTCGAAAGGTTGAAAAACCCGGAAAACCCACCATATCCATTGAAGTCAGTTGCCTATTTTCTCCGGTGAGCCAATAGCCTCCGAAATCTGCTACCCCTTTGAAGAAAGTTCCAGCCGTGCCGTCCAAGACCAGTACCAAAGCCCAGCTTATCGCCGCTGCCGACGCACTCCTCGCTGCGCCCGCCAAAAAGAAACCAGGCCGCCCGCCCAAAGCACCGGCCGCTGAAGGCGCACCCGCCGTTGCCGGCGCCAAGCGTGGCCGCAAGCCGAAAGTCGCCG
>JAURWY010000023.1 GCA_030654695.1 Polaromonas sp.
CAACGACCGAATGTCCTTTGTCGACCACCTGCTTGACCGCCTCGTCCTTGAACTCGACGGCGTATTTCGTTCTCTGCATTTGCTTTTCTCCATTTCAGTTTTTTGACATCATTATTTGTCTACTGATTTGGGGGAATGCCAGTCTTTTCTCAATAAAATCAACAGACTTTTTGAGTTTGTGAAACAAGTGTGTAAGTTGAAATCCTATATAAATCAACAACTTATCTCACAAAAGTCACTCCCACTCAATCGTCGCAGGTGGTTTGCTACTGACGTCATAGGTCACACGGTTGATGCCGCGCACTTCGTTGATGATGCGGCCTGAGACTTTCTTGAGCAGCGCATACGGCAGCTCTGCCCAGTCGGCGGTCATGAAGTCGCTGGTTTGAACTGCCCGCAAGGCCACGACGTATTCGTACGTGCGACCGTCGCCCATGACGCCAACGCTTTTGACGGGCAAAAAGACAGTGAAGGCTTGGCTGGTGAGTTCGTACCAGTTTTTGCCGCTGTCGGCGTCTTTGAAGTTGCGCAATTCTTCAATGAAGATGGCGTCAGCACGGCGCAGCAGATCGGCGTATTCCTGTTTGACTTCGCCCAAAATACGCACACCAAGACCGGGGCCTGGGAACGGATGGCGATACACCATGTCATGCGGCAGACCCAAAGCCACGCCGAGTTCGCGCACTTCGTCTTTGAACAATTCGCGCAGTGGCTCCAGCAGTTTCAAGCCCAGTTGTTCAGGCAAGCCGCCCACGTTGTGGTGGCTCTTGATGGTCATGGCCTTTTTGTTTTTGCCACCACCGGACTCGATCACGTCCGGGTAAATCGTGCCTTGTGCCAGCCACTTGGCACCTTTAGATGTTGCGTCAGCGGCTTTGAGTTTGGCGGCCTCGGCCTTGAAGACTTCAACGAATTCACGGCCAATGATCTTGCGCTTGGCTTCAGGATCACTGACACCAGCCAGATGACCCAAAAACTGCGCGGCGGCGGCAACACGAATGACCTTGGCGTGCAGTTTGCCAACGAACATGTCCATGACCATGTCGCCTTCGTTCAGACGCAGCAAGCCGTGGTCCACAAAGACGCAGGTCAGCTGGTCACCAATGGCGCGGTGGATCAGCGCAGCCGCTACCGACGAGTCAACGCCGCCAGACAGGCCGAGGATGACTTCTTCATCACCCACTTGCTCGCGGATTTTGGCGACTGCCTCTTGGATGTAGTCACCCATGACCCAGTCTTGCCGCGTGCCGCAGATGTCCAGCACGAAGCGGTTCAGCAGGGCCTGGCCTTGTACGGTGTGCGTCACTTCCGGGTGAAACTGTACGGCGTAGTATCTTCGGACTTCGTCGGCCATGCCGGCAATCGGGCATGACTCGGTCGAGGCCATGAGCTTGAAACCCGGTGGCATCTCCGTGACTTTATCGCCGTGGCTCATCCAGACCTTGAGCATGCCGTGGCCGTCTGGCGTGGTGAAGTCGGCGATGTCTTTGAGCAGTGCCGTGTGGCCGCGCGCGCGTACTTCTGCGTAACCAAACTCACGCGTCGTTCCGCCCTCCACTTTGCCGCCGAGCTGCTGCGCCATGGTCTGCATGCCGTAGCAAATACCCAGCACCGGAATGCCCAACTCAAAGACGGCCTGAGGCGCTCTGTCAGTGGATTCTTCGTAGACGCTGGCGTGGCTGCCCGACAAAATAACGCCCTTGAGGTTGCCGTCTTTGGCGTACTCACGAATCCAGTCATCGGTCACATCGCAGGGATGGACTTCACAAAAAACATGCGCCTCACGAACACGGCGGGCAATGAGCTGAGTGACTTGCGAGCCGAAGTCGAGAATGAGGATTTTTTGATGCAGCATGAAAAATATAACTATTCAGCGCGATAGTTCGGCGCTTCTTTGGTGATCTGCACGTCATGGACATGGCTTTCACGGATGCCGGCCGAGGTGATTTCGACAAACTCCGCCTTGTTCTGCATGTCTTCAATCGTGGAGCAACCGCAGTAGCCCATGCTGGCGCGCAAACCGCCGGCCATTTGGTAGATGATCGAAACCATCGATCCTTTGTAAGGCACGCGACCTTCAATGCCCTCGGGCACCAGCTTGTCGGCATTCGGGTTGCCGGTGGTGGCTTCTTGGAAGTAACGGTCTGCACTGCCCTGCTGCATGGCGCCAATGCTGCCCATGCCACGGTAACTTTTGTAGCTACGGCCCTGGAACAAAATAACTTCGCCTGGCGCCTCTTCGGTACCCGCAAACATGCCGCCCATCATGACGGTGCCTGCGCCTGCTGCGATAGCTTTGGCGATGTCGCCGCTGTAGCGAATACCACCGTCACCAATCAGGGGAACGCCCGTGCCGCGCAAGGCCGTGGCCACGCTGTCGATGGCCATGATCTGCGGCACACCCACGCCCGCGACAATGCGCGTGGTGCAAATGCTGCCAGGGCCGATGCCGACTTTGACAGCATCCGCACCGGCTTCGACCAGCGCCAACGCAGCTGCGCCGGTGGCAATGTTGCCGCCAATCACGTCGATGTGGGGGTAGTTCTTTTTGACCCAACGCACGCGCTCGATCACGCCGTGGCTGTGGCCGTGTGCGGTGTCCACCACGATGGCGTCAACGCCGGCGCGGACCAGCGCTTCAACGCGCTCTTCGGTGCCTTCGCCCACGCCAACAGCAGCGCCCACGCGCAGCCGACCCGCCGGGTCACGCGCAGCGTTGGGGAAATTGGTTTGCTTGGTGATGTCTTTGACAGTGATCAAGCCTTTGAGCTCGAAATCGTCGTTGATCACCAGCAAGCGCTCTAACTTGTACTTGTTGAGCAAGGCCTTGGCCTCGGCTGGCGAGGTGCCTTCTTTGACCGTGATCAGCTTTTCACGAGGCGTCATGATCTGGTGCGCCTTGACGTCGTAGCGTGTTTCAAAACGCAAGTCACGGCTGGTGACGATACCGATGACTTTGCCGCCGTCGCAGACTGGGAAACCAGAAATACCCAGTTGCTCAGACAGCTCCATGATCTGCAGCACAGTGTGCTCAGGGGTGATGACGACGGGGTCACGCACCACGCCGGATTCATAGCGTTTCACCTTGGCCACATGCGCGGCTTGCTCTTGCGGTGTCAGGTTTTTATGAACAATGCCTATGCCGCCTTCTTGGGCGATGGCAATCGCCAGACGCGCCTCGGTGACGGTGTCCATGGCGGCCGAAACCAAGGGCAGGTTCAGGCGAATGTTGCGAGAAAACTGGGTGGAAAGTGATGTGTCCTTGGGCAGGACCTGGGAGTACGCTGGGACCAACAAGACGTCGTCGAAGGTCAGCGCTTTGCCGAGTAGGCGCATAGGGAAAGCTCCAAAAACGCGATTGTACCCGTGCCAACAGCGGGTTTTGCGCTTGCAGCAGTCTCAGTAGCCGGCTTTTCCACCTTCACGTTTTTTTGAGAACAGCCCGGCGCGTTTAACGCCCTGCCCTCTGAATCTCTCGCGTCGGGCGACCTTCGGGTCGACCCGCAGTGAGCGGTAGACTTCGACCCGGTCTTGATCACTCAACACGTGGTCGGCAGCGCAACTGCGGCCCCAAATGCCCATGCTCAAATCGCCTCTGGCGAGGAGTTCGGTGATCTCTGAAAATGCGGTCAACACACCCGATTG